>JADJDP010000001.1 GCA_016702645.1 Flavobacteriales bacterium
CAGTCTCTCACGCCCGACCAGCGGCCGCAGACGTTGACGCGGTCGGTCCCGGTCGGTTGGAAGAGTGGTTCGTGCGCGAGAAAGCAACGCGTGCAGAAAGGCGATACCATCTGCGCCCGAGGCGAAGTGAAGCCCGAGCCACTTCCGTCCAAAACTGCTGGCGCACGCAAGCCGGAGATAAGCTGAAGGCTTACCTTGCGTAGGAGCTACGAAGAGAAAGTGCACTCACTGGATGCACAGATCGAGTGCGTTGACCAGTGACGGGCATCAAGCTGGAACAGGCACCCAACAAGATCGTCCAGAAGGCGCGGCTGCAGGTGCGGCGAGGCGACGGCATCCGCGTGATCGCCGCGACCACCGGAGTAGGTGGCCGACGACCAATATGCGCGGGGCGAACAACAGTTCAGAGGACGGACCAAATCGATTAAGGTGGAATTGGAAGGGCTCAGAACGAGGGGCCAGCGTGCCAACGCTACCTTGGTCGATGCACAGAACGGCCTGCTCGATGCGCGCAACGAACTGCTGAACGCTAACTCGTACATCCCAACGGCATTCCGCAACGACTATCGTGACAAACTGAGCAAGACCGAGGTAGAAGTTTCCAGCATGAGCGAGATGTACACCACCGAAGCCAAGTGAGCAAGATGCGGAGTGGACGCCGCCAACTACACGGTGCGCCCGGGCAACTACTACGGCGGGACAACGCAAGCCGAATCATATCACCAAAGCGATGGCTGACCGGTGAAGGCGGAAACCGTGAAAGAGGGAGGCATACGCGCCAGGCGTGATGCCCGCAGGCATGGACCTAGCCAAGTGGAGCTCTATGTACGCCACCTGGACAGTTGTCCCGGTAAAAGCAGAAGGCGCGCTTCATTCGACGGTTGGCCGAGCATCATTTTCATGGCTGGCCGAACAGCAGTTATGGCACGTTCAGGAAGGAATTGGCGCGATCGATAGCTTCATCAGCCCGAACGGCAAGTACCGCTCCGGCACCGGTGAAGGACGAGCCAAGCACGGCCGATACGCCTTGCGTAGGCGGTGGATGCATCGGCTACGCGTTGTTGAGCGACGTGCCCATCTGGTACGAGCTGGCGGCAGGTAGAACAGGGTTTCCGCCGGACCTGTACATGGACGACAAGCGGACGCCATACCGGGAGGTCGAATGAGGATGCACCTCCTCGCGTTCCGGCACCGCTTATCAGGCTGGCCGCAACCGCACAAATTCCCCGCCGTGCTTTCGCGGGAAGCGTTCGTGCGCATGGTGCTGGAGAGCCACCCGATGGCGCGGCAGGCGGCCCCGCGCGAACGGAACTCGGCGAAGCCACGGTGCGCAGTGCGCGCGGCGGTTTCGATCCATATGGCGACGGCCAACTCACGACGAGAAGCAGTTCGATGAGAAGAACTACTTCCAGCTCTTCGATGCCGGGTTGAAAGTGCCGACATGGTACGGCGTGGAACTCTTTGGGCTACAAGAGAACAGCGGCGACCTGCTCGATCGCAAGCCAGCACCGGGCGATGGCCTGATCGAAAGTCGGCGGGACAGGTGGGCGTAGGGCAAAGGGGTTATCTCTTCATCGACCAGCGGCGCGCCACACTGCCGGAGAGTCGCAGGCCCTTGCGCGCCACACAAGCCGAGCAAGAGCAGATGCTGACGATCTGCTGCTGAAAGCCTTAGGCGACCACCGATTGGGTGGCGCATACCTCGCGCGTTGAAGTGAGCAACAGCGCGCGTGGATCCGCGAACGCACGCTTGGACAACGTACGCGGCAGCTGGCGCGGCGGCGATCGATCCGACCATCGACACACTGGAAGCGTACCTGCAATTCCAGGATCGCCAGATGCGCCAACAGCAGGCCAGCCTCCACTTCCGCAACGCCGGTCTGCGACTGAGCAACCACTTGTGGAACGCTGCGCAACAACCGCTGGAGCTTCAGGCGAGCGTTATCCCGGATCCTGCGGACCTCGCTTCACCCGCGACTTTCCAACTGCCCGATACCGCCATCACGAACGCGGTCGCGAATCATCCGCTGCTCGCGCAAGCCGGTGCGCGCATCGATCAACTGGAGATCGACCGTCGCCTGCGCAACGAATACCTGAAGCCGGAACTCGACATCAAGTACCAATGGCTCGGCAATGGCGGTGCGTTGAACAATGAGCAGGGCACCACCCTCTTGGGCGATGGCTACCAGTTCGGCGTTGGCTTCCAGATGCCGCTCTTCCTGCGCCGTGAACGCGGTGAACTCACCATCGCCAAGCTGCGCCTTACCGACGCGAACCTCGGCCTGGACCGCGATCGCCTTCGCATCCGCAACCGCATCAACGAGCGTGTGAACGACATCGCCGTCTTCGGTGATCAAATGCGACTCGGTGCCGACATGGTCGTGAACAACGAGCGCCTGCTCGCTGGTGAGAACCAGCGCTTCGCCGCCGGTGAGAGCTCCCTCTTCCTGGTGAACGCCCGCGAAGTGCCGCTCATCGACGCGCGCATCCGACAGGTCGATCTGGAAGCACGCTTGCGAAAGGCGTTCTTCAATCTGGACCATGAAGCCGGAACACTCTGGCGTGCTTGGCGTTCGATACGCTAACAGGATCCAACCATGCGGAACCTCCTTCTCCTGCCCGCGTTCCTGTTCACGCTCAGCAGCCTCGCCCAGAACAATGTGGTCACGTACGCTGGCGGTGGCGGCGAGGAAGTCTTCAACGATGTGGTGCAGATCAGCGACGGCCGTGTCCTGGTGATCGGTACAGCCGACGACCTTTCGTGGGTCGACAACAGCGTTCCACAGTTCACGCTCACAGCAACGGGCATTGCCAATGGCCTCGGCACGAACAAGGTGCCCTTCGTTCTTGTGCTGGACAGCACCGCGCAAACACTGCTGGCCGTGCATCACCTTCCGTCCAACGCGGCCGAGGACCTGCGCTTCATCAAGCTCACCAACGTGCCCGGCGAACCCACGGGCGACATCTACCTCAGCGGCACCACCGAGGACGCCACCAATGGCGGCTACTTCATCGGCAAACTCGACAACAACTTCGTGAACGGCGATCCCACCGGCTTCGCGTGGGTGATCAACGTGAAGTGCGCGGCGGGCGAATACCCGAAGATCTACCAGCCGTGGGATGTGGGCGGCGACGGCAAAGTGGTTTACGGCTACGGCGACAGTCATTCGTACAACTGGAGCGCGTTCTACCGCAACGATGCCGATGGTGAGCCTGATGTTGTCCCGCACTGGCGTATCCACTGGCCGATCGGTGGTGGTGCTGAACACCGGGGCGAGGCAGCCACCTTCGCTGGTGGGATCGGTGGCTTGGACTACAGTGGGATCGTGCTGAAGCGGGATGCCTCGCGCTGCGAGTTGCGATCGCCCACAGCCACCGAATACAATGCATGGCTGCCCGATGGCAATGGTGGAACGAAAAAGGGCACCTGGCCCTTGGACATCCTGTACAGTGAGCCCTGTCTGCCCGGCGGTACCAGCAACACCACGGATGGACCCGGGTACACCGGTTACAGCGGCAGTGCCACGTTCACGCACGGTCCGCAATCGGTTTGCATCGATCGGCGCACGAACGCGATGTACATCGGCTTCAACACCAAGAGCGTACTGCCCGGTGGTGAGCCGGATTTCGAGCCTGCTGTGATGGCGATGGATGCGGATGGCGCACTGCTGTGGTGGAGCCGCCTCTACCATGAAGTAACACCCGGCGGCGACACAGTGAACTCCTCGCCAGACCAGTACATCGATGCATTGGCGATCGACTATTCGCAACCGCCTGCATCCGGAATGCTCGTAGTGAACGCGCGCTGCCACGGCAACAACGTGGAGAACCTGTGGGAAGGGAGTTCGATCGCGGCGAATCCCGGCGCAAGCGGTTTCCAGAACCAGTTCACCGGTACCAACGGCAACATCCACATCAGCTGGCTCGGCAAGCTCACGCTCGAAGACGGCACGTTGATGCACAGCACTTACGTCGCCGAATACGCCGAAGGCACCGGCTCGTTCGGCGCACCGCTGGCCGATCCCAACCTCGATGGCTGGCCCAACCCGAACGGCGGATGGCCCAACGTGAACACCACCTACCTCGGCAAGAACAACCTGAAGGTGACGGCGGACGGTAGCGTGCTTGCGTTGGGCAAGGGCCGACGCACCATCACCACGGCCAACGCGTACCAGAAGATGGTGAAGCCCGCGAACGGCGGCCTCAGCACGTGGAACGATTTCGTGCGTGTGTACACTCCTGACCTGTCTAACCTGAAGTACAGCTCGCTGCTCGTGGGCCAGTGGGATACGCTCACCCAAGCCGGTGGCGACAACGTGAAACTGATCGGATCCTTCAAGACGAAAAGCGGCGTGATTGTGGTGGGCCGACACACCGCCACTGGCGCCGAAATGCCCGTGAGCGCAGTGCCCGCGTGGGGCACCTCACCTTCAACAACGGCCGCGCCGTGTTCGCCTACCTGCGCGCTACGAACCTCTTCGAGCCCGAACGATGATCCCGTGGATGTGAGCACCGCGATCCACACACCGGTCCGCACCGCTCCGTTCACCATCGCGCCCAACCCCGCGCGCAACGAGGTGTGGGTGAACCTGCCCGATGGTGCGACCGGGACACTTCTCTTGCGCGACGCGACCGGTCGCTTGTTGATGAAGCGGACCGTGAACGGGCGCTCCCGCCTCGACCTGTCAGCGTATGGGCCAGGCACGTTTGTGGTTACTTGGCTGGGGGCGGATGGGGCGCTGAGATCGTCGCCGCTGTTGGTCCAGTAAGAAGGAACGCGAGCGACGTTTCGCGTGAGCGATTGCAGCGGAAACGGCGCCCCGGTTACCGCCTTGAGCCGAGGGCACCGGCCCCCGCCTTACCTAAAGCGCGTACGCGTCCCCCTCCTTTCCCACAGCAACCATGGCAAGAAGTCGACGTCGCCGATCGACGGGCAAGGCCTACCCGATCAACAAGTACGGAACTATGCGGGCCATGCGCCAGCATATTCGCCCGAACCCTGATCGACTTTGCGATGCACCAAACCTGGAGCCGCGAGAGAGGCGCACTAAGCCAGGTCAGCCGGCACAGGCCAGCGCTTGTGCGCACCCGTGAGCCGCGCGATGCCAGCACCAATGCCGAAGAGCGCATCCTGCAGCCAATACGGCATTCCGGCAAGCCGGTATTCCCTGCGCAGCTTCCACATCAGGTACATGGCCGGCAGCACAGGCATCTTGTTCCAATCCCCACCGTTCTCCATTGCCCCCTCGCCCAGCGATTGCAGCATCCATTCCATGTGCAACGCAGGTTCATACCAGAACTCCGCCTCCACGCGCTCGGTGTGGCTCGCGTTGCGGAAGTTGTGCTCTTCGCCGGAGCGGATAACCGCGCTCTCGCCGGGCCCCAGGGTCACCTCGTTCTTCCCGATCTGGACAATGAGCTTTCCGCTCAACACCTTGAAGCCTTCGTCCTGACCAATGTGGATGTGCGAGCCGGGTCCTTTGTTGCCGGGGCCGAGGCTCAGGGTGGCCTCGCTGCGCCGGCCGTTGGTCCGTTCGCGTGCATCGTTGAACTGGATGCGCTCGCCGATGGCGTGGAGGTCGATGGTCGTTTCATCTTGGGCCGGTTTCCGCAAAGTGATGGTCCGCGTTATGCCGCAAAGACCCGCCCCGGAAGACAGAGCCGCACCCGGCGCTGCAGAGTTTTGGTGGGCAGGGTGGACCCGGGCACGCCGCCTATCTTCGTCCTTCACGCCTTTCCGCATGAACACGCCCCAAGCCAAGACCGGCTCTTCCGCTCCTCCAGCGGCCCGCACCCAAAGCGCGCCCACCACTCAACGCGGTAGCCACCGAGGTCGACGTCGCCTACATCGACGGCAAGGCGTACCCGATCAACAAGAACGAAACGATGCTGGCCTTCATGCGCCGGCACATCGGGCCGAACCCTGTTCCCACGCTCTGCGATGCACCGAACCTGGAGCCCTTCGGTAGCTGCCGCGTGTTCCGTGGAAGTGGTGGTTGGATAGGGGAAGACGGTTGACCAGCCGGTCTTCTCGTTCCGTGGCACCTTGCGCGCTAATGCCGAGCTGCTACGCCGCCTCGTACTCCGCACAATCCGTGCGCAGCTCGCGGACTTTCAGTGTCTTCTTCAGCAGCAGGCAGCGGTGGTGTTCCTTGCGGTCTCCATCGTAGTGCGCACAGGTCCAGCACATGCGTTGCACCTGCAACTTGCGCGAGCCGACCAGTTGATGCAACACTTGCATGAGCGCGAGCAGCAAGGCCTCTTTGCACGATGGAGCGAGCGCCGCGACGGCATCATCAAGGGGTGAACCAGCGGTCATGCCCCGCAAGGCCTTGGCTGAAAGTCGCAGCGTATGGCCGCGCTGATCGGCGGGATCAGCGCGGCGCAATAGCAAGCCTTGCTCCACCAGCAGCCGAACGCTCACGCTGATGGTGGGGCGGCTGATCTGCAGTTCATCGGACAATCGCGCCACGCCAACCTGGGTATCCGGATGGTCTGCAATGAAGCCCATGATCCGCAGTTGCAACGGGCTGATATCCGCCTCTCCCGCCTCCCGCAGTCGCAATGCCCGCGACACCTCGCCAATGCGCTCAAGCACCGTGGCCAGGTGGTGGTCAAGCGCGGTGTTCGGGTTAGCAGCGGTGCCCATGGTCGATCAAAGTTCGTGGAAATGCGAAGACCCGGATGTTCTGTTCCGGGTCTTCTCGAAGTAGTGGACCGATCAGCCTTTCACATCGGCCATGCTCGCGCCGAAGTTGATGTGCAGCACGTCGTTTCCCAGCTTCAACGCGGGTACGCTCTTAACGCCTGCGGCTTCAGCCTCGGCGATACGGCCGCGTTGCTCGCCCAGGTGCACGATCTCCACGTCATACTTGCTGCGGTCAACGATCTCAGTGATGCGGCTCTCGGCGTTCAGGCAAACGGGACAGCCGGCGTGGTAAAATGTTGCTTTGTTCATGTTTGGATGGCGTTAGGTTGCCGGTGCGAATATAGTTAGGTATACGAACTATATTCGCGCCATCGCCGATCACACATCCGCATGGCACGAATACACTTCATCGCTCTCCTTGCCATCCTCCCGATGACCGTGGCGGCGCAACGCAACACACAGATACCAACCACCAACAAGATGGAAGTAGCCGTTTGGGATACCTACGTGAAGAAGAAGGACGGTACGGTGATGCACTTCGACATCCTGGCGCCCAGCAGCCTGCGCGATACCACGGTGATCCACGCCTTCGGCCGTGAATACCTGCGCACCAAGGGCCAGGAAGGGCAATCACTCACCGCCAAGGAGTGCCGCTTCTGCCATGTGGAAGCTCTGCGGCCCCAGTGGGAGGAGCTTATCCAGAAGCAGGGCTACTTCATCATCGAGATGGAGGGCTGCGAGTGAGCGGCGGGGAGCTGGGCAAGGCTTGGGCGTGCTGTGCTTATTGCAGTGCACGCACGGCGACATAGCCGCAGCCCAAGTCGGACCGAACTCGTTCCGACACTTTGTGATGCACTGAACCTGGAGCCCTTCGGTAGCTGCAGCGTGTGTTCCGTGGAAGTCGCTCTTCCAGAAGATGGGTCCTGTGAAAGTGGTGGTCGTTGTGCCGAACCACCGCTCCACGGTATTTTCGTTCCATCGATGCGAGAGCCAACGTCCAACACGTTTCTGATCATCCAAGGCGGTGGCTTCCGCACGGCGTTCACGGCCGGGGTGTTGGATGCGTTCATTGCCACGCGGCACCATCCGTTCTCCGGTTATCTGGGCGTGTCGGGCGGGGCGATCGCCTTGTCCTACTTCTTGAGCGAGCAATTCGGGCATTGCTATAAGGCGATGCAGGTGATGGCTACCGATCCGGATTTCGTGAAGATGAGCCGCGTGATGTCCGAAAGCGGATACATGGACATCGATCGCTTGCAGCGTGTCGCCTCGGAAGTGGTGCCCTTCGATGTGGCAAAGGCCATGCACACAGTGGGTGGAAGGCAACTGGAGTTCGTACTGACGGACCGATCCACCGGGGAAGCGGAGTACCTCCGGCCTTCGCAACGCAATTGGGTGGATGTGGTGATCGGCTCGAGCACCTTACCCGGCGCAACGAAGGGACGGCACATCATCGCGAGCCAGGAATACTTCGATGGCGGCTGGAGCGACCCCCTCCCCGTGAAGCGGGCCATGGACATGGGCGCAAAGCGGATCATCGTGCTGCGGACCTCTCCGGCCACTGTTCGGCTTACGCAAAGCTGGCCGGACTATTTCGGCAGCATCTATTTCAGGAAGCATCCCGCGTTGAGCCGGTGTTTCACCCATAGCCATGCGGTGTACAACGCCACGCTCGACCTGATGGAACATCCTCCCTCCGGAGTCCACATCCACCAGATCGCTCCGGCAATGGCGCTACGTAGCGGCACGTACAGTTACTCCACCGCGAGCCTGGAGCACGATTACCGCTACGGCTTGGACCTGGGGCTGCAGTACGTGTTTGACCAACAGCGCATTGGCGATGTGATCGCTGAGTTGCACTGTTGATCGGGATCGACACCCTTGCCTTACGAAGGGGAACGCCCAAGCCCCCGCTATCTTCGTGCAGCAGGTTCCATCCGCCTTTCGCCATGAACACGCCCTCCGCCAAGCACGGCACCTCCGCCCCCCCTTCGGCCCGCACCCAAAGTGCTCCCGCCTCTTCCAACGCGGTAGCCACCGAGGTCGACGTCGCCTACATCGACGGCGTGGCCTATCCCATCAACAAGAACGAAACGATGCTGGCCTTCATGCGCCGGCACATCGGCCCGAACCCGGTGCCTACGCTTTGCGACGCACCGAACCTGGAGCCCTTCGGCAGCTGCCGGGTGTGTTCCGTGGAAGTCGCCTTGCAAGAAGATGGTCCTGCGAAAGTCATGGCCTCGTGCCACTCGCCCGTCGGCAAGGGCATGTACATCACCACCAACAGCCCGCGCATGGAGCGGCTGCGGAAGAACATCATCGAGCTGGTGCTCACCGACTACGACACCGAGCGCCTGAAGACGGAGGACCACGGGAAGAACGAACTGTACAACGTGGTGCAGCAGATCGGCTTCGACATCGATAGTGTGCGCTACCCCAAGGGCAAGACGCACCAGCACACGCAGATGGACACCAGCCATCCGTACATGGTCAGGGACCTCAGCGCCTGTATCAGCTGCTACCGTTGCGTGCGTGCCTGTGATGAAGTGCAGGGTGAATTCGTGCTCACCATGGCCGGTCGCGGCTTCGACAGCCACATCGCCAAGGGCACCGACGAGAGTTTCTTCAAGAGCGATTGCGTGAGCTGCGGCGCCTGTGCGCAGGCCTGCCCCACGAGCGCCATCACCGATGTGTTCAAGAGCAAGGAGACGAAGGCCGATGAAGTGGTGCGCAGCGTGTGTACTTATTGCGGCGTGGGCTGCAACCTCGAAGTGAAGGTGAAGGACAACAAGGTCGTCGCCATCACCGCGCCCTACGATGCCGAATCGAACCAGGGGCATACCTGCCTGAAGGGCCGTTATGCGTTCCACTTCTATGATCACCCGGAGCGGCTGCGCACACCGCTGATCCGTAAGAACGGAGAACTGGTCCCTGCAACTTGGGACGAAGCCTATGACTTCATCGTGGACCGCTTCGCGGACATAGTGGAGAAGCACGGACCCGATGCGCTCGCCGGCGTGAGCAGCGCGCGCTGCCCGAACGAGGAGAACTACCTCATGCAGAAATTCTTCCGCGTGCAGGTGGGCACCAACAACATCGACAGTTGCGCGCGCGTGTGCCACAGCCCCACGGCCCTCGGCATGCAGAAGACCTTCGGCACCGGCGCGGCCACCAACAGCATCGACGACCTGAAGGACACGCACACCATCATGGTGATCGGCGCGAACCCCACCGATGCGCACCCGGTGACCGGCGCCAAGATCAAGCAGCAGATCATGAAGGGGAAGACCCTGATCGTGATCGACCCGCGCCGCACCGAGCTGGCCCGCTACGCGAAGTACCACCTGCAGTTGCGCCCCGGCACCAACGTGGCGCTGCTCAACATGTTCATGTACTACATCGTGAGCGAGGGCCTGGTGAAGCAGGAGTTCATCGACACGCGCACGGAGGGCTACGCCGATTTCAAGAAGGAACTGCTCAGCGTGGACATCGCCGAGATGGAGAAAGTCACGGGCGTGGACCGCGAGCTGGTGCGCAAGGCGGCGATCGCCTACGCGAGCTCACCCGCCGCGATGAGCTTCCACGGCCTGGGCGTCACCGAACATTTCCAGGGCACCTTCACCGTGATGCAGATCGCCGACATCGCCATGATGACCGGCAACATCGGCCGTCGCGGTGTGGGCGTGAATCCGCTGCGCGGACAGAACAACGTGCAGGGCGCGGCCGACATGGGCTGCCAGCCGCACCAAGGCGCCGGCTACTTCGCCGTGGACACGCCCGAGTACAGCAAGCTCTACGACGACTTCTATGGCGTGCACGTGCCGAACGTCGTCGGCAAGAAGATCCCGCAGATGTATGATGCCGCGCTCGCCGGCACCCTGAAAGCGATGTGGGTCTGCGGCGAGGACATGGGCCAGACGGATCCCAACACCAACCACGTGCGCAAGGCCCTCGGCGCGCTCGACCTCTTCGTGGTGCAGGAGCTCTTCATGACGGAGACCGCCAAGCTCGCGCACGTCGTATTGCCCGGCGCCAGCTTCCTGGAGAAGAGCGGCACCTTCACCAACGGCGAGCGCCGCATCCAACGCGTGAACGCCGCCGTGGCTCCCGTGGAAGGCACCAAGCCCGATGGCCAGATCATCTGCGACATCATGGAGCGCTACGCCGCCAAGACCGGTCGCAAGAGCGGCAACGCCAAGAGCACCTACGAGCCCGAGTGGATCCTGCAGGAGATCAGCCGCATCGCGCCCTTCTTCAAAGGCGTGAAGTGGGACGAGCTCGGCGAGCAGGGCAAGCAATGGCCCGTGAACGCCGACGGCACCGACACCAAGATCCTGCATACCGACACCTTCAAGCGCGGGCTCGGCCACTTCTACTTCAACGCGTGGCAGATGAGCCCCGAGGTGAAGGCCAACCAGGCCGAGTTCCCCTACATCATCACCACCAACCGCGAGCTGGAGCACTACAACTGCGGCGCCATGACGCGCCGCACCGGCAACGGCGAGATCCTCACCGAGGACGTGCTACTGATCAACCCGGAGGACGCCGCCAAGAACGGCATCGCCGAGGGCGACATGGTGTGCGTGGAAAGCCCGCGCGGCAAAGTGGACATCAAAGCGCGCATCACCGACGAGGTGAAGCCCGGCATCCTCAGCAGCACCTTCCACTTCCCGGAAATGATGCTGAACCTCATCACCAGCAGCGTAAGCGACTCACTGGCCATGTGCCCCGAGTACAAGGTGGTGAGCTGCAGGATCAGGAAGGCGCGGAAGACGCATTTGCGGGAGGCGGGGGAGGTGGTGGCGAAGGCATAAAAGCTAACGCCGTGGTCGATCTGAAGCTTGTTCCTCAATACGATGAGAAAGCGTTCAGCGCTTTCACTGGCCATGTGCCCCGAGTACAAGGTGGTGAGCTGCAGGATCAGGAAGGCGAGGAAGACGCATCTGAGGAATGCTGGGGAAGTGGTTATAAATGCTTGATGGCACACACCACAACCCATTTCGGAGCACAATTAGCAATCGCCTCCTGCGCGGTAGTGGTGTTGCTTGGTTCATGTCGAAAGGACGACTCCGATGATGGCAGGAAGGACCCTATTCACCGAACGTATCATCTATTCCGAATCGTTCGCTCAATGGGGCGCCTGGAACACGGTACCTGACGGCATCTTTGACCCGGACCACCTCCTTGTCAGAATGGAGGATGGCGTGTTGAAACTCACTTATGACCAAACCCTGTATGGCGCTTCTTGGCTTGGCGCCGAGTTGATCGCCGAGCATTCAAGAGGATTCGATATTGACCCGTCTTGAAGTATGAGGATCGCTCTGGCGCAGGGCTACTTCCAAGTGCTGAACCAGTGGCACGATACGGTGATCTCCAGGCGTGGCAGCTCAGGTTGGGTCGTTCGCTAGCACATCAAGACTTAGGCTGGACTACAATAACATTGAAATGACTTTGCCCCATCCGAATTTCGGACGGACCCATCGTGATTCAACCTTCGACGCTGATGCCTTCAGGGATCGATGGGCGAATTTGAACTCATTGCGGACCGAGGCGACAGGATCTTCCGTGTGGATGGCATCGAGCACCCACTTAGCGAAGCGTACTTCAACGTCAACGGCATGTCCAACCATCCGCTCTCGATTGAGTTCACTCTGGGTCACAATACTGCACTGTTCCCTAGGAGTCGACCACTTGTTCGTGGACAAGATCGAGATACATACATGGACCGGGGAACGACCGAATTGATCGCCTATAAGGTGAAGCCTGGCATCCTCAGCAGCACCTTCCACTTCCCGGAGATGATGCTTAACCTCATCACCAGCTCACCTATCTATACCCGCGCACGGACTCCTCCCACCCCCCGCAGCGGTCTGTCCGCTGCTTTGAGCGGGCGACCCTGCGGCCCATGGACGTGATCCCGCCCCGAGTAACGCGGCTGTTCTACTCCCGCCCCTTCTTCTTGCCGGCCAGACCCGTCTTGCTCTACGCTCCGGCTTGGCGGCGGTGGGCGGTCGCAACTGGCACGCCATCGTGGGGCGCCGACACTTCACCATGCGGAGAATACCGCCCATAATCTCCGCAACATTCGCGGAGGTTATCCGTACCTTTCTCCGCATTCCGGAACGGCCATGCCCCTCTACATCCACCAGCGCAAGGACTGGCCCGCCTTCAGGTGGGATGCCGACGCATTGGTGCCGGCCGTGGCGAAGGCCCGCCAGCTGCAGAGCCACTTGCTGGGCCGCATGGCCGCCGTGGGTTTCGACCTGCGCAGCGAAGCGAACCTGGAGACCATGATCCTGGACGTGGTGCGCACCAGCGCCATCGAGGGCGAAGTGCTCGATCCCGCACAGGTGCGCTCATCGCTCGCGCGCCGTTTGGGGCTGGATGTCTCAGGCGCTGCACCGCAGGACCGCAACGTGGAAGGCATCGTGGAGATGATGCTCGATGCCACGCAGCAGGCGGACGCGAAGCTCACGGCCGATCGGTTGTTCGGCTGGCATGCCGCCTTGTTCCCAGCTGGTCGCAGTGGCATGTATCAGATCCTCGTGGGCCGCTGGCGGGACGACTCCACTGGCCCAATGCAAGTGGTGAGCGGCGCGATGGGCCGGGAGCGCGTGCATTACGAAGCGCCTGCGGCCGCACGACTGAAAGGGGAAATGACGGCTTTCCTCAAGTGGGTGAATACCGAGAGGTCTCTCGACCCGCTGATCAAGGCAGGGCTCGCGCACTTCTGGTTCGTCACCCTGCATCCGTTCGACGATGGCAACGGCCGCATCGCACGCGCCATCGCCGACCTGTTGCTCGCGCGCAGCGATGGTTCGCCGCAACGCTTCTACAGCATGAGCGCGCAGATCCGCACCGAGCGCAAACGCTATTACGACATGCTGGAGCGCTCGCAACGCGGATCACTTGACGTGACCGAATGGCTCGTCTGGTTCATGACCTGCCTTCAGCGGGCGATCACGGCTTCGGAAGAGACGCTGTCCGCCGTGCTGAACAAGCACCGCTTCTGGCAAACGCATGCGAAGACCATCCTGAACCCGCGGCAAGTGAAACTGCTGAACAAGTTGCTGGACGGCTTTGAGGGGAACCTCACTTCGAGCAAGTATGCCAAGCTGACGAAGACCTCGCAGGATACAGCCTCACGCGACATCGCGGACCTGGTCGCCAAAAAGATCCTGAAGAAGGGCCGGGCCGGTGGACGGAGCACGCATTTCGTGCTCGCCTGACACACGTCCGGGTTGCGAGGGTCCACGACCGATCCCACCAACCCCTTCCCATCAGCTCCAAGCGGCTCAAGGGCAAGCATCACTGACGCACGTCAGCTCTCGCTTTCTATGGACGCGTCAGCTTCGCGAAAGATCATCGATCCATGCGGTTGATCCAGCACTACCTCCCCCCACCCGCGCCATGTGGAGATCCACCGCATCGCCGTGAACGCGCCGCCCGCGGAAGCGTGGGAAGTGGCGCGGCACTTCGATGGCTCCACCATTCCTTGGGTGCGCTTCCTCTTCGACCTGCGCACGCTGCCCGACCGCATGCGCGGCTTGGATGTGCCCCTGGCCAAGGACAGCGGTCTGGGGGTGGACGACATCGCTTCGCACGGTCACGGCTTCATGCTGCTGGACGAGAAGCCCGGTGAAGAGGTGGTGGTGGGCGCGATCGGGCAGTTCTGGCACCTGAACATTCCCTTCCATGATGTGGCGCCGAAGGAATTCGCCTCCTTCCATGAACCCGGCTGGGGCAAGGTGGCCTGGTGCATCCGCGTGGAGCCCCGCGAAGGCGGGTCGTGGATCACGCTCGAGCTACGCGTGACCGCCACGGACGACACGAGCTGGCGCAAACAGACCAACTACTTCCGCCTGATCGGTCCGTTCTCCCACCTGATCCGCACCTCGGCGATGGCGCACCTCGAAGCGCAGTTGGGAAAGGCGCCGCTTCCCGAGGACGACCACCGCGACCTGCCGGGGGATGCCATTCTACCGGATGCGCCGTATTCGCTCACGCATGCCATCGACATCGAAGCTCCACCATCCATGGTATGGCCGTGGCTGATGCAACTGGGCTGCGATCGCGGCGGCTGGTACAGCATCGATGCCCTGGACCATGGCGGGGAACCGAGCGTGGCCGAGCTGCGCACGGAATGGAGCGAACGGCGCGTGGGCGATACCGTGCACGCCACACCGGCCCTGGACGGCGGTTACCGTGCGTGAGGTACAACCTCAGCGTTGCCTTGTGCTCGGCGCGGAAACGGACCGCATGGGCGGGCACATCCGCACCAGCTGGTCCTTCGTGCTGGAACCCATCGGCACCGATGCCACCCATCTGGTTACCCGCGTGCGCGGTATCGGTGATCCCCCGTGGTCGGCCTGGCTGCAAGGTGCGGTGCTCTTTCCGCCCATGCATGCGCTGATGCAACATGCGCAATTGAAGAACCTGAAGAAGCTGGCGGAGGAACTGGCCTGGGCGCGTGCGCGGACGGTGGTCCTTGCTGAGCGCGAACCCGTCGTCGTTCGAAATGGCCTGTGCCAGAGCAGTCGTTGCCCGGACTACTTCCGCCCCTTCTTCTTGGCGGTCTGCGTCAACTTGCTCTGGTCCCCGACTCGTCGGTGGTCGATCGTCCCCGCTGCCCCGTCACGCAGGCCGCAACGGGTCTGATGGTGCTTGAACACAGGATGCGTCAGGGCTATCTGCGCGACCTTCGGATCGACGCTACTTATTCTCGTCCGCCTTCGGCCATTCCCGCCACGTGTAGCTCTTCTGCGATCTTCCATCGCCCTCGTACTTCAGCAACAGGAAGTAATCGGTGAAGATGCGCCAGCCGAGTATGGCGATCTCGGCCTTAGCCATGGCGGCGTTGTGCTCCACGTCGATGGAGATGATGCGGCCCTTGCGGTTGTTCTTCTCACCCACCTTGATGCCATCGATGTACTTCGCACCCGAGCGGATGCTGGGCTGTCGGCATCGTTCACAGTGTAGAGGTTGAAGTCTGGATGAAAGGCACGGCGCACCTGAGCAGGATACGCCGTTGGCCGTGCCGTCGATGTAGTCCATGAGCGTGCTGGTGATGCGTGGCAATTCTTCGGCACCTCCGGGGTTTTGCGCTGCTGTGCATATGGCGGAGCCCAGAAGGACGACCAGCAGCAAGTGGTGGATTGGAGACATGTGGTGGGTTGATGTTGATGGAATATCAGGCACAAGATCCAAAGCCGAGCTTTGAAGGTTCGGATCAGCAAAAGGCGATACCGGTATGGAGCGACCACACCGAGCTACATTGTTCCACGATCACCCAGACCGCCATGACGCATCGCCCAAGTTTCGCCATCGCCCTTCTGTTCTCCACGCTGTGCATAGCGTCATGTAACGGACAAGTCGATGGGCGTTCCTCGACAGAGGCGATCGACACGACCTCCACATCAATTCCCGCCTCATCGGACACCGCGCAGATCGCCGAGTATGTGGTGGCGGCCTTCGAGGACAGCAAAGGCCACTTGTGGTTCGGCACGAACGGTCAGGGCGCGGCCCGTTGGGATGGAACGTCGCTCCGCTACTTCTCCGCAGTGGAAGGACTCATTGACAATGTCGTCACGGGCATCACCGAGGATAGCGCGGGCAACCTTTGGTTCGGAACGCAAGCGGGCGCTTCGTTGTATGACGGAAAGACGTTCACCGGCTTCGGTCCGGCAGAAAGGTTATCGGGCGCAGGTTGCAAGGTGCTGGTGGATCGCAACGGGCGCTATGGGCCGGCACTAGTACGGGCGTTTTCGGTTCGATGGGAAACGGTTCCACGTGTTCGAGCCTCCGATCCGGTGATCGACACACCGAGCTACAAGATGGTGCCAGGCAAGGTGTGGGACCTCTTCGAGGACAGCAAAGGGAACCTCTGGTTCGGGCGTGATGGGTACGGTGCCTGCAAGTACGATCCTTCGGCCGCGCCCAGGACAGGTGGAAAGACCTTCACGCACTTCACCAAGAAAGACGGCCTGTGCAGCAACAACGTCGCGAGCATCGCGGAGGACGCACAAGGCAACATCTGGTTCGGGTCCATCACGTCCGACTTTCCCGAATACATCGAAGAAGGTGGCGTGAGCCGGTATGATGGAAAAGCGGTGACGCAGTTCCCCGAAGTGAAAGGCCTTGACGCGAACGACATCTACAACCTCTACGCGGATCGAGCAGGCAACATCTGGATCGGTGCGATACGCGTGGGCGCCTACCGTTACGACGGCGCGTCGTTCACGCTCTTCGACCAGACGGATCCGTCGGACCTCACGAAAGTACTTCGCCATACAGGCTTTCGTGGAGGACCGCCACGGCACACTCTGGTTCGGATTCTCCGGCGGGCTGTTCCGCTTCAATGGAAGCTCGTTCGTGAATGTGACACGGGGCGGCCCATGGACAAGCCCATGAACAAGTCGGACGTCCTCCATCATCTACAGTCCCTTCTTCAAGAAAAGGTGACCGCCGCCCAGCAGGAGATCGTGTCACGCGTACCTCCTTCACCAGTGATACAAAGAGCAGTGCTGGTGACAAGCACGGAGTTGGCCGCGCGATGGTGCAGCAGGAACTGGACAAGCTCGAAAGCAGCATGCCAAGCTCATGTCGCTTCAACACGAACTGGCGCGTGTTCCGTTGGAGCGCAGCCTTCGATCGTGTGGCCTTCGGTAGTCTGGTGGGAACGGATCGAGGCGACTACTTCGTAGCCATCGGTCTCCGGTCGTATCGAGGTCGATGGCGCTTCCTCTTCGCGATCTCGCTCGCTTCGCCGATCGGCCAAGCACTGAAGGACAAAGCGTGGGTGACAAGGTCCTCTTCAACGGGAAGGCCATCACCCTGGTCAAGATCGCATGATCGACGGCAACGCACTGGTCGACCCTCGATAGCGCAGCACCGTCCCGATCGCGCCGTACCACGGGTGGATATCGTATGCCAGCTTTCCCCGTTGAACGAACGGGTCCTGCCGTAGATAGCCCTCCACCTCCTCCTTGGTCTCGCAATCGTAAAGTAGTAGTCCGCGCCAATTGCTCTTGTCCCCAAAGGGTCCACCGACCTGGATCAGACCGCGCTTTGCCTGTTCACCTTGGTGTGCGAGATGCGCCTTCAGCAGATCGGCGGAGGTGGAACTGTCCAATTGGGTCGTATCCGGCCCCGTAGTGTAGAGCACGAACCAGTACTGTTTCATATGGTAGGTGCTGTCGGCAATGGTGACATCGAACGTGCGTTGCGCGATCGCTAGACTTGGCAGAACGAGCAGGAGCGCGGTGTGGAGGTGCTTCATCTTGATAGGATTAAGGCTTGATCGACCAGTCAAAGGTTCTACGGACCAAGCTCCAATGTAACGCCAATGTGAACTTCATGAATAGTAATGAATGTCAGTAGGAGGACGGAATTCTGTACCGAACTTGGTGGCATGGAGAAGGCCATTTCGAACACCGGAAGCCGGACGTCGACGTGGTGCAAGCCGTAGGTGTGCTGGAGCATATGGCCGCTTCTCGCAAGACGTCCATGCCCTACGAACCCGGCCGCCTTGAGGTTGTGCGCCTGCTTCGCGAAACGCAGCGTACGGATGTTTCTGCCTTGAACGTGGACCTTGTTTATTCAGCGCGCCGCTTCGAAGCGCAGTCGGGTGAACCATGTGCATTTCCACTTTCGCTCCGGACCGGAAGAACTACCCGCACCTTCACTGGACAAGGTCTCGGCCTCGCTTAGCCTGTACTATCCCAAGAGCGAACTGGATTCCGTACTGAATGCCTTGCGTTCCCACAGGGACCGCTTCTGCTATTTCTGGGTGGCCGCTGATGCCTCGCGCATGCGGCGGCTGTTCACCCGCGCTGAACCTCGCCCTTGGCGGGATCTCGGCGATGAACGCCGACTTGCCCCGCGTGTAAGCTGAACGGTCGTTGCCGTGATGAAGCGCCAGTTCCGTTTGATGGATCCATACTCCGCCGCTTCTTCAGGGTGCTCACGCAGCCGGTTGCGGAACAGGATGCGCTCCTCGCTGGCTTCGTCCGGCTTCACCATATGGATGTGATGGGTTCGGCGACCGGCGCTATCGCGTTTCAGGAACCAGGCGTAGAACGGTTCACGTTCCCCGATGGAGTTCCGCCAGATGAACTCGTATCCGGCACCCATCAAGCGTGGCACGACTTCGCGCCGCACACGCACCGGATCCTTCCCCCTACCTGTACATCGATCGGTTTTGCACTGAGCCCCGGCACGTCAGTGCTGCCGATGTGCTCAATGTGGAGCACAAGGTCATGCGGCAACGTGTTCCACAGGTATTCTTCCTCTGCCTTGTACAACGCCGGCCACGCTGGATCGTACACCACCATCTCCACAGGCTCGAGCATCAGCATCAGCAGGCGCTGTTGCATGGCCTCCGTATCGATCCGATCGGTCATGCGCGTTCCGGTGAATAGCTGTTGTGGCGTCCATCACGTACGAAGCCGATGAGGTGCATGCCGCGCTGTCTGGCCAACCGAACGGCCAGTGTACTCGGAGCGCCCACGGCGATCATGACCGGCAGGCCAACGACTGCACACTTCTGCACCAACTCGAATCCTGCACGCCCGCTGATGACCAGGATCTTGTCATCTGATGTGATCGACCGTTGAAGCAACGCACCGACCACTTTGTCCACGGCGTTATGCCGACCGATATCCTCGCGCAATAGCAGGAGCTCCCGGCCTTGAACAGTGCTGCAGCGTGTATGCCGCCGGTGTGCTTGAACATGGTTTGCGCGGCGCGCATCCGTTCAGGAAGTGCCTGTACCAGTTCAGGACCGAGTTCGGGATATGACCCAATGGACGAACCTGAAGTCACCTCCACGGCTTCGATGCTCGTCTTACCGCAGACACCCTAACTGCTCGTCGTGTAGGTGTTGCGTTGCCAGCGTTCTGGATCGACAACAACAGAGGGGTGCAGTTCCGCACGCACCACGTTCCCTTGTTCCTCTGGCCGCACGTTCATGCAATACTCCACGCGCAGCAGTCGATGACGCTCGTGATCGGGCCCTCCGTGAACAGGTATCCGAGGGCAAGTTCCTGGTCGTGGCCGGGTGTGCGCATCGTGACGCTCAGCCGGAGCTCTGCGCGCCCTTCAAAGGACCGTGCCCGAGACGGATCTCCAACGGCTCCTCGGTAACGAGCAAGATCATCCACGAAAGAGGTTCCGGCCTTGTCGGTACGCTCTATGCGAACGGCTTCAACGGGCGCTTGCATGGTGTCAAGTTAACGTGCGATCATAAGCCAGTTCGCCTCCAGCATATGGAAATGTGATCGTCCACCATGCCGCTTGCTTGCATGAAGGCGTAGACGATGGTGGTCCCCACGAACTTGAAACCGTGTTTCTTGAGGTCCTTGCTCATGGCATCGCTCTCCGGTGTGGACACCGGGATGCCGCTCATACCCTTCCAGTTGTTCACGATGGTCTTTCCACCGACGTGCTTCCACAGGAACCTGTCGAACGAGCCGGGACCGTCCGCCATGTATCTTCAGATAGGCCTGCGCATTGCCGATGGACGCCATCACCTTGGAACGATTGCGGATGATCCCGGATCGTTCATCAATCGGTCGATGTCCTTCTCGCCGTACTGGCGATCTTCTTCGCGTCCCATTGGTGGGCATGCCTTTGCATAGCTCTCGGAGCGGATCAGGGATGGTGTACCAGCTTAATCCAGCCTGTGCTCCATCAAGGATCAGCTTGGCGAAGAGGCGGCGGTCATCATGCTCGGGTACGCCCCATGCCTCATCGTGGTAGCGCATGTAGATCTCGTCCTTCAAGCACCATGGGCAACGCTGGTTCTCCTTTGTGGCCATCTCTCCTTACAGTGGCATTGGGCCACCGCAAGCGAAGGTCGCCAACCTAGACGAATGGAACGTCAGTGCACGACCACGAAGCGCTCGCTCAAGGTCCTGTCACCGGAAGTGACCCTCAGGAAGTAGTTGCCTGTCGGAAGCACCCTCGGGAAGCTCACCATGGATCGCCACATCGGTGCTTGCACCCCGTAGCGTTGTTGGAAGACCAGCTTGCCGGTCGCATCGAAAACCGTCACGTCCGATGTCGTGGTCGCCGCCTCGATCCCATCGATCCGGAGTTCCAGTTCCTGTCCCGACGAGGGGTTGGGCCACCAGGATCAACGTTTGCTCCGCATCCTGCAAGCTCAAAGCGGACTGGCCTCCGGGCGACGCACAAGTGCGGTGCGATCGTGACTGAGTATTACCTCGCCCCATGGACACCATGTGGCTCCATTGTCCCTGCTGGCATGTACACGTACACGGTAAGTACGTCCGGTACAAGGGCCGGTGTGGTCCAATTGAGGTAGCGGTGGTAGTTGGTGGACTGGATGGTATTGGGAATACCCATCGGCCGTGTTCACGAACTCGAACTCGTAGCGGTTGGCACCGCTACTCCTTTCGCCGTAACGAACTGGGAGCGGGTGCGGGTGGTGCCGCAGGAATAGTAGACGTTGCCGGGAATGTCGATCAACTTGGTGAGCGGGCAGGCCGCTGCCACCGGGTCCAACCCGAACCTGCACCGTTCCCCATTCCGTTGTTGATCCCGTTCACACGACCGCGCACCTTCACGTTCAGCAGAACGCCCGTCGGTATCGGGTTCACGCTCGGGAGCCAACCCATAACGCTGGTAGCAGGCGCGCAACGCCCCACTTCCGAAGCCACCGGCCGTGGCGTGGTTGCGGAACTGTTGTGTGTAGGTTCCATCCGGATCGTAGAACCAGAACTCGTACCCGTCATCCGTCTGGTCGCCCACGCCCCATTGTGCGCTCACTTCCGCAACTGGGGATGCGACCACGAAATCGGAATTCACCCAGTCCAGTTTGTCGCACACGGACAGGATGGGACGATCCGGGCTCATGGGCAAACAGAACGTTCCGTTGCCCTACACTGCTCTCCGTGCCGAACACTCCGTCATTCGGGTTATCGATGATCCGGTTCCCCGCACGGTCCTTGAGCACTCATAGCCTCCAGTGGTCATGCCATCGCCGGCGCTGTCCAGCACGCGCAGCCGCAGTGCAGCCCATGGGAAGCAGCACGTCGCAGTGATCTCCTGGTTGCTGGCAAAGCCGGTTCCCGAGCAGATGGTGTAGGTGAAGCCTTCTCCGATCGTCTCCCAACTGGTCTGCGCACCGAAGCCGTCGGTCTTGAGGACCAGCTGGACCGTATCATCGCACCCAGTGAACAGGCGGACCAGTCGGTTCCGTGCTGTGCCGTTGAATGTCGTAAACCCACCGCCCACGGTCACACGACCCTCGGGTTGCCGGTGATCGCATACACCCAGTTGTTACAGGTACTGCCCGTGCTGAAGGTGTTGTCCAAAGAACCGGTCTTGTTCAAACGGACCAATCGGTTACGCGCGTGTTACCGTTGTACGCAGTGAAGTCACCACCGACAAAGTTTTCCGTCGCCTTGCAGCACGATGGTATAGACCCAGTTGTTGAAGCCCGTCCCGCTCGAAAAGGTGTTGTCATAGCTGCCATCCCTGTTGATGCGTGCGATACGGGCAGAGGGTGTGCTGCCGTTGTAGCTGGTGAACAAGCCGCCGATCAAGATCTTGCCATTGCGTTGGTGGGTAATGCAGTATGGCGCAGCGTTGGGTCCAGCACCTGGGTTGAACGTCATGTCCAGCGTACCGTTCGTATTGAAACGTGCCAGCAACGGACGTGCCGTCCCGTTCACGCTCGTGAATATTCCCCCGACCACCAGCGCCCGTCGGCGTCCAACGCACCACAGTAAATGTCCGCATTCGCACCATCCCACAGCGAACGTTGTATCCAAAGTACCGTCGGTGTTCAAGCCCGGACGATGCGTCCATGTGCCGCTCCGTTGAACTGCGTGAACGTACCCATCACCAGGATCTTGCCGTCAGCTTGGATGGCAAGGGACGTGATGTTGCCATTGAATCCTGCCGATGGTGAAGGTGGCATCAAAGGACCATCGGGGTTCAGTCGGGTCAGCCGATTGCTCGCGTTCCCGTTGCACGCGCTGCTGCGAACCACCGATGAGGATCTTTGCCATCGGCTGCGATGATCACCGTGGTCAGCTGCGCGTTCGCCCCGCACCGATCGCGAAGGAGGCGTCACGCGAACCGTTCCGCTCGATACGGACGAAACGGTTCAATGCTGCGCCGCCATAGTTGTTGAAGCTGCCCACAACGATCTGTTTCCCGTCCGGCTGTCGCCGCCATGGCGAACACTCTGTTGTTCGCGCCGGTGCCGATGGCAAAAGCCGGGTCCTGGTACCGGATTGTCCTGTGCGGTGCCTGAACCAAAGAATGCCGCGGTAAGGAGAATGGAGCAGAACGAACGTGAGGTGTTGCGGAATTCCATGATCCAGGGGTATTGATCGTGATGGGCCGCAGATACGAAGGAGGTGTACGTGCCTTCCACGACCGCGAATCAAACTATCGCCGAAAGAAGATTCTCCCGACGAATACCTCTTCACCCATTTATCGACCATCCAACGAACAAAGGAGGCGCACCCGGCTGTCGTTCCTTTGGGGCCCAATGCCATCTCGTCCGCTCACCGACCGTTTTGCCCGTGTGCATCGCAGCCTGCGGATCAGCATCGTGGACAAGTGCGACCTGCGATGCACCTATTGCATGCCGGAGGACCAGCACTTCCTGAAACGGGAGGAGCTGATGACCCGCGAGGAGATCGGCACCATCGCGCGGGTGTTCGTGGAGCGCTATGGTATCACCAGATCCAGCTAACCGGAGGCGAGCCGCTCGTGCGTCCCGATGCCGTTGAGATCGTTGGTGACTTGGCGCAACTCGGTGTATCCCTCGGGCTCACGACCAATGCGATTACACTGGACCGGCACCTGGACGGGTTATTGCCGCCGGATTGAAGAACGTCAATATCAGTCTGGACACCTTCGATGCGGAGCGTTTTAAGAGCATTACGCGGCGCGATGGTTTCGACAGGGTGCATACGAACATCCTGCAAGCACTTTCCCGCGGCCTTCGGGTGAAGGTGAACATGGTGGTGATGCGCGGCGTGAATGAGGACGAGATCCTCCGCTTCGTGGAATTCACGCGCGATCATGATGTCCATGTGCGCTTCATCGAATTCATGCCTTTCGCCGGGAACCATTGGGGAAGAGAGCGGGTGTACACGTACGCCGAAATGCTCGGCCACATCAACAGCGTGCATACCGTGGAGAAGCTGAACGACGACCCGCACAGCACGGCCAAAGCCTATCGCGTCAACGGCTGGCCGGGAACCTTCGCCGTGATAAGCACGGTGACCGAACCGTTCTGTGGATCCGCGATCGACTGCGCCTGACAGCCGAAGGAAAGATGCGCAACTGCCTGTTCTCGCGCGATGAAACGGATCTTTACTTTCCGCATTACGGCGTGGCGAGGACATCCCCTGCCGATCGAAGCCAACGTGCTGGGGAAGCACGCGATGCTCGGTGGCCTGCCCCAGTTCAAGCCGGAGAAGCAAGAGGAGGTGCTGCACGACCTTAGCGAAGCGACCGATGGTGAGCATCGGGGTGAAGCCAGTGGCCATATGACATGTGAACATGTGGACATTGACGGTCCGCACTCACGCTCCTGGTCGTAGTAGATCTTGTAGAACTTCCGCCGCTCTCATCGATACCGCTTTCGATCTTGTTGCGATGCCGTGGATGTAGATGTGGAAGTTCTTGTCCAACTTGATCACGCTCTTGAAGATCCGCGCCTGCCGTTTTACAGCGTGTGCCGAGATCTCGAAATTGTCGTGGATCTCAACGTCATGGGTTTCTTGGAACCGGTCGCTGTACTGGTTGAAGGACTTGATCGCGCCTTCTTCTTGGAAGACCTCCTGCGCGAACTCGCCCTTGTCGAACTCCGAATGGCTCTTGAAGTATTGCACTGATCGGTTCAGTAGGTCGATCTGGTCTGCTTTGGCGATCTGGTAGTCCTGCGGGAGTTGTTGCGTGATGAACGACTTCGTGAGGTCAACAGGTTGCTCGTGCTGTTCACGTTGTCATGCTTCGGCTTGTGGTCGATGAAGTTCTTCTGCCAGAACTCCGTGCTGTTGTTATCATCGATGACGAGCGCGGGCGTTCCCGCTGTGAAGACCACCAGCACGGCCTTGTTCGGTCTGTTGTTGCCGAGCCCACGTTTCATGCTCAGTTCGATCCAGCCGCTTGCCAATTTACTCTCGATGAAGACCCCTTCTCGTCGAACTTGTAGATGCCAACGGCATCATGCACCGCACTGCCGATCGCACCCCGCTGAACTTCGCAATATAGAGATCGCCGCCGTTGATATTGTGGTGTTGCGATACATCGATGAGGTGCTTGACGATGGCCTCGGAGCACTGCAAGAGGTCCTGGCCCGCTTGGATCTCCCTACAGAGCCCGTGCAGCACATTGTACTCCAACGCTACCGCATGCGTGAACTCCGACGTGAACGCCATGTTGGCGAACGGTTTCAGGAAGAGCTTGCGCAGGAAATCCTGCTCCCTCCTCGCCCTTCAGCACTACGCTGAAATCGCTGAATACACTCTCCTTGCCATCCGCACCTACGCGGTGAAGGACGAACTCCTCGACCACGGATCCTTACCGTTCACCATTGCCTATCTGTTCTCGAATCATTTGTGCGGAGTGCTCCACGACAGCGAAATCGCGTTCATCGCTTTTGAATGCCCTCATAGTTGGCTATGAACTGGACCTCTCGAGTGAAATCACTATTCCCTGCCTTTTGAGAAACGTCACCTGGAACCAGAGGTTAAGGCCGACACTCTTGTAGACCACATCTTGCGGACCACCGCGTAGACCGTTCAGAGTCCATCGAATTCCTGCCGACGCCGAAACGCTGTTCTGATGAATCCAAAGTGAAACCACTGCGGTCATTCAGCAGTCGCTCCATCTCTTGCCCGTCAGCAGGACTCACCTCCATCACAGCGGCGGCCGAATAATCACCATGTATATCAGGATACGTGGCAGACTTCGCTCTGAAGGTGATATGCTCCGGTAATGGGAATCCAGTATGCTGTTGCCACTCCGCTCGGTAGAATTCTTCTCTTGGATAAATTCCCAAAGATTCGAAGAAACAAATAGGTCAACACACCGATGGGAATTATCGCCAGCCAACGTGATCCTGCGCGTTGGGATCGCCACAACCGCATACTGATAAGCACCAGCAGAACCGGAAGCGCAATCGCGGCGAACGCTGCAAGAATGAGTGCCACTAACATCGACATTACATCCGTGCCTGAACGCATGCTCCTGCACCTTGATGACGTGCAGCACGAACGGGAACAACGCATCCATCGTTTCCGTGCACCGCGTGTTGAGCCCGGTAGCGTGATTACCAACGACCGACCATCATACCCGCAACACCACGGGACATGATGCCAGCGGCATACGCTCCTGACCATACGCACGTGCCGCTTCCATAATGCCCGGCACTTCCCGGTCGAGGATAGGTGCAATGGCCTCGGGTGTTCGATCGCGCGGTGAGAGGCCGGTGCCGCCGGTGGTGAGGATAAGGTCAAGCCCTTCAGCGGCCCAAGCCTTCACCAACGTGGCGATCCGACCTGGCTCATCGGGACAAACCGCTTGGATGTCAACGGACCCAACTTCTTCAACCGTTCTGCGATCGCGGTCCGGACCTTTGTCCTCCTTCTTCCCGCTGGCCACCATCACTGATCGCACAGCACGGCGGCGCGGGGTGCTTTGTCGAACGCATCCTTCAATCGCTCTTGCCACCTTTCTTCTCCACCAGCCGTATGCGGTCGATGGTGATGCCTTTGTCGATCGGCTTCAGCATGTCGTAGATCGTGAAGGCTGCAACGCTGGCACCATGCATTGCTTCCACTTCCACGCCGGTGCGGTAGACCGTGCGAACGAGCGTGCGTACAACGATGGCCATGGGTTGCACATCGAAGGTCAAGGCTGCGTGTTCGACCGGCGGGATGGCAATCGGGATCGTGTCCGATGTGCGTTTGACCCCGAAGAGACCCGCAATGCGCGCGGCTTCCAACACATCGCCCTTGGGGACGCGCTTCTCCTTCACGGCGGCGATGGTCGCAGGATCGGCTCACGGAGACAGTGGCTTCGGCGGTCGCTTCGCGCAGCGTGGTGGGTTTGTGGGTGATATCTACCATTGGTCAATGCCATCGCGAGCGGACGATCATCCGCCCCTACGAGTTACGTTTCCAGACGTGTGTGGTGTCGGACAGGATACTCCTTGCCGAAGATCGGCAGACGTTTCTTCACTTCATCGGTGACGTACGCCACGGCCTCCCGCGCTTGCTGGCGGTGTGCCGCACTGGCGAAGACCATGAAACACAACTCGCCCGCTTTGATCACACCTTGACTGTGATGCACATGTAGACAAGTCATCTGCGGCCAGCGCGCAAAGGCCTCTTCGCGTATCGCGGTCATCTGCTCATTGGCCATGTCGCGGTAGGCGGTGTAATCAATGGCCGATACCGTTGTAACGGGCGGACGATCGTCCGCCCCTACCACGGCATCGGCACGTACCTGTCCCAGAAAGATCTCGTGGGCACCGATGTCGGTGCGTGTGGCGTGCTTCGCAATGCTCTCCGCGATGAACGATACCGGTATGGCTCCTTCAACGAAGATGTCGCGTTTGCGGTGCTGCGCCGTGTTGCTCATCCGCCTGCGAATGGGGTAGCACGGCGATCTCTCGGTGCCGTTGAATGCGCGGTCTTCATGCACCACTCTGACGATCCACGGAAATGGCGTAGCTCAGGCGCTCGTCCCCGGAATGCGTTCTGCCAATTCGCGTCGTAGTGCGACCAGCGAACCGGCTTCCACGGCGATGGAGTTCGCTCCGGCCTTCTCCGCCACCATTCCGAACAACAGGACGTCCATGGTGTCAAGATCGGTCTTTCCGGAAGCCTTCCCCGTTCCATGCCCATTGCTCCCCAACCCTAGATTCGTGCGGACAATGCGCTTCTCCGCGAAAACATATCGCCTGTTCAGCTATCTCATGCTGAACGTATGTGGCGACCAACGCAAATGCCCAAGCTTCGACCCAACCGCCGCCGAAGGCGTTGCGCACGATCTCCAAATACAAGGAGTTCGGCCTGTTGGTCGGCTATGCGTACACGATCGACAAGCCGTCCTCTTCGCGCTATCATGTTCTGGAATTGGGACTGGCCCGCGCTTCCGTAAACCGATCCCATCACTACCTGAGCGGCTCCGTACATTTCTCCAACGAATTCATTCTCAAGGGGTGATCAGCTTGTATGGGGTCCGAAGGTGGGGTTCACTGGAGGCCCTAGGTATCTTCTTCCTTGGCGCCGATCGATATACTACACCGACCTGTCCACCGGGTCGTTGCGATTGGCTCCATTCTTCGGGTTGGGCGTTACCGATCATGATGGCCTTCGACCACATGTGCTGCTCGCAGGAAACGACGACCTGCTCGTGAACAAGGTTCCCGTTGCCGTTGTGACCAGATTCTACCGATCGCGCGACGTCATCACCACCATTCTAAGTATCGCGAGGTATCTCTGCTCCGTCAAGATCGGTGGGCGCGTTGAGGTTCCGGTAGATGTCCTTGGCCAACCTTCCTCGCCGGGGCAGATCCGCTCGTAGCGTGTGCGCACACGGTCCAATCCGTCGATGCATCTTCAATTGGCCCTGAATGATGCAGGCCTTGAACGCTGGAAGGGAACGTCTGTGGTACGCGGCGACCAAGGTTCAATATTCCCATCACAAGCGGAACGTAGGCGTCGTGGACCTTGGTCGTCCCTCCTTCAGCGTAATGAACAGTTCTGCGGTCACGTGAGGCATATCGCAGCCAGGGACCAACATGCTGCTGTATCGCGCGTGCTTCAATGCCGTGGCAATGCCGCCCATGGGACCGTTGCCGGGTAGATCATCAGGATCACTCTGGTGGTGCAAATGACCATAGACCGAAGGCTCTCGATCACGTCAGTTCATGCACATGCGGACGGAGATGACCGAGCGCACGTTCAAGCAATGTTCGTCCTTCGAACTGCGCAG
>JADJDP010000002.1 GCA_016702645.1 Flavobacteriales bacterium
CTTCCATGCGCGCCCGGCGCCGCGCTCTTGAACTGCGTGCGGATCGCCGCGAGCCACTTCTTCGAACGCTCGGTGAGTTGGAAGTCATCGGTCATCATGCGGCCGCGCATCACGAGGATACCCATGTCGGCGCCCTCGTAGAACCAGTCGCCGGGACGCGTGATGCGGAGGAAGAAGGCTTCGTTGTCCTTCTCCACATAGCGGCGGTGCGTGTCCATGCGCCAGAAGTAGATGCTGCCATCCTCGCGCATGCGCCAGATGCCGCTGCGCGGTGCTTCGGTCACGCGTTGCACATCATCGGTGGTGTACTTGATCACCATCTGGCCCCAGGTGTCGATATTCTCCTCTTTGGCCCAACGGCGATTCAGCGCGTTCACGCTGATCTCGTAAGGGACGTTCATCCACTCCAGCGTGTGGAAGAGGTGCAAAGGCATGTCGCTCAGCGCGAACTCCGCGTGGTTGGTGATGCTGCTCGCGCCCGTCACGCGCGGGTTCAGTTCGCCGAGGTAGATCTCACCGTTGTCGGTGTCGATGAGGTAGTCCAGTTCGAAATAGCCCTTGTAGCCTTCCTTCAAAAGCTGGTCACCGAACTTCTTCGCGTAGCGACGTGCCTTCGCGCGGATCTGTGGAGTAAAAGTGTCGCTGAAGATCTCGTTGCCGCACCAGCCGCCTTTGCAGGGGGTGAGTTCCTTGAAGCCCACGAGCTCGGTCATCAGCGGCGCCACGATGGTGCCGTGGCGCGTCACGCACGCTTCCATGGCCGCACCGCGACAGTTGATGCGCTTCATGATCTTGCACTCCTTCTCCGCTTCGATCTCCTCGGCGTACTTGGCGTAGTCCTCCTTGGTCTTGATGAAGAAGGTGGTGTGCCCGCTGTCGCCGTAGGGCGTTTGCACCACGAGGTCGTTACCGAGTTTGCCCTTCGCCGCTACCTGCATGAGGTGCTCGAAGTTCTTCACCGGATGGAGCACGTAGGGCACGCAAGGCACGCCGGCCTTCTCGGCCACGCGGTTGGTGTTCACCTTGTTGTCCAGCCAGCTGCGCAGCTTGGCGGGCGGGAAGATCACCTCCAATCCGGCCTTCTTCGCCAACGCCTCGGTCTTCTCGTCGAACATGAGGAAGAGGGCCTTGCCGTTCTTCCCGTTCATCTTCCGGCTCTCGATGAAATCCCGAACCTCGCTGTGCGTGAGCAGGTAGTTGTTGATGTCCTCGATGCTCTGGAACTCCTCGTGCGGCTCCTCGGTCTTGGGGCTCATCAGGTTCGGGTGCAGCCCATCGAAGCAATCGATGTAGGTGATGAACTTGAAGCCCTTGATCCATTCGTCCGCGCCCAGCAGGTTGAAGTTGGTGGCGCTAATGAAGTAGATGGGCACCTCGTTGCGGTAGAAGTAGCGGCGGATGTCGCTGACGCCTTTGAGGAGGTTGGTAAGCTTCTTCTTTGCCGTGCGCCTGACCGCCTTCTTCGCCGGGGCGACTTTCCGTGCGGGCTTAGCGGCCTTGACGGGGCGCGTTTGACGGTCTTCTTCTTCGCAGGTGCCGCCTTGGTCTTGCGCGGCGCGGTCTTCTTGGTCTTCTTGCTCATGATCGTTTCTTCTTGGTTGAGCTACTTCCTTTCGTCGTCGGCGATATTACACGCATCCCCCCCATCGCCGTCCCGGTCTTCTGCCGTCCCATTGCCGCATCGGTGAAGACGCGCAGACCGAGTTCAGGTCTGTATCCGTGGATCTCCTTGACATCGATGGCGATGAGGAAGTCGATGATCTCCTTGTTGATGACCTGGCCGGGCACCAGTACGGGGAAGCCCGGAGGGTAGGGAATGACGAAGGATGCGGAGACCAGCGGCTGGCCGTTGCGGAGCTCGGCGAGCGCGGGTTCCAATTTGACGTAGCGGCAGCGCTCCTCCTTGTAGGCGAGGAAGTAGGCGGAGCGGATGTCGCCGCCGGGCACGCCGGGCTGGCCCTGGAAGCTGGTGTGGAAGCTGGAGAAATCGGGCAGCGGTGGATACTTCTCGAGGTCTTTGAGGTCGCGCAGTTTGTCGATGTGCATCAGTTTGTCCTCGCGTTCCATGCCCGCGTTGCGTTCCTCGAGCTCGTCGGCGATCTGCAGCAGCACCTTGGTGAGGTAGGCGAGCGAGCCGCGCGTGGTGCCGATGTTGGTCATGAAGAGCACGCTGTTGCGGCTCGTCTTGTTGATCTGGATGGCGTGCTTGTCCGAGGTACACGTTCTTGAACGTGTCGCCATCGATGCCCGTCTTGCCGGTGTAGAGGTTGATCTTGGTGGGATCTGCACGGCGAACTCGTCCTCGGCCCACGCTTTCTCGATGTCGTTCCAGCCCTTGTCCTTGCGGTAGTAGTGTTCCAGTCCGCTCTGCCGGTGCTCGGCAGGGATGAGGTCGGCAATGGTGATGATGTCGAACCACTTCCGCAGCCGCTCGTTCTCGCGGATGGTGCGACGCAGGAGCAGGCCGGCTCCATGGCCCTTCTCCACCACAGCTCGTAGCCCTCGAACTCCACCTGCCGGCGCCCAACATCCATGCTGGCGAGGATCTGGTAGTTGGCACTGGTGCTGGTGTGCGTCATGTACGCCTCGTGGAACGCGGCTTCGCTCTTGCGCTTGAAGTCCTCATCCCAGATGTGGATCATGCTACCCTGGCGGAAGGAAGTGAGCGTTTTGTGCGTGCTCTGCGTGGCGTAGGTGCGGATGCGGACCTTGGCGGGATCGGGCAGGCGCGGCTCTTCGCCCTTCTTCCAGGCTCTTGATGTGCGCGGCGTACTCGGCTTTGTACTCGTCGGTCTTGTACTTGCGCGCGAGCTTGGCGGCTACGTGCATGGCGGTGCGTTGGCGCAGGATGTAGGAGAAGCCCGCGAAGGCAAACCAGGCTTCATCCCACAGGAAGACGATGTCCGGCTTGATGGCCAGCACCTGTTCCATGACGCGCTCCACGTTGTACACCACACCATCGAAGGTGCTGTTGGTGAGCAGCAGCATCTTCACGCGGTCCAGCTTGTTGGCGCGCTTTAAGCGCAACATCTGCTCGCGGATATGCTCCAACGGCACGGCGCCGTACATGCTGTACTTCGGCAGCGGATAACTGTGCAGGTAGACGGGGATACGCACCGCTTAGCACCATGCCATAGTGGTGGCTCTTGTGGCAATCGCGGTCGATGAGGACGATGTCACCGGGCTCCACCAGCGCCTGCACGACGATCTTGTTGGTGGTGCTCGTTCCGTTGGTAGCGAAGAAGGTGTGCTGTGATCCGAACGCACGCGCAGCCAGTTCCTGCGCCTTCTTCAGCGGACCGGTGGGCTGTAGCAGTGAATCCAGTCCGCCCGTGGTGGCGCTGGTTTCCGCGAGGAAGAGGTTGCGCCCATAGAACTCGCCGAAGTCCTGGATCCAGCGGCTCTTGAATACGCTGTTGCCGCGACTGATGGGCATGGCATGGAAGACGCCCATGGGGCGCTTGCTGTATTCCTTCAGCGCGGTGAAGAAGGGCGTGTCGTACTTCTCCTGGATGCCGCGCATGATGGTCATGTGCAGCTCGTTGAGGTCCTCCGTGCGGTAGAAGATGCGGCGGAAGTTCTTCAGCGTGCTGTCCTTCAGGTCCGTCACCGGGGTGTCCGTGACGTAGTAGCGGTCCACTTCCGGACGGAACCAGCGCATGATGCGCGCGAGCACCGGGCCCATGTTCGCCTGACCGCGATCGCTGAGGTCGAGGTCGTCGATGGCGCGGGTGAATTCCTGGAGGATGCCTTTGTGGTGTTTGCTCTTGTAGGGCACGCCATAGCGCACCACCACCGCCTGGATATTGTGGTTGAAGAGCAGCGCTACCAAGGCGTCCTGCACGGTGCGCACAACGATGGGGTCGTAGATGAAGGCGTCGTTGCGATCGCGGCAGTTGTGGAGCTTTTGTTTCAGCGAGGCCTCTTCACCATCGCTCAGATCGTCCACGAAGAGCGTCTCGAAATAGTTGAGGCGTGGCGCTTCCTTCTCGCCTTCGAGCAGCTCATGCGGGGGGGCGAAGGGATCGGCCAGTGCCACCGGGTCGCTGCGGAAGGCACCACTGCTGAGGTTGCGCACCACATGGTTCGCGCTCTGCGTGAGCGTGTGGTACTCGCGGCCTTTCAGCATCTGCTGTAAACGCTTCACGATGTCCATGCCGGGGTAGGCCCAGTAGAGCTCGATGGTCTGGAGGTCCTTCAGCAAGGCCTCCACCTCGGAAGCATCACCACGACCTTCATTGAGCGCCGAAGCGGCGAGCTTCAGTTGGTCCCAGGTGTGGGAACGGAGGCGCGCGGCATTGAAGTGGGAACGGGTGGTGGAGCTGCTATCTGCCATCGGGGTAAGCCGATGGGAAAGATAGGAGGCGGCTTGTTCCTATGGCGCCGCGGAACTGCTTGGGAAGAAGAAGGCGTTACCACTTCTTCTTGGCCGCCTTCTTCGCGGCCTTCTTTGGTGCGGCTTTATTCGCAGCAGCCTTCTTCGCCACGTTCGCCTTGGCTTTAGCGGCCTTGGGTGCAGGACCGCTCCGTGCAGGTCCTTCATGCAGCGCCAGCCTGTTCCCTTCGCTGTCAATGAAGAGCGCAAAATTTCCCGAGGCGTCGTTGATGTGCGTCTTGGCCATGATCACGCGGCCACCAGCCAGTTCCACGCGACCGAGCACGCCTTCGAGGTCGTTGCCGGCGTTGAGGTAGATGAGCGAGCCGGTATCACTGGGGTAGCAACCCGGACCGGCGATCAGCGCGCCGCCAACGCCTTCGTCGGCTGGGAAATAAGCCATGGCGAACTCGCCGTTCACGCTGATCTCCATCTCGATGCCATAGATCGCGTTGTAGAACGCGGCTGCACGGTGGATGTCGTACACGGGCACTTCGAACCAGCTGATGTAGTTCTTCAGGCGTGCGTGGTGCTTGCTGCTGCCGACTGTGCTTCCCATGGTGGGGTGGGGGGGGGGCCCTTTTCCTCTCCCTTACGGCATTTGCTTGTGGGTTCGCTGGGTGGACGGAACGAAGTAATGATGTGCTTGGGCAGTTCGTGCGCGCGCGTCTCGTCCTTGATCTCCAACTCGCCCAACTCCTGCACGCGCTTCGGCTTGATCAGCGGACCCAGTCCTTCCAAGTGCGGATGCTTCAAGCCCGGTGTGTACACGTCGAATTCCACCGGACGGTCGCGGAAGCTCTTCATCGGCTGGCCCAAGCGAAGCACGCCAAGCTCGCGGCTACGGCGCACCTTCTCCAAATTGATCTCGATGGGGATGAACTCCTCGTTCACGTCGGCTTGGTAGACCACGCGGCCTTCCGGACCACAGACGATGCTGCGACCACTGCCGCCCGCATCGAGACCATTGATGTCGAAGAAGTAGCACTGGTTGATGGCTGCGCTGGCCCGTGCGATGCTGAGCTCGATCTCGCGGTCGATGGTCCCGGTGAGCGTAGGGTGCAGGATCGACCTCGGCGCCCATGACGGCCAGTGTGCGCGTAGTCTCGGGGATCCACATGTCGTAGCAAATGCTCACGCCGAAACGCCCGACGTCCGGTACATCGAAGACGCAGAACTCGTTGCCACCGGTCACGCCCACTTCATAGGGATAGAAGGGGAACATCTTTCGGTAGCGCGTCACTACACTGCCTTCCGGGTCGATGACCGTGGCCGTATTATAGATCTTCTCGTCCTTCAGTTCGAAGATGCTGCCGGGCAACAACCAGATGCCGTGCTTGGCGGCCATTGCGCACATCTCCTGTTCGAATTCCCCGGGTACCGGTTGTGCGTGCGTGGTGTGCGGACCGTAAGCGCAGAGCTCGCTGAACATCACCATGTCCACCCATGGATAGATGGTCATGAGGAGGTCAAGCTTGGTCTTCATCGCTTCCACGTTGGGAAAGGCGGTGGAGGTGCGCATCTGGATGCCGGCGATGGAGAAGGGCTTCATGCGCAAATCGTGTCCAGTTCCTCCTCCATGATGTCCAGCCCCTTGTTCAGCAGTTCATCGCTGACTGAGCGGGCTGAACACGCGGATGATGTTCTTCTCGGTGCCCGCGTTGATGACCACCAGGTCGCGCTTGGCGCAGGCGTTCATGAGTGCATTGCAGGTGTCCGCGTCGGGTTGCAAGGGGTCGCCGTTCTTCACGAACTCGATGGCCATCATGGCGCCGAGGCCGCGCACATCGCCGATCTGCTTGTGCTCCGCCTTCATCTTCTCGAAGCGTTTGCGGATCACGCTGCCCACATGCCTGCCCTTCGCATTGATGTCGATCTCCTCCATGTACTTGATCGTGGCCAACGCCGCCGCGCAGCTCACCGGATTGCCGATGTAGGTGCCGCCGATGCTGCTTGGACCGGCCTTGTCCATGATCGCGGCCTTGCCCATCACCGCGGCGATCGGCATGCCACTACCAAGGCTCTTCGCCCAGGTGCTGATGTCCGGCACCACTCCCAACTGCTCGAACGCGCTCCAGGCCCCCGTGCGACCGAAGCCGCTCTGGATCTCGTCAAGGATGAGCAGGATGCCATGCTTGTCGCAGAAGGCGCGCAGCCCTTTCAAGTACGCAGCGGGCACCACGTTGAAGCCGCCTTCGCCCTGAACGGTTTCGATAATGATGGCCGCAAGGTTCTCCGGGGCAACCGTGTTGTGCGAAAGTTCTTCGAGGCGGTGCAACTCCGCCTTGACGAAGTCCGCTTCGCTGCGCCCTGCACCATAGCGGTAGAAGTTCGGGAACTGCGTGCGGTACACTTCCGGCGCGAAGGGACCACAGTCCGGCTTGTAGCCCACCTTGCTCGTGAGCGTCATGGCCATCATGGTACGACCATGGAAAGCGTCAGTGAAACAAAGCACGCCTTGGCGTTTGGTGGCCTGACGCGCGATCTTGATCGCGTTCTCGACCGCTTCGGCACCGGTGCTCACCAACAACGTCTTCGTCGGCCCGCCATGCGGAAGCAATGCGTTCAGCTTTTCGCAGAGCGCGATGTACGGCTCGTAGCTCGCCACGTTGAAGCTGACGTGCAGGAATTTCGAGGCTTGTTCCTGGATGGCTTTCACCACAGGAGGTGGGCAGTGGCCAGCGTTCACCACGCCGATGCCGCCAGCGAAGTCGATCAACTCGCGGCCATCCTCATCGATGATGATGGCGCCGTTCGCCTTGGTTGCCGTGGCGTAATTGAACATGCCCACTCCGTTCGGTACGGCGGCCTTGCGGCGGGCGATGAGTTCCTGGCTCTTGGTCAGTTGGTCGGTCATTGCGGGGACGAAATTGCAGAAAGAGATGGGCCGCAGAGGCGCAAAGGCGCAAAGAATGCGAACAACGGAAGGCCTAGACTGTCAGCCGGATCAGTTGAGCTTGTGGGCCACCGTCACCGTCTTCTTGAAGAGTTCGGTGTTACCGTCGAGGTCGAACACCTCGAACAGGACGATGTAGGCTCCCATGCGGGCCTTGCTGGTGTCGTCCAGGATACCGTCCCAGCTGATCGCGCCATCGGTGCCGAGCAATTGGTTCTCCATGAGCTTACGCACTTCGCGACCAGCGATGTCATACACGGAGAGGTTGCCTACGAACCCCGGCTGACCGAAACGATATACCACGGTGAGCACGTCCTCAAAACCGTCGTTGTCCGGACTGAAGATCGCCGGGTCGATGGTCATTTCACCCGAGGGCGAAGCGGTGGGCGAGTACTGCGAATTTCGGAAGCCCGGTGTGGCGCGTCCAGCAACATCTGCCGCGGTCTGCCAGTTGGTGTTGTCGCTCGTTGGGCGGTCTGGATCAATGCGTTCGAGGCTGTAGCCCTCCGGCGCGTTCACCAAGGTGAAATGCACATCGTCGTTGTAATCGAAGCGGTCGAGCTGGGTGCCATCCGGAGCTTGGAGCACTACACTTCCTTCGCCGTTGTTGTAGCTCGGCATGTCCGTTTCCACGAAGCGATCCGTGCGGCTCTGCGGATAAATACCGGCAGTGCTGGTTCCATCCTCGGTTATCAAAGCGTACTCGTCGGGTAGCAAGAGGAAGGAGGCACCGGTTATCGTGAGCGGACTTGCAACCACGCCACTGGTGACGTTCGCGAGCTTCCAGCCGGCGAGGCTCAATGTCTTCGAGGAGCGATTGTACAGCTCCACGAAGTCGCTTCCGCCAATGATCGGATCGTACATCACCTCGTTGATCACCACGTCACCAACCTCCACCGGTTCGGGCAATGCGAAGGTTGCTGTGTTGTTGGCGCCGATCGCATTTCCGGGGCAATCGCTCACGTTCGTGACCGTGATCTGGTACAGCGTACCGATGGTGAGCGGGGTGCTCAGCGTGAGCTGAACGCTGTTCGGTCCCGTTGTAAACGCGCTTCCGACGGAAATGCTCGGTGCGATCGCATAACCACCGCTTGTCAAACTCGTAGCATCCATCGTTTCACTGAAGATGAGCACGATGTGTGTCGCATCGTTCACATGGACGTTCAGTAGGGAGGGGCCTCAGCGTCGGTCGTGATAGCGAACACGCTGTTCTGTTGCGAGGGTGTTCCACCAGCGGCATTGTTGCTTGCGATCCAGTTCGATGAGCTGCTGCAGGGTGCCGTCGGGTCGATGCGCTCGAGGGTCCATCCGCCCAGTGCCTTCAGTGCATCTTGGTACCAACTGAGCGCGTAGGTCACTGCATCGATCGTGGTGGCCATCTCGTTCTTCAGTTCCAGCGGATCGCCATCGTTGTTCAGTGAAGGAAAGCTCGTAACGACGATCACGTTCGTGAACGCACCGAACAAGGGAGCCGTGGCATCGTCCACGATGATGGCATGTTCCCCGGGACCCAACACGGCACTTGGCAACGTTGCCGGAGTACCACCGTCGCTGAATGTCCAGCCCGCCAGATCGAAGGTCTTGTTCGTTGTGGTATTGAAGACCTCCACGAACTCGGCGTCGGGCAGGCCCACGGTTGGTGATGGGTCGGCCATGATCTCGTTGATGATCACATCGCCGGGAAGTGCCACATCCGGGATGACGTAGAGCACATCCGTGGTTTCGTTCACACAGGCGTTCCCGGCAAGGTCCTCAACACCGTTCACCGTGATGGTGTAGGTATTGCCACTCTGCATGGCGATGGCCAGCGTGAGGTGGACCAGTGTAAGGTCGGAGCCATCACGCACCACCGAGGCCGCACTGTTGAAGGGGATGATGCCGTAGTTGTTCTCCTCCTCGGCGGTGACCTGCTCCACGGCTTCGTTGAAGAAGAGGTCGATCTGTGTTGCGGAGACGATCGCGGTCGACAGCAATTCCGGTGGCGTGTTGTCCACTGGGATTAGCTGTGCACTGAGGTCATCGAAGAAGTGGTTGTTCACAGCGCTTGCTGCGGTGCTTTGTTCGATCCGAATGCCGAAATGCGTGGCGCTCGTGTACGTGGCATCGGTGATGCTGCCGGCCGTGATGTAGCTGCCGGTATTCCCATCGTCGTACAGTAGCGTGAAAAGTCCCGCTGCAGAGCGGGTCACCTTCACGCGGAACGGATTGCTCGTACTGCTGTTCACCACCGCATCGGGGCTTTGCAGCGCCAGCGATGCTGGTGCGCCAGCGTCACTTCGGAAGAGTTCAAGCCGGTCCGCCGTTCCACCGATGCGCACGAAGTATCCGCTCACACCACTTGCCAGATCCGAAGCGCTGCTCATGAGATACACATCGGCGTAGTTCGCCCCGCTTGTCGCAAAACGCAGGTCGAAGAAGAACTCCCACTGTGCGTCGTTCACCAAGGTATTGGGCGTGCTCAAGTAATAGTTGGCCGCACCCGGACTCGTGCTCCGAAGACGTTGGTTCCCACCATCATCCACCACACTGAAAAGACCGGTGGTACCTCCCCATACGGTACCGGTGGTGAAGTCGCCATCCTCGAAATCCTCATTGATCTGAGCGCTGGCTGGCGACCAAAGCACCAGGGTCAATAGGCTTGAAATAGCAGGGATGATACGGCTGCGCATGAGCGGAAGGGCAGGAGGGAAAGGTAGTAGTTTCGGCCACCGAAGCTCATTACCGATCCATCATGAAAGTCGCTGTTGTCGGAGCCACCGGCCTTGTTGGTGGGGTCATGCTGAAGGTGCTGGAGGAACGCAACTTCCCCTGTGATGAATTGCTCGCCGTCGCCACCGAGAAGAGCGTGGGAAGTAGAGTGCGCTTTCGCGGGAACGACGTGACGGTGATCGGCATGGAATCGGCGATCGCGGCGCGACCGGACATCGCCCTGTTCTCCGCTGGTGGGGGCACATCCTTGGAGTGGGCACCACGCTTCGCCGAAGCGGGTTGCACGGTGATCGACAACAGCAGTGCATGGCGCATGCAACCGGACAAAAAGCTCATCGTGCCGGAGATCAATGGTCCAGATCTCACGCCGCAGGACAGGATCATCGCGAACCCGAACTGCAGCACGATCCAGATGGTGTTGGCGCTCGCACCCTTGCACAAAGCGTTCGGTGTTGAGCGCGTCATCGTTTCAACGTACCAGAGCGTTACGGGAACTGGCGCGAAGGCGGTGAAACAAATGGAGAACGAGCGCGACGGAGTTGAAGGCGAAATGGCTTATCCCTTTGTCATCGATCGCAACGTGATCCCGCGATGCGATGTGTTCACGGAGAACGGCTACACGAAAGAGGAAATGAAGTTGGTCCTCGAGACCAAGAAGATACTCGACCCTGCGATCCGGGTCACCGCCACGGCCGTGCGCGTCCCCGTGACCGGTGGCCACAGCGAAGCGGTGAACGTGGAGTTCGCCAAGGAATACGACATGGATGATGTCCGCCGCTTGCTCCGCGAAGCACCGGGGGTCGCACTGCTGGACGATCCTGCCAAGGACGAATACCCGATGCCACTGATCGCCAATGGCCGTGATGAGGTCTTCGTAGGACGCTTGCGTCGCGATGAGACGCAGCCACGGACCCTCAACATGTGGATCGTGGCCGACAACTTGCGCAAAGGGGCCGCTACGAACGCGGTTCAGATCGCGGAACTGCTGATACGGAAGGGCCTGTTGAAGGGAGTTCCGGCTTGAAGCGATCGACTAAGGGATCGCCGGCATCCGGTACACCGCGTATGCCCCGTTCGTATAAATACGCTCACCTCGGTCGGCGAACACGAAGGGTCCGTTCCCCTCATACACCACAGCCAGTAAGGGCTGTTTCAGGAGCGGGTCGGTTATGCGCCCATTGAAATAGTCGCCCAAGGCATGATATCGCCGTATGGAATAAGGGGTGTTGTAGTTGTGGGAATAGTAGGTGCGGTGGGGCGTGTAAACCAGTGCGAGGTAGGCGTTCATGGGATCGTTCGACACCAGCAAGGAGTTCGCGGGGACGTTCTTCGAGAGCCAGGTGAACAGATCGCGTTGATCCAGCGTGAGGTGGATGCCCGCACCCTCGGCGTGCGCGTTCGTGCGTGTTTGGATCGCCATCCAGACCGCATTGTCCAGAACGAAGAGGATCGTGCATATCCCGATGGCTGTTCCAGCGACCACGCTGCCCAAGCGCTCACGCAACCAAGTCAATCCCTTCGAAAGGAACGGGACCCCGATCAGGAACAATGCGCTCCAGGTGTACCCCCGGGTGAAGTGCAACGGCTGCACGGGTGTGATCGCGAACTCATGGTTCTCCAACGCGAACCACGTGATCACCCAGACCGCCAGCAAGCGATGGAACGGCGATCGTAGGAAGCCGAGCGTGCGTTGCGGCGAACGCAGGCGCCCAAAGGCGAGCAAACCCACAAGCACGTATGCCGGAACGAAGGTGATGGCTTCTCGGTCCATGCCATCTTCCATTGTGCCATGAGGACCTTGTGCTCCGGATCGTTCATGAGCACCGGGCCGTAATACAAGAGCGCTAGCAAGAGGGTCGCTGCCAAAGCAAATGGGAACCAGCGCGGCATTTCGCTGGAGCGGAAGTACCAACGTTCCAGCGCGGCCCAGGCAAGCAGCATGAGCAACGCAGCTACGCCGGTGAACGGGTGGGAGAGCGCGAGCAATGCGGCAACAGCGGTCGCCAGAACGAACCGCTTCCGCAGGATACGAGGAACAACAGCCCGCCTCCCCAGAGGAAGAGAACGGCGATGAGACTTCGCCATGAGGTGTTCGATGGCAACACATGCTCGAGAAGGCGCAAGCAACTACGCACACACAGCAAGCCGAACACGACCCCGAAAAGCACGAACAAAACGCCCGGATCCGCTCCGGTGATCTTCCAGAGCCAACCCAGAAAGGCGGTCTGCGGCTGGAAGTAGATCGCGTCAGGATCCTCTTGCGCAGAGAACGGCGATGCATAACGAAGACCGTCGGTGGAGCCATCCACGTACTGCCGGGCGTTGGCCATGTAGTACGGTTGGTCGTACTGTACGAAGCCGGTGGGCAGGAGGCCGGGTTCTTGGTGCGGAACCGAATAGTGGGCGATGTAGAACAACGCCACCGGCAAGTAGAGCAGGGCGACGAACGCCCATTGCTTCCAGCGGTCTCGCGTCATCATGTTCGTCCAATGTAAGCGACCGACTCGGAGCGGAACCCGCGAGCGCTAGATCGGATCGGAAGGCCTCGGGGGTGTCACCGCCTCGGCATCAGCCCTTGGGAGTTCGGTCTGCGAATCGACCTCCACCGCGGCTTTCTTCTGATCGCGCTGACGACGGTGGGAAAGGATGAAGAGCGCAATGCCCGTTGTGATCGCGGCATCGGCAATGTTGAACACCGGTTGGAAGAACTCGAAATGCTGTCCTCCCCAGATCGGCAGCCACTCCGGCAATCGACCCTCCCACAAAGGGAAGTAGAACATGTCCACCACGGCACCGTGGAAGATCGGGGCGTAGCCCCCATCGGCAGGCAGGAAGACGGCAGGTTCGCCGTTCACGCTTGCGCTGAAGAGCAATCCATAGAACGTGCTGTCGATGATATTGCCCAGCGCCCCAGCGAAGACCAGTGCAACGCTCATGATCTGCAACGGACGGCTGCCTTGTTGCACCATGCGCCGCAATCCATAACCGATGGCGAAGACCGCTGCGATGCGCAGCAAGGTCAGGATCAACTTGCCTGCTCCTCCGCCGAACTCAAGCCCGAACGCCATTCCCCTGTTCTCGATGAAGAACAGATAGGCCCAATCACCAGCGAGCGTGATCGAATCCTGGTAAGCGAACGTCAGCTTCACCCAGACCTTCAAGGCCTGATCGGCGATCAGAACGAGTAGAATGACGAGGAGGGCGCGCTTCACACCGTAGCGTCAAGACCTAGCTGCTCATCTGCTGCTTGGCCTCGATGCTCAGCGTGGCATGCGGGACCAAACGAAGACGCTCCTTGCTGATCAATCGGCCAGTGACCCGGCAGATGCCATAGGTCTTGTTCCGGATCCGGAGTTGGGCGTCTTCCAAGTGCTTGATGAACTTCTCCTGGCGGGCAGCGAGCTGCGCGGTCTCTTCGCGGCTCAGCGTTTCACTGCCATCCTCGATCATCTTGAACGAGGGGCTCGTGTCGTCCGTGCCGTTGTTGTCCGTGTTCGCCAGGGTCTGCTTCAGCAGGTCGTAGTCCTTGCGGGCCTCGTCCAGCTTCTTCATGATGAGGTCCTTGAACTCGGCGAGCTCATCATCGGAGTAACGCAGTTTGTCCGCGCGTTCCAAGGTGGATACTTGCTTCTTCACAACAGGGGCCGACATGGGCCGGTTGGGAGCCACGATCTGCGTGACCAATGGCTGGGCCGGGGCTTTGGGCTCCTTGGGTTCCTTCTTCGAGTCCTTCTTCACAGGTTTGGGTGCAGCCACGGGTGCGGCTGCTTTTACAACGGGTTTCGCAGGAGCTTCCTTCGGCGCAGGCGCTTTTGCCACCGGGACTGCCTTCTTTGGTGCAGGCGGTGGTGCGACTTTCTTCACCACTGGTTTAGCGACCTTTTTGGGCGCGGCTTTCACCACCTTCTTGGGAGCGGGTTTCGCAGCGACCTTCTTTTTCACAGGGGCCTTGGCCACCGGTTTCTTCGCAGCCTTCACCGGCTTCGCCTTGGCTGCCTTCTTGGCCACCGGCTTGGCGGCTTTGACGGGCTTCTTTGCGACAGCCTTCTTGGTAGGCTTCGCGGCCTTCTTGGCAACAGGTTTCTTGGCCATGGCGATCCGGGTTTGGTGAAAAGGTCGGCAAATATAGGTCCCCGACCCCGTCAGTTGGCCGACCGCACTAGGGAGAGCGCGCATCGCGTGGCTTCGTCCAACTCCACTTGGTGGATCGCGGTCGCATCGCCACCAAGAACGCTTACAAGCACTTGGTCCTCAGGGGTGGTAGCCAAGGTCTCGGAGAGGATGTAGGCAGCGTGGTTGCGGATGGCTTGGGCGAATCGAGCGTCGCCGTTGTCCTGGATGTGCAGTTGGACACGATCGGTAACCTCGAAACCGCTGTCCTTGCGCAAGGTCTGGATGCGGCTCACGAGCTCGCGGGCAAGGCCCTCCTGCAAGAGTTCATCGCTCAACGTGATGTCCAGTGCAACGGTCAATGCCCCATCGCTGGCCACGCTCAATCCGGGAACGTTCTCGGCGGTGATCTCCACATCGTCGCGGAGCAGTTCCACTTCCTGTCCTTCCACAGTGAGCTTCATGCTCCCGTTCGCTTCGAGTTCGGCGATCTGTGCTTGCGAGAATCCGACGACCGTGTTCGCGACGCTCTTCATCAACTTGCCCATGCGCGCACCGAGCTTCTTGAAGTCGGGTTTGATCTTCTTCGTGAGCTTGCTTTCGCTGGCGTCGAGGATGACGAGTTCCTTCACGTTCACTTCGCTCAACACCAGTTCACGGATCGCGTCGAGGCTTGCGCATGGTGTCATCCATAACAGGGACCATCATCTTTTGCAAGGGCTGGCGCACGCGATGGCCTTCCTTCTTGCGGATGCTCAAGAGCGAGGTGAGTTGTTGAGCCAGTTGGTGCGCTGCTCCAGTTCGGTGTCGACAGTCGCTCATCGAGCTTGCGGCCAATCGCTTAGGTGAACACTTGTTCCGGTGAGGTCGCGATACAAACGGTCACTGAAGAACGGTGCGATGGGAGCGCTCAGCATCGACACAACCTCAAGGCAATGATGCAAGGTCTGGAACGCGGCGTTCTTATCGGCGCCTGTTTCGCCTTTCCAGAAGCGCCGGCGGTTCAGGCGCACGTACCAGTTGCTGAGGTCCTCCACTACGAAGTCCTGAATGGCGCGCGCAGCGATGGTCGGTTCGTAATCGGCATAGGCCGCATCGCACTGCTTGATCAGCAGTTGAGGCGCGAAGTACCCAACGGTCCATCTCCGTAAGGGCTGTCCGCCAATGTCAACTTCCGTCACACAAGATGCATCAAGTGCGGGACCATCGATGTTCGCGTACAGCGCGAAGAAGTTGTAGGTATTGAACAGCGCACGGAAGAACTTGCGCTGTACTTCGGTGATGCCCTCCGCGTCGAACTTCAGGTTGTCCCACGGCGAGGCGTTGCTGATCATGTACCAGCGCACGGCATCGGCACCGTAGGCGTCGAGTGTCTTGAACGGGTCCACGGCGTTGCCGAGGCGCTTGCTCATCTTCTGGCCCACCTTGTCGAGCACGAGGCCGTTGCTCACGACAGCCTTGTACGCGACACTATCCTGCGTGAGCGTGGCGATCGCGTGCAGCGTATAGAACCAGCCGCGCGTTTGGTCCACGCCTTCTGCGATGAAATTGGCAGGGAACGATTCCTTGAACGTCGCTTCGTTCTCGAAGGGATAGTGCCACTGCGCATAGGGCATCGCACCGCTGTCGAACCACACGTCGATCAGGTCGGTCTCGCGTTTCATCGGCTTGCCGCTGGGCGAGACGAGCACGATGTTGTCCACATACGGACGATGCAGATCGACGCTGTCGTAGTTGGCATCGCTCATGTCGGCGGTATTGAACGCAGCGTAAGGGTCGGCTGGCAAAATGCCTGCCTTGACGCTGCGCGCGATCTCTTCCTTCAACTGCTTGAGCGAGCCGATGCACAGTTCCTCATTGCCGTCATCGGTGCGCCAGATCGGGAGCGGAATGCCCCAGTAACGACTGCGGCTGAGGTTCCAGTCCTGCAGGTTCTCCAGCCAGTTGCCGAAGCGGCCCGTGCCGGTGCTTTCGGGCTTCCAGTTGATCGTTTTGTTCAGCGCGATCAGGCGGTCCTTCTTCGCCGTCACGCGCACGAACCAGCTATCCAGCGGGTAGTAGAGGATCGGCTTGTCGGTGCGCCAGCAGTGCGGGTAGTTGTGCTCGTACTTCTCCACCTTGAAGGCGCGGCCCATCTCCTTCAGCTTGATGCTGAGCTCCACGTCGACGCTCTTCTCCGGTGCTTGTCCAGCGGGGTAGTATTCGTTCTTCACGTACTTGCCCGCGAACTCGCCCATCTCCTTGGTGAAGCGCCCTTGCAGGTCCACTAGCGTGAGCGTGCCGATGTTGTGCTGCCGCGCCACGCGCATGTCGTCGGCACCGAAACTGGGCGCTGTGTGTACCACGCCCGTGCCATCCTCCGTCGTCACGAAATCACCGCCGATCACCTTGAAGGCCTCGCCGCCTTCGGGTTGTGCGTACGGGAAGAGTTGCTCGTAGCGAATGCCTTCTAATTGGTGGCCGTAGAACTCGCCATCAATGATCCACGGGATGTTCTTCCCATCCTTCTTGTAGTCATCGAACGAAGCGTTCTCGTTCTTCTCACTCAAGTAGGCGCCCAGACGTGACTTCGCCAGGACCATGGTCTGCGGCTCGTGCGTGTACGGGTTGAAGGTCTTCACGCGCACATAGTCCAGCTTCGGCCCAACGGTGAGTGCACAGTTGCTCGGCAGTGTCCATGGTGTGGTCGTCCACGCGAGTATGAACACATCACCGAACGCATCCTTGAACAAGAACTCCGAAGCGTTGTCCTGCTTCACCTTGAACATGGCCACTACGCTGGTGTCCTTCACCGGCTTGTACGTACCGGGCTGGTTCAGCTCGTGTGAAGAGAGGCCTGTTCCAGCAGCGGGTGAATAAGGCTGGATCGTGTAGCCCTTGTAGAGCAGTTGGTCGTCGTAGAGCTTCTTCAGCAGGTGCCAGACGCTCTCGATGTACTTGGTCTGGTAGGTGACATACGGCTGCTCGAGATCGAGCCAGAAGCCGATGCGCCGCGTCATGTCGTTCCACACGTCGGTGTAGCGCATCACCGCCTTCTTGCACGCGGCGTTGTACTCCTCGATGCTGATCTTCTTCCCGATGTCCTCCTTGGTGATGCCGAGCTCCTTCTCCACCCCGAGCTCGATCGGCAGACCGTGGGTATCCCAGCCGGCCTTGCGGTCCACGCGATGTCCTTTCTGTGTTTGGTAGCGGCAGAAGATGTCCTTGATGGCGCGGGCCATCACGTGGTGGATGCCGGGAAGGCCGTTGGCGCTTGGTGGACCTTCGTAGAACACGAAGGGCGGGGCGTCCTTGCGCAGTTCGAGGCTCTTGCCAAAAGTGTCCTCGGCCTCCCACTGCTTCAATACTTCCTCTGCGACCTTGGGAAGGTCGAGCTCATCATACTGCGGGAAACGCTTGTCCATCGCGGTTTTTCGGACCGCGAAAGTAGCCCATGCGCGTGACCGGATGTTCTGTTAGCGCCCCCTACGCGTAGGAGCTGTTTTGCGCGGGCTGGGGCTGCGGCTCGGCGCACGCTGGGAGGGTTGGCGCGTGCGTGAAGGTTGCCTCACCGTGTTCGGTTGCCGAGTGCGCTGTGCGCCTTGGGTGCGCTGTTGCTCGCGCTTCAACCCGATGCTCGCATGGTATCCCGGCTGGATCGAGCGGCTTGGGTGCGCGCCCTCACGGCCGGAGAGTGCGCCGCCCGGTGTTGATAGACCGCATGGGCTCTCACTACGCGACAGCTATGCACGTGATGGTACCAACCGTAGTACGGGCGATGCCACCGGTACCAAGAACCCCACCCCCACGGTCGCCATGGCCGCCACCACGGCGGATAGTAGCCCCAGTGCCAAGGGGAACCCCAGATAACATAGGAGGGGCCGTAGATCCAGGTGACACAGGGCCAGGCCCACACGTTCACCCATATGCGTACCGCCGGAGCTTCTTCCGGCGCAGCGGGACCTTTCATGGTGGGGCCTTCTTCCTTTTCCTCAAAGGGCTCCACGATCACATCGGTGCCATAGAGTTCTTCCGCTCCGCGGATCTGGAGCACGGCACTTTCCGCCCCGTTCTTCTCCAGTTCTATCACGGCCACATCCTGCACCTCCTCTTTGCCCAAGGCCACCTGCATCGTGATCGCATGGGCATCGCCCTCGGCGTGGTCCAAGACACGCACGTAGTCGACCTGTCCATCGCCGTCGAGGTCCAAATTGTTCACATGCTGGTCCTCCGAATTGAGGCTTTGCTCGAACGACTCCAGGTCCTTCGCCGCCTTGAAGAGTTCCACCGCTCCTTGGAGGTTGAAGTGATCCCCGGGTAGGCCTGTGCTATCAATGGCGGCCCGGGCGTTCGCGACTTGGCCCAAGGCTCCAGCCGAGCAGAGCACCATCATCATGGACGTGAGGAGGGTCTTCATGATCGTAGGGTTGTGATGGCTTCGACCCCAAACACCGCGCCGGGTTCGATCGGGTTGGGAACTCGATCCATGCGAAACGAATGTTACTTGAAATGAACCATCCGTCACGAGGATGACTAACTTTTCGACCCAAACCAAACTCCTCGGACCATGAACAAACCCCTACTCTTCATTCTAGCAGCAGCAACGACCGGGACGGCCTCGGCGCAAATGATACTGCTCAACGAGAATTTCGACAGCTACAACAGCGGTGACTTGGTGGCGCAAACCGCTGGAGCACCTTGGAATACCTGGACCCAAACACCGGGCGGTGCGGACGATGCGCCGGTCAGTGATGAACAGGCGGCTTCTGGCACGATGAGCATGAAGGTCACCGGAGCTGCAGCAGGCGGCCCAGTCGACCTGATCCTTGGGCTGGGCAACCGCACCACTGGCCTCTACAGCCTGAGCTGGTCGATGTATATCCCCACCGGCTCCGGCGGGTACTACAATATCCAGCACAACGAGATCCCGGGCAATGGAAGTTGGATGGCCGACATCACCTTCGAGCCCGGCGGGACGGTGGATTACTTGGTGAACAACGTTTCCACGGCGGGCACCTTCCCGCATGACCAGTGGTTCACGGTGATCATGGTCCTGAACATGGACGCCCAAGAAGGAACGGTGGCCATCGATGGAACGATCCAATACACATGGCAGACCACGGTTCCGGGTCCGAGCCAGATAGGAGGCATTGACTTCTTCGCTTACGCGGGTGGTGCCCCTAATGTACCCCTCTACTATGTGGATGACGTGCTCTTCATGGACCTCACCGGCTTGGGCATGGGGGAAGCGGTGCAAACAGCGCTGAACACCTATCCCAACCCGACCGAAGGGATGGTGACCATCGAGTGGGCTGGTGCCTCGGCTGACGCGCTGGTGGATGTATTGGATGTGACCGGCCGTACCGTGGTTGCTCCGCGCAAAGCCTCGCCCATTGGCCTTCTCTCACGCACAACGGTCAACTTGGGAGCCTATCCGGAAGGGGTCTACTTCGTGCGCCTGCGCGACGGTGACCGCCAGGAAGTTCGCCGTGTGACGAAGCACTAGTCAGAAACGTGGATGAAGCCCCCGGAGAGAGCATCTCCGGGGGCTTTTTCGTTCATGATCGGAAGCGGCAAAGCCCTCCGTTCCCCGTTCAGGACGTCCCGTTCCCTGTTCGGCGGCTGGCCTCATGCACTTGGGCTGGTTGCAAGCCCGTTGCCACCGAACCCATGCGCTGCCTGCGACCATGGCACGGAACCTCCTGGCAACCGCGACCACCCTTGGCTAGCATCATGACATTTTCTTTAACATGTCGCGTAACTCAGGTTACTATGTTTGCGAACCCTGTACGGAACCTCCGGCGAGTTCGCTCCCGGGCGCTTCGAACGATCGACCGATAGAACCATCCGAAACCCTACAAGCCGACCCCCAATGAGCAACGAGAAAAGCGGTAAGACGAATGCACTCTTCGTGGCCATCGTCTTCCCCCTGGTGCTGATCATCAGTGTATGCATCTACATGTTCGTGCTAGGTGCCGATTCGAACTTCCAGAACGGCGACCCGGTCCATGGCCACCCGATCGACACGAACCCCGGCAAATTGTACGGGACCATCTACAAAGGGGGCTTCATCGTGCCGATCCTGCTCAGCGTGAACTTGATCATCATCATCTTCTCGGTGGAGCGCTTCATCACATTGGGCCGCGCAAAGGGCAAAGGCAGCATCGAGGGATTCCTGGGCAAAGTGCGCCAGGAATTGGCCAACGACCATGTGGATACGGCCATCGGCGAGTGCGACAAGCAGCAGGGCAGCGTGGCCAATGTGATGCGCAGCGGATTGGAGAAGTACAAGACGGTGCTCTATGACGCCAGCCACGACAAGGAGAGCCGCCTTCAGTCGGTGAAGCAGGAGTTGGAGGAGGCCACCGCGCTGGAGCTCCCCATGCTGAGCAAGAACCTGGTGATCCTTTCCACCTGCGCCAGCATCAGCACACTGCTCGGTCTGATCGGAACCGTACTTGGGATGATCCGCGCGTTCAGCGCATTGGCCACGGCCGGTACCCCGGACGCCACCGCACTGTCCACCGGTATCTCCGAGGCGCTCATCAACACGGCCTTCGGTATCACCGGGTCGTGCATCGCCATCATTATGTTCAACTTCTTCAGCACCAAGATCGACGCCATCACACACGGCATCGATGAGGCCGGTTTCAGTGTGAGCCAAACCTTGGCGAACCACAAATAGGGGCGATACGGCGCCCGTGACCAGGGCGTTCGAGGAGCAACAATGATCCAACCCTAGCCAACCAAGATGCCTAAGCTGAAGATGCCCCGGAGGAGTCCGGCGCTGGACATGACACCGATGGTGGACTTGGCATTCCTGCTGGTGACCTTCTTCATGCTCACCGCGCAGTTCCGTCCGGAAGAGGCGGTTGCAGTGGATACCCCGGCGTCAACATCGGAGTCGCCCATACCGATGACCAACATGATGACCATCGTGGTGGATACCGCAGGTCACGTTTACTGGGATTTCACGGACAAGATGGTACGTTTCGCTGTGCTGGAGGAACTCGGCAAGCGCGTTAACTACACACCCTCTGAGGAGGACAAGGTGAAGTTCGCCAACGTGGGACCGGTGGGGATCCCGATCCAGAATCTTCAAGCGTTCCTTGCCTTGGATAGTGGCGATGAACGGAAGGAGTACACGCGACAGTTCCAAGGCATTCCCATAGACAGTACGAACAACCAATTGCGCGACTGGATCCTCGTGACTCGGACCATCTTCTACAACGATGCCAAGGAGAATCCCATCGTGGCATTGAAGGCCGATGGCAACACGAACTACTCCCGAGTGGCCGAGGTGATCCGGACCTTCCAAGCCCCGGATATCATGATCAGCAAGTTCAAGATGATAACCGACCTCGAGTCGTCGAGGATGTGATCAATGATCGAACCTTTCTTCAGCAGCATTGTACCGCAGAAGGGAGGTAGCCAATAAAAACGAAGCACCATGGCAGACGTACCCGAAGGTGGTGGAGGTGGCGGAGGACGCCACGAGAAGAAGCGGGCCAAGAAGGGCAGCACGCACATCGACATGACGCCGATGGTGGACTTGGCGTTCCTGCTGCTCACCTTCTTCATCCTGACCACCACCATGTACAAGCCGAGCACCTTGCAGATGACCTACCCGGTGCCACCACCACCGGACCAGCCGCCCCCGCCGCCTACCAAGTTGGACAACGCGATAACGCTGATGCTCACCAAGAACGACCAGATCTTCTACTACTTCGGTCAGTTCTATGCCCCCGGGAACCCCGAGGGCAAACCGCCCACAACGTTCGAGCGCACCGACTTCAGCCAGGTGCAGAAATTGCTGGTGGAGCGCAACAAGGAAACGGTGGCCCAATTGAACGCCTTGGCGAAACAGTTCAATGAGCGGAAGCTGACGGAGGAAGAATACACCGCCAAGCGTCGGGAAGTGAAGGGGAACCCGCTCAACCTCAAAGCCATCATCAAGACCGACCCCGATGCCAAGTACCGCAACATGATCGACATGGTCGATGAAATGGACATCAGCGGCATTGGCTCCTATGGTGTGCTCGATAGTTTGAAGACGGCGGAACAGGTGTTGCTCGACATCGAAAAGGCCAAACTCTGAAGCCATGGAATACGTCATCTTCATAGCCCTGCTGCTCCTGCTCTCGCTCGCGATGACGATGGACCTGAGTTGGAACAACGTGTTGGCGCTCGCCCGCAACAACATGGTGTTCGAGGGGCGGCACCACGACTATGGCGCCTTCGTACTGCGCAAGGAGTACGTACGACGGTTGCTCATGGCTGTTGTCGGCTCGGTGCTTTTCCTCGGGATCGCGGTAAGCCTGCCCATGATCGTTGCCGCCTTGAGCGGTGACGAGACCGTCCAGAGCGAGAAGAAGATCGTGGACGTGAACTTGGAACTTTTCGAGGAAGAGAAGAAGGAGGAACCCCCACCCCCACCAGTGGAGCCACCACCCCCCGTGAAGATCGAGAGCGTGCAGTTCACCCAGCTCGAAGCGGTGGATGAGGTCGTTGAGGAACCGCCGGTGATCCAGGAGGAACTGGCGGAAACGAATGCGAGCACGGTTACGCAGGAAGGCGAGGATATCGACGCCCCGCCGCCGACGGTGGTGGAGGATGTGACCTTTGAACTTTCAGCAGTGGAGGAACAACCGGAATTCCCCGGTGGCTTGGAAGCGCTCTACAAGTTCCTCGGCAAGAACGTGAAATACCCTGCAATGGAAACCGATGCCGGCATTCAAGGCCGTGTGTTCGTGGAATTCGTGGTGAGCAACGATGGCTCCATCACCGATGTGGTGTTGAAGCGAGGAGTTAGCGGCGGACTCGACAAGGAGGCGGTGCGCGTGGTGAAGACCATGCCCAAATGGAGCCCTGGCAAGATGAACGGCAAGCCCGTGAAGGTGCGCTACATCCTCCCGGTGAACTTCATTCTGCGCTGAGCACCATGCGATGGTTCGCATTGGGGATGTCCGTCGTTTACATCGTTTTGGGCAGCCTGCTCCTGTTCTCGGACCTCGGAAACCACATCATCACTGTGCAGCGCCCTCTGATCGGTGGCTTGCTCATGGCGTACGGTTTTTTCCGGGGCTACCTCTGGTACCGAAAGGGGAAGGCTCCTTCGCACGTTGCTTGAGACGGGCGCTCCCTGCGCTCGGCATGCTCGTGATCGCGCTGCTGTTCAATGCCTGTACCAACACCCCGGTGGACCCCTCACGTGATGACACTCCGGTGTCCGGCCGCGCCGTGGTACTTGCCGATGAAGACCTCCGATACTTGCTTGAAGACCACCAATTAGTCTTCAATGGAACCTATCCGAACGCGCAGGTGGTGATCCATTACCTGCCTGAGGCTGAGCTTACCAAGGCGATGTTGGCGGATAGTGTACGTTGCATTTTCGGGTCCTTCAAGCCGGGGGGCGAACAAGAGGCCTACTTCCGCACACGCAACCTTTCCACCCATGTGGAGCGTGTGGCAACAGATGGGATCGCCGTGATCGCTTCGCTCCAGAACCCGGTTCAGCAGCTCACGGTTCCGCAGTTGCAAGGCATGCTCTCCGGTGAACTGGGCACGTGGCCGGGAACCACGACACGGGTAACTGCGTTGTTCGAGCGAAAAGAGAGCGGCGTACCTCGCTCCTTGGTCGATTCGCTCTTCAATGGCGACCCCAGCCAACTCAAACGCGGCGCGGCCCTGAACAACCTGGACGAACTTGTGCAACGCGTTGCATCGGACCCCAGCGCTCTTGGCTTCATCGCCTTTGCCCGGATCAGCGACCTGGATGATGCCCGTTGCCGTGCCCTGCGCTCAGGGCTCAAGCTGATACCTATCGCCGCCAATGATAGCTCCACGGCCCACCTCCCCGAGCAGAGTACGCTGAAAGACAAGAGCTACCCGCTTTGCCGGGGCGTGATCATGACGGTGGCGGAGGGGAAGAGCGGCCTTGGCACCGGCTTTGCTTCCTTTGTCGCTGGCCACAAGGGCCAACGCATCATCCTCAAGCAGGGCCTCGCTCCCGAGCGGGTACCGGTACGCGACATAGAACTCGTTCAACCTTGAAAATGGAACCCAAGAAGATAGGAATGGTGGCACTTACCACCATGTTCGTGATCGCCGCTGGCAGCAGTATGGCACAAACCCCGCTTGAGAGCGCCGCGAAGCTCACGGAGAACGAGCGCTTCGAAGACGCCTCCCGTGCCATCCGTGCCATCCTGGCCGCCGAACCGAACAATGGTGAAGCTTGGTTCCTGCTCGGCGAGAACTATTATGCCAACGAACAACTCGATAGCGCGCAAGCCGCCTTCGACCGTGGCGCGAAAGTGAACCCCTTGATGCCACTGAACGCGGTTGGTCTCGGCAAGGTCATGCAGGCCCGGGGCAAGTCGGCGGATGCCAAGCTCGCCTTCGAGGCGTGCATCGCAAAGGCCATCGACAAGAGCAGCAAGACCCCGAAGCCCATGCAGGCCAATGTGTATCGCGAAGCCGCTGAGGGTCTTGTGTACGGAGCGGCGAAGGACCCAACGACGGCGTTGGCATACATCGAGAAAGCGATCCTGCTCAACCCGAACGACGCTGAGCTGTACATCGTGAAGGGGGACGCCCTCTTTGAACAGAACTCGCGTGATGCCAGTGAGCCGATGGTCAATTACAAGAAGGCCAGCGAGCTGAAGGCGGCGAGCGCCAAACCCATTGCGCGCAAAGCCTTCGTGTACTATCGCGCCAAGAACTTCGACGCGTCCATCACCGAGTATGATAACGCGATCACCATGGACCCCGCCTACGCCCCGGCCTATCGCGGGCGCGCGGAAGCGCATTTCTACAAGCGCAACATCGAGCAGGCAACGGCGGATTACCAAAAGTACCTCGACCTCAACAAGGGCAACTTGAGCGCGCGCGTGCGCTATGCCAAGTTCCTGTACCTCACGGACAAGTACACGGAGTCCCTTGCCGAGATCACGGCCCTGAGGAACGCTGGTGTCAATGACAACACGCTCGCCCGCATCGAGGGCTACAGCTTGGCGCAGCTCGGCGAGAGCAAGCGTGCATTGGCGGTGATGGTGGAGTACTTCCGCGTGCAACCGGATGCGGAGGAGATCTCTGCCGACTTCGAGACAATGGGTAAGATCTACGCTGGCCTGGCCAAAGGAGTGGCCGATTCAACGGTGACCAGGGAAGGACTTCCGACGGGCGATCTCGACTCGCTCGCCGCAGGTATGTACGTGGCTGCTGCTCGGATCGACCCATCCAAGATGGACCTGTATTCCGAGGCTGCGACGATCTTGAGGAAGGCGAAGATGTACGACATGGAGATGCGCGTGCATCAGGAGAAGATCGCCACAGGCAATGTCAAGTCGAACGACTACTACTACTTGGGCACGGCGGCCAACAAGGCCAAGCAGTATGCTACGGCGGATAGCGCATGGGCGGTGTATGTCACCAAGCAGCCGGCGATCTACCAAGGCTACCTCGGCCGCGCACGTGCGAACGCCGGCCTCGATCCGGAGAAGAAGACATGGCAGGCACAACCCTATTTCGAGGAAGTGGTACGCAAGATGAAGCCGGAGGAGATCGTCAAATCCCCCACCGATGCCGAGGAAGCGTACTTCTACCTTGGTTTCTATCACTTCAACTCCACCAAGGACATGGCCATGGCCAAGTGCTGGTTCGAGAAAGCAAAGGCGTTGAACACAGGCAGCTTCAATACGACGAACATCAACACCATGCTCTCGACCAAGGGCTCAAGGATGTGAAGGCTTCCGCTTGCGAGCTCCCATAGCGCTGGAATGAACAAGATGCGAAGAGGGCCCACAGGCCCTCTTCTGCTTTTCGCGCGGGGCATCCGCTTACATTCGGCTGCCGCGCATGAGCCTCTTCCGCAAGAAACCCATCGACCGCATCTCCGGGGCGGAAGGGGAGATCCACGGTGGGCATGCGCTCGGACGCCATCTCAGCGTTCGCGACCTCACCTTCTTCGGTATCGCTGCCATCATCGGTGCGGGCAGTTTCAGCAGCATGGGCCAGGCCTGCTTCAGCGGCGGGCCGGGTGTGGTGTTGCTCTTCGTGCTGTGCGGTGTGGCATGCGGGTTCACGGCGCTGTGCTATGCGGAGTTCGCGGCAAGGGTGCCTGCGAGCGGTAGTGCGTACACGTATGCGTACGTGAGCTTCGGGGAACTCTTCGCGTGGATCATCGGCTGGGCGCTGCTCATGGAGTACAGCATCGGCAACATCTACGTGGCCTTCAGCTGGAGCGGCTACTTCACCAATCTGCTGGAAAGCTTCCACCTGCACATGCCGGAGTGGCTTACCACCAACTACACGGCGGCGCACAAAACGATCGAAGAACCTGGAAGAAGCCGCGCTTGAATTGCCAAAGCGGAAAACCGAAACATGGAAGCTCTCGACGGTCCTCCGAAGGCTTCAAGGCATGGAGTACCGCTCCCTTGCTCGGCAGCCTGCGCATCATCTTCGACCTACCCGCAGTCGTGATCAATGCGCTCATCACCTGGCTCGTGTACGTGGGCGTGAAGGAGAGTCGCAACGTGAGCAACGCCATGGTGATCGTCAAGCTGGCGATCATCGCGCTGGTCGTCGGTGTGGGCGTGTTCTACATTGACATTTCCAACTGGACCCCTTTCCTGCCGAACGGCTTCGGTGGCGTGATGGCGGGGGTGAGTGCGGTGTTCTTCGCCTACATCGGCTTCGATGCGGTGAGCACATTGGCCGAGGAGAGCAAGGACCCGCAGCGGGATCTGCCGCGCGGCATGATCTGGTCGCTGGTGATCTGCACGGTGGTGTACATCGTTCTCGCGCTCGTGCTCACCGGTATGGTCAGTTGGTCGCAATTGGGTGTGAGCGACCCCTTGGCCGAGGTCTTCGCCCTGCGTGGCGTGAAGTGGATGCTTTTCATCGTGAGCATCGCCGCTGTGGTGGCCATGACGAGCGTGCTGTTGGTCTTCCAAATGGGACAGCCGCGGATCTGGATGAGCATGAGCCGCGATGGCCTCCTGCCCAAACGCTTCGCGAGCATCCATCCGAAGTACAAGACGCCGGGCTTCAGCACCATCGTTACCGGGCTTGTGGTTGGCATCCCCATCTTCTTCACCGACGAGAGCTTCATCCTGGACTTCACCAGCATCGGCACCTTGTTCGCCTTCGTGCTCGTGTGCGGGGGGCGTGCTCTCCTGCCCCAACGTCGAGCGCACACCGGGCCGTTTCCATCTGCCGTACTTGAACAGCCGAGGATCGCCCCTGCGATCTTCTTGGGCGCGGTGGCGCTGCTGCTCTTCGCTGTGCCCGGCTATTTCCCCGGCCTGCTCGACTTGACGGATGAACACGCCGCGCAGAACATCCCGCAGCTGATCTTCTGGCCGCTCATCATTCTGCTCGCCGTGATCGCCCACGTGAAGAACTGGTCATTGATCCCGCTTCTGGGACTGGTCTCCTGCTGCTACCTGCTCACGGGCATGGCTGTTAGCAACTGGAGCTGGTTCAGCATCTGGCTGTTGATCGGACTGGTCTGCTATTTCCTCTACGGATACCGCCATAGTAAGCTTGCCCCGAAGCACGGTTGAATCCCCAACGCATGATCTCCAAGAACAACAGGCTCACCGTTTGGATCCTCGTCGCCATGGTATTGGGCATCGTCGTTGGCTACGCGATGCACACCGGCATGGAAGAGGGCGCGCGCAAGGACGTCTCGGAGAACCTGAAGATCCTCACCGAGATCTTCCTGCGCTTGGTGAAGATGATCATCGCGCCACTGGTGTTCAGTACCCTGGTGGTTGGTATCGCCAAGCTCGGCGACATGAAGACGGTTGGTCGTGTGGGAGGGCGTGCGTTGCTCTGGTTCATAAGCGCATCGCTGGTATCGCTGGTGCTGGGCATGGTGCTGGTGAACGTGCTGAAGCCCGGCGTGGGACTGCAGTTGCAGGCCAGCGGTGATGTGGCCGACGTGATCGGCAAGACGCAGTCCTTCACCTTGAAGGACTTCATCGCGCATGTCTTCCCCAAGAGCATGGTGGAGGCCATGGCCACCAACGAGGTATTGCAGATCGTGGTCTTCAGCATCTTCTTCGGCGTGGCGTGCGCCAGCATCGGCGACTATGCCAAGCCCGTGGTGAAGCTGCTGGAGAGCGTCTCGCACGTGATCCTCAAGATGGTGGGCTACGTCATGAACTTCGCGCCCTTCGGTGTCTTTGGTGCGATCGCGGCCGTCATCGCCATCCACGGATTGGGCGTGCTCAGCACCTACGCGGTGTACGTCGGTGAGTTCTACATCGGGCTTGCCATCCTGTGGGTGATCCTGCTCGGCGTGGGCTTCCTTTTCCTCGGTCATCGGATGAAGGAGCTGATGCGCCGCATCGTGCAGCCCATCACCATCGCCTTCAGCACCACCAGCAGCGAGGCCGTGATGCCCAAGCTCATGGAGGAGCTCGAGCGCTTCGGCTGCAAGGACCGCGTGGTGAGCTTCGTGCTGCCGCTCGGCTACAGCTTCAACCTCGACGGCAGCATGATGTACATGACCTTCGCGAGCCTCTTCATCGCGCAGGTCTATGGCATCCACATGGACTTCGGTACGCAGATGACGATGCTGCTCACGCTCATGCTCACCAGCAAGGGCATCGCCGGTGTGCCGCGCGCATCACTCGTGGTGGTGGCGGCAACGTTGGGCATGTTCGGCGTGCCCGTCGAAGGCATCGCGCTCATACTCCCCATCGATCACTTCTGCGACATGGGCCGCAGCGCGACCAACGTGGTGGGCAATGCCATCGCCACCAGCGTGGTGAGCAAGTGGGAGGGGATAGCACCATCGGTTCGTCCCTCTTTCTGCGCCCCTTTCAGGGTGAGGGATTGCGCCTCTGGCCTAAGGCCAATCTCTGCGACCCCTTCGGGGTCGTGTGCGCATGGCCGGGTTTGCCCCCAGTGGGGTCACAGGGATTAGAAACGGATGGTGTGTGAGCGTTCGACCCCGAAAGGGTTGTAGACCGTTACAACCGGATCAACCCAGGCAGCAATCCCAACACCACCACCGCGATCCCGCAGAAGGAGATCACCAGCCAGTTCAGCGGCGCCACCACAAGTTGCGGTCCACGCTCTTGGGGCGTGAAGGCTTCGCGGATGACCATGACGTAGTAGTAGATGCCCACCAGCGCCATCACCACCGCAAAGGCTGTGATCGCCGTATAGCCATTGGCGAGGCCCAGCACGAAGACGCGGTACTTGGCCACGAAGCCTGCGGTAAGCGGGATGCCGGCCAGGGAAAGCAACAACAACATGGTCGCGATGGCGAGCCAGGGTGCGCTGCGGAAGAGCCCACGGAAGATGTGGATGTGCTCATCGCCGTTGGCCGCGCGCTTGGCGAGCGTGAGCACCACGAAGAGACCGACCGTCGCGATGGCGTAGGTGGTGAGATAGAAGAAGAGCACACCCGGCGTTTGCGGGTCGGCGCCGAGGAAGGCGAGCAGGAGGAAACCCGTGTGCGCGATACTCGAATAGGCCATCAGTCGCTTGAACTGCGTTTGACGCAGCGCCACGATGTTGCCAAGGAAGAGCGTGGAGACGGTCATCAACATCAGCATCGTGTGTATCGCGCCCGGCAGCTGCATGTGTTCGATCAGGCGGTAGAACGCTGCGAATGCGGCCGTCTTCACCACGGTGCTCATGAAGGCGGTCACGAGCGTAGGCGCGCCTTCGTACACATCGGGGCTCCAGAAGTGGAACGGTACGGCCGCAACTTTGAAAGCCAAGCCCGCGATGGTGAAGAAGAGGCCGAGCAGGAAGATCATGTTGCCTTGTGCCGATGCGGCGAAGGCCTGCACCGTGGCGAGGTCGAAGGAGGCGCTGCTGCCATAGACGAGGGCGATGCCCAAGAGCATGAAGCCCGAAGCGAACGAGCCTTGCAGGAAGTACTTGAACGCGGCTTCACCACTTCGGAAGCTGTCGCGTTTGCCGCCCGCGAGAATGAACAGCGGGATGCTGAGGATCTCGATGCCGAGGAACATCACAAGCAGGTTGGAGAAGCTGGTGAGCAGCAGTCCGCCTACGAGCGAGAAGAGCATAAGCGCATATTGCTCGGCCACGTTCTCCCGCAGTTTGGCGTAGTAGTCGATGCCGAAGAGGAAGAGCAGCACGGTGAGCAGGATCAACGAACTGTTGAAGGACAAGGAATAGCCATCGAAGGCGACCATGCCTTTCAGCAGTGGACTTTCGATCTGCCAGCCGGAAACGAAGAGCGCCAATGCGCCGAGCAATCCAACGATGGCCACTGGGGCGAGCAGGCTGCGGTTGTTGCCGAAGCCCAAGTAGAGCAGCACCACAGCGAGCACAGAGATCAAGATCAGGGCGCTCATCTCAGGGCAGGCTGCTTAAGAGAAATTGAACGGGGCCGTCCACCAAGCGGAGGATGGGCTCGGGGTAAACGCCCAGGATGAGCGTGATGGCGATCAACGGCACAAGGAAGAGGTGATCGCGCCTCGAAGCGTCCGGCATGTCCAATTGCCACTTGTCCGGACCGAGCATCACGCGCTGGTAGGCGTAAAGCATGTAGATGGCGCCGAGCACGATGGTGCTCACTGCGAAAAGGGCCAGCCAGCCGTTCACCTGCCACAGGCCTGCGAACATGAGCCACTCGCCCACGAAGCTCTGGGTGAGCGGCAGGGCCACGGCGTTCACCACCACCAAAAGGAAGAGCGCCGCGAGACGCGGCATCCGCACTTTCAATCCGCCCATCGCACCCATTTCGCTGCTGCCCACGCGTTCTTTCAGCGCAGCGGCCATGTATAGCAAGCTGATGACGAGCACCGCGTGCGCGAAGGCCTGGTAGAAGGACCCCGTGATGCCGTATGTGTTCCAAGCGAAGAGCCCCGCGCACAACACGCCAACGTGGCTGAGCGAGGAGTAAGCGATCAAGCGCTTCATGTCCCATTGGCGGAAGGCGATCACACCGGCGTACACCGCGCCGATCAAGCTCAGTACGATCACCGTCTCGCGCCAGTAGGCCACACCTTCCGGCACGATAGGGAAAGACCAGTTTCAGCACACCGTAAAGGCCCATCTTCAGCATCACCGCCGCCAGCACCATGGTGCCTTGCGTGGGAGCCATGCTGTAGGTGTCGGGCTGCCAGCTGTGGAAGGGGAAGATGGGCAGTTTGATCGCGAAGGCGAGAAAGAGCGCCCAGAAGAGCCAGATCTGCGTGTCGACCGGGAAGTTGAGAGCTTGCAGCGCACTGAAGTCTCCGTTCATGCCCGTGCCCTGACTGATGCAATAGATGATGCCGAAGAGCAACGAGAGACCACCGAGAAGGGTGTAGATGAAGAAGCGCACGGTGATCGCACGCCGGTGTTCGCCACCCCAATAGAGGAGGAAGAAGAAGACCGGGATCAACGACATCTCATAGAAGATGTAGAAGAGCAACGCGTTCTGCGCGAGGAAGACGCCGAAGAGGAAGGTCTGCGTGTAGAGCAGCAATGCGTTCACCAGCGATGGGTGCTGTAGCTTCTCGCCGTAGCCCGCACCGATGATGAACGGGAAGACCACCCCGGTGAGGATCAGCATCAGCAGGCTCACTCCATCATAGCCCATCACGAAACGCAGGCCCCAGGCCGATGCCCAGTCGCGGTCCACTTCGGTGACCGGCACGCCCGTGTAACCAGCCCAGGCGAACAACACCACGCCCAGGGATGCCAGCGAGGAGACCATCGCAACGGTCTTGGCATGCTGCGTAGGCCGCAGCACCACGAGCAACGTCGCCGCGATGAAGGGGATGAGCAGGAGGAGCGCGGCGATCATCTCAGTTGCTCAGGAGGGTGATGAGGAGGAACACGATGATCCCGCATACCATGGCCAGGAGGTGGAAGCTGGCGTTGCCGGTCTGCAGCTTGCGCACCACGTTTCCAGCGCGAAGCGCAGCATCGCCTACGCCGTTCATCAGCGGCACCATCACGCCCTTCTCGCCGATGGAATGGAAGCGGGTACTGAACCAGCCATAAGGCTTCTCGAAGAGCGACCGATAGAGCTCGTCGATGCGCCAACGCTGCGCGATGAGGCGCTTGAAGAAGGGCATGTCCGCCTCATCGCCCTCAAGTGTCGTGCGTTTCGCGAAGCGGCCATACGCGAAGAAGATCGTCGCGAAGACCAGCACCGTGGTGATGCCCATCAGGATCCATTCGGTCGTGGCGCTCAGTTCGATGTGCTCGTAGTGGATGCCTTCCGCGGCGGTCTCCAGGAAGTGCTTCATGCCTTCGTGACCGCCGAAGAGGTGTGGCACGTTCAGCAGTCCGCCGATCACGCTCAACACCGCGAGGACCATGAGCGGAACGGTCATCGTCAATGGACTTTCGTGCGGATGAGCACTGCCGCGGTACTTCCCGAAGAAGACCAGGAAGAGCAGACGGAACATATAGAAAGTGGTGAGCAGCGCGCCGAAGAGCAACAGCACGAACACCGCAGGGCTCTCTTGGAACGCGTGCGCGAGGATGAGGTCCTTGCTGAAGAAGCCGCTCATCAACGGAAGGCCGCTGATCGCGAGCGTGCCGATGAGGAAGGTGACGTAGGTGATCTTGATGTGGCCCTTCAGCCCGCCCATCTTGCGGATGTCCTGCTCGCCGCCCAGAGCATGGATGACACTACCCGCACCGAGGAAGAGCAGCGCTTTGAAGAACGCGTGCGTGGTGACGTGGAACATGGCCGCGCTGTATGCGCCCATGCCGAGCGCCGCGAACATGTAGCCGAGCTGGCTCACCGTGGAGTAGGCCAGCACCTTCTTGATGTCGTTCTGGAAGAGGCCGATGCTCGCAGCGATGATCGCCGTCGCGGTGCCGATCCAGAGGATCACGTCCTGCGTGTAAGGCACCAGTTCGAAGAGAACTGAGCAACGAACGATCAGGAAGATACCGGCCGTGACCATGGTGGCGGCGTGGATCAACGCACTCACCGGCGTGGGGCCGGCCATGGCATCGGGCAGCCAGGTGAAGAGCGGCAATTGGGCGCTTTTGCCCGTGGCGCCCACGAAGAGCAGCAGCGTCACGGCTAGCAGGGTCCAGTCGGTGGAAGCGAGCTGGCCTGCGCGGTCCATGATGTCCACGTACTCCAAGGTGCCGAAGCGCTGGAACAGCAGCACCATCGCCAGCACCATGCCCACGTCGCCGATGCGGTTCATGACGAAGGCCTTGCGCGCGGCGTAGTTGTAATCCGGGTTCGTGTACCAGAAGCCGATGAGCAGGTAGCTGCACAAGCCCACGCCTTCCCAACCGATGAAGGTGACGAGCAGGTTGGAGCCCATCACGAGCATCAGCATCGCGAAGCTGAAGAGGTTGAGCTGCGCGAAGAAGGTGGCGGCACGCGGATCCTCGTGCATGTAACCCACCGAGTACAGGTGGATCAAAGTGCCAACGCCGGTGACGATCAGCATCATCGTCAGCGAAAGCGCATCGATGCGCAAGGCCAGCGGAATGTCCATGCCCGTAACGGCGATCCAATCGAGCAAACGAACGGTACGACCGCCGGTCTCCGCGTCGAAGCCCATGAAGAGCGCGATGCTCGTAGCGAAGGCTCCGGCCATGAGCGCAGTGGCCAAACCGCCAGCGACGTTCGCGGAGAGCTTGCGGCGCAAGGACGCGATGATCACCGCGCCTGCCAGTGGCAGTGCAGGCACCAGTACCGCGAGCAGGTCGGCCGTCACCATTTCAAGCGGTTCAGTTGGTTCACGTCCACGCTATCCACGTTGCGCTTCATCATCACCAGGATCGCAAGGCCCACGGTTACTTCCGCAGCGGCCACGAGCATGATGAAGAACACGAAGACCTGTCCGCGCGGATCGCTGTGGTGGGCACTGAAGGCCGTGAGCAAGAGGTTCACGCTGTTGAACATCAGCTCCAGGCACATCAGGATGATGATGGTGTTGCGGCGGAACATCACGCCTGCCGCACCGATGCTGAACAGCAGGAAGCTCAGGATCACGTAGTGCTCCAAGGGCACGACACGAATGGCGGTGAGGATGTCCTGTCCCATGTTATCCGCGTCGTTCCAATTCAGCAGGGCTCAACGGGTTCCCGCCATCCTGTGCGGCGTCGAGCGGCAGGTGGGAGGTCTTGTCCTTCTTGGCAAGCATCACCACACCCACCATCGCGCTCAGGAAGAGCACGCTGCTCACTTCGAAAGGCAGCAGGAATTCGGTGAAGAGCGACATGCCCACGCTGTGCACCAATCCGACGCCGCCATCGAACTCGTTCGCGGGTGCGATGCTGATGCCATGGCGGATGGCCGCCAGCAACGTGATGAAGAACAAACCGCCAGCGATCACCGCTGCTATGCGTGTCCCGAGAGCCTTCATCGGTTCCGTGGCCTTGTTCAGGTTGAGGAGCATGATCACAAAGAGGAAGAGCACCATGATGGCCCCGGTGTAAACGATGATGTGCACCATGGCCAGGAACTGCGCGTTCAGCAGGATGTAGTGCCCGGCGATGCTGAGGAAGCACACGACCAAGGCGATCACGCTGTTGATGGGGCTGCGCGCGCTCACCACCATCAGCGCGCTGATGACGCTGATGGCCGCGAAGAGGTAGAAGAGGGCGAGCATCCGGTCCTATCGATTGTGCGCGTGGCGCTTCTCCTGTTTGAACTTCAACACGTCCGGCGTCTGGCGCTTGCTAACGTCCACGCGCTTCGCGGGATCCATCGGCTCCACCAGTTCGTCCTTGCCGAACACGAAGGGCATGCGCAGGTAATCGGCTTGCACGATGCGGTCGGTGAGGAAGATGGCCTCTTTCGGACAGGCATCCTCGCAGTCGCCACAGAAGATGCAGCGCAGCATATCGATCTCGTAGGTGCTTGCGTACTTCTCTTCGCGGTACAGATGCTCCTCGCCCTTCTTGCGTTCGGCGCTCACCATGGTGATCGCTTCCGCAGGACATGCCACGGCACACAACCCGCAGGAGGTGCAACGCTCGCGGCCTTTCTCATCGCGCTTCAACACATGCTGCCCGCGGTAGATCGCAGCGATGGGGCGTTTCTTCTCCGGGTACTGGATCGTGGGCCGCTTAGTGCGGAAGAAGTGCCTGATGGTGATGAAGAGGCCACCGATGACCGCAGGCAGGTAGATGCGCTCCATGAGCGTCATCTTCTTGTCGCTCACCACGCGGGAGCGGCTCGTCAGCGGTTGCATCGTAGCGCCCATGTTAGCCCTTCAGGAAGTAATAGACACCGCCGGTGAGCACGATGTTGAGGATCCCCAGTGGGATCAGCTTCTTCCAGCCCAGGTTCATGAGCTGATCGAAGCGGAAGCGCGGGATGGACCAACGCACCCACATGAAGAAGAAGATGAAGAAGAAGGTCTTGGCGAACATGGCGGCCACGCCGATGATCGTCGCGAGGTTCGGGTCGAGGTTCAGCGAAGCGAGGCCCGGAACGTGGTAGCCGCCGAAGTAGAGCGTGGCGATGACCGCGCTGCTGATGAACATGTTCGTGTACTCCGCAAAGAGGTAGAAACCGAGGCGCATGCTGCTGAACTCGGTGTGATAGCCACCGACGAGTTCGGTCTCGCACTCCGGCATGTCGAAGGGTGCGCGGTTGGTCTCTGCGAACGCGCACACCAGGAAGATGAGGAAACCGAGTGGTTGCTGGATCACGCCCCAGCCGTGCGCGATCTGGTAGTCCACGATACCGCTGAGGCTGAGCGTACCGGTGAGCATCACCAACGCAACGATGCTGAGGCCCATACCGAGTTCGTAGCTCACCATCTGTGCGGCTGCGCGCACGGCGCCGAGCAACGCGAACTTGTTGTTGCTGGCCCAGCCGCCGAGCATGATGCCATAGACACCGATGCTCACCATCGCGAACACGTAGAGAATGCCGATCTCGGGATCCGCGCCTTGCAGATCGATGGTGGTGCCGAACAGCGTGATGCTATCGCCCCAAGGGATCACGACGCCGGTGAGGAGCGCGGTCGTCATGGCGATCGCGGGTCCGAGGAAGAAGAGCTTCTTGTTCGCCGCGGCGGGCACGAAGTCCTCCTTCATGAACATCTTGGCACCATCGGCCAAGGGCTGAAGGATGCCGAAGGGGCCAGCACGGTTGGGGCCGATGCGGTCTTGCAGGAAGGCCGCCACTTTACGCTCGCCATAGGTGGAGTACGCCGCCACGGAAAGCGTGACCACGAAGAGCACCAGCAGGAGGATGGCGGTTGGGATCATCGTTCCTTCAGTTCCTTGTTGCGGGCCAGTTCAGGGACGTTCGGCGCGGGTGTGGTGAGCAGCGCCTGCTTGCGCTCTAGGTTGTAATGCCCCTGGCTGATCACGCTGTGTCGATCGATCTGGCGCGGGCCTTCGACCTTCCAGTCGGCGAGGTCCTTCTTCTCGAAGCGGCAGGTGTTGCAGATGAACTCCTCCACTTCGCCCCACTGGTCCTTGCGGCCGGTGACGCGCAGCACTTCGGCGCCCTTCATCCAGAGCACCACTTTGCCACAACACTTGTCGCAATTCCGGTGGGCATCCTGTGGATTGGTGAACCAGACACGGCTGGCAAAGCGGAAGGTGCGATCGGTGAGCGCGCCCACGGGGCACACATCGATCATGTTCCCCGAAAAGTCGTTCTCGATGACGTTGCTGATGTAGGTGCTGATCTCGCTCACATCGCCGCGATTGATCACGCCGTGCGAACGGCCGTCCGTCAATTGGTCGGCGACCTTCACGCAGCGGTAGCAGAGGATGCACCGCGTCATATGCAACTTGATCGTCTCGCCGATGTCGATGGGGTCGAAGGTGCGGCGCTCGAACTCGTAGCGACTGGCCTCCTTGCCGTTCTCGTAGCTGAGGTCCTGCAAGTGGCACTCACCGGCCTGGTCGCAGATGGGGCAATCGAGCGGGTGGTTGATCAGCAGGAACTCCACCACGCCGTTGCGCGCGTCGATCAGGGCTGGGTCGGTGGTGTTCTGCACCTCCATGCCGTCCATCACGTTCGTGCGGCAACTCGCCACCGGCTTGGGCATTGGGCGCGGATCCTTGTCGCTGCCCTTGCTCACCTTCACGATGCAGGTGCGGCAATAACCACCGCTCGTTTTCAGCTTGGTGTAGTAGCACATCGCCGGTGGCACCACATGGCGGTCGGCCTTGTTGCGCTCGCCGATCATGCGGGCCGCTTGCAGGATCGTGGTCCCTTCCGGGACTTCGATCATGACGCCGTCGATGGTGACCTTGGGCATGGCTAAGCGGTGGCGAATTTGCGCGATAGTGCGAATGGTTCCTTCTCGAAATGCTTCGGGTCCTTCACTTTCTGGCGGTGATGGACGTGGTACTCGAACTCATCCCGGAAATGGCGGATCGCCGAAGCCACGGGCCATGCGGCCGCATCGCCCAGCGGACAGATCGTGTTGCCTTCGATCTTCCGTTGGATATCCCACAGCAGGTCGATGTCCTCCGTGCGGCCTTCGCCGTGCTCGAGGCGGTGAAGGACCTTCTCCATCCAGCCCGTGCCTTCCCGACAGGGGCTGCACTGACCGCAGCTCTCGTGGTGGTAGAAGCGCGTGTGGTTCCAGGTGCTGCGCACGATGCACTGTGCATCGTTGTAGGCGTAGAATCCGCCGGAGCCGAGCATGGTGCCTTGTGCGAAGCCGCCATCGGCCAGGCTTTCGTAGGTCATCAGGCGGTTCTCGCCAGCTGGCGTTTTCAGGAATAGCTCGTATGGAACGATGGGAACGCTCGAGCCTCCGGGAACCACGGCCTTGAAGGCACGGCCTTCCACACCACCGCAGAACTCATCGCTGTTGATGAACTCATCGCAGGTGATGCCGAGGTCGATCTCGTACACACCCGGCCGCTTGATGTTGCCGCCCGCGCTGATGAGCTTGGTGCCGGTGCTCTTGCCGATGCCGATCTTGGCGTATTCCTCACCACCGTCGTTCACGATGGGCACCACGGCCGCGATGGTCTCCACGTTGTTCACCACCGTGGGGCAGTCGTAGAGGCCTTTCACCGCAGGGAAAGGTGGCTTGATGCGCGGATTGCCGCGCTTGCCTTCGAGGCTTTCGAGCAGTGCGGTCTCTTCGCCGCAGATGTACGCGCCAGCGCCCACCTGCACGTGGATCTCGTGATCGAAGCCGCTGCCAAGGATGTTCTTGCCGAGCCAACCCGCTGCACGCGCTTCAAGTATGGCTTGCTCCAGTATCCGGGCGACATAGAAGTACTCACCGCGGATGTAGATATAGCTCACGTTCGCGCCCATCGCGAAGCTCGACGTGATCATCCCTTCGATGAGGATGTGCGGGATCCGCTCCATGAGGTAGCGGTCCTTGAAGGTGCCGGGTTCGCTTTCGTCGGCGTTCACCACCAGGTAGCGGGGCACGCCTTCGGGCTTCGCGAGGAAGCTCCACTTCAAGCCCGTGGGGAAGCCCGCACCACCGCGACCGCGCAGGCCGCTCTTCTTCACCTCTTCAAGCACCGCTTCGGGGCTCATGGTCTTGAGCGCCTTCTCCACGCTGCGGTAGCCACCGTTCGCACGATAACCCTCCAGTCCACGGATGCCGGGCTTACTAATGTGTTCGAAGAGGAGTTTGCGGCCCATCAGCGATCCGTGTAATTGGTCCGTGAATTCCTGGCGCGCAATTCATCGATCAAAGCATCGGCACGTTCGATCGTAAGATCCTCATGGAACGTAGCGCCGCACTGCAGCATGGGCGCGGTGCCACAGCTGCCCAGGCACTCCACACCCTTCAGTGTGAACATGCCGTCCTTGGTGGTTTCGCCCACATGCACACCGAGCTTCTTCTCCAAGTGCGCGATGAGGTCATCGCTGCCGCGAAGCATGCATGGTGTGGTCCGGCATACGTCGAGCACGTAGGTGCCTACCGGGTGCAGGTTGTACATGCTGTAGAAGCTGGCGACTTCGTACACCTCGATGTGCTGAAGTCCCATCACGTGCGCAACGGCATCCATCGCGTTCACGCTGAGCCAGCCGTCGTTCTCACTTTGCGCGATGTGCAGGATCGGGAGCAGGGCGCTCTTGCTGCGTCCTTCGGGGTAACGGGCCATGATCGCCTTGCACTCGGCCAACGCCGCTTCGCTGAAGGCGAAGGGCCGCGTGCCGGCGGTGGTGGTGATGGGGCGTGTGCGGGCGCTCATTATGCGTCGAGTTCTCCGGCGATCACGTTCATGCTGCTCATGGTGAGGATCGCATCGCTCAGCATGCCGCCTTTGATCATTTCCGGATAGGCTTGGTAGTAGATGAAGCACGGGCGGCGCAGGTGCAGGCGAAAAGGTGTGCGACCGCCATCGCTCACGAGGTAGAAGCCGAGTTCGCCGTTGCCACCTTCCACGCAGTGGTACACTTCGCCAACGGGCACAGCGGTCTCGCCCATGACGATCTTGAAGTGCCAGATGAGCGGCTCCATGGCGCTGTACACTTCTTCCTTCGGCGGCAGCACCCACTCGGGCACATCCGCGCGGATGCTGGTCTTGTCGCTCATCTTGTCCAGCTTGTCCATGGCTTGCTGGATGATGGAGAGGCTCTCCCACATCTCCTGTTCGCGCACCATGAAGCGATCGTAGGTATCGCCGTTCTGGCCCACGGGGATGATGAAGTTGAAATCCTGGTAGCCGCTGTATGGGTCTGCAACGCGTACGTCGTAGTCCACACCACAAGCGCGAAGGTTCGGACCGGTGAAGCCATAGGCCAATGCGCGTTCGCCGCTCAGAGGCCCGCAGTCGATGGTGCGGTCCATGAAGATGCGGTTGCGCACGAGCATCTTCTCGAACTCCTTCAGCCCGGCTGGCATCTCCTTGAGGATGGCACGGATGCGCTGCCAGACGAGGTCGCTGAAGTTGCGGTCCCAACCGCCGATGCGGCCCATGTTGGTGGTGAGCCGCGCGCCGCAGATCTCCTCGTAGATCTCGTAGATCCGCTCGCGCCACTGGTACACGTACAGGAAGGGCGTGGTAGCGCCGGCGTCCTGACCGATGATCGTATTGCAGATGACGTGGTCGGCGATGCGCGCCAGCTCCATCACGATCACGCGCATGTATTCCGCACGCTTGGGCAGTTCGATGCCGAGGAGCTTCTCCACCGTCATGTGCCAGCCCATGTTGTTGATGGGCGAGCTGCAGTAGTTCATACGATCCGTGATCGTCGGGATCTGGTAGAACGGACGGCGCTCGGCAAGCTTCTCGAACGCGCGGTGGATGTAGCCGATGGTCTGCTCGGTGTCCAGGATGATCTCGCCGTCTAGCGTGAGCACGTTCTGGAAGATGCCGTGCGTAGCGGGGTGCGTTGGACCGAGATTGAGCGTGGTGAGCTCGCGCAGGTCCCGCCCCTGTACGAGGTCCTTCTGCCAATAGTCCGGTTTCTCCACGGTGCTCATCGTCCGAAAAATCTGTCGTCCTTGTCCTGACGGGTCGGGTCTTCCAACGGATAATCCTTGCGCAACGGGAAGGCGGGGAAGTCCTCCATGTTGAGGATCCGCTTCAAGTTCGGGTGGCCTTGGAACTTGATCCCGAAGAAGTCCCATGTTTCGCGCTCCATCCAGTTGGCCGTGGGCCAGAGATCGGTGGCGGTCTTGAACTCCAGATCGTTCGCGGTGGTACGGCACTTCACCCGGATGCGATGACCCGCCCGCATGTTGTGCAAGTGGTACACGAGCCCGAACTCCTGTGCCTCACCGGGATGGTGCATGCCGCAACAAGTCGTCAGGAAGTTGAAGCCTAGCTCATCGCGCAATGTGCGCAACAGATCATGCAGCGTGTCCTTCTTCACATGCACGCACATCAGATCGCCTTCTAGCGTGATGCCCGTGACCTTCTCGCCGAAGGCCGCCATGCGGTCTTTCACCAATTGATCACGCTCGCCTTTCACCACGAACCCCGGCATCGCTCAGGCGGTAATGGGTGAAGGGGTTAGCCGCAAAGGCGCAGAGGCGCAAAGAAGGAGTTGAATGCCGCAAAGCGACCGTACCATCAAAGCCGAGTTGACTTTGCGCCTTTGCGTCTCTGTGGCCAATACCATCTTAATCAATGGCGTATTTGGTCATGAGGTCCTCGTACTCCTTGCTGTATCGGCGACGCAGGCTCTCGTTCGCGGCGAGTTCCTGGATCTTCAGGATGCCGTCGATGATCTGCTCGGGCCGGGGCGGACAGCCAGGGATGTACACATCCACCGGGATCACACGGTCGATGCCTTGCAATACGCTGTACGTGTCGAAGATCCCACCGGTGCAGGCACAGGCACCCATGCTCAGCACCCACTTGGGCTCGGCCATCTGCATGTACACTTCGCGAAGCACAGGTGCCATCTTCTTTGCGATCGTGCCCATCACCATCAGCAGGTCGCTTTGGCGCGGGCTGAAGCTGAGGCGCTCCATGCCGAAGCGGCTGAGGTCGTAGTGCGAGCTCATGACGCTCATGAATTCGATTCCGCAGCAACTGGTGGCGAAGGGCAAGGGCCACAAGCTGATCTTGCGCGCCATACCGATGGCTTGGTCGACGCGCGTGGCGAAGAACCCCGATCTGGAATGACCATCGGGCGGTGCTACGATGGTTGGCTTCTGCCGTTCGATGCCGCGTTCTTCGCTCATTCGATCTTCATTACGCCTTTCCGCAACACATAGTAGAGGCCCGCCAACACGAAAGTGACGAAGACCACCATTTCCACGAACCCGATGGCGCCAAGCTCCTTGAAGTTCACTGCCCAAGGATAGAGGAAGATGATCTCCACATCGAAAAGCACGAAAAGGATGGCGATGAGCAGGTACTTCACCGAGAACGGCGTGCGTGCGTTCCCTTGTTGTTCGATCCCGCACTCGAAGTTTTCGTCCTTGTGCTTGCCCCGGATCTTGGGACCAAGCCAGGCCGCTGCTGACAGCGCAAAGCCGACGAAGCCCACCGCAATGAGCGTCTGCATCACGATCGGCAGGTAGTCGGCCGGGGAGGAAATTGCTTGGAGCAACAAGGGGATGCTCTTTGGAAGGTGGCCAAATGTAGTGTCAGCACAAACGCCAACGGCAATAGCAATGAAGCCCTGACGTTGGTGCCCGAAAGCCTGCCCCTCGTGAACCATAGGCCTCCTACTTTTGTTCACCGACCATGAGCCATCCGAGCTCCACCCATCCTTTGCTCGATCGTATCGTCCTGCCCAAGGACCTGCGCGGCATGAGCGAGGACCAGCTCCAGCAGGTCTGTAAAGAACTGCGCGAGTTCATTATCGATTTGGTGAGCGTGAAAGGGGGGCACTTCGGCGCCAGCCTCGGCGTCGTTGAGCTTACGGTAGCCCTCCACTATGTCTTCAATACCCCCTACGATCAACTCGTGTGGGACGTGGGGCACCAGGCATACGGGCACAAGGTCCTCACTGGTCGGCGGGAGGTCTTCCACACCAATCGGATCCACAAGGGCATCAGCGGTTTTCCCAAACGGAGCGAGAGCGAGTACGACACGTTCGGCGTGGGACACAGCTCCACATCGATCGGCGCCGCCTTGGGCATGGCGATGGGCAGCAAGCTGAAGGGAGAGAAGGACCGGCATTGTGTGGCCGTGATCGGCGATGGCGCCATGACGGCCGGCATGGCCTTCGAGGCGCTGAACCACGCTGGGGGCGCTGGTACGGATATGCTCGTGGTGCTCAACGACAACTGCATGAGCATCGACCCGAACGTCGGTGCGCTGAAGGAGTACCTCACGGACATCACCACCAGCCACACCTACAACAAGGTGAAGGATGACGTGTGGAAGCTACTTGGCAAGATCAGCAAGTTCGGACCGAACGCGCAGGCCATTGCCCAAAAGGTGGAGAACGCCGTGAAGAGCGCGTTGTTGAAACAGAGCAACCTCTTCGAAAGCCTGCAGTTTCGCTACTTCGGTCCGGTGGATGGCCACGATGTGGACCATCTGGTGAAAGTGCTGAAGGACCTGAAGGACATTCCCGGTCCCAAGATCCTGCACATCGTTACGGTGAAGGGCAAGGGTTATGCGCCTGCCGAGGCTGGCAACGCCACGGTCTGGCATGCCCCGGGCCTGTTCAACAAGGAGACCGGCGAGATCATCAAGGTGGTGCCGAAGAGCCCACAGCCGCCCAAGTACCAGGACGTGTTCGGCCACACGATCGTTGAGTTGGCGGAGAAGAACCCGCGCATTGTGGGTGTTACGCCCGCCATGCCATCAGGCTCTTCGCTCAACATCATGATGAAGGCGATGCCCGACAGAGCCTTCGACGTGGGCATTGCCGAGCAGCATGCCGTGACTTTCAGTGCTGGCATGGCAACGCAGGGCATGGTGCCTTTCTGCAACATCTACAGTTCCTTCATGCAACGCGCTTACGATCAGGTGGTGCATGATGTGGCTTTGCAGAAACTGAACGTGGTCTTCTGCCTCGATCGCGGTGGTCTTGCCGGTGCCGACGGCCCCACGCACCACGGCAACTTCGACATCGCCTATTTCCGCTGCATCCCCAACATGGTGGTTAGCGCACCGATGAACGAAGAGGAGTTGCGCGATCTGATGTACACCGCTCAACTCCCCGATCAAGGCCCCTTCAGCATCCGCTATCCGCGCGGCGAAGGCGTGATGACGGAATGGAAGACACCGTTCAAGGAGATCAAAGTGGGTACGGGTCGCAAGCTGCGCTCAGGCCGGGATATCGCCGTGCTCAGTATCGGACACATCGGGAACATTGCGGCCAAGGGCATCGAGACCTTGGAAAGGGAGGGCTATTCTGTGGCGCACTACGACATGCGCTTCGCGAAGCCGATCGACGAGCTGTTGTTGCACGAAGTGTTCGGTGCGTTCAAGCACGTGGTCACCATCGAGGATGGTTGCATCATGGGCGGCATGGGCAGCGCAGTGCTGGAGTTCATGGCCGACCACGGTTATCACGCGCAAGTGAAACGCCTCGGCATTCCGGACCGCTGGATCGAACACGGCTCACAGAAGGAGTTGTACGCCGAGTGCCACTTCGATGAAGTGGCGTTGGTGGCGGCGGTGAAGGAGATGCTGCCGGCAAAAGGGGTGAAGCGCCTCACGACAACGGCTTAGTCTTACCGCTTCGTCAAGCGCGTGCTGCCTATGGTACCGTCCGTGCCGACCCATGTGAGGTTGTAGCCGCCCGAAGGCACGTCCACCATCTGCAAGGTCATGCGCCGCGTTTGTGGTCCCGTGAATTCCGCGAGCCACTCCCTGCGCACCTGGCCATTGCCATCAACGAGCTGGAGAACGGTGCGATCCGCCTTGCGCGCAGGCAGGTCCACGGTGACCACATCGTCGCACGGGTCGGGAAAGACATGCAGCGCAATAGGGCGGAAGAGACTTCTGGGGTCGTCCTGCCACGAACCATCGAGCCAGCGCGTGAAGTGCTCGGGTGGCGGCCAGCCGCTGCGCTCCACCACCAACAGCAAGGGCATGGGCGTGCGTGTGCAGTACCAGGCGTATCGGACTTCGCGCAGGTGTACCCTGTTCGGTTCGTTGCGTGAGCGCACGTTCAGTTCATAGCGCACGCGCAGCACATCCTCCACCGGACCGTAGGGCATGAGCAAGGTTCCCCATGCGTCGGCCGTCGCTTCCAAGGTGGTCACGCGGATGTCTATCCGGCCGGATCCGGTGATCGCGGCGATGCCGGAATCGCGCCATGTGGTGTACATGCCGCACGGAAGGTCCAGGATGTCCAAGGGTGGGTCGAAGCGCACCAGTGCGGTGTCCGTGTAGGTGCCGAGCCAATGCAATGCGGTGTCGCCGGGCTGGTAGTAGGCGGTGGGCTCGCCGGGAACCTTCAGCACCAGTGCGTTGGAGGGGAAGGCCCCCGCGCCCGGGGCGATGGCCGTGGTGGTCCACTCGTAGGGAACGATGGTGCCCATCGGCAAAGCGCTGTAGTCCCATTTCAGGCCCATCCCTGAGTTCCCTGCGGGTTGGTACGGAACGTCATGGTACCCGAAGATCGTTCCGGTCACGGGGAATACGTGTCGGTCCAGCACGGGTTGGCCTGCAACGGACAACGGGAACAGGATGACACCAAGGATGATCGGCGCTTTCATGGAGCCAAGCTACAGTGGAGGTATGCACATGCGTCGTGAATGGAACAGGCGTGCCACCGCTGTGTTCCGATCGTCACCGGGCTGCCTATGTTCGTGCGATGCCGCGCCGACACCTGTTCTGGATCCTGCTCGCTTTCGCGGTGAGCGTGGGCGTGCGTGCTCCCTTGATCGATAGACCGCTGAGCGCACATCACGAATACTGCACGGCGTTGGTGCTGATCGTTCTGCACAACTGGCATGTAGATGGATCCGCTGCTCACCACGGCGCACCGGCCATCACCTTCTCCGGTCCGGCGGACCTGATCCCACCGGGCTACACGGATGAGCCAACTCTTCGCGACGGCGTGCTCTATTATCTCTCACACCCTCCTCTTGCTTACGACCTGCCCCATTTGCTTTTCAGCATCACCGGAACCGCCCCGAACGCACTCGGCTTGCAGCTCTTCAATGTGTTCTTTCATCTGCTCACAGCGATCGGGCTTTATCTGATCATCCGCGAACTGCTCACCGAAAGAACCACCACGAACGCACCCCTCTTCGGGGCCGTCCTCTACCTCTTCATGCCGGCACCGCTTTGGTTCCACAGCAACGCGTACATGAGCGACATGTTCGTGCAGAACGCATGGGTGTGGCACGTGTTCGTGGTTCTGCGTATGTACCGGACGAACGCGACAGGATGGAGGTGGCCGGTGCTCGTTGGCCTCACGCTCTTCATCACCACGTGCATCAGTTGGCCGGGCGTATGGGCCGGCATGGTGCTCTGCTGCATCGCGCTCTTACGATGGTGGCGTACGCGTGAACGATGGGAACTGCGTGTGATGCTCTTGGCCTTGATGGGTGTTGGGCTAGCGCTCGGATACACCGCATGGCGCTGGCTCCAGGTGGTGGATCCGGATGCACTGCTGGCCTACTTCGGCGGTCGCTTTGCTGAACGCCGCACCTCCATGAACAGTGGCCTCCTAGCGCAGTTGCTCCAACTGCTCACCAACTACCGCATTGGTTATTTGCCGGTGATCCTGATCGCGATCGGGGTCATCTTCCGCTGGCAGCGATGGAAGGACACCTCGAAACACTGGCGCCTTTTCCTGGCAGTGGCTGCGGCACCCGTTGTCCTCGATCACCTCTTGCTCTTGAACTACGCAGGGCATGATTTCGCCGCGCTCAAGGGTGGCGTCTTGTTGTGTACGCTCGGGGGGCTGGGGATCGCCGCTCTTCCACCGCGTTGGGCGCTCGCAGGTTTGATGACCACCTGCGTTGCTGGGGTGCTCTATTTCTACAGAACGAATCCGCTACCGGGGAGCGATGGGGGCCGCTATGTGCAAGAGAAGGAAATGGGCCTTGGCATTGGTCAAGAAGCGCTTCCGAACGAAACGGTCTTCAGGCTTGGTTTCACCGCCGAGCCACAAGTGCAGTGGTATGCGAAGCGAACGCTCTTCCGCGTGGATAGCCTGCCCCAAGCAAGGCTGTTGCTTGAGGCGCAAGGAACGCCAAGTGGTGTTGTTTTCCGCCTCGAGGACGGACACCTCGTGCATGAACGTATTGCCCTACCGTAACGGTCACTTGGGCTCGAAGACTTCCACACGCAGGTCATCCACTTGGTGAGTGCCACCGTACTGGTTCCAGATGTACACCTTCAGGTTGTCCTCCGGTGAACGCACCTCGGGGGTGATGTAGTCGAACGATAGTGTGGTCCATGCGTTCTCGGTCGCCGTTGCGATGTTCCAGGTCATCGTCTTGTATTTGTACGTCTCGCCTATATGGTGGAAGGAACACACGATCACCGGCGGAGCAGCGGTGCTATCCGCCACAAGGAGTCTCGCGCTGATCCTCAGCCATACATGGTCCCGGGTCGTGAGGTCCTTGAATTTCACATCAGGCCCTGGCGTGAACGGATCTTCCGGTGTAAGCGCGTAAGTGCTGTCCGGCCGGTCGTTGAACTCGTTCTCGTAGAGCACCTTCATCGAATAGCCCGACGCATCCTCCAGCGTTTCCTCTTCGGTAAGTGGTCGGTCAACAAGCAGTAAGCGCTGTGCGTGTGCAGGGATGCTCGTGCGACCGAAGACCGCTGCATAGTAAGCGGCCGTCATGCGCTCCTTGCTGATGACACCATGGTTCCACTGCCAGGTCTGGAAGAGGTTGAGCAGGATGAGGGGTACGGTCACCGGCAATAGCCATTTTCGTCCACTGCCGACCAGCGCGTATCCGAAGGGGAGCGCGAGCAACGTGAATGCAGGCAACATGCTGCGCGCACTGTAGCTCCCGCCCGCGTACCACCAGTTGGTCCAGCTGGAAACGACGTACAGATCGATGATTAGGAATGCGGCGATCGGCCAGAACAAGTGCCGTGCCTTTCGCCATAGCACGATCGATCCAAGGACCATCAACAGCGCCAATGGTGTGTACACGAACCAGCCCTTGCGGAAGCTGAAGAGGTAATCGGCGATGTGCGGTGAGGTGAAGTCGAATCCTTCGCCAGCGTTCACGTAGGAGTAGAAGACCCATTGGCCTGTGACCGCCTGCCAGTAAAGAAGCTGTGGGGACGCTGCCACGGCGAACGCTACAGCAGGCCGGACAAGATGGGAAGGTGCGCCTGATGGACCGCCACTTGGCCATGAATCCATTGGCGCCTGCCCAGAGCATTGGGATCAGAAGACACACGCCTTCGGAAGGACGTACGAGCGTGATCCAACCAGCGATCGCGCCGATCGCCAGCGCGCTCGTCCAACGCGCTCGTTCATGCCAGCGGATAGTCGCCAACACCAGCCCTGCGTAAAGCGTGAAGAGCAGGGGGTGCGTGAGAAGAGTTCCATCAAGCGCTGCGAGATGCAGGTAGTTCGTTCCCAGCACGACCGCTACAACCAGGAGCGCCGTACAAGATCGTCGAAGAAATGCAGCAGGACCTTGCGCAAAATGAAGAGCCCGAGCAGCACATGGAGCAAGGTGCCGTAGGTCACCAGCACTTGGTAGGGCATGGAGAAGCCATCCGCTGGATATCCCAATTGTTCCGCGATCACATGCGCGATGAAGAACCACGGCGCATAAGCCACCGCCATGCCCGAACTGTACTTGATCACGCGTGAACCATCAGGTCCCTCCACCAACTGATAAAGCGTTGTGGACGGGTCGTACTTCAGCATCACCTCATCCAGCCATGCGCGATCCTTCAGCGCCGGGTCGTCATGGATGAAGGTGGCCGGGAGGTAGAGGTAGTAACCAAAGACGTCCCAAGTGAGCGCGTGCTTGGCGGTCTGGGTGGTGCGCAGGATGAAGAGCAGCGCGCATAACGCCCAAACGGTGATCAACGACCAACGACGCGGCATGCGGCCAAGGTAGCCGGGCAGGAAGTTGCTCTACGGCTTCTTGATCTCGAAGTCCTCCAGGAACTTGGTCGTGAACTCTCCCTTGCGGAACTTCTCGTTCTGCATAAGTTGCAGGTGGAAGGGGATGGTGGTGGGCACACCTTCGATCACGTACTCGCTCAAGGCGCGCTCCATCTTGGTGAGCGCTTCCTCGCGCGTTTGTGCGCTCACGATCAGCTTGCCGATCATGCTGTCGTAGTTCGGCGGGATGGTATAGCCCGCATAGACGTGCGTATCCACACGAACGCCGTGACCACCGGGACTGTGGTAGCTGGTGATCTTGCCGGGCGAGGGGCGGAAGTTGTTGAAAGGGTCTTCCGCGTTGATGCGGCACTGGATGCTGTGGCGCGTGGGCTCGTAGTTGAGTCCGCTGATGGGGATGCCCGCCGCGATCTTGATCTGCTCGCGGATCAGGTCGTAGTCGATCACCTCCTCGGTGATCGTATGCTCCACCTGGATCCGCGTGTTCATCTCCATGAAGTAGAAGTTCCTGTTCTTGTCCACGAGGAACTCCACGGTGCCCACGCCTTCGTAGTTCACGCTGGCGGCGGCCTTGATCGCCGCCTCGCCCATCTTCTTGCGCAGCGCCTTGGTCATGAAGGGCGATGGCGTTTCCTCCACGAGCTTCTGGTGGCGACGCTGGATGCTGCAGTCGCGCTCGCTCATGTGGCAGAAGGTGCCGTACTGATCGCCAGCGATCTGGATCTCGATGTGGCGCGGCTCCAGGATGTACTTCTCCATGTACATCCCCGCGTTGCCGAAAGCAGCACCTGCTTCCTGGCTCGCCTTTTCAAAAGCTTCCTGGAATTCTTCCTCTTTCCAAACGAGGCGCATGCCTTTGCCACCACCACCGGCCGTGGCCTTCAGGATCACCGGGTAACCGATGCGCTTCGCTTCCTTCTTCGCCAGTGCGATGTCCGTCACCAATCCTTCCGTACCGGGAACCACGGGGACACCAGCGGCGATCATGGTTGCCTTGGCAGTGGCCTTGTCGCCCATTGCTTCGATCTGCTCGGGCGTGGCACCGATGAACTTGATGTTATGCTGTTGGCAGAGCTTGCTGAACTTGGCATTTTCGCTCAGGAAGCCGTAGCCGGGATGGATCGCATCGGCATTGGTGATCTCCGCCGCAGCGATGATGCGCACCATGTTCAAGTAGCTCTCCTTGCTCGGGGGCGGGCCGATGCACACGGCCTCATCGGCGAAGCGCACGTGCAGGCTTTCCTTATCGGCGGTGGAATAGACCGCCACGGTCTTGATGCCCATTTCGCGACAGGTGCGAATTACCCGTAGCGCGATCTCGCCGCGGTTGGCGATCAGGATCTTCTTGAACATGGCCGTGGTTTAGGAAGGATCGACCAAGAACAAAGGCTGATCGTACTCCACGGGCTTGGCATCATCCACGAGCACCTTCACGATCTTGCCGTCCACGTCGCTCTCGATCTCGTTGAAGAGTTTCATGGCCTCGATGATGCAAATGGGTTTGCCCTTCTTCACCTCGTCACCCACGTTCACGAACACCGGTTTTCCGGGGCCCGCTGAGCGGTAGAAGGTGCCGATCATCGGTGCTTTGATGGTGATGTACTTGGCATCGGCCGCGGGGGCTGCGACCGGAGCGGCCGGTGCTGCCGCAGGGGCTGCGGGTGCAGCAGCCGCGGGCGGAGGAGCCGCATAGGTGGGTGCGGGTGCGGCGATCACTTGCACCTCTTTCCGGCCTGCCGGTGTCTTGATGGTGATCTTGAAATCCTTCTGTTCGATCTCCACCTCGCTCACGCCGCTTTTAGCGACGAACTTGATCAAGTCCTGGATCTGTGTGATGTTCATCGGTTCGTCCATTTGGTCTGGCTCCTTGTCCGAAGGGATCGCCAATGTAGATGTTCCCGCTATCCGCCGTAGGCCCACTTGAGCCAGATGGCTCCCCAGGTGAATCCGCCACCGAAGGCACTGAGGATGATGTTGTCGCCCTTTTTCAAACGCGGCTCCCATTCCCACAGGCACAAGGGCAACGTGCCGCTGGTGGTGTTGCCGTATTTCTCGATGTTCACCATCACCTTGCTATCGTCCAGCCCCATGCGGTGCGCCGTGGCATCGATGATGCGCTTGTTCGCTTGGTGTGGCACGAGCCAGGCCACGTCATCGGCCTTCAAACCGTTCTTCTCCATGATCTCCGCGCTCACATCGGCCATGTTGGTAACGGCGAACTTGAACACCGCTTTGCCCTCCTGGTAGATGTAGTGCTCCTTCCGCTCAACACTGCGCTCGGTCGAAGGACGCCATGACCCACCGGCTTTCTGGTGCAGGTATTGACAGCCGCTTCCATCGGTGCGCAGGATGCTGTCCAGGATACCTACCCCCTCCGTCGTGGGTTCCAGCAACACGGCACCGCATCCATCACCGAAGATGATGCATGTGGCGCGGTCCTCATAATCCACGATGCTGCTCATCTTATCGCCACCCACCACCACCACTTTCTTGTGCTTCCCGCTCTCGATGAACTGTGCGCCTGTGGTGAGTGCGAAGAGGAACCCACTGCAAGCAGCGCCCAGGTCGAAGCCCCATGCGTTCTTCGCCCCGATACCGTCGCAGATGATATTGGCCGTGGCAGGGAACACGCGGTCCGGTGTCACCGTGGCCACGATCAGCAGGTCGATCTCTTCCGGACCGATACCGCGTTTCTTCAGCAATCCGTTCACGGCCTCGATCGCCATGGCGCTAAGGCCCTGGTCCTTGCCTGTGAGGATGCGTCGCTCCTTGATACCCGTGCGCTCGGTGATCCACGCGTCGTTGGTTTCCACCATCGTCTCCAACACCTGGTTGGTAAGGCGGAACTCGGGCAAGTACCCGTTCACAGCGGTGATGGCGGCGGTCGTCCTCATTCAGGTGAGCGCTTCGCGGATACGTTCGTTGAGCTTGCTGTCGACCACTTCGCGCGTGGCCATGATCATGCTCTTCACAGCGAGTTCGCTGCTGATACCGTGACCGATGATCACGTTCCCATTGACGCCGAGAACAGGCAGTCCGCCGTAGTTCTCGTAATTGAAGCGGTGAAGGAACGCGTCGTCAACGCCGTGGGCCTCCAGCAGATCGTGAAAGCCCTCGATCACTTTCAGCACCACGTTCCCGGTGAATCCGTCGCACACCATCACATCGGCCTTGTCCGTGAAAAGATCGCGCCCTTCCACGTTGCCCACGAATTTGTACTGCTGCTGATCCCGCATCAGTTCGTACGTGGCCTGTCGCAGCAGATCGCCCTTTTTCTCCTCTTCCCCGATGTTGAGCAAGCCCACCTTCGGCGCAGGAATGTGGTACACATGCTCTGCCAACATGGATCCCAACAAGCCGAACTGGGCGAGCACGTCGGCCTTGCAGTCAGCGTTCGCTCCCACGTCCAGCAATACACCCAAACCACCGCCCTCTTTGGGCACCAGGGTGGGGATACAGGGGCGTATGACGCCCGGTATGGGCTTGATGCTGAAGATGCTTCCGACCAACATCGCCCCGGTGTTCCCCGTGCTGGCGAACGCGTCCAACTTCCCTTCCTTCATCAGGTGGAAGCCCAAGCTGATGCTGCTTCGGGGCTTGGCCTGAAGCGCCTTCGTCGGGTTATCGTCGAAGGTGATATCATCCTGGCTTGCCACGATGTCGAAGGCCGCCGCATCTCCACCTTCTGCGACCAAGCCCTTCTTGATGGCATCCGCGTCACCGATCAGCACCAAGCGCACTTCTGCAGGAAGTTCCTTGGCCGCCAATAAGGCAGCACGAATGGGAACGACCGGTCCGTGGTCGCTGCCCATGATGTCCAGTCCGATCCTCATCTGAGGGGGCGGCGGGAGCAGCAGCTTACTCGCTAGCGGTCTTATCGACCACTACGCGGCCCTTGTAGAAGAGCTTATCGCCCTCCCAATGGGCACGATGCCGCAGGTGCACTGCGCCGGTTGTGCTGTCGGTGCTCAGCGTTGGCGCAGCGGCCTTCTTGGTGCTGCGACGGCTGGCGGTGCGGGTCTTGGAGAATCTCCGTTTCGGATTTGGCATGGCTCGGGGGTCGTTAGGGCTTGGCGCCTTTGGTCTTCAATTGTTTCAGTGCGTCCCAACGTGGGTCGGGTACCGGTTCATGTTCCACGGATAGCTTGCCCAGCACCGCGTCGACCTCGGGGTCGCATTCGCCGGGGTCGTGCACGCGCCGGGCGGGAAGTGCCAGCCGCAAGCATTCGTAGATGTAGTGGGACAGGTTGATGCTGTGCGCCTTCGCGTCCAACGCCACCAACTCGTCATCGTCGAACTGATCTTCACCGTGCAACTGGAAGATCTGCCGCTGCTCTCCTTTCACGCGCAGGTCCAAGGCTGCATTGCAGTGATCGCACGTCGTAGTCACCGTACCATCGACCTGAATGTGGGTCACGAGCATGGTCGGTGTCTTGTCCAAGGTCACATCTACGTGCATGTCGCCGCCGTTGAAGTCCTCCTCGCCGGTGGCATCGAAAAAAGCCTGGCCCAATTCGAACTGGAATTGGTGCTGGCCATCCTTCAAGCCGGTGAACGGGATGGTATGTTCCTTGAGCGCCTCCATGGGGATACCCCCGGAAAAGTGGACGGCAAATGTAGGGTTTCAGGGGGATGGCAAAAGGGGGTGGGGGTGAGCCACCCAAGCGGCTGGTTCTTACCGGTTCCCGCACATCCTGACCCGTTGGGTCAACGGGGAACCAAGCAGGGGCGGACAGGTTACCGGAACTACCCTTCTTTGCGCTCCTTCTCCCGCTTCTGAGGCTGCAAAGGGTCGGCACCAATGAGCTTGAACCGTTCGCGGTTCTGGCGGATGTCGGCCGCGAGCCAAACCGCTGCCCGGAACGAGCCCTCATCCGCAATTCCTTGACCGGCTATGTCCAAGCCGGTACCGTGGTCCGGGCTGGTTCGTACGACAGGTAGCCCGGCGGTGAAGTTCACCCCGTGGCCGAAACTCAGGGCCTTGAAGGGGGCAAGGCCCTGATCGTGGTACATGGCCAACACACCATCGAAATGCTTGTAGGTGCCGTTGCCGAAGAACCCATCGGCCGCATACGGCCCCATGGTCTTGATACCCTCCTCGTTCAAGCGGCGCACTGCTGGCACGATGCGCTCCTTGTCCTCACTCCCCAGCGTGCCACCGTCGCCTGCGTGCGGGTTCAGGCCAAGCAGGGCGATCCGGGGTTCGATGACCCCGAAGTCGCGCAGCAAACTCTGATACAGAACGCGGGCTTTGGCCAGGATCCGATCGGTGGTGATCGCCGCGGAAACGTCCTTCAACGGAATGTGGCCCGTTACGCAGCCCACGCGCAGTCCATCGCCCACGAGCAGCATCAAGACCTCACCGTCGCCACCGGCCATGTGTTGCAGGAACTCGGTATGCCCCGGAAAAGCGAAGCCCGCCAGCTGCATGCTGTTCTTGTCGATGGGTGCGGTCACGAGCACATCCACCTTGCCACTCGCCAGATCTTGCGCTGCAGCTTCGAGACTTTTGATGGCGTAGCTCGACAACTGACCAGAGGGCTTCCCTAGCTCCAGGTCGACGTCCTCCTCCCACAGGTTCACCAGGTTCAGCTTCTTCGCCAACGCTTCGCGTGCATCGTTGACGCGGTGGAACTGCACCTCCTCCAGTTTCACTTGTTTGCGGTGGTGGCTGAGCACCTTGGCGGAGCAGTAGAGCACTGGTGTTATGTCGGCGAGCATGCGAGCATCCTCGAAGCACTTCAGCACCACCTCCAAGCCGACGCCATTGAGGTCGCCGCAAGAAATACCGACCCGAACCGGTTGTTGTGTATCGTTCATCCGTTCGCGCGTTGCTTCAGGAACTGGTACAGCAACCGAACGCCAACACCGGTCCCGCCCTTGGTGCGGTAGCTGTCCTTTTTGGTCAAGAAGGCCGGCCCCGCGATATCCAAATGGATGTACGGATGCGTAGTGAAACGCGCCAGGAACTTGCCTGCGGTTTGAGCACCGCCCAGATCGCTGCCCAGATTCTTGATGTCGGCCACGTCGCTGAGGATCTCTTCGCCGTATTCTTCCCAAAAAGGCAGTCGCGCCACACGCTCATAGGTGGCGCTTCCGGCGTCCTCCAACTTCTTGAACTCCGCATCGGATGCGGTGCCCATGATGGCGGTTCCATACGTGCCGATAGCCCGCATGGCCGCTCCGGTGAGCGTTGCCAGTGTCATCACCAGTTCGGGTTTGTACTGTTCGCCGTAGCTGAGGGCGTCGGCCAGGATCATGCGGCCTTCGGCATCGGTGTTCATCACTTCCACGGTGAGGCCGCTGTGCATGCGGATCACATCACCCGGGGCGTATGCGTTCCCGCCGGGACGATTGTCAGTGGCAGGTATGAGCCCGATGACATGCAAAGGCAGTTCACGTTTCGCCACCATTGCGATCGCACATGCGACAGCGGCAGCACCGGCCATGTCGCATTTCATTTGGTCCATGCTGTTGGGCGTGGGCTTCAGGCTAAGCCCGCCGGTGTCGTACACCACGCCTTTACCCACGAGCAGGACCGGCTTCTTGTTCACCGCGTTCTTCGGCTTCCATTCAAGTATGCTGAAGGTGGGCTCGTCCAAGCTGCCCTTGTTCACGGCAATGAGGCCACCCATGCCCAAGGCTTGGATGCGATCCTTACCGAGCACCTCCACCTTGAAGCCCGCATTGCGGCTCAGGGTGCGGATCTCCGAGGCCAATTGTTTGGCATTGAGGAAGCTCACCGGTTCGTTCACCAGATCACGCGCGGTGCACACCGCCTCGCACAGGTCTTCGAGTTCATCCACCTGATCGGCGCTCACCTCCTTGGCCACGATGCTGAGTTTCTGCAAGGTCGGCGCGCCCTTCTCATCGCTCTTGTATTTGCGGAAGGCATAGCAACCGAGTGTGGCGCCTTCGGCAAGAGCGAGGGTAACTGCGGCATTGCCCTGCAGGCTGATGAGCTGGGCCTCGGTGCGTTTGGACGCGCTGAGGCGGGCAGCCATGACATCACCGGCGCGCCGGGCTTTCTCCAATTGCTGGGAAGGGTCGCCCTTGGTCACAAGATGGGCGAGAACGAGGCGGCCGCTCAGGTCGCACACAGCCAAGGCCGGGTCGGTTTGAAGTTGTTCGGTGAGGTACTGCCGATCAGCCCGCTCCAAGTCCAAGTTGCGCAGTTGGCTGATGTCGTCCAGCAGGACCAAGGCGTCACGAGCAGCAGCGGGCCGGTTGCTCTTGGCAAGGATGATCATGGGGCCGAAGATAGCCGGGGGTAGATGCATGCCTCTTCGTCGTGGCGAGCCTGCCAACGAACCAAGCTCAGGGTCCGGTCTTCGGCAGGCCCATGGCGAGATCCTTACCGCTAGCGGCATGCAATTCACGAGAAGCGGCGAACGTTGGCCCTCTGTATTGACGAACTTTGTCCTTCCCTCGAAAATGCGCGTGTTCCGCCCCCTCTTCCTGTTGGTCTTCTTGCTGCTCGCCGGGGCTGCGGTGGCAACCCACAACCGCGCCGGTGAGATCATCGTCTGTCATGTGGGCGGTGGGTGGTACGAGGCCACCATCGTCACGCATACGAAGCTTTCGGCACCGGCGGATCGCCCGGAACTGACATTGAACTGGGGTGACGGTGTGAGCACCGTTGTGGGCAGGACGAACATCGTCGATACCCCAGGTAGCGACCTCCGCCGGAACGAATACGTGGCACAACACGAGTATTTGGGTGTGGGCAGCTTCATCCTGCAGTTCGATGACCAGAACCGCAACGGCGGTGTGGTGAACGTGCCCAATTCCATCTCGCAGTCCTTCTGCGTGCAAACGAAACTGGTGATCTCCGCCTTGGGCGGAAACAATTGTTCGGTCCGGTTTCTCAACCCGCCCATCCAGGATGCGTGCTACCAACGACCTTGGATACACAACTCGGCGGCCTTCGATCCGGACGGCGATAGTTTAAGCTACGAGCCGGTGGTTTGCCTCGGGCTCAATTGTGATCCGATCGGAGGTTACCAGTATCCGAACGCCTTTCCCGCCGGCGGAGGTAACACCTACACGATCGACCCCACCAATGGGACCATCTCCTGGTTGAACCCCGGTCTGCTCGGTGAGTACAACATCGCTTTCCGGGTGCATGAGTGGCGTCGCGTGAACGGCGTGGTGATCGAAATGGGTTGGGTGACACGTGATATGCAGGTGACCGTGCGCACCTGCACCAATGAGCCACCGGTGATCCAGGCGCTCCTCGACACCTGTGTGGAGGCTGGCGACTTTCTCACCTTCAACGTGAATGCGAGCGACCCGAACTTCGGGCAGCAGGTCACGCTCACGGCGCTCGGCCAGCCCCTCGTGCTGGCCAATTCCCCAGCGACGTTCGTGAGCCCTTCACCCGCGCAATCGGTAACGGGAGTGTTCAGCTGGCAGACCACCTGCAGCCATGTGCGTTTGCAGCCTTACCAAATGGTCTTCAATGCGATCGATAACGATCCGGAAGTGCAGTTGCAGGACTACAAGACCATGAACATCACCGTGGTCGCACCGGCACCGGAGGATCCCAGCGCAACACCGAGCGGCAATGCCATCGACCTGCAATGGGACGCGAGCATCTGCTCCAACGCTACAGGCTACAGGATCTACCGGCGCAGCGGCTTGTTCGGTTTCACGCCGGACCACTGCGAGACGGGCGTGCCTGCCTACACGGGCTACACCTTCCTCGCCAGCACGGCGGGCGTCTCCAACACGAGCTACACCGACGCGAGCAACCTCATCATCGGCAACCAGTACTGCTACATGGTGGTGGCAGTGTTCCCCGATGGTGCCCAGAGCTATGCCAGCGTTGAGTTCTGCGCCATACTCGACAGGCAGGTACCGGTGATCACGAAGGTGAGCGTGGTTGATACGGACATCACGTTCGGTATCGACTCGGTCCAATGGAGCAATGCCTACGATCTGGATACGACCGCACGCCCCGGGCCCTACCAGTTCAAGCTTTATCGGGGAACCGGCTTCACCACGGCAACGCAATTGATCTGGACCAGTTCGCTGCACCCCTTCTTGGAGCACCCGGACACGAACTTCGTGGACACCGGCTTGAACACGCAGGACCAGGCCCATGTGTACCGCGTGCTTTTGCTAGGCGGTGGTGGGGCGGACACCATTGGGTACAGCAGTCCTGCTTCATCGGTCTTCATCAACGCCGTTCCGAACGACGAGCAGATCACCGTCCAATGGACGCACAATACACCTTGGCAGAACACGCTGTACAACGTGTTCCGCGACATCGGTGGGACATGGACCTTGCTCGGCACCAGCACCACGGATAGCTATGTGGACACCCTGCTCGTGAATGGCGAACGCTACTGCTACCTCGTCCAGAGCTTCGGTGCGTACAGCGATCCCGCCATCTTCTCGCCGCTCATCAACTGGAGCCAGGAAGTATGCGGTGTGCCTGTGGACCTGACGCCACCCTGTGCGCCAACGGTCTCATTGGACAATGATTGCGAGACCCCTTTGAACACCCTCACGTGGAACAACCCGAACGAAAGTTGCGCGGACGATACGTGGTTCTATCGGGTGTACTACGCGGATTCGCTCAATGCGCCCTTCGTTCTTATCGCGACGGTGAACGGTGCCGAGAACACCGTGTTCACCCACGTGAACAACAGTAGCGTTGCTGGCTGTTACCAAGTGACCGCGGTGGACACCGTGGGTAACGAAAGCCCCTTCGTGGAGCCGGTCTGCGGTGACAACTGTCCGCAATACACACTGCCCAACATTTTCACGCCGAACGCCGATCGTGTGAACGACTTCTTCGTTCCGTTCCCCTATCGTGGCGTGCGATCCATAGAGCTGACCGTCTTCAATCGCTGGGGGATGGTGGTCTTTGAGGCGCTCGACCCCGCCATCCTTTGGAACGGCACATTGAAGAATACCGGAGAAGTGCTGCCGGATGGCGTTTACTACTACGTGTGCAATGTGAACTATGCGCGCCTCATCGGCACCGAGATGGTCCAGTTGAAGGGTTATGTACACCTGCAAGGCGGCGGAGCAGGGTCGCCGGTCAACTGATGTTCACCGGGATCGTCGAGGAAGTGGGTGAGGTGCTATCCATCGAGGATAGCGGTACCAATAGGATCTTCGTGATCGGTGCCCGCATGACCCCCGAGCTGCGTATCGACCAGAGCGTGTCGCACAATGGCGTCTGCCTGACGGTCGTGGACTTGATCACCAATCCCGTTCTTTTCGCCACCACGGGATATCGCGTGACCGCCGTGAAGGAGACCTTGGAACGCAGCACCCTCGGCGACCTGAAACCCGGTGATGGTGTGAATCTCGAACGCAGCCTCCGCATCGGTGATCGGCTGGATGGTCACATGGTCCAAGGCCATGTGGATCGTGTGGTCGAGTGCATTGGCGTGAAGGATGAAGAAGGTAGTTGGGAGTTCACGTTCGCACTACCAGCAGAGAAGCACTTGCTCGTTCAGAAGGGAAGCATCTGCCTGAACGGTGTGAGCCTCACGATCGCATCGTTGGATACGACTGCATTCAGCGTGGCGATCATCCCGTACACCTTCGAGCACACCACGTTCCGAAGCATGAGGGCCGGGGACAGCGTCAATGTGGAATTCGATGTACTGGGCAAGTATGTGGAGCGGATGCTCGCACGTTGATCAGCCTTTCACGAAGCGCAACTCGAACGTGCGCTCCTCGCTCCGCACCCGCACGGTGTAGTAGCCGGAGCTCAAACCATTGCTTGGCAACTCCACGCGCATTCCCTGCGCCACGGCGCGTGAGCTGTGCAAGAGCCGCCCCGTGTTGTCGAAGATCTCGAGATCGACCGTGCCTTGAACGGAAGCCCCCACATGGATCCAGGCTTGATCGATCACCGGGTCGGGATAGAGCAAGAATGCATCGTTAGCGAACCCGGCCACGGGTAATTTGAGCACCAGATTCTGGCCACTGAGGATCCATATCTCGGGGTCGAATAGCGCACTGTCGGCTTGGAACGGCAGCGCGAAGGAGAAGGTCTCTCCGCCGAAGTTGTGGTCCAGGACCACGGTACTATCGGACGTTTCGTTCTTGAAACGAATGGGCACCGGCATTTCGAAAAAATCAACGCTCGTGTGCGAGGTCGACTGGTCCAATTGCACGCTCACCTCGCCTTCCGCGCTCTGGCTCCATAAGAGCTGGTAACTCGGAAATCCTTCACCCACGTACCAATCGGCCATGAACTCGTCGAGGTCGAGGCCGCTCGTGTTCTCGAGGTGCGCGACAAGTTGTTGGGTAAGTGCGCTGGCATTGCGGATGTCCGGATCGTTCAAGTAGTTGTTCACACCCTGGAAGAAGGCCTCATCGCCGCAAACCCAGCGCAGCATGTGCAGCACGAAAGCCCCTTTCGCGTAGGTGAGGCGGCTGTCGAACAGCCGCGGGATGGAAAGCGTATCGGTGACGAGCACGCTGCCACCCGGTTGGGATGTGATGAAGTCGCGACGACCTTCTTTGAAGCTCATCCAATATTCCGGGGCGAGGAACTCGTAGCACAGTCCGCTCAAGTAGGTGGCGAACCCTTCGTTGAGCCAAAGGTCCTCCCAGCTACCGCAGGTGACCATGTTGCCGAACCACTGGTGCGCCAGTTCGTGCGCGATGAGCTCATAGTGGAACGCACCTAGGAAGGTCATGGTCTGGTGTTCCATACCACCGCCCCATTCGAATTGGGCGTGGCCGTACTTCTCATCGGCAAAGGGGTACTCACCGAAGAGCGAACTGAACAGCTGCATCTGCTGGACGATGTTCGCCGTACTGCCTTGTGCCTCGAAGAGATCCTCCGGGTACACGTAGTTCAACACTTCGACAGTGCTTCCCAAAAGTGGAACGAAGTCGCTGTAAGCCGCGTAGTTCGTTACCGCGAACGCCACCAGATAGTAGTTGATTGGATGACGATGGCGCCAATGATGGCGTGTGTTTCCGTTGCCCAGATCCAACTCTTCCACGAGCACCCCGTTCCCGGCGACGCGTTGGCCGGTGGGCGCGGTCACGAGCAGGTCCAGCGAGTCGGCCTTGTCGTTGAGGTCCTGCTTGCACGGCCACCAGTCGCGTGCGCCGTATGGTTCGGAGAGGGTCCATAGGATCGGCGCACCATCATGCTCGTCCAGTACGAAGGAACCAAAACCAGTTTCCGGGGGAATGCCTGCGTAGGTGATCGTGAGCGAATCGCCTTCTCCTTCGGCCACGGTTGCAGGAAATTGGATGGTGAGCAGATCGCCCGCCTGCTGGAAGTTGAGCGCCAGTGCGTTCCGCACCACGCTGCTCACCAGCAGGTCGGTGCTGAGGTCGAAGACGATCTCGTCGAGGTCGGTGAGCGCTGTGAAGTAGTGCGTCACCGATCCGCTGATGGCGCGAACGGCCGGATCCACGTTCAGCTCGAACCTGTGATAATGGAGGTCATAACCACGCGTTGGTTCCGCCGTGGCGGCTTTGCCGTGGGGCGTATGTCCTCGCGCTTCGCCCGCAGCGATGGTCTCCAACAACTCTTTGTCATAAAAGACCTGACCACGCCCCATACTGGCAGCGAGGAACAGGACAAGGACAACGAGGCTTCGCATTCACCTAAGTAACGCACAAGCGCAGGAAGAGGTTGGCCGCCTCCCTAGAAAACCTGCTCGCAGACCGAACGCACCGCCTCGCTTCGGCCCATGGTGTAGAAATGCAAACTGGGGGCCTTGCGGGCCATCAACTCCTTCGCCTGCATGGTGGTCCACTCGATGCCAAGGCGTTTCACTTCCAGGTCGGTCCGGCACTTCACCAATTCGCTGGCAAAAGCATCGGGAAGGTCCACGCGGAAGGTCTTCGGGAGGAAGGCGATATGCTTGAGGGTGGTGATGGGTTTGAGGCCCGGGATGATGGGAACGGTGATGCCCGCTTCACGGCACAGGTCCACGAAGTGGAAGTACTTCGCGTTGTCGAAGAACATCTGCGTGACCAGGTATTGCGCACCGGCGTCCACCTTCTCTTTCAAGTAAGCGATGTCCACGTTCAGGTTCAGCGCTTCGGGATGTTTCTCCGGATAACACGCGGCACCGATGCAGAGATCGGTCGGGGCCGCCTCTTGTTCTTCATCGTGCAGGTACTTGCCCCGGTTGAGGCCATCGATCTGTTTGATCAGCTCGACCGCCTGCGGGTGCCCATCGCGCTCCGCAATGTCGTTCGGTTCGTTCTTGATCGCCTCGCCGCGCAAAGCCAGCACGTTGTCGATCCCCAGGAAGTTGATCTCGATCAGCGCATCTTCTGTATCGTCCTGGCTGAAGCCCCCGCAGATCAGGTGGGGTACCGTATCGATGTTGTACTTCGCCTTGATGGTGGCGCAAATACCCACCGTACCGGGTCGCTTTCGCAAGCGCACTTTCTGTAGGAGGCCGTGCCCGCGCTCCTTGTAGATGACCTCTTCGCGGTGGTAGGTCACGTTGATGAAGCTCGGTTTGAAGTCGATCAAGGGATCGATGCCTTCGTAGATCGAACGGATATCCTTGCCTTTGAGCGGCGGGAGTATCTCGAACGAAAAGAGCGTGCGGTCCGCGCGGCGGAGGTGGTCGATCACCTTCATGGAGAGGGGCCTGCTAAGGGCGCGCTAAAGTAGAAAGGCCCCCGACGCGCGGGGGCCTTTCTGGAAATGGGTCCGGCACGATCAGCGCAACACGGTGATATGGCCCGCGTGTTCCTTGCCATCGTTCAGTGTGAGAACATAGTAGTAGGTACCCTCGGGCAGGCCGTCGGCCTTCCACTGGTTCACGTAGTTCTTCACCTCGTAGACCTTGTTCCCCCAACGCCCGTAAATGGTGAGCTCATTGCTCCAGAACTCGATATTGCGGATCACGAAGTAGTCGTTCTGGTCATCCCCGTTGGGCGAGATAACGTTCGGGATGGTGATGTCCGGTGGGAAGATGATGTAGACCGCGGACACGGTGTCCACGCATCCATCGGCCGTGGTAACGACCAAGGTCACATCGTAGTCGCCAGGATCGCTGAAGGGCCAGGTTGGCGACTGGTCGTCGCTGGTGCCAAGGTCACCGAAGGTCCAATCCCAACCGACAATGGTGCTTCCCTGCACGGTGCTCGCATCCGTGAAGAGGACACTGGTGCCCATGGGCTGGGGTGAGTTCGGGTTGGTAATGTACGCCGCCGTGGGGTCGCTGGCCACTACGATGGGGTAGGGGTCCGACGTGCCGGTACAGCCTTCGTCATTGGTAACCGTTACGCTGTAGTTCCCGGTTCCAACCGTGATGCTCGCGTTCGGGGATTGGTTCGACCAGAGATACGTGCTGAAGGGCTCCGTGGTGGTGAGCGTGACAGGTACGCCCCCGCAACTGAATGTCGGGCCGGTGACGATGGGTACTGGGTTCGGGGCTTCGGTCACGGTGAAGGGGTCCGAGGTGAGCGGGCAATTCCCGTAAGCCACGGTAACGGTATACGTGCCGGCACCCACATTCACGTTCGATCCGGTCGCGTTTCCCGGGTTCCACAGGTACGTATCGAAACCGAGCGGGGCGTCCAAGAAGGCCACGCCGTCCTCACAGATCACTTGATCGCCGGTGATCACGATGGGGCCTTGCGGGGAAGGCGTTACTGTTACAGTGATCGTGGTATCGTAGGTGCAACCGAAGTTGTCCGTGATGCTGAAGGTGTAATCGAAGGATCCCGGTGTGATGCCGGCAACGGTGGCGCTGTAAGGATCGTTGGGATCCGTAACGATGTTCTCACCGCTCCAACTCGCGCTATCAGCAGTGGTTCCCAGCACCGGGGTGTATACGGTAAGGCTCGGGAACAAGTCGGGGTTGAAGTCGATGGACCAATCGCAGATGTAGCCGTTGTCGATGGCGAACAGATCGACGATGGTGAAGGTCCACACGCCGTTCAATGGGCAGCCGGTAAGATTGCTCCAAGGTTGCACGCTTTCGTAGGTGCCGCTTGGCAAGGTGCCGCCGGTATTGTCGACCCAAGTTCCAGTGGTGGCCGTCGGACTCCAGCAATAGTCCCAGCATTCGCCCGGCGTGTCAGACTCGTCGTCCACGGGAACTCCGAGGTACGTACTTCCTCCACCTTGTTGGTGGAAGAAGGTGGTCTGGCCATTGGGACAAACGATCTGGACCGTCAAGTCGCCCATGTAGCTGTGCTCCATGCTCACACAAACCGAAAGCAGGTCGTTGGGATCCGTGAGCGTAGCGCCGGGCGAAAAGTTGGTGAACGTGAGCGAAGTGTTGAAAGGCACCCCTTGCAGGTCGGGAAGGAAGATGCCATTGCCCAGATTGCTTTCGGGTAGTGCCGACCAAGTGACCGCGTTCGGTACGGCGGTCAGGTCCGTACTGGTGCCCTGGCAGATCGTTACGTCGCCGGAAGTTCCAACGAACAAAGGTGTTGTGCTCACCAGGAATTGGAGGTCCACCAGGTTCGTGCTGGCGCAGTCGTTGTCATCCACCACGGTCACTTGCACCACGTATTCCGCAGGATCGCTGAAGCTGTGCGTTACGACCGCGCCGCTCGTGCTATCCACGCTACCGTCGGCAAAATCCCAGATGAACTGGTCCACGTTGAAACCGGCCGCTGCGAAGGAAGCGCTGGCATCGAAGGTGATGACCTCGTCCTGGCAGACGAGAATGGGGACGGGTCCACCCGCAGTGGCCACCGCTGTCGGTGGCTCGCAGGGTTGGAAACAGCTCATCGCGGCGGCAAAATCCCCAACTCCGCTGCCATTGCTGGTGAAGACCAAGGTGAGGCATCCGGTGGTGTTGGCGAAGCTGGCCGAAATGATGCCGGGGGAATCGCTGCCCGACCAGGTTCCGATGAGTGGGGCGGAGGTATTGTCCCCGTCATAAATGCTCAGTTGGTCCAACGGCGCGGCACCGGCAGTGGAAAGGTTGAAGATGATCCATTGAAGGGAGATGGCCGGGCCGGAGCCATCGGGACAGATCACCGTGGTGAAGTTCTCGTTGTCACCATATCCACCACCATTCCCCCCGCTGTCGAGGAACGCCCCCTGGCAGGCCGAAACGCTGGGTTCGCTCATGTAATACTCCTGTGCCTGCCCCGTCAGCGTGAGCGCTGCGAGGGTGATCCCCAGTATCGGTTTCCACATGGTAGAGGGTCTTTTCTTCACGATCGATCGGTGTTCAATGCATCCCAAAGGCCTCCGATGGAAGCCGCCAAATCTAGCGTCCGTCCCGGAAACGGGCCGGGTCAATTCATGCCGGTGCGGTTCAGCCATACCACCTTGCCTTCGGAAACCAAGCGTCCATCGGCCGTCATGGCTTCCACGGCGACCAAGTACATGCCGTCCTCGCAATTCGCCCCCGTCCATGGTTCGCCGCTATTGGTGCTGAACACCAACTGGTTGCTCTTCATGGAATAGACCCGAAGCAGCAAGCTTGTATAACCTTCCATCGGGACGATGTACGCATCGTTGATACCGTCGTTGTTCGGGGTGAAAACACTGGGCATGAAGGGCTTCTGAAGTTCCCCGTGCGTCATTGGTGCGGGGTCGGTTTCGGCAGGAGGTTCTACAGAGGGTGTTACTGGCTCCTTGGGATCCGAGGATGATGCTTGGCGATAGCTGGCACGCACCTGTTCCTCAACCCCTTCACTGAGATCGGAAATGATGGTGTTCACCAATCGGGCACCTTCGGGGTCCGGTACCGGGTTCGCGTTCGTTGCGGGGAGCGGCTCCTGCGGGACCAAAGGTGCCACATCGTTACCGGAAGTGTTGCTGGGGACTGCGGCGGAAGTTCCGCTAACAGCCGTGATGGAAGGTGCGGGGCGCTCCGCTACAAGGGCGATTCGCCCGCTGTTGTTTACGGTCTCGCTCACTTGCACAGCCGATCCACCCACCGGTTCAGCCAGAGGCTCCATAGGCACCACTGGCGCCACTGCGTCTGCTTTCTCCTGGGCAACTAGGCCGGTCTCTTCGATGCTGTTCAGCGCTAAAACCAACCCACCAACGACCACCAATCCCGCGATACCCGCGGCAACCCAACCAAAGCCGCCGAACAGCCCACCGCCGACAGCGGCACCATGGCCGAGTTGGCTGCTGATCCCTTGCCACACGCCCGGATCCACGTTCACCTCGTGCTGTTGGAACCGCTCGCGGAAGAGTTCGTTCACGTTGTCGGCAACGGGTGGGCTGGTGAGCATACGCGCCTCGATCACCTGCCACGTGGCGGGATCCACAGGGGCCTCATGGCCCTGGAACCGCTCCCTGAACAGGTCTTTCAAACTATCCTTCATGGTCGTGTGCATAGGGAGCCGCAGCCTCTTTGGGCAGCAGCTTGCGCAGGTAGGCCCGCGCCTTCATGAATTGCGATTTGGAAGTGTTCTCGGAGATCCCCAAACGATCAGCGATCTCCTTGTGTGCATACCCTTCGATGGCGAACAGGTTGAACACGGTGCGATAGCCCGGGGGCAACGCATGGATCAGCTCCATCAACTCATCCGTGCTCATGGTGGTGAGCACTTGCTCGTCCGCGTGGTGCAGGTGCTCGGCCTCGGTCAGGTCCAAGCTGTGGTCGTATGGCTTGTTGCGGCGAATGTGGTCCAATGCCGTGTTCACCATGGTGCGGGCGATCCAACCACCCAAGGGCCCATCTCCGCGGTAGTGATCGATCTTCTGGAAGACCTTCACAAAACCGTCCTGGAGCATGTCCTGGGCTTGGTCCCTGTTGTTGGCGTAACGCATGCAAATGCTCATCATCTTCCGCGCATAGCCCTGGTACAGCGCTTTCTGCGTGGCGGGGTCACCCTTGACGCATCCTGCAACGAGCTGTTCATCCGTCATGGCCATCCGCTGGGAGATGATGCGATCAGGGGAGGGCAAGTTGCCCGGAACCCCTGTTTTTGTGACAGCCAGCAAGGTACGGCCAATGAGGGGGCCTGAAAGAAGCGTGTGCCCTATTTGATCAAGGTCACGGAGCCGAGGTGCTGCAAGGTTTCACCACCGTTAGCGGGTTGGGCGGACAAGCGCCACACATATACCCCTTGAGGCAGGATGGCTCCGCCCAACCCCATGCTGCCGTCCCACCCTTCTCCCGGGCTGGTGGTGGAGAATACCAATCGGCCCCAACGGTCGAAAACTTGGAAGAGGTAGTTGGTGAAGGAAAGGCCCGCATAACGAGGGAAGTACTTGTCGTTCAGGCCGTCACCATCCGGGGTGAACGCGTTCGGGGCCAAGAACAGGGGCTCTGTTCGCGGTTCTCGCTCCGGATCGGCCAAAAGATGTTCCGGTCGTGTGGACAGATACCCCGATGTGGGTTCGGGTTCACTTGGGACCGGCTTTCCCAAGCCTTCCTCCGGAAGCACTGCCGCGACCGGGATCGTTCCCGCCCCGGGGACCGTGGATCCCGTTTCCGTGGTTTGTGCAACCGTGATCATCACCGTGCCGTGGGCAAGGATGAAGAACAGGGCTCGTGCGCTTGATCGTAGCATGGTGCCAAATATCAAAGTAACCCCCGGATCCGTGATCTGTTCACATGGGGAAGTACCATGGCCTCACGGGCGGAGGGACACCAAGATAGGGGTGAACGGCCGCTGCACGCCCACCGATCGGCTACTTTCGCGCCCCTTTTCGACCAGTCCGGCCAAGTCCATGGAACACATCCGCAACTTCTGCATCATTGCCCATATCGACCACGGCAAAAGCACGTTGGCCGACCGCCTGCTGCAGATGACCGGCACGATCGCCGACCGCGACATGCAGGCGCAGAACCTGGATGACATGGACCTGGAGCGTGAGCGCGGGATCACGATCAAGAGCAAGGCGATCCAGATGGACTACACCCTGAACGGGCAGAAGTACATCCTGAACCTGATCGATACCCCCGGCCACGTGGACTTCAGTTACGAGGTGAGCCGTTCGATCGCCGCATGTGAGGGAGCGCTCCTTATCGTCGATGCAACACAAGGCATCCAGGCGCAGACCATCAGTAACCTGTACCTCGCGCTCGAGCATGATCTCACGATCATTCCCGTCCTCAACAAAATGGACCTCCAAAGTGCGAACCCGGAGGAAGTGAAGGACCAGATCGTGGACCTTCTTGGTTGCAAGCGCGAAGAGATCATGTCCGCAAGCGGTAAGACAGGACTCGGAGTGGACAAGGTCTTGGAAGAGATCGTGGCGCGCATACCCGCCCCCAAAGGCGACCCCGGTGCGCCCTTGCAAGCGCTGATCTTCGACAGTGTGTTCAATAGTTTCCGTGGCATCATCGCGTACTTCCGCGTGATGAACGGCACCATCCGCAAGGGCGATCAAGTGAAGTTCTTCAACACAGGCGTTGAATACGCTGCGGACGAAGTGGGCTGCTTGAAGATGGAGATCCAGCCACGCCCCGATGTGAAGGCTGGTGATGTTGGATACATCATCAGTGGCATCAAGACCGCAAGCGAGGTGAAGGTGGGCGATACCATCACGCATCGCGATCGCCCGTGCGACGTGGCCATCCACGGCTTCGAAGAAGTGAAGCCCATGGTATGGGCAGGCATATTCCCCGTGGATACGGACGACTACGAGGAGATGCGCGATGCCATGGAGAAGCTGCAACTCAATGACGCGAGCTTGACCTGGACACCGGAGAGCAGTGCGGCGCTGGGCTTCGGGTTCCGGTGCGGGTTCCTCGGGTTGCTCCATATGGAGATCATCCAAGAGCGGCTTCAGCGGGAGTTCAACATGAGCGTGATCACCACCGTGCCGAACGTGGGCTACGTCATCACCCGCACCAATGGGGAGGTGTTCGAGATCCACAATCCCAGTGAGCTGCCCGATGTGATGCACATCGAGAAGATCGAAGAGCCGTACATCAAGGCGCAGGTGATCACCAAGGCCGAATACACCGGCGCGATCATGACCTTGTGCATCGAGAAGCGGGGCAATCTCATCGGCCAGAACTACCTCACCACCGATCGCGTGGAACTCACCTTCGAGCTACCACTCGGTGAGGTGGTCTTCGATTTCTACGACAAGCTCAAGAGCATCTCACGTGGTTATGCGAGCTTCGACTACCATCCGATCGGCCTCAAGGAGAGCGACCTCATCAAGCTGGATATCCTGCTGAACAGCGAGCGAGTTGATGCGCTGAGCGCGCTCATCCACCGTGATCATGCGCATGAGTTGGGCAAGAAGATGTGCAGCAAGTTGAAGGAACTATTGCCTCGGCAACAGTTCGACATTCCCATCCAAGCCGCCATCGGCGCCAAGATCGTGGCACGCGAGACGGTGAAAGCGTTGCGCAAGGACGTTACTGCGAAGTGCTACGGCGGTGACATCAGCCGCAAACGCAAACTGCTGGAAAAGCAGAAGGAGGGTAAGAAGAAGATGAAGCAGATCGGTACGGTCGAAGTTCCGCAGCAGGCGTTCCTTGCGGTGTTGAAGTTGGACTGACCCCTCTTCAGGAACAACAACGGTTGCTTCCCCGGCAGATCGAGGAACGATTTCCCCATTGCGGGAAGGTCGGCCCCACCATTTCGTGAACCAACCAAGCACTGCTTGGGCGCATCAGGCGCCGATGGTCATGGCATGATGGCTGTTCACTTGCGGGAAACACCTTCACCATGAACAGTCTCCTCAACATCATCATCGTATTGCTCATCGTCGGTTGGCTGGTAGGCTACATTGGCTTCGGCTCCATGGTTGGCAACCTCATCCATATCCTCATCGTACTGGCGATCATAGGCATCCTTTACCGACTGTTCAGCGGACGCAAGGGTGGTATATGAGCTCCGATGACGCACCGCGTGCAGGTGTTGTAAGACGATGGCGGCGGAGGACCATCTGGTTGCTCGGAGCAGCCGTGTTGGCCATTGCGCTCTACTGCTTGGCAGGACTGGGGGCAGAGCGCTACGTGCTCAAGCAAGTGGAAGCCGCGGCAGCGAGCGTGTGCGCTGTTGTGGACCCGGGTGATCCCCCGATGATCGCGGTGGACCTTTTCGATCGAAGCGTGAGCGTCACGGGTCTCGTCCTGTTACCGGTGGCTGGATGTTCGGATGTTGCGATGCGTGTGCAAGGGCGGATCGACACCGTGCATGTCAGCGGCCTATCGTTGATGGGTGTGTTGTTCCGCGATCGTGCTAGGATGGACGAATTGCAGCTGAGCGTCGCGCAGGCATGGATCACCATGTTGCCTGACAGCATGCAAGCGATCTCGAACGCGCAGGTGAAGAACCAACAGAAGCACTGGTCCGTAGCGATCGGATCTTTTGATGTTGCCTTGCGTTCGGTCACGGCTGTTACGCAAGCAGGCGATACCATCCGCCTCCAAGGCAATGGGTTCCAAGCGGAAGGGAATGACCTGCGTTTCACCATCGGGCATGAAGATGCGCTGGCATCCTTGGGATGCGGCAACCTTCAGCTCTCCTCGGACAGCCTTGTCGGGAGCATGGCGAACGGCTACAACTGGTCCATCGGGAGGTGCGTGCTCGATCAGCAACGTGGAACGCTGGACCTGTTGCAAGCACGCATCGGACCTGCGCTGGGCCTGGAGGCGTTCAGTGCAACACTGCCATACGAGACGGATGTGATCGAAGCACGAGTGGATACGTTGAACATCGATGGCTTGAACTTGGCAACCGCGTTCGCCCATAGGACGTGCGCCATCCGCAGCGTGCGAATGGCATCCGGCACCGTCACTGTGTTGCGGGACAAGGTGGCGGTGGATGGTGACGATCCGGAAAAACCCACTGATCGGTCGGCTCGTTCGTTCGCTTCCTGTGGGAACCGGAGCGGATACCATCATCGTTCATGGCCTTGATGTGACCTACCATGAGCGGGTCGATCGCCAGCGTGGCTATGCCGTGATCCCCATCACAGGGATAAATGCCACCATCACCGGTGCAAAGCATGGTATGACCGATACGAGCGCACTCGTCTTGCGGGCACACGCCACGGCGTTCGGGACAGCATCCGTTTCGCTGTTCTTGCGCACCGTGGTCTCCGATACCACCGACCGATTCGAGATCGAGGCTTCCGTAGGTCCCATGCCTTTCGCGGCCATCAATGCCGCCACCGGACCACTATTGGACATACGGGCCACCGAAGGTCGGATCGATTCGTTGGTCTACCGCATGACAGCGGATGATCGCCGTGCTTCAGGCATGGTGCGCATGAACCACCGCGGTCTGAAACTGGCCAGTGGAGGGCGGAAGAGCGGCGAAAGCGGGAACCAGATCGAGAGCGCCTTGCTGAACGCATTGGTGCGCAAGACCTCACGTAACAAGATCGGAAATGCACGCGACGGGCGATTCGCCTTCGAAAGGCGAAGGGACCGTGCGATCTTCAACTACCTGTGGTCGGGATTGCGCGAAGGCGTTAAAGCGGAACTGCTTCCCGAAGCGTTGACCAAGTGACCCGGAGTTGGGAGCGGGTGACGCGGTCGGTTTCAGGGCACGTACAAGAGGTCAGGCCTTGAGGAAGCGAGATCGGGGTTCCGCAACCGTAAGCTTTCCAGCGCATCCCAACGGAACAGATCCGGTGCGCCTGGAACCAGTTGCGGGTAGAAGGCGAAGGACACTTGGAAGGTATTCACCAGCAAGCGTTCATTGCGAATGAGCAACCCCAGGCCGAACGCGGGTTGGATCGGACGGCGGAAGAGCGGTTCGTACTCGGCTCCGAGTGTGCCCGCACCGATGACCAGAACAGGAGCGAAACGGAACCCGATGAAGCGATAGGGCAGGTACACCACCGTCTCCATTTTCAGGACCAGCTTCCAGTCGCCTTGCCACAATGTTGGCTCGAATCCGAGCAACTGTTGTCCGTTCACGTTCAACCCACCGGGAAGGACAGGGGAGATCGCCTTGGCAAAGACCAGCCGTGCGAATTGCCGGAAGCGCCAGCGACCAGCGGTGAAGGCTGGAGAGAAGTAGCGCGTCTGCATCGTCACGAGCCCATCGCTCACTCTCCCGTTCGGAAGGAAACTGCCGATGCCTGCGCCCACGCTCAGGTATCCAGCTGTGCCGATGTACCGAGTGCGTGTTGCGGAGATCGAAACGTAGGGTTCGAACATTCCTTGCGGGCCCCATCGGCCCCCCGAAGTACCGGTCAGCAGAAGGCCTTCGGCAACATCCTCCCTCAGGCCGAAGCGATACAAGTAGGTGTCAGTGGTGTATTGTCGAACGCTCAGCGAAATGGAAGCAAGTGCCAACCGTGTCTCCGGGTATAGCATCAATGCGTCGGCCCATGCGGATCGCGAAGGGAACCAACTCGCTGCATAGCGTGCCGCCACAATGAACGAAGTGGACTGCACAGCGGGAACGGCAACGGATCCTGCTCGAAGGCTCCATCCAAGCCACGTGTCCAGATCGTCCCGATCGGCGTCCAGCGAAAGCGGCCCCGATGCATCCGATGAGTCCACCAGGGGATGCAGCCATGTGCGGCCCACGCTTACGTTCCCGGCCCATCGGGTCAGCGGTGAGTAGAAGCCGCGATCGAACGAGACGGAGAGCGCATCCTGCTCAGGAGCAAGCGAGTAGCCGATGCGGGAACCGATGAACGTATCGTCGATGTTGTAGATGCGATGCTCACCGGACCACAACGGGGCGGGTGTGTTCAACGAATAGCTCCCGCGCTGAACGACCTCCTGGCCATGGCCGAGCAAGTTGCGCTCATCCACCTGCACGTCCACGCTCGTGGCATCGATGGTCCCGCTCACCTCCAGGCTCCAGCTATCCAACACGGTGACCCGTATGTCGACGGAATCACGCATGTTGCGGATCGGCACCACGAGAACGCGCGCATCGTTCACCACAGGTGAATTGCGCAGGATCCGTTCGCTTTCCGATACGCGCAAGGGATCCAAGCGCTCGCCTTCTTTCAACAGGAGCAAACGACGAACGACATATGGACGTGTGTGCAGATGAACGCGGTTCCCCAGGCGCTCAAGGCCGCTCGTAGGGCGCGCCGTCGTGTCGTCCACATCGTTACCGAAGGGGTCCAACACGATCACCTCCACGTTCCTGATCCAACGCCCGCGATAACGTTCGTTCGGGTCCCGTCGGCGTTGCGGAGGAACCGCAGGGCTTTCTTCTTCCGTTTCCGAAGCAGGCACGAACACGGCATCATGAAGCCACTTCAGCACGCGGTGCTTCGATGCCCACCGATCCAGTTGGTCATAGACCTTGGTGGTGTCGGACTGAGCGGAGGACCTGATGACGAGCAATAGTGCGAACAAGCACACGGTCAGCCAGCGCAGCCCATCGCGCCGGTGCGATGCTGGGTGTGTAGAAGCGTCAACGACCCTCGGCATCGTGGATCGTTCAGTGGGTGCCTTCGGTTGTCGCATGCTTCGACGGGACCACTCCGTTACCATGGTCGCGCGCCTCCACGTGCGTGAAGTGGGCACCGTAGATCATGATCACGGTGGAGTAGTATACCCACACGAGGATGATCACCACCGCGCCCGCCGCTCCGTACGTGTCGCCAACTCCTGCGTAACCGATATAGAGCCCGATCAGGAATTTGCCCAGAGAGAACAGCAAGGCGGTAAGCACCGCACCGCCCCAGACATCGCGCCACCGGATGCGCGCATCGGGCAGCACCTTGAAGATCATGGCGAAGATGAACGTGATCATGCCGAACGACACCAGTACGTTCACGGTTGCGATGAGGAAGGCCGCAATACCGGAGAGCCATACCGCAAGGCGTTCCCCGAACGCGACGAGGACCGCGTCCAGCACGAGTGATACGAGCATGAGGAACCCGAAGCTCGCTACCAGCGCCAACGATAGCAGTCGAGTGATCAGGTACCTGACGATCGCACGGCCTGGTCGGGCCTTCAGGTGCCACACATTGTTGAGCGTGGCTTGCAAACTGGCGAACACGGATCCTGCGCTGAAGACCAGCGCCGCGATGCCCAGCACCTTCGCTAGGAACCGCGTTTCGGTGACCCGTGCGTTCTCAAGCATCTCGGTGAGCGATGTGGCCGTATCCGCACCGATCATGCGACTTGCTTGGGTGAGCATTGCTGTGCGCACCGAAGCTTCGTCGTAAACCGTCGCCGCTACCATCACGGTGATGATCATGACCGCGGGGAGCGAGAAGATGGTGTAATACGCGATGGCGGCCGCCTGTGGCATGGGCTCGCTGTTGATGAACTCCTTACCTGCAGTGAGCGCAGTGGAGCCAAGGCGCTTTGCCGCCACGCGGGCCCTCACGCGAAGGGGTTGTCTGTCTCGATCCATGGGTATGGACAGGTGGGTCAGCAGGTTGTAAGGTGTCAACCCGGAAGCGTCCGCGAAGCGAAGGGCGTTCCGGAAAGAGGGCGCGCGTGAGGGCATCATCGATCGGGTGCTCATTTCCTCCGGAAGTCCCTGCTAGCGAGGAATGCACCGAGCTGCGCCGGTGTGCCGACCGGGATGGTGAGGCCCCCACCGGACGGCCATGAGGAATTTGTTCCCCATCCCTCTACTGCGCTCATCGACTTGGTTCCGTCGTTCCGTGCGTTGCACGTGGTGCTATGGCGAGGTGGCGGGATCCGGCACGGCGATCACTTTCTTGTTTGGCCAGCTGCTGTGAAACATAGCCCCCTCCGTTGTTCGATCGTCGCCATTCCCATGATGGTCTTCGGCGCGTTCGTGTGCGGCCAAACAAGCCTACCGGCCCTTCCGGTTGCGGATACCAATTACGTGCGCGATTTCTCCAACCGTCCCACGATCAGGCTCTATCTGAGCAGCAAGTTCAATAGTATGGTCGTGCGCTCCAATGAGACGTTCACCGACCTGCGATACCGACCGAACGGTAACTACAACATGGGGATAGGTGCCAGCTATCGGCGGCTGACGTTGAACATCGGGTTTCCAGTACCGTTCATCAACAGCGACGATGGGGCGAAGGGCCGCACGCGGTTCCTGGACGCCCAAGCCACGCTGCATACGCAACGGCAAGCGAGCAATCTCTTCCTGCAAGTGTTCAAGGGCTATCACATCACGTCACACACCCCTCCACGCGTGGGGTGGGAGCAAACCACCAGTTATCCGTATCGACCCGATCTGGTGCAGTTCAATATCGGGTTCAGCACCCTGCGTATCGTTAACCACACTCGGTTCAGCTACCGAGCCACCTTCAATCAAGACGCCTGGCAACAGCTTTCGCAAGGGACCTGGCTCTATGGCGGCTATGCCACCGGCTACGTCGTAAAGGCCGATTCAGCTTTGGTGCCCACGCGATTGCTCAGCGAATTCGCGAGCAGTGCAACGATCACCAAGGGCCTCTTCCTGGACGTAGGCCCCATGGGCGGCTACGCGCAAACCTTCGTGTATCGCAGGCATTGGTTCCTTACGGTCAGTGCCGCTCTTGGTGCCGGGCCGACCGTGCAGCGGTTACTGCTTCCTGCAAGCGAGGGTGCCACCACACGCGTGTACCTCGGTCCGGGGTGGCATGCACAGTTCCGGGCCGGCGTCGGGTACAACAGCCGATACCGTTACGTGGGGATACTCTACCACCAGGAACACATCGGCTATGTGCTGCACGCGCAAAACAGCTTCGCTTGGGACGTGGGGAACTTCCGCGTCATGTTCGTCCATCGGTTGACGGATCGCCCCAAGCGCGTGGACCGCGGGCTGCGTTGGTTGAAGAAGAATACGCCGCTGTCCGTACCCTGAACCATCGGCGTTCCGATCAGCGAACGCTCAATCCCGGGTCGTCGGCTCGGTCGCCAGGTCCACTTCCACTTCCTCTTCTTCACGCTCGGCCTTGCGCTCACGCATGCGTTGCCTCATGCTTCCGATCGCGGTGGCCAAGGTGGAGAGCAGTCCCGGTCCCTTGTCTTCTTTTTCGCCGATCACCTTGCCCAGCAACATGCTGATGCCGGAGAAGAGCAAGCGTTTGCCGAGACCCTTCTGCATGGACGCGACCGCCATGCCAACGGCCGATACCGTGGACCCGGAGATATGCCCATTGAGGAGCTCATGAACGTGCCGATACGGTTTCCAACTGCGGAGAACGTCACCCATTGCATCGCGCAGCAGTGCTCCGCGCTTTTCCGGCTGCTTCAGGAGTGCCCATCTATGCCCGATGCTCGTTGCATGCACTTCACGCGCTGCATGGGCCTGGACCTTCGCCTTGCTGAATTGCTCCAGGGAGGTGTACCTAGTTGTCATTGTTCAAGTCGTTGATGCGGTCGAGTATGAAGCGGTCACGAGCGCCGTTCTTCCACCAGAAGAGGAAGGCACCAAGCAGGAGCAGGTAGAACCCCGCAACGATCACGAACCCGAGCGGACGGGAGGACAGCAGGTCCCCCAAGTAGAAGGCCAGCGCAACATTCAAGAACAGCAGCGTCATACCAAGCACAACGAAAAGCACGATATGCTCCACCGCCTTTCCCATGAGGGTGCTGGCCTTTTCCGTTGCGTGGAGCGTGAGATAGTGCTTCTGTGCATCCACGTAACCCTTCACATCGTCCACGAATCCGTCCATGAAGGTGCTGAAGTCGAGTTCACCTCCTTCTTCGGTATCCCTGTCGGCGGGATGGATGCCGTTGTTGTTCTCCGCTGCGCGCATGGAAACTCGTTTGGTCGTCCATGGCAATCGGTCGGCCATAGGACGTTTCCTGAACAGTGGATGATCGCATAGCCACGATCGTAGCATTGCTGAACAAGCTCAACCGGATGTTCCGTTCACACAGAGCGGTCGCGAGCGGGAATAAAACTCCCCGATCCGGGCGCTTGTTCCCCGATCGAAGTCCGGCTCATGCCAGGATACAGCTGCACCGGTATGCTCACGCCTTGGAAGGAACCAAGCTCCCGAACGTTCTTTTTAGCAGAACGGCGCAACCAAGGCCGAGCATACAGTATCCGGTGAAGAGGTAGAAGCCGACTTCCAAGGAAGAATTGTTGGTGGTGAGCACGTGAATGGAAGTAGCATAGCTCTCCAGATCGCCGAGTTGGCTGTTCACCACGCCGTTGAATCCGATGAAGGCCATGAAGATGGCCACCACCATCACATCGGCCATCGACCACTTGCCCGCGTGGTGGACAAGGAAGCGCGCAACTCGCCCGCTTGGCTCTCTGTCGCGAAGCAGCGCGATCAGGGAAAGGCTCATCTTGCTCACCGGAATGAGCACGCTGAAGCTGAAGACCAGCACGGCGACCACGGAGAGAGCGAAGCCCCCGTCCATGAGCAGCACTCGCACCACCTCCAGGATGCTCTTGCTTTGGTGGAAGAGCACTTGATCCGTGAAGCTCACGGGCTCTCCGATGAGCACGAGCGAGAACTCCGCAATGCTCGCTTCGATGTCGATCATGGGCAACAGCAAGCCTGAAACCAACATGGCCACCGCTGCGACCAAGGTTGCGATGAGCGGCACGCGTTGCAATGGTGGTGATGTTGCCGCCAACGCGAACAATCCCAAGCCCGGTAGAAGGAGCATCAGCAAGTAGCGACGTTCCGATGCTTCGAGTTCCATGGAGCGCGCTCGCAGCAGGGCCAAGCCCTCACCTCGGTCCGCGACCTTGTATTTAGCGAGTACTGCGTCGTAAAGGGTGCGATCCACCAACCCGTCCGTGCGCTTCCCCAGATCGTTCATGCGATCGAGGATGAAGCACTGCATCTCCTGTTTGTTGCGTGGGTCCGTGGCATAGTCGAGCATCAGTTCCACATAGCGCGGGATACCGGAACGTATATCATCCACATCCACGAGGACATCCATCATCACGTTCTTCACCAGCCCACCGAACCCTTTCTGTTTGTTGCGGTCCTGCATCACCTGCTCCACCTCGGTGAGCAATCCGTTCAGGAGGTCCGTCAGGCGCAGGCGAACTTGCTCCCGGCTTTCGTCCGTGAGCTCGAATTCGTTCACCTTCTTCTCCAGGATGGAACTGATGATCACTTTCCATTCGGTTGGGTCGAACAAGCCGTAGGTGATGTGCCCAAGCTCCATCGCATCCGCGCGAAGCACACGTCGTTCGGTAGCTGCCGAATGGATGGTAACCAAGCAGAACAGGACGGTACCGAAGAGCAGTGCTGCAACGATGTTGCGGAGGATACTTGGGTGCATGTTCAGGCGGGGATGCATGAGACATGAACGCATCGGACCGGTGTGCCGCCATGGGCATTTGCTGTGCCGTAGCCCGGGCGGAGCAGCAGCGGCGGGTTAGGAACGAAACTCATACCGTATGGTGTGGAAGTGGTGCCCCGATCACCAGCGGTTGGGGCGGGATCTTTACGATCGCCTACAAGGAAAAGGACTGTCAGCGCTTGTCCTTGCTGCGCTGCTCTAGGCAGGCGTGTCAACGCTGTGTTCGTGGCACGCCATGGGCTTGTTGGGCGCTGAACCCGATCCCAAAAACAACCAACACCATGTCGACCAAAAGCACCATCGCCATCGCGCTGACCGCCCTCGCTGCAGGAGCTGCCATCGGCTTGCTTCTCGCACCCGCCTCCGGAGCAGAGACCCGGAAAAAACTCGCAAAGAAGGGTAGTGACCTCAAGGACCGCCTCGCCGACATGCTCGACGAGGGAGGAGAGCTCATTGAGAAGTTGAAGGGAGATGCGAAGGACCTTGCCGACAAAGCGAAGGACACCGCTAACACCGCAAAGGACCGCGTGAAGGACGCGGCCAGCGAAGCGGCTTCCAGCGCACGCAGCACTGCCAACGGTGGCTACAAGGGCTGAGCGTCCAGCGCTCGGCCGTTCGATCGCCCCGGCTTCCCGCCTCATCGGGAACGCCGGGGTGATCTGCGTTGAGCCCTACCCGATCCGCGAAGGATCCAGGATCGCCAGCATGGGTGATGGGATGTGCAACGCACACCCGGCGCGGAAGATCGACCACCCCGATCGAGGTGCACGCTCCACAACGCGCAGTGGGCACTTGCTCTTTCCTCCACGACAACTTCCGTCGTGGAAGCCTTGCTGATAGCGACGTTGCTGATCATCGGCTCTTCGCCAACAGCGATCGATAACGATGCGGATGGTGATCTGCCAATGGAAGGGCGTGTGCGGTTGAAGTTCCGATCAACGGACGGACCGAACACATCAACCATCACTGGCGGAAACGCTGGTGCAAATACCCCGATCAACATGTCCGATCAAAACAAGACTGCCGGTACCGCGCCAAGTAGCACCATGAACAAACCTACGCCCACGGAAAAGATGGCTAGCGATCGGTCCGAGCATACGCGCGACCAAGCAACGCCTAAGCCCCCCAGCCATGAGCAGGGTCGCGAACACACCCCGAACGTGGATGCCCGGAAGGATGCTGCTGACACACGTCGCAACACCGGAACATCGAACGATGCCAACGAACAAGGCACCACGGAAGGAAGGACGAGCGACCGCAAGGAAGCCGGAAGCAGGGGATGCCAAGCGTACCGTGGCTGAAGGGCAGGAAAGCACCAAGCCCGGTCACGACGCGGTGAGGCCGACGGGTAAAACGAACACCAGCGGCAACCGCTGATCTGCACGAACGCACTGGATCCGCGGGTGGGCAAATTTGCCCGCCTGCGCGTTCAAGCAGGAACGAAAAAACGAACAAACCATTCCCAACATGGCAACCAAGAAAGAACTGACCACGGGCTTGCGCAAACTAATGGAGGATCAACTGGCGGACATCTATTTCGCCGAGAAGCAATTGGTGAAGGCGCTTCCGAAGATGGCGAAGAACGCGGGCAACGCTGACCTGCGCGCTGCGTTCGAAGGCCACCTGCAAGAAAACACATGGACAGATCGAACGCCTTGAACAAGTGTTCGGATCAATGGGACTGCCGGCAAAGGAAGACATGTCCCGCCATCCTTGGCCTGCCTGCAGGAATGCACCGAGCTCATGGATGAATTCGGCGACGACGAAGCATTGGATGCCGCTTTGGTGGCAGGTGCGAGGAAGGTGGAGCACCACGAGATCGCCACCTACGGCAGCTTGAGTGCCTGGGCTGAGCAACTCGGCGGATGATGCGGCTGGACTGCTGCAGGAGACTTTGGAGGAGGAGCAAGGTGCCGATGAGAAACTCACCGGGAAAGAGGGAGTCATGGGAGCCGCGGTCGTGACCGATGATGAGGAAGAAGAAGAACTCGCTGAGGTGGAAGAGGACAGCCTTGCGGTGGGCAAGTCGAAGCCTCCCTCGAACGGAAGTCGCATTGGTGCGAAGAGCACAGCGAACGGCAACGCCAAGAAAAAGGCGGTCGGTAAGCGCTGAACACAGCCGGATGGAACGCAACGAGCCGGGTCCTCGAGATCCGGCTCGTTCTCCGGAACCCCAGGGCCAAACACCACTGCGCGTGATGAGACCGTACCACCCGACCCTAGCCGACCAAGGCACCGCCATGACGAGCCATCCCGTCGAGCATATCCGCACACCGAGTTATCGTGTGGACGGATCACCCCGCCCTACCAAACGACCATGAAGGCCACGGTGATGCATTGGATGGCCTACCGCAAACCCACGTATTTGACATGGCTGCTGCCGGTCGTGGCGTTCATCTCCCTCTACGTCCTCTGGTTGTCCTGAGCAACACTCGCTGGTCATGACCCTTCCGGATGCGATCAAGACCTTGATGCCCTCGATGATGGTCGGCAACGGAACCACCATGTCGTCCGGACAACATCGTATGGACCTGCATGGTGGCTTGCCTTTCTGGTTGGTCCGCAACGGTCTGGGTCCCGACTACCCACGTCTGGAAGAGGACGTGCGCACCGATGTGGTGATCGTTGGCGGTGGCATCACCGGCGCATTGTGCGCATACATCCTGACCGAAGCGGGCATACCTGTGGTGGTGGTGGATGCACGCGCGATCGGCACGGGAAGTACCTGTGCCAGTACAGCGTTGTTGCAGTACGAGATCGATACGCCGCTGCACGAGCTGATAGAACTCGTCGGCGAGAAGAGCGCCGTGCGCAGTTATCAGTTGTGCGCTCAGGCAGTGGAGGGTCTTGGCATCATCGCGAAGGAGATCGGCATGGAGGAGTTCACGATGCGGCCCAGCGTGCAGTACGCCAGCAAGCGAGCCCACGTTGCGGGTTTGGTGAAGGAGCATGCATTGCGCAACGCCAATGGATTGCCAGCAGAACTCCTGGAAGGGAAGCGAAGATGTACGCGCGGTCCTGCCCTTCGATGCGCCGGCCGCGCTGCGGACCCTGATCGCGGCCGCGACCGACGCGTTCCAGTTCACCCACGCGTTGCACGCCAAGAGCATGCTTGTTGGAGCGCACATCCATCAACACACAGAGGTGGTGGACTTCCGTGATAGTGCAACGGGTATTGAGCTGCGAACGGCCAAGGGCCATTCATCCATGCCAAGTACCTGGTGTATGCCACTGGCTACGAGCCGCGATCTATTGCCGAAGGACGTGATGCGCTTGCACAGCACCTACGCGGTGATCAGCGAACCCATCGCGGGAACCCCTTGGCCTGATCATGCATTGATCTGGGAAACGGCCAAGCCCTACCTGTACATGCGCACCACATCCGATGGCCGTATCATCGTTGGTGGCCATGATGCGCCGTTCCGCGCACCGGCCCTCCGCGATGCGTTGATGTGGAAGAAGAGCATTGCGCTGGAAGAAGATCTGCGTGCGTTGATGCCCGACCTTCCGTTCAAACGGGAATACGCTTGGTGTGGAACCTTCGGTGCCACCAAAGATGGCCTTCCGTACATCGATCGTGGCCCACGCGAACGCAACAGTTTCTACGCGTTGGGCATGGGCGGCAACGGCATCACCTTCAGCTTGATCGCGGCGGAGAACATCCGCGACCGTATCCTGGGCAGGCCCGATCCGGACACCAACATGTTCCGGTTCGATCGGTAGCCCACACCGCACTGCCTTGTCCGATCTTCTGGTGCCTACGATCCCTTCTTTGGTGGCTGCGGGAGATCCGACCCCATTGTTCGCGGTGCCTTCACCACATCGAGTTCAGGATTCTTCGCTACGGTGCCCGGTTGCTCACCGAGCGGATCGCTTTTGCTGGGCCGACGACCAAGCACATTGTCGCGCACGGCTTTCACAGGGGTTGGCGAAGGGTGACCCCGCTTCACGGATGCTGCATTCGGGCTTTGTTTATTCATGGAGCGTGAACTGTCAGTTGTAGTTTGTCGAGGTCGTAGCCGTTCTCTTTCAACCGGCCTACTATTCCACGGTGCACATCGTCCGTCATTTTCGGTGCGCGAAAGGATCCACAGGTACTTCCTGTTCGGATGTCCGACCACAGCATAGCTGTAGTCGTCAGCGAGGTCGATGATCCAGTACTTGCCTTTGAACGGCCAGAAGAACTGCACCTTCAGTTTCGCGTTGCCCGACCCTTCTTCAACAAAGGCCTTGCCTGTGATAGAGGAGGCCTTGCCGCTCACACTGTCGCGGTTGCAGCGGTTCTCCACGATGATGTAGCCCTTGTCGCTCCGGGTGTACGTGGCGGTGGTGCAGTGGCAACCCTTCTGGAAGCGCTGCGGGAAGGAGGCGATCTCGTACCACGTGCCCGCATATTTGGCCAGGTCAACGTCCGGTACGGTGCGCAATGGTTGTGCGCTTGAAAATGTAGACATTGCGAGAGCGAGAAAGGCGGTGAGCGGGTTCTTGTTCATGCGGATGCGAGCGCAAAGGATGTTGAAGATCCATGCCGGAAAACACTGACAAGGCATCATGTCCGCGCCGCACATTCCACAGGCTTGTTGCCCCAACGCCTCCTGCCTTCTGAGAAATGACCGCCCACCCGTTGGGGAGGACGGCTACGATCATCGCTCGCGGTGCCGGACTCCTCGATAGGCATTGACACGCTTCCACCGCACCAGTAAAGCGTTCAACACTTCTGGCCCGCAGCGGACCATGATCTGTTCCAAACCGACCGGACCGATCCCTTCGCCCATGAGCCAACTCAACATCGCCATCATCCTCGGAAGCACTCGTCCCGGCCGCAACGGCGAAGCCGTTGCCAAGTGGGTGCATGGCTTGGCGAACAAGCGCACCGACGCACGTTTCGAGCTGGTGGACCTGCTGGATTTCGACCTGCCCCCATTGGACGAACCCGGCTCACCCGCGCAGGCCAAGTACACCAAGGGCCACACGAAGAAGTGGTCGGCGAAAGTCGCGGAGTTCGATGCGTATGTGTTCGTGACACCCGAGTACAACCACAGCACATCCGGCGCATTGAAGAACGCGATCGACTTCTTGAACAAGGAGTGGACGAACAAGGCTGCGGGCTTCGTTGGCTATGGATCCGTGCGCGGTGTGCGTGCGGTTGAGCACTTGCGCTTGATCATGGCAGAACTCCAAGTCGCCACCGTGCGCGCGCAAGTGGGCCTTTCGTTGTTCACGGACTTCAGGACTCCACACGTTCGCACCAGCCGCCATGCACGAGAAGGAAGTGAGCATCCTGCTGGATCAGGGATCGCAGGTGCAGCGCTGAAGCCCTTGCGCACAGAAAAGATCCCGGACGACCACAACGTGCTGCTTGCCGAAGGCATCGAGTAAGGGCACCTATCGCATCTCCCGAAAGCACCATCTGTCGGCCCAGTGGGTCGACGCAAAAGCAACCGAATGCTCAAGAACAAGATCGCGCTGGTCACCGGCGCAGGCTCAGGTATCGGCGAAGCCGTTGCACAGCTCTTCGCTACCAATGGCGCCACAGTAGTGCTGGCCGACATGGACATTGACGGCGCGAACCGCGCGCTCGCATTGATCGAAACCCAGGGCGGCAAAGGCCTGGTGGTGGAGACCGATGTCTCGAATCCGGATCAAAGCGAACACCTCAGCGCTGCCACCATGCACGCCTTCGGCCGACTGGACATCGCGGTGAACAACGCGGGCATCGGCGGACCAGCGGCTTTGGTCGGCGACTATCCGATCGACGGCTGGGACAGGCGACGGCATCAACCCCAGGGAGTATTCTACGGCAGCGCTACAGATCCGCCATGCTGAAGAACGGTGGCGGCGCCATCGTGAACATGGCTTCGATCCTTGGCAAGGTGGGTTTCCCCATGAGCAGTGCCTATTCCTCCGCGAAGCATGGCGTGATCGGCCTCACCGAGACCGCCGCATGCGAATACGCCACACAAGGGATCCGGGTGAACGCCGTGGGTCCGGGCTTCATCAAGACACCCCTGCTCGACAAGAACCTGAACGAGGAACAACTGAAAGGCATCGCCGCCATGCACCCCATGCAACGGCTCGGCACCGCGCAGGAAGTCGCGGAACTGGTGCTGTGGCTCGCTTCGGACAAAGCCTCGTTCGTCACCGGCGCCTACTACAACGTGGACGGTGGCTACTTGGCGCACTAGCCTGAGCATGGGCGTCGTGGTGCACCCTTGTGTCTGGTCGCGCGCACGTGCTCTTCAGCATGAAGGACCTGATGTTCCATATCGGTCCTGACGCGGTGAGCGTGGGCCATGCTATGAGCGTGGTGGTGCTGGCAGGGGGAGCGGTGGCGTGGCTGTGGTGGTAGGTGTTGGCCGACCTTCCGATGAAAGCCCTTCGAAGGGGGGGGGCGGGGGGGTAAGGGGGGGGGGGCCCGGGGGGGGGCGGGCGGGGGGGGGGGGGGGCGGGGGGGGGGGGCCCCGGGGGGGGGGACAAAAGGCGCTCTGAACTGAAGGCGATGGTGGGCAACGGGGACCGGGCCGGCCTTCCAGCAGATGGACAGTATCGGGGGTTCCAGAAACCGTTGTGGGACCTGAGCTAGCGCTGGAAGAAGAAGATGGTGGCCCGCTTCATCACGCACGAAGAGGTGCTGGAGAACACCTCTACGAACGTACTGGGGGCGGAATTGATGAAGACGGATCCCGCGTTGCGTGAGCCGGGTTGACGGCGCTGACGAAGGACAGCCTGGAGCGGGGGGGGGGGCCGCGCCGGGCGGGGGGGCACGAAACGGGGGGTCCCGCAGGGCTCCTGCGCGCAACAGGAGGTGCGGCCACAGTCCAGGGCCCAGCGGCCAGGCCATGGACTACCCTGTACATGGTATGCCCTCGGGGCTGGGCGGAGCAGGAGACGCGACGCTCTACTGCAACAGGGACCAGCACGACCTGGGGAGGGGTGTTCGAAGTGTCCTACCTAACCGAACCACCCGGACGCGGCCCACACCTGCTGAACACCCGGGGCACGCATACCGCGCGCAGGGTCCCCTCGATGCCTTTGCCTCTGACCCGTCCTAGAACAGGGTTACAGTTTTGGCGTAAACCCATTTCAGGACGAGTCAGCGGCCCCAACCGCACCACAGCAGCCAACAGGCTGAAGCTCACCGCGCCTCCATGCCCTGGGCAAGTCCCGCCCCACTTTGGGGAATAAGCGAGCGAAAAGACCCCGGCCCTTTCGCAGAGCACAGTCCGAAGTAGGCACGGAGGTCCTCCGATGGAAGAGGCGGAGGGCGATCGCCGCACGGGCCGTCGGAACACGCTCCGCTGGTGGATCCAACGGAGCCCTGCACCGATGAGAACGTTTGCCAACACCAAGCCGCGAAGCATCGACCGTAGTACTGGACTTTGCGGGTCGTACTTTGATGCTCACCGCGTTCAGAGCGCCCACATCCTCGCTTCGCCGAAGAGCCAATGCCTCCAACTTTCAAGACGACCTCCAAGAAGCTGTGGCTCGGCTTCAGTGTGATCGCGGTCCTGCTCATACTCGCCAGCCTGGCTATCCGCGCGGATGCGGCGGACACCTTGGACACGGCATCGCAGGAATGGGAATTGGACCGCCGCATTGCTCTTGATCGCGGGCTGCGGTGTCGCCGTGATCACCACCGTGGTCATCAGCCGGGCCATCGTCAAGGCCGAACGGCATGCGGAGGACGCCCGCAGCTTCGCAGACAACATCGTGGAGACCGTGCGCAAACCGCTGCTCGTCCTTGACGGAGAGCTGCGCGTGGTACGCGTGAACCGCGCCTTCTGCCAGACCTTCAAGGTGACACCTGCCGAGACGGCCAACAGCTTGTTGTACAAAGTGGGCAACGGCCAGTGGGACATACTGGAGTTGCGGACCTTGCTGGAAGAGTCTCCGCAGCACACCGGGGACTTGGGGTGCACTTCGAGCACATCGGCAAGAACCCGGGGCGCCCCGCCGTGCCCCCGCTCGCCGCCGCGAGTCCCAACGCTGGACACGGCCACCCGCCACGTCACCCCCTCGCGCCGCTCGACGCGCCTGCGCGTGCAGAGCGCCACCGCCCTCAGAGAACTCGCGTAACGCCCGAAGGCACCGAGCGCATGCCTATCTCGGAATCGCCGGCTCCTGCGCTGCGTCGCCGCTGGAAGAGATCCTTCCGCAGGAGAACCAGGTTGACGACTTCTCGGTGGAACACGAGTTCGAACACATCGGCAAGAAGACGATGCTGTTGAACGCACGGCGACTGATCCGCGCAACGGACCAAACGCCCATGATCCTGCTGGCCATCGAGGACATCACCGAGCGGAGCAGATTGGAGGACGAGTTGCGCCAGATCGCTGCGGCCATGTCCGAAGCCGATCGCCGCAAGAACGAATTCCTGGCACTGCTCGCGCACGAATTGCGCAATCCGCTCGCGCCCATTCGCAGCGCCGTGCAGCTCATGCAACTCACCAACGACCCCGAGGCCAACAAGACCGCCACCGGCATTGTGGAGCGGCAGGTGGATCAGATGGTGCGATTGGTGGATGACCTGCTCGATGTGAGCCGCATCAGCCGGGGCAAGATCGAACTGCGCAAGCAGCGCATCGACTTGACTTCCGTCGTCAAGCAGGCCATCGAAGACACGCGGCCGCTGGTCAAGAGCATGGGGCATGAATCGACCGTTACGCCGCCACCGGAACCGGTGTACTTGAACGCCGACCGTACGCGCTTGGTCCAAGTGCTGGGCAACTTGCTGAACAACGCCTGCAAGTTCACCGACATGGGTGGTCGCATTTCGCTCGCCGTGGAAGTCGCGGATGGCGAAGCGGTGATGAGTGTCCGGGACAACGGCATCGGCATCGCGGCGGAGCAACTGCCCACCATCTTCGAAATGTTCGTGCAGGCGGATACGTCCATGGAGCGCTCCGTGAGCGGCTTGGGTATCGGGCTCGCCTTGGTGAAGAACATGCTGGAGAAGCACGGCGGCACGGTGGGGGTACAGAGCCACGGCTTGGGTCGCGGCAGCACCTTCGTGGTGCGCATGGCGATCATGGAGAGCACTGCACTGGCACCTGCGGCCGGGGTGGAGGGGGGCGGTCCCGACCTTACAACGGTTCAACGCATCCTGGTGGTGGATGACAATGTGGACGCCGCGATGATGCTCGAACGATTGCTCCAACTCAACGGCAAACAGACCCGCGTTGCCCACAGCGGCCTCGACGCATTGGAAGTTGCGGAACAGTTCCGGCCGCACCTCATCCTGCTCGATATCGGCTTGCCGAAACTGAACGGCTACGAAGTGTGCCGCCGCATCCGCCAGCAACCCTGGGGCAAGGACATGGTGGTGATCGCCCTCACCGGTTGGGGCCAGGAAGAGGATCGCAAGCGCTCCAAGGAAGCCGGGTTCAATGCGCACTTCGTGAAGCCACTGGAGCGCGAAGCGTTGATGCTGGTGCTTGCCGGGAAGTATCCAGCGGCGGCGTGAGCCAACAGTGATCCACGTCCGATCAATGGCGCATTCAGCGTTGCGACTACATTGACGGCACATGCCCGCCAATCCATTTCCCTTTCAAGGTCTCAGGGATGCTGGAGTGACGCGGCGCGGGCTCGGCAAGGGCGTAATAACATCGATGACAAGACCGGTGGTGCGTTCTGGCCTGCGGTAAAGAGCACGGTGCTCGAACCCATGTTCCTGCTGTTGCTGGCCACCAGCACCATCTACTTCATACTGGGCGAACGCACGGAAGCCTATTTCATGGCCGGGGCCATCGTGCTCGTATCGACCATCTCAATCTACCAAGACTCGCGGAGCCGCAGAGCGCTTGAGGCCTTGCGCGCGTTCAGCGAGGCGCACGCGACAGTGATCCGCAACAACGCGGTGGTGAAAGTCCCGGTGGAAGATGTGGTAGTCGGCGATCATGCCGTGGCCGAAGAAGGCAGCTTGCTCGCGGCCGATGGGATCATCGTGCAGAGCAACGATTTCAGCGTGAACGAGTCGATCCTCACCGGCGAGGCGTTCGCCGTTGCCCGCAGCGCGGAGGATCCGGAATTGGCCAAGGTGAGCAAGGGGACGCAGGTCGTTTCCGGACTCGCGGTCTACCGTATAACAGCCATTGGCAAGGGCACGCAACTGGGCAAGATCAGCACCTCGCTCGCAGCGATCGAAGTGCCTCCTACGCCGTTGCAACAGCAGATCACGCGCTTCGTGCGCAACATGGCCATCGTTGGCGTGGTGGTTTTCGTGGCCGTGTGGGCTGTGGCCTACGCGCGCAGTGGTTCATTGCTGGACAGCTTGCTCACCGGCCTCACCTTGGCGATGTCCATCCTGCCGGAAGAGATACCCGTCGCCTTCGCAACGTTCGTGGCGCTGGGCGCATGGCGCTTGGCCAAGCAAGGCGTGATCGTGAAGCGGTCCACCACGGTTGAAACACTGGATCCGCCACCGTGATCTGCACCGACAAGACCGGCACCATCACCGAGAACAGGATGTCGCTCGCGCAACTCTTCGTGCAGGCGAACGGTCAAGCGCTCGCGGCCGATGCATGCACCAGCGCCGAAGCGCGCCGCGTGATCGAAGTCGCCATGTGGGCCAGCGAGCCGGTGCCCTTCGATCCGATGGAAGTGGCCTTGCATGAAGCCTACACGAAGAACTCGGAACGTGACCGCCGCCCCGACTTCCACATGGCGCACGAGTATCCGCTCGGAGGCAAGCCGCCGATGATGACGCATGTGTTCGCGAATGGAGCGGGAGAACGCGTCATCGCCTGCAAGGGTGCGCCGGAGCGCGTGCTCCGGCAGTCGTCGTTGAGCGATGGGGAGAAGACCGCAGTTCTCGCGCAAGTGGAAACACTGGCGGGCCAAGGACTGCGCGTGCTCGGCGTTGCCGAAGCCAAGCATTCCGGCGACAACTATCCCAAGGACCAGGAAGGATTCACCCTAGACTTCCTCGGGCTGGTAGCCTTCAACGATCCACCGAAAGCGAATATCGCCGCCGTGTTCCAGCAGTTCTATGATGCGGGTATCGAAGTGAAGATCATCACCGGCGACAACGCCCTTACCACAGCGGCCATCGCCAGGCAGACCGGTTTCCGCGGTTCGGAAAGGACCATGAACGGCGACGACATGATGAAGCTCGATGACGCCTCACTGCGCATCGCGGTCCACGAGACCAACATCTTCACGCGCATGTTCCCGGAAGCCAAGCTGCGCATCATCAACGCCCTGCAAGCCGAGGGACATGTGGTGGCCATGACCGGCGACGGCGTGAACGATGGACCCGCGTTGAAGGCCGCGCACATCGGCATCGCCATGGGCAAGCGCGGCAGCGAGCTCGCCAAGGAAGCCGCGTCGCTCATCCTTGTGAACGACGACCTGGGCAAGATGGTGGACGCCGTGGCGATGGGCCGCAAGATCTACGGCAACCTCAAGAAGGCCATCCAGTACATCATCTCCATCCACATCCCCATCATCCTCACGGTATCGCTGCCCTTGTTCCTCGGCTGGGTGTACCCGAACATCTTCACGCCACTGCATGTGATCTTCCTCGAGCTGATCATGGGCCCAACGTGCAGCATCGTCTACGAGAACGAGCCGCTGGAGAAGGACGGCATGCGGCGCCCACCGCGCCCGCTCAGCCTCACCTTCCTCACCTGCAAGGATCTCTCCACCAGCATCTGGCAGGGCCTCGTCATCACCCTCGGCACGCTCGGCACCTATCAACTGGCGGTGTATCAAGGCCATTCCGAGGAACTGGTTCGCGCCATGGTGTTCAGCGCGCTGGTTGTGGCGAACATCGGCCTTACGCTGGTGAACCGCTCGTTCACGGCATCGGTGTTGAGCACGTTCGGCTTTGGCAACTGGCTGCTGCGCGGTATGCTGCTGCTCACCCTCGGCTTACTGGCCGTGCTGCTCTGCGTGCCGATGTTCCGTGACTTCTTCCACCTGGCTTCACCATCGGCGTCGCAGCTCGGCATCGCTGCAATATTCGGTCTCACTTCAGTGCTGTGGTTTGAAGTGTACAAGTGGATCCGGCGCCGCAGGGTGGTCGCGTGGTAACGACGGCATTCACGGCTCGTCCTGTTCATACAAGTGCAAGCGTTGGCGAAGCGCGTGCAGGTCGCGATGTGTTGCGTCCATGCGTTCCAGCAAGTGGCTGATCGCTTCGATGCCTTCCAAATTGATGTCGAGGTCGTAGTGCAACCGCGCGAGCTGTTCGATGCGTGCGAGTTCGTCCTGTTCCAAATAGTGCCGTTCCTGCACAACGGTGATGCGGATCAACCCGCGCTCGTGCAATGCTTGTACGAATGTGGCGTCAACCCCTTGATGCGTGGCGAAGACCTCAACGGCGATCAGTTGTTCGGTGGTCATGCGGAAGCTGTATTTCGGATGGCGGCCAGTTCGCGGAAGAGCGCTTGTTCGCGTCCAGTGGGCAGTTTCACATTGTAGGTGACGAAGAGATCCCTGAACTGCCCTTCCTGCTTGTACACCGGGAACCCTTTGCCCTTCAACTTCACCTTGGTACCGTTCTGCGTTTCGGGCGCGACCTTCAGTTTCACCTTGCCGTCCATGGTCTCCACGGTGACCTCGCCACCCAGCATGGCCGTCGGTAGGTCGAGGTCCTGGGTGATGAACAGGTCCTTCCCCACACGTTTGAAGCGTGGGTGTGGTGCAACAAGGAAGGTGATGTAGAGGTCGCCGTTGGGACCGCCGTTCACACCCGGTCCGCCCTGTCCGGGGATGCGGATGGATTGCTCGTTCTCCACCCCGGCAGGAACCGTGATGCGGATCTGCCGACCGTTCACGGAGAGCGTTTGTTTGTGCGTACGATAAGCCGCATCGGTGTCCAGGTGGAGCTCTGTTTGGTAGTCCTGCCCGCGGAACTTCACTTGCCGCCCACGACCTCCACCGAACATGGAACCGAAAAGATCCTCTTCATCCATGCCGCTGCCCCCGAACGGATTGCCGCCTTGACCACTCACGCGTTGGTCGCGCGACCTTGCTCGCGCTTGGCCTGCTCGAACTGCTTGGCGTGCTTCCATTGGTCGCCGTACTGGTCGTATTTCTTGCGGCTCTCCGGATCATTGAGCACTTCGTTCGCCTCGTTGATCTCCTGAACCGCTTCTTCGCTTCCGCGTTGTTGGGGTTGAGGTCGGGGTGGTGCTTACGCGCCAGCTTCCGGTAGGCCTTCTTGATATCGTCCGCCGTTGCGTTGCGCGGAACACCGAGCACCTGATAAAAGTCTTTGGCATGGCTGAAAGGCGGGCCATGGATCGCCCGCTGGAAGGTAGGGATCCTCCTGTCCGCCGCCTATGACGACCTTTAGCGGATGACCGGTGAACCACAGGACCTGTTGTTGCGGCTGATCATCAGCCTGGCGCTCGGGTTCCTCATCGGCTTGGAACGCGAATACGCCAAGCGTGTGGTGGACAAGGAGGAACAGTTCGCTGGTGTTCGCACGTACACGATCATCGCGCTGTTCGGCTTCCTATGTGCGTTCCTCTCCCCTCGCTTCGGAGACTGGCTGTTCATCGCAGGTCTCCTCGGGCTCATTGCGATGGGTGATCACCACCTACGTAATGACAGCGAAGAGCGGGAGCTATGGCATCACCACGGAACTCTCCGGCATTCTCGCCTACATCATCGGTGCCCTCGTGTTCCAGGGCGAGATCCTGCTCGCGGTGATCGTAACGGTCGTCATCACTTCATTGCTCTCATTGAAGATGAAGCTCCACAGCTTCGTCGCGACGCTGACGCCCGGTGAGCTCCGCGCCTTCATCCAGTTCGTGATCATCTCTGCCGTGGTGCTGCCCTTCCTGCCGGACGAACCGTTCGGGCCGAACGGTGTGTGGAATCTGCATGAGATCTGGACAATGGTGATCCTTGTCACGGGTATCAGCTTGGTCGGATACCTGCTGGCCAAGATCCTGGGTGCGCGCAAGGGCACGTTGCTCGCCGGCATCGTTGGTGGGCTGGTCTCGAGCACCGCCGTCACCTTGAGCGTGGCGCGACGCACCCGGGAGCATCCGAACACTTCGCATGCGATCGCCGCGGTGACCATCATCGCAGCCACGGCTGTACTGTACCCGCGCATCCTCTTGGAGACCTGGGTGCTGAACCGGCAACTCGCCTTCCAACTGGCGCTGCCCATCACGTTCATCACGTTGGTGGCCCTCGGTGCAGCTCTTCTCATCCACCGGAAGAATGGCAAGGAAACAGCGGTGGAAGTCCCGACGAAGAACCCGCTCAACTTCGGCGTGGCGATCCAGTTCGCGCTGGCCTACATGGCCGTGCTATGGCTCATGGACCTGGCATCCGAGCATTACAGCGCACGGGGCTTGTACGTCGCAAGTCTGGTCTTCGGCGCCACGGATATGGATGCGATCACGCTTTCGATCGCACGTGGTTCGGACATCACGAACACCCTGCAAGGCATGACCGCTGTGCTACTGGCTACGCTTTCGAACACCGTGATGAAGTTCCTCCTGGTGGTGTTCTTCGGTGACAAGTCACTGCGCAAATGGGTGGGCTTGGGCTTCGGCGCGATCTTCCTGGCGACCGTGCTGGGGGCGGCTGTGATGTGGGTCCTGTGACGGGACCGCTGCGGTGATCCCGCATTATCGTGGGGCCTGCATGTAGTGCACACCTAATGGAGGAGTGTTCCTTTCTTGTTGGGCTACTTGTCGATGCCGGACGAACGGGATGGCCTCGTTAGTGATAGCCTCACCTGTTCGCGAGCGGCTGTGTCGAGCGCATTTCGGAGATGGAACGGATCGAGTGGGTCGAGTGCAGGGAATGCCGTGAGCGGTCCTTTCGGAACGACCGAGATCAGGGTCTTCAACCCGAACGTGTTCAAGGTCATGAAAGCCCGCTCCGCGGGTCACAAGGGTGATATCGGGGAGCAAGGGACGAAAGAAGGACTGTTCGACCTGGCATGCGGAGCACAGCGCGTAGCGACCATCATCGGTCACCTTGTCCACTCGAAGACGAACACCGTAACGCCGCAAGAGCGATCGTTCTTGACCAGCAAGGCGCTCAATGAGTTCGCTGGTCATGGATAGTGGTACCGTCATTCTGCTCCGGGAGATCATTGTGCAGGTCCGATCCGCGGGCAAGGCACATTGCAGCACGCGGTCCTCGGTCAGCGCAGGTAGGTGGATCGCATTTACGCGAACTGATAGGGCCAACCCCATCATCGTGCCGTGGCCAAGGATGCGCGAACGCCTGGCCGCAGAAGCCGTGTTGGGGAAATTCATTCACACGCGGGGAACGATCTGCACCAACCATCCTCCCGGATCGGTGTGATATCGGGGTCGTTCATCCGCTGCAATGCCCGCGATCGGTGGTTTTGCCCGGTGCAGCATGCATTGGAGCGGGGTCGGCACGCGGTTGGGCAGCTCGTATCTGCGTACGTACCATGCTATCCGCATCGGGGCGTATTCCAGATCCAACAACCTCATCACCATGCGAACGCTACCAATCACAGCCCTTGTACTCGGAACCCTTCTCTTTTCCCAAGCATGCAACTCATCACGCGCCGTAAGAGGCGGTGCCATCGGAGCTGGTGTTGGGGCGGGGGCCGGTGCCGTTATCGGTAACCAGTTCGGTGACAACGGCACCGCGATCGGGGCCATCATCGGCGCAGTGGTGGGCGGTACCACCGGGGCCATCATCGGCAGGCATATGGACAAGCAAGCGGAGGAATTGCGCGAAGACTTGAACGGCGCCACCGTGACGCGCGTGGGGGAAGGGATCAAGATCACCTTCGACAGCGGCTTGTTGTTCGCCGTGAACGAAAGTCAACTGAGCGGAACAGCCCAAGGGAACTTGCTGGAACTGGCTGCGACCCTGAAGAAGTACGATGATACCGATGTCCTTATCGAAGGGCACACGGACGCGGATGGTGCCGACGAGCAGAACCATGCGCTCCATGCGCCGGGCCCAGCAGGTCAGCACGTACCTGGTGGCGCAAGGCGTGATCTCCTCACGCATCAGCACCATGGGGTACGGCGAAAACCAACCCGTAGGGAGACAACACAACGGCTGAGGGAAAAGCAACGAACCGCCGGGTGGAGATCGCCATTTATGCGAACAAGCGCATGAAGAAGGCGGCCGAGAAGGGTGAGCTGTAAGACCTACGGCACATCCGGTTCCTTCGGGACCATCATTCCTTTTTTGGATCCCCCAACGTCATGGGCGGGTGACCTTGCGAGCTGCACTAGTGCCACCTTCGTGGACAGCGGGCATGCGCCCATGGTCGACCAATTGGATATTCCGGTCCCGCATAGCCCAAGCGTGGTTACGGACCTACGGATACGAGTGCGATCCTCATGGTTCCGACAATGAGCATCGGGCAATACTGGATCGCCTGAACAATATCCGGAACGAATTCGTGTGCCCTGTGGCGGAGCGCTCTGGATGGAGCGAAGACGCCGCTTTACTTGCGCACACCCGTCAACTTCTCCAGCGCCTTCACCTTGAAGATGGCGCGGTGCGCCTCCGGGTCATCGCTGCCGAGCACGTAACCAAAGGGTTGCAGGCCGGGCACGCGATCGAAGATGACCTTGAGCATGGCAGTGATCGGGATGGAAAGGAACATGCCCGGTATGCCCCATAACGCGCCACCTATCATCACTACGATGATGGAAACCAAGGCGTTCAGCTCCACGCGCGAAGCCACCACCTTGGGTACGATGAAGTTGTTGTCCACGAATTGAACGAAGATGTAGAGCGCCAGCACCCACAGTGCTGCGGTGGGTTCCAGCGTGGCCAGGGCGATGACAACCGGAAGCAAGGTCGCGATGATCATGCCGATGTAGGGAATGAGGTTGAGCACCGCACCGATCACCGCGAGCAGGAGCGCGTACTCCACACCGATGATCGTGAGCCCGACCCAATTCAGCACCGTGACGATGCCGGCCTCCAACATCAATCCGCGGAGATAGCTCTGTACCACTCCTTTTGTTTGGGCGAACACATCGTCCAGCACATCATGGTTCTGTTTTGGGAACAGCTTCGAGATGAAGGTGATGAGCAAGCGCTTGTACAGCAGCAACAGGAAGGTGAACACGGGCAGGAGGAAGAAGAAGGCGAACAGTGTCCCCACGGTGGTCAGCGTCTGGCCTACGAGCGCACCGCCTTTGGCAAGGCTTTCATCCTTCACCTTTTCCACGGCGTCGTTCACCTCGCCACGCTTCATGTTGAAGGTGTCCTGCGCCCAGCGCCCAGCATCCTTGCCCAATCCGTTGAGCTTCTCTTTCAGTTCGGGCAGCGTCTCGCTGAAATGGGAGACCTGGCTCACGATGAAGTAGCTGAGCCCTATCAAGGCGAGCATGGCCACCATCACCGCCACGGTGATGGCAAGCACACGTGGGATCCCTTTCGACAGGAAGTTGACCCCGGGATTGAGCAACATCGCCAAGAGCAGCGCCATGAGCATGGGCACCACAATGGACTTCGCCATCGACAGCGCGTAGAACAAGGCCACGAGTCCCAGAATGATGACGCTCAGTTTCTGGTACTGGGGCTGGATGATCCGCCGCTGCAGTGGCGTTGCTTGTTCGGACATGTCCTTATCCGTGAACGCGGCAGTTGCTGCTTAGAGCAGGATGATCAGCAACAGGATGATGATGATGAGACCGGCCGTGGAGATGTAGATCACATTGCCATTGCGGTTGAGGTCCTTCATCTCTCCTTTCAGTTCCTTCCATTCGTTCCGCAGCTCCTTGCGTTGCACGGGATCGAGGGAGGAACGGTCCGTGGCCATGAGCGATTCAAGGCGGTCCTTGATCACCAACACGCGCTCCTGCTCGGCCAGCGGTAGCTGAGCAAAGCGCTCGGTGTCGATCCTCACCTCACGTTCGGGAAGTGGTGCGGCGGATGCGGACGTGCTGAAGATGGCGGCGAAGATGACGGTGACTAGAGCGGTGGTTCTCATGACATTGGTTTTTATTGGTTGGTGGTTCTGATCATCACTTCTTGAGCTCGAAGCGGACGCCCGCTGCGACATAAAGGTTGTTCACTTTGGGATTGGTGTTGATGCCGTCGCCTTCGAACACATTGGTCATGGCCACGTCATACCCACCTTCCAGGAATAGGAACTTGTACTCCATCCCGAGCCCGAAGCCCAGGTACCATTGCGTTGATCGCGTGGTTACGTTGAGCGAGTTGTCGTCCAGGTCGGCGTTGATCGCAATGAGCGCGGTAGGCCCGCCCATGACGTACATGTTGAACTCGCTTTCGTCGGTAGGCGCGATCAGCCTTGCCCCAACGAGAACAGGTATGCGCAACGCACGACTGGTGTACTTGTATTCGTTCTCCGAACCGTCGGGCTCCCCGTTCTGACCGATGCCGAGGACCGTGTAGTTCATATTGCGCACTTGCAGGTGGATGCCCGGTTTCACGAACACGCGCTGCCCCAAGAGCAGGTCAACACCAAGCTGGTAACCGGCGCGGCCCACCCATCTGGCGGTGCCTGCGTCGCGTACGTTGCTGCCGGTATACCCGCCGCCAAGACGCAGCTCCTGAGCAAGACAAAGGGACAGGGTGGCACTGCCTAGCAATACGACCAGCGAAAGTTTGACGAAGCGATCCATGTTCGAGGGGGACGGGGGTGTGTTCCGGCGCGATGGGATGGACAACATCCGCTCCACGCTCGCTCAGACCCGTGACGAAAGAACGATCGTACGGGTCCATGGTGCCCTGAATGCACAACCGCAAGGCTTGCGCTTCATGTGCGTGGATGATAGTTGCCGTATCGTACTCGTTGCACTCCAGCCGAGGCGTAGGGAAGGGTCGCTCCGTTCGTTCCCCACAGTGTGGAGCAATTGCCACAGGAGCGATGTCCCTGTCACTTCCACTTGTGCAGAACGACGAACAGAAACGAACTTCCAAGGAGGAGGACCGTGAACACTGCGAACCGATCCCTTGCGACCACCGCAACACAGGAGCCTGATCCGCCAAAACCGAAGGAGGCCACGATGCCTTCGCAGAGCTTCCGCAAGAGATGGTCTTTGCGGTCCAATATCCCCAGCAGGTCCAACGCCCTGTTGGATCGCAAGGCACCGGCATAGAGCGAGGTCGTTTCATCGATGCAGGCTGGAAGCGATCCTTCCTCGTCCACCAGAGAGGAGAGGTTCTTGGCCAATGCTACTGCTACTGAAAGTGCACTCCCGAGTCGCGCCGATGATCGTGCGCTGTGGTTAAGGTCAGCACGGGGCGTATCTTCCCCAAAAGTGGGGAGCCACATCCACGGACTTGGTGCACATTGGATCGCGATGCCGCTCTGAGAGCGGGATAAGGCCTGCTCCCGCAAGGGGCACGTTTCTTTCCGTTCACCAGGTCATGGTCAAAGAGAAGGGGTGTGGGCTTTCGGCAACAGCAACCTGTGTTGGAGCTATATGAACGGAACGAGCGCAACATGGATCAGCCCCGAATGACCAAGCGCGCCCTTCTCGTGGATGATGAGCAGGAGATCTGTCTACTCCTTCGCAACATGCTACGCCGCACCGGCATGGAGTGTACCCTGGCGCATAGCGTGGAGCAGGGCAAGGAGGCCTTGAGAACGGGGGAATTCGACGCAGTGTTCATTGATATCCATCTCCCGGACGGGTTGGGTTACGAGCTCATCCCCGCCATCAGAACTACACAACCCCATGCTCGCCTGATCGCGATCAGCGCCATGGATGTGGAACGCGATCGCGCTCTTGCGGAGGGTGTGGACCTCTTCGTGCCCAAACCGTTCAACCGCTCCATCATCATGTCATCCATCAGTTCCCTGGGCTTCCAGGCCTGAACCAACACCAAGACCATGGCCACCGCACACATCCTCGTTGTGGACGATGATCAGGACATCTGCAACCTGCTCTCTCGCTACCTTACCAAGAACGGATATACCGTCGCCACTGCCGGTCGTGGATCCACCGCCAAGGAACTACTTGGAGGCCAGCGCTTCGATCTGGTGTTGTGCGATCACCGGCTGCCGGATACGGACGGATTGCAGATGGTGCAGCACATCCGCACGACCTGTCCGGGTACGCAGGTCATCATCATCACCGGATATTCCGAGGTACGCCTTGCCGTGGAACTCATGCGCCGGGGCGCCTTCGACTACATCGCCAAACCATTGTACCCTGAAGAGCTGTTGATGCGCGTGCAAGATGCCCTTGCGAACGAAACGCCTGCGGCTCCATCCGGCCCCGCCGCAAGCTCCACGGGACCATCCAAGACCGCCAAGAACCAGGAGTATGTGGATGGTTCCGGGCCTTCATCCGTGAACATCGCCAAGCACATCGCGCTGGTGGCTCCTACGGACATGTCGGTGCTCATCACTGGTGAAACCGGAACTGGGAAGGAGTTCGTTGCCAAGCGCATCCATCAAAGGAGCGCACGCGCCAACGGCCCGTTCGTGGCAGTGGATTGCGGCGCTCTCCCCAAGGAACTCGCCGGCAGTGAACTGTTCGGCCACACCAAGGGCGCCTTCACCGGTGCTATCACGGACAAGCCCGGCAGTTTCGAGCAGGCGCATGGTGGCACCTTGTTCCTGGACGAGATCGGCAACCTCACGTATGAGAACCAAGTGAAGCTCTTGCGCGTGCTGCAAGAGCGTACGATAAAGCGCATAGGCGGTACCAAGGACGTGGCTGTGGACGTACGCATCCTCATCGCCACGAACGAGGATCTTCGCAAGGCGGTGGCAGAAGGTCGCTTTCGTGAGGATCTGCTCCATCGCATCCACGAGTTCACCATTCATCTGCTGCCGCTCCGCGAGCGACGGGAGGACATACAGCGCTTCGCCCAGCATTTCATGGAGCAGGCCAACGTTCGTTTGGGACGACAGGTCACGGGTTTTGAACCGGCCGCGCTGGAGCGTCTGGTCGATCATAGTTGGCCCGGTAATCTGCGCGAGTTGGGCAACGTGGTGAAGCGAGCGGTGCTATTGAGCATGGGGGCGCTCATATCCGTGGAGTGCCTTCCGGCCATGCTCCTTTCCGGCAGGGCCGGATCGGGTCCTTTGCCGGACGGAACAACAGCGGTGCCTCATGCCGACGCGGGTCTGCGCGGTGTGGCACATCAAGCTGAGCGCGATGCTATTCTCGCTGCGCTGGAGCGTAACGGCTACAACAAGTCCCGTACAGCGGAACAGTTGAACATCGATCGCAAGACCTTGTACAACAAGCTGCGCTCCTTCGGTCTCGAAGTGTGATCGACATATGGGTCTGAAAGGGAAAGGGCTGCCATCGGCAGCCCTTTCCCTTTCGGCAAGCAGCCATTACTGATCTTTTGCCCCCAGCCCCAAAGCGATCTACAACTGCCCCGCTGAATTGCGGGCATCACCGAGCAGCAGTTTCGCGCCATCGGAGTCCGCCAGATCCACGAGTCCATACGAGTAGCGTGCTCCGATCTGTGCTAGACCCAGGTTCACCCCCACGCCCCCAAGCAGTCCGAGATCGACGGAACTGAAGTTGTCACGATCGATGTCTTCCGAGGAACCACCGAGATCACCCTCCGAAGCAACGTTGCTTGAGAACAGGTAGCCTGCGTATCCGCCTGCGTGCAGTTCGAGCACATCACCAAGCCGGACAGCGATGAGCAGCGGAAGTTCCACATAGCCCAGATCAAAGGAGATCTGTTGATCGATGAGACCATCATACACCACGGTTGTTCCTTTGGTGCTGTAGAGCAGCTCTATCTGGATCCCCAGATCATCGGAAGGCGCAACGCGGCCGAACACACCCGCATGAAATCCCCAACGCGCGTTCTCTTCGCTCACCTCATCGCCGTCGGGAAGAAGATTGCTCCAGTTCAACCCACCCTTGATCCCAAAGAGGGGCGCGGCGGTTTGGGCAAGGACGATCGAACTTGTTGCAGTGCCTCCGGGCACCACGAGCAAGGCGGCACGGAAGATGGGTCTACTGGAGAGCATGGGGTGGTTTCCGTTGGTTCGTTCTTGCAGCGATACGTTGACGATCCCATGCCGTCCCGTGCAAGACCTTGCAACTGAAATGATCGGCTGGGGATGCGCTCGGACCGGCGCGGCATACCTTACCTCGATCGTGTAGAACCGCTTCCCCAGGCATGCCCTTCAAAGTCCTTTCAGAAGAACGCCACGAGCGTCGGATGATCATCATCCTGTACGTGGGGACGTTGGCGTTGCTCGGGATACTGCTCTATGCAACGTACTCCAACATGCAGCGGTACAACGATGCGGTCCGTTCCCTCCGCCGGTACAACTACGGAATGTTGGAACTCACCGAGCTCCTATCGAACCTGCAGGACCAAGAGACGGGCGCGAGAGGGTATTTGCTCACCAACGATACCTCCTTCCTGGCCCCGTACCACCTCGGTCGTGGCGACGATGAGGATCGGTTAAGAGCAGCTGACAGCCTCCTTGTCGGCCCGATATGGCATGCCCAATTGGAGGTGTTGCGCAACAAGTGCGATGATGTGGAGGAACAACTGAGGGCACTTGTGTCGGATACCGGTGCGCATGCGCAGATGACCGAGACCAGCATCGCAGGGCTGCGCGCGCACAAGGTCGCCATGGATGAATTGCGTGAGGTGCACGGCAAGATCATGAACCAGCTGCGCATGGAACGGGAGTCGTTCCTCTCCACCGAGAGGAACAAGCTCGTGGACACACCGATCATGTTGATCCTGTATTCCGCGCTCGCCATAGCGGCCACGGCCCTGCTGTTCTGGCGTCTCTCACGCGCACTGCGCAATACGGAAAGGACGAAGTTGGAACTGGAGTCGAACCTGGCGCTGCTGGACAAGGAGGTCCAGCACCGCACTTCGGTGCAAGGCATGTTGCAAAAAGTGCTGGATACTTCCCCGAACGGGATCATGGCGTTCCGGTCCGTGAAGGATGGGAGCGGAGCCGTGGTCGATTTCGAATTTCTGGCGGCCAACAGGCAGGCCAGTGCGATCACAGAACGCAATGACCTGGTCGGGAAGCGTTTGCTGGCGCTGATGCCGGAGCATTTCACGGCCGATCTGTTCGATGCGTTCGTCCATGTGGTCGGCACGGGCATTCCCTTCCGGAAGGACCTCCACTTCAATGCGCACGGCGTGGATCTCTGGTTTTCCACCCATGCGGTCCGGTTCGAGGATGGCTTCATGGTCACCTTCGCTGACATCACCGATCAGAAGCACGCTCAGGAGGTGAATGCCGAAGCCGACCGGATCGAGCTTACCGGACAGATCACCCGCACCGTTGCGCACGAGGTGCGTAATCCGCTCACCAACATCCACCTCGCGGTGGAACAATTGCATGACGAGGTTCAGGATCGTGACGAGCTCGTACTGACCTTTTTCCAGATCATCGATCGCAACCTGAAACGCATCGGCACATTGATCAACGAGATGCTCGAGTCGTCGAAGAAGCGAGAGTTGAACTTGGTGCCGTGCAAGCTGGAGGATATCGTGAACAACGCAATGAAGCATGTGGCCGACCGCCTCGCGCTCAAAGGGATCGAAGGGGAGGTGGGGGTGGCCAGCGAGCTGCCGGAAGCATTGGTGGATCGGGAACTCTTCAACCTCGCCATCGCCAACATCACGATCAACGCCGTGGAGGCCATGGAGCCGGGCAAGGGACACCTGCGGTTGGGGGTCTACCGTCTTGGAGAGGAGGTGCTCATGGAGATCGCGGACAACGGCAAGGGCATACCACCCGAGAACCTGGGCCGTCTCTTTGAACCGTTCTACTCGGGTCGACCCGGTGGTCTTGGTCTCGGGCTCACCACCACACGGAGCATTCTCAACAGTCACCGGATCAAGCTGGAAGTGCGCAGCAGCGTTGGCACAGGCACCACCTTCACCCTACGCATGCCGAGCGAGATCTTCGCTCCCAGCACCTAGCGCCCGCACACCCAAGCCCTCAGGAGTATTGGGGCGAAATTTCCACACGACTGTGGATGCGGTTCCATTCAAGCGAACGGATCGCACGGCTGCTTGATCAGCTCTTTCCCTTTCCCAGCAAGGCTTTGGGAGGTTTTGAGGTTGCGCTGGCACTCGATCGGTCAAGGGCATCGTGTCGATGGCATCCATTCGTACGAAACCAACTACCGATCCCATGAATACGCCCACATCCCCCCTGCGGTATGCAAAGCAAGCCCGACCACTGGTCCTCATGCTTGGTGCATCCATCGCTTTCGCTGCTTGCCAAAGTGGCCCTTCCGAGGCCGAACTCGCTGCGAAAGCGGAAACCGAACAATTGCGCAACGAACTGCAAAGCCGTGATTCCCTCATCGGGGAGATGGCCTTGTCCTTCGACGACATCGAGAAGAACATCCTGTTGATGGACGAACGCGAGAAGCTCCTCGGGGAGAACGTTTCCGGGGACATGAACATCGATAAGCGAAAGAAGATCGTCCGTGATCTGCAGTTGATGAACGGCTTGATGCAGGAGAGCCGTGATCGCATCGCTGAACTGACCAAGCGTTTGGACAAGAGCAAGATCGAAGCGAGCGGCCTGCGCAAGAAGTTGAAGGAGCTTGATACGATGCTCGCATCACGCGACTCTTCCATCGCGACAATGAAGGATGGCCTTCTGGCCAAGGACTTCCAGATCGAACAGGTGAACCAACAACTCACCGCCATGGAACTGGAGGTGGCCAAGCGGGAAGCTTTCATAGAGCAGCAGACCAATGAAATGAACGCTGCATGGTACGTGGTGGGGACGAGCAAGGAACTCGAGGAACGTGGTGTTGTGACGAGTTCGGGTGGGTTCATCGGTATCGGAAAGACCGCCCAGATGAACGTCGACGTGACGAACAATGAGTTCCAACAGGTGGACGTGCGCCAGATGACACGAGTACCCCTTGGGGTGAAGAAGGCCCACTTGGTGAGCGAACATCCAAAGGACAGTTACCGGATCGTGGAGGAAGGGGACGAGCTCGCCTACCTCGAGATCAAGGACCCCAACGCGTTCTGGAAGCTGAGCCGATACATGGTGGTCGAGGTCAAGTGATCCGGCCCACCTTGGTGGGAGGCAGCGCCCGGAGGGATCCGGGCGCTGTTTTCATTGGATGGGATCGGGAGCGCAGGTCGCGGGGAACTACCCGCGCGCTATGATCCGTGCTGGATTGCCCACCGCCACGCAGTTGGCGGGAACATCCTTCAGGACCACCGCCCCCGCTCCGATCGCTACGTCATCGCCGATCGTGATAGGGCCGATGACGATGGCGTTGGCTCCTACATCCACGCGGTCACCGAAGCGCGGGGCCTTGCTGTACGTCCCGTCCTTCAGCCGCTTGTTGCCAATGGTCGTGCTGTTGCGCACGGTGCAGTTCGAGCCGAACACGGTGCCGTCGTTCACCACCAGCGCTTGCCCGTGATCCAGGCGGAAGCCCGGACCGATGCGCGTTTTCCACGGAAGCTCGATACCCAGTATCCACTCCACACCCACGCGGTAGCCGATGAAGTACCAGAAGAACAGAACGAGCGTGATCGGGCTTTGACGCAACAAGTGGGCTGTGCGGAAGGAGATCATCACGAGCCTGCCCTTGGGGTTGCCCGAGTTGGCTCTCCAGTCCTGGAGGATGTTCCACACGCTTGTCATCGATCGCGCTTGCCGAGCAAAGGTGATACGTACTGGTTGAACTGGAGTTTGAGGTATTGCGGAACGTACAATAGGGTGCGTGTCACCTGCCCGATGAACGTTCCGAACGCACCCAAGCCGAGGTCGTGGCTCACGCGCCTACCCTCGCTCAATACACGCTTCAATGGAATGGTCATGCTTGCGCCCCCTGCAGTGAAGTTGGCCAGCGGCTCCGGCAGGTAGAGGAACTGTTCCTTCGAGCGCAACCACGCCGCAAGGGTCCATTTGTGGTCGCCGCTCACGCGCAAGGTGGCATCGAAAGGCCGACCTTGATAGTAGCTCCGCCGCACGAAGAAGCTGGGGTGGTTCAGCACCATCTCCCAGTACTTCAGGAGGAAGCCATTTCGTTTCGCCCGCTTCAACTTCTTGTGTCCGTTCGGGTAGTGGATCCAGATATCGCCGTGAACGATGTTGATGTCCGGCTGCCGGCCTGCGGCCTTCACCACCCGCGCCACCGTATCCGGTTCGTACCAATCATCGGCATTGATCAGCGCCACCCATTCGCCGCTGCACAGTGCGACCCCCTTGTTCATGGCATCGTAGATACCCCGGTCGCGCTCGCTCACCCACAGGTCCAAGCGTTCCTCGTGCTTCCGCAGGAGTTCCACTGTTCCATCCTTGCTTCCGCCATCCACGATGATGTACTCGATGTTCGGGTAGCTCTGCGTGAAAACGCTCTGCATGGTGCGCTCCAGCGTGGCGGCCCCGTTGAAAACCACGGTCACGATGCTCACCAGCGGTTGGTCCGGCGAGCTTGACCGTTGCTGCCCTCTCTCCCTGCGGCCCCCCTTTCAGCGTATTGGACATCGTGGGCAAAGCTCCTGTAGACGGGCCCTCCTCGGATGCCCCGAACCATGAACCGATGAACGGATCTTTCAACGATCGGCCGGGCCTGTAACTTTCGGTCTTGCAGCCCGTCCCATGAACGGAAAACGGTTCCCTCACCGATGACCCTGGCTGAATACAACCACGCAGTGGACTTGCATGCGGATGGCCTCTACCGCTTCGCGGTGAAGCACCTGCGGGATGAGGACCAGGCCAAGGACGTGGTGCAGGAAACCTTCGCCCGGCTTTGGGTGAAAGTGACCGAAGTGGAGGCGGCAAAGGCGAAGAGCTACCTCTTCACCACGGCACACCATGCCATGGTGGACGAGGTGCGGAAAGGAAAGCGAAGCACGCGGATGGAAGATCACCACGAGGACCTCCAGTACACGAGCCAAAGCCAGCCCGACTTGAAGGAGGTGCTGGACGCGGCGCTGGCGACCTTGCCTGCCGTTCAGCGCAGTGTGGTGCTCCTGCGTGATCTGGAAGGATACAACTACGAGGAGATCGCAGAGCTCACGGGGCTCAACCTTCCGCAGGTGAAAGTGTACATCTACCGCGGCCGCACCGCATTGAAGGACTACATCGGCCAGTTGGACCTGGTGGTATGAAGCAACGCATCGACCATAGCAACTACGAGGCATGGCTGCTGGATCGGCTGGAGGGCGACCTCTCGCCGGAACAGGAGCGCGAACTCACCGCTTTCCTCGCACTTCATCCGGAATTGGACCCCGGTGAGGGGGAGCTGCCCACCGTGGTCGATCAAGAAGCGAGGTTGGGTGTTTTGGACAAGGAGGCGTTGAAACGTCGTCTTCCCCCCGTCGCAACGGTGGACCCGCTGAACGTGGAGGACCATCTGATCGCCCGACTGGAGAACGACCTCTCGCAGGAGCAGATGGAAGCCCTGCGCATGTTCCTGTTCCATCACCCCGAGCACCGGCGCACGGAGGACCTCTACGCCCTCACCAAGCTCGTGCCCGAAGCCATGGCTTTTGCACAGAAGCAGGAATTGACCCGCACCCTTCCGCCGCAGGGCCGGCCCACGCGCTTCACGCTGGACGACTTCCTCGTGGCTCGGTTGGAAGGGGAGTTGACGCCATCGCAGGACATGGCATTGACCGCCCATCTCGCCACGGATGCCGCAGCGCAGCGTTCGTGGAAATTGATGCAAGCCGCGCGTGTGGAGGCATCGGTGATCGCGTTCCCGTACAAACAGGAATTGAAGAAGGGAGGCCGTGTCATCGCGATCACTTCCGCGAGCTGGCCCGTGCGCTTGGCTGCCGCCGCTTCCATCGCATTGTTGCTCGGCATGTCCTGGTGGTGGTGGACCCGACCGACTTCACCCGGTGAGCAGGTTGCTGAAACCGGGAAAGAGATCGTGCCCGCGCAAGGTTCCATGCAACAGAATGGCGAGAAGGACAGCCTCGTACCGAAACCAGTGCCCGTTGAGGCCGGGTCTCCGGAGGACCGGTTGCCTATTGCGGTGCAAGAGCAGGAGCCGAGGAACGAGCAACCCGACCAAAAGCAGCAGCAACCTTCCATGGCGCCGCCGTTGCGTGACGAACCGCTGCCCATTGCCGAACAGCGAAACCTTGTTCCACCCCAGCCACTAGCACCCGTTCCGCAGAACGTACCCGTCCCCGAGGTACCGGTTCATCAGGGAGGAGGCGCTTGCCGCGAACGTTTCGTCACCGGGTCGCCCTGCACAACAACCCGAGGTGAACACGCTCGGGGAAGCTCTTGCCGCCACCTTGCGGGAACGGGTGCTGGACCAGCCTGTTCGAGATGTGCGTCCGCTGGATGGTAATGATGCCGTTGCTGCCGTCGACAGAGGCCTCAAAGCCGTCGGTGGTGAGCGCGCCGGATTGTCCGTAGCACGCGATGATGCAGGCCGCAATCGCGGCTTCAGTCTGCGTTTGGGCCGCAACCTAGCGATCAGCGCCAGCCGCTGAGCGGTCCCCGAACCCTCCCTATCGCCGCCTTCCTCCCACTGTTTTGGGTACAGCGCTCCACCGCACTTTCTCCGCTCATCACCACGGCGATACCGTTCATCACGAGGGCTCGTTCCCACTGTAACTGCGGGGCTCAGGTATCCGTCCCATGTCCAGAAACCAACAACACCAACGACCATGAAAACCCGATTCACCCGCCTTACGCTTCTCTTCGCCAGCGTCCTCACCTTCGGCTATGCCCGTGCGGCTGAACCCGTTCGTCTCAACGAGCCTTCCGCCAAGCGCACCAACATCGAACGCACCTTGGACCGCGCCCTCAATCGTGAACTGAGCTTTCCCTTGCTCGCCAAGGGTGACATGACCGGCAAAGTGCACGTGAGCTTCGTCATCGACAAGGAAGGGAAGATCGAAGTGATCACCTGCAACAGCGATAACGAACAACTGAAGGCCTACGTGCTCCGCAAGCTCGCCCGCATCGATGTAGGTGAGAACCCCGACGGCATCTGGAAGACCACCCACATGGTCGTCGATTTCCACCCTGAGAAGAGCTGAACCGCTCTGCCCCAAGGCACCACCTCACAGCAGAAGAGCCCCGGAACACGGGGCTTTTTGCTTTTCTGCCTGGTGCTGTAACTCCATGCATCGTGGATCGTCCTACGTGCAAGAACCCATGACCATGAGATCGCTCTTCACCCTTTGCCTGTTCGCCCCACTGTTCCTCCAGGCCCAAACGGATACAACGGCCCAACCGGGGTTGCCCATGCTGAACCTCGGTATCAATTCGCACCAAGGAGCCTATGCGGAGGTGGTCACTTCGGACACCACCACGAACAAGAGCAGCTTCACCATCGACACCAAGTACAAGCGGATCACCATCTCCACGGCGCCCAAGCCTTGGGCCAATGCGGGCGACAGTATCGCGGAGGTGTTGCACGATCGCAAACAAGAGCGCCGCAACCGATTCACCTATTGGAGCGGGCTGGATGCGGGCGTTAACACCTTGCTCGGCAGCAACGGTAGCCCGGACCTGGATGAAAAGGAGGGCTTCATGGAAGTGGATAACGGCCGCTCACGGTTCTTCTCCATCAACTTCATGGAACAGAAGATCGAGTTCGGAAGCCACCATGTGGGCTTGCTCACCGGCTTGGGCTGGGAATTCACCAACTACCAACTGAAGAACAACATCCTCTTGCAGTACGATGCGGATTCCGTGTACGGCGTCCCGGTGGAAGATCCCGACTTCAGCAAGAACAAGTTGCGCCAGATGGGCTTTCGTATGCCGCTTTTGCTGGAGTTCAACACAAAGCGAGCACCCTTGCCCACCGAAGCCGACCTCCTGGCCATGCGCACGGATACCACGGGGGCGATCCGCAAGAAATTCGCGCATGATCGTCGCGGCAATTTCCACATCGCGTTCGGTGTGGTGGGTAGCTGGTACTTCGATACCATGTACAAGCAGAAGTACAAGCTCGACGGCGAGCGCGAAAAGGACCGCGACAAAGGCGACTATCTCCTGCTGCCCTACCGCGCGGCAGCTACGGTGCGCATCGGGTACGGCGGGTTCAACCTCTTTGCCGAGTACGCGCTCACTTCGCTCTTCAAGGACGGGAAAGGACCGGAGCTCACACCTTTCAATGTGGGCCTCACCATCGTCGGGTTCAACTAGCGCCTGATCCCCTCCGCGGTTCGGGGAGGGTCGTTCGCAACGAGGGGTTGGACCTTGGGCCGCGAGGGCATCCGTCATCAGGCGGAACGCACCTCGCGGCTTCGTTTTATGAGCACACTTGTCCGCTATGAGCGGCTACTTTAGCGGCCCTTTCCACGGAAACACAACACCCATGGGTCGCATATTCGAGAAACGCAAGCACAAGATCTTCGCTCGCAATGCCAAGTTGAGCAAGCTCTTCACCCGCATCGGCAAGGAGATAGCCATGGCGGTTAAGGCCGGTGGGCCGAACCCCGATGCCAATACACGCCTGCGCATGGCGATACAGAACGCCCGGGGCATGAACATGCCCAAGGACAATGTGGACCGCGCGATCAAGAAGGCGGCCGGTGGTGAAGGCGTGGATTTCGCGGAGATCACCTATGAGGGTTACGCCCCCGGCGGGGTGGCCATTTTCGTTGATGCGGCCACGAACAACCCAACACGAACGGTAGCCAACGTGCGAAGCTTCTTTTCCAAGTGCAATGGAACCTTGGGTACTTCCGGCTCCCTCTCCCATGTGTTCGAACGCAAGGCCGAGTTCGTGATCGAAGCGGCTGCGCTGAAGGGCCGCGATATCGATGAGTTCGAGATGGAGTGCATCGATGCGGGCGCCGAGGACGTCATCCGTGATGACGAGGGCCTCGTCATCCTCACTCCTTACAATGCGTTCGGGAGCATGCAGCAGAAGTTGGAACAGCTTGGTGTGGAATCGAAGAGCGCCGAGCTGAAGCGGTTCCCATTGTCATTGCATCCTGCTGATATCACCATTGCACGCAATGTGATGAAGTTGGTGGATATGCTCGATGAGGACGAGGACGTGAACGCGGTCTACCACAACATGGACCTCAGCGAAGAGGTGGAAGCCGAGTTGGAAAAGGGTTCGTGACGTCGGTGCCACGCTGGACGGGCTAACGTCCCGTGAAGCGGATGTGGTAGCTGGTTCCTTGCGTACCGCCATCCATGGTCATTCGACCGTTCATCTGTTCCACGAGGCTTTCGATCAACGACATGCCGAGCGTTCCACCATCGACCTGCATTTTTTCAAGCGGTATTCCCAGCCCATCATCGGCATAGTGCAGGTCGAAAACGTTCTGTTGCGATCGGTGCATCGCCAGCGTGATCATACCGTTGTCGCGGCCCTTGAACGCATGCTTGAACGAGTTGGTGATCAGCTCGTTCAGCAGCAGGCCCAAGGGCACCATCGTGTTGAGGCCGAAGGCCAGGCCCGGATCGATATCCGTTCGGTGCTGGATCCGCTCCTGCACGTCGTTCATCCTGATCAGTTCCGAAAAGAGCTCATGGATGTAAAGGGCAACATCCACCGAAGCAAGTTCATCACCCTTGTAGAGTTTTTCGTGGATGAGCGCCATGGATGTGACGCGGCTTTGGCTCTGGTCCAAGGCTTCCTGCAGGCGTTCATCGGTGAAACTTGCGGCTTGCAACCGAAGAAGGCTCGCGATCACCTGCAAGTTGTTCTTCACCCGGTGGTGCATTTCCTTGATGAGGACACTGATCCGTTCGTGCGCTTGTTCGAGCTTCTCCTTCTCTCCTTGCAAGGCTCGCGTTTGCTCATCGTCGCGCAATCGGGCTGCTTTCAGGTTCTCTTTCATACGGGCGAGGGCGAGGCCAAGCACATCCTGCGGACCGCGCACGTTCACCACGGTGCCATAGTCGCCCTTCCCAATGGAATCGGCACTGCTGGCCAACGAACGGATGTTCTCGATCATGCCGTTGAACGCCTGTGCCATTTCGCCGATCTCATCACTACCACCCACTTGCACCTTGGCGCTCACATCCCCCACGGCAAGGGAGCGTGCTGCGCGGCCCACCTCGCTCACCGTGTTGCGCACGCCACGGGTGATGAGGATGCCCATGACCGTTACCGCACCCACCACGCCGAGGAGGGCGGCCAGCACGATCAACAGCCGGAACTCGGCATCGCGCGTATTGGCCGAGGTGTTCTGCGTGATCAGTTCCAGTGAATGCACCTCCACCGCGCGCAGCTTGTCCAACGCTTGCAGCGAAAGCTCCCACCACTCGCGCGGCGCGATCTCCAGATCGGGTGAGCGCCGTTGTTTCACGGTTCCGATGAGCGACCGCATGAAGTTCACGTCCTCCCCCTGGAAGACCTGTTGATAGGTGGCCAGCACTTCCGGCGGCGCATCGCGCTCGAAAAGCAGCATGTTGGTCTCGTAGGCGGAAACCTGCTCCCCCAACTCGGCCAGGTCAATGGCATCGATCGGTCGCATCGCGTAGCCGATGGTGAGCTTGTCCCGCAGAGCGCTCAAAGCCTCCTTAGCATAGAGCAAGCGCAGGTGCGCGTAAAGCCTGTCCTTGGTTTCCGGGTCCAGAGCCAATTTGCCCACGCGACCCAGTTCGTCGAGCAGGGCTTGGTCCATGGCCCTGTATGTTTTGCTCGCACTTGCCGCATCGATGCGCTTACCCTGTACACGTTGGCGCAGGATATTGAGCCCGTCGAAGGGCTTGCCTTCACGAATGCGCAGGTCGGTGGAGCCGATGGGCACATCCAGCGTGGAAACAGCCCCGTCCGTGCGCGCGTACTGCACGTCCAGCTTCATGGGGAGCACGTTCATCCCGCTCAAATAGCCCACGGACAACGCGCTTTCTTTCTGCACCTCGTGCATCACATTGGCATAGAGCGAGATCAATTCCGACTGCTCCCCTATGTACTCCATGACATCGAGCCGCTTGAAGCTCGAATCGATCTGTTTACCAATGAGCAGGACCATGCCCAACACCGGGATGCCGAGCGTCACCATGAACTTGGTGCGTACGGGCAGGTCTGCAAAGCGCAAGCGCATGGACCCAAAGTACGTAAGTGGCTCCTGAGCGCCGGGGAATACCTTCGCCCGATCCGAACAAGGAACCGATGAAGGAACACTTCGATGCACTGGACGCCCGCACCTCCAAGGCCTTGGAAGGGGGCGGGGCTGAGCGTATCGCCGCGCAACACAAGAAGGGAAAGCTCACCGCGCGTGAGCGTGTCGACCTCCTATTGGATGAAGGCAGCTTCCAAGAGCTCGGCCAGCTCGTTACCCACCGCAGTACCAACTTCGGGTTGGACAAGCAGAAGTTCCTCGGCGACGGGGTGGTTACCGGCTACGGAACGATCGAAGGCCGTCTCGTTTACGTGTTTTCACAAGACTTCACGGTCCTGGGGGGCTCGCTCGCCGAGGCGCACGCGCAGAAGATCTGCCGGATCATGGACCTGGCCATGCAGAACGGAGCACCCGTCATCGGATTGAACGACAGCGGTGGCGCGCGGATCCAAGAGGGCGTGGTTTCGCTCGGTGGTTATGCGGACATCTTCTACCGCAACGTGCGCAGCAGCGGTGTTGTGCCCCAGATCAGTGCGATCCTCGGCCCGTGTGCGGGTGGCGCGGTTTACAGCCCGGCTCTCACGGACTTCGTGCTCATGACCGAAGGAAGCAGCTACATGTTCGTCACGGGACCCAACGTGGTGAAGACCGTGACGCATGAAGAGGTGAGCAGCGAGGATCTCGGTGGTGCTTCCACGCATGCGAGCAAAAGCGGCGTTGCGCACTTCACCGCCCCGAACGAACTGGATGCGATCCGCCAGTTGCGCCAGCTCGTGGGTTACATCCCCAGCAATTGCGAGGAGGAACCCCCGCAGCTCCCGTACACACCAGGCGATGAACGCCGCCCGGCACTTGACAGCATCATTCCGGACAACCCGAACCAACCCTACGACATACGCGAGGTGTTGAATTCGGTGATCGACCCGGACAGCAGCATGGAAGTGCATGCCGAGTACGCGCGCAACATGGTGGTGGGCTTTGCACGGGTCGCCGGCCGCACCGTGGGGTGTGTGGCCAACCAACCCGCAACGCTCGCTGGTGTGCTGGATATCGATGCCAGCACCAAGGCTGCGCGTTTCGTTCGCTTCTGCGATGCCTTCAACATCCCCTTGCTCGTTTTCGTGGACGTACCCGGTTTCCTGCCCGGCACGGACCAGGAATGGCGCGGGATAATCACCCATGGGGCGAAATTGCTATACGCCTTCAGCGAAGCCACGGTACCCCGCATCACCGTGATCACGCGCAAAGCATATGGGGGAGCGTACGATGTGATGAACTCCAAGCACATCGGTTGCGACATGAACTATGCATGGCCCAGTGCGGAGATCGCCGTGATGGGAGCGAAAGGTGCTGCGGAGATCATCTTCAAGGGGGAGATCACCCAAGCCGCTGACCCTGTGGCGAAGCTGACGGAGAAAGAGAACGAGTACAAGCAACAGTTCGCCAATCCGTACGAGGCAGCTGCGCGTGGCTATGTGGACGAGGTGATCCGCCCGTCGCAAACGCGCGAGAAGATCATCGCTGCCCTGGAAATGCTCCGGAACAAGGTGGATAAGCTGCCGAAGAAAAAGCACGGGAACATCCCGTTGTGATCAGATCGTCCCGGTGATCAGGCCGAGCGCGATCGCAAAGAGTAGAACGGCCACCACCAGTTGCACCCCGCGCACGGTGACCTTCGGCAGGAGCCGCTTGCCCCACCATGCACCCAGGAAGGCCGCAACGATGCATGCCAGCAACAACCAACCTTGTTCGCTCCAAGCGCCGGGAGCACTGTTGCGCAGGTACACGGGAATTCGCGTGAGGTCCACAAGGAGCGCGATCCCCACCCCGGTGGCGATGAAGGCTTCCTTGCTCATGTCCGTGCGCAACAAGAAGATGCTGCGCAAGGCACCTTGATGCCCGCTTAGTCCGCCGAAAAAGCCACTGAGCGCCCCACCCGCAACAAGAAAGCGTGGAGGCAAGGACCATCGGCCGGCCGCAGGGATCAGTTCCAACAACGCGAACACCATCATGAGCCCACCGATCACCAGCCTCGTCAGGCTCACCGGTCGGTTCATCCCATCATAGAGCGCGGGTAGTTCCTCCCACTGTGCCAATTGCTGTGCACCTAGCCAGGCACCGATGATGGCGGGAATTCCGAATCGAAGGACGATGCCTTTGTCCACTTGCTTCCATAACAGGCCGAACTTGAAGAGGTTGTTGAGCAAGTGTACCACGGCGGTCATGGCCACGGAGGCTTCCAGGGGGAAGAACACCGCGAACACCGGCAATAAGAGCGTGCCCAACCCGAAACCACTGAGGAAGGTGAGCAGCGATGCGGCTAGCGCAACGAACGGGATCACGTATTCCAAATGCATGGTCGGCAAAGGTGCGTCCCGTTCGCGACCTCCCCAGCGGTTCGCTCAGGCATGCGAACTTCCATGGAGCCATAGGTACCTTCGTACCCCAAATTCATTCGACCCGACCCATGCTCATCAAGATCACTTCCCTCGCCGCCCTCGGCTTGCTCGCCGTGGCAGCACATGAACTCCCGGACCTCCAGATCGGAGCCGCGCTGCCGGCTGCCGAAGTGAAGATGAAGGACGTTAGTGGTAGTTCGCAATCCTTGAAAGAAGTTGCCGGTGCCAACGGCCTCTTGGTGATCTTCTCCTGCAACACCTGTCCCTTCGTGGTAGGTAGCGAGGGAAGCGAGGGGTGGGAAGGACGGTACCCTGAGTTGATGGCCTACAGCAAGCGCTTCGGTGTGGGAGTGGCGCTGGTGAACAGCAACGAGGCCAAGCGCGGTGATGGCGACTCGTTCGCCGACATGCAAGCACGCTACAAGGACCACAAGTACAACAGCGCTTACCTGCTTGACGAAGGACACAAGGTGGCCGATGCCTTTGGCGCGCGCACCACCCCGCACGTCTTCCTCTTCGACAAGAGCATGAAGCTCGTGTACAAGGGTGCCATCGACGACAACGTGGCCAATGCATCGCTCGTGAAGGAGCATTGGTTGCAGCGAGCGATCGACAACATGGCCTCCGGCAAGCCGGTCGATCCCGCCACCACACGCAACATCGGGTGCAGCATCAAGCGGGTGGCGCACACGCACTAGCTCCGGAACACCCGATCGCAAAGCCGCGTTCCTTGCCGGACGCGGCTTTGTTCATTCGTTGAAAAAAAGAAGCACCTTCCGCGAACGCATCGACCTTCCTTTGCACCAAAGGCCAACCAAATGAACGTTCTGTTGATCGGCGGCGGAGGCCGGGAACATGCCCTTGCATGGAAGATCGCGCAGAGCTCCTTGCTCGACGAACTCTATGTGACGCCGGGCAATCCCGGCACGGTGAGGCACGGCCGCAACGTCGAGCTGGACCTCAACAACCAGAAGGCCCTGCGGAAATTCCTGTTGGAGAAGCGCATCCGCATTGTGGTTGTTGGACCGGAGGCACCGCTTGTGGATGGCTTCCATGACCGCATTGCCGCGGACCAGGAGTTGAAGGAAGTGACCGTGATCGGCCCGCGTGCTGAAGGTGCACGCCTCGAAGGCAGCAAGGATTTCGCGAAGGAGTTCATGTTCCGGCACAACATCCCGACCGCTGCGCACCGCACTTTCGTCAAGGGCCAATTGCAGGATGCCATCGCGCATTTGGACCACATGACCGCCCCGTACGTGATCAAGGCGGACGGCCTCGCAAGCGGCAAAGGGGTGGTGATCACCAATGACAAGAAGGACGCTACGCGTACCCTGCGTGATATGCTGCAGAACTCCACCTTCGGTGCGGCGGGTGAACGGGTGGTGCTTGAACAACATCTGAAGGGCGTGGAGTTGAGCGCCTTCCTAATCACCGATGGCAACGCGTTCAAAATGCTGCCAGCGGCCAAGGACTACAAGCGCATCGGAGCTGGTGATACCGGCCCCAACACCGGTGGCATGGGCGCTGTTTCGCCGGTGCCGTTCGCCGACAAGGATTTCATGCAGAAAGTGCATGACCGCATCGCGGCACCCACCGTGCGTGGTTTGAAGAAGGACGGTATCGCATACAGCGGCTTCCTTTTCATGGGCCTCATGAACGTGAACGGCGATCCGTACGTGATCGAATACAACGTGCGGATGGGCGATCCGGAAACGCAGGCCATCCTTCCGCGGCTGCGCAGTGATCTGCTCGACCTCTTCGAGGGCATCGCATCAGGTACATTGAGCGAACGCCATGTGGATGTTGACGACCGCACGGCAGTTACCATCGTGCTCGCCAGCGACGGCTATCCGGGTTCGTTCGAGAAAGGTGTGGTGATCAATGGCTTGGACATGGTGCGTGATGCATACGTGTTCCAAGGCGGTACGGCCAGCAAGGGCGATCGCCTGCTAACGGACGGTGGGCGCGTGCTCACCGTTACGGGCATGGGCAAGGACCTGGAATCGGCCATCGCCTCGGCCTATCGACAGGCGGCAGTGATAGACTATGAAGGGAAGTACATGCGGACCGACATCGGTCACGACCTGGTGAAACAGCCTACGCAACGCGCTGGCGCGGTGGTGCGCTCCTAGGCAAGCGTATTGTTCGCCTTGGCTTTCCGGTTGTAGCGCCCTTGCAGGTTCAGCCAGTAGAAGAGACCAACGAACATGATGACGGTGACCAGGATCACGGGCAACCAGCCCATGCCGGTGAGGATCTTGAAGGTCCACTCGAGGAAATGGCCGATCGCGAAGGAGATCTGTTGCATCGTGCGTAAGCTTGGGGCGGGGCGAAGATAGACACGTCCCGGATCCCGTTCCCAGATGCTAGCAGGCCTCTTTCGCAGCAACCAGCCAGCCGTATTGTTCGTGGCCCCGCTGTTGGTGGTCTTTCTCCTGTTGCCCACCTTTTCCGAACCTGCGGCTCCGCAACAGGGCCTCATGCCGCTGTCCGCCTTGGTGGAGCACCTGCTCGGATCGGCATCCTGGCCGCGCCACCTGCTGGCCATCTTGCTGGTAGTAGCGCTCGCCGTGCAACTCACCTCTGTGGTGAACGGCTTGGAGCTGATGGACCGACGGAACCATCTGGTCGCCCTCCTCTTTCCGGTTCTCCTCGCCGGGCTCGGGGGTGTGTCCCTTTACGCCCCCGCTTTGCTGGGCATGCCACTGGTGCTCTTTGCATTGCGCCGCGCCTGGTCCATCAGCAACACCGGTGGGGTGCTCGGTGTGCTCTTCGATTCCGGCTTCCTGCTGGGTATCGCCTCGTTGTGCTACCTGCCGTACGCATTCGTGCTCGTGGTGGTGTGGGCTTCGGTCTCGGTCATCCGCCCCTTTGCATGGCGGGAGTACATATTGCCCACGTTGGGCCTTGCGCTTGTCTTCTACCTCGCATGGGCCATGCTCAACCTCATGGACCGCACACCTTGGCAGCCCCTGCTCACCATTACGCGTTTCAATGCAACAGCGGCGACCATGTTGCACCCCACCGCCGCACGCGTTGGCTTTTGGAGCATAATGGGCTTGGTGCTCCTGGTTGCGATCATGGCTTTCTTCACCGGCTACGGCCGCAGCGTCATGCGTGGCAAGAACCTGCGCTCCTCCTTCCTTGCTTTCACCACAGCGCTGGGGGTCCTGGCGCTGCTGCTGGGCTTCTTGAACGGTGGTTTCCCGCCGGTGCTGGCCGCCATACCCCTTGCGGTGTTATGCAGTTATGCCTTGCTCAACCCCAAACGCTCATGGCTGGCGGAAGCGAGCGTCGTGTTCATGGCCGGCTTTGCATTGTGGTTGAGGTGGGGCAGCCAGTAGCAGGAACTAGCGATCTTCGGCGCCTACTGACAATCATGCTGAACAGTGCAGAGATGCACCGTATGATCCGGATGACCTTCTTGCATACATGCCTGCTGCTTTACGCAGGGGTGTACTTGTTCAGCACCCCGCTTTTTGCCCAAACCATCACCGTTTTCGATAGGGCCACTTTGCAACCGCTGGAGGGTGTTGCCATCGCCAGCGATTCCGCAGGAAGCTGTGCGAGCACCAACGCCAAGGGCCAGGCGGATCTCTCCGTGCTCAAAGGCGCGACATCCATCACGTTGTCGCATTTGGGTTATCGCAGCCTGACACTCAGCATGGATGCCATCGCGGATGGTAAGGTCCTACTGGAGCAGCAGCCGTACAATTTGGATGAGCTGGTGGTTTCGGCCAGCCGCTTCCAGGAGCGCAAACGCGATGTGCCTGAACACATCGATGTGATCGAGCGGCGCACCATCGCCTTGCTCGATCAGCAGACCACGCCCGATCTATTGCAGAACAGCGGCGCGCTCTTCGTGCAACGCAGCCAGATGGGCGGCGGCAGTCCGGTGATCCGTGGTTTCGAGGCCAGCCGCGTGCTCTTGGTGGTGGACGGCGTGCGCATGAACAACGCCATCTACCGTGCTGGTCACTTGCAGGACCTCATGACCGTGGACCCGAACGCGCTGGACCGCATCGAGGTGATCAGCGGCCCCGGCTCGGTGGTCTATGGCAGCGATGCGCTCGGCGGCGTCATCCATTTGCTCACACGCACCCCTCGCTTCAGCGATAGCACCGGCTTCCTGGTGAATGGCGGAGCCATGTTGCGCACTTCCACCGCGAACAATGAACGCACGGCCAATGCAACCGTGGAATTGCGATGCCGGAAGTTGAGCAGCCTCACGAGTATCACAGCCAGTGATTTTGGTGATCTGCGGATGGGCAGCATGCGCGAAGCGCGCTACCGCGATTGGGGTATGCGTTATTGGACGGTGGAGCAGGTCGATGGCAACGACACCGTGGTTCCGAATTCCGATCCCTTGATCCAATCGCCAACGGCCTACAAACAAGTGGACGTATTGCAGAAGTTGCGCCTGCGCACCGGTGAGCGTACCATGCATCAGCTGAACGCGCAGTTCAGCACCACCACCGATGTGCCGCGTTACGACCGCCTGACGGAGTACGACGTGAACAACATCTTCGAGATCGTCCCCGCACAAGCTGAGTGGTACTATGGTCCGCAGAAACGCGTGCTGCTGGCCTACACGCTGGAATTGGAACGCGAACAGGGACTTTACAGCAAGGCTCGTATCACGCCTTCGTACCAATACATTGAGCAAAGCAGGCACAACCGTGGCTTTGGTAGCAGCCGTCTGGGTCACCGAACGGAAACGGTCCAGGTCTTCGGCCTCAGCGCCGATTTCGAGAAGCGCTTTGGCAAGCATGAGTTGCGTTGCGGCGCCGAGTACTACGCCAATGAGGTCGCCTCCGAGGCGCACCGGGAGGACATCCACACGGGCGAGGTCAGTTACCTGAGCACACGGTATCCCAACGGCGGCTCCACCATGAACACGTTGGCGGCGTACGTGTCGCATACCATCGAAATGAACGAACGATGGGTTTTGAGCGAGGGCCTTCGGTTCTCTGCGGTGGAACTGGAGAGCACCTTCGATGATGACTTGGACTACCAATTCCTCAACGGCACCTACGCCCAACAGAACAATGCGCTGAACTGGCGCGTGGGTGCGGCTTTCATGCCGGGTAAGGATTGGCGTTTCAGCGCACTGGCCAGCACCGGTTTCCGTGCTCCCAATGTGGACGACATGGGCAAGGTCTTCGACTCCGTGCAAGGAACGGTGGTGGTGCCGAACACAGGCCTGAAGCCGGAGACGACCACCAATTTCGAGATGGGCCTGAGCAAGACCATTGACCAGCGCTTCACCCTGGAGGGCAATGCCTTCTACACGTTCTACAACAATGCGCTCACCGTAAGCGACTTCACCGTGAACGGTAGCGACAGCATCGACTACGACGGGGTGTTGAGCAAGGTCACGGCGCTCACCAACAAGAAGGAAGCCTATCTCTACGGCACGCAGGCGCAGGTGGTCTTCGCTTTCGATGCACACTTCACCTTGCGCAGCGGACTTACTTACACCGTGGGTCGTGTGCGCACGGACAGCACCGACCAGCCATTGGACCACATTGCACCGGTGTACGGGCGCACCAGCTTGCAGTGGCAGGCCAAGCGTGTGACCGCAGAGTGTTACGTGCTCTACAACGGTTGGAAGTACCTGAGCGACTACAATTCCGGGACGCAACCTGCAGGTGAGCCTGCGGGTGCAGTGGTAGCGGCCGCCTACCTTCGCGGCCATGAAATTCGGCGTCGTCACCTTTCCCGGAAGCAACTGCGATGAGGACATGATCCATGTGCTGGAGACCCTCATGGGCCAGCAAGTGGAACGGCTCTGGCACAAGGAGCACGACCTCAAGGGTGTGGACATGGTGGTGCTTCCCGGCGGCTTCTCGTACGGCGACTATCTGCGCAGCGGAGCCATCGCCCGTTTCTCCCCGATCATGCAGGAAGTGGCGGCCCATGCGAAGAAGGGCGGTTTGGTCTTCGGGGTATGCAATGGCTTCCAGGTGCTGTCTGAAGCGGGCCTCGTGCCGGGCGCCTTGCTGCACAACGAAGGGCAGAAGTTCATCTCGAAGAACATCTTCATCCGTCGCGCAACAGCGAACACCGCGCTCACCAATGCAGTGCCTGACAAAGCGTTGAAGATCCCCATCGCTCATGGCGAAGGACGCTTCCATGCCGATGCCGCCACATTGAAGGCGCTGAAGGACAATGATCAGGTGATCTTCCGCTATTGCGATGCCGAAGGCCGCATCATCGATACCGCGAACCCGAACGGAAGCAAGGAGAACATCGCCGGTGTGTGCAACAAGGAGCGGAACGTCTTCGGCATGATGCCGCACCCGGAACGCGCATGCGATGAACGCTTGGGAAATACCGATGGCCGTTCGTTGTTCGCTTCCTTGCTGAAGGAAGTATTGGCCTAAGGGACCACCGCGCGGAATTGCGCGCGCACGTTCTTGGCTCTGGAGAGATCGATCGAACCTTTCGCTGTTCCAAGGTCCAGTCCTTTCCACCCGGCGAATTCGGCACCCTGGTTCTCGCGTGCTTCCATTTCGAGCGGGATCCCACTGAAGCAACGCACTTCATGCCTGCCCGGTGCCAGCGGCAGACCATCTATCAGTAGTTGCCCTTGATCGGCCAATGGTGCTTCGAGCGTGACCATGCGCAGCTTGCGCCCCGTGCGTCTTGAGAGGTGCGTGAACAGATGCGCTGGTCGTGTTCCAGCGAAGTGGGTCAATTGTGCCAGTGTGGAATCCGGATGTGGCACATCCAGTTCCAATTCCCAACGACGATGATCCGCGAGCAGATCCGTTTCGTTAGCTCGGTGGACACTATCAGCGATGAATGCTGTATGGGAGAAAACCCCCGCTTGTAGTGCGGTGATGCGCGCCAGCAATTGGATCTGCAGTTCCTGCTGTGCCAGTAATTGTGGAACGAAGGGCGTCTCCGGCGCGGCCGCCGAGCACATGCGCGCGACGGAGTTCTCCTCCGCCGGTGCCCATAGGTCCATGTCGAAGAGCACCCAACGCCAGCGACCGCCTGCCTGCCGTGGCCTATAGCAGCGTACGTTGAGATCATGGTCTGCGCGGCCCGTCCATAGATCGATGCACGCGAGGATCGATCAGGCTCTCTGTATCGATGACCGCTTCAATGCTGTCGAGCGGCGCACCACGGAGGAGCAGATCCTGTGCACGCAGGAAATGATCGTTGTTCCCGTTCAAGGCAACAGCCGCCGGTCCTTCAAGAACGTCAAGCGCTTCGGCGCCACTCCTTTGCCGGAGCCAGTCGCCGTCCTTCGCTGGCATCCAACGGTACAAGCCCCAATAGGCGGCGTTGAGGTAAAGCGGGATCGCTTCCGAAGGCTGAACAGCCACATGCAGACCGAAACCCCGGGCCAGTTCTTCGATCGTGGTGTTGCGCAGGAATGCTTGAGCTCCGGCATCCGAGCGAAGAAGTCCTTCGTCCACATGGGTGCTGTCCATGAAGGAGAAGTCGGAGCCATCGCGTCCGTGGAGTTTGAACGAACGCTTTCGTGCGCCGCGCGATCCACTTCCGCTGATGCGCACACCGACGTTCGTTGTCCGGCCACTGGACCATTGGGCGATGCCATCACGTTCCCAGGCCTTGCCGCTGCGCGTGTTGTTGTTGAACAGACCGGGATCGTATATGCCAGTACTATCGCCCCACAGATCGGACGGCGCGAGGTTCAAGCAAAAGCTCCTTCCAAGATCGCTGGCAATGATGTACGCGGCACAGATGCGCTCGCTTGGCAGTTTGCCGGGCGCTGTTGCTATCGCGCGAACGACCGTGTTCGATCCAATATGGATGGGTGCGGTGTACACCAAGCCATGCTCTCTCGTCGGCCGTGTTCCGTCAAGCGTGTAACGGATCGCGGCATGCGCGTCCGCTTGAAGCTCCAACTCGAACGGTCCTTCGTGCCGACCCGGATCGTGTGATACCGTAGGTGTTGCGCACAGACCGTTGATGGTGCCTTCCTTGCTCGTATTGCGCATACCAGGAGATGGCATGGTGAAGAAGCTCCAGGTCTTTGCGCCGTCCGGCAGTCGGCCGATGCTCACATTGGCAGGGATCGCCGGGAAGCTGAACACATCGGCGATGGTGATGCCATCCGGCGCGATCAACAACAACGCGCCGCCTTCGCGGGCGAGCTTGAACGCGATGTGGTCGGGGCCTTTGTTGGCACGACCATCGCACCAAAGTGTGCGATACCCCCTTGCTGGCACGGTGAGCGATGAGGTGAACACATGCTGCCTCCCGGCCATCGCAATGCGCCAGCCCTTCACGTCCACTGCGCGTGAAGAAGGGTTATGGATTTCGATCCAATCAGGCGTGCGGCCTGTGCTATCAGCGGTGATGCCTTGATTGCCGGGTAGCACTTCGTTGATGAGGATGCGCTCCTGCGCCATACCAGCAAATGCCAGAAGTAGGAAGAAGGAGACGACCGTGGACCTCACCGGCCGAAAGTAGATGGTCGTCGCGAGCAATGCTCAGCGTACTTCGCTTCCGGCCCCGATCACATCCTTGGGCTGCACGAAGACCAACTTGCCTTGCGCATCCTCGGCCATGAGCACCATGCCTTGGCTCTCCACCCCACGCATCTTACGCGGCTCCAGGTTCGCAACCAATACCACTTGCTGTCCGAGGAGTTGCTCCGGTGCATAGTGCTGCGCGATCCCGCTCACCACCGTACGCGGTGTGGCTTCGCCGATGTCGATCGCGAGCTTGAGCAACTTGTCTGCCTTGGGCACACGCTCCGCTGCGGAGATCGTGCCCACGCGTAAGTCGAGCTTCGCGAAGTCGTCGAAGGCGATGTTCGGCTTCGCAGGTGTTGCGGCTGCTGGAGGTGTGTTCGGTTCCGTAGGGGCGGCGGGTTCCATGGCGTGCAAGCGTTCGACTTCCGCAGCGATCGCCGCATCGTCGATGGGTTTGAAGAGGTGTTCGGCATTGCCGAGCTGCATACCGGGCTTGATGAGATCGGCGCGTAAGGCATCATCCCATTTCAATTCGCCGAGACCGAGCATGGAGCGCAACTTTTGCGCAGTGTGTGGCAGAAAGGGCTCCAGCAGAACGCTCAACGAAGCAGTGATGCGCAAGCTGTTGTAAAGGATCGTGCGAACGCGGACCGGATCGGTCTTCTCCAATTTCCAGGGCTCGGTATCCGTCAGGTACTTGTTGCCAAGTCGTGCGGCTTGCATCGCACTGGCCATCGCATCGCGGAAGCGGAAGCGGTCCACCTCCTCCGCAACCTTCGCAGGAAGCAGGCTCAATTCACCCCACAACAGCGTGTCTTGTTCGTTACCGCCTGCGGGTTCCGGCACTTTACCCTCATAGTACTTATGGCAGAGCACGAACACGCGTTGCACGAAATTGCCTAGGATGGCAACCAGCTCGTTGTTGTTCTTGTCCTGGAAATCCTTCCACGTGAACTCGCTGTCCTTGAATTCGGGCAGAATGCTGCCGAGCGCGTAACGCAGTTCATCCTGGCGATTGGGCCAACGTTCGATGTATTCGTGCAACCACACTGCCCAGTTGCGACTGGTGCTTATCTTCTTTCCTTCCAGGTTCAGGAATTCGTTCGCTGGAACGTTCTGCGGAAGCACGAAGTCGCCGTGCAGCTTCAGCAGGATGGGGAAGATGATTGCATGGAAGACGATATTGTCCTTGCCGATGAAGTGGAGCAGGCGCGTATCGTCCGCTCTTCCACCATTTCTCCCAATCGGCCCTTGTGGTCGCGCCCATTGCTTGGTCGCACTGATGTAACCGATGGGAGCATCGAGCCAGACGTACAGCACCTTGCCATCGGCGCCGGGCAGCGGCACCGGCACACCCCAATCCAGGTCACGCGTCATCGCACGAGGACGCAGCCCATCCTTCAACCAGCTATTGCATTGGCCCAGTACCGGTGATTTCCACTCCTTCGGGTCGTGGTGCTGCACACCATCGAGCATGCCGGTATTGATCCACTCCTCCACACGCGGGTCGATCAGGTCCTTCGGACTGAGCGCGCTGCCGCACTTCTCGCATTGGTCGCCATAGGCATCGGGGTTGCCGCAGGTTGGGCAGGTGCCCATGATGTAGCGGTCGGCCAGGAATTGCTTCGCTTCTTCATCGTAGTACTGCTGCTCCTCCTGCTTGGTGAAAGCACCGTTCTCGTTCAGTTTCAGGAAGAAGGCTTGCGAGGTTTCCTTGTGGAGCTCGCTGCTGGTGCGGTGGTAGATGTCGAAGTGGATGCCGAAGTCTTGGAACGCCTTTCCCATGAGCGCGTGGTACTTGTCCACGATGGCACGCGGGGTGGTCCCCTCCTTCATGGCCCGGATGGTGATGGCCGCCCCGTGCTCATCGCTTCCGCAGATGAAAAGGACCTCTTTGCCGCGTGCCCGTAAGCAGCGCACGTAGATGTCCGCTGGCAGGTAGGCCCCGGCGATGTGCCCGATGTGCAGGGGGCCGTTGGCGTAGGGGAGGGCAGCGGTAACAGTATGGCGGGCGGGTTCTTTCACGGGTCGGTCTTGCCCTAGGCCGAGCCGAAGGCGCTTCGTTCGAGGGTTCGCGAAAGTACCCTGCGGGATCGTTGTGGGGATCCAACCCGGTGCGCACCTTCGTCGCCCCCAAAATGTCCGACCTGATCGTCCCTCCGTCCCTTCGCCCCGGCGATACCATTGCCATTGTTCCCACTGCGCGCAGCATCATGCGCGATGAATTGCATGACGGGATCGAGTTGGCGAAGAGTTGGGGCTTGAACGTGAAGTTGAGTTCATGCGTCGGGAAGAAACATTTCCAACAGGCGGGAACATCCAAGCAACGGGCAGCCGATCTGCAAGCTGCATTCGATGATCCCGAGGTGAGGGCGATCTGGTGCGCTCGCGGCGGCTATGGCACCGTGCACCTCTTGAAGCACATCGATCTCGCTGCCTTTCAGCGCAACCCGAAGTGGCTTGTGGGCTTCAGTGATGTAACGGTGCTGCACAATACGCTGCACAAGCTGGGCATCGCTTCATTGCACGCGCAAATGCCGTTCAATGTGGGCGCCAAGGCCGACAGCGCGCGTGAGACCTTGCGCAAGGCCCTCTTCGGCGAAGCGCTATCCCTGATCTACGCACGCGAGTTGGGCGTTGAACCCACCGCGTCGAATCGCCCCGGCGAATGCGAAGGCACCGTGGTTGGCGGTAACCTCTCCTTGCTTTACGCGCTGCGCGGAACGCCGTACGATATCGATCCCACCGGCAAGATCCTCTTCATTGAGGACCTCGATGAACTGCTCTACCATGTGGATCGCATGATCATGAACTTGAAGCTCGCCGGTTGGTTCGAGCGCATTGCAGGTCTTGTTGTCGGTGGGATGACCGATATGCACGACAAGGATGCGGCCGACCCTTTTGGCCTTTCAGCCGAGCAGATCGTTGCGAAAGCGGTGGGCGAGGTGAGCTATCCCGTGTGTTATGGTTTTCCAGCAGGCCATATCGCGGACAACCGTGCCTTGGTCATGGGACAAAAGGCGAAGCTCAGCGTCACCACGGATGGTGCAACGCTGAGCTTCCTTGGCGTTCAGAGCAACTGAGTTCCCTGCGCCTTTGCGCTGTCATCCCGGCCGGGCTAATTCCTTTCGAACTTGTTGAAGCCTGCCGGGATCTCGAACAAGGTGGGCTTCTGCACACCCTTGGTCACCTTGGTCACTTCGAGGCGGCTCACTTCGGCACCGTCCATCTTCTGCTCAATGCCGAGCATCGGGAATACGCCGCCCGCGTCCTTGATCTGGAGGAAGAACACGGCTTGCTCATCCTTCCGGTTCAGCGTTTCGAGCAGCGGAATGAAGAAGTTGAACTCATCGGCGGCCACCCAATAGGTGATCTGGCGGTCTTCCTTGGCGCTCTTCACCACCCACTTTTCGCACTTGTAACCAGCGATCTCTTTCATGTCGGCGAGCTTCTGCACCTGTGTCTCCACATCCTTGGGCAGGCGCATGTTCGGCACATCCATGTAGAGCTTGCGTTCCGGGCTGATGGCGGTGACCGTTTTGTCGCGTGTGTCAACGAGCATGATGCCCTGCACTTCGCCACGGGAGCTGATCTCCTCGATGCGGACACGGTCACCTTTGACATAGTACTTGTAGCTGGTGATCACCGGACCGGTGGTCTTGGTGAATTCCATCACTCCTTCGAACGATTGTGCGTGAAGGGTGGACGTGCCGAACACCAAGGCGAGGCCCAGGAGTCCGAAGGATCGTTTCAGTGCGGGCATGGTCGGTCTCATTTCCCAGTGGGTTCTCCTCGGTTCGGCGGAATGTTCCCCAATTTTAGGGCCTTCAACGGGGGCTTTGGTCGATGGTTACGCCCCGTTCTTTCCACAGATGGCCGAGCACAACCGTACAGGATCCCACGGGGAGCAACTGGCATGCCGCTATCTGGAGGAGAACGGGTTCGAGGTGCTGGAGCGCAACTGGCGCCACGGCCGCCACGAGCTGGACATCATAGCCCGTAAGGGCCGGGAGTTGGTCATTGTGGAAGTGAAAACCCGCACCAGCGATGCCCACGGCCAGCCTGCCGAAGCGGTGAAAAAGGGCAAGCGCGGGCTCATGATCAAGGCTGCCAATGCCTATGTACAGGCAACTGGTACCGACCTTGGCCTCCGTTTCGACATCGTGAGCATCATCCTCCATCCGTCGGGCAAGCCATACATCCATCACATTCCCGACGCTTTTTATCCCACCACCCATGACCGACCGTTCTGAACGCCCACGCGGCCCAAACCGCAAAGGATCACGTCCCGGTGGGCCGCGCAAGCCTTTTTCGGGCGGAGGAAGCGACCGCCCACGTTCAAGTGATCGCAAGGATGAACGACCCGGTGGCGATGATCGCGGGGAACGGAGATCAAGCAGTTCCCGTCCGCCACTAAGGGGCGGATCAAGTTCCGGACGCAGGCCCGGGGCTGGAGGACGACCAGAACGGCCGCGAAGCGACGACCGTGATGAGCGACGTCCTTCCTCCTCGCGACCACCACAGCGTGGAGCGGAGCGTCCAAGCCGCAGACCGGGTTCGGGTGGCAGGGATGAGCGGTCCCGTAGTGATGACCGCGGCGAGAGCCGTTCCTATTCTTCACGCCCGACCCAACGAAGCAGCGATCGTTCCGATGACCGTCCGCTGCCTGCCCCGGCCTTGAGCCGCAGTGAACGGTCCAAGGCCTGATGAGCGGGGAACGACGCTCCAGTTCCTCGCGCTCGCCCCAGCGTGGCGCTGATCGCTCCACTTCTCGTCCTCGTTCCGGGGGCAAGGGCAAACGACCTACAGATGATCGCGGCCCGGTCATGGGACCTATCCGTCCGCGCTATCGTGCAGAGAAACCGAGGCGCGCGACCAAAGGCGGTGTTCGCCCACGGCGCGTCGAAGGAGACGAAACTCCCGCGAAGGTCGATGGCCTCATGCGCCTCAACCGCTACCTCGCCCAAAGTGGTGTGGCCAGCCGCCGCGAAGCCGATGAGTTGATCAAGGCAGGCGTGGTGACGGTTAATGGCAAGGTGGTGACCGAGCTAGGCACCAAGGTTTACCCTGCGGACAAGGTCCACTACGGAGGCCAGCGCCTGAGCCGTGAGCAACCGCGTTACGTCCTGCTGAACAAACCGAAGGACTTCCTCACCACTACCGACGATCCGCGCGAGCGCCGCACGGTAATGCACCTGGTGGAGAGTGCGTGTCCGGAGCGGCTCTACCCTGTAGGCCGCCTTGATCGGAATACCACTGGCGTGTTGCTGCTCACCAACGATGGCGATCTGGCCAAGCGGCTCACCCACCCCAGCTTTGGAGCCGAGAAGCTCTACCACGTAACGCTGGACAAGAGCGTGACCAAGGCCGACTTGGACAAGCTCGTTGAAGGCGTGGAGTTGGAGGATGGTCCTGCGCAAGCGGACGAAGCCAGCTTCGTGGAGGGCACGAGCAAGCGGGAAGTGGGCCTCAAGCTGCACATGGGCCGCAATCGCGTGGTGCGCCGCATGTTCGAGGCGCTTGGCTACGATGTGGTGAAGCTGGACCGCGTGATGTTCGCCGGCCTGACCAAGAAGGACATTCCACGTGGCAAGTGGAGGCACCTCTCAGAAAAGGAGGTGCTCTTCCTTACGAAGCGGAAGAAGGCCCAACGCTAGATCTTCACAGTAACACCGCGCTGTGAACGAACAGCACGGCAATTGCCGTTAGCCCCGCTAGGGCGCCGGTAGCTTGCGCACCTTACCCATGTTGCGCCGCATTCGCAAGATCCTCCTCGTCCTTTCCGCCCTGTTGGTGGTGAGCGTGGCTGCCTTGCTCATTCTGGCCAAGGTGTATGAGACGGAGGTGAAGGTGAAGCTCGTTGGCGCGCTCAACGAACGCCTCCTCACCCCGGTGACGGTGAGTGACATGGACCTCACGCTCATCGCCCGCTTTCCCATGGCGAGCATGCGCCTGCACGATGTGAAGGTGGACGAGGTGCGCACCGACAGCGTTCCGCCCGACACCCTGCTCGCAGCAAAGGAGCTTTTCTTGGAGTTCAACCTGTGGGACCTGTTCGATGGGGACTATCGCGTACAGCGAATTCATGCCAAGGAGGTACGCTTGAACCCAGGCCTCGATGGCAACGGCGCGGAGAACTACTTGATCTGGAAGAGCGACAGCAACTCCACTTCCGCACCGATCGCGTTGGAGCAAGTGAGCTTCGATGATCTCACCGTTCGCTATCGGGATGCGAGTTCGCAGGTGGAAGTGTTCGCCATGAGCAGTGAGCTGGAACTGGGTGGTCGCTTTGGCGAAGGGATGAGCGAGTTGACCATGAAGGGCGATGCGCACCTGCTCTCGGTGGCTCGCAAGGGCGAATTGTTGCTCGGGGAGCGTCAAGGCCGCGTTGACCTCGCCCTGGCCTTTGGCGAAGGAGCCTTTCACATCACTAAGGGGGAAGTGCTCTTGGGAGCCATGCCGCTCAACATCACGCTCGCGCTCACACCAGGTTCCAAAGGCAACGACCTCGACCTCCGCGCGAACGGTCTCGGCCTCGATCTCGCTGGTGTGGTCGAACTGTTGCCCGACGGTGCGCGCGCATCCTTCGACCGCTTCGGTATGCAAGGCAACGTGGATCTGGCGATACGCTACGTCGGTCCGCTGGAAGGCGAGGGTCCTGCGCTTTCCGTGGGTGCCAAGCTCACCAAGGGCAGGATGAAGGAGAAGAAGAGCGGTGCGGCGTTCACGGACATTTTCGGGGAACTCGCCCTAGAGCTTTCCCCGGCCGGTGTTGTGCGCAAATTGAAGGTGAAGGACCTGAGCGCCCGCAGCGGCGACGGCACGATCACCGGCGATTGGATCTCGACCGGTACGAAGAAGGCGATGGTGAAAGCTGATATCCAATGCGATCTTGGCCTCGCCGATCTGTTGCGCTTCGCAGGCGTTGATACACTTGAGCAAGTGAGCGGGCGGCTGCGCGCTGACATCCGCCTCGACGGCATCCTCCGCGATATGGCCGATCCGCGACCGAGCGATCTGCGCCAGTTGAAGATCAGTGGTGTCACCGCCCTGGATGATGCAACGCTCAAGGTGAAGGGCATCCGCCACCGCGTGGAACATCTGCACGCCGAACTGGCCATCAGCGGCAACGATGCCACGGTGCGTGGCTTGAAAGCGGAAGTGCAGGGCAGTCCGATCGAGATCAGCGGTACACTGCGGAACCTCGTTCCCTTCGTGCTTTTCGAAAAGGAGCACTTGGTGATCGAAGCACGAGGACGGTCCCAGCGGATCGACCTGGCCGCCTTGCTCCAGCGCGAGGACGGTCTTGCCACGGGTAAGGATTACGCGCTCGTACTACCCGCGACCATTGAACTCGATCTGAAAGCGCAAGTGGAGGAACTCGTGTTCGAGGAGTTCACGGCAACGGACATCAGTGCTACGATCCGGATGAAGGACCGCGTTCTGCGCGTTTCACCCATGGCGTTCAATACAGCTGACGGAGCGGTGCTGGGCAGCTTGCGGCTCGATGGGTCCGGCGGCGCAACAGCAAGCAGTTATCCCTTGGCGATCGAAGCCACCATCAAGGACATCGACGTGAAAGCGCTCTTCCGAGAGTTCCAGGATTTTGGGCAGACCTTCATCGGGCAACAGCATCTCAGCGGCCGGGCGCACGCGAACATCACCTTCCAGGCACCGCTTTCACCGGACATGAAACTCGATCGCGACCAGCTTGTATGCACCATCGACATCGCGCTGGACAATGGCAGCATCAAGGGCCACCAACAGTTGCTCGCGGTGGCCGATCACTTGCGCAAGAACAAGCTCGTAGCGCCTTTCGTGGATACCGAGGAGCTGCGCAAGCGACTGGCGGACGTCCGGTTCGCCCACTTGGAGAACAGGATCGAGATCCGTGACGGTGCCGTGCATGTGCCGGTGATGGAGGTGAAGAGCAACGCCATGGACATCGAGTTGAGCGGTACGCACTGGTTCGATGATCGCATCGACCACCACCTGAACTTCCGGCTCAGCGACCTGTTCAAGCTGGGCGACCCCAGGGAGGATGAGTTCGGTCCCATTGCGGACGATGGAACCGGCATGCGCGTCTTCCTGCACATGTACGGAACGGCCGGGGCGCCGCAGTTCGCGAACGACGGTGCCATGGCCGCGACCAAACGGCGTAAGCAGTTCCAGCAGGAAAAGCAGGAATTGCGCGCCATCCTGCGCGAAGACATTTTCGGCAGGAAGACCGATAGCTCCGGTACACGTGCCGGCAACGGGGAGGCCCCTGTCAAGATCGTGTGGGAGGACGACAGCACGAACATCGCCGGGGCGCAGGCCAAGCCGCGTAAGGGGTTGGGCCGCTTGTTCCAGGAAGAGAAGGACAAGGACGAGCAGGAACGCATCAAGGTAGAGGACTGATCGGGCCGTCGCGCCCTTTGGCGAACTTCACCCCGTGGACCTTTACTCGCGCAAGCAACGCTGGAAACTGGTGCTCGCCGTGGTGGCGATGCTCATCGTGGGGGCGTCGCTCTGGTACAGCAGCCGCATCGTGGAAGGCATCCGCGCGGAAGAGCGCCGGAAGGTGGAGCTATGGGCCGAGGCCGTGCAGAACCGCGCGCAACTGGTGAACTACACCGAGAAGCTCTTCGATCGCCTGCGCGAAGAAGAGCGGAAGAAGGTGCAGCTCTGGGCCGAGGCGATGCAGCGGTTGAGCAGCAGTCAGGAAACGGACCTGTCCTTCGCCCTGAAGGTGGTGAGCGACAATACCACCGTGCCCGTGGTGATCACCGATGCGGAACGCCGCGTGAAGTTCCAGCGCAACATCGATTCGTTGATCACCGCCGATCCGGAATTGCTCGCAGCCGAGGTCGATGCGATGGCCGCCCTGCGCGCGCCGATCGAGATCGCCATCCACGGCGATCAGAAGCAATACCTCTACTACAAGGACAGCAGGGTCTTCACCGAGTTGCAGGAGGTGATGGACGGCATCATCAGTTCCTTCATTTCCGAAACGGTGATGAGCACGGCATCCGTTCCCGTGATCTACACCGACAGCACACGTACCCGCGTGATCGAAACGGGCAACATCGATGAGGTCGTGACGGGGGATACCCTTGCCCTGCTCGCACGGATGAAAGCGATGGAGCAAGTGAACGCACCCATCGAGATCAAGCTTCCTGGCAAGGGCCGCAACTTCATCTACTACGAAGAGTCGCTCATCATCACGCAACTGCGCTACTTCCCTTATGTGCAGCTGATCATCCTGGGGCTCTTCCTGCTGGTGGCCTATGCGCTCTTCAGCATCTTCCGCAACGCGGAGCAGAACCAAGTGTGGGTGGGCATGGCCAAGGAAACCGCACATCAACTGGGAACGCCCTTGAGTTCCTTGATGGCGTGGATCGAGCTGTTGAAGGATCAAGGCACGGATCCGGGCGCCATCACCGAGATGCGGAAGGACCTCGACCGACTGGAGGTGATCACCGAGCGTTTTTCCAAGATCGGTTCAGCACCGGACCTCGTCCCTGAAAAGCTCTACCACACCCTGCGCGCTACGGTGCTCTACCTGCGCCCCCGACTGCCTGCGCGGGCAAGGATCGAGGTGATCGCTCCGGGCGACGTGGATCTCCAAATACCGTTGAACCGCGCCCTCTTCAGCTGGGTGATCGAGAATCTCATTCGCAATGCGGTGGATGCCATGGAGGGTGATGGTTCCATCACGATCGAGATCGTGCGCGATACCTCCGGGGTGCACGTTGACCTCACCGATACCGGCAAGGGCATACCCGCAATCCCAGCACAAGCGCGTATTCCAGCCGGGCTTCACCACCAAGAAACGGGGCTGGGGGCTGGGCCTCTCGCTCAGCAAGCGCATCATTGAGCAATATCATGGGGGTCACATTTTCGTGAAGCGCAGTGCTCCAGGGAAAGGGACCACGTTCAGGATCACGCTCAAGAGCAGCTAGTCGTGGCGGGCCTGTACGTGCATATCCCGTTCTGCCGGAAGGCATGCACGTATTGCGATTTCCACTTCAGCACTTCGTTGAAGTCGCGCGAAGCGTTGCTTGATGCGATGCGCCGGGAGGTCGAAGCGCGACAAAGGAGATCCAGGGGACGGTCGGGAACGATCTACTTCGGTGGAGGGCACGCCGAGCTTGCTGGCTCCGGAAGAGATCGCTGCTTTCATTGCCCGAGTCCAAGCAACTCTTCTCGGTCGATGCCGAATGCGGAAGTAACGCTCGAAGCGAACCCGGATGACATCAACCGAGAGAGCCTGCTCAAGTGGAAGGAGTTGGGCATCACTCGCATCAGCCTCGGGACCCAGAGCTTCCGGGATGACCGATTACGCTTCATGGGCCGCGCGCACGATGCCGCCGATCAAGCGATCAGGAGCATTGATCTGATCGCAAAGGCCGGGTTCGCTTCCTGGACCATCGACCTCATCTACGGCCTTCCAAAGATGACGCTGGCCGAGTGGGAGGAGCAACTCACCATTGCCCTCGATCACGGCATGCCGCACCTGAGCGCGTATTGCCTTACCGTGGAGCCCCGGACCGCGCTCGCGCACCAGGTGGCCAAGGGGCTTGTACACATGCCCGCAGACGATGACCAAAGCGCACAGTTCGATCGGCTCATGGACCGGATGGATACAGCCGGACTGGACCACTACGAGATCAGCAACTTCGGCAAGCCCGGGCATTGGTCGCGCCATAACACCGCGTACTGGGAAGGAGTGCCTTACTTGGGAATAGGGCCGTCGGCGCACTCGTTCAATGGCCGGGAACGGCGCTGGAACGTGTCGAACAACGCGCAATACATGACCGCTTTGTCCAAGGGCGAGCCTTATTGGGAGTTGGAGTTGCTCACTGCTGCGCAACGCACGAACGAGGCCCTGCTCACCGGCTTACGCACGAGCGCGGGTGTTCCCATTGATCGCTTGGAGCTGGATGTCATGGGCCGTAATTCGTCGGACATCGAGCGATATGTGTCGAGTGGTCATCTGCTCTTGGTCGATGGGCGGTTAGTTTTGACGAAAGCGGGCAGGCATTTCGCGGACCGTATCGCGGCGGACCTGTTCGTGAGCGACGATGCTGGCTGAGATCACCCACCGGGGACGCACCTTCCGCGTTGACCTTTCGAGGCCGTTGGACCTGTCGCTGCCCCTGCGGGAAGGCGATGAGGGCGCACGGGCGTGGTATGTCGGGCCGTTGACGATGGATCCGGTCAAGAGCGGCGACAAGACCTACGCGGTGAAAGAGGGCGCGCCGGTGAACTTCCGCAATGTCCATTTCAATCCACATGGGCACGGCACGCATACCGAGAGCGTGGGCCATATTTCGCCGGAGATCCATCCGGTGGGGAATTTGCTCAAGCGGTTCTTCTTCACGGCCCAGGTGATCAGTCTCTTGCCCGAAACGCGCCGCGCGCCGGACGGTAAGTCGGACACGGTGATCACCTTGGAACAGTTGCGCAGCGCGGTGGGAGAGCGTCCGCCCGAAGCGCTTGTGCTCCGCACCCTACCGAACGATGGCAAAGCTTCCTCGCACCAATGGAGCGGCACCAATCCGTGTTATTTGCAGAGCACTGCCTGCGCATGGTTGCGCAGTATCGGTGTGAAGCACCTTCTGCTCGATCTACCCAGCGTGGATCGTGAAGAGGATGGTGGTGTATTGGCCGCACATCATGCGTTCTGGGATTTCCCCAACACGATCGATCTGGACCGGACCATCACCGAGATGCTGCATGTGCCGAGCGTTGTGAGCGACGGGGAGTACCTGCTCGAGCTCCAACTCCCGCATTTCATGAACGATGCAGCACCAAGTCGGCCGGTGCTTTACGCGTTGTTGCCATGACGCTGGACCAGCTCCAGGCATACTGCGCGAAGAAGGCGGGTGTTTCCTGGGACACGCCTTTCGGTCCGGACGTGCTCGTTTTCCGTGTCGCGGGCAAGATGTTCGCCCTTGCACCCATCAATGTCTTCGACACGGTGAACCTGAAGTGCGACCCGGAACGTGCGATCGAACTGCGTGATCGGTACGAAGGGATCATCCCTGGCTTCCACATGAACAAGCAGCACTGGAACACCATCGACGTCACCGGTTCCGTTCCGCAGAAGCTGATCCTGGAACTGGTGGACCACAGCTATGACCTGGTGCGGGCTTCGCTGCCGAAGAAGGTGCGTGAGGAGTTGAAGGGGCGGTAGGCGGGAGCAAGGGAAGTGTTCATCTGGTGGTTGGAGAGGTGCCTTCTTCTCTTGAACGAGGCGAACGCCATCTTTCGTAGCCGACATTCTTGCCCCTGCTCCTGCCTCCTGCTGCTGAAACCCACCGCAAGTACCTTCGCCCCATGCCATTGAACGCACGCAGAACCGGCCGTATCCTTCTTGGCTATTTCTTCCGGGGATTGCTCCTGCTGGTGCCCATCACGGTCGTCATCTGGGCCATGTGGCGGGTGCTCGCCTTCCTCGACGGCATCATCCCGATCGATATTCCAGGCTTGGGCCTGGCGTCGTTGATCGCCATCGTTTTGGTCGTGGGTTGGCTGGGCAGCACCATCCTGTTCCAGCCCCTGGCGGAATTCGGGGATGAGATCCTCCAGCGCATTCCGTTCGTGAAGACGATGTACGGCGCGCTGAAGGACCTTGTGGAAGCCTTCGTGGGAAGCAAGCGGCGCTTCGATCGTCCAGTGCTCGTGAAGTTCGGGAACGGAGTTCAGGCCGAACGCCTGGGCTTCATTACGCAGGCGGACTTGAGCCACTTGGGCATGGTGCCCGGCAAGGTGGCCGTTTATTTCCCGCACTCCTTCGCATGGAGCGGAAACTTGCTGATCGTGCCCATGGAGAACGTTACTCCGCTCGATGCGCGCCCGGCCGACGTGATGAAGTTCGCCGTGAGCGGTGGCGTATCGCAGGTGGACGAAGAAGAACAGCAGTGATCTTCACGGCACAGCCATTGCTAGCAGCGCCAACCATGAGAGCATCATACTCCCTCCTTATCTGGTCGTTCCTGCTCACGACGTTCATTCAAGCACAGACTAACGTGAGCATCAGCTCTTACACCTTCAGCAATGGGGTGCACCCAACCATCAGCTTCCTCTTCGAGGGTACCGATGTGAAGTACGTGGAAGGGTTCTGGCGTGACGAACTGAAGCGAATGAGCCAGGAGGTTTCGTCCAAGAAGGAAGTGATCGGTGCGGGTGCCCTGTTGCCACAGGTATCGCCGGACACGGTGCGCGTGCTGGTGAAAGCGGAGCAGCGCAAGGGAAGCCCGATGCTCACCGCGCACGTGGCGATCCTGACGCGCAGCGGTTGGGTGGGCCCGGATAGCGATCCGGCGGTGTTCGAAGGAGCGAAGAGCTTCGTACAGGAGCGAAGCACGGCCTTGCGTCGCCAACTCGCCCAACAGGAACTGACAAAGGCCGAGCGAGCGCTGATGAACTTGCGAAATGACCTCTCGGGTCTCCAGCGCGATAAGGAGCGTGCCGAAGCGGGCATCGAGAAGAGCAAGCAGAAGGCCGCCGAAGCCCTGCAGGAACAAGAGCGTACGCAGAAGGACCTGGATGAGCTGGTCCCCAAGGTGGAGGCGCAACGGGCGGCCAATACCACCACGCCGAACGAAGAGAACGCGAAACTCCTGAGCGACCTGCTCAAGCAACAGTCACGATTGCAGGACAAGCACCGCAAGGCGCTCGATGACGAGCGGGCCATGAAGAAGAAGGCGGACGACCTCGCGTGGGACATCCGCAAGAACGTGGAGGACCAGGCGCGCAAGAGCGAGGAGATCGCCAGACAGGAGACACTGGTGGCTTCGCTCCGCGAGAAACTGGCTGCCATCCACTAGGGTCTCCCGCTACCTTGGCGGGCCTTCTCCCGCCGAATGCACAGCCGTCGCAACGCCCTGCTGCTCCTGCACCTCACGGTGTTCATCTGGGGCTTCACGGGCATCTTCGGAAAGCTCATCCAGCAAGGAACGCTGCACTTGGTGTACACCCGCACGGTCATCGCCATGACCGGCCTTGCGCTCGCCGCGTGGTGGATGCGAAGGACGCTCTCGCCGCGAACCCCTGAGCTGAAGCACTATTTCTTCACGGGGGTGCTCATCGCGGCGCACTGGATCACCTTCTATGGTGCCATCAAGATCAGTACGGCCAGCATCGCTGCCGCATGCCTCAGCACGAGCACGGTCTTCACCGCGCTGTTGGAACCCATCTGGTTCAAGCGGCGCATACGCGCCTACGAAGTCGTGCTCGGCATCGTGGTCGTGGGGGCGTTGGTCCTGTTGTTCGGATTGGAAACGAAGTACCGGCTCGGCATCGCGGTGGCGGTGCTCAGTGCGTTGCTGAGCGCGTGGTTCAACATCATCAACGCGGTGCTGGTGCGGCGCGATGATGCGATGCGGATCAGCTTCTATGAGATCGCGAGCGTAGCGGCCATCATGGGTCTCGGCCTCCTGGTGATGGGCGATCTGCCACCACCTCTCTGGGAACTTCCCACGAGCGACATCGTTTATCATTTGTTGCTCGGGCTGGTCTGTACCTCGTTCTCCTTTGTCGCGGGCATCCTGGTGATGAAGCAGCTATCGCCGTTCACCGTCATGATCACCGTGAACCTGGAGCCGGTGTACACCATCCTCATTGCGCTGCTGATCTGGGGTGCGGAAGAGCGAATGCGTACGGGCTCTTACCTCGGCATTGCGCTGATCCTGGCGTGCCTGCTGGCGAACGGCTGGTTCCAGCGCAAGCGCACCGCCCAGGAATTGGCGGAGCCTGACCCCCTGGGTCGCGGGTGAACCCACCGGGGGCTGCGGTTGTTCACGGGTATCTTCGCGCACCGCATGTCCATGATCGACACCACATCACGAAACCGCTACTGCCCTAGCCTCGTTCGTTATGAGCGTTGGCGTACGCGCGAGGTCCGCATCGGCGATATCGGTATCGGTGGCTCGCATCCGATCAGGGTGCAGAGCATGACCACCACGGACACGATGGACACGGCCGCGACCGTGGCACAGAGCATCCGGATGATCGAGGCCGGTTGTGAACTCGTGCGGATCACCGCACCCAGCAAGAAGGAGGCGGAGAACCTTGCGGTGATCAAGAAGCAGTTGCAGGCTGCGGGTTTCAATACGCCGCTCGTCGCAGACATCCACTTCACGCCGAACGCGGCGGAGATCGCTGCACGCATCGTGGAGAAGGTGCGCGTGAACCCGGGCAACTACGTGGACAAGAAGAAGTTCGATGTGCGCGAGTACACCGACGCCGAATACGATGCCGAATTGCAGCGTATCCGTGAACGATTCCTGCCGCTCGTGCGGATCTGCAAGGAGCACGGTACGGCCATGCGCATCGGCACCAATCATGGTAGCCTGAGCGATCGCATCCTGAACCGCTACGGGGATACACCGTTGGGCATGGTGGAAAGTGCCTTCGAGTTCCTGCGGGTATGTCGCGATGAGAACTACCACGACATCGTGCTGAGCATGAAGGCCAGCAATACCCAGGTGATGGTACAAGCCTACCGCCTGCTCGTCCATCGCATGATGGAGCTCGGCTGGGATTATCCGTTGCATTTGGGCGTGACCGAAGCGGGTGATGGAGAGGATGGCCGCGTGAAGAGCGCGGTAGGCATTGGCGCACTGCTGGAAGATGGACTTGGTGATACGGTGCGCGTGAGCCTTACGGAGGAGCCCGAGTTCGAGATCCCGGTCGCACGCGCGTTGGTTGACCGTTATGCCGATCGTCGCAACCACGGCGCCATCCCTCCAAGCGAGAACTGGCCGCTTCATCCGTTCGATCACGAACGGCGTCGTACCCATGAAGTGCTGAACATCGGTGCGCGGCACGTGCCGGTTGTGATGGCGGACCTGAGCGGAAAGGAGAAGATCACGCCGGCCACATTGTTCGCATGGGGCTATCGCTACAGCGTTCCATTGGATAAGTGGAACCTCACCGACCAGGCCTGCGATTACGCTTTCATTGGCAAGCACCGCATCGACTTCGAGATCCCTGGCACATTAAATATCGTGCAGGAACACGCTGTTTGGTTGCTCGATAGGGACAAGGAGCGGCACTACCCCTTCATTAACGCGAAGGTGTACTTGGCCTCTCCGGAGCTACATCCGTACTTGAACCTGATCTATGCGACATTGCCCGATCTGTTGGGGGAAGACGGCGTTGCCTTCATTTCCAAGTTGAAGGAAGATCGCGCCGCCGTGCTGCTGATCGACACCTACAACGCGCATGGCATGGCCGAGCAGCGCCGCTTGTTCGTGGAACTGATGAACGCCGGTTGCGGCGTGCCCGTGATCATCGGTCGTGCCTACGGAGCGATCACCAACGAAGAGTTGGTACTGCACAGCAGCACGGATATAGGTCCGTTGTTCCTTGATGGACTTGGCGATGGCATCTTCATCGCCGATGAACACGGCGGTCGCGAGGACCTCGTTTGCCGCACTGCCTTTGGCGTTCTTCAGGCAACGCGCACGCGCACGAGCAAAACCGAGTACATCAGTTGTCCGAGCTGCGGCCGTACGCTCTTCGACCTACAGGAGACCACGGCGAGGATCCGTGCGCGGACCAGCCACTTGAAAGGAGTGAAGATCGGGATCATGGGCTGCATCGTGAACGGACCCGGTGAGATGGCCGATGCCGATTACGGCTATGTGGGCACCGGCCCTGGCGTGATCACGCTCTACAAGGAAAAGGAAGTGGTCAAGCGCAACGTTCCTAGCGCGCAAGCGGTGGATGAGCTGATCGCGCTGATCAAGCAGCACGGGGATTGGGTGGAACTGCCTACTTCATGATCCAACGCCCAAGGCTTATGAAACACCCTGCTCTTGTTCTTCTGTTCGTAGCACTTTGTTCTCCGCTCTTCGCGCAGCGAACCCGTAGCCTCGAATCCATGGCCGTTACCATGGAAGGCTCGTACACCAATGCCGAGCAAGCCAAGGCTGACACCAACTACATGGAGATCGAGCTGGAAATGGTGCGCATCTGGGGTAAACGGAAGGATGGCGCCTGGTTCTATGTGGAGCAGGCTGCTGCGGACACCAAGGACAGGCCTTATCGCCAGCGCGTGTACCGTGTGCAGGAAGTGAACGACAGCACCTTCACCAGTGACATCTTAACGATCAAGAGCGGGGAAGCGCTCCAAGGCGCTTACAAAGACCCGTTAAAACTCGACGCCCTCCGCGCTGATTCATTGGGCTTGCTCGAAGGCTGCACGATCCGACTCCAACGTCGGGGCAACGTGTATGTGGGCGGTACGCACGGACGCGATTGCCCCAACCAACGTGGCAAAGCCGCCTACGCCACCAGCGAGGTGAGCTTGTCCAGTAACCGCATGGTGAGCTGGGATCGTGGGTACAACGATGCTGGGGAGCAGGTGTGGGGTGCCGAAAAGGGCGGCTACATCTTCCTCAAGCGTAAGCGGTACTAAAACCGCAAAGCCGCACAGGTAAGTGTGCGGCTTCGGGCTATGGCGTATTTGGTTGGTTCTATGGAGAGGTCACCACTTGCGCGGTGGGCTCGGTCTTACGTGCTGAAACGTTGCCGCTAACGGCGAACACGAGCACGATGAGCAGGACTGCTGCCTGTATGAGGGTGCGGTGCTTGATCTGCATGGTGTGGAGGATGGGTGGTTCGATCGGTATGGCCCTGTGAACGGGCCGAGCCCCGCCCAGTTCCAACTTTTCGACCGAGCACAAATGGCGATCGACGGATCTTGTCAAGCCCATGCCGTGCCTTTCCGCGCTATTTGCCCACATATTCCTTGATCGCCTTCACGTAGTGTTCGAAGGCAGCGAGCCCCTGCGGTGTGAGGGAACAGGCGGTGTTCGGGTAATTGTCCTTGAAGGTCTTCTCCACCCGCACGTAGCCCGCCTCCTTCAATTTGGAGATCTGCACGCTCAGATTGCCACGCGTGGCGCCGGTCTTCTCCAACAGGAAGTTGAAGTCGGCCCCTTCCACCGCGACCAGCAGGCTTGTGATCGCCAGCCGCAGTTGGTTGTGCAGGACCGGGTCAAGCGGTGCGAAGGCCATTCTCTTGTCGCATCAACATGAAACCGGGAATGATATACCCGCAGAGCATGGCTCCACAGTAGAGGGCTGTAAGGATCAGGGCATCACTGGTGATGTGCATGAGGATGCCCGCGACCCAGAAGAGGATGCCGCCGATGATGAGCGGCCGGAACCGCATGATCTGCCCGGTCATGAAGGTGGGGATGCCCGTGAGCAGGGTGATCATGGCCCCTGGATCGCGATGCGCGACCACACTGCACACGATGGTGATGAGCATGGTGATCACGAAGGAAGACCAGAGCCAGCCGATGATGCCGTCCATTGGGTTGCTCACCGGTGCGAGTTTGCCCTGGCGTGCGCCATGCACCGAACTGATGATGCCGCCGATGATGCCCACCACGCCCCACGGCGCGCCATGGATCCAGCCATCCGGCCTATCCCGCAGCAGGTAGGTGGCGAGCATGGCTCCGGTGAGGAGGATCCCCCACAGGAGGAAGTAGAAGCTTACACGCGAAAAACTCTTCTTGGCCTGGCCGATCATGCTTTCGATCAGCTTCAGGCTTTGTTCGGGGGGGAGGTCCTGTTCCATCATAATTGTGGTTGAGGTGGCAAACATAGACAAGTTTATATAACAAACAATACTCGTCCACGACTTTTGTTCCAATGCAGCGCATCCTACTGGCAGGAGCCACGGGTTTGATCGGGTCTACCGCCCTAGACTGCGCTCTGGAGGATGCCCGCTTCGACCGGGTGATCGCCATCACGCGAAAGCCACTGACGCCCAAGCCGAAGCTGGAACAATGGGTCGCCGCTGACGGAGATCTTCTTTCCGCTCTGCTGAATGAACCGGTGAGCGCTGTGATATGCTGTTTGGGCACCACCATGCGGAACGTGGGCGGGGACAAGGCGCGCTTCATCCATGTGGACAAGGACCTAGTCCTCGGTCTGGGACGGTGGGCGAGGTCGCATGGCGTGCCGATTTTCTGCGTGGTGAGCGCCGTGGGTGCCGATGCGTCATCCGCGATCTTCTACAACCGAGTGAAGGGAGAGATGGAGGATGGCCTGAAGGCTCTGGGCTTTCCCGCGTTGCACATCTTCCAACCTTCCATCCTCACCGGTCCGCGGATCGAGAAGCGGTTGGGCGAACGCATCGGTATTGCGATGATGAAAGTGGTTGCTCCATTGCTTCCTCCTCGCATGAAGCCCATGCCGCACGACATGCTTGCTCACGCGCTGATCAATTCAACAGGCATTGCTGTCGGCGGCACGCACCGTTACACGGAGATTCGTGCGCTGGCGGCTCAGAAGTTCACGACGGTGCCGTGAGCGGCGATAAGCTCCGCCTCGTCCAGCCTTAGCTGGAGGCTATCGCGTCGGGCATTGAACGCGAGACGGTTTTCCTCGGCAACAGGTTCCGCGCTGGGGAAGATCTCCCGTCGCGGATCCACCTGCACACCGTTCTTCCAGAAGCGGAAGCACACGTGTGGCCCCGTGGCAAGGCCCGTGCTTCCCACTTCGCCGATCACATCGCCTTGCGCTACGCGCTGGCCATTGCGCACCAGGATCTTGCGCATGTGCAGGTATTGCGTGCTGTAAGTGCCGTTGTGGCGGATCTTCACGAAGTTGCCGTTGCCACCGGTGCGGCCCGCTTGTTCCACCACACCATCGCCCACTGCGAGGATCGGCGTGCCGTAGGCCGCTGCATAGTCCGTTCCCAAGTGCGCCTTGAAGACCTTCTGCACCGGATGCAGGCGTCGTTTGCTGAAGCCCGATGAGATCCGGCTGAACTTCAGCGGTGCTTTCAAGAAGGCCTTGCGCAAGCTGTTGCCTTCCGCATCGAAGTACTGCGCCTGCGTTCCTTGGTCGAAGCCGAACGCTTCCAGCACTCGACCCGCGCTCACATAGCGCGCGGCCAGGATCTCCGGCATGCCCACCCGTTCACCGTCCACGGTGCGTTCGCTGTACACCACACTGAAGAGATCGCCTTTCTGGATGCGGTAGAAATCGACCGTCCAAGCGAAGACCTCGGAGAGCAATACGGCGAGGGCGGGATCCGCACCGGCGGAAGCGAGGTCGTTGTACAGCGCCCCCGTTACCGTGCAGCTGATGCCATGCTCTGTCCTGGAAACAGGACGCTGTCCGAAGGTGATCGCCAGGCTATCCGCGCGCAGGTTGAAAACGACGTACTCAACGGGATCCGGCTCGTACACGAAGTGGGTAGGGGTTCCCGATCCATTTTCGGGGAAGATGAACGCATAGGGATAGCCTGCGCGGAGCTTGCGCACATCGAAGAGGCCGTGCGACCGTTCCACCAAGGCGCTCACCACTGTCATTGGCACACCCTGCTCCGATAGCAGATCCCCGAACGTGGCACCCGCCTTCACCACACCTTCGCGCAACACATAGCCGCTCATCGGCAGGCCATAGGCATCGGCGGGCGGCAAGGGCAGGGGAGTGTTCTCCACCACTACCTCCGGCACGTACTCCACGTGCGGTCGCACATCCACGCCGATCGCCACGTACAGCGCGGTGGCAGGAACCGCCGCGCCGATCGTCCACTTCACCCATCTCCTCATGGAAGGGCAAATAAGCGGATCGCCCCGGCTTGGCGGCCAGGGCGATCGAGCTTGTTTCCACGAAGGACTGTTACTCCTTCGCGAGCGGATGCATCAATCCATAGGAACTGCTCAGCTCCATCTTGATGGAACCGACGATCACTTTGGCTTGTGCCAGCACGGGAATGCGGTTGCCGTCATCGGTGATCCACACGTTCAGATCATCATTGGTCTTGAACACGCGACCTTCCTGCACCACAGGTTGGAATTTGAGGCAACGGTACTTGCCGTTGCGCAATTTGATCGTCTCCTTGCCCATGTAACGGATGCGCAGCGGGAACAATTCGTCGTCCAGGAAGCAGTCGATGGTGAACTCGTCGCCCTTCTTCGCTTTGCTGAAGTCCAACGTGCGGGCGTAGTAGAACGCGCTGAGCATGTCCTGCACGCTGCCCGGCACCTTGTGCGTCTTCTTCTCCTGCGTCACCACCTCGCGCTTGTGTTGTTGGTACACATAGTCCTGCGAGAATTCGTAGCCGCCTTCGCTCACGCGGCGAATGAAGACCCAAGGGAACACGCCCTGCGCATCGAAGTAGCTCTCGTAATGATCATCCACCTTGTAGAAGGTGTTGAAAGCGCCCAAGCTTCTGCCCGTACCCACCGCGCGCCACACTTTGCGGCCATTGATCTCGCGGTCCGACTCCTTTAGCTCCACGATCGCTTCACCAGCGTTCACGAAGCCGTAGTGGACGATGTAAGTGAGCTTCTCGCCGGGACGAAAGGCGTTCTGCTGAACGGTGCGCAAGGGGAAAACCTCCCCAGCAGCCGGTTTCGGCGCCCTGGGTTCGGTCGGTCGGTCGCTCTGCGAAAAGGACATGCTGAACAGTCCGATGCTCGCGAGCAGAATGGTGGTGGAACGTGCCATGGCCTGTGGAACGCAAAGGGGTGCCGATCGGCCGGAGTGCAGCCGCGAGCCACGAGCCACAAGCCTCTAGCCCGCCTTCGGCGGTAGCCAGCTAGTGGCTCGTGGCTAGCAGCTAGTGGCTTGAGCCCCATCAGACCACGATGTTCACGATACGCTTGGGCACCACGATCACCTTCTTGGGCGCCTTGCCCTCCAAACGGCTTTGCACCTCGGGGTTGGCCAGTACGGCGGCCTCTATGCTCTTGGCATCCAGCGCAGTAGGGAATTCCAGCTGCATACGTGTTTTCCCGTTGAAGCTGATGGGGTAACTGAAGTTGTCCTCGACGAGGTATTGCTCATCGAAATGGGGCCATTTCGCCCCGGTAACACTGTCAGTGTGTCCGAGCTTCTCCCAAAGCTCTTCGGCGATGTGTGGCGCAAAAGGTGCCAGTGCAACGGTGAGCGGTTCCAGCACATCGCGCTTGTGGCAGCGCAAGGCAGCGAGTTCGTTCACCGCGATCATGAATTGGCTCACGCTCGTGTTGAAGCTCATACGCTCGATGTCCTCCGTCACCTTCTTGAGCGTGGCGTGCAGCACCTTGAACTCCGCCTTCGTGGGGGTCTCATCGCTTACGCTGAACACATCGCTCTCGTAGAAGAGGTTCCAGAATTTGCGCAGGAAGCGGAAGGTGCCTTCGATGCCATTGGTGTCCCACGGCTTGCTCTGCTCGATGGGGCCGAGGAACATCTCGTAGAGGCGAAGTGTATCCGCGCCGTACTTCGAAATGATGTCGTCGGGGTTCACCACGTTGAACTTCGACTTGGACATCTTCTCGACTTCTCGGGCATTGGAAGCTCCCTGGTCCTTGAACAGCCTCAGTCAGAGCGAAATGAGTTCTGGCCACTCATCGAATCGCTTTTAACAGTCAGTGTCCTTGTTTCAACGAATTCAATGAGCCAATAACGACCTTGCAGATACCTCACCATCAGCGGCCCGACGAGTTTGCGCCCTTCTTCACCAAGAGCGCTTGTTGCTCCTTGGTACAGTTCTTCAGCTTCAGGTTGATGATGTCGCTGGAGATGAACCATCGCTGATTTTCTTTCACATGACATCCAAGGGGCGGTACCTGATGACCTGACTAAGGGATGCAGATAGGGCGCTGATTCTTGTCGGCGCCTTGCTTATAACCTTCGCTGGAGAGAGAGTGCCGACTTTCCCTGTATCATCCCCTGGTTCACCAGCTTCTTCGCAGGCTCATCGAAGTTGATCCAACCGCGATCATGCAGGAACTTGGTCCAGAAGCGGAAGTAGAGCAGGTGGCCGGTGGCGTGCTCGCTGCCGCCTACATACAGGTCCACTTGCTGCCAGTAGTTGATGGCTTCCGGTGATGCGAAGCGGCCTTCGTTCTTCGGGTCCATGTAGCGCAGGAAGTACCAGCTGCTGCCAGCCCAACCGGGCATCGTCGTGGTCTCCAATGGATGACCTTGGTAGTTCCAATTCGCAGCGCGTGCCAATGGTGGTTCACCGTCCTCGGTGGGCAGGAACTTGTCCACTTCGGGCAGCTTCAGCGGAAGCTCGCTTTCGGGCAGTGCGTAAGGCACGTCGTCCTTGTAGTAGATGGGGATCGGCTCGCCCCAATAGCGCTGGCGACCGAAGGCCGCATCGCGCAAACGGAAGTTGATCCGTCGTTCACCGGCGCCGAGCTTTTCCAATTCATCAATGGCGCGCGTGATCGCATCCGGCACTTTCAATCCCTTCAGGAAGCCTTCACTGCAGATCGTCGCATCCTTGCGTTCGTCGGCTTCCTTGCTGATGTCCGCGCCTTCCGTCACCGCCACGATCGGCAATCCGAAGTGCGTCGCGAAATTCCAGTCGCGCTGATCGCCGCCGGGCACGGCCATCACCGCTCCTGTGCCGTAACCACCGAGGACGTAGTCGCCCACCCACACCGGCACTTCCGCGCCAGTGAACGGATGGATGCACGTCGCGCCGGTGAACACACCGCTCACGCGTTTCACTTCCGTCATGCGTTCGCGCTCGCTACGGTTCTTCGCGGTGGTCACATACGTCATCACTTCATCGCGACGGTCGGCGGTGGTGATCGCCGCTACGAGCTCATGCTCGGGGGCTAGCGTAACGAAGGTGACGCCGAAGAGCGTGTCGGGGCGCGTGGTGAAGACCTCGACGTCGCCTTCAGCGTTCTTCAGCTTGAAGCGCACGAGCGCACCTTCGCTTTTCCCGATCCAGTTGCGCTGTGCTTCCTTGATGCTCTCGCTCCAATCGAGCGTGTCGAGCCCTTCGAGCAGGCGCTGCGCGTAGGCGGTGATGCGCATGCTCCACTGCGGCATGCGTTTACGCTCCACGGGATGACCGCCGCGTTCGCTCACGCCGTCCTTCACTTCATCGTTGGCCAGCACGGTTCCCAATGCGGGGCACCAGTTCACCCATGCCTCGCCGAGGTAGGCCAGGCGGAAGCGCATGAGGATGTTGCGCTGCGTCTTTTCATTGAAGGACTTCCACTCGTTCGCGCTGAACGCAGCGAGGGGCTCGTCCTCTTCGTTACCGGTGATGGCGCATTCGTCCTCGCCGTTCCACCCTTGTTGTTCGAAACGCGTGATCAGATCCGCGATCGGTCGCGACTTGTCCTGCGTGTGATCGTACCAGCTATCGAAGAGTTGCAGGAAGATCCACTGGGTCCACTTGTAGAAGTCGGAGTTGCTGGTGCGCACTTCGCGGCTCCAATCGAAGCTGAAGCCGATGTTGTCCAGCTGTTCGCGGTAGCGTGCGATGTTGACCTCGGTGGTCTTCGCGGGATGCTGACCGGTCTGGATGGCGTACTGTTCCGCGGGCAGGCCGAAGCTGTCGTAGCCCATGGGGTGCAAGACATTGAAGCCGCTGTGCCGCTTGTAGCGCGCCACGATGTCACTGGCGATGTAGCCGAGCGGATGCCCCACGTGCAAGCCGGCGCCGCTGGGGTAGGGGAACATGTCGAGCACGTAGTACTTCGGCTTGGAAGTGTCGTTCTCCACGCGGTAGGTGCCGCGCTTGCGCCACTCATCGCGCCATTTCTTCTCGATGTCCTTGTGCTCGTAAGCCATTGCTATTACTGAAGCTGCGAAAGTAGAGAGGAGCAGGGGCAGGGGCAGGAGCAAATACCGGCGGCTCCGTGCTTGTGCTTTCGGCTGTCGAGGGGAGCAGCCGCCTCATTATGGAAACGCTCTGCCCTGCCCCTGCTCCTTGTTCGTCCGGACAACGTCCCCAATACATTCGCGCCCGATGAGCATCGACCGCCAGATCAAGTCGCGAACCCGCACCGCCAGCGTCAGCACGGTGATCGGGATCACGTTGGTCCTGGTCATGCTGGGCGTGCAGGGTTTCGTGCTGATCAACGCGAAGGCGCTCGAACGCTACTTCAAGGAGAACGTGCGCGTGGAGCTCTTCCTCAAACGCGACCTGAAGGAGGTGGACGTGATGCGCTTCCGGAAAGAACTTGACACCGAGGCCTTCACGAAGGAGACGCGCTATGTGACCGCGGACGAAGCGGCCGAGGCGTTGAAACAGGACCTCGGGGAGGATTTCCTGAGCGTGCTCGGAAGCAATCCGCTCCTGCCTTCGGTGGAGTTGCGATTGGATCCCACCTATGCCCAGCCCGACAGTTTGAAGTGGATCGTGGACCACTTGCAGAAGGACGTGCGTGTACACGAAGTGGCCTACAACGCCTCCATCGTGGAGAACCTCGACGCCAACTTCATGAAGCTGAACATCGGCGGCCTGGTCTTCCTGGTGCTCTTGATCTTCGTCGCCGTGGCCTTGATCAACAACACGATCCGGCTGGCCATCTATAGCAAGCGCTTCCTCATCCGCACCATGCACCTGGTGGGTGCCACGAAGTGGTTCATCAAGAAACCCTTCCTCCTGAGCGGCATCTGGCAGGGCTTGATCGCAGCGGTCCTGGCGGTCGGCGGTTTGGTGGCCCTGCTTTGGATGGGCAAGCGCTACGTGCCGGACCTGCTGGCCTTCACCGATGCCTTGTCGCTGGCCCTGCTCTTCGGGACCGTTGTGTTGGTGGGCTTGCTGATCGCCCTGCTGTCCACATGGTTCGCGGTGGGCCGCTACCTTCGCATGGATCACGAGACCATCCACTGGAGCTAGCCATGGCCAAGCACGTACACACCGACGACATGCCGTTCACCGGCACCAACTACAAGCTCATGCTGATCGGGCTCGCCATCGTAACGGTGGGCTACGTTCTCATGAGCGGTGGTGGTAACGGTGACCCGAACGCTTTCGATGCCGCCGAGATCTTCAGCGCGCGTCGCATCACGGTAGCCCCGATCGTCGTGATCATCGGCTACATCTTCATCACGTACGCCATCCTGAAGAAGACGGGAGGCAGCGCTGACGGGCAATGACCTTTTTGCAGGCGATCGTCCTCGCGATCATCGAGGGGATCACCGAGTTCCTCCCCGTCTCCAGCACGGGCCACATGATCATCGGGTCCACCATCATGGGGATCCAACAGGACGAGTTCGTCAAGCTCTTCACCGTCGCTATCCAGTTCGGTACGATCCTGAGCGTTGTGGCGCTTTATTGGAAGCGCTTCTTCCAGAGCATCGACTTCTACCTGAAGCTTCTTGCGGGTTTCATCCCGGCGGTGATCGCGGGTCTGTTCTTGAACGACTACATCGATCTGCTGCTGGAGAACGTGGTGGTGGTCGGCGTGACGCTTTTCCTGGGCGGCATTGTCTTCCTCTTCATCGATCGCTGGGCTCCAGGTGGTAAGGAGGAAGACGAGCGACCGATGAGCTATGGACGCGCGGCGATCATCGGGGTATGGCAATGCCTGGCCATGGTGCCCGGCGTATCGCGTTCGGCAGCCACCATCATCGGCGGCATGACGCAGGGCCTCACCCGCAAGAGCGCTGCGGAGTTCAGCTTCTTCCTGGCGGTGCCCACCATGTTCGCCGCAACCGTGAAATCGATCTATGACTACGTGAAGGATGGAGGACAGGTCACCACGGAACACTTGCAACTCTTCGCGGTCGGCAATGTCGTTGCCTTCATCGTGGCGGTGATCGCCATACGTTCCTTCATCGCGTTCCTGAGCAAGCACGGCTTCGTGGCCTTCGGCTGGTACCGCATCGTAGTGGGTGGCGTCATCATCGCGCTCTATGTGATGGACGTGCCGATGCAGATGTTCTGATCGCCGCTCATGATCGAGGAGCACATCTTCACCCCCGATACCGGAGGTATGATCCTGGTGGACAAACCACTGGATTGGACCAGTCATGATGCGGTGAACAAGATCCGCGGCGCCATGCGCAGCGTGGTGAAACGGCGCAACTTCAAGGTAGGGCATGCCGGAACATTGGATCCACTTGCGAGCGGGCTGCTGATCATGGCCTACGGTCCGCGGACCAAGGAATTGCCCACGATCACCGGGTTGGAGAAGGTCTATACCGGGACGATCACCCTCGGGTCCACCACACCCAGCTATGACCTGGAGACCACGCCGGAGCCGGGCGGACCATGGGAACACTTGGATGAGGCAGCGATCCGCGCGGCTTTCGCCCGCTTCCATGGCGAAGTGATGCAGCGACCACCGAACTACTCCGCCAAGCGCTTCGAGGGCGAGCGGGCCTACTGGATGGCCCGGGACAGTGAACGGGCGCACCTGGTGGACATGCCAGCAGTGAAGGTGCTCATCTCAGCCTTGGAGGTGAAAGCCATCCGTGGAGCCGATATCGACTTTGAGGTGCATGTGAGCAAAGGCACCTACATCCGCTCGCTCGCACACGACATCGGCCAGGTGCTCGGTTGCGGTGCCCACCTGAGCGCGCTTCGGCGCACGGCCATAGGTCCGTACCGGGTGGAAGAGGCCTATCCTCCGCTGGCTTGGGCGCAGCACATCGCCCCGCTTCCCGACCGGGGCTGAGCTTTGCCCGTCGAAGGCCTTCTTTTTCCCGCTGAATGTCAGGGAATTGAAAGGCTTCGCAGAACGTTGACGCTCGCTTCATCGTGATCTTATCTTCGGCCCCCCAAAACCCGGCGGGTTCCCGTAAGGACCCACGATCACACATGAAGCTTACCGCGTTCAAGTTCAACCTGCCCAAGGAGCAGATCGCTCTTTATCCCACCAAGGATCGTGACGGCAGCAAATTGATGGTGCTGCACCGCAAGGACGGCAAGATCGAGCACAAGAAATTCAAGAACGTCCTCGACTACTTCAACGAGGGCGACACCTTCATCCTCAACAACACGCGCGTGTTCCCTGCGCGCATGTGGGGCAACAAGGAGAAGACCGGCGCCAAGATCGAGGTCTTCATGCTGCGCGAACTCAACCGCGACAGCCTCCTGTGGGATGTGATCGTGGATCCCGCCCGCAAGATCCGTATCGGCAACAAGCTCTATTTCGGCAAGGACGATGAGCTCGTTGCCGAAGTGATCGACAACACCACCAGCCGTGGCCGCACGCTGCGCTTCCTCTTCGATGGCACCTACGAGGAGTTCAAGGCGCAGATCACCGCCATGGGCGAGACGCCGCTGCCTCGCTACATCAAGCGGGAGACCGAGCCGAGCGACGCCGAGCGTTACCAGACCATCTACGCCAAGGAGGAAGGCGCCGTAGCGGCCCCACCGCCGGTCTGCACTTCAGCCGTGAGCTCATGAAGCGTATGGAGCTGAAGGGCATGAACTTCGCCGAAGTGACCTTGCACGTGGGCCTTGGCAGCTTCCGCCCGGTGGAAGTGGAGGACCTCACCAAGCACAAGATGGACAGTGAGCAGGTGATCATCTCCCGCGAAGCCTGCAACATCGTGAACCTAGCCAAGGACACGAAGAAGCGCGTGTGCTGCGTGGGCACCACCACCATGCGCGCCATCGAGAGCAGCGTGAGCACGGAGAACCACATGAAGCCCTACAACGGGTGGACGAACAAGTTCATCTTCCCGCCCTACGACTTCAGCATCGCCGATAGCATGATCACCAACTTCCACATGCCCGAGAGCACCTTGCTCATGCAGGTGGCGGCGTTCGGTGGTTATGACCATGTGTGGAACGCCTACAAGGTGGCCATGAAGGACAAGTACCGCTTCTTCAGTTATGGGGACGCGATGTTGATCATCTGATCGTTGGGCCGCAAAGACGCGAAGACGCAAAGAGGCCGCAGGAACTCCCTGCGGCCTTTCTCTTTCCGCATTCCTTTGCGTCTTCGCGCCTCTTCGGCCTACCAATGAGTTCCACCAAGTCCACCATCATCGTAGCCGGCGGCAGCGGTAAACGTCTGGGCGGTCCTGTGCCCAAGCAGTTCCAGAGCGTGAAAGGCCGTCCACTGTTGATGTGGACGATCGACGCCTTCCATCGCTACGATGCTGCGATGCCGCTGATCGTTGTGCTTCCCAAGGAGCATTTCGAGATCTGGCGGGCGCTCTGCATGGGACACCGCTTTTTCATCGAGCACCAGGTGGTGGCCGGTGGCGAACAGCGCTATCACAGCGTGAAGGCCGGACTCGAAAAGGTGGAAGGAGATGGGCTCGTTGCTGTGCATGATGGCGTTCGCCCACTGGTGAGCACCGATCTCATCGGTCGCTGCTTCGATGCTGCACATCAACACGGTGCTGCCATCCCCGTCGTTCCTGTCGTGCCGAGCGTTCGCGAAACCACGGCCGATGGAAGCCGTGCATTGGACCGCTCCAGGTTGCTGGCGGTGCAAACACCGCAGTGTTTCCACGCCGATCTCCTGCGCAAGGCATTCGCATTGCCCTACGACCCGGCTTTCACCGATGAAGCCGCGATGGTGGAGCGCCTTGGGGTGAAGGTGAACTTGGTGGAGGGAGAAGAGAACAACATCAAGGTGACGACCGCGATGGATATGAAGTTGGCCGAGATCGCGCTTGGGTAAGCCCGGGAACCTAGGGCTACCTTTGACTTCCCAAGAACCAAGAAGCCATGAAAGGTGTGAGCATCCTCTTCGACGAGCGCAAGAAGAAGCGAATCGTGCAGATCGATATGGACGCGATTCGTAAGGACCCTGAGGGGCTTGAGGACCTCTTGGACGTATTGGTAGCGGAGAGTCGCAGGAACGAACCGACCATCAGTCTGGACGAGTATGTGAAGTCGGTGAAGCGCACCAAGAAACGGTGAGCTATCGGGTCGAACTTTCGCGAACGGCAGTGCGTGAACTGCGACGAGTACCAACGCCCTATCACGATGCCATCGTGCGGGCGTTACGAGGATTGGAAGGACCCAGCCCACGGGTTGTAAGAAACTAGTGGGCGGTTCGGCTTTTGGAGTACGCGTCGGCTCGTATCGGGTGGTGTACGAGATCCGGACAGGATCAGATTGGTGAGCATTGAACGAATTGCCGACAGGAAAGACGCCTACCGATGAAAAAGACCGACATCCGCGAACTCTCCCATGAGGAGATCATCACGCTCGTAGCCGACGTCGGTGAGAAGACCTACCGCGCCAAACAATTGTGGGAATGGTTGTGGAAGAAGCACGCGCGCTCGTTCGACGACATGAGCGACCTTCCCAAGACCTTCCGCGCGCATCTGGCGGAGCGCACGATGTTGCGTCCGTTGGTGCTTGCGGAGGAGCAACTGAGCAAGGACGGCACGGTGAAGTGCGCCTTCAAGACCTGGGACGGCCATGTGGTGGAAGGTGTGTTGATACCAACGCCCACACGACTGACGGCCTGCATCAGCAGCCAGATCGGATGCAGCCTCACCTGTTCGTTCTGTGCCACGGGCAAGCTCAAGCGCATCCGCAACTTGGACGCTGCCGAGATCGTGGACCAGGTGACGATGATCGATGCGCTCGCCCACAAGTACCACAAGCAGGGCCTCACGAACATCGTTTACATGGGCATGGGCGAGCCGCTGCTCAACTATGCCAACACCATGCGCAGCGCGGAACGCATTTCCGCCGAGGACGGCCTTGGCATGGGCGCACGCCGCGTCACGGTGAGCACCGCGGGCATCGCCAAGATGATCCGCAAGCTGGCGGATGATGGCGCTCGCTTCAACCTGGCGCTCTCCCTGCATGCCGCCACCGACGAGAAACGCGATCGCATCATGCCCATCAACGAGCAGAACTCGCTCGGCGAACTGAAGGACGCGTTGCGTTACTACACCCGTCTCACGCGCAAGGAGGTCACCTTCGAGTACATCCTGCTGCGCGGCTTCAACGATTCGCTGCAGGACGCACAGGAACTGGTGCGCTATGCCAGCGATGTACACGCCAAGGTGAACCTGATCGAGTACAACCCGATCGACCCCGGGTCAGGGCCCGGGGTGACGGGTTCATTCGAAAGAACCGACACCAAGGACGCCGAAGCCTTCCAGCAATACCTCGAGCGCAAGGGTATCATCGCGCGTATCCGCCGCAGCCGTGGTCGGGACATCGATGCAGCCTGCGGCCAATTGGCCAACAAGAACGAACCGGCGCTGAAGGAGGGAGAGCGGGTGATGAAGTAGATGGGCTCAAGCCGCTAGCTGTGAGCCTCTAGCCACGAGCGGATCTTCTTTCGAAAGGAAGAGACGTCGCACGATCGAAGCGGGAACAAGCTCGTGGCTCAGAGGCTAGAAGCTCGCGGCTACTAGAAACCCAGCCCAAGCTTCACCCCAAGGAACAAGGCCGGCACATTGTCGCTGCTTTCCGTCACCTCGTACTTGTAGGTATCGGTGTTCAGGTCCAAGGTCTCGTTCACGATGATCTGGTTGCGCGAGCGGAAGCCGACACCGCCGTAGATGTCCACCAGCCAGTTGTTGCTCACGCCAAGCGTCTGGTAACCGAAGAAGAGCCGCACATCGTTGTAGGTGCGTTCATCGCGATAGGTGGCATCGATGAAGACGCCGTCCGAACCCTTCGCGCGGATGTCCTTGGTGTAGGCCAGGTGTGCGTACTCCGTTTGCAGGTAGGTGCCCTGCGGCTCGATGTCATCCACCAGGTAGTACCGCGCCCCCATGCGGTAGCTCAGGTTGGGAACGATCTCCGTTCCCGCTCCGAAGTCATCGGCATCATCACCGACGAACGAGAGGGCGAGGTAGTTGCGCAGCGTGACACCAATGCCCACCTCCAAGCTCAGTCGCGGGGTGAGGGCGTGCTCGTAGTACAAGGGGATCTCGCCGCGGAAGAAGAGCAGGGGATTGATCTTGAACGCGTTCTTCACACAATCCACCGTATCGAACTGGGCAGCCAATCGCTCCTTGTACAGCACCACCTTGGTCTTGGGCTTCTGTGCTTGCGCACAAATGGCCGCACCCACAAAGGCGAACAGGAACAAGGCGCGCAGGAAAGGAGGGCGGAAGTGCATGCGGAACGAAGGTAGGCGGGGCACGCACATATACTGATGGACGAAAACCGGACCCTGTGGTTGTCTTGGCACCGGCCCTGAACGAAGGCAACGGGTCGCCATCTTTGCCCACCCTCCCCCGTGCCCACCATCGACGAGATCCAGCGGCCCATCGCGGCGGAGCTGAAGGCTTTCGAGCCGCACTTCCGCGAAGCCATGCGCAGCCGTGCCGCGTTGCTGGACCGCATCATGCACTACATCGTGAAGCGCAAGGGCAAGCAGATGCGGCCCATGTTCACCCTGTTGAGCGCGCGGCTCTTCGGCCCTGTGAACGAGAGCGCTTTCACGGCGGCGAGCCTCATCGAACTGTTGCATACCGCCACGCTCGTGCACGATGATGTGGTGGACGGATCACCCATGCGCCGGGGCTTCTTCAGCATCAACGCGTTGTGGAAGAACAAGATCGCCGTGCTCGTTGGCGATTACCTGCTGAGCCGCGGACTGCTGCTCGCGGTGGACAAAGGCGAGTTCGAGCTGCTGCGCATCGTGAGCCGTGCGGTGCGTGAAATGAGCGAAGGCGAATTGCTCCAACTGGAGAAGACGCGCGGCCTCAACTTCAAGGAGGACGTGTACTTCGACATCATCCGGCAGAAGACAGCGAGCCTCATCGCCGCCTGTTGTGCCTGTGGAGCCAGTGCGGCCGGTCGTCCTGCGGAGGAAGTGGAGCGCATGCGGCAGTTCGGCGAGCTGGTCGGCATCGCCTTCCAGATCAAGGACGATCTCTTCGACTACGGCAGCGGACTGGATATCGGCAAGCCCAGCGGATTGGACATCAAGGAGAAGAAGCTCACCCTGCCCTTGATCCATGCGCTGCAACAGGTGGATGCCGCCGATCGCCGCTGGATGGTGAACACCGTGAAGAACAACAACGAGGACAGTGCGGCCGTGGCCAGGGTGATCGAGATGGTGGTGAAGGCCGGTGGGATCGCACACGCAACGAAACAGATGTTGAACTACCGCGATCAGGCGATCGCGGTGCTGCACACCTTTCCTCAAAATGAAGCACGCGATGCCTTGGAGGGCCTTGTACAATTGACGGTGGAACGCACCAAGTAGGGACGACGCATGCGTCGCCCGATGACGAAACGACAGAACCCTGAATGGAACGCACGCAGTTGACAGCATTGGCCGTGATGGCATTGATGGCATCCTGTGGACCAACCGAACCGGCTGCTATCGAAGCGTCGAAGAGCGTGGTCGCGGATACGGCAACGCCGCCACCGATCACCGAAGGCCACCAAGTCCTCTACCTCAAGGATGGTGGTCGCATGGAAGGCCAGTTGCAGGATGGCAAGCGCACAGGACCTTGGGCCTCCTACTTCGCTGGTGGTGGTATCCGCAGCCGCAGCACCTACGTGGATGGCTTGGAGGAAGGGCCCACCGAGGTCTTCCACGAGAACGGACTGACCTATTACTCCGGCGCCTACCACAAAGGCAAAAGCGTAGGCGAGTGGGTCTTTTACGATCCGCAGGGAAAGGAGCAGAAGCGGGTGATGTACGACAGCTTGGGGGTGAGGCTGAAGTGATCTCGGATCACAATTCTTCGGCTGCGGGCCGCTTCGGTGATCAACAATTCCGGCGGGAGACGCGGCCTTATCAACATTCGCCTCGCCGACGTTCAACGCAGGATAAATTCACGACCCGTTTCCAGGCCCCTTTCTCCTTCAGCCCTTCCCCTTTCAGCTTTTCCTCAATGATCTCTCCCCAAGCCATCCAATCCGTCAAGGACGCCATGCGCGTGGAGGAGGTCGTGGGCGATTTCGTGGCGCTCAAGCGCAAGGGTCCGCGCTACCTGGGACTCTGTCCGTTCCACAACGAGAAGACGCCTTCGTTCAACGTCAGTCCCAACCTGGGCATCTACAAGTGCTTCGGTTGTGGGGAGGCGGGCGATGCCATCAAATTCCTGGAGAAGCACGAGCACCTCAGCTACGTGGAGGCGATCCGCTGGTTGGCGAAGCGCTACGCCATCGACCTGCCGGAAGAAGAGCAGACACCCGAACAGCAGGTTGAGCAGAGCGAGCGTGAGAGCATCGCCGTGGTGCAGCAATGGGCGCTCAACTGGAGCGTGGACCAGTTGTGGAACACCGACGAAGGCAAACGCATCGGCCTCTCGTACTTCCACGAGCGCGGTTTCAGCGATGCCACCATCAAGACCTTCCAACTCGGTTACGTGCCCGAGCAAGGCAATGCGTTCGCGTACGCTGCGCAGGCGAACGGCTTCAACCCGGAGGTGCTGGAGAAAGCGGGTTGGATCAAGCGCCGCGATGATGGCAGCGGCACGCCGTGGGACTTCTTCGCGGGTCGTGTCACCTTCCCCATCCTCGGCCTCAGCGGCCAGCCCATCGGTTTCGGTGCGCGCACGCTGAAGAGCGACAAGAAGCTCCCGAAGTATTTCAACAGTCCGGAGAGCGTGCTCTACAACAAGAGCCGCTCGCTCTATGGCATCGCGCACGCGAAGAAGAGCATCGTGGAACAGGGCCTCTGCTATCTGGTGGAGGGCTACACCGATGTGATCAGTTTGCACCAGGCGGGCATCACCAACGTGGTGGCCAGCAGCGGCACCAGCCTCACCGAGGAGCAGGTGCGCCTGATCAAGCGCTACGCGCCGGTGGTCACCATCCTCTACGATGGCGATGCGGCGGGCATGAAGGCAAGCCTGCGTGGGATCGACCTCGTGCTGAAGGAAGGCCTCAACGTGAAGGTGGTCACCTTCCCCGAGGGCGAGGATCCGGACAGCTTCGCGAAGAGCCACAGCAGTTCCGAAGTATCGGAACACCTGAAGAACAACGCGCAGGACTTCCTCGTGTTCAAGGCGAGCTTGCTCATGGCCGAGGTGGGCGACGATCCGGTGAAGAAGGCCGCATCCATCCACGAGATCGTGGAGAGCATCGCGCTCGTGCCGGACCAGGTCCTGCGTTCGCTCTACATCCAGCAGTGCGGCCGCATGCTCGGCGTGAACGAGCAGGCGCTCATCAGCGAGATGAACAAGGTGCTGCGCAAGCAGCATCGCAAGCAGCTCGGCGGCGATCAGCAGACCTACGAAGAACAACTCGCTCCGGAGATCGCATCGCCGCAACCGGAGGTGGAGGACCTCGGCACCACGCCGCAGGAGCGGGATCTATTGCGTTTGTTGTTGAACTACGGTCACGAGCGCATCATGGTCCCCTTCGTGCAGGACGATGGCTCCTCCGTGGAGGAAGAGACCAGTGTCGCAGAGCTTATGTTCCTGATGCTCGCGCTGGACGACATTCTCTTCGATCATCCCTTGTTCCGCGAGATCTACCTGGACTACCGCCACAGCAGCAATTTGGGCCAACCCGTGGAAGCCACGCGCTACGTGGCGCACGAGCGCGAGGAGTGGCGCAGCACCGCCATCGATCTGCTCACAGACCGGCACTTGCTCAGTCCGAACTGGAAGGACCGCCACAAGATCCACGTGAAGCGCGAGAGCGAACAGCTCAAGGACGCGCTGGAGGAATCGGTGGACATCCTGAAGGAGCGCCGCGTGGACCGCATGATCAAGGAGCGCCAGGAGTTGCTGAAGGCCGCCGATGAACTGGGCGTGATGGCGCTGCTCACGGAGATCGTACACCTCTCCGAAGCGAAGAAGAAGCTGGCGAAGAAGACGGGGAGGGTGGTGGTGGGGTAAGGGACATGTGTGCATGTGGACATGTGCGCATGGGATAGTGTCTCCTATTGCCGGACACTATGGAAGCACTTTCTCCTCCACCTTTTGCTTCGCCAAAAGGTGGAGCCAAAAGGCGCCCACGAAGCCGGAGCCCGGCTCGCACGAGGCCCGCAGCACAAGCTCCTCGAGCCGGTCGCGGCCGCGCGGATCGTGGACATCCACCGCACGCTGTACCTGTTCGCTTGGAGGTACACTGGACGGGAATGCTCATCAACCACCTGGTCGTGGAGGTCAAGGACGGCACGGTGAAGTACCTGCGCGTTGAGGATTGAATTCAGGACCATTCCGCGCCAATTGGCGATGGCGAAGTGCTCGTGAGCGATCGCGCATACGGGAAACACGATCGCTCAACCAGCTCCGGCGATCACCTCGTCCAGGAATGCGAACGCTTCCTCTCGGTGTGCCATCGCCTGCTGGGGGTTCGCGATGGCATCCCGGCACTGGGCGATCGCCTGGCATGGGTCGGCGATCGATACCCTCCATCCCGCGATCGCCTTTCCCCATTTGGCGATCGCCGAACGGCACCATGCGATCGCGCTTCATCGTGCGCCCATCGCCTCCCGGCATTTGGCGATCGCTGAGCGTCGGTTGGCCATCGTGAAAACCCGGATCGCAACCAACCAGCGGCCCTTCACGTTCAAGCTGCAATACCCAAAGGAACGACCATGCGCCTCGTGAAAACCGACCTCCGCGGACTCAACAGTCTGGGCATCTACGTGAAAGCACAGTTCGTGCTGCGCAGCATGACCGGCAATCCGCACTTCCCGAATCCAACTCCCACGCTTGCAACGCTGGCCGACGGGATCCAGGAGTTGCGTGTGGCCATCACGAACGCGACCAATGGCGGCAAGATCGCCTTCACGTACAAGGAGGTAGCCACCACGAAGGTTGCAAACCTCTTGAAGGCCATGGCGGGCTACGTTTCCTCCGTGGCACAAGGCGATGCGGCCATCGTGATGAGCGCAGGCTTCGAGTTGCGCCACCGCTCCACGCGCATTGGCGAGTTGGACATGCCCCGCAGCGTACGTGCGAAGAGCGACCCGATGCCCGGCCAGGTCAAATTGCGCTGGTCACCGGTACACGGTGCGCGCATGTACCATGTGTTCGCGTTCACCGAAGGCCAGGGGAACAACCCTGCCGATTGGCGGCTGTTACAAGTGAGCACCGGTTCGCGCTGTACCGTGCAGGGCCTCGAGAGTTGCCACTACCACATGTTCCGGGTGCAAGCGGTGGGTGTGGCCGGGGCCGGGCCCATGAGCCAGCCAGCGAGGGCGCTGGCGGCGTAGCACCACCCTTGGTTGTTCACCTCGCCAACACGGCCTTGCTCCGTGAGATCGCGGAGCCGAGAGCGATTGGTTTTCCTTGTGGTCGAGATCTCGATCTGCTCGGTTGGCAGGCTTACTCGATCGTCAGTCGACAATTCTCTACGCCTATGCTGGTCCCCACGGTGAACTGGTAGTTCCCTGCCGCGAGTCCGTTCAGGTCCAGCACAGCGAAGATCGCTGCGCCTTCCATGTGCGTATAGTTCGGCCAAGTGCATCGTACAAGTGGAATTTGCGCGTCTCCGGTGGCATTGAAACTCAACTGGCACTGGTCGGTGGCCGGATTGGGCGCAACGCGAAGACTTGCACCGGCGTCAACAAGGTCCAGCGCAGTGATCTGCTCCACCAGCACATTGGCCGTAGCCGATCCGGTACATCCGGTTTGCGGATCGGTGTAGAAATAGATGACCACTATGCTATGGCCTACAGCGTAAATGATCGGATCAACTGTAGCGGTCTCGACACCGTCGATCACATACCAGCCACCAGCGGGTGTGCCTTCGTTGAAAGTAAACGGCCCGCCATCGACATCTATGGCATCTGGTGTGGTGAGCGTGACAACGGGCAGCGGTGCGACCGAGATGGTCAAGGCGGTGTCGTACGCGCAGCCGAAATCATCCGTGACGGTGAACGTGTATTGGAGATCACCCACCTCATCTGCTATCGCAGTGGCCATGGTCGAGTCCGACCCATTGGCAATAATGCCGGGTCCTGTCCACTCGAAAGATTGAAGCACCGGGAGGAATCCACCCTGTTCGGGTAGCACCGACTCGGCAAAGGAGATTGACCACTCGCAGAGAAAGCCATCGTCGATGCCGAACAGGTCCATGATGGATAGGGTCCAAAACCCATTAAGCGGGCAGCCTACTAACTGGCTCATGGGCTGCACACTTTCGTACGAGCCTGCAGGTAATGGTGAGGTACCTGCGTTTTCGGACCAAGTTCCATTTGTTGCGGTAGGGTCCCAGCAGTAATCCCAGCACACGCCGAAAGTCGGTGGGTCGGTTTCACCGTCCAACGCGTCGCCAATGAAGGTACCGGCACCGCCTTGCTGATGGAAGTACACATTCTGTCCGTTGGGACAGGTGACACCGATCACCAAGTCGCCCATGTAGGAATGCTCCATGCTGACACAGACCGCTAAGAGTCCGTCCAATGAGGAGAGCGTTTGTCCTGGATCGGCGGTATCAACCGAGATCACGCTGGTGTAGGGGACCCCTTGGCCATTGGGGATAGCTGCCCCAAGTCCTGTTGGGGGTGGTGGCGTTCCCCACGGAATAGCCGTCGCGGCACCTGTCAGATGGATCGTGTCGCCTAAGCAGACTTCGTCATCGGCCATGGTCCCGAGAAAGAGCGGAGTTGTGGACACATGCAGGATCAATGGGCTATCCGTCGTGTCAACACAGCCTTGGCTATCAGTAACGGTCAGACGAGCTAAATAGGCCCTGCAGTACCGTACGAATGGGATACTGAATCGCCTGTGGCGGAGGGTCCGCCTTCGCCGAAGGACCATAGATAGCTTTCGATGCTTGCTCATTTTTGAGCCATCGACGATGCGCCGTCGAATAGGAGTACATCAGTTTGGCAAACAAGCGCTGGATCGTTTTCGCCGGACAGCAATGCGATCGCTTCCGGAGGCGCCACCACGGTCACCATAAGAGTATCATCACCTGGGCAGTCATTTGCGCCCACCACGGACGCGTGATCAGGTAGATGCCGGGCTCATGGTCGGGATAGAAGAAGCCCTGAATGGAAGAAGGTGGAGTGAATAGGATGCTGTCGCAACCCTCCAGCCAGGCCCCGCCCATGGCCGGACCTTGAACAAAGAAATTGACCGTGTCCCCATTGGTGCAGAGTGTGGCATCCGGACCCGGATCCACGAACAAGCAGCCTAGAAGGTTCAGGAAATCACCGCCCCCAAACAATTTCCGCCGTTCACTGCATCCATGGAGTATGTGACCTCCCCCGAAGAAGGACGTGCCGCGCAGGATCGGTCCACCATCCCAGTGGCGTCGGTGATGCCCGACCAGGCGCCGCCCGACGGCGATGCCGTATACTGGAGCGGGTCAAGCGCGCATTCATCCGGATCGCCGCTCACCAAGGTGATCTCCGGTTCCATCATCGCCGTGATCGTTTGCGTTGCAGACATGGGGCATCCAGAGACCGGGTCACTGACCACATAAGTCAGTTCGAAGTCTCCCGGGCCGGAAGGGGTGAAGAAGTTCAGCGATACACCCTCCCCGCTCCAAGTGCCGTCAGATGGCAGGGCGTGTTCCAAGGGATACGGATCGCCGAACACGCAAAGCGTATCGAAGGGTGTGAGCTCAATGGACGATGTGTTCGTTGCTGGCAGTAGGTTTGCGAACCACGTCACGATCGAATCCGAGTGCGCGAGTATGAGGTCCTGCGCACCATCGCCGTTTAGATCGGCAGTCCGGATCAAACGAATGCCCGGTTCACTTACCCAGGAGAGGTACGGAGCGAAGGCATCCAGTTGTGCATCGAACAACGACCAGTTGAGTGTGTCACTCTCGGCCCTGACGACCACAAGGCACTCGCTGTGTTACCGCACCCCAGATGGGCCAACCAACCAGTATGTTCGAAGGGAACAGCCGGAGCGATCCTTTGGGTAATGAAAGAATGGAAACCACCGGAATCGGCGGCGAAATTTTCCGCCCAAACCGGTGTGTCTTCGTTGGCAGCGTCGGCCACGTCGAGGTCCTCATCATCATCCACATCGATCAGTTGCAGCTGACCAGGACCAACAAAAGAGGCCCCACCAGTCCACGGGCTCAGCAAGGTATCAGTCCAACTATTCCCAGCACCACCTGAGTTCAGCATGACTCGGACTTGGCCATCATAGTATTGGACCACTACGTCTTTAGTGCCGTTCGGATCGAGATCCCCGGTGACAAGCACTGCAGGGACATAGGTCCACCTATAGCGGTATAGATCGAATCCGCAGTTGGAAACGAGCCGCCATCATTGATGTACACTTTTCTTTTCCCTGCGTGCTCGACGTTCACGATAACTTCCCGGGAATGAGCTGCTCATGATATCGCTGCATTTCATGGTGCCGAGCAATCCTTGTCCATGGAGGTCCCCAATGGTCTGCGCGGGTCCGAAGGAGCCCAGTCCGTTCACATTGGGAAGCCATACCACCAAGCTATCCTGCCGATTCAATACGACCAGGTCGATATCTCCATCCAACTCGATATCCGCGAGGTCGAACGCAAAGTGCCACGACGGAGACCAGTTCGATAGAAATAATGTATCCAAAGTTCCAAAGGTGCCCTGACCATCGAGGTTTCTGCTCCACACGATGGCACCTGCATTTCGCATGACCAAGTCTTGATGCATATCTCCGTCCAGATCCGCGGTCTTGATGTCTTGCGGTACAAAAAACTGTGAAGTGATCGCACCCCAGGACCGAACTGGCCCACAGCAAGGGTGGACGATAGGCATAGGGGAATGAGGTTAAGGGCAATGAAGTGGCGCATGGGGGTGGGCTTCTAGAGAGGGAAGCTAGAAGAATAGTCGATCGGTCGTAAGCGCTCCGCCACCTACACACCCATCGCCGCCACCTGCTCGATCGGGCTGGTGAAGGTGTGCTTGCTGCGGGAGTTTTGGTTCGTCGCAGGCCGATAATGGCCTGAACGAGAACCAAAAACAACCAAACACCTAGTAGCCATGATCACACGTACCGCCCTTCAACTCGCCCTGGTCCTGCTCTTCTACATGTCACTGAACAGTGCCAAGGCCCAGGAGATCCTTACCAACCAACACCTCATGCAGATGGCCGAATTGGGCATGGGCGAGGCCATCATCCTGAGCCAGATCGAGAACTCGAACAACGACTTCGACGTGAGCACAAGCGCCTTGATGGCGTTGAAGAAAGCCGGACTGAGCGATGCGGTGCTGGCCAAAGTGATCGGGGCTGCCAACAACAGCGCCCAGAAGGTGGTGGACCCGAACGATCCCCTAGCGCCGCACCGCCCGGGCATCTACTACTTCGATGAGGCCGGTACCATGGTGGAGCTGCTACCCACGGTGACCTCGCAGACCAAGGACAGAGGCCGATTGGGAACCATGCTCTCCTATGGCATAGCCAAGACCAAAGTGGTCTCGCAGATCTCCGGGAACCATGCACGCACGCAGCTTCCGACCGCACGCGAGTTCTACTTCTATTTCAACCAGCAGACCTCCTCCTTCGATCAGAACGCCATCTCCTACTATGGCTTCCAGCAGGCCACCAGCCCCAACGAGTTCACCTCGCACGGCTTGATGAAGTGAAGGGCGTGCGCGAATTGGAAACCGGCTCGATGAACAACTACACCTCGGAACTAGGCATCGACGAAAAGCACACCCGCACGTTCGAGATCGTGCCGGTGGGCCCAGGCATCTTCAAGGCGACGCCTTCTGAACTACCGACCGGTGAGTACTGCTTCGTATACGCAGGTGCTGCCCCCTATGCGCAGACCCAGCAAAAGGTGTACGACTTCGGCGTCGGCATGGTCACCGGTAGCAGCGTCATCACCCGGCAGTAAGCCAACGACAGCCGAACAAAGCACAGGAACATGACCATGAAGCAGCAGATGGACATAAGCAACTGCGTAAGGGGTGCTCTTCATGCATGTGCGCAACGCGCCTTCTGCATGGTCCTGAGCGCAACAGCGGCAGTGTCAACGGCGATCGCAATGCCCCAGGAGCCGTTCGCTCAAATGAGCAACGCATTGGATCACGTGGCGGATACCAACACCACGAATACGATGAGCGATCGCTACGTGGAAACTCCATCAGCTATGCGTGATGAACCTGGAAGCTCCGGCCCGGCATCTACTACGTAAGTGATACGGGAGGACTTGCACAACTCCGGCCGGGCAATACGATATCGGGCAACCGGGAACCGTTTACGAGCTACAGCACCCGCAAGGTGCTGCGACTGACCGGTCCTTCAGCGCCGATCCAGTTTGACGAATTGCCCTCTTTCTACCTGCGCTTTGATGACCAAGGCGCGGCTTTCGATAGCAGCGTCTTCGCGGTGCCCGGTTGCCCACACATCGCGAACCCGCGTGACCTCGAGTTGGCCCTGATGGATCCCAAGGCCGATGCGCGGGAACTGGAAACCGCCCTGATGAACTGCTTTACCTACAGGCCGAACATTGATCCGAACCACCTACGCCCGTTCGACATCGAGCAGATCGCTCCGCGCACCTTCAAGATCACACTGCGTGAATTGGGCGATGGAGAGTACTGCTTCATCAGTCGCAACGCCGGGCGGAGCGCCTCGCGCTCGATATCGGTATTCGACTTCGGCATCCAAAGAACCCAACCCATTCCAACACACCCAAGCCATGAACCAACGAACTAATCAACACGATTCGGAAGTCGATGACGATCACAGGGATCCTGTTGGCACTCGTCACCCTTCTATCAGCCTGCCAGAAATGCGAGACCTGTTCCTATAGCTACCCCGTAGGGAACGGAAAGCAGGAGACCTACACCTTCCCCGAGGTATGTGGGGACAAGATGAACCGCGATGCCCAAGAGAGCGCTTGCCGCACGGCTGCCGCAATGGCCGGCACGACATGTAAATGCAACAAGAGTTAAGTCCGTACCTGGATGCCTTTCCCAAAACAAAACCACCGAACCATGGAGCGTCCCATACTCGCCCCGGCGCTAACCGTCTCGGCCACACTGCTCCAAGGACAGGTCATCACGAAGCTGTCTGAAGGAACATCCTACTCCTTCTACAACCCCGACGACCTCGTGAGCATCGTCCAGAATGCCGCCATTGGCGACACCATCATACTGCCAGGAGGGCCGATCAATTTGAGTGGAAGCTTGTTGATCGATAAGCGACTCACGCTCGTTGGCGCTGGCGTTCTGAATATGGGAACACCCGTGACCGGAACGACCACCATTATCGGAACGAATGTGGGCGGCTTCCAAGAGAAGGTGATGATCCAGTCCCCTGGTGCAGGATCGAGTTTCCATGGGATCGTGTTCCAAGCACCTGTAGAATTCACAGGGTTCGGTAACAATACGCCATCGTTCTCCGCCTCATTCGTTCGATGCATGTTCACCTATAACCTCTCCATAGGGGTCTGGTCCTCGCCTGTAGCCACACCAGCGGCTTCCAATGTGCATGTGAAGCATTGCATCTTCCTTAACGAGATCACGAATGCGGGCAGCACTGCTCCGCAAGGATTCGTTGCAGAGAATTGCATCCTTCAGGAGGGGCTTAGTTTCGGAACGTTCGTTCCAGTGCACAGGTTACCCAATGCCTGATCCTGGATATGACAACCAACAATGGCTTCAATCCAGGGGTCAACTTCACCAACAACATCTTCACCCGCAACAGCAGCACCTATGCCTTGAACAGTGCCGCAACGTATTCCAACAACCTCTTTGTGCTTCTTGGAGGCGGGGCTGGACTGAATTGGACCGGGGCAACGAACGGTGGTGGGAATGTCACGACCACAATGACCCTTAACAGCATATTCGAGAGCGTTGGTTCCAACACGACCTTCAATGAGAGCTATAACTACGCGCTCACGAGCACTAGCCCGGGGCAGGGCATTGGCCAGGGAGGCTATGATGCAGGGATCCATGATGGCCCGGCACCATGGAAAGCAGGGGCTGTCCCCTTTAACCCGCATTGGGTCAGCTTGACGCCAGCGCTTGGGCCTACCAACGGTGGCGTGATCTCTTTGGACCTCTCGGGCGCTGCCCAGCAAGACTGAACAGCCATGCTACGCCTGATCACATCACTTCTTGTCGTGCTGTTGCTCACAGCAACCTTGCACGCTCAATCGCCCAACATCGTGGGCTACGAATACTGGTTCGACCAGAACGACGCCACGCGTACCTATGTACCCGTGGTGCCCGCCAGCACCAATGTTGACGTGCAGAACGCTCAGTTGAACACGACCGGTCTTGCACTCGGTCAGCATGTGGTGCGTCTGCGATGGAAGGACCAGCCAGCTGCCGCTGAGGCACGCTGGAGCTCGGTGGTCACACGAGGATTGAGCGTGGGCCAGCCAGGGCAATGGCAGATCATCGCTGTGCGCTACTGGATCGGCACACCGGTCAACGATGCGGATCCGATCATCCGCACCAAGTTCTTCGATACGCCGCAAACCGAGCTCGAATACAACGGCCTGCTCGAACTCTGCGGCTATCCGACCGGCTCACAAACGCTCAAGTTCCAGTTGCTAGACAACCACGATCAGTGGAGCTCGGTGGTGTCGCGTCCGGTCACCTAGTGAATGCTGCTGGCAACTTGGGGACCCCTGCCATCACCGCATCAGCCAACACCTTCTGTCCCGGCGATGTGGTCACATTCACGGCTACACCGCAAACCGGACCGGGGTTCGCTACGCCCACTGGCTATAGCTGGCAGCTGCCAAGCGGCAATGGCTGGAGTTCGCAGTCATCCAGCGGTAATACCATCGTTGTCACCATCGGCAGTGTTGCCGGAACGGTGCAAGCCGCTGCCACGAACTTCTGCGGAAGTAGCTCGTTCGCATCCTTCGCTGTGAACATTCCTTCTGTGCCCATCCAGCCCAGCGCCATCCTAGGTCCGTTGCAAGCATGTATTGGAAGTGATGCCACCTTCTCGACGCCACAAGTGTCCGGTGTCACCTACGCCTGGTCGATCACTCCTTGGGGAGGCCCGGGCGGACCTTCTGCTTCCATCCAAACGACCATCGGAGCGACGAATGCGACCATCACCGTGACGCCATACAATAGTTGTGGCGTCGCCGGACCACCGCGTATGGAAACGATCATTGTTACCGCTCCGCCCAGTGCGGGTGAGGATGGTACCCTGGCGATCTGCTCCAACGGTCCAGCTACCAGCCTCTTCCCCCAGTTGCAAGGGACACCAGGCGCTGGTGGCGTGTGGAGGCACAACGGGGTTGTCGTCTCCGGGATATACAACCCCGCGACCAATGTCCCGGGGGTATACACGTACACCGTCAGCGGCAGCGGCCCATGCCCAGACGCCTCAGCGAACGTGCTGGTCACCGAGCCTCAGATGCCCAACGCGGGGTTCGATGAAGCGCTGACCCTCTGCACCAACGCCGCCGCTGTGCTCATGACCAATCAACTCGGCGGGGCGCCCCAAAATGGTGGTAGTTGAGCGGGCCGAGCCCTACCAGCGGTTTCTTCGACCCCGCGACCATGTCGCCCGGTGTTTATACATACACCATAAATGGCGTGACCCCTTGCGCCGATGCCAGCGCCTCGCTGACGATCACCGTGCATCAGGCACCCAATGCTGGAGTTGGCGGCCTTCTCGAATTGTGTGCTGGCACACCCCCAGTGACGCTCATCAATGCGCTCACCGGCGGCCCCGCGCTGAATGGCAGTTGGACCGGACCGGACGGACCGTTTGTTGGGATCTTCCAACCAGGCCAAAGCGCGGAAGGGACTTACGTCTACACCGTACCGGGAACAGGCGCTTGCACGGATGCCAGCGCCAGTCTTGAAGTGAACGTGATGGACCTTGTTCTCTCCGGCATCGACGGCCCAACTTGGGTGGATTCCGTGGAGACCTTGGTTTACACGGCTCTTCCTGCTTTGGCCGATGCCGATTCCATCGTGTGGTCCTTGCCACCAGGATGGTCCTGGAATGATCCAGAGCCTACGGATTCAACGGCCTACGTTCTCCCGCCCGCAGAAGCGGGTGCCGGATCCATATGCGCGCAAGCCTACGGTGGAGGATGCGACGGTGATGTGGTGTGCATCTTTGTCGATGTCACTGTGGGTATGGAGGATCAGGCGGATGATCGACTCGGGCTGGTGGTTTACCCCAACCCGAGAACGGCTGTTTCAACCTGCAGTTTGCAGGACCTCCGGAGTTCACGGAAGTGCAAGTGCTGAACTCGCTCGGGCAACAGGTAGCCGCTCTCCAACTTAGTTCGGGGAACGCGGTTGTCGATCTGGAGTCGCTTGCTACTGGTGCCTACACATTGCATTGGGCGAGCCAGACGCGGAGGGAAAGAAGCCCTTGGTTGTAATCCACTGAAGTAACCCGGTCAGGAAGAGGTCACTCCGGGTCTCCGGGGTGGCCTTTTTCTTCCGGATGCCATTGTCCACCTCTTACGTGGGCAAGCGCAATTAGGCCGCACCGTCCATCTACGCGACGCTCCCGACCAGCTGCTGCGCGACCGTGCTTTGGTCATGAGCTTGGTGAGGGCAACTCGATCCTGCTAACGCTAGACTCACCAAGATGTCGAACACTTCCACTTCAACCAGCGCTGGAAGAAGCCGACGCGGGTTCTTGCTTCTACTTTTCGTTGTTGCGTGCTGGCACACTTGGCGCGCAACGGCCCAACAGAAGGTCTTCGACCTCGGCGTGGGTAAGGAGGCGGCAGTAGCATGGTCAGCGACCAATGAGACTCAAGATCACCGAACCAAGCTTAGGAACAGAACGATTATTAAGCAGCGCGACACCAGGAACATGGCGACCACACAACATTCAGCGATCAAGGTCTTTTAGGCATAATATCCTAATTTGACCACGATGACCGGGCCATTCCTTTTTTGGATCAAACAAGGATCAATGATCCTTGTGCCTTTGATCTGTCTCGGAAACCCGATGGTGGGTTTGGCGCAAACGATCACCGTCGCGCCTAGCAACCAGCCCCCTTACTGCGGGCAGGAGATCATTACCTTGATCGCATCTGGTGTACCATGTGGCCCAGGTAGCCCGGCTCAATGGTCGATCAGCAACGGTACGCAGACCTCGGGGCTCAGCCCCCTCACCGACCCATGTCAGTTCACTGCGGTATTTGGGGTTGGGTGCTGGGATGTGGCTTTGACCATCAACGGTACCACCTATCCCACCATTGCTAGTGTGTTTTGCGTGAACCCCTTCCCGACCGCCTCCTTTACGGTCGATGCAACGAACATCTGTGAAGGGGGGTGCATTGTGTTCACCGACACGAGTTCACCCGCAGGGCAGATAGATAGCCGGACATGGACCGGGCTCCCTTGCCCGGAAGGAGGTGCGGGGCTGGCTACGTTCACCTGCTGCTTCCCGGCTGCAGACACATACTACCCCGACCTCACGGTCTTCTCCACCGGCTGTCCGGATGCTGTTCTTGACAGCATCCCTATCGTGGTGAGCAATACTTACCCAACGGCAGCTTTCACCCCTACCAATGTCCTCGATTGTCCAGCCCCCTTGGATCTCGATCTAGTGAATACATCGACACCAAGCTCGGTGAGTTCTGTGTGGGTGCTAACGAGCGCTGCAACCGGAGATACGGCCTGCGAAGTGATGACGGCCGACCTGTTCTGTAGTGGTCTGGACGTCGGCGACTATGAAGCCTGCCTCACTGTCACAAACGCCGATGGATGCAGTCATCAAGTCTGTCACCCGGTCACGATTTTCGATCAGCCTCTACTGAACATCACAGTGGGACCATCGCCAACATGCGCGAATGTGCCGGTCAGCTTCTCCACTGCTGGGACACTTCCTGCTTCGCCAACATCAGTGGAGTGGAACATCGGTTGTGACGGCACCATCGACGGCATGGGACAGAATTGGAACTACTCTTTCCCCACAGCGGGCATTTACAATGTATGCGCACATGTGGAGTACTCCCCCACCTGCTGGGCCGACACCACGTTCACCATCGAGGTATTTGCACCCTTGGATGCCGCGTTCACGCCCGGTGACACCACTGTATGCTTCGAGCCGGTCAACTTGTCCTTCACGAACCAGTCCACTGGGTCAGGAATCTTGGGCTTTAGCTGGAGGGTGAACGGCACCGAACAGGGTACTACCATGGATTTCAATTGGACCTTCAATGCCCCAAGCACGGTGCAGTTGGTTGTGACCAACAGCATGGGCTGTACGGCCACGGAACATCACGGTGACCGTAGACCTGCCTGGAGATCACCCTGACCAACATTCCGTTTGGTGTCTGCGCCGGCCAGGCCTTCCAACCGGACTTCAATTTGAACGCGATACCGGGTCAAGCACCGTATAGCTACTCATGGGATTTCGATGGTGATGGAGTTGAGGATAGCAGTGTTCCTAACCCCACATGGGACTACCCCTCTGTGGGGGCGACGACCACATACCCTATTTGCCTGACCATAACCACAGCTACGGGTTGTACTGTAACCGATTGTGCGGACATCCAAGTATCACCTGCGCTAGATGCTGGTTTCGGGCCTGTTCCGCAAGGCTTGTGTGCTGGTGCTGGGGTCTATCTGGAAGCGGACAATCCGGACGGCACCTCCTACGAATGGTACTTCGGCGACAATTGGTACGTCACCACACCAGGCCCCACGGTTAACTACATGTACAACGATACGGGTTGCTTCGATGTCACCTTGACCATTTCGAACCTGGGTTGTATGGCCGATTCCACGATCGCGAACGCTATCTGCATTTGGGGGCCAGTGGCTGATTTCACCATCACACAGACCTGCACTTCGCCCTTCGAGGTGTCGTTCCAGAACTTGTCCCTTTTCGACGACAACCTATTCTGGAACTTTGGGGATGGGAGCATCCTCGAAGGAGATTCAGCCGATGATGCTCCAGATATTCATTCTCCTATACACACCTATGCGAACGAAGGGACATACAGCGTCTGCCTGACAGCTTCTGCCGACACATCCACCTGCCCCCACACACGTTGCTTTGAGATCTACATCGACGAGCCTAGCGCCAACCTCCAATTCACGCCTACGAGTGGTTGCCCGCCATTGTGTGTTTCCTTCAGCACCGATGAGACCTACAATGTGGAGTGGGAGATCGATTTCGGCAATGGCGATGAGCTTACAGCGGATGCGATCGTTTGCGATCCCGGGGATGACATTGACGATTGTGTGCAGTGGATTGTTTCTTTCACGGATGATCCGGGTCCCGTCGATCTCTACAACGCACCTTTCATTGGAGGGAACATCTTCCCGCCCTGTGTGAACTATGACGATGCCGGGGTCTATACCATCACGGCGATAGCCACCAACATCAACGGCTGCACCGACACAACGGTTTACCAAGACGCGATCACCATCAGTACCGCACCGGACTTCGCCACGTTCACTGCGACCGTCACCGATATGTGCGAGCCGTTCTGTGTGAATGTGGTCGCGGATAATGTTCTGGGCAACTATCAGTGGAGTTATCGGCTGACGGCATGGGGTGCGTGGATACCATTTGGAGGAGGTACACAGGCGGAACAACTCTGCCAACCAACGGCACCGAGCTTTGGAGATCCAGCTCGTAGGCGACCTGACCACTTGTTCAGATAGCCAGACCCAGGTCGTTCTGCTTCCCACCTTGGCGCAAGCGACGTTCTCCATTGATGACGCCACACCATGCCCTAACCAGCCCGTGAATTTCACGGCTCAAGTATCCCAGCCGACCAGTAGCTTGGTGTGGCTCGTTGATGGGCTCCAAGTTTCAGAACCACCTACGTTCGATCAGGTCTTCTCATTAGGTGTTCATACGATCTGTTTGATCGCCACCGACCTCGCTTTCGGTTGCTCGGATACGCTCTGCCAATCTGTTGAGGTCTATACCCCTGATCCTTGGGTAGAAGTGGAACTGAGCCCACTGGGCTGCGGCTTCATCATGCAAGCGTGTGATACCAATGCCGTTACCGGCAACACCTATTCCTACACTATGGTAACTGTGTTCCCAGGGGGGATCCCTCCGGTCATACTCTCGACCAATAGCGTTAACCCATGCGCTTCTGCTACCATTCCGGAGGCGGCGGTCATTGATCTAGTCGTTCAGGTTGCAGGACCGCCAGGCTGGGGGAACTGCATCGTCACGGATACACTCAATGACTTTCTCGGCTTCGCGGATATTCTCGGCCCATGGGAGTGGACAGCCTTGGACTCTGCGAACTGCGCTCCGTATTGCGTGCAGTTCGAGGTGTTCAATCCGTCTGCACTTGGAGTGTCATATCTCTGGGATTTTGGCGACGGAAGTGGTGGGAACGGTCCGAACCCGTTACACTGCTATACCGCACCAGGTGCGTACTGCCCCACGTTGCAGGTTGTGTTACCGAACCAGTGCGATGTCTTCATCGAATGCGTAGAACCCATCGTTGTGCTGCCCTACGAGGTGTCCGTGGCCTATGATCCATTGATCTGCGCGGGTGATACATCATGGGCCGAGTTCACACCCGATGCACCCTTTGAGATCCACAACGTCGCCTTCGTGCCCAGCACCGATGTGATCCTCGCCACGGAGTGGATCTACGCGCTGCTCCCGGACGCGACGACGCAATACATCGCAACGGCCTCTTACTTCCAATGCACGGATGAGGATACACTGGACGTGGTGGTGAACCCACTTCCGTTGGTGACTGCTGGCCCCTATGGGCCTTTCTGCATCAACGGGCAGGCGCTTGACTACCCCACGATTTCGCCGAATGCGCCGCCTGGCAGTTCATCCTGGCAGCCTCCCTTGGGCTTCCCCGATCCGATTATGATAGGGGCTGGGTGCGACTCCGTGATCACATATACCTACACGGATACTCTGGGTTGCGCCAATTCGATCGTTGTGCCCTTCTGCATCAATGACACCACAGCTGTGGCATTCGACAGTATCCATGTTTGCATGGATGCGGTACCGTTCGACCTGAGCCCGTTCGTTGACCTACCCGGTGATACGTTCCAAACATTGTATGATGGGTTGGCATGGTCGGTGTTGCCATCCGTATTCGATGTGTCGCTGATCAGCCCACAACCCACATCGGCCTTCGAGGTACCCATTCAATACCTCTATACGAATGCTGTTGGATGTACCAGCACCAACGATACCGTTCTGACTGTTCACCCACTTCCCGATTTGGATATTCTTGCTGATGATGTCTGCGCCTACGATTCCTTGGAGATCTTGAATGCAAGCACGATCACCACCGGATCAATCAGTATATGGAACTGGGATATACAGGACCAAGGCATATTCAATACTCAGCAGGTCGGTCCGTTCGATTTCGAACCTGACACTGTTGCGATCACTTTGGAAGCCACTTCGGACCGGAACTGCGTGTCTTCCATGACGCATAACGTGATCATCCACCCGGTGCCGGTAGCGGGCTTCACTTCTGCGGATGAGTGCCAGCACGATACGGTGCTCTATGTCGACCAGTCGACTATCCTGTGGAACACCGGCGTGGATGTGATCGACACTTGGGACTGGCGTTTCGGGGATGGCTCACCCTCTATCGAATCGAACCCTGAACATCTATGGTCCATTTGGGGACCTTCACCGACACTCGATCGTGTCCTCCGTGTTCGGCTGCCACGATACCGTCATGCTGGGCAACACTATCCATCCAGCCCCGGTGAATAGTATGGTCTTCGCTCCGAACTGCTTCGAGGCGAACACACTCATCACAAGCACCTCCACTATTCCGCAAGGCAGCATCACAAGCACCACTTGGACGATGGATGACCCTCCCGTCCTGTACGTCGGGATCTCGGTTGAGCACGAGTTCGCTTCACCAGGCTTCTTCCCGATCGTTCTTGAGACCTTGAGCGATCAAGGCTGCGAGACCATGTTGACGGACACGGTCGAGATTTGGCCGCTGCCCCTAGTGAGCTACGCCCTGAGCGATACGGTGCTCTGTGTGAACGACCCTGTCCAACTCACAAACACCAGCACCATTCCGGAGCCGTATGCCAACGTCTCGTGGCAGTGGTTCATCAATGGTGCTCTTGCGGGTACAGCGCCAGAGTTATCCACCACGTTCGACCCGGCCGGGAGCTATACGGTCGGCCTTGTAGTGACCAGTGGAAATGGATGCGTGGATTCGCTATTCAATGCGCAGCAGATCATGGTGCATCCCTTACCGGTGGCCGGGTTCCTGGCAGACCCAACGCACACCGGTATCCTGCAGCCGGAAATACAGGTGCTTGACACTTCGTTCAACTCGGTGCAATGGGGATACGACTTCGGCGATGGCGCATACTCATTCCTACAGAACCCCGCTAATACCTATGCCACCTTCGGGAGCTATGTGATCGAGCAGATCGTCACCAGCGTGCATGGTTGTCTGGACACCGCTTACCAGCAGGTGGTCATAGACCCCGACCTGCTCATCTATGTCCCCAACACCTTCACGCCCGATGGCGACGGGGTGAACGACGTCTTCCTACCCTCGCTCGACGGCTTTCGCGGTGCGGGAGTACAATCTGACCATCTGGAACCGCTGGGGGGAGTTGATCTTCGAGACGGACGAGGAAGATGAAGGCTGGGATGGCATCCTAAGCGGAACTCAAGTGCAGGACGGCGTGTACATCTGGCGATCGATTTACAAGCCCAGAGTTTCGTGGGGTGGAAGAAGATGCGAGGTCATGTGACCCTGTTGCGGTAGGCACCAAGTTGGGGTCGTCCCTTGGTCCGTATCCGGATCTGGGCCAGATTTCCATCGAGGTGATGAGCATGCACGGGATATTTCGGGGCCTCCACATGCATGTGGCTTTCTATGCCATTAGCTCTGTCGCCCTCGCTCAGGGGCACGCTGTTAATCTGGATTCTCTGCTTGGTATTTGGAATGACCATAGCAAGTCCGACTCAATCCGGCTCACAGCGATTCATGACATCTGCTGGGAAGCCTATTTGGAGAGCGATACTGACAGTGCACTGCGTTACGCGCAACTTGGTCACGCCTTTTCGCTACGCACGGGGAAGAAAAAGTTTGAAGCGGACGGCCTCAATACACTCGCGATCGTATTCAAGGTAAGACATGACTATGAGACTGCCATCGCTCACGGCAAACGGGCGTTAGCGATTAGCGGTGAGATCAATTATAGGGAGGGAATCTGTACGGCACTGTATACGCTAGGAATCACCTGCATCGCTTCAGGACGAAACATGGAAGCCCTATCCCATCTTGAGCGCAGCATAAGTACCTGTCAACAACTGGGCGATTCGGCGCGTACCGCCAATTCTCTTTATGCGTTGGGCCAGGCATTGGCCGTAACAGGACAAGGCGAGGTTGCTGCGCTTCGGTTTGATGAGTGCATTCGGATAAGGGTCCGCCTGGGTGACAAGCGTGGAACAGCAGCTTGCTACAATATGCTTGGCAACATTCAATACGACCGAGGAGACCTCGACAGCGCCTTGGGTTACTTCAGTAGGAGTCTGCGACTGAAAGAGCAGGCTGGTGACGAGCGCGGTATCGCCAACTCCCTGCTGAACATAGGGATGATCTACGATGAGCAAGGCGATGTTGCGACTGCGAGGAACAGCTATGTGCAGAGCCTAGCGCTGTTCGAGGGTTGGGCAATAAGAGGGTATGGTAACCGCCATCTTCAACATAGCCATTATCGACAGCGATGCTGGCGATAATGAGGGCAGCCTTCGACGCTTGCAGACCGCACTTGATATGACCGAGCAAGAAGGGATCTTTCGATGGAGGCAAGGGTTGTTGCGCTTATGGGTTCCATTCTCGCGGATCTCGGCAAACCACGGCGGCCAAATCACGTCTCCGCCAAGCGAAGGCGATCTTCGAGGACATTGGTGATTCACAGGGGGTAGCCCAAACAGTTCTCAATCTGGCCTCACTTGCCGTTGAGGCTGGCAACAATCAGGATGCAATCGCCGATGCGAACCGGGCATATGACATTGCTATCGATGTGGAAGATATCTATATCGCTCGCGATGCCTCTGAACTCTTGGTCAAGGCCAACAAGGGATTAGGCCGTTTCGCGGATGCCTATACATCGAAGCTGCGCTATATAGGCTTGCGTGACAGTATTTCTAGCATGGAGAATCAGAGGGCTGTTCTCAAGCATGAACTCGAAAGTGGGTTTGCCAAGAAGCAACTCATCGATAGCCTTTCACGAGCGTCTGAAACTTCGGAGATGGAGAGCGAGAAGACTATCGCACACCTCCGAGCGAATCGGGAACGGACTACTTCTCTCGCCATTGCAGGCACGAGCATGCTGCTCGATCGGTGGTGGCGTGGCCTTCACGCTGGACCGCAAGCGCCGCAAGGCACGCCATGCCCGCAAAGCCGCCCACCTCCAAACCCAAGCCTGGCGGGCACAGGTGAATCCGCATTTCATCCATACCGCGCTACAGAATATCAACGAATACGTCCAAGCCAACGAACGCGATCTCGCGTCCTCCTTCCTCACGCGCTTTGCACGGCTCATGCGCGCGGTACTTGAGAATGCGCGCAAGGATGAGGTGAGCCTGCAAAGCGACTTGGACGTGCTGCACGATTACCTGGAGTTGGAGAAGGCGCGCATGCACAATGGTTTCACCTATTCCATCGATATCGATACAGATCTGGATCCAGAGGAGGCAATGGTGCCGCCCATGCTCCTGCAGCCCTTCGCCGAAGAGGCGATCTGGAAGGGCCTTGCAAAAAAGCAGGGTGCAGGCCATATCAGTATCACCGTCCGTAAGCGCAATGGTTCATTGATCCTGGCAATAGAGGATGATGGCATGGCGCGTCCTCCAGATCTGCATGGTGGGTCGGCGGGCCCGGAGGAGAGAACAACCGGCACCGCCATAACCGCCGCTCGCTTGGAACTGCTCTCACGACAGGAGGGCAAACCAGCTAGCGTACGTTCTTCACCCTTGCCCAATGGTCAGCGAGTTGAACTGGAACTGCCAATGCAAACCGCAGCCTAGCAGATGAACCGCGCGCTTGGATATTCGGGGAAGCGCAGTGGAAGGGGTGTGGCAATCTTCCTAGCGTCAGTGCTGTTCATCGATGGTGCATATGCCCAGCAACCAGCTTCCACTGATTCGTTGAAACGCGCCATCACGACCGCGAAGCACGACACTGCGCGCCTTGTGGCAATGATGGCGCTAAGCGAACGTATCGGTCAGCAACGGCCAGATACCAACCTTGTGTTGTGCGAGAGCGCATTGGCGATCGCCGATCGCGCACTCAAGCAGCCCGGCATCAAGCCCGTGGTGCGCAAGACCCTTCTTGTGCAACAGGCTTCCGCACTAAACAACAAAGCCGTTTCGCATTTCATGTTCGGCGAACTCGATAGTGCGCTCATCTGTTTCAAGCAGGCGGAGGTGATCCACCGGTCCAATGGCCGTGCGGATGGTGTAGCCGATGCCTTGAATAATCAGGGCGTGGTGCACGAGAAGCTGGGCAATCACGCCGAGCAGCGGCGTTGCTTGTTCGAAGCGCTAGTCGTTTACCAAAAAGCAGGAGAGAGCTATCATGTGGCCACCGCATTGAACAACATCGGTAACTACTTCAAGGCGCGCGGACTTTCGGATAGTGCGCATGCCTATTTGGACAGCAGCCTAAGTGTCGCCCAGCGGTTGAACGATCAGCGGGCCATCGCTAACAGTCTGCTCAATGTCGGACTTCTCCATGCCGAACAGGGTCAGGCTTCCGAAGCGCTAGAGCGCTACCTGGAATGTGAACGCATCTACACGCAATAGAGGACGACCGCAGCCTGGCGACCACCTTCAATAACATCGCCAGCATTTCATAGGACCAAGGCGTCCTCGAAGAAGCCATCGGCTATTTCCATCGAGCGCTTGACATCCTTTGGCGCGCGGCGAGAAGATCGAGGAGGCCAATGTTCGAATGAACCTTGGCAGCGTGCTGGATGAGCAGGGGAACTGGACATGGCGCGGAGGAATTCGAGAGAAGCCTGAATCTGTTCACTGGAGTGGGGACCGTTCAGGAGGCCCTTGTCCACGGACCTCGGGAACCTTTGGAAGAACAAGGGCGACCGTCCGAAGGCGTTGGAGCACCTACAGACCAGCTTTGACATTAGCCGCGAGATCGACAATCCGTATGACATCGCCAACGCGTTGTACAAGCTAGGCACTTCCACGAAGATGTAGGGAATTGGACGCAGCCCTTGTCCGGTACGAAGAATGCCTCGACATCGAGCAAGGCTCAGGCGACCGCGAGTCCGAATCGTTCACGCTGTACAGCATCGGGAATGTGAAGCTGAACAGGGAAGGAAACGCCTCGCAGGCGGTAAAGTTCGCGGAGCGTTCATTGGCCATCGCTCGCGAGATTGGTTATCAGTTGAATATTATGCGTGCTGCGCAGCTGCTGAACGAGGCGCTGGCGAAGCAGGGAAAATGGGGGCGTGCCTTGGAGATGCTGGAATTGTACCAGCAGATGAAGGACAGCTTGAGCAATGCAGAGAACACGAAGAAGACAGTGCGGCTCCAGATGCGGTACAACTTCGCCAAGAAGAACTTGCGGACGGTTTGGCCCATGTGGCCGAACTGGCCGAGTTGGAGAACGAGAAGGATCCAACGCTCGAAGGCGAACAAGCCCGGAACCGCGTCTGGGCTTCGGGTTCGGCGGTCTGCTGCTTTGGGTACTGGAGGTGTGGTGTACCGGATGGATCGCAAACGACGCAAGGAGCGCTTGACTATGATGCCGCCGTCTTGCAAACACGGATCCTCCGCACCCAAATGAATCCTCATTTCATCTTCAACGCTCAACAGCATCAACAACTACGTGCAGGAGAACGAACGACCTGGCCAGTAGCTTCCTCACCAAGTTCGCGAGGCTCATGCGGCTGGTGTTGGAGAACAGCCGGCACAACGAAGTGCCTCTCGCGCAGGACCTGGAGACTCTCCGCCTGTACATGGAACTGGAGCAGTCGCGGATGAACGGGAAGTTCGAGTTCAGCATCGAGGTTGATCCAGGCATCGATCAAGAGGCAATGCTGGTACCCCCGCTCGTAATGCAACCCTTCGTAGAGAATGCCATCTGGCATGGCATCTCGCGCAAGGAGGGTATGGGTCACATCAAGCTTTCCGTGAGCAAGACCGACGAGCGACTGGTCATGATGATTGAGGACGACGGCGTGGGGCGACAGCCGTGTGGAGGAAAAGAGCCTCACGATGGCTCCTCCCCCAAGACCTCCTTGGGCACGGCTATCACACGGGATAGGCTGGCGCTCTTGGGCAAGCAACGCGGAGGCGAGGCGGGGTTCGGTTCACGGATCTTGAGCATGGAACACGCGTGGAAGTGGCGATGCCGATGGCAGGAATGAGCGCCTAGCTGGATCCGCCGCCATTCGCTCGTTCAAGTCCGCCTTCTGCTCAGTTGTGCTCGTGGCGTCCGAAGTGAACAGGCACCTTCGGGCATGGTTGAGGTTCCAGTCATCATCCCGCTGATTCTTCTTTGCGTTTCACTGGTAGCAACGTGTTGGGCCGTATTTCCGGTTCGAAAGCATCTTGTGGTGCAGGGCAGGATCTTACGAGGATCGTCGTCATCCATCGGCTTGTTGATCGTCTGCGAGGTTGCAGGCGGTCAGGAGTTCATTGCCAAGCCCTCTTCGAACGGCTTGTTCCGGGTCCGCTTGCCCCTCGGCTGCACCGCAAGGATGAAATTCTTCAATAGGGGCGGGTTAATGCGCATCGTCATGATAGAGCATCGGTCAGGGGATCAATGCCTTGGCCGAGAACCGCACGTGATCGATCTCGGCGAAGTCACGCTCGACCATCCAAGTGGTGCTCAACCTGTTCGCACTGTCGTACTCCTCCATGACGAGTTCGTGACCATCACGGATCGGTACGATCCATCCGCCATGCACCGTTCGACCGCCAGTTGCTCGATCGGCACGACCATATGATCGGTATGGTTCGGAAGCGGGATGATACGATCGCATTTGGGAGGACAATGCCCCTACACATGTCGCGATCAACGCCAGCTACCGCATCCATTGTCAAACTGAGGCGGATGGATCCGCTGCCGAACGCAGTGCTTGCCTCCCTGTTTCCTTGGCTCCAGTATTCCCCTACAGAATGAGAAGGCAGGGAGGACCAAGCGGAGAAGGCAACCATCTGGTCATATCCGAGAAGATCGCCTTGCACGGTGGGGGTCTGCAATTAGAATCCCGCTACATTCATACTCCTTGAAACCACCACAATGGAGCACTGTTTCTTATTCCGTATCCAGTGGGTGCTGCTTTTCTGCAGCCTGGAGTTACATGCCCAAGCACAGAACGTCGGCATCAACACCAACGGGGCACCGCCGAACCCGTCCGCCTTGCTAGACGTGGACAACAATGGCACATTGCGCGGTGTTCTGTTGACGCGCCTCTCCACGATCGACCGCTTGGCCATTGCCGGGCTGGGCGCAACGGAGGATGGCCTTACGGTTTACGATACAACGACGAAGACCTATTGGTATTGGGATGGTACACAATGCATCGAGGTCGGAGCGGCAATGGGTAGCGGATGGTCGCTCACAGGTGATGCACTGACAGTGCCAGGAACCAACTTTTCTGGCACAACGGACAACCAGCCTCTGGAGATCTGGACGGACAATACGGCACGGGTGAGGATCACAACGAAGGGGCAGATCGAGACTTTGAATACGGGGGAGAGCGTGTTCATCGGTGAGGGTGCAGGCGCAAATGATGACTTAGCCTCAAACGGTAACGTCTTTGTGGGGCACTTTGCTGGGACCCAGAATACGACGGGCGGCGCGAACACGGCTATTGGCCACAATTCTTTGAGCGTGAATACCACGAGCTGGTACAACACGGCCCTCGGATACGCATCCTTGTGGCAGAATACCACTGGCAGTTCGAATACCGCCGTTGGCCGGAGCTCGATGAACAATAACACACAGGGATTGCAATACCGCCCTTGGCGATGGGTTCATGTATCAGAATACCACTGGCACCCAAAACACTGCGGTCGGTAGCGGTGCCATGGAGCAAACCGATACTGGCATCGATAACACCGCTATCGGGAGTTGGGCCCTACGTGACAACACCACGGGCAGTTCGAACACTACTAATGGGGTTCTTGCGCTCCAATCCAACGTGGCAGGCTCCAGTGCCACGGCTATTGGAGCCCTAGCCATGCGTTACGCCAACAACACTACTTCACCCTACGAGAACTCCAACGTGGCGGTGGGCTATGAGGCATTGCGGGGATCGATGTTCGCCGGAAACAACACTGGGCTGCACAATACGGCCGTCGGATACCGGGCGATGACGAACAATACCACAGGAGAGGGGAATACCGCCACAGGACGATACGCATTACACTCCAACACCACAGGGCATGCCAACACCGCCATGGGGATAAGCGCACTGATGGTCAATACAGCGGGAGAAGGAAACACAGCTGTAGGCATGAACGCACTGCTAAGCAACACCGCTGGAGGATTCAATACGGCTTCTGGGAGCAGTGCCCTTGCCTCTAATACCACGGGGGTGCACAATACTTCATATGGGAGCGTGTCGATGTCGGCCAACACGGAAGGAAACGGGAATACGGCCTATGGAACGAACACGCTGGCCTCGAACATCGCTGGTTCCAATGCCACTGCAGTAGGCCTTGGAGCGCTTTTTGTTCGCCAACAGCACAGCAGTACCTTCGAGAACACCAATGTGGCGGTGGGTCACTGGGCGCTGCGGGGTCGTTCGATCCTGCGGCCAACATCGGCAATGGGAACACAGCGCTGGGATACCGGACGTTGGTGGAAAACAGCACCGGGTACGAAAATACCGCCAGTGGGTACCAAGCCCTGCAAATGAATACCACCGGCTGGCAGAACACGGCACAAGGCGCTTGGGCACTGAACGCGAACTCATACGGCCACAGTAACACGGCACATGGTACCGGGGCGTTGCGGGGAAACATAGTGGGTTACAATAACACCGCCATCGGGTCGGGTGCGCTGTACATCAATACCACCGGATGGCAGAACACTGCCCTTGGAGCCAGTACGCTAGTTAACAGCACCGGCAGTGGTAATACAGCCATAGGTTGGGGGTCGATGCACTTGACTACCACCGGCCAGTACAACACCGCGATCGGGATGTGGGCTCTGTATAACAACAATACAGGAAACAATAACACAATTCTTGGTACAGGTGCGGGCACCAATGCGAACGGTCTTTCTTCCTGTATTGCTGTGGGCTACAACGCCACCGCAACCGCCGACTATCAAGCGGTGATCGGCACCGTAGCCAACACCAACCTCACAGGCGGTTTTGGCGCTTGGCAAGATCTGAGTGATGCTCGATTCAAGCGCCAGATACAGGAGGATGTGCCCGGCCTGCAATTCATTGCGCGCCTGCGACCGGTGACCTACACCCTGGACGCCTACGGCGTGGATGCATTTCTGGGCATTGCACAGCGCATGGACACCCTGCCGGACCAAGAAGGAAGGGCGCATTACCGACAACGGTTGAACGAGGTGTCGACCCAACGCCAGACCGGCTTCATCGCCCAAGAGGTTGAAGAGGCAGCCCGGTCGGTGGGATACGACTTCTGTGGCGTACATCACCCCATATCAGAGAACGACCACTATACCTTGGGCTACGCAAGCTTCACAGTACCTATCGTGAAAGCAATCCAGGAACTGCACGCCACTGTTCAAGATCAGCAGAATATCAACGAACAGCTACGTGAAGAGTTGGAGGTACTGCGCAAGGAGCTGCGGGAAATGAAGACAGGAAGATGAAGGGGCCGGGGGATGGCATTGGAACACAGACAACGGATACTATGAGCACTACCCTCACCGCCGTGATCGTCGATGACGAGGACGCACCGCGCAACCTTCTCACCGGTTTATTGAAACGCCTGCACCCCGAAGTGCATCTGTTAGGTACCGCCGTCGATGTCCCATCAGGGATCGAACTCGTACGTCGCACATCCTCAAGTGCTTTTCCTCGACATCGAACTCAAGGACAAGACCGGCTTCGATCTGTTGCGCACCCTCGGGGAGCAACGCCCGCATGTCATCTTCACCACGGCGCATGAGAGTTACGCCGTAAAGGCCATCCGCTTCAGCGCGTTGGATTACTTGCTGAAACCCATCGATCCACAAGAACTCTCCGACGCCATCGCCAAGGCCATGGAGGCGACGCGGGTCACTGAAAAGCCACCTATGGTGGACATGCTCCTGAAGAACATTGATCGCTCCATCGGGGAGCGTGTCATTGCACTGCCCGTAAGCGATGGTTTGGAATTGGTACACGTCAACGAGATCGTCGTCTGCGAATCCGATTCCAACTACACCACACTACACCTGCGTGACGATAAGCGATTTGTCATCTCGCGCACCTTGAAGGAGTTCGAAGACCTGCTGGGCGAGCAGGATTTCATCCGCGTACACAACTCGCACCTCATCAGTAGGAAGCACATCAAGAAGTACATCAAAGGCGAAGGCGGCGAGGTGATCATGTCCAACGGAATGAACATCGCCGTATCACGGCGGAAGAAGCAGGAATTGACGGAGGCGCTCGAGCGGCTTTGACGAAGAACACTGGAAGCGTGGTGGTGGGCTAGGTCATGCGCTCATGTGAGCATGTGGCGCCGACTAGCTTTGGCGACGGTCAATGGCACACGATTACTTTAGCGGACATCCCCACGATACGGGTCAGCGGGGGGCGGGGGCTGCTCACCCGCCGCCGCTGCGGGACAGGTCGTAAGCGCAGCAAGCGCTGGCGCCTTGCGTCTCGCCTTCTTCATCAACCTCGCCTTCACCCTCATGGAGGTCGTTGGTGGTTGGTGGACGGGCAGCATCGCGGTGCTCACCGATGCCATGCACGATGCGGGCGATTGCCTGGTGCTGGGCACTGCGTGGTACCTGCAACGCGTGGCGATGAAGGGCCGCGATTCGCACTACAGCTATGGATACGGGCGCTACAGCATGCTCGGTGGATGGCTCACCAGCGTGGTGCTCATCGTGGGGGCCATCCTCATGCTGACCTTCAGCGTGCCCGAACTGTGGTCGCCGAACGCGCCGAACTCATTGGGCATGATCGCCATCGCGGTCTTTGGGTTGGCGATGAACGGTTTCGCTGCGTGGAAGCTGCACGGCGGACATACGCTCAACGAGCGCGGCGCCTATTTGCACTTGTTGGAGGATGTGCTGGGTTGGGCGGCCGTGCTCATTGGTGGTGTGCTCATCCACTTCACCGCTTGGGCCATCGTGGATCCCCTGCTCAGCATCGCGATCAGCATCTTCATCCTGGTCAACGCGATCGGCACCTTGCGCAAAGGCACCGGCATCCTCATGCAGGAGATCCCCGCCGGGCTGGACATGCAGGCCGTGCGTTCGCGCTTGATGGCGATCCCGCACGTCACCGATCTGCACGACCAACACACGTGGACGCTCGATGGCAGCTTCATGGTACACACCGTACACATCGTGGTCGCGGATGTGGGCCACACCGAAGCGCTGGCGATCAAGAGCAAGGCACGCGAGGAACTGAAGGCGCTCGGCATCCACCACGCCACCATCGAGCTCGAGTGGGCCGATGAGCCCTGCGATCTGCAACACCACTGATCGATGAAGAAGACGCTCTTCCGCCTGCTCGCACGACTGAACAAACTGGTGCTACCGAAGCTCTGGGGCACGGACCTCACGCGCTTGAGCAAAACGCAGAAGGTGATCGTTGGGTGGCGGTACTGGGTCACGCGGAACGCGCTCTGAAGGGTCACCACAGAGGCACAGAGACACAGAGAACGCGAAGAGTTTCATCCGCAGATGGCGCAGATGGCCTGCCTAACCGCAGCCTCTAGCGCAGTGACACAGATAGGGCCTTTGCGATGAAGCCCTGCGCAGGACCTGGGACGAATACCTCCCGGCGATCTTCTGCATTGACTTGACTTCGCGCCTCTGCGCCTCTGCGGCTATCACGGTATCCACTTACCCTTCCCGAACTCCGGCTTCCTCTTTTCCAGGAAGGCATTGCGTCCCTCCTTCGCTTCATCGGTCATGTAGGCGAGGCGTGTGGCTTCACCGGCGAAGACCTGCTGGCCCACCATGCCATCATCGGTGAGGTTGAAGGCGAACTTGAGCATCTTGATCGCCGTGGGTGATTTCGCGAGGATCTCCTGCGCCCATTGCCAGGCCGTGCTTTCCAGTTCGGCATGTGGGACTGCTGCGTTCACCATGCCCATTTCCACGGCGCGGTCGGCGGTGATGTCGCGACCGAGGAAGAAGATCTCCCGCGCGCGTTTCTGTCCGACCATCTTCGCGAGGTAGGCGCTGCCGTATCCACCATCGAAGCTCGTCACGTCCGCATCGGTCTGTTTGAAGAGCGCGTGTTCCTTGCTCGCCAGCGTGAGGTCGCACACCACGTGCAAGCTGTGTCCGCCGCCCACGCACCAACCGGGCACCACCGCGATCACCACCTTGGGCATGAAACGGATCTGCCGCTGCACTTCCAGGATATTGAGGCGGGGAACACCACCATCATCCACATAGCCTTGTTGTCCGCGGACACGTTGGTCGCCGCCGCTGCAGAAGCTCCACACGCCGTCCTTCGGGCTCGGTCCTTCGGCGCTGAAGAGCACCACACCGATGTCCGTGTCCTGGTGCGCGTCGTGGAAGACCTCGAGCAGTTCGCTCACCGTATGCGGACGGAACGCATTGCGCACATCGGGCCGGTTGAAGGCGATGCGTGCCACGCCACCGCTCTTGCGGTAGGTGATGTCCGTGTACTCCTTCACCGTGCGCCACTCGGGTGCTGCAACGGCGGACTTCATGCGGGCCTTGGTCATTTATGGGGAGGTGTTGGCCGCAAAGGCGCAGAGGCGCAAAGGAATTCAATGCAATGCTGGTCTCCGGGTTCTTTGCGTCTCTGCGTCTTTGCGGCTGCTCTTCTTTATCTCTTGGTACGAAGGTCGGTCCCGCGCGGACGTCCCCACGAAAGTAGATGCCTGCCTGCGCCGCATTTGCAGGATCCACCCTAGGTGCGCAGCTTGCGCCATGTTCATGCGCACTGCTGTATCGTGTTCGTTGGGTCTGCTCGTTGTTCAAGGGTTCGCGCAGCAAGTGCCCGCTGCCAAGCTCCACCGGCGCGATGCCGTCATCGAAACCATCATGGTGCCCAGCGATGATCCGCGCTTCGCGGCCCTCAACCCGGCCGTTCACATGCCGCGTGTGATCATCCGCAACGCGGGCACCGATCCGCTTGCGGGCATCTCCATCCGCTACGGTACCGATGGTTTCCTGCCGCGCATGTTCGCATGGACAGGGCACCTTGCATCGGGCGCATCCGAGGAGGTGTTGCTGCCGCACCTCATAGACATGCGACCCGGCACCAACACCTTCACCGTGGTGCTCGGCGACCCCAACGGCCGCAAGGACAAGAACAAGGCGAACAACACCCTCAGCACCACGTTCACGGCAGCACCGGCGATGGGCAGTCCGCTAACGGTACGCTTGCGCACGCCCATCGGGAACGGCGGCACCCTGCGCGTGGAGAGCACACGCGGTCCGGTGTTGCTCGAATGGAAATGGGACGCGCACACGGACACCGTTCTGCGCGAGACCCTGATGCCCGCGAACGGCAGCTATTTCCTCACCGTGGCCGATAGCGGGCGTGCCGGTGGCCCCGCCACGGTGCGCGTGCTGGATGCAGCAGGCGTGCCGGTGAAGACCCTGCAAAGCAGTGCGCGCAGCGGCAACCAATACCAGTTCCGGGTGGACACGAACGCCCCGGATACCACCACCGCCTGCGTTACGGATGTGCTCCCGCGGCCGGGCCGTGGCACCGCCCTGGTGGAAGTGCATTGCGCACTGGCAGGCGAGGTGGTGATCCGCGATCCGGAGGATGAACCCGTGGATGGCTGGGCCGTTCCTGCTGGGCAGGAGGTGGTGCAACGCGTGGATCTGGGCGCGCACAAGAGCGGCACCTACCGCGTGTTCTTCCGGCAAGGGGAGGACGAGCGGGACATCGGCCGGATAGTGGTCCCATAGCGCCAAGCATTGTCCGCCACGGGGCTACTTTCGCGGCCCATTGGTCCCATAGTTCAATGGATAGAATAGGAGTTTCCTAAACTCTTGATCCAGGTTCGACTCCTGGTGGGATCACCATTCGCGATGTGAGCCGCAGGGTCCCGGGGCGGAGACCAGGGCGGAAGTTCGAGACACCGGGTAGCCACCTCTCTCGCACTGTCCATCACGCGCGTCTTCAGGTTCGACGATCTCGGTGGGCGCTTCGCGCCGATGCAAGCACTTCCTTGCTCGGAGCGTCACGCCGGGCGAGCGGAGTGCCTTGTGGTGAAGGCGACCCGGCGTCTGACGGGTCGTGGATTTGCGAGCAACCGGTTGAAGGCCGGGATGCTGCCTTTCAAAACCAGTAGGGTTTCATTGTGGAACCTACGCTCGAAGACGCACCCGCTCGCCAGCCTCCCACCCCTCAACACCTATCTGTGTGAAAGTGCGCGGTAACCCGCGCCGAGCGCGGGATAGCACCCGGGTACTTTCGGCGGGTTCGCGCATGCACATGCGCGCACCCTGTCGCACCCATGCGTTCCATCCTCCTGGCCACGTGCTTTTTCTCCCTTGCCGTGGTGGCCCAACCACCCAACAGCGATTGCGCGAACGCCACGCTCCTGTGCGCCCAGCAGCCTGTTGCGGATGACAATACCGGTGCGGTGGGGCTGCCGGGATTCTGTCCCGGCACGGCCAACCTCCTCTGGTACACCTTCACCACCAACAGCCAGGGCGGTCCGGTGGATGTAACGCTCAGCGGCATCGACTGTCCGGTGGTGCCCGGCATGGACGATGAACTCACGGTGGTGGTGCTGTCCGGCGATGGTAGTTGCGCCCCGGCCTCGTTCAACGCCGTGTCCCTCTGCGGAACGAGCAACAGTCTTTTCACCACGACCACCAACGCATTGGCACCCAACACGCAGTACTGGGTGGTGGTGGCCGGTGAAATGAACGGCGGCACCACCATCACGGCGCAGTGCGGTTACACCATCAGCCTCAGCGGGCCGGGCATGGACGTGGTGAACGTGGATTTTGATGCGGGCTTGGACCAGGAGATCAGCGAGGGAGGATCGGTGCAACTGAACGCCACGGGTGGCACCACCTATTCCTGGACGCCCACTTCCGGCCTGAGCGGCAACAGCATTCCGGACCCGATCGCCAATCCGGCGAGCCCCACCACCTACGCCGTGACCACGGTGATCAACGGCTGCACATACACGGACTCGGTGCTGGTGGCCGTGATCCGCTTGATCAACCCACCCACGACCTTCTCCCCGAACGGCGACGGCATCAACGATGTGTGGGAAGTGCCGGGTATCGCCGATTACCCCGGCAGCGAGGTGATCATCTACGACCGCTGGGGCCAGAAGGTGTTCAAGAGCAACGGCTACCGCGAACCGTGGGACGGCACCAACGACGGGAAGGTGGTGAGCGAAGGCACCTTCTACTACTACATCCAGTTGAACCAGCTCGCGGGTCGCAGTGATCCGTACACGGGCTTCATCTCCGTGATCCGATGAGCGCGCGCCTGCTTTTGCTCCTGTGCGTGCTGCTTCCGGCCGCCTTGCGCGGGCAACAGCTCTCGCAGTACACGCAGTACGTCTTCAACCATTTCAGCGTGAACCCCGCCGTGGCCGGCAGCAAGGATTGCCTGGATGTGCGCCTAGGCTATCGCAAGCAATGGAGCGGTTTCGACGGTGCACCCACCACGGGTTGGGCCAGCTTGCACGGCACCATCACCCCCAAGGGGAAGCCTTTCCAGAAGAACAAGCACGGGGTGGGCATGTTCATCGAATCGGACAACGCGGGGCATTGGGGCTACACACGATTGCTGCTCGCCTACGCCTACCACATGCAGATGTCGCAGGACTACTACATGTCCCTGGGCTTCTTCGGTGGCGCGCAACAGATGAAGTTCGATACCGGCGAAGCGCTGGCGGTGCAGTTCAACGATCCCGCGCTCGATGGCAAATCCAGCAGCGTGGTGATCCCGGAGATCACGCCCGGCATCTGGGCCTACAGCAAGAAGGCCTGGGCGGGCATCAGCATGCACCAGGCGCTCGGGAACACCATCAAGGACATCGGCCTGGACTCGAAGCTCGCACGCCAGTTCATGCTCAGCGCCGGTTACAAGGCCCGCATCGGAAGGAAGACCGCGCTGATACCATGCATGCTCACCAAGTTCAGCAAGGGTGTGCCACCAGCCTTGGACATCAACGCCATGGTGGAGTGGAACCGGCAGTTCGGGGTGGGCGTGGGCTACCGCAACAGCGACGCGGTCACCTTCCTCATGAAAGTGAGTTTCGCCAAGTACTTCCAGCTCGGCTACAGCTACGACGTCACCACGTCCAAGCTGCGGCTGGCCAGCTCCAACACGCACGAAGTGATACTGGCCATCACCCCGTGCGGTAAGGAAAGCGCCAGTAGGCGAGCCATCAACTGCCCTGCATTCGACTAGAACCGAAACGCGATGCGAACCCACGACCCCCACAAGCTCCTTCTCGCTGCGATCCTCTTCGGCGCTTCCGTTGTAGCGGTGGCGCAGGCGGAAGGTGCACGCACGAAGTACTGGGTGGGTGGTACCGGCAATTGGGACGATGCCGCGCATTGGAGCGCAACCGAAGGAGGTCCTGGTGGAGCAGGCGCACCGCGCGCGAACGAGAACGTGGTGATCGCTGGTGGGGCCGAGAGCATCATCACCCTGGATGGACGTGCGCAATGCAAAGACCTGCGTGTGGATGCGGCGAACGCCTTCGTGCGGATCGACGGTTCGGAGCGAACGGAATTGTCCATTGCCGGTGATTGGCAACTTCAAGGAAGTTTGCACTGGTCGTCCAACGGCACCGTGCGCTTGACCGGTGGTGGCATGGTGGATACGCATGGCCTTCCATTGAACGGCCGCGTGGTGTTCGACAATGAGAACGAGCGCACGATCCTGAGCGATCTGACCCTGGCGAACAACGACATCACCTTCCGCAGAGGAACGGTGCATGCAGGCACAGCGCTGATCAACGCGCGCTCCCTGTGTGCGGAGGGCCGAGCAGTGAAGCGGTTCAACGCCGGTCGGTCGGTGATCGTGTTGAACACCACGCCGGACATGAACGCGCTCCGCGATGTGGTGCGGGGCGAGAGTTCGGTGCTCGCCATAGGCGGCGAGAAACGCACGTGGCCTGGTGATGGCAACGGCACCGTGGAGGCGTTGGACGTGAACGTGTGCGCGACCGGTGCGGGCCAGACGCCTTTCATAGCAACCACTTCCGCCACGACCAACTACAACGGCTTCAACATTCGTTGTCGTGGCGAATGCAACGCGACGATCACGGTGAACGTGACCGGTGGCAGTGGCAACTTCACCTATTCCTGGCTATTCGGTGGTCCTCCCACACAAACCTGGGTGGGTGCGTGCGGTGGTCCGCAGATCGTGGTGGTCACCGATGTGACGCAGGGCGTTTCATGCGGCGTTCCATACAACGTCACGGAACCGAGCCCGCTGGGTGTGATCTTCTTCGGTGCGGGCACACCGCCCACATGCGCCGATGTGTGCAACGGAACGCGCACCGCCCTTGCGATCGGTGGTGTGGCACCGCACACGTACAACTGGAACAATGGTGCGGGTGGCAACTCCTCGTTTTCGCAGTTATGCGCGGGCGTCAATACGCTGCGGATCACGGACCTCAACAATTGCATATTCGATACCACCTTCACCTTCGACCTGCTGCCGATAGAACCGAACCTCACGTTCACGGACAACTCGTGCTTCGGGCAGTGCGATGGAACCGCAACGGTGGCCCCAACAGGCGGAACAGCGCCCATCACCGTCACGTGGAACCCAGCGCCGGGAGGAGGGCAGGGAACGAACAATGCCACGGGACTGTGCGCTGGCAACTACACCGTGCTATTGGCGGATGCGAACGGTTGTGATACCACGCTCGCGTTCACCATTGCACAGCCATCACCGATCGTTCCCAACCCGACGATCACACCGGCCAGTTGTTTCGGTAATTGTGATGGCAGCGCATCGGTTGCACCATCGGGATCACCGGGTCCGTTCACATACACGTGGGCACCTGCGCCGGGTGGTGGGCAGGGAACAGCGAACGCGACAGGACTTTGCGAAGGGGCGTACACGGTGTTGATCGAGGATCAGATCACCGGATGCGATACGCTCGTACCGATCGTGATCGATGCACCACCGGCGATCGATGTGCAAGGCGTAGTGACCGATGCCACCTGCTCGAACAGTTGTGACGGCGAGGTCGAGATCACGATCACCGGAGGCTCCGCACCGTTCAACATCGTCTGGTCGCCACCACCGCCCGCTGGTCAGGGCACGACCACGATCACAGGCTTGTGTGCCGGTGATTGGTCCGTCACGGTCACCGATGCGCTCGGCTGCGATACGACGGTGAGCTTCACGGTGAACGCCCCGCCGCCGATCGTCGCTTCTGTTATCACAACCGATGTGACATGCGCGGGTGAGTGCGATGGAACAGCAACGGCGGATGTCCAGGGCGGTGTGGGACCATACACCTATGTATGGACGCCAGCTCCCGGCAGCGGACAAGGCACACCCAACGCGACCGACCTATGCGCCGGTCCCGGCAGCGTGCTCATTACCGATGCCAACGGATGTGACACCACGATCACCTTCCTGATCAACGAGCCACCACCGCTGCAAGCCACGCCGAGCCAGACCGATGTTACCTGCGGTGCGCTCTGCGATGGAACGGCTGGTGTGGTGGTGACCGGCGGTGTTTCGCCCTACACCTATGTATGGACACCAGCACCCGGCAGCGGACAAGGCACACCCACGGCGAGCGGCCTTTGCGCAGGACCCATCAGCGTGCTGATCACCGATGCGAACGGATGCAGGCTCACGGTGGACTTCATCATACTGGATGCTGTGCCGATCGAACTTTCATTGCAAGTCCTCCCGGCAACATGTCCGGGTGTGTGCGATGGATCCGCTGGGGTGATCGTAACGGGCGGTATTGCGCCCTACGGCTATGTATGGACGCCAGCTCCTGGCACAGGACAGGGCACACCGAACGTTACAGGTCTTTGTCCGCAGGCATACTCGCTCACGGTGACCGATGCAGCTGGTTGCGATACGACGATCGCTTTCACCGTGCCGGCACCTGCACCGATCGTCGCAAGTGGTTTGGTGACGGATGCTACCTGTGCAGGTGAGTGTGACGGTGCGGTCGTTCTCACGGTGAGCGGCGGGGATGGGACCTACACCTATATATGGACACCACAGCCTCCCGTTGGGCAGGGCACGGGATCCGTTTCGGGATTGTGCGCAGGCACTTGGGATGTGACGATCGCAAGTGGTGCATGCGATACCACGCTCTCTTTCGTGGTGAACGAACCACCGCCGATCGATGCTTCGGTGACGACGACCGATCCCACGTGCGCGGGCGTTTGTGATGGCACAGCCACGATCGTCGTATCGGGTGGAACGGCCCCCTATGGCTTCGTGTGGGCGCCAGCGCCGATAAACGGACAAGGAACACCCAACGCAACGGATCTATGTCCGGGCAACTACACCGTGACGGTGATCGATGCAGCGGGCTGCGATACCACGCTCGCGTTCATCATCAACGAACCGATCCCCATCACCGTTGACCTGCAGACCACGCCAGCGAGTTGCGGAGGTGCTTGTGATGGTACTGCGACCGCTACCCCGGCGGGTGGCACTCCGCCTTACACCTACGACTGGCAACCGCCTCCTGGCGGAGGGCAGGGCACGCCCAACGCGACCGGACTTTGCCCAGCTGCGTACACGCTCACGGTCACAGATGCGGTCGGTTGTTCGGTGATCATCCCATTCGCGATCAGTACCCCATCGGACATCGACGCGAGCGGTGTGGTGACCGATGCGAGTTGCGTGAACAATTGCGATGGCGCGATCGATGTGACGGCAACCGGCGGACTTCCTCCCTTCACCTACACCTGGACACCAACGCCAGGCACTGGTCAAGGCACGCCGAACGCGGGCAACTTGTGTGCGGGCAATTGGTCTTTGCAGATCAGCGATGCCGCGCAGTGCGATACCGTACTGCTCTTCGTGGTGGGTGCGCCTCCTGCGATCATCCCCAACGGATCACAGACCGATGAGAACTGCTTGGGTCCCTGCAACGGCACCGCCAGCGTGAACCCCACGGGAGGTCAGGCTCCGTTCACCTATGTGTGGGCACCTCCACCTCCGGTGGGCCAGGGCACACCGAACGCATCGAGCTTGTGCCCGGGCATCTGGTCGGTGACGATCGGCGATGCTTCCGGGTGTGATACCACCGTGGTCTTCGACATTCTTCCGAAGGTGCCGCTCGTGGACAACCTGGTGTGGACCGATAGCCCTTGCCCGAACACCTGCCAGGGCACCGCGACGGTAACGCCCACCGGAGGTATTCCCCCCTACACGTATTTGTGGACCCCGAACCCACCCGTTGGACAGGGAACACCAACAGCAAGCGGGATGTGCTTGGGTGTTTGGGAGGTGCGCGTGTTCGATTCAGTGGGTTGCTTCACCGCCACCACCTTCTTCATCAACACGCCGCCACAGTTCGATGCCGCACTTGTGACCACGGCTGAAACATGCGCAGGTCCTTGCACGGGAACTGCGACCATTGCACCCACCGGTGGAACCGGTACCATCCTCATCGACTGGCAACCGCCGCCCGCTGCCGGACAGGGCACCGCAACAGCGACGGGCCTTTGCGCAGGAACGAACTATACCGTCACGCTCACCGATGACAACGGTTGCGACAGCACCTTCACCTTCACCATCGATCCGTTCACGGCGATCACCGCCAACAGCAGCAGCACACCGGTAAGTTGCGCGGGTGTTTGCGATGGTACTGCCACCGTTGGACCGACCGGCGGTCTTGCTCCCTACACCTACGATTGGCAACCACCGCCTGCTGGCGGACAAGGCACACCGCAAGCAACGGGCTTGTGCGAAGGGACCATCAGCGTCACCATCACGGATGCGAGCGGCTGCAGCATCGTTGCCGACATCCTGATAGTTGGACCGCCGCCGATCGTGGACAATGCTGTTGTGAGCGGCATCGTATGCGCGGGTGATTGCAACGGATCGATCACACTCGCGCCTACCGGTGGTGTTGCCCCTTACACGCTCGTTTGGTCGCCGGTTCCACCGAACGGGCAAGGGACAACGAGCGCGACCGGTTTATGTTCAGGCACCTATGCGGTCACCATCACGGATGCTAGCGGTTGCAGTGCGGACTTCAGTTACGATATCATCGAGCCACCTGTGCTTACGCTCGACGTAACGGTGGCACCCAGCCAATGTCAGGTGTGCATTGGTAGCGCAACCCTCGTGATCAGCGGCGGAGTTGGACCTTACTCGATCATCTGGACGGATCCCAGCGCGACGATCATAGCACAGGATGTGCTTACCGTATCGAACCTCTGTGGTGGTGTGCATACTGTTTCTGTTACTGATGCGAATGGCTGCACGGTACAGCAGGCCGTTCCCATCATCGACAGCAACGGCGAAGTATTGACGACCACGGATGGCACCACTTCGTGCCCGAACCTGTGCGATGGAAACGTGAGCGTTGCGTTCACATGCAGCGATCCACCGTGCGTGATCGCATGGAGCGATGTCGCAGGCAATGACCTTGGCGTGAGCAGCAACAGTCTCACGAACCTCTGTCCCGGCGATTACCTGGTTTCCGTGACGAACGCTTCCGGATGCGTGAGCATCGATACGGCTACGGTGGTGGCTCCACAGCCAACGACCTTGCTCATCAGCAGTTCGCCTGTTACCTGTGCTGGCGATTGCGACGGAACGGCAACGGTAGGAGTGAGCGGTGGTATTCCACCCTATGTGTTCACATGGTCGCCTCCGCCGGGTGGTGGACAGGGCACACCGTTCGCCACTGGATTGTGCGCGGGCATCTACACCGTGCTCATCAGCGATGGTGGCAGTTGCGACACCACGGCGCAAGTGCTCATCACCGAACCGGACAGCCTGTTCAGCGGTGCTATTGTGGATGGTATTGGCTGTGCGGGACAATGCGACGGTAACATCACGCTCGGTATTGGGGGTGGTACTGCGCCTTACACGGTGGTGTGGTCACCTGTTCCGCCGAACGGACAGGGAGCCACGGCAGCTTTCGGTCTTTGCGCCGGCGATTGGACCGCAACGATCAGCGATGCGAACGGATGTTCGATCACGGAGACCTACACGATCATCGAACCCTTGCCGCTCACCGTTTCAGTGAGCACTACGGCCAGCACGTGTCCCAACTGCGACGGTACCGCGACCGCGACGATCAGCGGAGGCACACCGCCGTACAACGTTGATTGGTCTCTCAATGGAACCACGGTGAGCACGGATCCTATTGCAACCGACCTCTGCGGTGGTCTCTATCAACTCACGGTTACCGATGCGTTCGGCTGCAGCACCCAGCAGATAGTGCAGGTGAGCGACAGCAACGCTGAAGTGCTCACGCCGACGGACGGACAAACCACCTGCTCGGGCAACTGCGATGGTACTGTCAGCGTGGGCTTCATATGCAACTCGCCGCCCTGCAACGTGGAATGGACGGACGCGGGAGGCAACGTGATCGCAACGAACGTATTGAGCATCGACAGCTTGTGCGTGGGTACCTACACAGCCCAGGTCACCAATGGGGATGGTTGCGTGAGCTTCGCTGATGCATCCGTCGTTCCCTCGCAGACGATCGTGCCGAACCTGAGTTCGACGCCGGCATCTTGCGCTGGGGTATGCGATGCGACAGCGACAGTAGGGCCCACGGGTGGGGTCGAGCCGTACACCTATGCGTGGGATCCTCCGCCGGGTGGCGGACAGGGCACACCACAAGCAACAGGCTTGTGCGTGGGTGTGTACACGGTCATCATCACGGATGCGCTCCTGTGCGATACCGCGGTGCAGGTCTTGATCCTCGAGCCTGCTCCGATCACACTCGATGGCACCGTACAGGACATCTCGTGCAGCCAGGTGTGTGATGGATCCATCACCGTTGTCGTGAACGGAGGAACCTTGCCGTACGTGCTTTCCTGGTCGCCAGCACCGCCCACGGGTCAAGGCACCAACACCGCGAACGATCTCTGCGCGGGTGACTACACGTTGACCGTTACCGATGCGAACGGCTGCACAGCTTCCCAGACGTGGAGCGTGACCGAACCATTGCCGCTTCAATTCACAGGAAGCAGCACGCAAAGCGAATGCGGGGTATGCAATGGAACAGCGGATGCGACCGTGAGCGGCGGTACGCAACCGTACTTCATCGAATGGTCGCTGGGAGGGAACATCGTGGGCACCGGACCTTCTATCACTGGGCTATGCGCGGGCATCTACAATGTGCTGGTGACCGATGCGAACCTGTGTACGCTGCAGGCGATCGTTCCGGTCAGCGACCTCGATGGCGAAGTGACGACGATGACCGACGACCTGGTCACCTGTCCCGGTGATTGCGATGGTGTGGTGAGCGTCGCCTTCACGTGCAGTGATCCCCCATGCACCATCGCTTGGTTCGATGCTGCTGGTACGGACCTGAACGAACCGGGCAACGTTTTATCCAACCTGTGCGCGGGACTTTATCTCGTGCAGGTGACCAACGGCACAGGGTGTTTAACCATCGATACGGCCTTTGTAACGGAGCCGCAGCCGATCGTGCCGAACCTGAGCACAAGCCCGGCGAGCTGCTTCGGCGTATGCGATGGAACCGCGACCGTCGGACCAACCGGTGGACAACCACCTTACACCTACGTGTGGGATCCTGTCCCGCCGATCGGACAGGGCACTGCGCAAGCGGACAGCTTGTGCGCGGGAACATGGACCGTGGTCATCAGCGACCAAGCCGGTTGTTCGATCACCGTGGATGTATTGATCCTGGAGCCAACTGCGGTTACGGCAACGAGCACGGTGACGCCGATCACCTGCAATGGCGCGTGCGATGGCGCGATCAGCGTGGTTCCTTCCGGTGGAACAGCACCATACACCTATGGCTGGACACCGATACCGGGCAATGGCGATGGCTTCCCGGATGCCACTGACCTATGTGCGGGAGATTGGAGCGTGACCATCACCGACTTCAATGGTTGCGATACCACCTACACCTTTACGCTCATCGATCCTCCGCTGCTTCTTGTGGATGTTGTCACCACGGATAACCTCTGCTTCGGCGATTGTGCGGGAACGGCAACTATCACGGTAGGCGGTGGCGTTGCACCGTACGCGATCGAATGGCGTGATGCCGCAGGAGCCATCATCGAGGTGAACACGACTGCGATCGACAGCCTTTGCGCTGGCGACTATTCCGTGTTGGTCACCGATGCGAACGGTTGTCTGTTGCAGACGCCGTTCGCAATCACGCAAGGAACACCGATTGATGCTACGATCACCTTCTCGAACGAGACCTGTTTCGGTCCATGCGATGGAACAGCAGCGGTGACACCAAGTGGCGGGACGGCTCCGTACACCTTCTTCTGGCAACCGCCTCCTGGCAGCGGCCAGGGCACCGACCAAGTGAGCGGCTTGTGCGAGGGGAACTACACGCTCACCATCACGGATGCGCTTCTCTGCGATACCACCATCAGCTTCACGATCGCGCCGTACACGCCGATCAGCGACAATGCAACGGTGAGCAATGTGACCTGCCATGGTGCGTGCGACGGAAGCATCGCGCTGGCCCCGACCGGCGGAATAGGCAGTTATGGCTACGTCTGGAACCCCGTGCCACCGAACGGCCAGGGCACTGCGCAGGCAACGGGCTTGTGCCCGGGCAATTACTCGGTAACCGTCACGGATGGTGTCGGTTGTGATAGCACCTTCACTTACGTGATCACAGAACCGGACACGCTCCTCGTCACGATCGACCTGGTGATCGATGCGAGCTGTGCGGATGCTGCGGATGGTGCGATCAATGCCACTGCTTCCGGCGGAACGATCAACTACCAGTTCGATTGGAACGGACCGAACGGCTTCGATGCACAGACCGAGGATATCAGCGGGCTTGTGCCGGGTTCGTACACGCTCACGGTTACGGATGCGAACGGTTGCACCTATACCATCGGAGCAACCGTGGGTGCGCTTGTTACCGTGATCGCCGATGCGGGCCAGGACATTTCTGAATGCGCGAACGTCCCATTGCTCCTCGATGGGAGCGGTAGTACGGGTGCCGTAACCTACGAGTGGCGCGATGACCAGAACAATGTGATCTCGAACAACGCTACGGCGGATCCTGGATCGTTGCCACCGGGCACCTACACCTTCACGCTCACCGTTTCGGATGGTCCTTGTTCGGATTCGGACGACATAACGATCACCATTCTCGATCTGCCGATCGCGAACGCAGGTGCCGACCAGACCATTTTCCTTGGTGATCAGGCCACGCTCGGTGGATCGCCCACCGGACCGCAAGGCTCCACGTACTTGTGGGTGCCGGATTCGCTGGTGAGCAATGCCAGCGCGGCGAACCCCATCACGGAACCGCCGGTTACCACATGGTTCACCGTACTGGTCACCTCTCCCAATGGGTGTGTGGACCTGGACAGTGTTCTGGTGACCGTGGTACCGGAGGTGGTCATCCCGACCGGCTTCACGCCCAATGGCGATGGATGGAACGATGTGTGGGAGATCGACAACATCGACCTCTTCCCCGAATGTGAAGTGGAAGTATACAACCGTTGGGGGGACATGCTCTTCCGCAGCGTCGGCTATCAAGAGCCCTGGGAAGGGAAATACAACGGCGACTTCGTTCCAGTAGGAACCTACTACTACGTGGTGAAGCTCAACGACCCGCGATTCCCCGACGCGTACACTGGCCCGCTCACTGTGATCCGCTGATGCCATGAAGAACCAACGCATCCTTTTCCTCTTCGGTGTGATCACGACGGTCTTCACCGCGCGCGCGCAACAATTGCCACAACTCACGCAGTACCAGTTCAACGACTACATCTTCAACCCGGCGGTCGCCGGAAGTCGTTCGTTCTTCGAACTGCGCAGTGGCCACCGATACCAGTGGGTGGGTATCCAGGACGCACCGCGTACGTTCACCCTCAGTGGCACCACACCATTGGGCAGCAAGATGGGCGTGGGCGGCTACCTCTTCACCGACATCGTTGGACCAACGCGACGCACTGGTGTGCAGTTCTCCTATGCCTATCACTTGAAGCTCACCGAAGACCTAAAGCTCTCGCTCGCGCTTTCCGGTGGTATGCTACAGTTCCTCATCGATGGGTCGAAGATCCAGTTCCACGACCCCGGCGACCCGATCATGGACGATCAACTGCGCGGCGAGTTGAAGCCCGATGCCAAGTTCGCGTTCATGCTCTACCACCCGAAATACTGGATAGGTGCCACCGCACCACAGCTGCTGGGCAACAAGGTGTACTTCTTGAACGAGAGCGACGGCAGCTTGAGCCGGATGGAGAGGCACTACTATGCAATGGGCGGCTACCGTTTGCCGATCGGTACCGATTTCAAGCTGGAGCCATCCTTCCTGGTGAAGTACGTGGCCCCCGTTCCCGTAAAGCTGGATCTCACGGCCACCATCAAGTACCGGGACACGTTCTGGATAGGAGCCTCTTACCGGACGAACGATGCCTGGTGTGCCATGGTGGGTTATTGGCACAAGCAGCAGTTCCAGTTCGGGTACAGCTACGATGTGATCACCAGCAATCTGCGCAACTACAGCACCGGCACACATGAGGTGATGCTCGCGATCACCATCGGCAAGGATCCGGCATCTACCCCCGCAGCGGGCACTACACCACCCTGATAGAGAGGGAAGCGGTCCGGGGCGTTGAGATCCGTCGATACAATCCGGGGTGTTGTCGATATTCCCTACGTGGGTGCGCCTTTGAATTGACCTCCGCACCGCACTCGACCGTAATTTGCACACCCTTTTACCAGGGGGCACGTGCGCGCGAAGACTTTCTTGACAAACCCGTGGATGGTCCTTCGCGGATCGACCCTCTTCGTTGCCCTGCTTTTTGGGGGGCAAGTCGCTGCACAGCAGGTGGATGCTTGCAATGGTTACTACTTGGATCCCGGAGGGAACGCGCCGTACGCGAACAACGAGAACGTCACGGTCACCATTTGCCCGGATGGGGGCGTAGCCTCGGGTCCGAGCACCTCCATCCTGTTCCTTTCGTGGGATATTGCCGTTGGGCCTGGGGATCGGTTGGAGATATTCGATGGCGACAATGAACTGTGCGCCTCATTGGGTGTCGGCTCATTCTCGAACCCACTTACTGGCCAAAGCTTCACGTCCACCCACGCCAGCGGTTGCCTTACGTTCCATTGGCAAAGCGATGGAAGTGGCACGGCGGAAGGGTGGCGGGCGCGCATAACCACAGCACCGCATCCCGGGGACAATACGGCAGCGAGCGTCTGCGCTGCTGCTGCACCGCTTTCACTGTTCTCCTTGCTCAGCGGTGACCCTGAGCCAGGAGGTTCCTGGAAGGATCCCATTGGAGCACCGCATAGCGACACCTTCGACCCAGCGATCGACATCCCCGGCAACTGGATCTACACCCAAACAGGTCCTGCCCCCTGCGCCCCAGCAAGCGCCACGCTCACCCTTACCAAGATCACCGCTGCCGACCCCGGTGTTGATGCGAACCTGAGCGTTTGTGCCACGGATGCCCCGGTATCGCTCTTCGATGCGCTGGGGGGCACACCCGACCCCGGCGGGTCATGGACCGCCCCCGGCGGTGGAGCGCATTCGGGGATCCTTGACCCCGCGACGGACCCGGCTGGCCAGTACACCTATACGGTCATAGGTACATCGCCATGCGTGGCCGCCTCGGCCACGGTCACCGTCACCATCAATCAACCAGCGGATGCAGGAACGGACGGGTCTATCACCGTGTGCAGCAACAGTGCTCCGTTCGACCTCTTCGGATCGCTCGGTGGAAGCCCCGATCCAACCGGTGCATGGACCGGCCCTGGCGGCACCCCGGTCAGCGGCACCTATACACCGGGTGTGAGCGTACCGGGGATCTACACGTACACGGTGCCGGGGACCCCACCCTGCCTCCCGGACGTGGCGACAGTTACCGTAACGCAAGTGACCGCTCCGAATGCAGGTGCTCCGAGTGCGCTCACAGTTTGCAGCGACGATGCCCCCTTCTCGATGCTCGCTCAGTTGGGCGGTACTCCGGACCTGATCGGCACGTGGGCCGGACCGGGCGGTGCGCATGGCCCCACGTTCGATCCAGCTGTCGATATCACCGGGGCATATACCTACACGGTTATCGGTACAACGCCCTGCTCCAACGCCAGCGCAACATTGACGATCACCGTTCGCGAAGCACCGGATGCTGGCACGAACGGTGCCGTGACATTGTGCAGCACGGATGGCGTGTACGCCCTGTTCAACGCCCTTGGAGGGACTCCTGCGCTTGGAGGCATCTGGCGTGATCCCAGCAATGCGGTCCATTCAGGCAACTTCACCCCGGGCTTGAGCACACCCGGCGCGTACACCTATCAAGTGGTCGGACAGTTGCCATGCGATCCGGCAACGGCAACGGTCACTGTCACCGTGAACGCTGCTCCCAACGCAGGTATCGGAGGTACCGTCACGCGGTGCTCGAATGCCTCGAACGTCGATCTGTTCGCGCAGCTCACCGGTGCCCCGCAGTCCGGCGGTACATGGACCGGGCCATTGGGAGCTCATTCGTCCATCTTCGTTCCTGGTGTGGATCAACCGGGGAGCTACACCTATTCGATTCCTGGAATTGCACCGTGCGCTAACGCGACCGCTGTGCTGAACGTGGTGGTCGTGACAGCGCCCGATGCAGGCGGCGATGGTTCGACAACGGTGTGCGGTAATGCGACAGCGTTCGATCTCTTCGCGTTGCTGGGCGGATCCCCGGACGCGGGCGGCACATGGACCGCACCCGGAGGAGGAGTTGTGACAAGCACGTTCACGCCAGGTTCATCGGCTTCTGGTTCCTACACCTACACGGTTGCCGGAACGCCACCGTGCGCGAACGATGTGGCAACGGTGGCCGTGACGACCATCGCACCTCCGAACCCAGGAACCAACGGAAGCATTTCGGTGTGCAGCAATGCCGCCTCGGTCGATTTGTTCACGCTTTTGGGTGGCTCGCCACAAGCAGGAGGAACGTGGACAAGACCCGGAGGTACTGCACACTCCGGCACCTATCTGCCTGCCACTGAGCCGGGCGGCAACTACACATACACTGTAGCGGGCACGCCCCCCTGTACCAACTTGAGCGCCGTGGTGCAGGTAGTTCGTACCATCGCGCCGAACGCAGGAACGAACGGCAGCACCACCGTATGCAGCACCAATGGCCCCTTCCTGCTGATCAATCTGTTGGGCGGTTCACCGAATGGAACGGGTACTTGGTTGAACCCGTCCTTGTCCCCCACGTCCGGCACCTTCACCCCCGGCACAAGTGCTTCCGGGACCTACGCATACGTAGTACAGGGCGCTGGGCCCTGTGTCAACGACACGGGTTTTGTCACGGTCATCGTTAACACGGCACCGGATGCTGGGGCGAATGCTTCGATCACCGTCTGCGACAACGTAGCCCCCTTCCCCCTGTTCGATGAATTGGGTGGAACGCCCATGATGGGCGGGACATGGACGCGGCCGAACGGCACCACGCATCCAACCGGCATCTTCACTCCTGGGTTCTCGCAGATCGGTGGTTATACCTATACGGTTGCCGGCCTTGCCCCGTGCATCAACGCAAGCGCGGTAGTAACGGTGAACGTGAACCACCAGCCGGATGCCGGGAACAACGACAGCTTCACGCGGTGCAGCACGGATAGCCAGGTGGACCTGTTCGACGAGCTCGGTGGTAACCCTGAACCGGGTGGGACATGGACCGGCCCAGGTGGTGCCAGCACGGGGATCTTCATTCCTGGAACATCCCTAACAGGGGTCTATACCTACAACCTTGTCGGAACCGCACCTTGCGTGAATGCGAGCGCAACGGTCACGGCAATTGTGAACCAAGCGCCCAATGCTCGAGGCGATGGTGAACTAACGATCTGCGAGGGCTCTGGTGCGGTGGACCTTTTCACCGTGTTGGTAGGCCCCTACGATCTCAATGGAGCATGGGTGGAACAGACCACATCCGGGCAGTTGAGCGGGAGCTTCTTCGACCCTACCGGCTTACCTCCCGGCGTCTACCAATTCGAGTACACCGTTGATGGGAACGGGCAGTGTGGGGATGACCAAGCCCATGTCGAGATCATCATCGTTGCGCAGTTGGACGCTGGCAGCAATAGCACGACGTCCACTTGCGGGAGCAACATGCAGGTGAACCTTTTCAACCTGTTGGGTGGCTCGCCGGACCCGGGCGGCACTTGGGTGGACCTGGACCTCACCGGTGAGGTGACCGGGCAGTTCTTCAATGCCTTCGACGCAGGGGCTGGTGTTTACCACTTCCGCTACCGGTTGGTAGGTGCGGTCGGTTGTGACTCGGATTCGGCGCTCGTTACGCTCACCGTGGTCGCCCCTCCGAACGCTGGAACGAACGGCAGTACCATCACGTGCAGTAGCGCATCGTCCTTTTCCATGGTCCCGTTCCTTGGCGGAAGTCCGCAGGTCGGTGGCACATGGCACGTAGGTTCACCCGGTGGTGCAGGTCACGGGGCCAGTTACAACCCCGCCATCGATACCTCGAACGACTTCTATTACGTGGTTGGTGGCAATCCACCTTGCTCGAGCGCGAGCGCCCGGGTCACTGTGACCGAGGTGCAGGAAGCCAACGCTGGCAACAACGCTTTCGCAACGGTCTGTTCCAACGGAGCGGCCTTCAACATGTTCAGTCTGTTGACGGGCAACCCGAACACGGGTGGTTCCTGGTTCTTCAACAACCAGAACCACAGCGCCACCTTCGACCCGAGCATCGATGTTCAGGGTGTTTACGAGTACCGCGTTCCCGGCCAGCCTCCGTGCCCCGTGGATATTGCGACACTCACCATATCGGTGACCTTGGGGGCCAATGCCGGCTGCAATAGTTCGGCCACGGTTTGTTCCGACGATAGCGCATTCCTTTTGTTCAACGTGCTCACGTGCAACCCGCAGAACGGCGGTAGTTGGAGGGGCCCGGACCTGCTCCCGCACAACGGTACCTACACACCGGGAACGAGCGTACCGGGCGACTATCTCTACATCATTGTCGGTGTCCCGCCATGCAGCAGTGATACCACAGTGGTCTCGGTTTTCGAGAACGATTCCCCGAATGCTGGAGGGAATGGGTCGGGCTCGTATTGCTCTACCGACCCGTCGGTGAACTTGGGCACATTGCTCACCGGCAACCCTGATCCGTTCGGAACGTGGGTGGGTCCTGCTCCCGGAAACCCACCCTTCAGCGGGATCTTCACACCAGGGATCAGTGCTCCAGGTGCATACACCTACACCGTTACGAACTCGTGCGGATCCGACAATTCGACCGTGACGGTGGTGGTGACCACACCACCGAACGCGGGTTGCAACAACACGGTAACAACCTGCAACAACGGAGGCATCATCAATATGCTGTCCCAACTGGGATGCGCTCCAGCTCCGGGTGGCACATGGACGGGACCTTTGCCGAGTACGGCGGTGGTGGGGGGCTTCTTCCAGCCGGGCCTTTCCGTGCCGGGAACCTACCGCTACCGAGTTGCCGGAAGTGGTGCGTGCGCGGACGCGTTCGCCTTCCTAACGGTGAACGTGAACACCCTGCCCAACGCGGGTAACGATAACAGCTTGCAGGTGTGCAATACCGCCGGTCAAGTGAACCTATTCCCGCTTTTGGGAGCTGGTGCGCAGCCCGGTGGCAGTTGGTACTACAACAGCATCACACCGCACTCGGGTATCCTGAACCCCGCCACCGACCTCTCTGGTAGCTATGTGTACCGACTGACGGGTGTGGCCCCGTGCGCCAGTGATTCGGCCACGGTTCAGGTGCAAGTGGCCGCCGCACCCAACGCAGGGAACGATGGCTTGGCGGAAACATGCAGCGATAATGGTCCCTTCGCATTGATCAACTTCATTACCGGGGGACCGCAACTGAACGGCGATTGGACCGATCCCGCTGGGGCTCCGCACTCGGGCATATACGCACCCGCCACGAACGCGTCCGGGTTGTACGAGTACCGCGTGCCGGGGAATGCGGGTTGCCCCGCCGACTCCGCTTATGTAACGGTGATCGAGAACCAAGCCGTGGATGCCGGGGGCAGTGCCGTAACGGTGGTATGCAGCAATGCACCGCCCTTCGATCTTTTCAATTTGCTCACCGGATCCCCGGGAACAGGAGGAACCTGGTACCAACCCAGTGGTGCGATCACCATTAGCACCTATGTACCCGGTGTCTCGCAACCGGGTATCTACAAGTACAAGCTTGTGGGAACAGCGCCTTGCGAGAACGATTCAGCCACGGTGACCGTGGTTCAGAACACGGCCGCAAACGCTGGTATAAGCAGACTAGTGGCAGCGTGCTCATCGCATGTTCCGTTCGCGCTCGTCGACTCGCTCGGTGGCACACCGGACAACAATGGCGCATGGACCTTCAACGGCCAGCCGCATGGACCTTTCTTCGATCCAGCCACCGACGCCCCGGGCCCCTACGTGTACACCGTACTTGGTGCAGCGCCCTGTGCCACCGTTGTTGCGCAGGTGGTGGTGACCGTCACGGAAGCGGAGAGTGCCGGTTCGGATGGAACGCTCACTGCATGCGTGGGTGCCGATGCCATAGCGCTTCCGGACGGGCTGGAGGGCGATCCCTCTCCCGGTGGATCGTGGACGAACAACTGTGGGTCGGGTGTGCTTGTCAACGGCGTCTTCGACGCTACTGGATTTGCCAGCGGCAGTAGCTGCACTTTCACCTACACGCATGCTGCGGACGGCCCTTGTCCGGCGGTGAGCGCATTGGTGACCTTGAACGTCGTTAACGCGTTGGATGCTGGTAGTGACAGCACCTCCCAAGCATGTCAGGGCCAGTTCGTGGACCTTTTCAATGCCTTGGGTGGAACACCACAAGCTGGCAATTATTGGGTGAACGTGGACAACGCCCCCGGTCTTTTTGGAAGTGTGTTCAATACCGGGGCCGTTGCTCCCGGTACGGTTTGGCGTTTCGACCACATCCTGCCGGGAAGTGCTCAGTGCGATGCCGATACGGCCCGTGTTACCATCAATGTGCTCGATGGTCCCTACGCAGGTAACGATGACGACGAGAACGTTTGCAGCAACTCTGCCCCCGTCATCCTTTCCACCACAGGCGGTCCGGATCCTGGTGGGTCCTGGTTCGATCCATCGTGGCTTCCGCATTCAGGAACCTTCGTAGCAGCCACCGATGATCCCGGCGATTACCACTATGTGGTGGCCGGGGTGGGCGCATGCCCCGCGGATAGCGCGATCGTGACCGTTTCGCTGATCTCTGCAGCCGACGCTGGAGCCGATGCTCCCTTGGTGATCTGCTCAACGGATGCTGCTGTGAACATGTTCGACCTGCTCGGTCCGAACGCACAAGCGGGGGGCAACTGGGTGTATGTGACCGGAGGGAACGTTCCGCACAATGAAGTGTACAATCCGGCCATTGATGCGCCCATAGTGTATCGGTACTGTGTTGTTGGCACGCCGCCATGTCCGACGGACTGCAACTTCATAACGGTAACGGAGAACGCAGCACCCGATGCTGGTGAGAGCAATGAGGTGCTCGTATGCTCGGACGCTGGCAATTTCTCGATGCGCGACCAGTTGGGTGGCACTCCCGCAACGAACGGGTCGTGGGTCTACGTCACCGGAGGTGACATACCGCACGGAGACTTCTTCGATCCGGGTGTTGACCTGCCAGGCATCTATCGTTATACGGTTGCTGGTACCGCACCTTGCGCGGAGGCGAGCGCTCTGCTCACAGTGAACGTGGTCACCGCTGGCAATGCGGGACAAAGTGCCACGGTGGATGCGTGCGTGACCCAATTCTCGGTGGATATTTTCGATGCGCTCGGACCCAGCGCGCAAAGCGGTGGTATTTGGACCGATGTGAACGGCTCGCAGGCGCTCACTGGCAACATCTTCAACCCCAATTTGGCAGGCAACGGATCCTGGCCCTTCATCTACACTGTTCTTGGAAGCGGACCATGTCCCACCGTCACCGCCACCATCACGGTCGAGGTTGGCGCAGGCAGCAGTGCAGGCATCGATAGTACCATCAGCGTATGTGGTAGCATCACCGACTACGACCTCTTCACGGCACTGGGAGGAAGCCCAACGCCGGGGGGGACTTGGAGCGCACCAAGCGGTGGCGGCAGTGCATTGCAGCCCGGCGGTATCCTCAATGTGAGCCTGTTACCGATCGGAGGAGCGACGCAGTTCGTGTACACGATCGAGGATCCCGGATGTGGGAACGTGAGCGCCTCCGTCTTCGTGACCGCTACGGATTTTCCGGTCGCCGGTGGCGGGGCCAGCCTAACCTTGTGCAGCACGGCTTCCCCCATCGACCTTTTCGCACAGCTCACCGGATCTCCTCAAGCCGGAGGTGTATGGACCGATCCCACATTGCAGGTGCATGGCTCCAGCTTCGTGCCTGCCTCGGATGCGGAAGGCGACTACACCTATACGGTCATAGGCATTGCCCCATGCGCGAACGCTACGGCAACGATCTCCATCATCGTGAACGAACCGCCGAACGCGGGAACCAACGGCGAACTGCTCGCATGCGACACGCTCACCGCGCTCTCGCTGTTCACCGGCTTGCAGGGTACGCCGCAGCCGGGGGGAGCTTGGGAGGACCTGGATGGTAGTGGTGGTCTCACAGGTGGTTCGTTGAACACGACCCTCGTTGCTCCGGGCGAGTATTACTTCCGCTACACGGTATCCGTTGCGGGATGTGGATCGACCACCGCTTTGGTGAAGGTGATCGTGGTGACGAGCGTTGATGTGATCGATGTCGTCCGCACGTGCATTGAACGTGACCGGACCTACACGGTGAGCTTCACCATCGAGCAGGGCGATCCGAACAGCTACGAAGTGACCGGCTTGGAAGGGACCATCTCCACCACCGAACCGTACGTCTTCACCAGCACGCCGATCTTCACCAGTGAGAGCTTCGAGGCGTTCATCCGGGATCAGTACGGGTGCGGCACGATCCGCGTGAGTGGCGATACTCCTTGCGACTTCGAAGAGGACGTCTTCATCCCCGAGACCTTCTCACCGAACGGCGATGGAGTGAACGAGCTCTTCCTCATTCCCGGCATCGAAGGCTATCCCACGAACACCATCCTCATTTTCAATCGATGGGGGGCGAAAATGTACGAGGCAACTGGTTACAACAATGGCACTGTGGTATGGGATGGAACGTCGTCGGATGCGGCCATTGCTGGTCCTGCGCCGGCCGGTACCTACTACTATGTGCTGGATCTGGACGTGGGGGGCGATGTTCTCACCGGTTACATCTACCTGAACAGATGAACCCCATGCGCCGTGCACTTGCTGGTCTGCTGCTCCTATCGGTGGGTGCCGCGCGTGCGCAACAAGATCCCCTGTTCAGCCAGTACATGTTCAACACGCTGGCGGTGAACCCCGCCTATGCCGGAAGTGCGGATGTTTTCACCGTGATGGCCCTCAGCCGCCACCAGTGGGTGGGTTTCGAAGGCGCACCGACCACACAGACCCTGCTCGCCCACACGCCATTGCGCAATGTGAACATGGGGCTTGGCCTCTCGATCCTCAACGACAAAGTGGGACCCACTCGGCAAACCGGTGCCTATGCCGACTATGCCTACCGCATTCGAACCGGGACCAACACGCGGCTCGCCTTTGGGCTCAAGGGCGGCGTGAACGTTTACCAAGCGGACATCGCTGCGCTCACGAGCGTGGATCCGGACGTGGCCAGTGTGAACGTGAAGGGCAAGGCGCTTCCCAACTTCGGCTTCGGCCTTTTCTGGCATGGGCCCCGTTACTACCTCGGTGCCAGTGCACCGAAGTTGTTGGAGAACGATATCGATGCGGTCGCGGAAGCCGGGATTGTCACCGCAACGGAAGCACGCCACTGGTTCCTGCTCGGGGGGTATGTTCTGGACCTCGATCGCTCCATCAAGTTCAAGCCATCGTTCATGCTGCGTGTGGTGCAGGGTGCTCCGCTCTCCGTCGACCTCAACGCCAACTTCCTCTTCCGCGAGCGGATCTGGCTCGGGGCCATGTACCGTGTGGGCAATGCGATCGGTGTGCTGGGCCAGTACCGGGTGAACGATCAGTTCCGTGTGGGTTACGCGTTCGATCTCACGACCACCAAGATCGGGGCTTACAACGCGGGTACGCACGAGATCATGCTCAACTACGACCTGCGGTTCTTCACGGGCCGCACCGTATCACCCCGCTACTTCTGACCCATGAACGTGCGGACGCTTTGCCTCTTGGTGTTGCTTCTGGCAGCAGGGATGCCATCGCTGGCGCAGGGCAACGCGGATCCGTACATCCGTGAGGCCGACCGCCATTTCCAACAGATGTCCTATGCGCGCGCGGCGGGCCTTTACCGTACAGCCACGGAACTGGGCGCGGTGAACGAGCATGTGACCAAGCGATTGGCCGAATGCAGCATGCGCTTGGGCGATACGGTGGAAGCCGAACGATGGTACGCGGTGGTGGTGAAGTTCCTCAACCGGGAACCCATCGACCTGTACAACTACGCGGAGGCGCTCAAAAGCAATGGGAACTATGAGGAGGCCGAGCAGTGGATGGACCGCTATCTGGCGATGACGCAGACGGATGGAGGCAACCGTCGCAGCAACCTCACCGGCTTCGCGCGCAAGTTCACCTTGGACCAGGATCGTTTCAGTGTGCGAACAGTGGGCATCAACACTCCGTACTCGGATTTTGGTACTGCATGGCTGGGCCAAGGGCGTGTGGTGTTCACCTCCAGCCGTAACGAACCGGGCATCATCGAGCGACGTGCTGCATGGAACGGCCAGCCTTTCCTCGACCTGTTCACGGCCGAGGTGACGGCCACTGGGGACCTTGTCGGACCGCGCCTGCTGGAAGGCAGCGTCAACACCAAGTACCACGAGGGCCCTGCGACCGCGAGCGCCAGTGGCGATGTGATCTGGTTCACGCGCAACAACTATTTCAAGGGACGCGCCCGGAAAAGCCAACAAGGAGTTAGTCGCCTTGGTCTCTACAAGGCGCGTATGGGATCCAATGGCTTCGGCAGCGAAGAGCAGTTCCTCTTCAACAACAGCGAAGTGTCCATCGCGCAGCCAGCGCTCTCCCCGGAAGGGCGCAAGCTGTACTTCGTGAGCGATATGCCCGGTGGGTTCGGGGGCACCGATCTCTATGTATGCGAGGACAATGGCGGTCAGTGGGGCGAACCACAGAACCTGGGGCCTGCCATCAACACACCCTTCAACGAATCCTTCCCGTTCATGGCGGCCGATGGCTCGCTCTACTTCTGTAGCAACGGCCATCCCGGCTTGGGCGGGATCGATATCTACAAGGCGGGCAAGGGGTCGGATGGTGCGTACGCCAGCGCGCTGAATCTGGGGGCTCCGATCAATGGTCCAAAGGACGATCTCGCGTTCATCATCGATGCGGTCGGTAAACGTGGGTTCTTCAGCAGCAACCGGCCGGGTGGCATGGGCGACGACGACATCTATGCGTTCGAGATGCTCGCACCGTTGGAGGAGCGCTTCTTGTGCACCGGGGTTGTCATGGACGACGAGTACGAAACACCGGTGAGCGATGTGGAGGTGGTCCTGATGGACATGGACGGTGGGGTGATCGAGACCACGCGCAGCGATCCGAAGGGCGAGTACACCTTCGGGATCCGGAAGGACATGGCATACCGTGTCGTGGCGCGCATGAAGGGCCGCTACGAAGCGGAACAGCATGAGCACCGAGAACATCGAGCGGCAACAGATCCTCACACGGGACCTGCATCTGGTCTCCGATGCGGGTGTGTGGCTGCGTGGTGCCGTGGGGGAGAAGGGCAAGCTCGGGTTCGTGGACGGCGCAGCGGTGACCGTGGTGAACTTGGAGAGCTTCTACTCGGAGACGGAGCCCACCGGGGCCGGGGGCGATATCGATATGCGCTTGCAGAGCAACGAAGAGTTCGAGGTGATCATCGAGAAAGCCGGTTACTTCAGTATGAGCATCCCGGTCAGCACCATCGGAATGAAGCAGGGGATCATCGACCTCAACGCCACCCGCCAGTTGGAACTGGAACCCATTGTACTGGATCGGCCCATTGCGCTCAAGTATATCCGCTGGGCCAACAACAGCGCCACGCTCGATGCACAGGCACGCACCGAACTGGATGCTCTTGCCGAACGATTGAAGGTGAACCCCGCGGTGAGCATCGAGATCGGTGTGCACAGCGATGCGCGTGGCGAAGCGGAGGACCTGTTGCGCATCACCCAGTTGCGCGCCGATGCGATCGCCACCTACTTACGCGGCAAGAGCATCAACAAGGACCGCATCCGGTCGCGCGGCTTCGGGGCCACGCGCTTGATCAACCATTGCGTACCGGGCGTGCAGTGTTCCGAGGAGGAGCACGCTGCGAACCGCCGCAATGAGTACACGGTCATCTCCGTGGCGCCTTGATGCCTTCCGGTGGCAGGGCACTGAACACGTACCCTGCTTCGCTGAAGTGTTCTAGGGCACGAGGTAACGCATAGCGCAGGCGCTGTTCCGCCTTCAGGCTATCGTGGAAGACGATGATGGAACCGGATCGCGCATTGGCGATCACGTTCCGAAGACAGCGCTCCTCGCTCACGCTCGTATCGAAGTCGGCCGCGAGCACATCCCACATCACCACATCGAAGCGACGGCCCAGCGCGCGTGATTGCGATCGTGTGATGCGACCATAAGGAGGGCGGAACAAATGGCTGCCCGTGATGGCCTGTGTGCGCAGCACATTGCGCAGGTAGGTGAAGCGTGGCGTACGCCAGCCGTTGAGGTGGTCCCAGGTGTGGTTTCCCACCGAGTGTCCTTCGGCCCGGATGCGTCCGAGAAGTTCGGGGTGCTTGGCGGCGTTGTTGCCCACGACGAAGAAGGTCGCGCGGGCCCCGTGCTCAAGCAACAGGTCCAATACCCACGATGTCACCTCCGGGATCGGTCCATCGTCGAAGGTGAGGTAGAGCACCTTCTCCTTCGTCGGCATGTTCCACACCCGCCCGCTGAACAACGGCTTCAGCAGTGCCGGGGTGCGGGCCAAGTACATGCGGCACTGTTAGAAGCGGGCCTTGCTCATCCGGCGCGTTGGCTTAGCCTGCTCCTTGCTCTGTTTGTACATATCGTCCATCACCCGGAAGCGGGCCGTGAGGCTGTCCCCGAAGGTGGTGTCCGCTGCGGATGCCTGCATGGCCAGGCGACCCATGACCGCGTGGGTGATCTCCGCCTCCTTGGAGATCTGCCCGGTGTACTGCGGCTCCAAGCTCAAGAACCAGGTGAGGTTCTCCTCCATGATGGTGAAGATGCGCTCGGCGAGTTCGTTCCCCGCCTTTGCATCGCCCAGCGCGTAGTACGCTTCAACGGTTGGCAGCAGGATACGGTCGAAAGGCACATTGCGATCCGGCATCTTTTCCAAGCTCAGGTCCAGAATGGTGCGTGCGTCGTCCTTTCGGCCTTGCGCGATGAGCTCTTCCGCCAGGCTGCTCAACTGCAAGCGCAAATTGGTGGTCATGCGCAGGATGTTCTCGTCCAGGTAGATGGGACCTTCCGTTTCCATGTTGCCCCATTTGAACTTCTCGGTCACGTTCTTGAACATGATATCGGCCTCCACCCGTCCCAAGGTGCCGGTGCGTGCATCGCTTGGCGTGTAGATGGGCACCACGCGATAGGTGAGACCCTCGAGCTGGAAGTAGTCCTGCAGGCCGATGTAGCTGTCCGGGCCTGTGGTAACGGCAAAGTAGATGGGGCGCTTCCAGTCGTTGTGCGCGAGGAGGTCGAGCACCATCAGGTGGTTCTTCATCACAGCGCTACGACCGATGCGCCAAACGATCGCATCCTCGATGCGTCCGGTATCGGCAAGGGAAACGGTGCCAGTGGCAAGGGCTTGCGCACTATCCACCGCGATGCTGAAAGCGTCAGTGGGTATGTACGCGTAGCGATCGGTCCCTGCGCGTTGCAGGTTCTTGTCGTCGGTGGCGAAAGCGATGGCTTTGCGCAGGTCCATCACAGCCGGGTTCTCGTCATCCTTCGGGACCAGGTAAACGGCATCGCGCGTTCCCTGTCTGTATTTCTCGGGTGCTATGGTGAAGGGTACCGGATCGCTCTCGTACGCTTTGCGGCGCATCTGGTCGATGTACCAATCGGTGTTCAGCAGGCTCAGGTTCACCACGCGCACATCGGTGCGCACGCCTTCCACCTCCTGGGCGTACCAGAGCGGGAAGGTGTCGTTGTCGCCGTTGGTGAAGAGTATGGCGTTTGGTGCGCAGCTCTCCAAATAGTCGCTGGCAAGATCGGGTGCAGGCGTACGATGACTGCGGTTGTGATCGTCCCAACCCTCTGCCACCATGATCCCGGGCACCGCCAGGCCCGCGAGCGTGGCCAGGGAGGCGATCACAGCGTCGTTCTTGAGCACTCGCCCCAGTCCGTAGAACACCGCGATCGATCCCACACCGATGGCCGTCATGGTGAAGAGGATGTACGAAACGGCGTGGTCGTCCTCAACAAGGAACTTCAATCCGCCAAGACCGAGCATGGCTGCTGCCGTGATGCCGATCTCGCGCAGCGCAAGGTTCCGCGCCGCATCGAACAGCGCATACACACCAAGCCCCACCCAGATGGTGAAGGCGTAGAACGAACCCACGTACGCGTAGTCACGCTCGCGCGGCTGGTAGGGTGTCTGGTTCAGGTAGATGACGATGGCGATGCCGGTGAAGAAGAAGAGCAGCATCACCACGCTCCAGTCGCGACCGTGCTTCAACAGTTGGAACACGAAACCGATCGTGCCCAGGATCAAGGGCAGCAGGTAGAACTTGTTCAGCGCCTTGTTGTTGGTCATGCTCGATGGCAGCAGGTCCTGGTTGCCCAGTCGCTCGGCATCGATGGTCTTGAAACCGGTGAGCCAGTTGCCGTCCATGATGTTGCCGCTGCCTTGCACATCGTTCTGGCGTCCGGCGAAATTCCACATGAAGTAGCGCCAATACATCCAATCCACTTGGTAGGAAAGGAAGAAGCGGAGGTTCTCCCCTTGCGTGGGCATGTAGATACGCGTGGGTTTTCCCTCGCGGTCCGTGCCGCGCATGGCCACGCCCTTGAAATCGCTCCACCGCTTGTAGGCCGAAATATGGCTCGCTTGGTTGCTGTACATCCGCGGGAAGAACATGGTGAACTCAGGTTCATACAAAAGCTCACTTCCCTTGCGAGCATCAGTGATGATGTACTCGTGCTTGATCTCGTGCCCCGGGTTCAACTCCACGAAGTGGTCAGCGCTCCAACCATCGTAGAACTTTCGCACAGTGCGGTCCTTCTTCTGTACGAGGTACGTGGCAGTGTACACCGGCGTCCCATCCTCCCGGGTATTGGCATAGGGGCTGTCCCAGAACTGTCCGATGATCAGTGGTCGATCACCGTATTGCTCGCGGTTCAGGTAGCTCACCAGGTTGAAGACGTTCTCCGGATTATTCTCGTCGATCGGCGGATTCGCCAGGCTACGGATCACCGTCATGGCGTACGTGCTGTAGCCCATGAGGATCACCGTGACGCCGAGCACGATGGTATTGAGGATCACGCGGCCCGAGCGTTGCGTCCAACGCAGCCCGAGCACGACCAACGTGGCCACCACGACGAAGTACACCAAGTTGCCCGTGTTGAAGGGGAGGCCGAGGTCGTTGACGAAGATCAACTCGAACGTGCCGGCGAGCTTGGCCACACCCGGAATGATCACCGCTTGTATGGCTCCGAGGATCACCGCACTGATGAGCAAGGTGAGCATCACGCCTTTGGGTGTGGTCTCGTACCGTTTGAAGTAGTACACCAGCGCAATGGCTGGAATACACAACAGGCCCAACAACTGCACACCAATGCTGAGGCCCAGCAGGTAACAGATGAGGATGAGCCAGCGGGTGTGGTGCGGCTGGTGGGCCTCGCTTTCCCACTTCAGGATCGCCCAAAAGGTGATCGCCGTGAAGAACGAGGACATGCTGTACACCTCCGCTTCAACCGCACTGAACCAAAACTGTCGCTCCAAGTGTAGGCCAGGGAACCAACGATGCCGCTGCCGAGCACAGCGATCAGGGAACCCGAGGTCAGTTCGGCACCATCGCGCGTGGCGAGCTTGTGCGCCATATGTGTGATGCTCCAGAACAGGAAGAGGATGGTGAATGCGCTGCACAACGCGCTCAAGGTGTTGATGGCAACAGGCACGTTCTCAGGGCTCACGAAGGCGCTGGCGATACGGCCTAGCATCATGAAAAGAGGTGCGCCGGGGGGGTGGCCCACCTGTAGTTTGTTGGCTGTGGCCAGGAACTCGCCGCAGTCCCAGAAGCTCGCCGTGGGCTCAATGGTGGTGATGAAGGTCCAGGCGGCCACCAGGAACACCAGCCAACCGGTGATGATGTTCAGCTTCTTATAGTCCATGGGTTGCGTTGCGGAAGCGGCGAAAATACCGAAAGAACCGGGTGGGAAATGGAGGAACCTTGGTGTGGAACGGGCCGGGATGTTACTTTCGCGGCGCTTTACGGAAGTAGGGCGGTATTGACCGATGGTGTAACTGGCAACACGTCTGATTTTGGTTCAGAAGAGTCCAGGTTCGAGCCCTGGTCGGTCAACAGGAAAGGGAGCCCCGCCGTAAGGTGGGGTTCTTCATTTTGAACAAGACCGACCGTGGATCCCTTATCAGTTCATCACCCACACCGCCGCCGGATCCTGCTTCAGCAAGCTGCACAGCAACGCGTACAGGTCTGCCATGGCCTCCCGGAACTCCAGCGGCCGCTCGAAGAAGTACTCCACAGCTACGGCGAAGAACTCGGCATCGTTCACCCCGGCATAGTCACGGAAGAAGCTGGGTGCGCCGGCCTTGATGCGGGCGATCTCGGCGGTGGCCAGTGCGTTCCATTGTTGCAGGAAGTGCTGTGACAGGAACCCTTCTTCGCCGATGCCGTTGTTGTTCTCGAACCAAAGCGCATGGGCGAATTCATGCAGGCCCACGTTGTGGGCATCGGCACTGTGCGCGTAGCCATGCACGAAATCATCCCAGGAGATCACGATCGTCCCGGTACGCGGCCGCACTTCGCCTTGGTGCATGCGCCCGCTGAGGTGGTCGCGGTATGAGTCGGGGTGGACGATGAAGCGTTCGAAATGTGCCAGGACAAGGTCAGGGTGTCCTTTGAGCAATTGCGCGGCGCAGGCGCTGATCATCACTTTCATCTCCTCCGCCACTTCGATGCCGGCGCCCACCCACTCCTTGTCATGCACGAAAGTGGCTACGATGCGCTCCATACGTTGGCGGTCCGCGGCGTGCGCCCGCTGGTAGCTGATGGCATACTTGGCGAGTACCGCCTTGTGCGCGCTGGATAGTTTGCGCGTTCGCCAGAGCAGGCCCGAATACGCGGCGGCCCAAAAGACCAGCAACCCGAGAACGCCGAGCAGGATCAATAGACCCATGGGATCACTTCACGCTGATGCCCAACTCTTTCAATTGGATGTCATCGATACGGCTCGGTGCATCGATCATCACATCGCGGCCCGCGTTGTTCTTGGGGAAGGCGATGAACTCGCGAATGTCCGTACGGTGACCGAAGAGCGATACCCAGCGATCGAAACCGAACGCGGCGCCACCGTGCGGTGGCGCGCCGTACTCGAAAGCATCGAGCAGGAAACCGAATTTGTAGCGCGCTTCTTCATCGGTGAAGCCGAGCACGCGGAACATGGCCTCCTGCATGCTACGGTCGTGGATGCGGATGCTGCCACCGCCGATCTCCGTACCGTTGATCACAAGGTCGTAGGCGTTGGCCTTAACGACGCCAGGATCGCTTTCGAGCAAGTGCGCGTGCTCTGGTATGGGAGAAGTGAATGGGTGGTGCATGGCGTGCCAGCGACCGCTCTCTTCATCCTTCTCCAGAAGCGGGAAGTCCACCACCCAGAGTGGCTTGAAGACTCCTCGGATCGCGCAGACCGAGCTGGTCGCCGAGGTGCAGGCGCAACTCGTTCAGTTGCTTGCGCGCCTTGTCGGCCTTCCCTGCCATGATGCAAAGCAGATCGCCCTGCTTCATGTGAAAGCGTCCGGCCCATGATTGGAGTTGCTCGGACGAGTAGAACTTGTCCACAGTGCTTTTCAGCCCTTCCTCGGTCCACTTCACAAAGACGATGGCCGTGGCGCCGATCTGCGGTCGCTTAACGAAATCGATCAGCGCATCTGTTTGCTTGCGGCTCCAGCCAGCGCAGCCTTTGGCGTTGATCCCAACCACGAGTTCGGCATCGTCGAAGACCTTGAAGCCTTTTCCTTGGGCAACGTCGTTCAGCTCGTGGAACTTCATGCCGAAGCGCAGGTCCGGCTTGTCGCAGCCGTAGTCACGCATGGCCTCATCGAAGTTCATCCTCAGGAAGGGTTCCTTGAACTCCTCGTTTAGGATGGACTTGAACAAGTGCTTCGCCATGCCTTCGAACGCGTTGAGGATGTCCTCGCGCTCCACGAAGGCCATCTCGCAATCGATCTGCGTGAATTCCGGCTGCCGATCGGCGCGTAAGTCTTCATCGCGGAAGCACTTCACCAGTTGGAAGTAGCGGTCGAAGCCAGCCACCATCAGAAGTTGCTTGAAGGTCTGCGGGCTTTGGGGCAGCGCGTAGAACTCGCCCTGGTTCATGCGGCTGGGCACCACGAAGTCGCGGGCACCTTCCGGCGTGCTCTTGATGAGCACAGGCGTTTCCACCTCCAGGAAATTCTGTGCGCTCAGGTAGTTGCGCACCTCGATCGCCATGCGGTGGCGCAACTCGAAGTTGCGGCGCACGTTGGCGCGACGGAGATCGAGGTAGCGGTACTTCATCCGCAGTTCATCACCGCCGTCCGTTTCTTCTTCAATGGTGAAGGGTGGCGTCTTGGCGCCGTTCAGCACCTTCAGTTCGCTACAGAAGATCTCGACCTCACCCGTCGGCATGTTCGCGTTCTTGCTCTGGCGTTCCGTTACCGTGCCTGTGACCTGCACTACGAACTCGCGACCCAACGAACGAGCGGTTTCGCGCAACGTGGCATCGCTCTCGGCATTGAAGGTCAGCTGTGTGAGCCCATAACGGTCGCGCAGGTCTACGAAGGTCATGCCGCCCAGATCGCGCGTGCGCTGCACCCATCCGGCGAGGGTTACGGTCTGGCCAGCATGGGAGAGGCGGAGTTCGCCACAGGTGTGGGTGCGGTACATGGTCGCTTTCACCCCGGGTCCTTGCCGGGAGGAGCGCGAAAATAGGCCGCAGCGTCTAGCGGCTCCGGCGGTGTTCTTCTCAACCGAACATCACCCTCCAGGCATCGGACAGCCCGGCTCATCGCATCTTTAGGGAAACTGCCTGCCCATGCATTTCGCTACACCGCTCATCATCCTTGGTCTTGCGCTGCTTCCCACCAACGGGAATGCCTGTTCCTGTTTCGGCCCTTCAACCTTCTGCGAAACGTTGAACCCGCAACCGCCGCAATTCCCCGAACCCCAGTGGTGGGTGCCTAACCACATCGTCATGGGTGTTAAACTGGCCACCGTGGAGTATGGCGTGGACTTGAAGGTCGTGCACGACTACAGTGGAGATTTGCAGAGCGATGAGGTGATCCGGGTGTGGGGAGACTGCGGATTGCTTTGCCGCATGTACAATACCGGCGTGGCCGACGGGGATACCGTGCTCTGGGCCATCCAGCATTGTGACCTTTCCGGGAACTTCAGTTGCGGTATGAGCATCGAGCAGGCGGGGCACTTCCAGCTTTCCGTTTGCGGCGTGTATTGGCTCGATTACGCACAGGGCGTGATCTCCGGGCCGCTTTACACCGAAGGTGCGAACGAGACGATCTCGGTGGAGGACTTCCCCGCGTTGGTGAGCGGATGCCTGACCACCGGGCTCGACGAGCCTGTGGTTCCCGATGTGAGCATTCGGTGCATGGACGATGAGTTGAGGATCACCACCACCGGTAGCTGGTCGGATGCGAAGGAGGTTTGCATCACCGATGTGGCCGGACGCGTTGTGCATGAAGCGCGTTTCCGTGGAGCGCAAGGAACGATGCTCCTGCCAGGCAAGATGAACGGCATCCTCCTGGTGCGCGTGAGCGATGGCCAGCGAATGCTAACCCAGAAGGTGTTCTTCGACTGATCGCTCAGTCCTTCTCTGCCAGCAGGTCGGCTTTCGCCTGCTTCAATGCGGCCGCAGCGCCGGGGTCGGGCTTGGGTTGTACCATTTTCAGAGCCTCGAGCTGTTCGCGGAGCAGGCGTCCAACCATGGCGCGCGATTCCCATTGCTCATCGGCCGGTATGATGAACCACGGCGCATGCGGCGCAGCCGTGGCACCGATCGCCGCTTCGTAAGCCTTCATGTATGCGTCCCAATGCCCGCGCTCTTTCACGTCGCCGGCATTGAACTTCCAGTTCTTCGCAGGCTCGTCGATGCGTTCGATGAATCGCTTCTTCTGCTCCTTGCGGCTCATGTTCAGGAAGAACTTCATGATCACCGTACCGCAATCCGCGAGCTGCTTTTCCCACGCCCGGATGGCGCTGTAGCGCGATCCCCAGAACGCCGCATCGATGTCCTTCAGGCTAAGCACGGTTGGGATGTTCTGCCCCAGGATGAACTCCGGGTGTACGCGTGTCACCAGCACTTCCTCGTAGTGTGAGCGATTGTGGATGCCGATGTGCCCGCGCTCGGGAACGGCCTGTGCATGACGCCAGAGAAAGTCGTGCGAGCGTTCCAACGTGCTCGGTGCCTTGAAGCTCCAGACGCGCACGCCCTGCGGGTTCACGCCGCTCATGACGTGCCGGATGCAACTGTCTTTTCCCGCAGCATCCATCGCTTGGAAGATCATCAGCAGGGCATGCTTGCCCGCCGGATAGAGCACCTCCTGTAGTTCGCTGATGCGCTCCTTGTCCGCTTCCAGTTGTTCTTTCAGTTCCTTCTTGCCCAGATCACCGGGCAGATCGCAGGTATGGTCCTTCAGGCTGAAGCCACCGGTCTTGGTGATAGCGAATCGGGGGTCGGAGAGGAGGGAGGGCATGGGTGAAAGCTACCGACCTTCACCCAAAGCAAACCGAGCCCCATGCCCGCGACGATCAACTCCCCGTTCACACGTTTCGCCAAACGCACGTCCACGCTCACCGGCCGCCCGGCGACGTTCATCCTCGCTGTGCTGATCATCGTGCTGTGGGCGGTCACCAGTCCGCTCTTCGGCTATAGCGATACCTGGCAACTCGTGATCAATACGAGCACCACCATCATCACCTTCCTCATGGTGTTCCTGATCCAGAACACGCAGAACCGCGATACGGAGGCCCTGCAGATCAAGCTCGATGAGCTCATCCGCGCTCAGAAGGAGGCCAACAATGCGTTGCTGGACCTGGAAGAGTTGGACGATGATGAACTTGATCGTATCCGGGAGACCTATATGGCGCTGGCCCGGAAACAGCGCGAGGGAACTAGTGGATCACGGACGATGCAACCGTTCGTGACGCATGGCGTGCTGGCGCGGCACAACGAACCCTAGGGACCAGAGGAAAGGCTCGATGAGTTTCCGCAGCAGTGTTTGTAATGCGGGATGCGCTCCTCAAGGTCGTGCCCTGCGGCCAACGTTTCCGGGATCCATCCGCGTGAGATCAGGCTGCAACAGGAAATGAGGTAAGTCCTCTTCAGCGGAATTGAGAGAGCGCAGGTCGCCAGCGGTCACCAGCGTGCGGAAACATGCACGCAGATCGGCTTGTCGCTTCTCTTGCGTGGCACGGTACTGTGCTTTCACCTTGGGCAGTTGCGAAAGCAACCGTGCCATGCTCAGCAGCAAGCCGCGATAGGCGATATGGTTGCGCAGGATCCGCTCGAAACGGTCATGGAAGTCAGCGAGCGACCGTACGGTGCCGTCAGGCACTGCACCATCATTCAGCCTGGCGCAGGCCCTGCTAGCTCCAGCACCAGCGACTCCTTATCCGGGAAGTAGTAGGTGATGTGCCCTGGTCGCATGTTCAGCGCCCGCGCGATGTCGCGCACACCCACATGCTCAACGCCGTGCTTGTTGAACAAGTGCAGCGACTTGGCCAGGATCAGCGCCCGCTTGTCCTCGCCCTTGACAGTGATCCTGCGCTTCGTCATATATTTGGACATTGTCCAAATCTAAGGAACATGCGATACACCTACCCCCACACCATCGAGAACGGCCACGGCGAGCAACTCACCTTCGTGCGCTTGGTGAAGGACCGCGAGGGCGAATGGCTCGAAGTGGAGAACATGGTGAAGCCCGGGAGCGGTCCGCCCATGCACGTGCATTTCAAACAGGCGGAGAGCCTGACGGTGGTGAGCGGCCGGATCGGCGTGCAGGAGTTCGGCAGGGAACCAACGGAGCACGGGCCCGGTGAAACCGTGACATTCCAAGGCGGAGTGGGGCACAAGTTCTGGGCGGCGGGCAACGAGCCGCTTCGTTGCAAGGGCTGGATCAAGCCCGCGCATAACGTGGAGTACTTCCTCACGGAGATTTTCAGGAGCACGAAGGAGAACGGCGGCAAGCGGCCCAAGGAATTCGATGGCGCCTGGCTCGGCAGCCGCTATGCGAGCGAATTCGACATGACGGAGATCCCGGCTTTCGTGAAGAAGGTGATCTTCCCGATAACCGTGTTCTTCGGGAAGCTGGCAGGCAAACACAAGAAGTACGCCGACGCGCCAGAGCCGGTGAAGGATTGAAGTCGAAGGGCGCCATTTCCAGGCGCCCTTACACGTTCGAATATGTACCTGGATCGAGAGCGTCCCCCTATCCTCCTGCTCCCTCTCGATCGCCTCGAACAGCGCCTTGAAGTTGCCCTTGCTGAAGCTCTTGGCGCCTCCCGCGATCGCGGGCCGAAGACGCTTTCTCGGATGATCTCGAGGAACATAATGGGCAGGTCCACGACAACCTCCTGGAACGACGAAGGGCGCCCATTGGACGCCCTTCGCATGTGTGGTATCGCTTCCGCTCAGGGTGTATTGCGGTCCTGTTTACTTGACCGAGGTGGCGAACTGCGAGGCGACCACCTCGAAGGTGGCGAAGTAGGCCTGGGTCACCGGCATCTCCATCAACTCGCCGGCGATGGCCATGAACGCGGCCTGGTCGCGGTACACCGTCATACCCACGCTGAGGCGCTCGGTATCCGGCCCGCCCACCACGGCGAACTCGTAGCTCTCCAGCACGCCATCGCGCCCGTCCAGCATGTCCACGAAGGCTTTGCGCGTGCGGTCGAACGCGGCCTCTTGTCCGGAGCGGGTGCGCCGCACTGCGACCTCCAACACCTGGCCCTCGGTGCGCAGCACCTTGTTGAGCTCAAAAGGCTTGCCTTCGATCTGTTGCAGAAAGACATAGGCCTTCAGGTCCATGGTGGCGGCGAACGCTCCGAAGGCCTGCTGAACTTCAGGCACCGACTGGATCTCGCCCACACGGGACATGGAAGGATACTGCGTCATGCCGATGAACACGGGTCGTTCGTCGGGAGCGGGCAGTGCGTAGAAGGAACTGAACTCGCGGTCGTTGCTCACGCCATCCTGCTTGGTGAGCAACTGGATGAACTGTGCGCGGGCCTTTTCGAATGCCTCCTGTTCACCGTCCTTCACCATGCGGACGGCAAGCTCGAAGATGGGTTTTTCCTTCATTGGCGTTGTGTTTTCGATTGTTGGAACGGACGCAAGCGCGATGGCTGCAGCCAGTCCGGTGATGATGAGTTGGTCCATGTGTGTTCGACTTTGGTGGTTAAGGCAAGTTCTGGCAGCAGGGCCCTGGGCGGTCGATCAGGTAACGCTGGTCATTTTGTCTTTTGGCTCAACAGGATCTCCCGTGATCGCACTTCGTGATGCATGGTTGGATCATAGCTGTGGAAGGCGACCCAGGTCCCGTACCTCCTTCGGAAAATTGATCTCCCAGATCGAATGGGGGTCGGTATCCGTGCGGCTTTCAGGACGATCGGTCACCTTACTTGAGTACGGTGTTCAATGCACCGAACTGAGTGGGTGGGTAGGCACCAAGGAATTCCGACACAGCAGGATCCCACATGAAGTTCGGGTCCATACCGATCGCCAGCGCGGCCGCTTGACTGTCGTACACGGTCATCCCGACCACGACGTTGTTGTTCAGTACGCTCCGCCACTGGATCTCCTGAACAAAACCCGGTTGCTGGGCAAGCAGGGTCAGGAAGCTGTCGCGCTTGGTAACATAGTCGGTCGTATCGAAGTTGGAGTATGCGCTGATGTCGCGCACTGCGATCTCCAGGATCCGTCCTGAGTTCAAGGGAGCAATCGTGGAGAGGTCGATCGGTCCATACCCTGGGAGGGGTTGCAGTACCTCGAAGGTGATCGGCACGAAGGTCGCGAAGAACGTCGTTGCCTCCGGTATGGAGATAAGCTGTTGGCCTAGCGTGCTGAACGTGTTCAGGTCGGCATACTGGGTCATGCCGATGTAGATACTGTCCAAGGGCAGTCCTGACGCCAGCAGGTCGAACGAGGGCTGGAACTCACGGTCGTTGGAGGTGCCGGGTCGTGCCATTAGTTCCGCCACGAAGGCGTCACGTGCCGCTACGAAATCAGCGATGTTCTGTCCAGGGTTCAATCTACGGATGGCTAATTCGAACACATCATCGTTGGTTTCGTTCTGGGTTCCTTCGTTCACGGTCTGGGGCTCGTCATTCTCCTTTTTGCAGCTTACTAGGTACAGGCTCGTAGCGAGCATGAAAGCGGTCGCAGTTCGAAAAGTGTTCATGTTCTATTCGTTTGTTTGGACTGACTCGTAGGGCGATGATGCAACCCCGACCGGCCCTGTTTGGTAGAGCCGATCCAGGCTGTTCCGATCGCAGGGCAAAACAAGAGCCTGTAGCAGGGCCCTGATCGGTCGATCCGGAAGAGTGACGGTCACTTTGTCGCCTGCTGGCGATAGGCGGCCGGCGAAAGACCCATGTGCCTGCGGAAGGAACGGGCGAAGTTGCTTGGATCGGTGTAGCCCAGGTCATAGCCGATCGATGCGACATCGGAGTCCGTGAGCAGCAGTGCTCGGCATGCGTGCATCATGCGATGGTCCTCGATCAGCTGCTTGGCTGAACGCGCGAAGTTTCGCTGCGCCAACTTGTGCAAATGGCCCCTACTGATGGCCAGTTCCGCGGCAAAGGCTTCCACCGTGCGCAGCTCCGTCAACTTATTGGCCAGCAAGTAGCGTAGCTGCTGCAGGCGCGTATCACTGACGAGGCCCTGACCGTGCCTGAACGCGGCCCGGTGCGTGCGTTGGAGACGCACGAGCAGCAGATGGAGGGCGGCCCGTAGGAACTGCTTGCTGTCGCCGGAGGGTTTGCGCAACTCATTGTGGATCTCCTTGGCGAGCCCATCACATGCCTGGAATGTCCTGTTGTCTGGTTTCAGCGCAGGGGAAGCTTCGAGGTCGTGGAAGAAGCTGAACTTGTAGGTGAAGTGGGCTTCCTCGAACAGGAGATCAAGGAATCCGGCTTCAAAGAAGATCCAGTGGCCCGGTCCAGAGTACAACCGGTCAGATCCACCGGCTGGCCGGGCGTGATGGTGATGATGCTCCCGGACCGCACCTTCAATCGATGGGTGCCGATCCGCATGGAACCGCTGCCCTGTTCGATGGAGCCGAGCAAATGGAAGTCCGGTACCGCTTCCACGATGGAGCGGTCGAACTCGGTCATGTCCGCCGAGTCGATGAGCAGGCCGTTGCCGTAGCGGTTGCGATCGAACTTGAGTTTGCGCATGGCTCGTGCGGAAGTAGTCGTGCTGACCTGCGCAAGTGTAGCGCACTCCAACAGGGAAGCCGCCTGTAGTAACGAAGGGCGTCCGCCACATGGCGATGCCCTTCGATTATGTCGCAAGGGTCCCGCCTACAACGTCCCCCTGTTCTCCTGCTCCCGTTCGATCGCCTCGAACAGCGCCTTGAAGTTGCCCTTGCCGAAGCTCTTGGCGCCCTTGCGCTGGATGATCTCGAAGAACATCGTAGGGCGGTCAAGCACCGGCTTGGTGAAGAGCTGCAGCAGGTAGCCCTCGTCGTCGCGGTCCACCAGCACGCCGTGCTGCTTCAGCACCGCCAGGTCCTCGTCGATCTCGCCCACGCGGTCCATCACGGTGTCGTAGTAGCTGGGCGGCACGTACAGGAACTCCACGCCGCGGTCCTTCAGCGCGCCCACCGTTTCGATGATGTTGTTGGTGGCCACCGCGATGTGCTGCACGCCCGCACCGTTGTAGAAGTCGATGTACTCCTCGATCTGGCTCTTCTTCTTGCCCTCGGCCGGCTCGTTGATGGGGAACTTGATGCGGCCGTTGCCGTTGCTCATCACCTTGCTCATCAGCGCGGTGTACTCGGTGCTGATGTCCTTGTCGTCGAAGCTCACGAGCTGCGCGAAGCCCATCACGCGGGCGTAGAAATCCACCCAGTGGTTCATCTCGCCCCAGCCCACGTTGCCCACCATGTGGTCGATGAACTTCAGGCCGGTGGGCGGCGGGTTGTAGTGGTTCTTCCAGGCCTTGTAGCCCGGCATGAAGGGACCTTTGTACTCGTTGCGCTCCACGAAGATGTGCACCGTCTCGCCGTAGGTGTGGATGCCGCTGCGGATCACATAGCCATGCTCGTCCTCTTCACGCACCGGCTCCATGAAGCTCTTGGCGCCGCGCTTGGTGGTCTCCTCCCAGGCCTTCTTCGCATCGGGCACCCACAGGGCGATCACCTTCACGCCATCCCCGTGCTTGCGGATGTGCTCGTTGATCGTGCTGTCGGGTGTCATCGGCGTGGTGAGCACCAAGCGGATCTTGTCCTGCACCAGCACATAGCTCGTGCGGTCCTTCACGCCGGTCTCGAGACCCGCATAGGCCAGGCTCTGGAAGCCCCAAGCGGTCTTGTAATAGTGCGCGCTCTGCTTGGCGTTGCCCACGTATAATTCAACGTAGTCCGTGCCCAACAGGGGCAGGAAGTCCTGTGCATCGGCCATGATCTTCTCCAGGCCGTAGTCGACGTCTTTCAATCCGGTTGCCATGTGTTCTCGAGCTGTCGATCAGATGATCGGGTTGTTGTTCAGTTGTTAGCGGCCGAGCACTCAGGACAAGGTCTTATGCGCTGCACCATGATGAACTGGATCTCCTGCTGCATGCGGGCTTCCATTTCCTTATCGGGGTTATTCACCTGCGCCGGTAGCTTGTAGTCGTTGATGACCACGATCTCGCAGGAGCGTGCCTTGCGTGCTTGTTTCCTCAGGCGCTTCAGTTCAATAGGTGTTAGATCCGCGAACGACCGGCGCGATTCAGTTTTTTTCATGGTGACCACCCGCACCACCACGATGCCGGAGGGAAGGACCTGACGGTCCGCATCATACACGAACGACACATCGTCCGCATCGACGCGGCAGGGTATCGAGACGTACATCTCCTTGGCCGCATCCTGTGAAAGGACCGGATTGCTCGCTCCGGTTGCGAGAAGAATTCCGAGGAACAGGTTCTTGATCCGCATCGTTGTTCAGGTGTTCGTTGTTACTCCAACCAGCTCTTGTAGTACTTGCCATCATCGATCTTCATGCATTCCTCGGTGACCATGAGGGGTTTGAAGGTATCGACCATCACCGCCAGCTCATCGGTCACCTTCTTGCCGATACTGCGCTCCATGGCACCGGGATGCGGGCCGTGGGGAATGCCAGCAGGGTGCAAACTGATGTGCCCTGGGCCTATGTCGTTGCGGCTCATGAAGTCGCCATCCACGTAGTAGAGGACCTCATCGCTGTCGATGTTGCTGTGGTTGTACGGTGCGGGGATGGCCTGCGGGTGGTAGTCGTAGAGGCGCGGGCAGAAGCTGCACACCACGAAGGCATCCGTCTCGAAGGTCTGGTGCACAGGCGGCGGCTGGTGTACACGGCCGGTGATGGGCTCGAAGTCGTGGATGCTGAAGGCGTAGGGGTAGTTGTAGCCGTCCCAGCCCACCACATCGAAGGGGTGACTGGCGTAGACGAGCTCGTGCAGCATGTTCTGCTTCTTCACCTTGATGATGAAGCTGCCCTTCTCGTCGTGCGTCTCCAGTTTCTTCGGGCGGCGGATATCGCGCTCGCAGAACGGGCTATGCTCCAGCAGCTGGCCGAACCAGTTGCGGTAGCGCTTCGGCGTGTACATGGGCCGGTGACTTTCCACGATGAAGAGTCGATTGTCCGGATCCGTCGAACTCCATGGTGTAGATCATTCCGCGCGGAACGATCAGGTAGTCGCCGTACTTGAAGTCGATGTTGCCTAGTAAGGAGCGCAGCCTGCCCGTGCCCTTGTGGACGAAGATCATCTCGTCGCAGTCGGCGTTCTTGTAGAAGTAGTCCCCGCTCTTGGCCTGTGGCGCGGCGAGGACGATGGCCCATCGCTGTTCACCAGCATGGTCTTGCGTGCGGCAAGGTGGTCCTTCTCGGGCTTGGTCTTGAAGCCGTGCAAGCGCAGTGATCGCAGGTTCTTCTCCACCGCGATCTTGGGGCTCACGTCCTTCGGCTTGCGCAGTTCCTTCACCATCGTGGGCCGATGCGTGTGGTAGCTGAGCGTGCTCATGCCGTCGAAACCGATGGTGCCGAAGAGCTGCTCGTAGAAGTAGCGGTCCTTGCCGTTCTTGAACACGGTGTGCCGCTTGTGGGGATGTTGCCGAGGGTGTGGTAGATGGGCATGGGGCTAGGATGGCGCAGATACGCTGCGCGTGGCGGAAATTTCCCGCCGCTTACGTTGGCTTTAGGGAGATATTCCGGTCAGCTCAGGATGAAGTGTGCCGTTCAGCGTTAGCAGTTCTTCTTCCTCGCGGATGCGGCGGCGCAAGCCTTCGGGATCATTGATCGCCTTGGTCTTCGTGCTGCGTGTGCTGCGGCCTTTGCGCCAGGAGCGTTGCACTTCTTCGGGCAACAGGTGGATCTCGCGACAGCTCGGTGAGCAGCACTCGGCATATTTCTCCGCGCATGCTTCGCACTGAACTAGAAGCATGTTGCAGGTCACCTCTTGGCAGTTGCTGATACGGTCGCTCTTCGTGCCGCATTGCATGCACGTGCTCACCACATCGTCGGTGATGCGCTCCGCCAGCCGCTCATCGAACACGAAGTTCTGGCCCTTGTACTTGCTTGCCAGCCCTTGCGCTCTGATCTGTCGTGCGTAGTCGATGATACCGCCGTGCAATTGGCCCACGTTGGTGAAGCCCTCATGCTTCAGGTAGGCACTGGCTTTTTCACAACGGATGCCTCCGGTGCAATAGAGCAGCACTTCAGCGTTCTTCTTCTCCTTCATTACCTCCCTCACCTCCTCGATCGCCCCGCGGAAAGTGTCCGCCTTGGGCAGGTAGGCCCCTTCGAAGTGGCCGATCAGGCACTCGTAGTTGTTGCGCATGTCGATCACCAGCGCGCCTTCTGCCATCTTCTGGTTGAAGGTCGCCGCATCGAGATGCTCTCCCACGTTCGTCACATCGAAGGCATCATCGGCCAGGCCATCGGCCACGATCTTCTTCTTCACCTTGATGGCGAGCTTGAGGAAGCTCTTGCCATCATCCTCCACGGCGATCTTCCACGGAACTCCTTGGAACGCTTCGCGTGAATCGAGCGCTGTCCGGAAATGATCAAGGTTCTGGGTCGGCAGGCTCACCTGCGCATTGATGCCTTCCTGGGAGAGGTACACGCGGCCCAGAACACCAAGCGCTTCCCACTCGGAATAAAGCTCGTGGCGCAGAGCCTCCACCTCCTTCAAACGAACATAGCGGTAGAAGGAAAGGGTGGTCCGCGGCACGCCCTCACGCTCCAGTCGGGCCTTCAGCACATCGGGCCTGTGCAGGTTGCGGAGGCGGTGGACATCCATGCTGCGAAAGTACGGAGGGAGGAGGGCCCGATGCCGTCAGGGAAATAGCTTCGCCGCATGTCCAAGAAGATCCTCGTCATCGGCTCCAGTGGCCAGATCGGTACCGAACTCGTGGAAGGCCTGCGCGCCCGTTTCGGGAATGAGAACGTGGTAGCCAGTGACATCAAGCAGCCGCAGGTAGAGCAGAGCGGCCCCTTCGCCATGGTCGATGCCATGGACCGCCGCGGGATCGAGCGCATCATCGAGAAGCACGGATCGCCGAAGTCTATCTGCTCGCCGCACTGTTGAGCGCTACTGCTGAGAAGGATCCCGCCTTCGCATGGAAACTGAACATGGAGAGCTTGTTCATCATCCTCGAACTGGCACGGGAAGGCAGGTTGAAGAAGGTCTATTGGCCCAGCAGCATTGCCGTCTTCGGCCCCACTACGCCCAAGGACAACACGCCGCAGCATACGATCGCGGAGCCGAGCACGGTCTATGGCATCAGCAAACAGGCTGGCGAGCAATGGTGCGCCTATTACCACAGGCGCTACGGTGTGGATGTGCGCAGCATCCGCTACCCAGGCCTCATCGGCTGGAAGAGCGCACCGGGCGGTGGCACCACGGATTATGCGGTCCACATCTTCCATGAGGCGATCAAGCACGGCGCGTATACCAGCTTCCTCGGGCCGAAGACCACCCTTCCCATGATGTGCAGGCCCGACGCCATACGGGCGACCATCGATCTGATGGAGGCGCCGGCCGAAAAAGTGAAGGAGCGCAACGGCTACAACCTCGCGGGCTTCAGCTTCCACCCGGAACAGATCGCGGCCGAAGTGGCACGGCATATTCCCGGCTTCAAGATGGGCTACGCACCGGACAGTCGGCAAGCAATTGCCGATAGCTGGCCGCGCAGCATCGACGACAGCGCAGCACGCACCGATTGGGGCTGGAAACCAGAGTACGACCTGCGCGCCATGGTGGATGACATGATGCTGAACCTGAAGCGGGAGTTGACGAAATAGGTCCCCCATGAAACCCGGTTCGGGACTCTCGCGTATCGCGGTCGCGATCAACAAACCTGCCATGAACCGTCACTCCCTCTTGTTCAGCTTTGGTCTGCTGCTGCTTCTCGCCGTCCCCTCCTCCTTCGCGCAAGCGAGCGAAACGGTGCAGGACACTTTGAACCAAGTGGACGAGACCGGCCGCAAGCAGGGTTATTGGAAGATCGTTGCCCCCAAGGCGGAGAAGCCGGACTATGAGGATGGTCAATTGATCGAGGAAGGACGCTACACCAACAGCAAGCGCGTGGGTATGTGGCGTCGGTTCTGGCCGAACGGACAGGTGATGAGCGAGATCACCTACCAAATGGGTAGGCCCAAAGGCGAGTACAAGACCTATTATCCCAACGGCAAGGTGGAAGAGCAAGGCACCTGGGACCTCGATCGCAATACGGGCACTTTCAAACGCTGGCATCCAAATGGGAAGCTCGCGCAGGATTTCGTGTTCAATGGTTTTGGTGTCCGCGATGGTGAACAGAAGTACTACCACGAGAACGGCCAACTGGAAGTGCTCGTGAACGTGGAACAAGGCCGCGAGGATGGAACTCTGAAGCGCTATACCGCCGATGGCCAATTGCAACAGGTGGCGCAGTTCAACAACAGGGTGATCGATGCGGCCAACAGCAAATACCTGAAACCGGTTCCCAAAGCCGATGATGTGCAGGTGGATCCCAAGGCCGAACCCGCCCCGGCGGTCGCGGCCACGGAGCGCACCAATGCCGTGGTCTTCCGCGAAAACGGCTACAACACGCTCTATGACAAGCAGCTGCGCATCACTCAGCAAGGGGAGTTCGCCAACGGCCGTCTCTTCGATGGGAAACGTTACACCTACGATGCCAATGGTATCCTCACGCGGATACAGGTGTACAAGGGCGGGCGTTATGCGGGCGATGCGGTGATCACCGACGAGGATCGGCAGTAGGCTTTCCCGTTGGGTTCACCTTGCGCTTCTACCTTCGCCGGGCCATGTCCGAGCCGAAGAAAGGTCCGCTGTTCCTCACGAACACGTTGACACGCAAGAAGGAGGAATTCGTTCCGCTGAACCCGCCGTTCGTTGGATTGTACGTATGCGGCCCCACCGTGTACAGCGATGTACATCTGGGCAACGTACGCAGCTTCACCACCTTCGATGTGCTCTACCGCTGGCTCACGCACCTGGGTTACAAAGTGCGGTACGTGCGCAATATCACCGACGTGGGCCACTTGGTGGATGACGTGGATGCCGGTGAGGACAAGATCGCCAAGCGCGCTCGCTTGGAGCAGTTGGAGCCGATGGAGATCGTGCAGAAGTACACGAACGGCTTCCACGATGTGATGCGGCTCTTCAACTTGAAGAACCCGAGCATCGAGCCGACAGCCACCGCGCATTTGATCGAACAGATCGGCATGGTGGAGCGCATCGTGAAGAACGGGTACGCTTATGAAGCCAACGGCAGCGTGTACTTCGATGTGCCGAAGTACGCCGAGAAGTTCGCGTACGGCGAATTGAGCGGAAGGAAGATCGACGAGCTGATGACCAACACGCGCGATACCGAAGGCATGGAGGAGAAGCGCAGCCCGCTCGATTTCGCCATTTGGAAAAAGGCCGATGCGCATCACCTGATGAAGTGGCCGAGCCCGTGGGGCGAAGGATTCCCGGGCTGGCACCTGGAGTGCAGCGCCATGAGCACCAAGTACCTCGGGCAGACCTTCGACGTACACGGTGGCGGCATGGACCTGAAATTCCCGCACCACGAATGCGAGATCGCGCAGAGCGTTGCTGCCGACGGCATTGCACCCGTGCGCTATTGGATGCATGGCAACATGCTCACGGTCAACGGACGCAAGATGGCCAAGAGCGAAGGCAACGGTTTCACACCGGAGGAACTGCTCACCGGCAACCACAAGTTGTTGGACAAGGGCTACAGCGCCATGACGGTTCGCTTCTTCATGCTGCAGTGCCACTACGCAAGCACGCTCGATTTCAGCAATGAGGCGATGCAAGCATCAGAGAAGGGGCTGGAGCGCATGATGAAAGCGATCGAGCTTCTTAGCAAGTTGAAACCCGGTGCAGTGGATGAAGCGGATATCGCTTCGTTGGAGCAGCGGTGCTACGCTGCCATGAACGACGACCTGAACACCCCGGTGATGATCGCCGAGCTGTTCGAGGGCGTGCGCATCATCAACTCGGTGAACGATGGAAAGCTCGCACTTACGGGGCCTACGATCGAACGACTGAAGCAGCTCTTCGATGCGATGGTCTTCGATGTGCTGGGATTGAAGAAGGAGGAAGGTGCCCTTCGACAGGCTCAGGGCGACAGTGCAATGGACGGCCTCGTCGGAGAGTTCATCCGCATGCGTGCTGAGGCGAAGGCGAAGAAGGACTTCGCCGCGAGTGATGCGATCCGTGAAAAGCTCGCTGTGTTGGGTATCGTGCTCAAGGATGGCAAGGAGGGGACCACATGGGAACGAGCATGAGGTTGCAAGGACGCTCGAACAAAGGCAGTTGGCCATTGCTTTGGTTGCTGCCAGTTGCGATGTTGCTGGTCACCTGCGCACCGGACGAGCCGAATAGCGTGAAGGAAGAGGCTCCGGCGCTACCGGCACTTCCACCAACACCTGGTTTCGATCAGGACAGTGCATACGCCTTCGTTCAGAAGCAGGTGGACTTCGGACCGCGCGTGCCGGGAACGCCCGGGCACAAGGCTTGCGCCGATTGGATGGTGGCGAAGCTGCGGGGTTTTGGTGCCACGGTGATCGAGCAGACCGCCAGCGTCACTGTGTTCAATGGTCAAAAACTGCCGATGCGGAACATCGTCGCAAGTTGGAACCCTCAAGCCAAGGAGCGAGTGCTGCTCCTGGCACATTATGATACGCGCCCCTTCGCCGACAAGGATGATGAACGAACCGGTGAACCCATCCTTGGTGCCAACGATGGAGGAAGCGGTGTGGGGATCCTGCTGGAGATAGCGCGGCACTTGGCTTTAAAGCAGCACGGCCCTGGAGTGGACATGCTTTTCACGGACGTGGAGGACTACGGTCAACCGAACGGCGCCATGTCAGCGGACGACAATAGCATTGCCACATGGGCGCTCGGCTCCCAGTATTTCAGCAAGAACCCGCATGTGGCGAACTACAAAGCGCGCTTCGGCATCCTGCTGGACATGTGCGGTGCGAAGGATGCCCGCTTCTACCGCGAGGCCATCAGTATGCGGTATGCCCCCCGCCATCGTGGGCCGCATTTGGAAAACAGGTTCAGCCCTCGGTCATGGCGAACGTTTCGTGGCAGAGACCAAGTATTTCGTGGGCACGGATGACCACTTGGCGATAAACGAACGCCTGCGCATACCGACGGTGGACATCATCGAGTACAATGCTGCTACGGGGGCATTTCCACCAAGCTGGCATACGCATGACGATAACATGGACGTGATCGATCGCACCACCCTTGGCGTGGTCGGCAGTACCGTCATGGAAGTTGTTTGGCAGGAACGGTGATACCCGCTTCCTGGTCCTTCAGTTGGCCGATGCGGTCACCATGGTCCGCTCACCGGCTGTTCCGGGTGGCAGCTTGAGCGAGAACACACGTGAACTGCTTTTCACGAGTAGCAGGTTCAGATGATCGGCGCTGCCTTCAACATGGATAGGGCTGCCCGCTTCATCCGTGATGGTTCCTTCCAGTACCAGCGATCCGCGCGCATCGTGCAAGCTCCAGTGGGCACCGGGTTCAGCACCGTGGACGTACCACACGGCATGGTCCATCGTGCTTGCTGTGATCGTAGCATCTTGGATCCGCCCGACCGCCACCACATCACTGTATGTAGTGGACCCATCGAGGTCCCGCTCCCGCAGGCGGTAGTAGCTGGTTCCCTGCAGAGGAGCGCGGTCCACGAATTCGTATTCGCGGGTGGACGAAGAGTGTCCCGCTGCAGCAACGGTGCCCACATCGGTGAAGTAACTGCCGTCCGCACTGCGTTCGATGGTGAAAAGCTCGCTACCGGTTTCAGAACCGGTGGTCCAGCGCACGACCACATGATCATCGAGATCGATGGCGCGCAGGTCCACCAGCGCCACTGGAAGTGTGGCGCAGTTGAGCGCCGTGATCGACAAGGACATGGTATTGGCGATCGGGCACGCATTGTCGGATGCTTGCAACCACAAGAACAAGGGGAGTAGCGTTTCGTTCCGTGACACCGGGACTCGTTGGTGGAGCACCATCGCATGGGATAACGGAGAACATGAGGTCCCGCATCACCGTGCCTATCAAAACACCACCGGGCGTATAGGTGGATACCTCGAAGACCACGACGTAATAACCGGTGATAGTGGGAACAAAACTGATCTGGCCGGTGACCGTGTTGAAGTTCAGCCCGGGAATGGGGGCCGAGCCACTGTAGCCCGGTTGGTAGGTAACGTCCGTTGGTGTAGGCGAACCAAAGCGTGCGGTGATCAACGCGAAGCTCATGAGGTTGCCTTCCGGATCACTGACGCCCGGGTTGTACGCCACCATTTCGTTCACGCACACATAGGGGATGCCACTATCCACGAAAATGGGTGAATCGTCGCAGATGCCGCTCAGGTTGTTCAGCGTCGCAACGGCGTACGTGCCCGGTGCCAGCATGACGTTCACGGTGTTGTTGCGGCAGCAGGTGTACCATTCCACGCTCCACTTGTTGCAGGGGGAAAGGAATAGGGTCGTTTGGAAGCGGTATTTGCGGAAGCTCGGTAGCGTGCCGCCGTTGCATGCGCTGTTTGCCAATTGGGATGGGCACAACGGGGATACTTCGATGACCGATACCGGATTGAGGTTCGTCATCGAAAAGGAGACCCCGCAATCGTTCGAGAAGTGGAGACTGTGCGGCGTAATGGGCACGCCGGCACAATTCAGGTAAAGGTCCAAGGAGAATCGATACTGGCTTGCGCCTAAACACTCGTAGGTGATGCTTGCACCGGCGAAGTGATCACCGCGCGTGTTACCCGCCAAGCCAAGCAGCAGGGCCAAGATCACAACCCGGAATTGGCGGGTCGCGGGGCGGTTTGTTCCGGGTACCATGGTATCCCGTTGGGAGAGGGCCTAAGACTTCGTCAAGTAAATATAGGGTCACGGCGACAACGCCGAGCCTCACGGAAGACGTGTTTTCAGGCAAAAGGAAGCCCCTCGACCACCTTGATCGAGGGGCTTCCTACTGGAACTTTTCCGGGAAGTTCTACTCCTTGGTGAAGCGTTCCTGAAACCGTTCCCCACCCAGCAGGATCTGCAGGAAGTAGACACCTCGGGCCAGTTTGCTCACATCCAATCTTCCGTCAGACACAGTGGTTTGTAACACTTGCTGACCGCTCACATCGAAGATGGTGGCGACTGCCATTGTTTCAAGGGCCCGGCCCATGGTGAGTGTTCCCGTGGCGGGATTGGGGAACAAATTCAAACCGGGCGATCCTGCCTCAGCAACTTCAGTGGAAAAGCTCTCCACGACGGACAGGGTGGTGTTGATCGGAGGATCTTCGACCACGTCAACCGTGCCGCTGGGCCAATAGATTGTAACGATCTCCACTTCCGTATCGGTGCCGATCCCGAAATGGGCGTTCAACGTGCTCATGTAACGGAACCCATCACCACTCCGGATCTCGCGGATCTGTGTTCCCATTGCGCTCTCGATCTTCACACGCGCCCCGATCCCATTGAGGTTGCTCGCCGTTCCGGTGCAGTTGATCTTCAACCAGTTGTTGTCGTTCCCGGCGTTCATGTACGCAGAGTTCCCGTTGAGTATGTCCAGGAAGCCGTCGTTGTTCAGGTCTCCGATCGGGCCATTGGTCGGTGTGATGTCCGTTACGGTGAACGTCATGTCGCCATTGTTCATGCTCAGCATGTTGCCGCCGAGGATGTCCAAGTAGCCGTCATTGTCGAAATCGTGTGTGGTCCACTCGATACTCGCGCCGACGAAGACGTCGAAGCCGCTGCCAGCGGTAACGTTCGTGAACGTGCCGTCGCCATCGTTCAGCATCAGCTTGTGCGCGCCACTGGAACTGGTCCCGACGAGCACGTCCATGTGCGCATCGTTGTTGAAATCGCCCCAGGCACTGCTCCAACTCTGTTGCCCATCGGCGAAGCCCAATGGACCGGCGATATTGGTGAAGGTGCCATCGCCATTGTTCCGGTATAGGATGTCCACCGCGTCGCAGCCGCATTTGGCAACGAAGAGATCCTGGTCCTGATCACCGTCGAAATCCACCCAAATGCTGCCGTAGTTGCCACAGGTTTCGCCCAACCCACCCTGGTTGTATGCCAGCCCGCCATTGCCATCGCTCATGTAGTAAACGTTGGCGTCCACGTCATGGCAAACGAAGGCGTCCAGGTTACCGTCGGCATTGATGTCCACGAAGTTGCTGCGCTGGCTGAAAACGTATTCCGGGCCGCTCAGTTCAGTGTACGCCGTTGCCGTGGCGTTGGCGACCATGAAGGTGACCCCGCTCCCGCTACCATAGAGCAGGTCGTTGCGTCCATTGTTGTCGATATCGCCAACGGCCATGCTCCAGGAAGGGGTGTAGTTCGCCGTGGGTGTGGTCACGTCCGTGTTCACGAAACCGCCACCCACCTGCTGTGCGCTCACGCGTATGCTGTTCGCCGTGACGGATACGACGTCGTCGAGGTGGTCACCGGTCATGTCCACCACGGCAGCGGTGCCATTGATCGGTACCGCTACCGGCGAAAAGACGATCCCCTGCTCTGGTCCGGGAGGATCCACGGGATCCGTGATCGTATCGCCTTCGATCAATTGGAAGGTGAAACCTGCAGCGCTCCAGCTATCATCGAATACGATGTGGTAGGTGGTGAGTGCTGAAACGTTGAACGAATCGACGGAGAGGAATCCGTTGCCGATGTTGCCACCATCATCATCGCCTCCCACACAAACCAACGCGCCGCACGTGCCGGAGTATACGTGGAAACGTGTATCACCACCGGTATTGGCCGCGAGATCCGTTGTAATGGTAAGACCGAGGTTGGACGTAGGGGTGTAGGTGTACCACTCGGCATTGGTGGCCAAGGGACCACTTGTGGCACAGAGCGGAGCGCTCACCTGTGTACCGTCCACGGCAGAGATGGAGTACGTACCAGCGATGATGGGCAGCGCATTGGCACAATCGTCCTGTGCGTGTACGCCGATGACGGTCAATGCGAGGAAGAGCGTAGCTGTCTTTTTCATGTCGCTTGGTTCAAGTTCAATCGCAGGGTGGAGAGAGTGTATTTATCCATTCAGTGAAGAGGTCCACGGCTTCTTGGTGAACGAGCGTGCGCCCAAGGAGCGGCATGCGCACATCCTCTGCCGTGGAGGTCAGACGGTGGTAAAGCATGGAGCGGTTGGTGTTACCGGCGGAAACGATGTAGATGTAGCTCGGATCGATCAGGTCTTCGGGTGGGACACACACACCCAAGTTCACCACATCGCTCGATTCGTGCCAGGCGAAACGCATCGGCCGGTAATCGCAATGACGACCCTCACCATGGCAATGTGCACAGTTCATGTCCACATAGGCGCGCACCCGATCGGTAAGTGTCTCGGCTGGATCGTCCCACCTCACGGTGGTGGCAATGCTGCCCGGGTATCCACCTTGGAGGTAGCCCATCTCTGCCCACTTTGCCAATTGGTTCGAGCTACCGGAAGAGTAGTCGTATGTCCTGTTCAGGTTCTGGGGCTTCGGACCTATCGGGGTATCCACGCCGCTGATCTTGTGGCAGGTGTGGCATTCCGCTGCTGCGGGGATCCTGTAGTCCACATGGCGGGTAACACCGAGCTCGTCCACCCAATCCAAGGGGGTGATGCTGCCGTTCAGGTCGAAGTAGGCCTCGGTCTGTTCCTGGTTCCAGCGGTAATCCGCGAATTCCCACGCCCCGTTCCGCTTGAACAGGATCCGCGTCTCCATGATGCGGCGATCGTTCTGCGGCAGCACATTGTCGTAGTAGAAGTTCTTGATCAGCACAGCACCGTCGGGAAAGTCCAAGATGGACATATCATCCACATACTGCGCCGCCGCTCCATTGGCGATCCAGATGAAGCGCTTCTTGTGCGCGTAGTCGCTGAAGAGGGGTGTGATCACATCGTAGGGAAGAACACCCTCCACCGGTTCCAGGTCGGCCATGGGCCCGGCGTAGAAGTTGTACGTGCTCAGCAAAGGATAAGGCACGGCGGTCATGTCGAAGACCACGGCAGAGGTGTCGTTCGCCGGGGTATCCGGTACGACCGGCGCGATCAGCTCCTCCGGGTCGTGGGTGCAGGAGATGAAAACAGCCATCACCAGGATGATCAACAGCAGTACCTTCTTCATTCCAACGTGCGTGCGGGGTAGCGAAAGTAGACCGATGACGCGGGTAGGAGCGTATGGCGTTGCTTACCGGGCTTGCTATCCTGAGCTCATGGGGGCCGTGGGTCGCTGGCTACCTTGCCGCCATGTCCGAGCAAGCCCCAGACAAACGCTTATTCCTTCTCGACGCGTTCGCGCTCATCTACCGTGCCTACTTCAGTTTCATTCGCGCGCCGCGGGTCAATAGCAAGGGTTTCAACACGAGCGCGGCCTTCGGTTTCACAACCACATTGCTCGACCTGATCAGACGGGAGAAGCCCACCCACATCGCGGTGGTATTCGACACGGCAGCGCCCACCGAGCGCCACGAGACACTCCTCGATTACAAGGCCAATCGGGAGGAGATGCCTGACGATATCCGCAGCAACATCCCTTACATCCGGCGCATCATCGAAAGCATGAACATCCCCATCCTTGAGAGCGACGGCTACGAGGCGGATGACGTGATCGGCACGCTGGCCAAGAAAGCAGAGGCGGAAGGCTACACCACATACATGGTGACGCCCGACAAGGATTTCGGGCAATTGGTGAGCGAGCGGATCATCATGTACAAGCCCGGTCGGGGTGGTGATCCACCGGAGAAGCTCGGTCCCAAGGAGATCTGCGAGCGCTGGGGCGGGCTCACCAGTCCGGAGCAGGTGAAGGACATCCTCGGCCTCATGGGCGATGCAGTGGACAACATCCCGGGCATCCCGGGCATTGGTGAGAAGACCGCAATGAAGTTGGTGCAGCAGTTCGGGAGCCTCGAAGGCGTGATCGATGGCGCGGAACAGTTGAAGGGCAAGCAGAAGGAGAACGTGATCGCCTTCGCGGAGCAAGGGCTCATGAGCAAGATGCTCGCGACGATCAACATCCATGCGCCCGTGGAGCTCGATCACGATGCGTTGCACCTCGATCCACCCGACGCGGCGAAAGTGCTCGAGGTCTTCAGCGAGCTGGAGTTCAAGAACCTCACGAACAAAGTGCTCGGGGCCGATGGCCCCGGGGCTGTTGCTCCGGAAACGAAAGGAGAGAAGGTCCCCGCGGCGCGTGCACCATCAGGCCAGGTGGATCTCTTCGGCGCCACAGTGGACGACGCGGGCAACGTGGAACTGAAGGAGTTCGCCAACATCGACACGGTGCCGCACCGCTACCTCTTGGAGGACACGAGCGAGAAGATGTACATGCTCGCGGCGCAGTTGAAGAAGCAGCCGCGCTTCTGTTTCGACACGGAAACGACGGGAACGGATGAGCGTACCGCAGAGCTCGTCGGACTTGCGTTCAGTTGGAAGGCGCACGAAGGTTACTACGTGCCTGTTCCGGAGGACCGGACCGAAGCCCAGCGTATCGTGGACATTTTCAAGCCCATTCTGGAGAACGAGGCCATCGGCAAGGTGGCGCAGAACGCCAAGTACGATATCCGCGTTCTGGCCAACTACGGCGTGGAGGTGAAGGGGCCCCTCTTCGACACCATGGTGGCCCACTACCTGCTCAAGCCCGATCAGCAGAAGCACGGCATGGACTACCTCAGTGAGTCCTACCTCAGCTATCGTCCCGTGGGCATCGAAGCGCTGATCGGTGAGAAAGGGCGGGGCAAGGTTCAGCGGAGCATGCGGGATGCTGACATCAATGCCGTGAAGGAGTACAGCGCGGAGGATGCCGACATCACATGGCAACTCGCCGAGAAGTTCGCCCCGCTGCTGGAACAGGATGAGGTCACCTCACTGTTCCAAGAGGTGGAAATGCCGCTTGTGCACGTGCTCGCGGCCATGGAGACCGAAGGCATACGCATCGACATTCCCGCATTGCAACAGTTCAGCGAAGAACTCGGCACGGAGATCCTCAAGCTCCAGGAGGAGATACACCGGACTTGTGGTGTGCCCTTCAACATCGATAGCCCCAAACAGCTTGGCGATGTGCTTTTCGAGACGTTGAAGCTAGGCGGTGATAGGATCAAGAAGACCGCCAAGACGGGTCAGTACCAGACGAGCGAGGACATCCTGCAGGAACTCAGCAACTCGCACCCCGCGATCCCGCTCATACTCGACTACCGCAGCCTTCGCAAGCTGAAAGGAACGTACGTGGATACGCTGCCGGAAGCCGCCGACCCGAAGACGCACCGCGTACACACCAGCTACTTGCAAACCGTGGCTGCCACCGGTCGCCTCGCGAGCAACGACCCCAACCTGCAGAACATTCCCATTCGCACGGAGAAAGGCAGGGAGATCCGAAAGGCCTTTGTGCCGCGGGATGCGGATCACCGATTGCTCAGCGCGGACTACTCACAGATCGAACTGCGCATCATCGCGCACATGAGCGGTGACCACAACATGCAGGAAGCCTTCCGCCATGGGCTCGACATCCATGCCGCCACGGCCGCCAAGGTCTTCAACGTGGACATCACCGCTGTTTCACGCGAGCAGCGCAGCAAGGCCAAGGCCGTCAACTTCGGCATCGCCTACGGTCAGGGGGCGTTCGGTCTTTCACAGAACCTGGGCATCCCGCGCGCAGAGGCGAAACAGATCATCGACGATTACTTCCCGCAGTGCCCCGGTGTGCGCAACTAAATGGATGAGATGATAGGCTACTGCCGTACCAACGGTTACATAAAGACCCTGATGGGCCGTCGACGTTACCTGCCTGACATCACCAGTGGCAACAACACCGTGCGAGCGCAGGCCGAGCGTGTGGCGATCAATGCGCCGATGCAGGGAACTGCGGCGGACATCATAAAGGTGGCCATGGTCAACATCCACCGCGAATTGAAGCAGCGCAGGATGAGAAGCAAGTTGCTCCTCCAAGTGCACGACGAACTCGTCTTCGACGCGCACAACGATGAAGCGGAGGACCTGAAAGGGCTTGTTCGTGATCGGATGGAGGGTGCCATGCAATTGGCCGTGCCGCTTGTTGTTGACATGGCGCTGGGGAAAAACTGGTTGGAAGCGCACTGATCCCCGTGGGTTTGTAGGGAACCTTTGAAGCGTTCCTCCACAACCCCATGACCGTGACGCGAATGATCCACTGGCCGATGCTGTTGGCCATCACCACCCTCTTGGCCGCTTGCGGCGGTGATCCGCCAGCACAGGATACCCTTGATACCACCAACGGGCAGGACAGCCTGGCGCAGAGCGAGCGGATGAAGCAGACCAAAAAGGTCTTCTACAGCATCCCTTCCCCCATGGAAACGGCCGCATTGCTGAAGAAGGCCGGGGCCACCTACAATGCCAAGATGCTCAATGATGTGAAGAACGTGGACAAGTACACCGCCGCGAGCAAGCAGGCGTTGAACTTGGGTGTTTATGGTGCCGACTTGAGCTACGCGAGCGTGTTCAACCACACGCAAGAAAGCATGTTCTACACCAGTTGTGCGAAGAAGCTCGCCGACCGCCTCGGGGTCATGAGCGCGTTCAACGACAGCACATTGGAAGTGATGGAAGCCAACCAGAACGACCGCGACAAACTGCTGGACGTGATCAGTGAGACCTATTGGAGCGTGGACGCGTACTTGAAGGAGAACGGCCGCGACAACATCAGCGCACTCATGATTGCCGGTGGCTGGGTGGAAGGACTGTACATCGCAACGCAAGTTTCCAAGACCAACGACACACCGGAACTGCGCCAGCGCATAGCTGAACAAAAGCTCTCCTTGGGCGACCTGATCGCATTGGTGAACACCTACGAAGCCGAGGACGCAGCCATCACCGGTGTGCGTGCCGACCTGCAAGCCCTGCAAGTGCTTTTCGCAGAAGTCGCCGATGGAAGCGTCGGCACAACCACTTCCGAGGAGAACGGCGTAACCGTGATCGGGGGTGGAGGCACGACCGCCACCCTCACCGATGCCCAGCTAGGTGCCATCCGCGACAAGGCCGCGACCATTCGTAATACCTACATCAACTGATCGCCGCCATGTCCATGCTACGATCGATCGCCGCGAACACGCTCCTCACCGGCACCCTGCTGTTGATGGCCACCGCCACGCAAGCGCAGTGCAAGGCCTTCGCCAAGAACAAGTGCGCTCCCGATATGGCGCCTTACAAGTTCAATGAGAACTTCAACGCAGCACAACTCGCACCAGGCGATGAGGCCGAGGTGGCCCTCACGTTCTACAGCGGACAGGAATACCGCGTTGCCGTTTGCGTGCATCCCATCCTCGGCGAAGTGAACTGGAAGCTGGTTGACGACAACAACAAGATCGTTTTCGAGAGCCTGGCCGATGAGCCCAAACGCTTCTTCGACCTGAAGGCAGCGAGCACAACCCAATTGCGCTGTGTGGTTTGGGTTCCCACCAAGGGAAAGACGGACATGGTGCATGTGGGCTGCGTGGCCATCATGCAGGGCTTCAAGGAGTGAGCATCAGCTCCACCACACCTTCGGAAGGGGGTTCGTGGCGGCGTCTGGAAGGTCCCTCGAACCCGGGGGACTTTCCATTTCAGAGGCTCAACGGATTTCCACGCGGCTCTTGCGCTCCAGATCGGTTCGGGACTGGAACTTGAGCGTATGATAGTCGGCACTACCTGCGGATAGGTCGAGCACCAACGCACTTCGCCCCATCTCTCGGCCATCCTCATCCACTGCTAAGGCTTGCAACGTGTCCGCGAAAGCCCGCTCGGCGCTCAGGTAGAGGATGAGCATGTTGCCCATGCCTGCGCTATCAGCCTCCACTTGTGTCTTTCCAATGGCCAGTCCACGCGACTTCAGTTCATCGCTGAGTTGGACGTCAAGGCTCCAGGTGTTCTCGACACCGCTGGTAACACCCTCGATCACTTCGGTCGCTGCGCTGCCTGCAAGTTCACCGCCTTTGTTCAGGGCATCCTTGGTTCCGTCCACCACACGGCCGCAGCCGAACGCTACAACGATGAGGGCAACAAAAAGGAGGAGGCTCTTCATCGCACCACGAACCGTCCCACTTCCTGCATGCCACCTTGCTGTAGACGGATGAAATAGAGACCCGCCTGCAAGGCGCGCACCGGCAGATCCACACGTTGTATGCCCACCGCCATGCTTCCGCTATGTACGCGGTGCACCAAACGGCCGGTCATGTCCAGTAAGTCCAACTGCACCACCCCGCTCTTGGTCAAGCTGAATTGTACTTGTGCTTCGTCCGAGGCCGGGTTCGGCATCACCAGCAGGCTCGTGCTCGATGCAGCCAACTCCTCCACACCAACCGGTGCGCCGTTCAGGTTGATGTCATCGAGGTAGAGGTTGTTGCCACCGTCGCTTTCGAACTCGAACTTGAAACGGAAGTTTGGGATCAGGCTGGTGGTACCGATGTTGGTCACTTCGGCGTAGCCCCACTGTCCTTGACCATTGGGGATGAAACTGCTGCTGGTGGTTCCACCCGTGGTGAGGTTCGTGCTACCGCGCATGATCTTGCGCAGTGCCCACGTATTGCCGCAATCATTGCTGATATAGAAACGCAATACGTCATCGCTCGTGCTGGTGCGTTTGGCATAGGCATAGCGGAACGATACGAGTACCGATGAAGCAGCGCTGAGGTCATAGGTCGTGGAGACGAGCTCATCCAACCGGCCATCCATGGCTGCGGTGTTCACGATCCGTGTGCTCTTGGATCCCGAGTAAGCAGCGACCGACGTTATTCCGAAGGTATTGTCCGAATTCTGGTTGTTGGTGAACCACTCCGGACCGGTGAGCGTGGCTACTGTCTCGAACCCCTCGACAGCTGGCGTTGTGATACCTGGTGCGGCAAGCACTGTCACGTATGTCGCCTGCGTGTTCGTGAGCGTGGTGGTTCCATCGCTTGCCGTGAGGGCAACGGCGTAAACACCCGGATCCGCATAGGTAACGGTAGGCGTTTCATCGGTTGATGTGCCCGGGCTTCCGCCAGCGAAGGTCCATGTGCGGGAGGTCACCGCATTGTAGCTGTCATCGTTGAAGGTGATGCTTCCGCCTGCACATATCACCCGCTGGTCCCCACTGAACACCACAGCACAAAGGGCTTCGGGTTGGTTCACTCCGGTGGCGGTGAGATTGCCAGTGGCAATGATCTGGTTGCGTTGGGCCGTGCTGCTGTTGAGAGAGGCGATCATGCGGGTGGATTGTCCGTTGGTGAACATCTTGGAGCAGTAGGAATACTCCATGAAGTTCTCCACGTTGTCGATCGGCGCTGTGCATGTGTTGCCGGTGAGGTTGCAGGTGACCCAGCCAGCGGTCGGTGGGGTGTCGCTCACGTTGTCGCTATCGCTACAGTTGGCGGTTTCGCCGGGGTTCCCTTGTCCCCACGTGTGTTCCAGGTTGATCCAGTGCCCCACCTCATGGGTGAGCGCACGGCTGCGCGAAACGCTGGAGGTACCGATCGCACCCACGTAGCTGTGCAACATCACGATGCCATCCGCTTCGGGGAAGAACGCGGCGCCAGCAGGGATGAGCGTATAGCCAGCTGCACCATCGGCACTGGCAGCCACCCACACGTTCAGGTATTTGTTGCGAGGCCATTGGATCAGGTCCTTCATGGTTTGCGTACCGTCATTGGTGAGCGTGCTCACCGTGCGGGTTATGCCGTTCGTGCAGTTTCCCTGCGGGTCCTTTCGCGCCAGCTTGAACTCGATGCTCACGTTCGCCACGATCGGGAGAAAGCTCGCCTGCACGTTCGGCCAGTCGGGGTTCTGCTTGTTGAAGTCCTCGTTGAGGATGCGCATGGCATCCCAGACCTGCTCATCGCTGATGTTCTCGGGGCCGTTGTTGTGGATGATGTGGAACACGACCGGTACCGTATAGGTGCTACGCTCACCCCCGGGATAGCTGGCGGTGAAGGCCTCCAGTTCGGCGTCGGCATCCGCGATGGCCTGGACGATCGCGGGGTCGTTGTGATGGAGTTGTTCCATCACGCGTGCTTCGTTGGTGCCGCAGAATGGAAGTTGTTGGGCGAACAGCGATGCGCTGAAGAGGAGCGAAGGGATGAGTATCGGTCGCATGGACTTGGAAGGGTTCTCGTATTCGGTACTGCGCGAAACTAAGGGACCACGGTGTTCGCCGCGGTCCCCAATGGACGATGAACGATCACTCGACCACCAAGCGGGTGGCCCTTGTGCCGTTGTCCGTTGAGAGTTGCACCACATAGGTCCCGGGAGCCAGCCCGCTCGCATCGAGCGATACGCGCTGCTCTCCAGTAGGACGTAGTCCGAGCTCCGAACGCTGCACGGTACGACCGAGGGCGTCGATCACCTCAACTCGCACCGCACCGGCCTTGCGCATGTCGAAGAGCAACTGCGCGTTGCCAGTGGCGGGATTGGGTTGAACGGAGAGACTTCCTGTTCCCACAGCCAGCTCCTCTACCCCAACGGGCAAGCCATTGAGGTTGATATCGTCCAGGTATAGGGTGTTCCCGCCGTTGCTTTCGAACACGAACTTGAAGCGGAAATTGGCAACATGGTTCGCGCTACCGATGTTGGTCACCTCGGTGTATCCCCATTGCGCTGGACCATTGGGGACGAAGGTGCCGGTGACGATACCGCCCGTAGTGAGCGTTGTGCTGCCTCGCATGATCTTGCGCAGGGCCCAGTTCGCTCCGCAATCGCTGCTCACATATACGCTCAGGATATCGTCATTGGAGCTGTTGCGCCGAGCGAAGGCGTGGCGGAAGGTGAGCGTGATGGCCTCCGCAGCGCTCATGTCGAAGGAGCGTGAGAGAAGTTCGTCCACGTTCCCGTTCATCGCCGCCGTGTTCAAGATGCGTGTGCTCTTGCTGCCGGTGTAGGCCGCAGTGGTCGTCACGCCAAAGGTGTTGTCGGCGTTGGAGTTGACCGTATACCACTCTGGACCGTTCAATTGCGTGAGGTCCTCGAATCCCTCCACCAACGGTGCTGCGGTTCCGGGATCTTCGAGCACGGTAACCGTCAGGTTCTGGGTGGAGGTGAGCGTGGTGCTGCCATCGCTCACGGTGAGCTGGACGTTGTAGGTGCCTGCTTGATCGTATACCACGGAAGGTTCTTCTTCCTGGCTGGTGGCGGGTGTTCCGCCGGGGAAGCTCCAAGTCCGTGAGGTGACACCGTGGTAGCTCAGGTCCGTGAAGGTGACCGTGCTCCCAGCGCACACGAGTGTCGCGCTGCTTGTGAATTCGGCCTCGCAAAGGACCGGTGCATCGTTCACACCGGTGGCGGTGAGATTGCTCGCGCTGGTGAGCTGATTGCGTTGTGCTGTTCCACTGGTGAGCGCTGCGAGCATGCGCGTCTTCTGTCCGGTGGTGAACATCTTGGCGCAGTACGAGTATTCCATGTAGTTCTCCACATTGTCCAACGGGCTGCCACAGCTCGCGCCGGCAAGGAAGCAGGAAGTCCAGCCTCGTGTGTTCGGTGTGTCGGTAACGCTGTCGTCGTCGTCGCAGTTCTCCTCCAGTCCGGGGTCGTTGGTGCCGCCCCAGCAGTGCTTCAGGTTGATCCAATGGCCTACTTCATGGGTAAGGGTGCGTGACCGACCGGGCGAACTTGTGCCGATCGCTCCTGTATAGGTGTGCAGAAGAACGATGCCATCCGCTTCGGCCCAATTGGCAACCGAGCCGGGACGATAGGTGTAACCGGCGGCACCATCGGCGCTTGCGGCCACCCACACGTTCAGGTACTTGTTACGAGGCCACTGGATCAAGTCCTTCATGGTTTGCGTACCGTCGTTGGTGAGCGGTGAAACCGTGCGCGTGATACCCTTGGTGCAGTTGCCTTGTGGATCCTTGGTGGCCAGCCTGAAGGTGATGCCGACGTCGGCAACGAGGTCCAGGAATTCCGGGCGCACGTTCGGCCAATCGGGGTTCAATTTGTTGAAGTCGTCGTTCAGCACACGGATGGCATCATACACCTGCTCATCGCTGATGTTCTCCGGTCCGTTGTTGTGGATGATGTGGAAGACCACGGGTATCGTGTAATCCACGCGTTCCGCGCCCGTATGCTCCAAGGCCCAGTTGGCGGTGAAGGCTTCGAGTTCGGCATCGGCTTGCGCAATGCGAGCCAGTTCCACCGGATCGTTGCGGTGGAAACGCGACAGACCACCCAGGTCGTCCGCGTTGCACGGTGCCACATCGCCTTGGGCAAAGAGCGCAGGAGCGACCAGTGAAAGGATGGCCAACAAGGAGAAAATGCGCTTCGTCATGATGAGGGATTGGATGAAAGCGACGCGAACATACCCGTCCCGGTATCAACCGATCGTCACGCCGGTGCCATTGGAACGCTTGGCTTGGAGTTCCTGTTCATTGGCCCTGGGACGACTGCACGGCAAGGATCCGATGTAGGGCAACTCATGCCCGACGAGCACTGCAACCTCCTCGATGGAGGCTCATTCCACCACGAAACGAACCACCCGCTGTTGGGTGGCTATGCGCTGGCGGAGGAAGTAGAGGCCGGGGGCCAGGCTTTGGATGGGGATCTCCAAGCGATGCGACCCGGCGGGATACGTACCGTTCGCGATGGTCGTCAAGGTCCTGCCGAGCGGATCCACAAGGTCCAGCACCACAAGAGCAGTAAGATCCGTTTGGAACTCCACTTGGGCGAAGACACCCGAGGCGTCTGGCCACACGTGCAAGGTTCCATGGGGGGTTCGCTTCGCCGATGCCCACCGGGGAACCCAGTATGTTGATGTCGTCCAGATAGAGGTTGTTACCACCACCGCTTTCGAACTCGAACATGATCCGGAACGAGGGGGTGTGCAGGTTCTCGTTGATGTTGGTCATCAGAACCTCGCCCCATTGCGCAGTGCTCAAGGGAATGAAGTCGCCGCCGACGATACCTCCGGTCAGCAAGGATGTATTGGCGTGCATCACTTTGCGGAGGATCCACTGGTCCCCGCAATTTCCGCTCACGTAGACGCGCAGTACATCGTCATTGTTGGCATTGCGCTGTGCGTATGCGTACCGGAAGGAGATGTTGATGTCCGAGGCATCGCTAAGGTCGAAGGTGCTCGAAACAAGCCGGTCCGTTCGCCCCGTGTTCTGCCATCCATTTTGGAACACCACTGAATTGCTTCCGGTGTAGGCTGCGAGGTTTGTTTGCTCGAAGCTCCCGTCCGCATCGGGATCCTCGCTCCACCAGCGATCGTTGGGCAGGGCGGTTGAATTCTCGAATCCCTCCACGAAGGGTGTTGCCGTTCCAGGGTTCGGAAGTACCGTGATGTATTGCTCTTCAGTGGTGCTGATCGTTGTGCTGCCATCGCCAACGTTGAGCGTAACCGGATGATCCCTGCCTGTTCGTAGACCACGCTCGCTGTTTCTTCGAAAGAGCCGGAAGGTGTTCCTCCCGGAAAGCTCCAAAAGCGCTGTGTCACGCCGAAGTAGCTCTGGTCCGTATAGATTACCGGAATACCCGCGCACACTTCACGACGGCTGGCACCGAACCGGGCCGAACAGAGTTGCGGTGCTTCAAGCACACCGGTGATCGCAAGGTTTTCCGGTTGCCATAGGTTCTCACGTTGTGCGATGGGGGAGGTGAGCGCGGCCAACATGCGTTCGCCCTGGCGGTGCGTGAACATCTTGCAGCAATAGGAGTACTCCATGTAGTTCTGCACGTTGTCCTGCACATTCCCACAGGTGGCGCCGCTGAGGGTGCAGGAGGTCCAGCCGCTCGTGTTCGGGGTGTCTTCGACCTCGTCGTCCATATTGCAGTTCTCCGGGAGGCCCGGTTCGTTGCTATCGCCCCAGCAGTGCTTCAGGTTGAGCCAATGACCCACCTCGTGGCTGAGCACGCGTGATTTGTACGGTGCACTGGTACCGATACTTCCCGTGTAGCTGTGAAGGATCACAATGCCGTCCGCCTCCGGCCAGTTGTCCAACCAAGTGGGGTAGTAGGTGTAGCCCGCCGCACCGTTCGCGCTGGCCGCCACCCATACGTTCATGTAGCGCTCGCGCGGCCATTGGATCAACTGCGTCATCTCGAAGTCACCATCGTAGGTGCGCGTGCTTTCCGTGCGGGTGATCCCGTTCGTGCAGTTGCCGTCGGGATCCTTGAGCGCCAGACGGAATTCGATACCCATATCGCCGACGAGATCCAGGAAAGCAGGCTGGACGTTCACCCAATCGGGGTTCTGCTTGTTGAAGTCCTCGTTCAGGATGCGGATGGCATCGTTCACCTGTGCATCGCTGATGTTCTCATCCCCATTGTCGTGGATGATATGGAAGACCACCGGGATGATCAACGGATCGCCACCACCGCGATGGAAGGTCGCGGTATGGTCATCGAGCGTTGCCTTCGCCTGCAATGCGTGCTCCCAAGCACCGGGTGTAGCGGCCAGGTGTTTTTCCAGTTCCGCAGGGTTGTTCGCCAAACAGCGGAAACCCTCATCCTGGGAAGCGGCAACGAACGGGATGGCAAGCAGAAGGACGGAAAGAGTTGGGCGCATGGTCGAAGGGATGAACGCTGGGCAAGGTAAACCTGTTCGTCCCGGCCCTTGCGACCGGTGCATCACCGGCCTTTGAAGCCTGCCTCAGCGCAGAGCCTGCTCCAGGTCGGCGATCAGATCCTCAGCGTCCTCCAATCCCACGCTCAGGCGGATCAGCGTATCGGCCAAGCCGTTCTTCAAGCGCTCTTGGCGGGGAATGCTGGCGTGCGTCATGCTGGCGGGATGGCCGAGCAAGGACTCGACCCCACCGAGCGACTCGGCCAGGGCGAAGAGTTTGCACGAGGACAGCACTTTGGTCGCATCGTCCATGCGGTCACCCTTCAGGGTGAAGCTGATCATGCCGCCGAAGCCGCGCATTTGTTTCGCCGCCACAGCATGGTTGGCGTGCGTGGCGAATCCGGGCCAGTGCACCTTGTCCACCTTGGGTTGCTTCACCAACCACTCGGCCACCGCTTTCCCATTTTCGCAGTGGCGTTGCATGCGCAGGTGCAGCGTCTTCAAGCCCCGCAGCACCAAGAAACAATCCTGCGGGCCCGGTGTGGCACCGCTGCTGTTCTGGACGAAGGCGAGTCGCTCAGCGAGCGCTGCATCCTTCACAACGAGCGCGCCCATCACCACATCGCTGTGGCCGCCCAGGTACTTCGTCACGCTGTGCATAACGATGTCGGCACCCAGGTCCAACGGCGTTTGCAGGTAAGGACTCGCGAACGTGTTGTCCACGCCGAGCAGCGCGCCGCATTTTTTTGAGATCGCCGCAAGGCCCGCAATGTCGATGATGCGCAACAGTGGGTTCGTCGGTGTTTCGGCCCAGATCAATTTCGTCTTCGATGTGATCGCGGCTTCCACGTTCTTCAGGTCGCCCATGTCCACGAAGTGGAACTTCACACCGAAGCCTTCGTAGATCTTCGTGAACAGCCGATAGGTGCCGCCGTAGAGATCATTGGTGCTCACCACCTCGTCCCCGGGCTTCAAGAGCTTCACGATCGCATCGATGCTCGCCATGCCACTGCTGAAGCAGAGCCCGTGCGTGCCGTTCTCCAAGGCGGCCAGTGCGTTCTGCAAAGCCGTTCGCGTGGGGTTGTGCGTGCGACTGTACTCGTAGCCCTTGTGGTCACCAGGTGCCGCCTGCACGTAGGTGCTCGTTTGGAAGATGGGCGTCATGATCGCGCCCGTTGAAGGGTCGGGAGCTACGCCGGCATGGATCGCTTTGGTTCCGAATTTCATGGGAGCAAACGCCTTTTTCGCGCGGTCGGCGAAGGTAGCGCGGCGCTTTTTCCCGGTTGGCTGCGCCATTTACCTTGGGCCGATGCCTTTGGATCGCCGCACCTCGGCACATTTCGCCCTCTTCGCGGCCAATCTCATATACGGGCTCAACTACGTGGTGGCCAAAGGCCTCATGCCGGTCATCATCGGTCCATCGGGCTTCATCCTGTTGCGCGTGCTCGGTGCTTTGGTGTTGTTCTGGCTCGTTCGCGCGTGGAAGCCGGAACGTGTGGAGTTGAAGGACTACGGTCGGCTGTTGCTCTGCGCGGTGTTCGGGATCGCGCTCAACCAACTCCTGTTCTTCCATGGCCTCATGCGCACGTCGCCGATCAACGCGAGCATCATCATGGTGGCTACCCCCATCCTGGTGCTTGTGCTCGCTGGCGTGCTCATCAAGGAGCGGATAACTTGGAGGAAGTTGCTCGGTGTGCTTTTGGGAGCGACAGGAGCACTTTCGCTCATCTTCATCAAACCCGCCGATGGAAGCTCCGGGACCAGCGTTCTCGGCGATGCGTTCATCCTCATCAACGCCTGTTCGTTCGGCCTCTATCTGGTGATGGTGAAGCCCCTCATGCAACGGTACTCCGTGATGACCATCATGGCGTGGTGCTTCCTCTTTGGTGTGTTCATGGTGTTGCCCTTCGGCCTCGAAGAGCTGCTCGCTGTGGAATGGCAGGCATTGTCCGCTGGGACGCTGCTGGCAATGGGCTTCGTTGTCATCATGGTGACCTTCGTCGCCTACCTGCTCAACACATGGGCGCTCGGCCGGGTGAGCCCTACGGTGGTAGGTACCTACATCTACCTTCAACCGGTAATGGCGGCGTTGTTCACCTGGCTCTTCATGCGCATCGGCGCGGATCGATCGGGCATACCCGGGGACTACGACACAGCGATCGGTTGGCAGCAGGGGCTGTGCGCGTTGGCGATCTTCCTCGGAGTTCACCTCGTGAATCGCTCGGACCGGGAGCGATAGCGCGACTACATTTGACGCCTTCGCAAGAGAACATGCTCCGTTCCATGACCGGCTTCGGCCGCGCCGAAGGCGTGGTGAAGGATCGCAAGATCACCGTGGAAGTGCGCTCGCTCAACAGTAAGCAGCTCGATCTCTTCCTGAAGATGCCCGGTGTTTACAAGGAGCGCGAGAACGAACTGCGCCAGTGGATCAGTGAGCAGGTCGTGCGCGGCAAGGTGGAGGTCTTCATCAGTGGTGAAGCGCTGCACGCCACGAAACACACCTCCTTCGATCGCGAACTCATCCGCTCGTACTACCAGGAGCTGAAGGAGATCGCGGGTGACGTTGCACCGGAAGCGGAGACCGACCTGCTCGCGCAAGTGCTTCGTCTTCCCGATGTCAGCAGTACCACGAGCGAGCGCGTTGATGACGAGGAGTGGGCCGGATTGCGAGCCCTCGTCGCCGAGGCGATCAAGGGTTATGATGCCTTCCGAAAGAACGAGGGAGCGCGACTGCAAGAGGAGTTGACCAAACGAGTGAAGGGTATCGAGCAGTTGCTTACGGACGTGGATGCCATGGACGCAGGCCGCACCGATCGCACACGTGAGCGGCTACTGGCGAAGCTTTGGATCTGAAAGCGGAGGTGGATCAAGCCAGGTTCGAGCAGGAGTTGATCCACTACCTGGAGAAGCTCGACATCACCGAAGAGAAAGTGCGCTTGCTTGGGCACTGCACGTACTTCCTGGAAACACTGCGCAGTGACGAGCAACAAGGTCGCAAGCTCGGCTTCATTGGACAGGAAATGGGTCGCGAGATCAATACCCTCGGGTCGAAAGCGAACGACGCCACCATGCAACGGCTCGTGGTCCAGATGAAGGACGAACTGGAGAAGGTGAAGGAACAAGTGCTGAACGTGCTGTGAAGAAGGGCGGTGGCAAGTGCGTGATCATCTCGGCCCCCTCGGGTGCGGGCAAAACGACCATCGTCCATCACTTGCTCGCGCAAGGTCTTGGTCTGGCTTTTTCGGTGAGCGCGACCAGTCGCGCAAAGCGTGCGCATGAGCAGGATGGCCGCGACTACTTCTTCCTCGAACCGGAGGAGTTCAAGGCACGCATTGCATCCGGTGCTTTCGTTGAGTGGGAGGAGGTTTACGCTGGCCAGTACTACGGCACGCTGCGTTCGGAGATCGATCGGATCTGGAGCGAGGGCCATCATCCCATTTTCGATGTCGATGTGGAGGGCGGTTTGAACTTGAAGAAGGCCTTCGGTGCCGACGCCCTCGCCTTGTTCGTTGCGCCGCCATCGCTGGCGGTCCTTGAAGAGCGCCTGCATGCGCGTGGAACGGAATCGGCCGAGAGCCTGCAGCGACGGGTGGACAAGGCCACGCATGAACTCACCTACGCATCGCGTTTTGATGCCGTGGTGGTCAATGATGATCTGCCGCGCGCGTGCAGTGAGGCCTTGGAACTGGTGCGCACTTTTCTTGGAGCATGAACATCGGCTGTCTCTTCGGCACCTTCGATCCACCGCACAAGGGACATGTGGGCATAGCCGAGCACATGCTCCGCTCACAGGAATTGGACAGTGTTTGGATGGTGGTAACCCCGCAGAACCCCTTCAAACAGGACAAGTCGCTCAGTCCTGACCAGCAGCGGCTGGCCATGGTCCGATTGGCCGTGAAGGGCCGTCCCGGCTTGGAAGCGAGCGGTTTCGAATTGGACCTGCCGAAGCCCAACTATACGGCCGACAGCCTGCGCTTCATGCGCCACCGCTGGCCGGATCATCGGTTCGATCTGATCATCGGCAGCGATAACCTCGCCATCTTCCACAAGTGGAAGGATGCGGAGGACATCCTGAACATCATCGCGTACTCGTTTATCCACGAGTTGGTTTTCAGCAGCATCTTGCGTCCACCATCTTCCGCGGACATCCGGGGGTTCGCATCGTTGCCGATGCGCCCATGCTTTCCTACTCATCAACCGAGGTGCGCGCTGAGCTGAGCGCTTGGAACCCCATGGACGACCGGTTGGATGAGGCGGTGGTCAGTTACATCCGCCAGCACAAGCTCTATAATCCCTGAAGAGCGATCGGCTCCACCTTGGTGGATGCGTTCAACAGGTGGTCTCGCAGCACATGTACCGCGCGATCGAAGTTGATCTCGTTCACCACGTGCAGGTCGCATAGGTGGCGATAGGGTAGCAGGTAATCGCGGTAGGCCGGTAACACATGGTGTTTCCACTGGTAGAGCACATCCTCCGTTCCGTAACCTCTTTCCTTGGCATCGCGGCGCAAGCGGCGGTCCAGCTGCGCTCCCTCGCTGGCATCAATGAACACGCGCAGGTCGAAGAGTTCGCGCACCGCTTCGTGGTGAAGAATGAACAATCCTTCCACCAGGATCACCGGAGAAGGTCGTAGTTCGATCAGTTCCGGTTCACGCCCGTCCTGGTTGAAGGTGTACTCCTTGCGGTAAATGGGATCGCCTGCCACGAGCGTTGCAAGGTCCCTGGCAAGCGCATCCAGATCCACCGCCGTTGGCAGGTCGAAGTTCACCTTGCCGTTCGGGTCCACCGCCTGCTTCTCCTTTGGGAGGTAATAATCGTCCTGCGACACCACGCACACGAGACCGTCGGGGAGGCGCTCGCGAAGGGCGCGCACCAAGCTTGTCTTGCCTGATCCGCTGCCCCCGGCCACACCCACGAGGTAAGCGCCACGGTGCATGTGTTCGATCCCCATCCGTTGGAGTGCGAAAATAGAGAAGGGAGGGAACCCAACATTTGGTCGAAGCCATTGAAGTGGCCCACTTCCGACGTGCGACATGCTCGGTGTGTTCGATGACACATTGCCGGATAGCTACTGCACTGGTTCGTTGTTCGTTGGCGGTTCCGTATGCACCATGATGTACTGGAACCGCCTGTCCAGCAGCGTCGCATCCAAGGTGTCCAATGTGGCCTGCGTAATGCGCAACGGGTAAAGCGAGCGGTTCAGGGGCTGCTGCATCATCTCCAACCACTTGGCTTGCTCCATGTGCGCCGGGCGGTTGGCCAGCAGCACTGCCAGCGTGGGCGCGTTCAAGGGCTGCGCAGGTGTTGCGCGCTCCTGTGCCAGCAAGCCTAACGGCAGGCACAGCAGCAGGAGAACGAATAGGTGCTTGCTCATGGTTCGGTGAGTATGATACGCGTGGTGGAGCTTTGGCACCCCAGCGCATCGGGCATTGGTACAATCCGCGGCTCGCATGCAGCACCACCCGATGCACTTGGCTCCATTGCGGAATACGCTCGCGCAGTACCAGCCGCCCGCTCAGGTCGCGCACTTCCAACTCACCCACAACGCTTTGCACCGGGTAGCTAAGCGTGAATGCGCCATTGCTTGGGTTCGGGTAAGCCGCAACTGAAAGCGAAAGTGCGGCCTCAGCTGCGCCGTTATTGATACCCAAGCTATCGCACACACTGCCATCCACCGGGCCCAAATGATAGTTCGGATGGTTGGGGAGGGAGTTGGTATAGTAGGTAGGCAACTCCTGTTGATGTTGCGATATCAGGGCCATGCCACTTGGTCGGGATCGTCGATACATGCAGATGTAGGGAGGAATTGCCTGTAGCGATGTAGATCCCCATCCGGCGCAAGCTGAGCGATGTCGAACAAGGTGGCAAAAGGTGGGCTGGGTGAGTAGAACCCATCCCATTCTGCAATATGGACCATGCTGGCCGCTATGTCCGTAGCCTCGGTATCGTACTGGTACACATCCTCTACGGATGACACATAGAGGTAGCGACTATTAGGTGAAAAAGCCACGCCCCCCATGCTGTTAGCATCGTCGATCGGGACCGCACCGGGTTGGAGAACAAGCCTGTGCAGCGATCGTAGTCGAAGATCTCAAGGTCTTGATTGAACTGACCCCAGTAGTAGGCGAATTTGCTTCCATCAGGGCTGAAGCAGACTTGTCCATGGTCCCGGGGACGGATGATGCCCATAGATTGTGTTCCCTCCACGTTCACGCCAGTAGGCGTGACGAGCAGTCGATGGAACATATTTGTATCCACCTTGTGGCAGAACACCCACCAGTCCCGGCCATTGGCATGGCGCACGGCGGTGATCCTGCCTGCGTTCAGCGTATCACTGATGAGCACCTGATTCTTCGACACCACGCCACCCAGGCCACCGTCCAGGCTCATGTCGATGGTGGTGAGGTAGAGGTAATGGGCTAAAGAAGTTTGCTGTTCATCAATGGTGCCGTGGATGAGATAATAGATGCCTGGCGCCCCTGGTTTGGGCAGGATCAGGCAGGCTTGCGAGATATGAAAGCCTCCAGGCCAACTCGAGGTGTATTCGCTCGGGTTCAGGCCCGCGCCGTTCAACATGGTATCCCCGGTCGCATTGGCTAGAAGCTGCCATTAGTGCTGGAGAAGTACGCCATTCGAGTTGGTGATGTTCGTGGAGGTCCGACGGAAACCGATGTCGCGTTGCACGTATGATACCTCCACAGTACCGGTGCCGAAATCCAGGTCAGTCCCACCGAAAGGAATCGGTTCTTCGCTGTTGGTCCCGCCCATCCACAAGTTGTTCAAGCCTTGCGCCCAAAGCGCATCGGGACCGTGCAGCAAGAGCACAAGCGCCGCATGAACGACCTTGTGAGAGTTCATAGGGCGCTTCATCGACACAGGGCTTGTTAGCGCACGATTGTGAGTTTCCCGTTCCCAACCACGGCGGATGGCCCGCGCACCTGATAATGGTAGAGCGCCGGTGCCAATGATTCCGTGCTGAAGGTGATGCGGTGGCATATCAGCAGGCACGATCTGGCGGGTACTTCCACTCCAATTGCATCGTACAGAATGAACACGCCAGGCTCATCTAAGCTTTGGGTTAGGGTCAAGGCCAGTTCATTCATCGCTGGGTTCGGGATCACCGCCACAGAATTCGAGCGCTGTTCCCTAAGACTCTTCACATCCAACCCATAAGGAATGCATAGGAGCGAATCATCGTACTGCTGCGTGTCATCGATGAGACCATAAAGCGAGCGCGCCTTGAAGACCGCGTTACCACCGATCAAGGGACACTGGTTCGCGATGCCGAGCAAGTCACTGGCCTGTTCAGTGGTGAACGCAGCCACGTTCTTGCCGATCGTGGCCAGATAGATCTCGTTCACCTGCTTCTGGTTCTCCTCGATCAATTCGCTCGTGATCACTCCGGCGTTCTCCGTTTGCACATTTCCCGCTACTTGTGCCTTGTCCTCAGCAACCACCGGAATGTGCCAGTGCTCGTGGTGGAGAGATCACGATGCTCTGGCGGTAGCCATTGATGCCAGCAACGCATGGCCTCGCGCGTTGCGCCGTTGGAGCGTACTGTCATCCAACAGCTCCAAGTAGGCTTGCACTGGTTCATCAAGCTATCGATCACTACGCTGTTCGAGTTCAACTGATCGACCGTGCTGCTGTCCAGATCGTACAATGCCACTTGCCCATCATCGACCGTTTGTAAGTCGGCAGTGTTGCTGCCTTGGAGGTCCTCATAGAACTCTGCCATCACCGGCAAGCTGTCCTGCAAGTCTGCGTTCTTATCTAGCTTCCTGTACAGATCCCGCCGCAAGATCCACTTCGTCTCGTCCGTGTAGGGTTCGTTCACCAGGCTGTCGTTGGCCACCAACAGGTCCAACGCGGTCAACTTTTCCTTACTGCGCGCTTTGTACTGCATGCAATAGTCTTCACCTCCGTCGTTTGCGCAATCGTAGTTCGTACCTGGATCCGTGTTGAACCACCCAGTAGAGGGCGACACCGAAGGAGGCCATACACTGCCTCCGCTCGGATTGACCAGGAAAGCACTGAACGATGCGTTGACTGGATCCTGGCTCCACGCCGCCAATCCTCCTATCGGGAGCGGATCGTAATACCACAAGTTCCCTTTCAGCACTTGCATGCCGATGACGGCATTAGGCGTAAGCCGCAAGCCCCACTTGTGCCTATTGATCTTGTTGCCGCGCACATCCGTGCCGGGTGCGGGGCCGTTGAACAGCATACCGTTGGCAGTGCGGTCCATGTCATTGCAGCTTATGCGCGCATGGCTGCCCATGGTGTTGCGTATGGCAGCCTGTCGCAGGTTCACGAAGCTCGCATCGGTGCTGCTGATGTTGTTGCAACTCACGTCCGTGCGATTGCAGCCGTTCAGTTGTATGCCGCTCTGGTTGGCCATGTTGTACTGCATGAGCAGCTCGTTGTCCGCCACCACCCACTGGTCTGCCGCCAGCAGGTTCACACCCGTACGAGAGGACAATTTCGTGGTGAAACGGATGGTGTTGTTGCGGATCACGGAACTCGGATTCTTGTAGTTGCCTTCCTCCACGTTTATGCCACTGTAACCTGGGCAGTTGGCGGTGCAATCGTTTGCGCCGAAGGTGATGTCGTTGCCTTGCACGAGCAGGTGCAATGCGCCGTCATTGAAGCGCAGGTCCACGCCGTGGTCGCGCGCGATCACCTTGTTATCGAGAATGTCCACGTAGAGGAACCCGGCATGCGCCACCCGGTAGGCGGTGCCCATGTCAAGCATCTGGTTGTCCCGGCTCTTCACGCTCATGTATTCCGTGTACAGGCCCCAACGGCAGTTCTCGTAGCTCGGTGTGCTGTTCATTCCAAAGCCCGTTTGCTTCACCGAGTGGAAACCGCCGCCGCCATGTGCATTGATGCCCGCTCCATTGCCTGCCAGGGTGTAGGCGGCATCCGGAGCGATGTTCACGAAGCGGCAGTCGGCCACGCCCAAATCGCTGCCCCGCGCCACGATGCCATTGCTCATGTCGTGGATGAGGTTGTTGCCGCCGGTGAAGTCCAATGTCATGTAGTAAACATCCACGGCGGCGTAGCCGCGTGTACCCACCGCCGTGGTTTGGCCCGGATAGGGCACCGGCATGGCATCCTGACTGTAGAAGGTGCTGTTCGTCACCGACAAGGCCACGTCGTTATACGCCAGCCCACTATCCGGCACATGCAGGGCAACCCGGTTGTTGTGGAATTGAGTGTTGTCCACCTTTACCACCGTGCTATCCAGCGCGGTGATCGCGTTCTCGGCATCGTCCATGAAAGATGCGCGAATGCGCACCACGGAGCCGGCCTGTGCCGTTATGGACTTCCACATGATGCCGCTGCACGCGGTGAAGGTGCTGGTCTCTATGTCCAGGAAAGCGCCCGCTTGCACGATGATCTCCGCGCCGGGGGCCATGCGCACTTGCGCGCCAATGAAGGACAAGTCCTGGTCCACGAAGAACTGGCCTTCAATGAAGACTGTTACTGATCACGCTGCCCACGGCGCTGCTATGCGTGCTATCGGGGATAGTGAGTTCAGAGTAGCAATTGGCATCGCTGATGCAGGCTGCCACGGGTATGTTGCCTCCGGGAAGATCACACTGTTGCCAGCGAAGCTCATGGATGCTATCGGGCAGGGTGAAGAAGGGTTTGCAAGGCGGGAAGTTGTCACCATAGATGTGGTAGATCGTCGTATCGATCGGGCATAGACCATAAAAGGAGCAAGGTTGACTTCCAAGTATGCCCATAGTGGATGTGCCAAAGGGCGTGGTATACGTGTCGGTGGCGAACACCGAATCGCGCACATAAGAGGGCACCTCCAGTGAGAAGTTCACCACCGTTGCGAAATCCACGGCGATCAATTGGGTTTGGGCGGCGCAGCGCTTGCGCCCGGTGTTCTGGAAGTGGCAGTTGATGGCTCTTACGTATCGAGCATCGGGGACAGTGTCGGTTCCCAAGTAGACGCCAAAGCCGCATGTACCTGACGGGCACGTGTTGCCCTGTACACCGCAGCTATCACATGTTATTGGGGCACAATAAGGATAGGTCGTATCCTGGCGTGGCCTACCTGCTATTCTGACCTTGCCGTAGCAGTTGGTGTAGAACCCGCAACTATCGAATGTGACCGAAGCAGTTCTGCTTCCACCCACCAAGTCCAGCTTTTCCGGGTTACCGCTGCATCGTACTCCATACGGTGGTGTCGGTCCAGAGATAGTTCCATTGATCATCCTCTTCGCGGAAATCGGTGTGGCGGAAGACGATATTGTACGTGGTGTCGTTGGGTACGTCCTCGGCTTGCTCGAAAAAGTGTGAAACCGGGCCATAGATCTGGCAGTCGCTGAACTTCATGCCCCGGGTATTGGGCCATAGTGCATTGGCTTTCTCGCCAGCCTTGAACACGCAATCGCTGAACTTGAAATCCTGCTGTCCAACGCAGGGTCCGGTGTCAGCATGTACGCCTGCACCTGCGTTGTGCAGGAAACTGCAATCATTGAACACGCCGCGGCGTATCCGGAATGGCCCACCGCCGCCTTCGATATCCAAGCCTGCGCTCGGCGCGCTTGCCAGGCGTCCGGCACCCGTATAGTTCATCTCACAATCCGTCACGGTCAAACCCGCGCATGCTACCCAGGAGATGCCTTGCCTGGTGTTCCAATTGAACTTGCTGTACTGGACGGTATTGTTGAAGAGCAAGGTGCTGTCCTCGATCGGCGTGTTCGGGTGTTCCAGTATGTAACTGGCAGGACTTGTCTCGGTGAAAATGTGCAGGCCATCCTTGCCGAAGTGATGAACGTTCACATGATCGATCAAGGTATTGCTCGAGTGGATGAGAAAGATCCCATCGTAATAGGTCTGGTATCCATCCCAGTATGGCTTCCCGCCGAGGATCGCTTTATCCACGTTGCCATGGAGCTCTAGATCGCGAACGGTGATGTTCTCGCAACCCTTGAACGTGAACATGATACCCACCTGGGCATGCAGCAGGTCGGGCTGCCATGCCAGAAGGGAGTCGTGGCCGCAGGTAACGCAGTTTGTGGCGGCCACGGCACTGGAAACTTCCTCGGTCAACTCATCGCGCAGAAAGGTGCCATAGTATAGGCAGTCCCTGTACCGCACCGTGGTATTCGTTCCGCCGTGGATCGTGAAGTTGAAACAGCTATCCAGGACGAAGCCACGCTGATAAGCCACCATCGACCTGCATTGCAGGGAATCGCCCCCAGGAAAGCCGTCGGTGTTCCAATCCCCGCCCGGCGAGGGGTCACCGTAATTCCAAAGCTCCTGTTTGCCTATGATGTACTCCCCATCCTCCAGGATCAAGGTGCCATCGCCATGCCTGGCTTGGAAGAAGTCGGCAGCCTTCAAAAAGGCTTGGTGATCATTGATCTGGTCGTCCGGATGACCTCCGCCATCAGGCGTGGCGAAATCGGACAGCTGCATGGTGACAGGCTGAGCGTACAGTGGTCCGGCGCCCAATAGCACGGCGAGGGAAAGAAGGATCTTCGCGTTGGCCATGCTGGTGCGTTCCATGCTGAACAGGTCGGGGGGCAGAGCGAACCTAGCCACGACCTGGATCAAAACCTAGCCAATGCTCCTTTCAACCAAAACTACCACCTACGCTTCATGCATGCCCACATACTTTGGCATGGGGGTTGAAAGTTCATTGTACAAGACACCCAAAAGTCGACCCCGATGAAAACCTCCGCCTTCCGCTATCAGAAGATCAAGAACGCCGCCCGGAAGCTGATGCTGGCCGGCAATGTGGAACGCTACCTGCACGCCCTGCGTCTCATGAGCGGGCTTCGTCCGGTAGGAACGGGTGCCCTGGCTTGACCTAATCGCGGTGGGGCCACCGCGCAACACAAGGGCCCACGGTTTTGGTGAGAGGTGGCGGGGTTCCGGGAGGAACCCCGCCACTATTTTTCCCCCTTGCTGGGAGCGGCTTTCCCGACGAATTCGGTCCAAGAGGGATCCTTTCTTCCGGGTTGCCGTAGAAGGCCCCATGACGAAGAAGGATAAGATAGCCTTCATCAAGAGCAGCAAGCGCAAAACGCATGTGTACAACGACCTGAACCGCTACTCGGACCAAGAACTCAATGATGTTATCCGGGAGATCGTGCAAGGCCTGATCCGTGAAAGCGAGATCATAGCCAACGCATACATCAACGGGTACCGTTAGAGGAGTCGCGTTTTGCAAGCTGCTCGAAGGCTGGACGCCTTAGGCAACAGGGCCCCCACCACGGTGCGGGGCCTTGTCGCTTTTTGTGGGTCCCCACCCTCGGACCCTGAACTGAGCGCCGCCTATCTTCGGCACATGAGCAGCCCTCCACCCAAACGTTGGCGATTGAAGCCCGTTCCGGATGGTTCCGTGGTGCAGGGTCTGACCTATGACCGCTGCCCGCGAACGGCTGCGGTCCTGCTCGCACAACGCGGCATCGCCGACCCCAAAGCCGCTGCACGTTTTTTCCGGCCATCCTTCGAGCAATTGCACGACCCGTTCCGGATGGCCGGGATGAGCGAGGCCGTGGAACGCATTGAGCGGGCCTTGGGCGACAACGAACGCATCATGGTCTACGGTGATTATGATGTGGATGGAACCACGGCAGTAGCGCTAGTGTATTCCTTCCTCCGCCGGTTCACGGGGAACATCACCTTTTACATCCCCGATCGGTACACCGAGGGCTATGGCATTTCGTTCCAAGGCATCGATCACGCCGCCAGCGAGAACGCAGGGTTGATCATCGCGCTGGATTGCGGCATCAAGTCGAACGACAAGGTGGACTATGCCACCGGTAAGGGCGTGGACTTCATCATTTGCGATCATCACCGTCCTGGCGATGTTCTGCCTTCCGCGGTGGCGGTATTGGACCCCAAACGGGACGACTGCCCTTATCCTTTCAAGGAACTCAGTGGCTGCGGTATCGGCTTCAAGTTGATGCAGGCCTTTGCACAGCACAACGACATCCCCTTCGAGGATCTTGAGCCCTTGTTGGACTTGGTGGCAGTGAGCACGGCGTGCGATATCGTACCGGTCACGGGTGAGAACCGCATCCTCACGCATTTCGGAGTGAAGCAACTGAACGATGCGCCCCGTCCTGGTTTCAAAGCCATGATGGGCATGGCCAATGTGAAGAAACGGCTGGGGGTGACGGATCTCGTGTTCGCGATCGGGCCACGGATCAATGCAGCGGGCAGGATCGAACATGGCAAGCAGGCCGTTGAACTACTTCTTGCGCACGAACAATCACAAGCGGACGAGATCGGCCTTCGCGTGGACGGGAACAACAGCCACCGCCAGGAGCTGGACAAGGAAATGACGCGCGATGCACTTGCGCGTTTTGTCGAGGATGAGGTACTGCGCGATGCATGGAGCACCGTCGTGTTCAACAAGACCTGGCACAAGGGCGTTGTGGGCATCGTCGCCTCGCGCCTGATCGAACGATACTACAGGCCCACGGTGGTGCTCACCGAAAGTGCGGGCAAAGTGGTGGGCTCCGCACGCAGCGTGAAAGGCTTCGATGTGTATGAGGCCATCAACGCTTGCAGTGACCTGCTGGAGCAGTTCGGAGGGCACATGTATGCTGCGGGTCTCACGATGCCGATGGAGAACTTGGAGAAGTTCCGCACGCGGTTCGAGGAGGTGGTGCGCGCAACGATCCTGCCGGAACAGCGTGTGGCGGAAGAAGAGGTGGACATGGAATTGCAACTGGACGGCATCGATGACGGATTGTTGCGCGTATTGCGTCACATGGCTCCGTACGGACCCGGCAACATGCGGCCGGTGTTCCTGGCGCGCGGGGTCGTGGATGGTGGACAGGCCCGGCTGGTGGGCGAGCACCACTTGAAGATGCGGCTCCATCAGCCCAACGCGCCTCGGTGCGCCTTCGATGCGATCGCCTTCAAACAAGCGCACTGGTTGGAGGCGGTGAAGCGCGGTGACCCCTTCAGCGTGCTCTTCACCCTGGAGGAGAACACATGGAAGGACCGCACGACCATCCAGATGAACATCAAGGACATCAAGTCCGGCACCGGTGAGCTCCTTGTGGGGGAGCAGGTCCTTGCTTCTGCAACCGCCTCTTGAACCATGCACCGCTGCGAGCGTCCTCAAGACTGAACCGCCCGATCATGCAACGATATCTTGCTCTCGTATTCCCCTTCCTGTTGTCGTTCACCGTGCTCTGCCAGGCACCCACATGGAGCGATGACGTGGCGTGCATCGTGTTCACGCACTGTGCTCCCTGCCACCATGAGGGTGGCCCCGGCCATTTCAACCTCACCAGCTATGTCGATGGCTACTGGTGGCGTAACGAGATGCGCGATGCGACCCAGGCCCGCTTCATGCCGCCGTGGCCCCCGGACCCCAATTACCGCTCATTGGCCCATGAGCGTGTCCTCACACAGAGCGAGATCGACATGATCGCCGCTTGGGTGGATGGTGGTGCCATGGAAGGGGATCCACAGAACGCTCCGGCACCGCCGATCTTCACTTCCAACGCACAGATAACCGATCCCGATATCTCCTTGATCATGGAGGACTACGCGGTTCCTGCGTCAACCACAGACAACTACCGCTGCTTCGTGCTACCGACCAACACCACCGTTGATAGTTACATCACCGGCCTGGAGGTGATCCCGGGCAACACGGAAATGGTCCATCATGTGCTGGTTTTCCAGGACACCACGGGCGAGGCATCGACGCTCGATGCTGCCGATATCGAGCCTGGCTACACGAGCTTTGGTGGTATAGGTGTGGACGCTGCCAAACTTGTTGGTGTTTGGGCACCCGGGGCCAGCGCCTACTTCACGCCACCCGGTATGGGTTTGAAGTTGCTGGCAGGTGCCGACATCGTGATCCAGATCCACTATCCCTCCACGAGCAGTGTGGAGATCGACAGTACACGCATCAATATCGAACTGGCCCCACCGGGTTTCCAACGCGAGCTCTCGCTCGACCCGATCTTGGACCATGTCGTCACCATCACCGACGGACCCTTGCTCATCGCTCCGAACGTGGTGGACACCTTCCATGCTCAGTATACCACCCCTATTCCTGCGACGCTCGCGGCCATTGCGCCGCACAGTCACCTTCTTGGAAAGCGCATGAAGGCATGGGCGGTGAAACCCGGTGGCGAGGTCGTACCGTTGATCGATATTCCGGACTGGGACTTCCGCTGGCAAGGCCTGTATTCCTTCCGCCGCCCTCTCTTCTTCCCACAGGGCACCACGCTTCATTGTGAAACCATCTACGACAACACGGACCAGAACCCCGACAATCCGAACGATCCACCCAACTGGGTGTGGCTGGGAGAGGCCACTACCAATGAGATGATGCTCTACTATTTCATGTGGACCTACGGGTTCGCTGCGGATGAGAACATCGTCGTGGATGATTCGCCGCACATGGAGCACTATCTGGATTGCGATCCGGAGTTCACCATCGGATGGGATGCGGAGAGCCCAGCACCTGCATGGTCCATCTGGCCTTCTCCTGCACGTACGCAGGTCACGGTATCCACGATAGCTGCAGACGCGGAGTTGCGCATGATCGATGTGAGCGGTCGGCTGGCGAAGCGCGAGCGGATCAGATCCGGAGTGCAGGATATCGACGTTGCTTCGCTCGCCCGTGGCCTTTACACGGTGGAACTGCTGGCGCGCAATGCGCCACCGCAGCGCACCAAGGTGCTCTTGGAATGATCACCGCGAACGACGACGAGCACTTCATGCGTCAGGCCTTGAAGGAGGCCGAACAAGCATTCAAGGTGGATGAAGTGCCCGTTGGCGCCGTGATCGTATCCGGTGACCGCATCATTGCCCGCGCACACAATCTGACCGAGCGATTGAACGATGTGACCGCTCATGCCGAGATGCAGGCGATCACCGCCGCCGCCGAGAACTTGGGCGGAAAGTACCTCAAGGATTGCACGCTATTCGTTACCGTGGAACCCTGCCCCATGTGTGCAGGGGCACTGCACTGGTCGCAAGTGGGCCGTATCGTTTTCGGCGCGTTCGACGAGAAGGCGGGTTACCGGCGGATCGGAAGCAAGCTCCTGCACCCCAAGACGCACGTTGTGGGTGGGGTGCTCGAAGCGGAATGCGCGGACCTGATGAAGGCCTTCTTCAAGCGCAAGCGTGCGCTATGAAGGCTTCCGCTTCTTGATCCTTGCCCGGGCGAGTTCCTCGTTCATCATGACGGCTTCATCGATCAACCTTCGCAACGCTCCTTCGTTCATCCGTGCCGGAGGAGGAGGGGGGCGGTAGTGCCGTATGAGCTTGTGATCGGTGCGTTCGAGCACTCCTTCCGGATCCCCCAGGTGCATGCCTTGCACGAAACCGAGCACGAGCTGCCCCTTCTGCAGGCTCAAGTAGCACAACCAACGGTGGTGGTCATAGAAAGGGGTACCGTACCGCCATCCTTCACGCATGGAAGGGGATGCCTCCATGATCAGTTCACGAATGCGTTGCGCAAGATCACGCCATTGGTCGGGTAATGCTTCGAACCAGCTTTCCACCGGCAGGGCCATCGCCTACGGCAACTGCTGCAAGCGCGTGTTGGTAGGCACCGTACCACCGATGTTCTGAAGGATGGGATCGCGGTCGTTGGCATCACCAACGTATTTCACAACGCCATCCAGGTTCACATCGCTCTGGTGGTAACCCACTGCTGATGTGATGGTGGGCACGCTGCCGCCAATGGCCGTGAGGATCGGGTCGCGGTCGTTCCCATCACCGGTGTACTGAAGTTTGCCATCCACGAGAACATTACCGGCCCATAGCGCGCGCAACCCATCGATCGCTTTGGTGGCCTCGGTACCGAAGGTGGCGGTCCCGTTGGCGGAAAGGTCCACCACAGTAGCACTGCCTGTGAGCGGGACGGATGCCGCGGTCATGGCCCCCATGTGATTGCGGTGCCTCGCGGCCACGTGGTAGCTGCCCGGACCGGCAAGGAAGGTGACCGGTGATACGCCGTCCTTGTCAACCACATCACCATCCCGTTGCACCAATGCACAGCGCGTGGCCACGACCGTTGCGGGAGTTGCGCTATTTCGCAATTGCAGTTGCACCCAATCCACGATGGCGTTATCGCCCGCAGTGGTCAGCACCCCTGCGTTGATCGTTTCACCGCCGCCATTTCCCGCTTGTGCGAAACCGAGTGCGGTGTAAGGTTCTGTCAACGGTATCTGGTTCGCGACACGCAGGTTATCGCGCATGCGATCGGTCGCAGGGTCGTACGGACCCTCGAGCATGAGCTTCAGGGCCACTTTCACGCCGTTGCTTTCCACCTGGACGTTGTCGAGGTAGAACCAATTGCCGAACGCGTTGATCGCCACGAACCGGAAAATGACATCACCTCCATCGAACGCGCTGATGTCGATATCGTGGTCGTCCCAATCGGTGCATGCAGCAGGTGTCCAGGCACTGGTGCTATAAGGAACGGTGCGCAGCGCATCGCCCGTAGCTTGGAAGAGGGTGGTCCAGGTGAGACCGCAGTTGGCACTGATCTCCACTCGGAAGGCATCGGGGTAGGAAGAGGAATAACCTGAGTATGCGTGCTGGAATTTCAAACGAGTGCCAGCGGAAGCGCTCAGGTCCACCAGCGGTGTAACAATGCGATCCTCCTGACCCGGGAAGTTCGCACTGAAATGATCGATCGCCCATGCACGAGTTCCAACGCAACCGGATTGACCGGAGAGGGCTGCCGTCACCCACGTTACACCGTTGTCCGGGTTCTGCAGCGCCCAACCCGCAGGTGTCGGCGAAGTGGTTTCAATGTTCTGGAGGAAGGGTGCTGCGATGGATGCAGGTGTGGTCAGGCTGATGTTGCTGGTCGCGGCATCGTTCCCTGTGAACTGATCGCCTGTCAAATTGGTGCTCGCCACCAGGGAATGGGCACCGTTGCCGATGATCGTGACCGGCTGGGCGAATGTGAAGGTTGCCGATGCTCCGGATGCGAGTGTGCCAACGAACGTTTGCGTGACGAAGGCACCGCCATCGAGCTGGTAACGGACCTCGAAGTTCGATTGGGTACTCTGACCATAGTTGCGCACGGTCACGCTCACTGGGATGTTCGTCGCTGCGCAATCCAACAAGCTGCCCGTGGGGGAAAGAACTTGAGCGATACCCACGTTCGTCGGCAGGGGTGTGTCGAACGCTTCTGTCTGATCGGTGCGGCTACTGCTGCTGCCCTGGCTTGCGCTCGATCCCAAACCGCGACGCGCGAAGGCTGCCCAGATGTAGTTCTGGTTCGCGCCCCCATTGTTGATCATGTCCGCCTGAAGGATCGCATCGCGCGCATCCACGAAACCCGGATTGCACGGCGTGAGCTTGAGCCCATCAATGACCAGCTGCATCGCGATGTTGTTGCCACCCGTTCCATTGTAGATGTCCGGGTCCAAACCGTACACGTTGATCAACTCCCATGTCATCTCCCATAGCATGGTGCACCAGATGAAGCCGATGCCATGTGGCTGGCTGATGCCGCTCGTGTTGCTGACCGAGGCATACGTGTAGTTGTTCGCACCGAAGCTGGTGCTGTACCGAGCGGGACGGATACCCACACCCGTCGTGGCCTGGCCCAGGACATACGTGCCTATGCCGCGCCCGTCGGTGCCCAGGTCGCCGGGTTCCATGGTCATCACAAGGCCGAAGTAATCGCTCCAACCCTCGCCCATCTGCTCGGCGTTGCCCAAGCAGCTTGTATTGGCAGGACCACCCACCAAGCGATTGCTGATGCCATGACCGTACTCGTGTGCGATGATGCCATTGTCCAGGTCGCTGTCCCGGTTGGGCGTAGTGTAGGTCCAGCGGAACATTTGCATACGCGGGCTGGCGCCATCGGCGGGTGTTCCGAAGTTGGCGTTGTTGGTGCCCGCTGCCATCCTGAGCGTCGGCGTTCACATAGTCGTTGCCCGTTCCGCCACGGCCGTAGTTGTTCTGTTGAAAGTTCCCCGCTGGCTCATCGAAGCCGTACTGGTACCACACATCATGGATGATGTTGTTCCAGTAGAAAAGGTTCGTCGTGGCAACGTTCAGGTAGGTTGAAGGGGCACCGGTGAGGTCGAGCGTGAAGTCGAAGTCGAGGTTCGCGCCGCCACTGGGGCGTGTGCCGCCGGTGTTGTTGGCATCGGCATCGTCCTGCGCGTAGCAATTGTTGCCGCGCGTATCGGTGAATTCGGCGCCTGCCGCTCCATTGGTGTCGTGCCATCCGAAGGGTGAAGCAATGCCGCCCGTGGTCCATGGCGCATTGCGGATGGCGCGTGATCCATGGATCGGACTTTCCACCGGCCATGGATAGATGTTGTAATCGTTGGGTGCCGCTGGAGCAGGCGCGGCACAGGGATCTTCATCACAACGCCCATGATCATGGTCGGCCGTTCCGCAGTTCACCACCCAATCGTTGCGGTCGAGTTCTTCGCCAGTGATCGCGTCCACGCGTACGTTCCACCAGTGCGACCCGTTCGGTACGAAGTGGTTCACGTTCCACGCAAGGCGCAGCGATCCATCCTTCGGTTGGTACACGAGTTGAACGGCAACCTTTTCACCAGCGAACGCGCTGTTCTCGAAAAGGACCGTGCGGCCGTCGTCCTCAACCCCGATGCGCGGCGGCGTGCGGGTGCCGGGCATTGTCTTGGCAAGCACGTTCGACAGCGCTGCTTCCGGTGTTAACGCTGGCAGCGTGGCGTTCACGCGCTTCTCCAATGCGGTGAAAGCGCCATTGTTCAGCTTGACCACTTCGCCGTTCGGCAACTGGTGCACTGCGATATCTCCGTTCCACACCTCGATGCCCTGCCAGCGCTGGCGGAAGAAGGTGTGCGTTACTCCGTTGTGGGCTGTGCTGTAATTGTCCTTGACCACCAGATCACCCAGATCGTTCTCATGGAAACCAGCAAGCCGGAGGTCGGCAGCGACCTTTTCCGGTAAGCGTTGGGCGGAGAGTTGGATGGCCGAAAAAAGAAGGACGGACGAGAGAGAACGAAGAAGCATGGTTGTGTGAAAGGGCGTGAAAATACCCGGTTCGTTCTTCGCAAGGCAAGCCGATCCCAAGGGTGTGTGGGGATCCTGAAACCGCTCAAGGCGAAGAATGTCAGCGGTGTTAACGGTATTTTTGTACCCAACGGAGGTCGGTCGGTATGAACCGCTTCGGAAACCTTATCCAGAAATCAACGTGATGTACCCCCCAGAACTCACAGCTCCCATGTCCACGGACCTCGTTTCCGCAGGCTTCGAGGAGTTGAAGACCCCCGATCAAGTGGACAAGGCTCTCATGCAGCCAGGCACCGTGCTATGCGTGGTGAACAGTGTGTGCGGTTGTGCCGCTGGCGCAGCCCGCCCGGGTGCCAAGATGAGCCTGCGTGGCGACAAGCGCCCTGCCAAGCTCGTTACCGTGTTCGCTGGGGTTGATACCGATGCGGTGAACCAAGCCCGCAAACATTTCCTGCCCTACCCGCCGAGCAGCCCTGCCATGGCCATCTTCAAGGATGGCAAACTCGTGCACTTCTTGGAGCGCCACCACATCGAAGGCCGTAGTGCTGATATGATCGCCGAGAACCTGATGATGGCCTACGAAGAGTTCTGCTGAACTCTAGCGACCTCGATCAAGAAGCCCGGCCATCGATGGTCGGGCTTCTTCTTTAGGACGATCCGGTCATGGCAGTTGCTGGCTGCGGATCGCCGTGGGAACATTGCCGCCGATGTTCACTAGGATGGGGTCGCGGTCGTTGAGTGCGCCCACGTATCGCACGATCCCATCCAGGTTCACATCCTGCATGGCGTAGCCGGCCGTGCTGTTCGTCGGGACCGTACCTCCGATGGCCACGAGGATCGGATCGCGATCATTGTCCGCACCGGTATAGCGGATGAAGCCATCGCGGAACACGTTCCCTGCCCAGAGCAGCTGCTTACTTCCGACCGTCTTCCGACCTTCTGTTCCGTAGGTCAACGTGGATGACGCAGTGAAATCCAGGATCGTTGTTGTTGTGGAAAGGTTGATCGCTGAAGCGGTCATTGCACCGAAATGGTTGCGGTGTCGAACGGCCACATGATAGCTACCAGCTGGTGCCAACAACGCAATTGGTGTCACGCCATCTTCGGCCACCACATCGCCATCGCGTTGCACGAGGGCCGCACGCGTGGCCGCGATCTGCGTTGGGGTTCCGGCGTTGCGCAGTTCCACCAGCACCCAATCCACCACGGCATCATTGCCGGTGTTGGTGGTGATCCCGGACTGACGCACTTCACCACCTCCATCGCTCGCTTGGGTGAAGCCAAGCGTGGTGTAGGGCTCTGCATTCGGGATCAGGCCTGCCACCCGGAGGTCATCGCGCATGAGCTGCGTGTTGCTGTCGTAAGGACCATCCAACAGAACCTTCACCGCCAGCTTCACACCGTTGTTCACGATGTTGATGTTGTCCAGGTACAAGCGATCGCCGTAGTCGCAGATGCCGGTGAAACGGATCACCACGCTTTGTCCGTCGTACGCGCTCAGGTCGATGTCGTGCAGTTCCCATTGGTTCGCGGCCGTTGGTGCCCATGGATTGCCGCCGGTCGTGGTGGTCCCTAAGGCCAGGGCCTCCTCGTAGTAGAGCTGGGTCCAGTTGTTCCCGCAGGTGGTGCTGATCTCCACGCGTAGGCCGTCGGTGTAGCTGGCACCATAGGGTTTGTACGCATGGTGGAATTGCAGCCGCGTACCCGCGCTTCCGGCGAGCGAGATCACCGGCGAAGAGTCGATCCACTTGACCCAGTGCGTTGTAGTAGTAGTAATCGATCCGCCACGCACGACCGGCAACGCCGTTCGCGTCGGCGGTCACGGCCACGTTCGTCCAGGAATCAAGACCATCGGGATTGTCGAGGCGCCAACCGCTTGGGGTGATCAACTGGTCCTCCGCGTTGGCGATCACAGGCGTGCTGGCCGTGAAGTTGGCGTAATTGATGAACGCGGTGATGGTCTTCGTGCTGGTGCCGTTCGCATCGGTCACCGTCAGTGTGACATCGTATGTGCCCGGTGTGCTGTACACCACTAGCGGGCTTCGGCCCGTGCTCGATGAAGGTGATCCGCCGGGGAAACTCCAACTCCACGAGTTGCCATTGCCGCTCAGCACACTGCTATCGTAGAACTGCACGCTCGGGGCGAGGCAGGTGATCGTGCGCTTGTCGGCGCAGAAATTGGCCACTGGCGCACTGGCGATCTCCAGTGGGCTTTCCCACACGCTGCGGTCGGTGCCGTTGCGGATCTTGCCATCGCGGTAGTTGATCAGCAGCCTGGTGCTATAGATGCGCGCGGGGAGGCCGCTGTTCCATAAGGTCCAAGCCGGTGCTGCATCGCTGCGGAAATAGACCGCGCGCCGTGTGCCGATGTAGAGCCCGCCATTCGTGCCGAGCTGGTGCGCGATATTGCTCGGCCATTCATTGTTGAGGTTCGCATCGGTGATATTCGTCCAGCTTGTTCCGCCATTGATACTCTTGAACACCACATAGCCATTGATGTTGGGATAGTCGCCGTATTGCGAGGTGCGCGCGAGCCAGATCGTTTGTGGGTCGGTGGCGCTCACGGCGATGTCGTAGGGCACCCACGTATTGCCGTTGATGGTGCCGCTGCTGGGTGTGATCTCCGTCCAGTTCGCGCCGGCGTTGGTGCTGCGCCACACTTTCTTCACGCCCCACCAATCGATGTAGGTGCAGGCGTACAAGGTGTTCGGGTCGCTGAAGGAGACCTCGATGCTCGTCACCTTCTCGTTGAAATTGTACACCTCTGCGAACGAAGCGCCGTTGTCGTCCGTGCGCCAGAGCGAGTTGCCGTTGCCCACATAGGCGCTGTTCACCAGGTTCGGGTGCCAGGCCACCTCGCTGCTTTCGCCGGTGATGTAGCTCGCGTTCGGTTGGCGGGCCCAGTTGCTGTTGCCATTGTTCACGTTGCGATCGCCGCTCAGGGTCTTGTAGCCATAGTCGCTCAGCGCGCGGCGGTCGTATTGCGGATGCACGAAGCCGCGAATGCCATCGCCACCGTCCGTGCAGACCCAGCCGTTGATGTACACATTGTTGTCCTTCAACAGCGTGCCGTTGTGGTAGGTGCCGCCGAGCATCACATTGCTGCCCGTCCATCCACCCGCGCCGAAGCCCCAGAAGTCCGTGCCCGCGATGCCGAACATGCGGCGGTTGAAGGTGGCGCCACCATCGCTGCTGTAGAAGATGCCGCCATCGTTCGCCACCCAGACCTCGCTGCCGTAGTAGCGGATGTCGTGGTTGTCGGCGTGTACGTAGTCCGCTTTGTAGCTATGGCTCCACTTCGCCGGACAAGTGAACGTGATGCCGCCATCGGTGCTCACCCACCGGTTCACGGCGCCTACTTGCAGCTTGTTCGCGTTGGCAGGATCCACAGCAAGGGTGAGGTCGTAGTAGTACTGCCCGCCATCATCCTGGCCCAGGTCGTCCCAACCCATCATGTTGATGTTCGTTGGTGAAGGCACACCGCCAGGACCAGTACCACAGCATTGGAAGGTCCAGCTTGTCCCGCTGTCGATGCTCTTGTACACGCCATAGAGCCCGCTGCCGCCATCCGCCACTCCGGTGCAAAGCGCATATACCGTGTTGGGTGCAGCTGCGCTCACGGCGATCTCCGTGCGTTCTTGCTCATCAGGCGCTGCGGCCACCGGCCAGCCCGTGGTCATTTGCGTAAAGCTCACTCCGCTGTTGGTGCTGCGCCAGAACTGCGTCACCACGCCGGTTTGTTTCACGGCATACACGGTGGTCGGGTCGCCTGGTTTGAATTCCAGTTCTTGCCATGAACCGGTCTGAACTTGCGTGAACGATGTACCGCGTTCGCGCTTCGGTACAAGCCCTGACTGCTGCACACGAAGAGGATCTGGTTGTTCGTGGGATGAAGCAGGATATTGCGGATGCTGTGGTTCACACTATTGAAGGTGGCGTCACCGATGATGTTCCAGGTCGCGCCACCATCGGCGGTCTTGTAGAGCTTGTTCTCTGCGCCGAACCATGCGGTGTTCTGCACGGCATGGTCGAGCTCCACGCTCAGCACTTGGCCCACCATCATGGCCTTGGTCACGTTCGTCCAGTTGAGGCCCTTATCCGTGGTCTTCCACACACCGGCGTTCGCCGTGCCCGCATAAAGCAGGTTGCCGTTCACGAGACTTTGCTCCACGGTGTACACGTGCGCTGCACCGGCGGCATAGCTGCGGTCCACTGCGCCGTGGTCCCAATCCGTGGGGCCGATGCAGGTCCAGTTCGCTGCCCGTTCCGGATCCGATGCGTTGCTCGCGGCGAGGTACGCGCCGAGGCTCTCCTCGTACTCTTCACGTTGTTGCGGATCCTTCGGGATGTAACTGTGTCCCAGTTCGCGTTTCCACCGCTTGAAGTATTGCGTGTGGATGTTCTTCACGAAGGGATTCGCAGCGTAGTAGGCGTCGAATGCCGCTTGCACGGCACCGGGGTCAGCATCCGGAGCGTACATGAGCCGCACCCATTCCGGGAACTCCGGCGAAGGCTCCAAATGGTGGAGCTGTTGCAGTTGGGCTTGCGCGGTGAGTGCAAGCGCGACAAAAAGGAGCGGGAGAAGACGGGTCATTGAAGCGGTTAGTGGGACCAAGATGCGGGGTAGCATCGGTTACGTCGAGCCGAGAACGACGAAGTATGGGATTCGCGCCATGAATGAAGAAGCCCCGACTCGCGCCGGGGCTTCTCAATGTTATTGGAATGGCGTTTACACCACGCCCTGGTCCAGCATCGCATCGGCCACTTTCACGAAGCCGGCGATGTTCGCGCCCTTCACGTAGTTCACGTTCTTGCCTTCGGCTCCGTACTTCACGCAAGCAGCGTGGATGTTCTTCATGATGTCGTGCAAACGCTTGTCCACCTCTTCGGCGGTCCAGCTTAAGCGCAGACTGTTCTGGCTCATCTCCAAGCCGCTCGTTGCAACACCACCAGCGTTGCTGGCTTTGCCTGGGGCGAAGGCCACTTTAGCACCTTCGAACACGGCGATCGCCTCAGGCGTGCTGGGCATGTTCGCGCCTTCGGCCACGTACTTCACGCCTTTCTTCACCAGGTCCTTGGCATTCTTGCCGTCCAGTTCGTTCTGCGTGGCGCAGGGCAGTGCCACATCGCACTTGGCCACCACGTCCCACACGCGAGCACCCTTCTTGTAGGTGCTGCCCTTGAACTTCTTGGCGTATTCCTCGATGCGGCCGCGCTGCACGTTCTTCAGTTCCATGATGAACTTCAGCTTCACGCCGTCGATGCCGTTGGGGTCATAGATGCTGCCGTCGCTGTCGGAGCAGGTCACCACTTTGGCGCCGAGCTGGGTGGCCTTCTCAATGGCGTATTGCGCCACGTTGCCGCTGCCGCTCACCGCCACCACCTTGCCTTTGAAGCTGGTCTTGTTGTGCTTCATCATCTCTTCCGCGAAGTACACGCAGCCGTAGCCTGTTGCTTCCGGGCGCATGAGCGAACCGCCCCACGTGCGGCCCTTGCCGGTGAACACGCCGGTGAACTCGTTGCGCAGGCGCTTGTCCTGGCCGAACATGAAACCGATCTCACGACCGCCCACGCCGATGTCGCCCGCAGGCACATCCGTGAACTGGCCCACATGGCGCCACAGCTCCGTCATGAAGCTCTGGCAGAAACGCATCACTTCATTATCGCTCTTGCCTTTCGGGTCGAAGTCGCTACCGCCCTTACCGCCACCCATCGGGAGCGTCGTGAGGCTGTTCTTGAACGTCTGTTCGAAGCCCAGGAACTTCAGGATGCTGAGGTTCACGCTGGGGTGGAAGCGCAGGCCGCCTTTGTACGGCCCAATGGCGCTGTTGAACTCGATGCGGAAGCCGCGGTTCACCTGGGTGTTGCCTTTGTCGTCCACCCATGGCACGCGGAAGATGATGGTGCGCTCGGGCTCCACCATGCGCTCAAGGAGCATCTTGCCTTTGTACTTGGGATTGGCTTCGATGAAGGGGATCACCATTTCGGCCACTTCATGCACGGCCTGGAGGAATTCCGGCTCGCTGCCGTTGCGCTTCTTCACTTCTGCCATGAAGGCGTCCACGGCCTTGTTCGACTTTGCCATCGCGGGATGTTTGGGTTGCTTTTGGTTGAGCGGCCGCAAATGTAGGTGGGGGAATGAATGCCCGGAAGCCACGTGGCCCGCGGGGCGGGGGCGGCTATCCGGGAGTCTCCCAATGACGCGCGATCGTTCGGGGCTCGGGTCTCGTCCAGCGTCCCACGGCCCGGAAGCCAGTATGGGTTCAGTTGAGTTCGTAGACCTTTCCGGGCAACGACCTTACCACCCCGCTGAACTCCAGATTGAGGAGGAGTCCGGAGGCCTTGCCTTGCGGCATCTTGCTCTGCGAACACAATGCGTCAATGTCGATCTTGCCTTTGGCGCGGATGATCTCCACCAGCGTCTGCTCGTCGGGCATCAGTTCACTGAAAAGTGCCGCCTGCACCGGTGCTTTCTTCTTCTTTGGCAGCCAGTCCATGAGGGTGATCACATCCTTGGCACTCGTGATGAGCGCGGCCTTGTTCTGCTGGATGATCTTGTTGCAGCCTTCGCTCCGCGGATCGGTCGGGCGACCAGGGAATGCGAAAACCTCACGATCGTAGCTGTTGGCGATGTCGGCGGTGATCAACGATCCTCCCTTCGGTCCGCTCTCCACCACAATGGTGCAATCGCTGAGGCCTGCGATGATGCGGTTGCGCGCCGGGAAGTTCCCTGGTGCAAAGGAGCTTCCGCTGGGCAATTCACTGATGAGGCCACCCTGCGCGAGCATCTCTTTTGCCGTCGCCGCATGTTCGCCGGGGTAGAGCCGATCCAAGCCGTGCGCCACGCAGCCTATGGTGGGCATGTCGTTCTTCAGGGCAGTACGGTGAGCGACGATATCGATGCCGTACGCGAGGCCGCTCACGATCGTTGCGCTCACTTCCTTCAAGCCTTCAACCAACTCCACGCATAGGCGCTTGCCGGGTTCACTGGGCGTGCGCGTTCCCACGATGCTCACCATGTGCGTGCGATCGACCTCCGCGTTCCCTTTCACGAAGAGCAGCACGGGCGCATCCTCGGCCTGCTTCAATCGCTTTGGGTAGTCGGCATCCAGGTAGAAGAGCATCCGCAGCTTGTGCTTTCGCACGTACTCCAGTTCCTTTTCCGCCGCTGGGATCACTTTCTTGTCGGTGATGCTCGCTATCAGCTTCGGGCCGATACCCGGTACTTTCTCCAGTGTGTTCTTGAGTTTCTTGTCCGTGAAGATGGGATCCACACCGCCACAGTATGCCACCAAGCTGCGCGCGTTCACCGGCCCGATGCCCTTGAGCATGCTGAGCGCAATTCGATGGATGATCTGCTGGTCCTCCATGTGAACAAGAATAAGCAGAGGAAGCGCAACCGATGATGGATAGACCCCGATGGGGTCCTTTCGTACCCGTTACATACAGGTTCATCAGTATCCATGTGCCGTTCGTCCTGCGCCGCCCACAAGCGATGCCGTGTTCGTCCTACCCGGCTACATTCGCCACAACCCTATCCTTGAGCCCATGCAGTATCGCGGAGCGATCGTCGCCCTTCTCATCACTGGTTGTCTTCATACAAACGCACAGAACGCCGTGCTGCAGGGCAAAGTGACCGATGCTACCGATGGCACTTCCATCCCCGGCGTGAACGTGATGGTGGGGCATGGAAAAGGAGCCGTTACGGACATGGACGGGGCGTACCGCATGGAACTCGCGCCGGGCGAGCATCGGATCACCTTCAGCTTCGTGGGCTTCGCCACGCGCGTGGAAGCAGTGACGCTGAACGCGGGAGAGCCGCATACGCTGAACGTCAAGTTGGCCATGGCGACGTCGCAGTTGGACATGCTCGTGGTATCCGCCGGTCGGTTCGAACAACGTGTTGGTGAAGTGACCCAGTCCATGAGCGTGCTGCGACCCGATCTGATCCAGAACAAGAACATCATTTCCATGAGCGATGCCTTGGACCAGGTGCCGGGTGTGGTGATCGTGGATGAGGAACCGCAGATCCGAGCGGGCAGTGGTTTCAGCTACGGCGCAGGCAGTCGTGTACAAGTGTTGGTGGACGACATCCCCATCCTCAGTGGCGACATCGGCCGTCCGAACTGGACCTTCCTGCCGCTGGAGAACCTGGAGCAAGTGGAGGTGATCAAAGGTGCTTCCTCCGTACTCTATGGAAGTGCAGCCTTGAGTGGAGTGATCAATGTGCGCACCGCGTATCCGCGCAACGAGCCGCGCACCCGTGTTACCGTTTTCGGTGGTGTTTACGACACACCGGGCCATGCGCCAGCGAAGTGGTGGGACGCGAACAACCCAGGCATGGCGGGTGCGAGCTTCTTCCACTCGCAGAAGTTCGGGCAGCTGGACATGGTCATCGGCGGCAATGGCTTCACGGACTACGGCTACATAGGTCCCGAGCCGATCCCGGCCGACAGTATCGCAACCGACCCATACCGCACCGGCCCTGGGGGCTATGAACACCGGGCACGGGTCAACACCAGCTTGCGTTGGCGCAACAAGAAGATCGCCGGCCTGAACTATGGTGTGAACGCCAACGTGATGAAGGGCAAGAGCACGAGCGTCTTCATCTGGAGCGATACCGACCGGGGGCTCTTCCGCCCGAAGGAGGGAACGGTGACCCGCACCTTGGGCACGCAGTATTACATCGACCCGTTCGTGAACTACTTCAGTGAGGCCGGTACGCGCCACAGTCTTCGTACCCGCTATCACCGGCAGATCTTCGACAACGATAACGGGCAGGGCAACAGCAACAACACACTGCACGCCGAATACCAGGTGCAGCAGAAGGTGAACTTCTTCGGTGAGATGGTGCTAACGGGAGGATTGCTCATGCGCGATGTGCGGAGCACTGCCGAATTGTACAACGGTGACGTGGACGGCGATGGTGTGAACGACGCCATGAACACCGCCGCTTACCTGCAAGTGGACAAGAAGCTCCTCGCCGACAAGCTCGCGTTGAGCGCAGGGGTGCGCTACGAACAGTTCAACGTGAACGACGACGTGGCAGGGCAACCCGTCTTTCGCGCAGGTGCCACCTACAAGGTGATGCGTGCAACCTACCTCCGTGGTAGCTACGGTCAGGGCTTTCGATACCCCACCATCGGTGAGCGTTTCATCAACACCAACGTGGGCCTGTTGCGCGTGTTCCCCAATTCCGAGCTGCGTCCGGAGCAGAGCTGGAACGTCGAAGCAGGTATCAAGCAGGGCTTCAAGATCGGCGGCTTCATGGGCTACTTCGATGCGGTGGTATTCCAGCAGGAGTACAAGGACTACGTGGAGTTCACCTTCGGGCAGTGGGAGCAATGGTCGCTCTTCGATCCGCTGGCGAACTTCTACGGACTGGGCTTCAAGAGCGTGAATACAGGTGGTGCGCGGGTTTCGGGCTATGAGCTGGAGATGGCAGGCAAAGGCAACATCGGAAGGGTGGGGATCACCGCCTTGATCGGATGGACCGCGACCACACCCATCAGTACCACACCGGACGAGGTCTATGCCGAGCCCGTGCCGGGCCCGATCATCCCGGGGCAGACCGAACCGTACAACATCATTCCCGCCTCCACCTACACGAACACCAGCTTCGATCCAACGGACAACATCCTCAAGTTCCGCGTGAGGAACACCTTCCGCAGCGATATCCAATTCGACTACAAAAAGGTGTTCGCCGGCTTCAGCGTTCGTTACAACAGCCATGTGCAGAACATCGACAAGGCCTTCGTGGACCTGGACGATGACGGCACCCTGGTGACCGGTGTGCGCGAGTGGATGGAAACCCATCAGAGCGGAACCACCTTGCTCGATCTGCGTGCAGGCGTCAACTTGAACACGAGCGTTCGCGTGGCCTGCATCGTGAACAACGTGAGCAATGAAGTGTATTCGCTGCGCCCGCTTTCCATTGAAGCGCCGCGCACGTTCCAAGTGCAGTTGAGCACCAGTTTGTGATGGGTCCCGCGCGCAAGCGCATTTCGCTCACGCTCGTCACCACGCTCTCGCTGTGGTGCGTGCTCGCTTTCGGTTTGCTGAGATCGCCACCGCAGAACATCCTCAGTTGGGACACCTTCGGCTACCACCTCTACCTGCCCGCCACGCTCATCCACCATGATCCCGGATTGCATGATCCCATCTGGGTGAAGGACGCGGTGGCCACGTACAACAGTTCCGGGTCGCTCTACCAGATAAGCAAGTTGCCCGATGATGATCGCTGGGTGATGAAGTATCCGGTGGGCCTTGCGATGTTGTGGTCGCCCTTCTTCGTTGCCGGGCATTTTGCCGCAGGAATGTGCGGTGCACCACAGGATGGTTTTTCGCCACCCTATCAATGGGCGCTGATCATCGGGTCGCTGTTGTACATGCTCGTCGGGCTGCTCGTGTTACGCAAGGTGCTGCGCGCTTTTTTCACAGAGGCGGTGACCGCCGCTACGCTTGCCCTTGTCGTGGCCGGCACCAATTACTTCCATCAAGCCATCCAGGGCACTGGTATGCCGCATGTGTTCCTGTTCACGCTCGGAGCGGGCGTGTTGTGGCAGAGCATCCAATGGCATCGGTCCGGTCGTCGTCGCCATGCATTGATCACCGGCGCTTTGCTCGGCCTGCTCGTTGTCTCTCGCCCTTCGGAGATCGTGTGGGTCTTCATCCCATTGCTGATCGGCTTGCCGGAAGCCGGTTCCGGGCGCCAGCACGTGCGAACACTTTGGTCCAGGCGGAAGCACTTGGTCCTGATGGCGGCCACCGCAGCGCTCGTGTGCTTGCCGCAGCTGATCTATTGGAAGTGGATGACCGGTCAGTGGCTCTACATGAGCTACAACAACCCCGGCGAAGGATTCGAGTTCTTGCATCCGTATGTGGGGGAGGTGCTCTTCAGTTTCCGCAAGGGCTGGTACATCTACACACCGCTCATGCTCGTGGCCACGCTCGGGATCTTCCTGGTGCGTCGCTACGCGGTGGGAATGCGCTGGTCGGTCATCGCCTTCTTCGTCATCAACCTATACGTGGTGAGCAGTTGGTCGTGCTGGTGGTACGCCGACAGTTTCAGCCAGCGGGCGCTCGTGCAGAGCTATCCGCTCATGGCCCTGCCACTTGGCGCAGCGTTGTGCTGGTTGAAGGAGCAGCGCGTGCATTGGATGATCCCCGGAGTTGTTGTGCTGCTCCTGCTCACGGGGTTCAACCTCTTCCAAACACATCAGAGCAACCATGGCCTCATACACACTTCGCGCATGACATGGCCTGCTTACAAGGCCGTCTTCGGCACCATGACCGCGCCTGCGAACTTCAACGAACTGCTTTCGGTGGAGCGCTCGTACACCGGCGAAGAGGGGAGTCCCGACCTATCGCGCTACAAGCGCCGGAAGCTGGTTGCCATGCACTTTGACATGGTTGCAGATGGCTCGGATCCCGGCGTGCGTGATACGAGCGCCTTCGCTGGGGGTGGAGCTTTTCTCTTGCAGCAAGGCCGTGATTTTTCCCCTGGCTGGCGGACCACGTGGGAGGAGCTAACGCATTGTCACCATGTGTGGCTGGAAGTGAGTTGTCGCGTTCAGCGTCCCTGGATGGTTCCACGCCGCTGCTCACGCTCGTCACCACCTTCGAGCACAACGGCCACAGTTATGCGTACGCCACACGCGATGCCAAGCTGGACGAGGTTGCTCCCGGCGAGTGGCAGCGTTTGTCCTTGTGGCACCTGAGCCCTGAAGTGCGACGACCTACCGACCCGGTGATCGCCTACTGCTGGCTCCGCGATACCTTGCCCGTTCTGGTGGACGAGATGGAAGTGGTGCTCTACGAACCGAAGGTGGAACCATGAACGAATTGCGCATCCTCGGTGTGATCCCCGCACGCTTTGCGAGCACGCGGTTGCCCGGTAAGCCGCTCTTGGACATCGGCGGCAAGAGCATGGTGCAACGTGTCGTAGAACAAGCTCAGAAGACATCGGCCTTGCACGCAGTGGTGGTCGCGACGGATGATGCGCGTGTCGTGGAACACGTGAAAAGTTTCAGCGGTGACGTGGTGATGACCTCCTCCCATCATCCGAGCGGAACGGATCGCTGCTACGAAGCGCTCACGCTCGTGGGTCGTGACCGGTTCGATGCAGTGGTGAACATCCAGGGCGACGAGCCCTTCGTTGTTCCGGAACAGATCGATCAATTGTGTGCTGCGTTGCGTGTATCGGGTGGCATTGCCACGCTCGCGCAAGTGGTCACCGACGATCGCGACCTCGATGATCCCGGCGAAGTGCACATCACGACCGCCGTTAACCTGGACGCGCTCTATTTCAGCCGGGCGGCCGTTCCCTTCCTCCGCGATGGAGGTTCCGGACCGCGGCATGCGCGGTTCCGCTACCTAAAGCATGTCGGCCTGTACGGCTATCGCGCGGACGTATTGCAGCGGATAGTGGCCCTGCCCCCTTCCGCCTTGGAGAAGGCCGAATCACTGGAGCAATTGCGCTGGGTGGAGAACGGCTTCAAGGTGCGCATCGGCCTCACGGAGCACCCTTCTTTCTGCGTGGATACCCCCGCCGATCTGGAAGAGGCGCGTCGCCGGGTAGCGGTACCCTAAATTGGTCGCCGTTCCCATGGGTATCGAGCGCGACCTGCACGACCTTCTCTTCTGCCACGATTGTGTGATCGTGCCGCAATGGGGTGGGTTCCTCACGCACTACCGCAGCGCGGTTGGATGAGGCCCGCAGGCTGGTCCATCCCCCTGCCAAGGACTTGAGCTTCAACCGACATCTTGTACGCAACGATGGCTTGCTGGCCGATCATCTCGCCAAGCGCGAGGGCATCGGTTTCGATACCGCTACGGCGCGCATCGATGCCGAAGTGGCTGGCTGGCGCGAAACGCTCGATCGCAGTGGTCGCTTGGAGTTGCAGCACATCGGCATCTTCTTCCGCGATGCGGAGCACAACCTCCAGTTCGACCCGGACAAGCGGGCCAATTATCTCAAGGACGCTTTCGGTCTACGACCGCTCACGGCCGTACCTGTCGAACGCGCGCAACCCGCCCCGGTTGTGCGCACACTGGAGCCACGGCCGGAAGTGGTGAGCGAGACGCGCCGTGCTCCCATTTACTGGGCAGCGGCTGCGGTAGCCGCTGTGCTCTTCGGGGCCGCTGCTTTCTGGGCCTATCGCATGGGTGGCAAGGACAGTGCGCAGTGGAGCGGTATCGCCTTGTTCGAGGATCGCCCGTCATCACGTTATGTTGCGCCTACCGAAGCTTCCGTCATCCCGGTGATCGGTACAACACCGTTCATCCTGCCCGATACCACCGGCATTCGCACCTTGCCGCTCACACCCAACGACAGCGTTACCCTTACCGTTGACCTGGGTGCAACTGGAACCACCATTGCCATCGCCGATACCACGGCGGTTGCGGTCCGCCCCACTGCACTGGCTGCGGTAACTGGCCGCTACCATGTGGTCGGCGGTTGTTTTGCCCAGCCGGAGAACGCTGATAAATTGCTTGTCGAGTTGCTCGCGAAAGGGTTCCCTGCCCGTCGATTGCCCAAGCGGGGCCAGTTGCATCCGGTGGTTTATGGCAGCTTTTCCACCCGTTCAGAGGCACTCGAAAACATGGCTTCCATCCGCCGCGATGCGGGTGCAGCGTGGTTGCTCGTGCGTTGATCCTTTGCCACTGGGTTACCTTTGTTCCTAGAAGATCATGGTGACGATGCATGCAGTGGAGTTGGAGGCCTGTACGGTGACCTTCCTGGATGGGGATATCGTGCATACGCACTTCCGTGATAACCACCTCGTGAGCCCGGAGGATGTGCAACTGATGTTCGATGCGATCCGTACCGAACGAGGTTCACGCAAGGCTCTGCTCATGGTGAGCGTGGGCGACAACACAACGATGAGCAACGAGGCGCGCGCCTATGCTTCTTCGCCCGAGTCTTCGAACTACATAGCCGCGGATGCCATCGTCGTGCGCGATTTCGGCCACCAGCTCGCCGCCAATGTCTTCGTGCGGCACCATAAGCCGGAGCGTCCCATTCGCATGTTCCCCGATCGCGAGACCGCGATGGCCTGGCTGAACGAACAACGCAACATCCTCCTCACCTGATCGTGTTGAAGCACATTCCCCTCCCCGTCGTGCTCATGGCATGGCTGGCTCCTGGTGCAATTGCCCGGATCGTTGCAACGCCCGCTGAAAAGACCATCCGCACGGCCAAGGCCGAGGTGGTCAGCTTCGCCGTTGCACCCAAGGGCGATCGCTTGCTCGTGGGTTTGAACAAGGGCGCGGAACTGATCGATCTGGAAACGGGAAAGAAGCTCTTCGCGTTCCCGTACCATGAGGATGGTGGTACAACGGTGTACCACGTCGCTTTCAACGACAACGGGGAGTTCGCCGTGCTCATCGGCCACAGTGGAAAGCGGGTGGTGTGGAGCCTGAAGACCGGAAAACCCGAACCATCGCTCATTCAGCATCGCTGGGTCCCCGATCCGCGCGCGGTGAAGGCCATGGGACTGGACATGTCGAACTCGACCTTCGACCGATACTACCAGCAGGACGAGCTGAAACACGGCGATCATATCGTGCGCAGCGTGAAGCATGGAACAGTGGAAGTGCTGGACGCTGAAGGCAAGGTGATTCAGAAGTTGGAGCACCCCGAGAACAAGGACCAGCACCATCTGGCTCCGTTGCTGTTGTGGGAGCAATGGCTGCTCGTGGGCACGGACGATGGTCGCGTGCTCTTCTACACGGTGCGCTGAGCGTTCAGCGCCTTCAGCGCCTCTTGAACATGCTGTTTCGCGCGTAGCGGATCGTTGATGGAGCCGCGCACACGACCCGCCTTGTCGATGATATAGGTCACGCGTCCCGGAAACAGCCCCAATGTGCGGCCCACCTGATATGCCTTGCGTACGGCACCATCGGCATCGGTGAGCAGTTGGTACGGTAAACGCCAGCGCTGCGTCACTTGTTTGTGCGAGTCCACTGGATCCGCGCTGATACCGATGACCTCGGCTTCCTGTGCGAGCAGTTCCATATGGGCATCGCGGAAGGCGCACACCTCAAGCGTGCATACGAGGGTGTTGTCCTTGGGGTAGAAGAAGAGCACGGCATTGCGCTTTCCGCGCAGGTCGCTGAGCCGCACTGTGGCACCCTCTTGATCGACCAATTCGAAATCCGGAGCCTCCTCGCCGATGTCAAGCATTGTTGTCGTGCAATTCTCTCTTGCGGGTTGAAGCGATGGCGTACGCGACCACACCACCGATCACCAGCAGCCCGACCGAGCCCCACACCCAGCCCAAACGATCGCGGAGCAACACCAGGACCACAAGGGCGAACAGCAGCAATGTGGCTCCTTGCGCGAAAAGCTGCAACTGCAACGCCGACCAGCTCATTGCACCCTTTTTGAGTTGGCCGTGGATCCCCTGTACGAGGAAGTGGTAGCCGATGAGCAGCGCTACCACGCCGAGCTTGGCGAGCATGAACGGCTCTTTCAACAGGGCCGGCTGCTGCATCAATAGCCAGAGGCCGAGGAGGATCACGGCGACCAACGAAGGCCAGATGAGGTAGTACAAGGCGCGGCGTTCAAGTGAGGTGAACTGCTTGTCGAGGATCCCGCGGTCGGGTTCGAACCTCCCAAGTGCCGATCGATGGGCGACGAAGAGGCGCACGATGTGGAAGGTGCCCGCGAAGTAGGTCACCATCGCGATCAAATGGAGTGCCTTCAGTAGCGGCCAAGTGTTCAAAACCTCGGGTTCCATCTTGCTTTCGCGTACAAGGTATGCGCCGTTAGGACGCTGTGGAACCAAGCCCCGGCGAAGTCGCATGGGGCGAGGATACCTTCGCGGCCCCTACGACCATGAACCATCCTTCACGACCAGTAAGCGCCAGCTACACGGAAACGACCCATCTGGTGCTTCCGAACGATACCAATACGTTGGACAATCTCTTCGGTGGACGGTTGCTGCAATGGCTCGATATCAATTGTGCCATCAGTGCGCACCGGCATTGCAAACGCGTTGTGGTCACCGTGGCGGTGAACCACGTGGGCTTCGATCGCCCGATCAAACTGGGCGATTTCGTGACGATCAAGAGCCATGTCAGCCGTGCCTTCGGCACCAGCATGGAAGTGTGGAGCGATGTGTGGGTGGAGGACCAGCAGACCGGTGAGAAGATCCCTGCCAATAGTGCCATCTACACGTTCGTTGCAGTGGACAATGCCGGGCGTCCGGTGAAGGTGCCGGAAGCAGTACCCGGTACCGAAGAGGAACAGAAACGATTCGATGGCGCACTGCGTCGTCGCCAGCTGCGATTGATCCTCAGCGGGAAGATGAAGCCCGGGGAGGCTACCGAACTGAAGGCGCTGTTCGACTGATCATAGCCCCTCGTCCAGGCTGAAGCCATCGAAGAGCTCGCCCGTGGCGGTATCGTGCGCACGCAGCCCCAAGTGGCGCAAAAGCGCACCCACGCAGGCGGCGCTTTGATCGCCGCTGTGAACGTGCGCCACCATGTACCGCACAACGCCGGCCTCTTCGAAATGCAACTGGATGCTCAGATCGATATCGTCCCCCTTCACGAAAAGCCAGTCGCTGTCCTGCTCCTCCGCGAACGGAATGGCCTCCTTGATCCGCGCGACCAGTTCATCGCGATCACCGATGGGCCGTGGTTTGAAGTCCAACGGCACCTCCGCCATGGAACGCACGTCCGGCAGGTCCTGGATGAAGATGTCCCAGCTCATGTACGTGCCTTCTCAGCGATCCAACGAAGATCCTGTTTCTCCATGCACCGGAAATGTCCCTTTGGGCAACGGTCATGGCCGATCTTGGAGCAGGGGCGGCAGTCAAGGCCGTTCACTTCTGCGATGTGAGCACGCTCCGGTTGCTGTGGGATGTAAGGTCCCATACCGAAGGTGGGTACCGTGTTGCCCCAGATGCTCACCACGTTCTTCTTGAACGCACACGCGATGTGCATGGCCCCGCTGTCGTGGGCGATCACACTTCCGGCTTGCTTGATGAGCGATGCACTGCCAAGGATGTCGTACTGCCCGGTCGCATCATACACCCGTCCGCCTATGTCGCTGGCGATCGCGCGCGCCACGGCTTGGTCCTCCGTTCCGCCGACAATGACGATCGGACCTTCGATCAGCCGGGCAAGATCGATCAGCTTGTGTTGGGGCAGTCGCTTGGTGGCATGTGCCGCCCCGATAGCCAGCGCAGTGTAGCCGTTGCGGAAGGTTTCTGGTAGGGAGGACAGCAGTACTTCACGCTCCGGTGGAATGAACAGCTCCAATCCTTGGCCATCGTTCTTCACACCGAGGTGTTCCACCGTGCTCATGTAGCGGTCCACGATGTGCATACGTGGCATCCGGTCGCGCTTCAGGTTCACCAGCAGCCACTTCTCGATGTTCAGCTTTGGGAAGCTGTGCGACGGAACGTTCAGCGCCCGCTTGATGCGTGCTGTGCGCAGGTTGTGGTGCAGGTCGACCACTTCGTCAAAGCCTTCGGCCTTCAATCGTTGGATCAGCTCGCCAAGGTCTTCATCCAGTTCATGCACCTTGTCCACATGTGGGTTGAAGCGAACGAGGTCGGCGAAGCCGGACTTGGTGGCCACATGCACCTCTGCGGCCTTCGCCTGTTGCTTCACGCAGCGCAACACCGGGCTGGTGAGCACGATATCGCCGATGGACGAGAAGCGGAGGACGAGGAGTTTCATGTGTACATGTGACCATGTGGGCATGTGCACATGGATGCGATCGCGTTCAAAAGTAGGATCGGGGGAGTTGCTGGTATATCATGGTCGAATGAGCACATGTTCACATGGGCACATGTTCTTACTTCGCCCTATGTTCATCGACACCCACGCCCACCTCTACAACTCCAAGTTCGACGGGGACCGGGAGGAAATGCTTCAACGGGCGGTTGACGCAGGCGTCACGAAGCTGTTCCTCCCCAACGTGGACCATGACAGCATCGAAGGGATGCACGCACTGGCCAAGGCTCATCCGGATCGTTGTTTCGCGATGATGGGCTTGCATCCTTGTTCCGTCGGTGAGAAGAACGACCAAGCAATGGAGGAGGTGGAGCGCTTGCTCCGCACGGGCAACTACTGCGCGGTGGGCGAGATCGGTATCGACCTGTACTGGGACAAGACCTGGTTGAAGCAGCAGCAGGACGTTTTCCGCCAGCACATTCGCTGGGCAAAGGAGCTGGCGCTGCCGATAGCGATCCATTGCCGGGAGAGTTTCAACGAGGTGATCGAGATCGTGGAAGCAGAGAACGAGGATCGCCTTCGCGGTGTCTTCCATTGCTTCACTGGCACTGTGGAACAGGCGCGTCGTGTGATCGCCCTGGGCGGCTTCTATCTCGGTATCGGCGGTGTGGTCACGTATCCGAAGGGCGGCTTGTTCGAGACCATGCGTGAAGTAGGCCCGGACCATTGCGTATTGGAGACCGACGCGCCCTACCTCTCGCCAGTGCCTTTCCGCGGAAAGCGCAACGAGAGCAGCTACATCCCGCACATTGCAGCGAAACTCGCGGAAGCAACGGATCGGAGCGTGGACGAGATCGCACGCATCACCACGGCGAACGCCGAACAACTCTTCAACCGATGAGCGCATCCGTCCTCCTGATCTACACGGGTGGCACCATCGGGATGCTCGCCGACCCACGGACCGGTGCGCTTCGGCCCATGGACCTCGCTCATTTGGAAGAGCAGGTGCCGGAATTGGAACGCGTTGGCGTGCGGCTCGAGAGCATCGCATTCGAGGAACCGATCGACAGCAGCGACATGCGCCCGGCGGACTGGATCCGCATCTCGGGCATCATCGGAGCGAACTACGAGAAGTACGATGGCTTCGTGGTGCTGCACGGCAGCGATACCATGGCGTACACCGCGAGCGCGCTCAGTTTCCTGCTGGAAGGGCTGAGCAAGCCGGTCATCCTCACGGGATCCCAACTGCCCATTGGAACCATCCGCACCGATGCGAAGGAGAACCTGATCACGGCCATCGAGATCGCGGCGGCGAAGGATGAGCATGGCCGCGCCATGGTCCCCGAAGTGGCCGTCTATTTCGAGTACCGCTTGTTGCGTGGCAACCGCACGGTGAAGGTGCATGCCGAACGCTTCGAGGCTTTCCGCTCACCCAATTGGCCCGCGCTGGCAGAGGCCGGAGTGCGCATCAAGTACGATCGATCGGCCATCCTTCCACATCGCTCCGGTCCGCTCAAGGTGCATGACCGCATGGATGAACACGTAGCCGTAGTGCGCCTCTTCCCCGGAATTCGTGGTGCATGGGTGCGGCACGCGCTTTCGATGCCGGATCTACGGGCGGTGGTGCTCACCACCTTCGGGAGCGGCAACGGCCCCACCGACCCCGACTTCATCGCCGCCTTGCGCGAGGCCCGCGATCGTGGGGTGATCCTCCTGAACGCCACCCAATGCGTCGGTGGCCGAGTGGAGCAGGGCCGCTACATCACCAGCCAGGCCTTTGCGCAAATGGGCGTGGTGCCCTGCGCTGATATGACCGTGGAAGCGGCCCTGACCAAGGCGATGTTCCTGCTGGGCCAGCACACCGAGGCTTCTGCGGTGCAGCGCGCCATGGGCGAAGCGCTTTGTGGGGAGATTAGCCGCAGTAGGGATTGCCGAGGCGCTTTCCGCCCATCGGAGAGGTGGCCGAGTGGTTGAAGGCGCTCGCCTGGAAAGTGGTCTACCACCGAAAGGGAACGAAGCCGCCTTTTGGGCGGCTTCCGATCGGCGGAGAGAGAGGGATTCGAACCCCCGTTACCCTTTCAGGTAAACACACTTTCCAGGCGTGCGCCTTCAACCACTCGGCCATCTCTCCGGGGGGGGGCGGCGAAAGTAGCAAGCCCGACCGAGGCATGGGTTCCTACTTTTTGGCCCCATGCCCCGCATCGGCCCACTCATCCTGCCGGAATTCCCGCTGCTCCTGGCTCCCATGGAGGACGTCAGCGACCCGCCCTTCCGTGCCTTGTGCAAGAAGCACGGTGCGGACCTGGTGTACACCGAGTTCATCAGCAGCGAGGGCCTCATCCGAAAGGCGGCCAAGGGGATGAAGAAGCTGGACATCTTTGAGCAGGAGCGTCCGGTCGGTATCCAGCTCTTCGGCGGAAGCGAGGATGCGATGGAGGAAGCGGCACGTATTGCCGAGGCGGTGCGCCCCGACCTCATCGACATCAACTACGGTTGCCCGGTGCATAAGGTGGTGAGCAAGGGCGGTGGCGCGTGCCTGCTGCAGGACGTGGACAAGATGGTTCGCCTTACGGACAAGGTGGTGAAGGCGGTGAAGCTGCCGGTGACGGTGAAGACGCGCCTCGGGTGGAACGACCAGACCAAGAACATCATGGAGGTGGCCGAGCGTTTGCAGGATGTGGGCATCCAGGCGCTGAGCATCCACGGTCGCACACGTGCACAACTCTACAAGGGTCCTGCTGATTGGACGCTGATCGGTGAGGTGAAGAACAATCCACGCATCCACATTCCCATCTTCGGAAATGGCGACATCGACAGCCCGGAGAAGGCGGTGGAATACCGGAACCGTTATGGTGTGGATGGCGTGATGATCGGTCGCGCGAGCATCGGGCACCCATGGATCTTCAACGAGATCAAGCACTTCATGCGCACAGGTCAGCACTTGGACCACCCACCATTGCCGACCGGGTGGAAGCAGCTCGCGAACATCTGCGCACCTCGCTGGCATGGAAAGGTCCGTGGGAAGGTGTGGTGGAGATGCGCCGCCACTACGGCAACTACCTGAAGGGTCTGCCAAATGTGAAGGAAGTGCGGCTCCGCTTGTGTACCGAGAAGGATCCGCGCGTGCTGGAAGAGATCCTCGACGAGGTGATAACGACCTACGACTTGGCGGCGGTGGCGTGGAAGCGAAGCCCGTGAAAGCGGCGGCTTAATGCGCGCAACGGCACCCAGGTTGCCAATAGGCCGATCGCCAACACGGTCGCTAGGATCACCAGCAGGTCCGTCCAGATCACTTTCACGGGGAAGGAATCCACCATAGCCTCGGCCATGGCAACAAAGCCGAAACGTTGCTGCGCCCAGCAGATGCCAAGTCCGGCGGCAATGCCAATGAGGGAACCGGTGATCACGATCAGCATGCCTTCGTTGAAGAACACTCGGCGCACGAGTGCCGTGGGGGCGCCCATGCTCATCAGCGTGCGCATATCCTCCTTCTTCTCGATCATCATCATGGTGAGCGATGCGATCACATTGAAGGCGCCGATGAGCCCGATGAAGGCAAGAACGAGGAACGCGACGAACTTCTCCGTGGCGTTCGTGGCGTACATCAGCGCGTTCTTTTGGTAGCGGGTACGAACGACGAAGCGATCGCCGAGCTGTGATCTCAACGCGTCCGCAGTATCGTCCATGTCGCTACCTGGTTTCAATTTCAGTTCCAGCGCGCTCACGGAACTGTCGTAGTGGAGCAACTCCGCAGCGAGGTCGATCGGCACCATGACGAAGCGCGCGTCGTACTCCATGTTCATGCTGAAGGTGCCGGACATCGCAACGGCGGTCTGCTCGAACGCCTCTTGCTTGTACTTGCTCAGCTTTCGGCCACGTATCGGTGCGCTGATCTCCAGCGGTTGGAAAACGCCGTCGTCCAATGGAACGGAAAGATCCACCTTCAAGGCAAGGCCGAGGATCGCAGCCGGGCCCAGTTCTCCTTCCAATGAGTTCTTCCCACTGAAGAGGTATTTGTCCATGCGGGCCATGCCGAGGTATTGCGGTTCCACACCTTTCAAGGTGGCCACCGCCTGTTGATCGCCGCAACGCAGCAGCACGTTCTCCTCGATGGTCCAGCTTGCTTGATCCACCTCGCTATGCGCCAGGATGGAACCGAGGTCGAGGGAATCCTTGGCGAAGGTCTTTCCCTCGGCCGCAGTGATGGTGATGTCCTGGTCGAAGGGGCTGTAGATGGCATCCACCAGATCGGCGATGCCGTTCACAGCACTGAGCACCACCACCACGCGCCATAGCTGTATCGCGCTTCCACCTTGCTGAAGCCGTTGCGCAGGCACTTCGCCCGGATATCATCGATGTTGTAGCCGTCGCGCACATGCTCTTCGATGAAGGAGCCTTCGCCTTCCTCGTGGACATCGCTGCCGCCTTGATCGCTTGGGGTGCTGATGATGAGCATGCCACCCGTCTTCAACGATGTGCTGTAACAACGCAGCGCGGCTTCGTCCTCCAGAATGTGCTCCATCACGTCCACGCACACCACCAATTCAAAGCTGTCGGGCTTGGTGTACTTCGTCACATCGCCCACCTCGAACTTCACCTGCGGCCGACCGATGCGCTGGAAGAACGCGTTGCAATCCGCCACCTGCTCCTCCTTCACATCGATGGCGGTGATGTTCGCCTTCGGCAGCCTGCTACTGAGCCAGTAGCTGTATTGTCCGAACCCAGCGCCGGCATCATAGATCCTCAAGTCATGGTGAGCCTGCCGAACCATGTCACCCTGAGCCGCCCGAGCGGGGCAGCTTCGCTCCGCTGGATATGCCATGCACGCAGCAACAGCAGGTCGAGCAATCCATAGAAGAACTTCCGCAGGAAAGGCGTCCGGTTGAAGACAACGCCCAACCGGCGCTTGACGGGATCGTACTGCATGCTAACCCTTCAGCAGTTTGTCGATCTGCTCCGCGCGGTCGAGCGAATCGTCCACGTAGAAGAGCAGTTCGGGAACCACGCGCATCTGCTTGCCAATGCGGCCACCGAGCAGGCCACGGAAGCGGTGCGACTGATCCTTGATATGTCCGATAACCGTGGCCTTGTCCTTCACGGGGAAGAGGCTGAGGAAGACCTTGGCCATGCCCAGGTCGGGGCTTACGCGCACGGCGCTTACGGTGATGAGGCCGCCGGGCAGGAAGTTGCGCGCTTCCTGCTGGAAGATCTCCGCCAACTCCCGCTGGAGCAGGCTGTTCACCTTGTTCTGTCGGATGCTGTCCATACGGCGGCGAAGGTAGCCCCGGCTCGCTGGCCGGGGTGACGGGGCTACATTCGCCCACTGCCCGCATGCGCAACTTCTTCCGGATCCTCCGCTTCGGCGCGCCGTACCGGCACCACGCGTTCCTCAACGCGCTCTTCAACCTGCTGGCCACGGTCTTCCACCTGGCTTCGCTGCTGCTGTTCATACCGTTCCTTCGGCTGTTGCTCGGCCAAGTACAGCCTGTTCACGAGCGCCCGGCTGAACTCTGGACGCGCGAGGGCTTGGAGGGCACCTTCAATTGGTTCCTCACGCAGCAGATCGAAGACCGGGGGCAGATGGGCGCCTTGCTCGTGATCAGCATCGGGGTCGTCGTCCTCTTCCTCTTCAAGAACATCTTCCGCTACATGGCAGTGGTGGCCATCTGCAATTTCCGCAACTACATCGTGCGCGATATCCGTTCGCGGATCTACGACAAGCTCCTGGAGCTTCCGCTGCGCTACCACACCAACGAACGCAAGGGCGACCTGCTCTCGCTCATCACCAACGACATGAGTGTGGTGGAGTACAGCGTGATGTACTACATCGAGATGATCTTCCGGGAGCCGATCGCGGTCCTGCTCTTCCTGGCCACCATGCTCACGCTTTCGCCGCAACTCACGGTGATCTCGTTGTTGCTCCTGCCGGTCAGTGGGTTGCTCATCGCGCGCATCAGCAAGAGCCTCAAGCGCAAGAGCGCGCGCGTGCAGGAGAAGAGCGCCGACCTGCTCGCGCGTGTGGAGGAGACCTTGTCCGGCATCCGCGTGGTAAAGGCATTCAATGGCGAAGCGGACATGAAGCGCCGCTTCGAGCGTGAGAACGAGCTGCTCACACGCGGCAGCATCGCCATGCTCAACCGCCAGGACATCGCATCACCCTTAAGCGAGACCATGGGCGCGGCCGTGATGGCGGCGATCGCTTACATCGGCGGCTCGTTCGTGTTGGGGGAAACTCCCTCGCTCACGGGCGACAGCTTCCTGGGCTTCATCATCATCTTCTCGCAGTTGCTGGCCCCGATCAAGGGTTTCTCACAAGGCTGGATCGGCCATCACGCGCGGTGGCGCGAGTGGCCAACGCATCTTCGATCTGCTCGCCGTGGAGAACACCGTGAAGGAGAAGCCGGACGCGAAACCGATCACCGGGTTCACCGACCGCATCGAGTACCGCGACGTCTCCTTCGCCTACGAGACACCCCGAAGACCACTGCCCAGAAGGGCGCACGCAGTTCTTCAGGACATCGACCTCACGATGCAAAAGGGAAGAGCGTTGCCCTGGTGGGCACGAGCGGCGGCGGAAAGACCACCCTTGCCAACTTGCTACCGCGCTTCTTCGACGTCACGGGAGGCGCGTTGTTGATCGATGGCCACGACATCCGGGACCTGCGCATAACCGACCTGCGTTCGCTCATGGGCATCGTTACCCAGGACAGCATCCTGTTCAACGATACGGTGGCGAACAACATCGCATTCGGTACGCCGGGCACCAGCATGGCGGACATCGAGCGCGCCGCGCGTATCGCCAACGCACACGACTTCATCACGAAACTGGAGAACGCCTACCAGACCAACATCGGTGATGGTGGCAATCGGTTGAGCGGTGGACAGAAGCAGCGCCTGAGCATCGCGCGGGCCGTGCTGAAGAACCCGCCGATCCTCATCCTGGACGAAGCGACCAGCGCGCTGGATACCGAGAGTGAACGCCTGGTGCAGGAGGCCTTGATCAAGATGATGGAAGGCCGCACGAGCGTGGTGATCGCACACCGCCTCAGCACCATCCAGCATTGCGACGAGATCTGCGTGATGCAACAAGGCCGCATCATCGAGCGTGGCACGCATGCGGAACTCTACGCGGCGGGTGGACAGTATCGCAAGCTGTGCGATATGCAGGCGTTCGGGTAGGTTGCCCACGCTACTTTCACCCGCATGACCACCGGCGCCTCCCGCGTCTTCGGCCTCGACCTCATGCGCGCCACGGCCATACTGGTCGTGGTGTTCTGGCATTGTGCCGATGTGCTTGCGGATCCCGGTGCCCGGCGGATTTTCCCGACCTTCTTCGATGGGGTGGACCTCTTCTTCGTCCTGAGCGGCTACCTCATCGGCGGCATCCTGCTGAAGTACGCTGCGATGGAGGACGTGCCGCTGTGGCGCAGGATGTCGGATTTCTGGCAGCGCCGCTGGCTGCGCACCTTGCCCAACTACTACCTCTTCCTCGTCCTGAACATCCTGTTGGTGTATTGGGGGGTCGCAGGCGGGAAGCTCAACCACAATACCTGGGGCTATGCGTTCTTCCTGCAAAGCGTATGGAAGCCCTTGAGCTTGTTCTTCTGGGAATCCTGGTCGCTGGCCGTGGAGGAGTGGTTCTACGTGCTCTTTCCGGTCGCGCTTTTCGGGTTGCTCAGGCTGGCACGAACGCGCTCACGATACGTGTTCCTGTGGGTGGTGCTCGTTTTCCTGGTAGCACCGCTCCTGGTCCGCTTGGAAATGGTCCATGACATCCGGTCGAAGGTGGAAATGGAGAGCTCCTTGCGCTCCCTTGTCATCGCGCGCATGGATACCATCGCCTTCGGGTTGTTGGCCGCATGGCTTCACCATCATCGGGCGGTGCTTTGGAGAAGGTCGCGACTGTTCTTGTTCCTAGTGGGTGCTGCATTGTTGTTCATCAGCAACGCCGCGTATGGCCAGGACACGCTCTACTACTCCACCACTTGGTATTTCTCGCTATCGGCTCTATCGATGGCGATGCTGCTTCCGCTGCTTTCCTCGTGGGTGGCAGTTCCACGCTTTGGAGCACCGGTGGTCTTCGTGAGCAGGGTGAGCTACGCGCTCTATCTCGTACACCAGCCCTTGCGTGCGTATTGGAACAGGTTGCTCGTGGGACAGGAAGGGGCGGACGGTCTTGCGCTCTACTTCGGCTACTGGGCGGTGAGCTTCGTGCTCGCCTGGCTGGTTTATCGCTTCTGGGAGAAGCGCTTCATGGACATGCGTGATCGCATCGGCAAACGCATACTGGGCGGCGCGCTCACGGCTTCTTCTTGAAGATCCGGTCGAAGATGTTGGGCCGCTTGTTGCGGGAGGAGTCGGGCTGCGCTGGTTTGAAGATGTCCTCGATGAAGCGTTCCAGCGCCCCGCGTTCATGGCGCGGATCGCAGTCCAGGTCCACCTCATGGTTCGTCATCCAGCCGAAGTCCACGACGTACTTCTTGCGCAATGCAGCATCCGTTTCGATCCCCTTCAGAACGCGGCCAACGATGGGCAACGCGAGTTGTCCTCCTGTCCCGTTCGCGCTCACGAAATGGACCTCGGGGTCGAAGGCCCCCACCCAGGTGCCGATGACCAATTTCGAGGTGTATGCAACGAACCACGCATCGCTGTAATCCTGGGAGGTTCCTGTTTTTGCGGCGTACGGGCCGGTGAGCCCATAGCGTGATCGCAGTGCAACTCCTGTTCCTTCGTTCACTGCCCGCTGCAACATTGCGGTGACTCCAGCCGCTGTGCTTTCCTGGATTGGTCGTGTGCTGCGCGGTTGTTTCGCCTTGTACAACAGCGCGCCCTGCGCATCGGTGATGCGGGTGATCAGCTGTGGCGTCATGCGTTGTCCGCCGGTGGCGAAGGTTCCGTAGGCGGGGACCAGTTCACGCAACGACACTTCCGTTGCGCCCAGCGCCATCGCCGGCTTGTCCACATCCTTCGTGGAAAGCCCCAGCCCCTTCATGGTGCGGCGAAGCGTATCAAGCCCCGTTCGGAAGTACAGGTCAACGGTCGGACGATTGAGGCTCCGCGCAAGAGCGTACCACATGGCGACTTCCCCTTCGATGGTGTCACGATCGAAATTGTCCGGTGCCCAATCATCGTATGCGCCGTAGGTCTTCTTGGAATTGTCCAGATAGTCGCAGGGTTCGAGCCCACGCTCGATAGCAGCTGCATAGACGATGGGCTTGATCGTGCTTGCCACCGATCGATGCGCGTCCACCAGGTCATAGGGCAGGTATCGATGATCGTTCCCGCCGACCCATGCACGAACAGCTCCGTTGGAGGGATCCATGACGAGCACTGCGGCGTTGAGCATGCGGTGGTAGTGCCACAAACTGTCGCGATAGCTCAATGTGTCCGCTCGTTTCCCGTCGTGATCGTAGACCTCACCGATGTAGCTGGGGTTCTCTTTCCAGCGCGCTTTTTTCCGGATCGGTGTGCGCTTCTCCCAGGTAGCGCGCGCTTTGCGGGATCGCAGTTCGCGGTCCAACTTGGGTTGCATGGCAGCGAGCTGTGCATGTGCCGCATCGAACGCGAGCTGTTGCAGCTTCGGATCGATGGTGGTGGTGATGCGCAGGCCGTCCTTCTCCAGGTCGTATTCCTTTCCACCACGTTTCGCGATGTCCTTCAGTATGGAACGCGCTTCGTCCGCCACATGCTGGTTGAAGTAACCGTACGGATCGAGCGCATCGCCACCGACATAGTCCAACGTGATCGGCATCTTGCGCAGGCTGTCCGTCTCCGTGCGTGAGAGGTGGCCACGTGACAGCATGAGTTCCAACACCTGATCACGCCGCCCCTTCGATCGCTCCGGGTACAACCGTGGATTGTAGCTCGTGTTCGCCTTCAGCATGCCCACGAGGACCGCCCCTTCTTCCACGCGCAGGCGCTTGGTGGGTTTGCCGAAGAACCGCTGTGCGGCGGCCTCCACGCCGTAGGTGTTCTCCCCGAACGGGACCGAGTTGAAGTAGAGCACGAGCACATCGTTCTTGGTGAGCACCCGCTCGAGCCGTTGCGCCACCAGCGCCTCCTTCATCTTGTTCACCGGTATGGTCAGCGGTCCGTGGCTTCCTCGACCATAGAGGTTCTTGACGATCTGTTGCGAGATGGTGCTGCCACCGCCACCGCTTCGGTCGCCGCCGAGGAGCGTGCGGAAGAACACGCGGAAATAACTTCTGCCATCCACACCGGCGTGACTGAAGAAGCGCGCGTCTTCCGTGGAGACGAGCGCATCGATCAAGTGACGCGGCAGGTCTTCGTACCGAACATTGGTGCGGTCCTTCGCGAACACCTTCCCGATCAATTTTCCATCAGTCGCCAACACGAGGGTCGCTTCCTCGTTGCGGATGTCGCTGAGTTCCTCCTCCGTGGGCAGTTCGCCGAAGACACCCGCCCGCACCAGTTGCAGCAGGGTGAAGAAACAGACAAGGATGGTCGCGAGCCCGATGAGGAGCGCTTTCAACCAGGGCTGCCAGCGTCCTTTCTTACCGCGTTTTCCACTGGTGCGGGATGGGGACCTCTTGGCCATGGTGGAACAACGCGGTCGATGGATCGTTGGTCTCCAACGAGGAAGGGCCTAGGACTGCTCGGTGTAGTCGTCCTTGAACAAGAGGTCGCTCTCGTACGGGTAACGGGCGATGTGCAGTGCTTTCACCCGTTCGTACAGGAGCTTGCGCAAACCATCCATGTTCCCTTTCGCCAGGGCGCTGATGAAGAGGCATTCTTCTCCGGCCATGCGCGCCATCCACGTTTCCTTCAATTCCTCCAACGAGTATTGCTCCACGCGTTTGGGTGCGAGGTCGTCCGGGTCGAAATGTGCGGGGCGGTACGCATCGATCTTGTTGAACAGGACGATCACCGGCTTGTCGCCTGCGCCGATCTCGTTCAACGTCTGTTTCACGGTCTCGTACTGCTCTTCGAAGTTGTGGTGACTGATGTCCACCACATGCAGGAGCAGGTCGGCTTCACGCGTTTCATCGAGTGTGCTCTTGAAGCTCTCGATCAACTGGTGGGGCAGCTTGCGGATGAAGCCCACGGTGTCGCTCACCAGGAAGGGAAGGTTGCCCAGCACCACTTTTCGCACCGTGGTGTCCAGCGTGGCGAAGAGCTTGTTCTCCGCGAAGACCTCGCTCTTGCTCAGCACGGTCATGAGCGTGCTCTTGCCCACGTTGGTGTAGCCCACCACCGCCACGCGAACCAGTTTGCCCCGGTTGCCGCGTTGCGTCGCCATCTGCTTGTCGATGTCCTTCAGTTGGCCCTTGAGCAGGGAGATGCGATCGCGGATCAGGCGCCTGTCGGTCTCGATCTCCTTTTCCCCAGCGCCTCCTCGGGTACCTGTACCACCGCGCTGCCGCTCCAAGTGCGTCCACAACTTGGTGAGGCGTGGGAGCATGTATTCGTACTGCGCGAGTTCCACTTGCTTCTTGGCGTGTGCCGAGCGCGCCCTTCGCGCGAAGATGTCCAGGATCAAGCGCGGGCGATCGAGCACGGGCTTCGCCAGTTCCTTCTCGATGTTGCGCTGTTGTGCTGGCGATAGTTCATCGTCGAAGATCACGCAGTCGGCGTCGTTCGCCGTCATCCACTCCTTCACCTCGGCGAGCTTGCCACTGCCCACGTAAGTGCGGCCGTCGGGCCTGTGGAGCCGCTGTGTGAATCGTTTCAGCGTGCGGATGTCGGCCGTGGTGGCGAGGAACTCGAGCTCGTCCAGGTATTCCTTCACGTGGTCGGCGTCCTGGTCATCGGTGATGAGGCCGATGAGCACGGCACGTTCGGCCTTGCCCTTGATCTCGATCGGGTCGATCATTTCGTTTTCGGCAGCGAGCGCACGTGCGCTACCACCGCTTCGATGTCCTTCGCGGAGAGCATGTTCTTGTAAGGCAGCATGGTGCCTTTGCCCTCCCGCACGCGGGCGATCATTTCCTCCTTGGTGAGCGTGCTCTTCGTGAGGTCCTTGGCTCCGTTGAAGCCGAGCTTGCCATCGGTGCCGTGGCAGAGCGTGCAGTTCATGCGATAGATGCGTTCCCCCTCACTGATGCCGCTTTCGGCACCTAGTTCAACAGGAGCATCGCCGCTGCTGCACGCGAGAACCAGCAGCGCCATGGAGGCGAGCGCGATGAAGGTCTTTCTCATAGCCAACCGAGCGAGCGGAATTCATCCCGGAACGGCCACGGAACGGCTACCAGGATCAGAAGGAGGCCGATACCGTAGAACACCACGATCCGCATCTGCTTGGTGCGTTCGTCCGTGGCACGCTTGGAGAGCATACGTCCCACGGTGATGAGCGCGATCGCCAGTACCATCATGCCGATGTGCTCGAATTTCCAGAAGCGACGGTACGGGTCCGCCATCTTGTCGATCATCTGGTAGTCCATCGCATAGAGGATGCCGCCGACGCCCAGTTGCACATGGCAAAGCACCATGGCCAGGATGGTGACGGCACGCTCGCCGGTAAGGATCGGTCGCTGCTGGAGAACGCCGCGCAGGTTCACCGCGAAAGCGTAGAGCAGGGTGAGCAGCACGGCATAGCGCAACAGGCTGTGGAAGAAGGGAAGGAAGCCGGAATCCATGGGGTCGGGGAGCGTTTCGTGCCTGCCTTGCACAAGCGGGGTCGAAGGTAGCAGGGAACGAGCGCAGTGTGGCCAAGTGGGTCCATGCACATGAGGAGGACGTTGCCGCCCCGGCTACATTCGCCACCGTCAATGCGGAACCTGCTGCGCTTTCTTGCCTGCTTGCTGCCCTCGCTCGCGTTGGGGCAAAGCACTGCCCCGCCAGTTCATGTGGTGAGCACCGCTCAGACGCTCGTTGCGTTCACCAACGCCACCTTGCATCCCGATGCACGCACAGTGCTCTTGAAGGCCACGCTGGTGGTGAAGAACGGTGAAGTGATCGCAGCGGGCAACGACATGGTGATCCCCGCAGGCGCGGTGGTGCGCGACCTCAACGGCCTGCATATCTGGCCTGCGTTGATCGAGCCTTACAGCGACCTCGGCCTGCCCGCGAGCAATGCGGACGAGCGTAAAACCGAGACCAGGGCGGGACGCCATTGGAACGGTGCGCTGCGCGCCGATGCCCATGCCCACCAACTGTACAAGGCGGATGGCGACCGTTCCACCAAGTTGCGCGAGCAGGGCTTCGCATTGGTGATCGCTCACCGCATGGATGGCATTGCACGCGGTACATCCGCAGCGATCGTGCTGAACGATGAGGAGCCGGTGAAGAGCATCGTCCGACCGGACGTGTCCGCACACTTCAGTTTCCGCAAGGGCAGCTCCAAGGATGCATATCCGAATTCCCTGACGGGTTCGATCGCACTGGTGCGTCAAGCCTTCCTGGATGCGCTCTGGTACGGTTCGCTGCGCGCGCCGAAGGAAACCGATGCCGTGCTGCACGAGTTGGGTTGCCAGTTGGATGGTCGCATGGTGTTCGATGCGGGCGATCGAAATGATGTGCTACGCTGGTCGAAAGTGCTGGCCGAGTTCAGCCTGCCGGGCATCATAAAAGGCGCCGGGGATGAGTATGCGCGTTTGGCGGAGATCAAAGCTGCGGGGCTACCCTTGATAGTCCCGTTCAACCTGCCCGAGGCGTACGATGTAGAGGATCCTTACGATGCACAGGAAGTGAGCTTCGCTCGCTTGAAGCACTGGGAACTCGCACCCTTCAACGCGGCGATGCTTGACAGTGCGGCCATACCCTTCGCACTTACCACGCATGGGCGCAAGGACCTCGCTGCTGTTTGGAAGGAGTTGCGCAAACTCGTTGCATGCGGTCTCGACAGCGCACGTGCGATCGAAGCGCTCACCACCGATCCTGCCAGGCTCTTCGGCTTGGACGATCGTTATGGCGCACTGCGTGCGGGCATGGCCGCCAACTTCCTCATCACATCGCACCACCTGCTCCATGAGAAGAACGTGATCCACGAGACCTGGGTGACCGGTAAGCGTTACCTGCTCGATGATCCCGACAAGCCCAAGCTCCAGGGCACCTATGAACTCAACATGGTCAATGCCATCTGGGTCATGGACATCAGTGGTGAACGCGACAAGCAGGAAGTGACGGTGCGGCGATCGAGCGAGGACGACAGCCTGAAGGTGAAGGTGCGCTTCGAGCGGCAGGGTAGCTTGGTGAGCCTGAGCTTCGCACCGAAGGACAAACCAGCCGAGTTGTTGCGCCTCAACGGGACCATCCACGCCGGCGGCGGGCTGTGGGATGGACAAGGCCAGAAGCCCGGCGGCGACTGGTTCGCCTGGAGTGCACTGCGAAAGGCGGAACGAGGTGCCAGCAAACCCGCGCGATCGGATACGACGAAGGTGAAGCCGCCGTCGATCCGTGGAGCAATCAACTACCCGCTTGTGGGGTATGGGTGGCTGCTTCCACCGCAGCAGGAGACCGTCGTCTTCCGCAACGCGACCGTGTGGACCAACACCGCGAACGGTATCCTGCGCAACGCCGATGTGTTGGTGCATGAGGGCAGGGTGGTGGCGGTGGGTGCGAAGCTGGACGCGGGCTCCGTTTTCCCCGGAAAGAAGAAACCACCGCTTGCGGAAGTGGATGCCACCGGGAAACACCTCACCTGTGGCATTGTCGATGAGCATTCGCACATCGCCATTTCGCGTGGTGTCAACGAAGGATCGCACAGCGTCACCAGTGAAGTGCGCATGGGCGACGTGGTGAACCCCGACGATGTGAACATCTACCGCGATCTTGCAGGTGGTGTCACGACCGCGCAGTTGCTGCATGGCAGTGCCAACGCGATCGGTGGACAAAGCGCGCTGATCAAATTGCGGTGGGGGCATGCTGCCGATAGCCTACTCCTCCGCAATGCACCCAAGCGGATCAAGTTCGCTCTGGGCGAGAACGTGAAACAGAGCAATTGGGGCGATCCATCCGGTCGTTTTCCGCAGACACGGATGGGCGTGGAACAAGTGTTCTACGACGCCTTCCTGCGTGCGAAGGCCTACCAGGCGGAACGCGATCGTGTTCAAGTGGCATCAGGGCAGGTGAAGAAGGGCAAGAAGGCGGGGCTCGACGTGATCGATGAAGAAATGCCGCGACGGGACCTGCGCCTCGAAGCACTGGCGGAGATCCTGCGCGGCGAACGCGACATCAGTTGCCACAGCTATGTGCAAAGCGAGATCGGTATGCTCATGCATGTGGCCGACAGCATGGGCTTCACGGTGAACACCTTCACACACATCCTCGAAGGCTATAAGCTGGCCGCAACGATGAAAGCGCACGGAGCGAGCGCGAGCACCTTCAGCGATTGGTGGGCCTACAAGTTCGAGGTGGTGGAAGCGATCCCGCACAATGCGGCACTTCTCCACTTGAACGGTGTGAACACGGGGATCAACAGCGATGACGCCGAGATGAGCCGCCGCCTGAACCAGGAAGCTGCGAAGGCAATGAAGTACGGCGGGGTGAGCGCAGAGGAGGCGTGGAAGATGGTGACGTTGAACCCGGCGAGGATGCTGAAGCTGGATCAACGTATCGGTTCGGTGGAAGTAGGAAAGGATGCCGACCTCGTGCTGTGGAGCAGCGAGCCATTGAGCATTGATGCCCGTGCGTTGAAGACCTACGTGGATGGAGTTTGCTACTACGATGAGGCGAGGGATCGCGAGCAACGCGCATGGATCGCAACTGAACGCGATCGCATCGTGCGGGCCATGATGCAAGCGAAGAGCGAAGGTGCCCCGACCAAGAAGGCCCGTCGCGATCAGCCCCGCTTGTGGGAATGCGAGGACCTGGGCGATGAAGAAGAAGAGGACGATGCGCACTGATCACCTCATAGTCGTCTTCGCTGTCTGGCTTTTGCCGTGCGCATTGTTCGCCCAAAGACCCACTCCCGCGCCTCCACAAACGAAGAGCGTTCTAGTAACAGGTGGTACCGTTCATGTGGGCGATGGCAAGGTGATCGATGAGGGTGCCGTTGGTTTCCGCAATGGCCGGATCGACTATGTGGGCTACAACTATGGTGTCACCGCGGCCTACGACACCGTGATCGATGTGAAGGGCCAGCAGGTGTATCCCGGTTTCATCGCCCCCGATGCCTCCCTTGGCTTGGTGGAGATCGAGCAGTCGCGTTCAACGGTGGATCAGCAGGACGTTGGAACGATGGAACCGGAGTTCCGGGCGATCGCAGCCTACAAGTCGGATTCACGTGTCATTCCCACCGTTCGCTCCAACGGCGTATTGCTCGTGCAGGTGGCTCCGCGCGGATTGACGATCGCCGGTACCAGCAGCATCGTGCAATTGGACGCGTGGGACGCTGACGCCGCTGTGGTCCGAAAGGATGACGGCGTGTTCATGACATGGCCAGCTGCCTACCAGCGTGGGGGTTGGTGGGCTGAACCCGGAGAAACGGACAATGAGAAGAAGGACGAACGTGCGGCCAAGATCGAAGAGATGCGTGCCTTCTTCCGCAAGGCGAAGGGTTATGCGGAAGTGAGCGCGCCGACCGAGCGCGATCCACGCATGGAGGCGATGCGTGGCTTGTTCAGCGGGAACAAGTCGCTCTTCGTCCGCGCGAACGCCGCGAAGGAGATCATCGAGGCGGTGCAATTCGCAAAAGCGGAAGGCGTGAAGCGCACCGTGATCGTGGGCGGCTATGATGCCTGGCGCGTGGCCGACCTCCTGCGCGAGAACAAAGTGGATGTGATCCTACGCCGCACGCACAGTTTGCCTTTGCGCCCGGACGATGATGTGGACCTGCCGTACCGATTGCCTGCTTTGTTGAAGGAACGAGGTGTCCGCTTTTGTCTGGGCTATAGCGGTGATCACGAAGCTTCCGGTGTGCGCAATCTCGCGTTCACCGCAGGCACGGCAAGCACCTACGGTCTGGGCAGCGAGGACGCGTTGCGGGCCATCACGCTGGATGCAGCGGCAGTGCTTGGTATCGATGACCGCTGTGGCAGCCTGGTCGTTGGGAAGGATGCCACGCTCATTGTTTCGAACGGTGATGCACTGGACATGCGCACCAACGATGTGCGCCATGCGTTCATCCAAGGTCGCCGCATCATGCTGGACGACCACCAGAAGCAACTGTACCGGCAGTACAAGCAGCGACTGGAACAGGGTCAGTAGCCCAGCTTGCTCCGCACACGGGAGAGCACCACGCTCGCCACCCCCCGCGCTTTCTCTTCACCTTCCTTCAATCGTGCGTCCAGTTCGGGGCGATCCTCGATCAAGCGCGCGAAGGTCTCACGCTCCCCTCGGAAACCGTCGAGCAGTGCGGCGAGCAATTCCTTCTTCGCGTGACCGTAGCCATAGCCACCGGCGCGGTAATTCGCGGCCATTGTCGTTACGGCGTCCGTGGATGCAACGAGGCGGAAAAGCTTGAACACATTGCAGGTTTCCGGATCCTTCGGTGCCTCCAGCGGCTTGCTATCGGTGACGATGTTCATCACCTCCTTCTTCAAGTCCTTCTCCGGCGCGAAGAGGCTGATGACATTGCCACGGCTCTTGCTCATCTTCTCCCCGTCGGTGCCAGGTACCACCATCACCTGTGCATCGATGCGCGCTTCGGGCGGCACGAGGCACTCGCCCATCTGGTGGTTGAACCGTTCGGCCACATCGCGCGCCATTTCGATGTGTTGCTTCTGGTCCTTGCCCACGGGAACGAACTCCGCATCGTACAGCAGGATGTCGGCCGCCATCAACATAGGGTAGGTGAAGAGGCCGGAGTTCACGTCTTCCAGACGATCGGCCTTGTCCTTGAAGCTGTGTGCGAGCGCGAGCCGCGAATAGGGAAAGAAACAACTGAGGTACCATGTGAGCTCGGTCACCTCGGGCACCATGCTCTGGCGATAGAATACAGTGCGCTTCGTGTCCAAGCCACATGCGAGCCACGCCGCGGCAACACCATAGGTGTTCGCTTGCAATAAAGCCGGATCCTTGATCTGCGTGAGCGAGTGCAGGTCGGCGATGAAGAGGAAGGATTCGTTGCCCGGCTGCGTGCTCATGGCGATCGCAGGGCGAATGGCACCAAGGACATTGCCCAGGTGTGGTACGCCTGTGCTTTGTATACCGGTGAGGATGCGGGCCATGGTGGGCGGCGAAGATATCGGCACGCCTCCAAGCGACCACGTGCAGGTGCCGTTCGTGGCTTCGGCAGCCGCCTACCTTCGCCGCCTGTTTTTTCGGAACGTGTCGAACACCGCAGCCACTGCAGATCAAGAAGCCCGCCCTCGGGTGGTGGACGGAGAGCTTCGCCGCAGCGCGGTGACCAAGTGGCTGTTCTTGCCGCTAAGGTGGGTGTACAAACTGTGGTTCGCCATCGTGTTCTTCGGCTCGCTGGTCGCCCTCTACATCCCGTTCCGCATCCTGCTGTTCAAGCCAAGGCGCTACTACAAGGCCTTCCGGCTGAAGCGTGTGTGGGCGCGTTTTCTGCAGTGCGCCAGTGGCATCGTCCTTCGTGTGGAGCGCAAGGCCCCTCTGCCTCCAGCGCCCTACATCATCTGTTGCAACCACAGCAGTTACCTGGACATCATCCAGATGTACAATGTGATCCCGCAGTACTTCCTCTTCATCGGCAAGTACGAACTGCTGAAGTGGCCGCTCTTCAACATCTTTTTCAAAGGCATGAACATCGCGGTGAACCGTGGCAGCAAGGTGGAAGCGGCCAAGGCGTTCCGGAAAGCGGCACAGGCCCTGGAGCGGGGTACCAGTATCGCCATCTTTCCGGAGGGTACGATCCCGGCTTTCACCCCCCGCATGAAGCCGTTCAAGGATGGTGCGTTCAAGCTGGCCATCGAGAAGCAAGTGCCCATTGTGCCCATCACTTTCCTGGACCATTGGCGCCTGTTCGGCGAGCCGATGGAAGTGATGTCACGTGCGCGTCCGGGACTTTCACGCGCCGTGGTACATGCCCCCATCCCAACCACGGGCCTCACCGAAGCCGACTTGATAGCTTTGCGCGCACAGGTGTATGCCGTCATCGAAGAACCACTGCTGAACGCATGAAGATCGACGAAGCCACATTGGACCGTATTGCGGAGCTGGCCCGCTTGGACTACAGCGATCCGGCTGCGCGCAAGGCGATCCTCGCCGACATGGAGCGCGTGCTCACCTTCGTGGAGAAGCTCAATGAGGTGGATACGGCCGGAGTGGAGCCGCTGATCTTCATGACCGATGAGGAGAACACCTTGCGAGAGGACGTGGCCGAGGTCTCCATCACCAAACAGGAGGCACTGAAGAACGCACCCGTGAAGGACAGCGATTACTTCAAGGTGCCGCGCGTGGTGGACAAGGGGTGATCCGGTCCCACCAGCCGGTTCCACGTGGCTAGCTTCGCAACGCACAAGCCCAACAACCCCGAAGCCATGCTCCACAACAGCTCGTTCATCACGGTGGCGTTCGCATCCACGCTTGTGGTTTCATCCGTCCATTCGCAGGATACGCAGCTCTCGTGGGACGAAGTGGTCGACTGCAATGCTGCCGGTGAGGGCACGTTGCGACCACGGATCACGCTCAATGCAAGCAACAGCCCCGTGGTGCTTTGGGGCAAGAGCGCACCAGGGTCCAACTATGTGGCTATCGGTGAGGCGGGAGGTTTTTCGCCCATCGTGGAAGTAAGTGCACCGGGTTGTGTGCCCTCTGTTGCCGATTGGATGGGGAGCAGCATCGCTTCCGTTGGCAACACGGTGTGGGTGGTGATGAAGGCAACGCCGGAGGAAACCAAGCCGACGTACGTCCGGCGCTCGGACGATGGTGGCTACACCTGGGCGGATACGATCCGGGTGGATCCCTTCGACGGTCTCGTTTCGCGGTTCCCCACGATCGATGTCGCCGACCCTGGCCGACCGCTTGTGCAATACATGCAGTTCGATGGTGGCTGGTCAGGTGCGCGACAAGTAGTCACGCACTTCATGGCTGGCTCGTTCATGGAGCCCGTGCAAGTGAGCACACCGTATGCGCCCGGAGAAGTCTGTGATTGTTGCCCTGGCCAGGTGATCACCAATGGTGATCGCGCCGTTGCGCTTTATCGCAATGCCGGTTCGAACCTCCGCGTCATGTGGGGAGCTACCTCCGACGACCATGGGGCGAGTTTCCCGCTCGGTAGTGTGCTGGACACCACTGGCTGGAGCTTGAGCTCGTGTCCCAGCAGTGGACCCGATGGCTATTTGGTCGGCGACAGCATCCGCTATGTCTGGATGTCCGGTGCGAACAATGGCACCAAGGTGTACATGGGCAGTGCGCTCGCGAGCGATCTCTCCCTTGGCACGGCGCGGTTCGTCAACCCGGGACAAGCGAGCGGACAGACCCAGAACTTCCCACGCATCGCTGGCAATGGCGACACGCTTGGCGTGGTTTGGGAGCAATACACGAACGGAGCCCGTGACATCTTCTTCAGCTGGAGCGTGACCGGCGCTGCTGGACTGAGCGTCCCCGAATGGGTGAATACCGACATGACCGGATCGCAAAAGACCCCCGACATCGCTTACGCGGATGGTTCCTTCCACATCGTGTGGAGCGAGTTCGGTGCCAACCAAGTACGCTACCGCAAGGGCGTTTTGCAGGACGCTGTCGGCATTGGTGAGACCTCATTGCCCAATGTGCAGGTCTGGCCTGTTCCCGCGGAAGAGACGATCCAGGTTCCCGGAGCTTGGCTCTCGGCCGAAGTCCTCGATCTCGATGGCCGTTCGGTGATGATGGCCGTGATCCACGACGGACAATTACCGGTCGGGTCACTGCCTGCGGGAGCTTATGCGCTTTTGCTTCGTGGCCGCAATGATCAACAAGGCCGCACGCGCTTCGTGAAGCAATGATCCTGATGGAAGGAGTGAGCAGTTCCTATCGACACACGCAGAAGTTCAAAGTCTCAGGGATGACCTGTGGCGGATGCGTCGCCACGGTGCGAAAGGTCCTGGCAGGCCATCCTGGTGTGCAGGAAGTTGCAGTGACCCTCGTTCCACCTGAAGCAGTTGTCACCACCTCCGCGGCGATCGCACCGGAAGACTTGAACGCTCTGCTACGTGGAACGCACTACGCGATCTCTGCGACCGTCGTACAACAGACTGTGCAACCGACATCGGTGAGCGCAGAGCCGACCGCGAAGGGTTTGTTCACCACCTATTTCCCGTTGCTGCTCGTCTTCGTTTTTATCACCGGTCTTGCGTTGAGCACATCGTTCACCGCTGGGTATTTTGAGGGCATGCGCTTCATGGCGCACTTCATGGCCGGTTTCTTTCTGGCGTTTTCCTTTTTCAAACTGTTGGACCTGCAGGGCTTCGCGAACAGCTACAGGGGCTACGACCTGCTCGCGATGCGCATCCCTGCGTACGGCTACGTCTATCCCTTCATTGAGCTCGCGCTGGGCATCGCGTACCTTATGGGCTTCGATCCATTGATCACCAACTTGGTCACCATCGTGGTCATGGGCTTCAGCACCATTGGCGTATTGAGGGCGGTGGTCAACAAGCAGCGGATACAATGCGCTTGTTTGGGGACGGTCTTCAACCTGCCCATGAGCACCGTCACCATTCTGGAAGACCTACTAATGGTGGCGATGGCGGGCGCGATGCTCGCGATGGGCTGAGGTCCGGTGCTGGTTCGCACCTTTGCGCTACCACCATTTCCCCATGTACGGAAGCATCAAGCAGCACCTGGCCCAGGAACTCAAGTCGATAGAGGATGCCGGCCTCTTCAAGCGCGAGCGTGTCATCACCAGCGATCAGGGAGCGGAGATCACGGTCAACGGGAAGGCGGTCCTGAATTTCTGCGCGAACAACTACCTCGGTCTCAGTTCGCACCCCGAAGTGGTCGCCGCATCGCACGCCGCTTTGGATAGCCACGGTTACGGCATGAGCAGTGTGCGTTTCATCTGTGGCACACAGGACATCCATAAGGAACTGGAGCAGAAGCTCGCCGCCTTTCACGGGATGGAGGATACCATCCTGTATGCGGCCTGTTTTGACGCGAACGGCGGTGTCTTTGAACCGCTCCTTGGGGAGAATGATGCGATCATCAGCGATTCGCTGAACCACGCCAGCATCATCGATGGTGTGCGCCTTTGCAAGGCGATGCGCTACCGTTATGCCAACAACGACATGGCCGACTTGGACGTTCAGCTGCGCACGGCCAGAGCGGATGGAGCGAGGCACATCATCATCGTGACCGATGGTGTTTTCAGCATGGATGGTATCGTGGCGGATCTTAAGGGTATTTGCGATCTCGCGGACAAGTACGACGCCATGGTGATGGTGGATGAGTGCCACGCAGCCGGTTCCATTGGCAAGATAGGCAGAGGCAGCGTTGAGCATTGTGGCGTCATGGGTCGTGTGGACATCATCACCGGTACCCTCGGAAAAGCGCTCGGTGGGGCCATGGGTGGTTACACGACCGGGCGGAAGGAGATCATCGAGATGCTCCGTCAACGCAGCCGACCTTACCTCTTCAGCAATTCGCTTGCGCCTTCCATCGTGGGGGCGTCGATCAAGGTCATCGATCTGCTCATTGCCAGCACCGAATTGCGGGACCGCTTGGAGACGAACGTGGACCGTTTTCGCACGGGCATCGAGAAGTTGGGCTTCAAGACGCGCGGTGCGGGAGCGGCCATCGTACCGGTCATGCTGGGCGATGCCAAATTGAGCCAAGTGATGGCGGACGAACTGCTGAAGGAGGGCATCTATGTCATCGGCTTCTTCTACCCGGTGGTTCCCCAGGACACCGCCCGGATACGGTGCAACTGAGCGCGGCGCATACCGAGGCCCATATCGACCGGGCCCTGGCGGCCTTCGGCAAGGTGGGCAAGGCCTTGGGGGTGGTCTGAAGACCACGCCGGGAGCCAGCCGCCGCGATGAACAGCTCTTTGTTCGTTTTCAGGAAAAGCCTCTATATTCGCACCCCGTTTTCAGGGAAAAGATCATTTAATCCAGCAGGACAGTGGCATCCACTACCCACACCACCAGTATGGCCAACGCGGCCACCGTTCAACAAGAATGGTTGCTGGTAGATGCTGAGAACGAGGTTCTTGGCCGCTTTGCAAGCAAGGTCGCCATGCTCGTTCGCGGCAAGCACAAGACCACCTTCACACCCCATGTGAACTGTGGCGATCACGTGATCATCATCAACGCCGAGAAGGTTCGCCTGACCGGCACCAAGTTGGAGGACAAGGAGTACCAGCGGTACAGCTTGTACCCCGGTGGCCAAACCCGCGAGAAGGCCAAGAACCTGAAGGCGCGCAAGCCCGAAGCGTTGTTGGAGATCGCCGTGCGCGGTATGCTTCCCAAGAACCGCTTGGGTCGTCGCCTTTTCAACAACCTGCATGTGGTGGTGGGCAATAGCCACAAGCACGAAGCCCAGAAGCCCCGCAACTTCGACCTGAACACGCTCAAGTAAGATGGCCATCACGAACAGCCTCGGTCGCCGCAAGACCTCCATCGCCCGGGTGAACCTCACCGAGGGCAAAGGCAACATCACGATCAACGGCCGTGATGGGAACGAGTACTTCCCCATCACCATGCAGCAGTTCAAACTGCAGCAGCCCTTCAAGCTCACCGAAACCGTGGGCAAATACGATGTCACCGCGACCGTGGATGGTGGTGGCATCACCGGCCAGGTGGACGCCGTGCGTTTGGGCATCGCCCGCGCGCTGGTGAAGATCGACGCCGAGCACAAACCGAAACTCAAGGCCGAAGAACTGATGACCCGTGACCCACGCGCCGTGGAACGGAAGAAGTTCGGACGCAAGAAAGCGCGCAAGCGTTACCAATTCAGCAAGCGCTAAGGTCCCTGCGCTTGTTCAGGATCCAATCCTGGCGGACTCAGCCTGAGCCTGTCGAAGGCTGGCGGTGTGCTACCACTAGGATGCCTGTTTCAACGGGAACAAGGAAAGTGAACAACAAGTAATATGGCACGTCTCGAATTCCAACAGTTGCTCGACGCAGGTGTACACTTCGGTCACCTGCGCCGCAAGTGGAACCCCAACATGGCCCCGTACATCTTCGGGGAGAAGAAGGGGATCCACATCATCGACCTGAACAAGACCAGCGTGAAGCTGGAGGAGGCCGCCGCTGCGATGAAGAACATCGCACGCAGTGGCAAGAAGGTCCTGTTCGTTGCAACGAAGAAGCAAGCGAAGGACATCGTTACCAACAAGGTGAAGGAGACGGGCATGCCGTACGTCACTGAGCGTTGGAGCGGTGGCATGCTCACCAACTTCGGAACGATCCGCCGCACCATCAAGAAGATGGCGACGATCGACCGTATGAAGATCGACGGCACCTTCGAGAACATGAGCAAGCGCGAGCGCTTGCAGGTGAGCCGTCAGCGCGAGAAGATGGAAAAGAACCTGGGTTCCATCGCCGACCTCACCCGCCTGCCGAGCGCACTGTTCGTGGTGGACATCGTGAAGGAGCACATCGCTGTTGCCGAGGCCCGCAAGCTCAACATCCCAACGTTCGCCATGGTCGATACCAACAGCGACCCCACGTTGGTGGACTTCCCCATTCCTGCGAACGACGATGCTACGAAGAGCATCGAACTGATCGTCGATACCATGATCGCAGCGATCAATGAGGGCATGGAGGAGCGCAAGAACGACAAGACCGCCGTGGACGAGGGAGCAGAGGAGGCCGAAGGTGCCGAAAGTGCTGACGAGGTCACTGCGGTTGTCGCTGAGGCCACGGTCCCTGTGGATGCCCCTGCGGACGCTCCTGCCGCGGAGGAGAACGCCTGATCGATCTTCAAACAGTACGGACGGGGAGTTCCCCGACCGACCACCCCTAGAACAATGAGCACCATGGCCATTACCGCCGCTGATGTGAACAAGCTGCGCCAGATCACCGGCGCGGGCATGATGGATTGCAAAACCGCCCTCACCGAGGCGAACGGTGACTTCGATGCCGCCATCGACATCCTTCGCAAGAAGGGCCAGAAGGTGGCCGCTAAGCGCGCCGACCGCGACGCAACGGAAGGCCTCGTGATCGCCAAGACCAGCGCCGACGGGACCCGCGGGGTGCTGGTTTGTGTGAACTGCGAAACCGATTTCGTTGCCAAGAACGGTGACTTCACCGCCATGGCCGAGCGTATGGCCACCATCGCGCTTGAGAAGAACCTCAACAGCGTTGAAGCGCTGAAAGCTGCTGCCTATGACAGCAACGGTCTCAGCATCGCCGAGAAACTGATCGAGCAAACCGGCGTGATCGGCGAAAAGATCGACGTGAGCGCCTGTGGCGAAGTGAGCGCGCCTTTCGTATACGCCTACAATCACCCTGGCAACAAGGTGGCCAGTCTCGTTGGCCTCAGCAAAGCGGGCTTCGAGAACGTGGCCAAGGACGTTGCCATGCAAGTTGCCGCCATGGGTCCCATCGCCCTGGACAAAGCGAGCACTCCGCAGAGCGTGATAGACAAGGAACTCGAGATCGGTAAGGAACTCGCGATCCAGGAGGGTAAACCCGCCGAGATGGCCGAGAAGATCGCCGTGGGCCGCCTGAACAAGTTCTTCAAGGAGAGCACCCTGCTCGCCCAGGAGTTCATCAAGGACAACAAGCTCAGCGTGGAGCAATACGTGAAGAGCGCCGACAAGGACCTCACGGTCACCGGCTTCAAACGCCACTCGCTCACCATCTGATGTCGATGTACAACGCATAGGAAAGGGAGGCTTCGGCCTCCCTTTTTCTTTTCCTTTGGACCGCACCACCCTCACATGGCGAACAAGTACAAGCGCATCCTCCTGAAGCTCTCCGGCGAAAGCCTCATGGGTAACCAAGCCTATGGCATTGATAGTGTGCGACTGGCCCAGTACGCTGAAGAGGTCGCCGCCATTGCCCGGCAGGGTGTGCAGGTAGCCGTGGTCATCGGTGGTGGCAACATCTATCGGGGCATGCAGGCCGAAGGCAACGGCATCGATCGCGTGCAAGGCGATCACATGGGCATGCTCGCCACCATGATCAACTCGCTGGCTTTCCAGAGCGCGTTGGAACACCAAGGCTACAACACGCGCTTGTTGAGCGCGATCAAGATGGACACCATCGCGGAGCCGTTCATCCGTCGCCGTGCGGTGCGTCACTTGGAGAAAGGACGCATCGTGATCTTCGGAGCGGGGACCGGCAACCCTTATTTCACCACTGACACCGCAGCCAGCCTGCGCGCCATCGAGATCGAGGCCGATGTGATCCTGAAGGGGACGCGCGTGGATGGCATCTATACCGCAGATCCCGAAAAGGACAAGAGCGCGACGAAGTTCGAACGCATCTCCTTCACCGAGGTGTACGACAAGGGATTGAACGTGATGGACCTCACGGCTTTCACGCTCTGCAAGGAGAACAACCTGCCCATCATCGTCTTCGACATGAACAAGCCCGGCAACCTCGGTCGCTTGATGGCAGGCGAGCGCGTAGGCACGTTGGTCGAGATCTGATCGACACCTTCACAAAAGCACCATCGCCGTTATTTTTGCGGCCCATACCATTGCCATGATCGATACCGCAGCCGCCATTTCGCAGTGCGAAGAGCACATGCGCAAGACCGTTGAGCACCTGGAGCACGAGCTGACCAAGGTGCGCGCCGGTGCCGCCAACCCCATGATGCTGGAAGGCGTCCGCGTGGATTACTACGGGCAGATGGTCCCGCTTTCACAGGTCGCTGGCATCAACTCCGGTGATTCGCGCACTTTGTTCGTGAAGCCTTGGGAGAAGAAGATGATCGACCCCATCGAGAAGGCGATCATCGGTGCGAACCTGGGTTTCAACCCGAGCAACAACGGCGAGAGCGTGATCATCCACGTGCCCATGCTCACGGAGGAACGTCGCAAGGCGCTTGTGAAGACCGCGCACGCTGAAGCCGAGCATGCGAAGGTTGGTATCCGCAGTGGCCGCCAAAAGGCCATGGATGCGATCAAGGCGGCGAAGAAGGACGGCCTGCCGGAGGACCACGCCAAGGACCTGGAAGCCCAGGTGGAGAAGCTCACCGCCACCTACAACAAGAAGGCGGATGACCATCTCGCGCTGAAGGAGAAGGACATCATGAAGGTTTAAGCCCACACAGGGCTGCCTTCGCTGCAATTCCTGCACATCTCGATACTGCTGCGCGAACGGAGCAGCGAGCGGCGGAAATCATTGTAGGCATCGCTGTGCCACAGTTCCCGGAAACTGTGAGTGCGCAGGTCGCCGAGAACATGGTGGGCATCCTTGTCAAAGCAGCAAGGCACCACGCGACCGTCCCAAGTGATCACGCAACTGTGCCACATCTTCCAGCAGTTGTCCTCGAGCTTGTTCTTCACTTCCCAAACGCCTGAGGCGTTGCGTCGATAGCGCGCGTACTGGTCCTGCTTGGGGATCAGCGGGTGATCATCCTTCGGTTCGTACACCTGTGCCGTCTTCAACCAGAGGTCATCCACCCCGATGCGTTTCGCGAGAGCACGTGCTTCCGGGATCTGGTGCTCGTTGGGCTTCACCACCAGGAATTGGAACACCACATGCGGTGTGAGGCTCTTCAGCTTCTTCTTCCACCGCACAATGCGCTCAGCACCTTCAACGACCTTGCTGAGTTCTCCTTCTTTCCGATAAGCGGAGTAGGTCTCCTGGTCCGTGCCATCCAGTGAGATGATCAGCCGCGACAATCCACTGCGCACGGTTTCCTCGGCCTTTGCTTCCGTGAGAAAATGCGCGTTCGTACTGGTGGCCGTGTACAAACCGCAATCACTTGCTATGCGCACCATGTCCAGGAAGCCGGGATTGATGTAGGGCTCGCCTTGGAAGTAGAAGGTGAGCGCCCATAGGTCGGGAGCGAGCTCGTCGATCACACGGGTGAAGAGGTCCTGCTTCAAATTGCCCGTAGGTCGGGTGAAGGCCCGCAGCCCACTGGGGCACTCTGGACAACGCAGGTTGCACGCGGTAGTGGGCTCGAAGCTGATGCTGAACGGCATGCCGCCAATACGCGGGTCCTTGGTTCGCTTGGCTTGTTGATAGCTCGTCCACAAACCGGCAGCGTTGCGCAACCGACGCGGCGTGGTCTTGCGTGACCATTCAAGTGCATCGCGGGTGCGGGCGAACATGGGAGCAAGGTAGGAGGCGGGGAGGGCAGGGGCAGTTGGCAGTTTCAGGGGCAAGTGTTATGTGCTTCGAACTTATCGATCCGACTTCCTCAGCGAAGAGAACCTCGCCAACCATAGTGATGATGTATTGCCCCTGCCCTTGCCAACGGCCCCTTGAGTTCACCGCCCTGTTACTTTCGGCCGCCCAGTACGTCCGATGGACGATCCACCTCGTATGCGTTGCCTCCGTATCGGTCTTTTGCTCTTGGACCTTGTCAGCACGGTGTGGTCCAGTGCACAAGTGCAGGTGCGCGGCCGCGTGGTCGATGAGCGCACGTCGGAGCCGCTCGCCTTCGTGAACATCACCATTGTTGGCGCGCGGGAAGGCACGATGAGCGATATCGATGGCCGCTTCCACCTGGACGTTCCCACACTGCCGATCGCACTTCGCTTCAGTTACGTTGGCTATACGATGACGGAGCGCCTGTTCTCCGAGGATGCATTCGCAGTGGTCCCGATGCAACGCGCGACCATTGAACTGCGCGAAGTGGTCGTGCAGCCGGGTGAGAACCCGGCGCATCGCATCATCGAGCGTGTGTTTACCAACCGCAAGTTGAACGACAGCATGCGCGAACGTTCGCATCGGTACACGAGCTACGGAAAAACGGTCTTCACTGCCGCAATGGACAGTGCCATGCTCAGCGATACGGCACGTATGGCCGCGCTCGACAGCAGCGATCAGGAGGCCATCGACTTCTTCGACGAACAGCACCTGCTCTTGATCGAGAGTGCAACACGCAAGAGCTTCATACCGCCCGCAGCGGAAAAGGAGGAAGTGCTGGCCATGCGCGTGAGCGGATTGAAGGACCCCACGCTGCTCGCCCTTGCTGCCAGCACCAAGACCTTCAGCATCTACGCGCCACAGATCGTCATCAACGAGAAGAGCTACCTGAGCCCCATCGGGCCGGCCACAACGGACCGCTACCTCTTCGTGCTGGAGGACACGCTTTACCAGGGTCGCGATTCCGTTTTCGTCATCAGCTACCAACCCAAGCGCGGGCGCAAGTTCGATGCGCTCAAAGGCGTGCTGTGGGTGAACACGGATGGTTATGCCTTGCAGAACGTGATCGCCGAGCCAATGGAACGTTCCGGCGGAACGAGCATGAAGCTGCAGCAGCAGTTCGCCAAGGTGCAGGGCGTGTGGTTCCCCGTACAGCTGAACACGTTCCTGTTCTTCGATTTCATTGAAATGAACTCCTTCAAGATGATGGGTATCGGCCGCATCTATTTGAAGGAGATCGAAGTGGATGTACCGATCGCCCGTAAGGAAGTGCGGGGGCCGGAGTTGGTGATGGACAAACTGGCGGCACGAAGGGATGAGACCTTCTGGAACGCATTGCGCACGGACAGCCTGGAAGGAAAGGAGTTGCGCACCTATCACACCATCGACAGCATCAGCGAGGCGGAGAACATCGAGACCAAGATCAAATGGCTCGACCGATTATCCACTGGGCGCGTACCCGTGGGCCCCATCGACATCCGCCTCGATCGGATCATGCGCTACAACGGCTACGAAGGAGTTCGTCTTGGCGCGGGCATCAACACGAACGACAAGCTCACGCGCTACGCGTCTCTAGGAGGCTACTACGCCTATGGCTTTGTGGACAAGGCATCGAAATTCGGCGGTGAGCTCACGCTGAAGCCCAGGCCGGGGATCGGTCCGGAGTTGAGGGGCTACTACGAGTACGATGTGATGGAGAGCGGTGGGGTGAGCTTCCCGTGGGTGAAGCAAGGGTTGAATTCCACCGAGAGCTATCGATGGATATTCGTTGATCGCATGGATCGTGTGGAGCGCTTCGGCGCTGAACTCTCCTGGCGCGTGAGCAGTTCCCTGAAGGCCTGGCTCGGCACGGAGCGGAACGAACGCGAGAATCTCATCGGCTACCAATATGCGGAGCCTGCTGGAGAGGGTGTCACCCTGCTCAGTGATCGTTTCCTCACCGGCACTGTCTCGCTCGGCCTTCGTTTCGCGTGGCGTGAACGGCTCGTGCGCCTGCCCGATCGACAGTACGCGCTGCCGAGCAAATGGCCCGTATTGCATGTGTGGGCGATGCAAGCGGTCAAGGGCCTCTGGGAAGGCGAACGTGAACTCTGGCGTGTTGATGCCATGATCGAGAAGACCTTCCGCTTGCGGATGTTGGGCGACTTGGGCGTTCGTGTACTCGGAGGCATGGCCGATGACACCGCACCGTACCCCTTCCTCTACGACATACGTGGCAGCTATTCGACCCGGACACCGATCGGTGTGAGCAACACCTTCGAGACCATGCGGCCCAACGAGTTCCTCGCGGACCGCTACGCAACGGTGCATCTTCGTCACAGCTTCGGCAACTTGCTCTATGAAGGCAAGAAGTTCAAACCGGTGCCCGTGATCGTCCTCAACGCAGGTTGGGGTGCGCTTGGCCACCCAGAGCGACACCGCGGGTATGGTTTCAGCCCGCTTACCGATGGATATTATGAAGCGGGCTTGCAGATCGACAACCTGTTGCGTTCAGGCTTCACGGGAATTGGTGTTGGTGCCTTTTACCGAATGGGCCCCAACAGCCTGCCCGATGCCATCGACAACCTGGCCGTGAAGGCCACGCTTGGGTTGGTGCTGGGGAATTGAATACCCATTCGAACACCCCTGCCCGTCCACCCGCATTTTGCACCTTTGGCACTTCGTCGTTTTGGCGGCGAAAGCAAGCAGGATGTGGGAGTGGCTGGCGAACAACGTACTGCGCAATCGCATCGCGATCCTGTTATCGGTTGCGGTGATCACGGCCTTCATGGGCTACGAAGCCACGCTCGTGCAAATGAGCTACAAGCATGGTGGCTTGTTACCGGAAACGGACAGCGCTTACGTGGAATACCAGCGCTTCCTGCACACGTTCAGTGAAGATGGTAATGTGGTGGTGATCGGAACGCAGGGCGATGCGCTCTACACACCCGCCAATTTCCGGGCGTGGTACGATCTGGGCAACGATCTCAAGACCGTGCATGGTATCGATAGCGTCTTCAGTGAAGCGCACTTGTACCAGCTCGTTCGCGACGATAGCTTGAAGCGCTTCCGGGTGGAGCAGCTGCTGCAGCGGCCTCCGGTCACGAAGGCCGACATGGATTCGCTGATCGCACACTTGCGATCGCTGCCCTTCTATGACGGCCTGTTGTACAACGACAGTTCGAAGGCGAGCTTGATGATGGTCTTCGTGAACGCGAAGATCTTCGACAGCGAAGCCCGCCTTGCGGTGGTGGAGAGCGTGGCCGATCGCGTGGAAGCTTTCCAGAGGAACACCGGCATGGCCTTGCATGTGAGCGGCCTGCCGTGGATCCGCGTGAAGAGCACCGAGCTCATCAAGGGAGAAATGCCCTTGTTCATGGGCTTGAGCATGTTCGTTTGCGGGCTCTTGCTCCTGCTCTTCTTCCGCAGTTGGCGGGTGATGTGGCTCTGTCTTGGGGTGGTTGGCCTGAGCGTGGTATGGACCTTCGGCTTCCTCGCGATCCTGGATTACAAGATCACGATCCTGCAATCGGTGATACCTCCGCTGGTGATCGTGACAGGGGTGCCCAATTGCGTTTTTCTCATCAATGCCTACCACTACGAGTACGTACGGCACGGCAACAAGATGAAGTCCCTGCAGCGGGTCATCAGTCGCATTGGCGCAGCTGCGTTCATGACCAATGCCACCACGGCGGTGGGATTCACCACATTCTGCATAACGAGCAGTGCCACGCTCATCGAATTCGGTTGGGTGGCCACCATCGGTATCATGGTGCTCTGGGCCCTGAGCATGCTCCTCATCCCCATCGTGTTCAGCTTCATGCCGGCACCGAAGCCGCGCCACCTGAGCCACCTGGACCGCCGCTGGCTGGATCATGTGGTGGAGTGGATCGTGCGCACGAGCAAGACACAGCGACCGCTCATCTATTCCATCACCACCTTCTGCATGGTGCTGGCGCTCGTCGGCATCATGCGCCTGAAGGACGAGAGCCGCATCGTGGACGACCTGCCCAAGGACAATCCGGTGCTCACCGACCTGCGCTTTTTCGAAAGCAATTTCCGCGGTGTGATGCCCTTGGAGATCGTGGTTGACACGAAGAAACGGGGAGGCGCGCTCACCGACCCAACGCTCAAGCGCATCGTGAAGTTGGAGGATTCGCTCGCCACCTACCGCGAGTTCAGTAGGGCCATCAGCATAGCCGCTGCGGTGAAGTTCACCAAGCAGGCGTTCTATGGAGGAAATCCGGAGAAGTACGCGCTGTTGAACAGTACGGAGAAGACCTTCATCCTGCCGTACTTGGAAGGTGCTACCGGCAAACAGGGCATGGCGAAGTCCTTCATCGATAGCACCCGCCAGACCACGCGGCTTACGGTGCAAATGGCCGATGTGGGCACCACGCGCATGGAAACCATCCTCGCCAAGTTGCGCGCACAAACGGACAGCATCTTCGACCCGACGAAGTACATCGTCACGTTCACGGGCACCTGCGTGGTCTTCCTCAAAGGCAGCAGCTACCTGGTGGAGAACTTGATCACGAGCCTCTTCTGGGCGGTGGTCATCATCGTGGTGCTCATGGCGTTGTTGTTCAATTCGTTCCGCATCCTGGTGGTTGCGCTGATCCCCAACATGATCCCCCTTTTGTTCACCGCAGGGCTCATGGGCTTCTTCCACATACCCATCAAACCCAGCACCATGCTGGTGTTCGGCATTGCGCTGGGGATCGCGGTGGACAACGCCATCCACTTCCTCGCGCGCTACCGGCTGGAGCTGAAGCTCACCGGTGGCGACCTGCACAAGAGCGTGGACCTCGCCACACGGGAAGTGAGCGTTGGGATCATCTACACGAGCGTGGTGCTTCTCGCAGGCTTCTCCCTGTTCGCGTTCTCGCAGTTCGGTGGGATCAAGGCTTTGGGCGTGCTCACCACCATCACCTTGCTCGTGGCCATGCTCACCAATTTGCTCGTGCTACCGGCACTGCTGCTCAGCCTCAACAAGCGCATCATGAGCAAGGCCTTCCAAGAGCCGCTGCTGGAGATCATGGACGAGGAGGAGGACATCGAACTCATGGAGTTGAAGCTCGAGAAACCGGTCGCCGAAGTGGAAGTAGCAGAGGGCGACGAAGCCGACACACGATAGATCACGCATGAAAGGCATCATCCTGGCCGGGGGCTCCGGCACCCGTTTGCATCCGTTGACCCTGGCCGTGAGCAAGCAGCTCATGCCGGTGTACGACAAACCGATGATCTACTACCCGCTGAGCACCCTCATGGCCGCGGGCATTCGCGAGGTGCTGATCATCAGTACGCCGCACGATCTGCCGCATTTCAAGAAGCTGCTCGGCGATGGGGCGCGCTTGGGTTGCGTTTTCACCTATGCGGAGCAAGCCGTGCCGAACGGTCTCGCGCAGGCTTTTGTGATCGGTCGTGAGCATGTTGGCGCCGATCGCGTGGCGCTCATTCTCGGGGACAACATCTTCCACGGGAGCGGCCTTGGCACCAAGCTCATGGAGAACCATGCGGTGGATGGTGGTTTGGTCTTCGCCTATCGCGTGAGCGATCCCGAGCGCTACGGTGTTGTGGAGTTCGATGCAGCGCACAATGCGAAGAGCATCGAGGAAGAAACCCGCCAAGCCGAAGAGCAACTACGCCGTGCCGGGGCTTTACTTCTACGACAACAGCGTGTTGGACATCGCCCGCGATCTGAAGCCCAGCGCACGCGGCGAATACGAGATCACGGATGTGAACAAGGAGTACCTCCGACAGGGCAGGTTGAAAGTGCAGGTGCTCGATCGGGGTACCGCGTGGTTGGATACGGGGACGTTCGCTTCGCTGATGCAAGCGGGCCAGTACGTGCAGGTGATCGAAGAGCGGCAGGGCCGACGCATCGGGTGCATTGAGGAAGTGGCGTTCCGCCGGGGCTTCATAAGCGCCGAACAACTTCGCACGATCGCCGAACCCCTGCGCAAGAGCGGGTATGGGGAGTATCTTCTGAAGGTGGCCGACGGACAGGTGTGATGCAGCACTACAAGGACGCGATCGAAGCACGCATCGATCGGTGGTGCGCCGCGCTGCCCGCGGGCGGGTTGTATGCGCCGATGGCCTACATCATGAAGTTGCCCGCCAAGCGCGTGCGCCCCATTGCCGCCCTCATGGCCTGTGAACTCTTCGGGGCGGATCCGACGATGTGCTGGACGAAGCTCTGGGCCTTGAGCTGTTCCACAACTTCACCTTGATGCACGACGATATCATGGATGCTTCGCCGTTGCGACGCGGGGATCCGACGGTGCATGTGCGATGGAACACGAATGCGGCCATACTCAGTGGCGATGCGCTGATGGTGAAGTCCTATGAGCTCATGGGCAAGGATGCCCGCGTGCTAGCGCTCTTCAACAGGTATGCGCTGGAGGTGTGCGAGGGCCAGCAGTTGGACATGGATTTCGAGCAGCGCTCCGATGTGGGTGCCGCGGACTACATGGAAATGATCCGGTTGAAGACCGCCGTGCTCCTGTCGTGTGCGCTCCAAGTTGGTGCTACGCTTGCTGACGCGTCGAATGTCGAGCGGGATCGGATCGGTCGTTTCGGTGAGAAGCTGGGTCTCGCGTTCCAATTGCGGGATGATCTGTTGGATGCTTTCGGAGACACCAAGGAAACCGGTAAGCAACGTGGCGGTGACCTGCGTGCCGGCAAGAAGACCTGGCTGCTCATTCGTGGGCTGGAACTTGAACGCAAGGCCGCTGGTTCGACGTTGAGGACTGAATTGACCCGACCGCCGGAGGCGCGGGACGTTCTAGGCATGAGCGACGCACTGGACTCGTTGGGTGTTCTTAGTGAGGCCGAAGAACTCGTTCGGCGTATGGAAGACGAAGCCCTGGCAGAGCTGGACAAGATCGCCGTGCCCGACGAACGCAAGACCCCGCTACAGCAACTGGCCGCCCGTCTCATGCATCGCAAGGCCTGATCAGGAGCACAGGTCCGCCATCGCTTCGCGCAGTTCGCGGTGATGCGCAGTGAAACCTGCGGCTTCCAACTTCCTGCCCGACACCGCACTTCCGTTGAGCAGCACATCGGCCACGTCGCCAACGAGCAGCCGCAACGTGAAGCCTGGCACCGAGGGTATTATGAAGGGTCGGTGCAGCACTTCCGCAAGCGTGCGCATGAAGCGGCGGTTGTCCGGTTGATCCGATGATGCGACGTTGTATGCGCCGCGCAAGCGATCATCGTTGAGCGCAAGGCGGTACGCGCTCACCAGATCATCGATGTGGATCCAAGGCATCACCTGCCGCCCACTGCCTATTGGCGCTGCCAAACCGAAGCGTGCGATGCGCCCCAATGACTTCAAGGCGCCTGCATTGCGAGCCAGCACAACCGATGTGCGCAGCTTCACCAAGCGCGTGCGATGCTGCCATTTGTCCACGGCTTCTTCCCATGCCACGCTGATACGCGCGATGGTATCGGAGCCTGGCGTATCGTCCTCGGTGTATACGTGCTCGCTGGTCATAGCGCCGTAGTAGCCGATGCCAGCGGCGCTGATGAAGCTCTTCGGCCATTGGCCACGACGTTCGCATGCGCTGTACAGGAGCTCGGGTCCCTTTGTGCGACTGCCGATCAACTCCTGCACGCGTGTCTTGCTCCATCGCTTGTCGGCAATGCCTGCGCCCGCGAGATGGACGATGTGGTCCACTCCTTCCAGCGCAGCTTTATCCACGGTTCCTACTTCCAGGTCCAATGCAAAGGCGCGCACACCATCCCGGGTTCCTGCTTTGCGGCTCATCCACCGAACTGAATGGCCCTCCGTCTTCAGCGCAGCGGTGAGGTGAGTGCCGATGAGCCCGGAGCCTCCGGTGATCAGAATGGTGGCCATGTTCGTTTTCGTTCGGGAGGGAACAACAAAGGGCCCCGAACGGATCGGAGCCCTTTGACATTTCGTTGGATCTTATTCTCAGCGCTGGAGTTCGAAACGCTGGGTGACCAGGCTGCCATCGGAGCAAGTGAGCCGTAGGAAGTAACTGCCGCTGCCAATGGTCAAGGGCAGTTCCAAGCTGAAGGAGTTCGACGCGTTGGGCGGAGCAGTCCAGACGATCCTGCCCTGTACATCAAGGATGTCGGCTTGGGTGCAGGCCGAGCGCAAGCCTTCTATGCGCAAACGACCGGTGCTCGGATTGGGTGCCAGGATGAGCGCCGTCGCGGTCACCTCGGGGTTGCCCAACCATATGCAGTAAGGGTCGGTAGGCGGCAATTCCGTGATCGTGAGGCAAGCGGTCACATCTGTGCATGGAGCCGAGCCAGGCACCGTGTAGCAGTGTATGCCGGGAGTACCTGTGCCCGGAACGAAAACCGGTGGATGGGCATTGCCGTTCGGCGATGTCCAAGATCCACCAAGGTCTGGGGTGCCCAGCAATGAATCGAGCATGAAGAAGGACGCTGCGTTGGTACAGTAGCCGATTATGTTGTCCAAGCCAGCATTGGGTGCTTGGACCTCATTGATGGTGATGCACGCGACATCGTTCGCGCACGGAGCCGTCCCTAGGACGGTGTAGCAGGCAACTCCCGGTTGGTCTACTCCCGGGTTGTAGGTGCTGGAATGTGGCGCACCGTTCACGGTCCAAGTGCCACCGGCTTGCGGTGAGCCAAGGAGCTGGGCGAAGAGGGAGAATGGCACTGCATCGGAGCAAATGGAAACACTGTTGTCCTCTCCCGCATCCGGTGCCTGTACCACGGTCACCACGAAATGCGCTATGTCGCTACCACAGCTGTTCTCCACCGTGTACATGTACATGCCCTCATCGCTCACCACCGGTGATCCGCTGCTCCAAACACCGCCGGGGTCACCGATGACCAAGGTGCTCAGATCCACGGATGTGCCGGAGCAGATCGTCGCCGCCGCATCAGGGCCAGCGTCCGCAAGGCCGATCACGGATACGACGAAGGTGGCGATATCATCACCGCACGGTGAACCCACGGTGTAGGTGTACTCCCCGGCATCGGTCACAACAGGCCCGTCGCTCCAAGTACCACCGGGCGCACCGGTGATCAGCGTGCTCAGGTCCACGCTCGTCCCTTGGCATATCTCCGCGCTCCCGTCATCACCGGCACCGAAAGCACCTTCAACAACGGTCACCGTGTAGGTGTAGTTCTGCGCACCGGGAGTAGGACACGCATCGTCCGTGGCCGTGATGGTGAAATTGTAATTGCCCGCAAGCGCACCGGTCGTGTTCCAGCAGACGGTGGCCACCGCGGGATTGGTGCCGGTCACGCTGATGGTGGCCCCGGTGAGCACCAGGTCCACGTTGCTGGTCAAGGTCAATTCCTGGGAAGCGTCCGCGTCCTCCACCGTGATGTCCACGCAGAAGGTGCTGGCACCGCACGCCGTTACCTCGTAGTCCCCGGTTGTTGCCGCACCGCCGGTGACGGCCCCGGTGGTTCCACTCGTGGCATCGGGTACATTGTTGGTACAGGCTTGTACCACGAAGGGGAAATCGCGCATCACGCTCCCGATCCAGTCACCGTTGGCGTTGTACGTGTTCACCTCCACCACGCACACCACGTAGCCTTGGATAGTGGGTAGGAAGCTGATGTTGCCGGTAAGGCTGTCCAACACCATACCGGTGAAGGGTTCAGCACCGGAGTATGGAGCGGAATAGAAGACGGGTTCCACAGCACCCGTGTAACGACGCGCGTCGATGAACCGGTAGCGGAGCGTCTGTGCCGGGTCCGCGACCACACCCGGATCGTAGCTCACCGGCTGGTCCACGCACACGAACGGTGGCATATCGTCACTGAACACCGGCGAGCTGCTGCACGGCGAGATCACGTTGTTGAACTTGGTTTCGATGTAGATGCCTTGTTGCAAGGAGAGGTTCGCCGAAGTGTTGCGGCAGCAGGTGTTCCAGCTTATGGTCCACAAGGCACAGGGGCTGAGGAAAGCGGTGGTCCGGAAGGTGTACAGCTCGATGCCCGTGAGCGAGCCGCCGTTGCAGGTGGTCTGCCCCACCTGACCAGGACAGATCGGAGATACTTCCTGCTGCGAGATCTGCGGGACGTTGTTCAGCGTGAATGATACCCCGCAGGTGTTGCTGAAGGAGAGGCTTTGCGCGATGATCGGAACGCCGCTGCATTCACGCCAGAGCTTGAGGGTGATCTCGTACTGGCTGTTGCCTATGCAGTGGTAGGTGATATCACCTCCTGGCAAATGCTCGGCAAAGAGCGAAGTGCACAGCGTGAGAGAGGCGAGCAGGGTAGTGAAGCGCATGGTAAGTGGGGTCTGTTCCGCACCAATGTAACAACTGCCCGGATCGGTGCTTCCCTAGCCCAGCGCCGTGAGGGTGCGATCGATCTGGGCCACGTGCCTGTGCACGTGCCTGCGCATGAAGCCCACCCCCTGCACCAGGTTGAAGCGGCCCATGAACGGATGCTTGAAGAGGTCATGGCCTGCGAGCGCTTCCGGCAGTTCCTCGTAGGTGGAGCGCATCCGGATGCGCACTGTGTCCCAGCGCGTGCGAGCAACGGCATAGCTGGTCGCGGGGACATCCGCGATCACCAAGGGTGCTTTGTACTTCACCGGTAGCTGTATGCCTGTGTTCAGAACGAGCAATCGCAGTGAGGCCGAAAACCCGACCGGACCGTGCTTATTGAACTCGCGCTTCTTGTTCAGGTAGGCCAAGGAGCCCTCTTCTGCGATCGCAAGGTGCGTCATCACTTGGGCAACGCTCCACCCACCGTTCGTGGGCCGTTGGGCAAGACGCTCGGGTGGCACCGCATCGAGCTTCTTGAGCAGGACTTGTCGCTCGCCCTCCATGCGATCGAAAAGCTGCAGGAGGCGCTCGTGCGACATGCGGCTGAGGCTACCTGGCGCGCGTGATGTTCTTCAGGTCCACATCGATGAAGCCCTCTTTCTTTCCGAAGATGGCCGCATCATCCGCCAAGTACATGAGTTCGCCTGTACCGGCATTGAACACACGCTTGAAGCAATGCTTGTTCTTGTGGTCGCCGGTGAGGATGACATCGCTCACGGTGAGCGCACGGTCTTGGGCCTCCACAGCGGCGGTTAGGTCCACTAGGCCTACGAGCTTGTTCGGCGAAGTGTATTGTGTGGCGATCGCAGCGGCATCCGGCAGGCTCTTGTCCACGTGCTCGCGGGCAAGGAGCAGTTCGGTGTCTCGCACCAAACGGGTGCGTGTCGAGTAGGTGCGGTCGGCCGTGGCCTTGTCAGTGATCTTTCCGGCTTCAACGAGTTTCAGGTAGTCCTGCAAGTGCTTGAGGTAGATCGTGAGCATGGCCGACATGTTCTTCTCGTTGATCGCTTTGGGGTCGATCATGATGAACGCCAGTTCCTGTTCCTGGCCAATGCTCGTGAAGGCGTTGTCCTTCTGTTGGAGCGGTTCGCCCTTTTTCTGCTTCCAACCCTTCACCAAGGTGAGAAAGGTGCCTTCGAATTTCACGGGGTCCACTTTGGCGGTCTTCAGCAAGTAGGTCTTTGCGGGGTCCATGGGTTGTGCCGCCAGCTCGGCAACGGTTACGAACTCATAGCCCGTGGTGTACTTCCACTCGCTCTTCACCGCGTTCATGATGGCCCGGTTGTACGGTGAATCGCCGGCATCGAGCACCACGATGGTCGTGGTGGCTTTGGCGGCTTTCACGGCGGAAGCCTCGAAGCTGCCGTATTGGGCGATGGAGGGGATCGAAACGAGGAGGACCGTGGATAGAAGGATGGAGCGCATGGTTCGGGTTGACGTTGTTCGTTGTTGGTTGAGTTGTCATGGTGACCCCGGATTTTCATCCGTTGCGAACCATGACCTTCGAAGTTGCCCTTCGACAAGCTCAGGGCGACAATGCCAACGGGGCTAAAATAGTGCCACCCCAACGCGACCTTTGGAGCCGATCCGCTCAAGGTGAACAACCAACTGTCGAAACCGGGTGAGGAGGGGTTGATCCGTTCGTTGGACCGGGCCGAGGTGCTCGCCTCCACCATTGCGCAACTTTGAAAGGACCTCGCCCTCACAGAGGAGGAACTTCCCCTTCCCGTGGTGGGCGAGGAGGCCTTTGAGCGCCTTCGTGCGCATGTGCTCGACGCTTTGGATCGTTGGACAAGCGCGGGTTCGTCGGCATTGTCCAGAGCGGTCAACCGGGTGGACCTTACCGAGCGCGTGGTGAGTGCGGCCATGGACCGGGGCGGCCTGCACGAATTGGCGGGAGCCATGGTGGTCCGCTGCCTGCAGAAGGTGCTCATGCGGCACCGCTATGCAGGGCGTTTCTGAAATGTGTTTTACCCGGTCCTCATTGTGCATTTCTCTGGGTCCCATCTGCCTACGGGGTGAACAGGAGCGATCCTACCTTCGCACACCGAATGGACAAGTACTCCTACCTGAGCAACGTCGATAGCGCTTGGCTCGACGACCTGCACCAACAATACCAAAAGGACCCCGCTAGCGTCGAAACCGGCTGGGCCCGCTTCTTCGAAGGCTTCGAGTTCGCCCGATCCCTGGAGGGTGATACATACCTGAGTGCCGCACCCACTGCACCCGCACCCGGTGGCAACGAGCGTTTCGAGAAGGAGTTCCGTGTGCTGGAGCTGATCAATGCTTACCGTACTCGGGGACATCTTTTCACCCGTACCAACCCCGTTCGGGATCGGCGCAAGTACAGCCCCACGTTGGACCTGGAGAACCACGGCCTGAGCGATGCCGATCTGGACACGGTGTTCAGCGCGGGCAATGAGGTGGGCCTGGGACCGGTGAAGCTCCGCGAGATCGTCGCGCTGCTGCAACAGACCTATTGCCAGAGCGTGGGCGTGGAGTTCAAGTTCATCCGCGACCCGGAGAAGCTGAAGTGGATGCAGGAGCGCATGGAAGGTTCGCGGAACATGCCATCGTTCTCGCTCGACCAGAAGAAGGAGATCCTGGAGAAGCTGAACGAGGCGGTGGTCTTCGAGAAGTTCCTAGGGAAGAAGTTCATCGGTGCCAAACGCTTCAGCATTGAGGGTGCCGAAGCCTTGATCCCTGCGCTGGACACGGTGATCGAACACGGTGCGGAACTCGGCATAACGGAGTACGTCATCGGAATGGCACATCGTGGGCGATTGAACGTCCTGGCCAACACCCTGCGCAAGAGCTACGACCAGATCTTCTCGGAATTCGAAGGCAAGGACTATGAGGATTCGCTGGTGGAAGGCGATGTGAAGTACCACATGGGCTACAGCAGCATGGTGAAGACGAACACCGGCAAGGAGGTTCGCCTCACGCTCGCACCCAACCCGAGCCATCTGGAAACAGTGGGTCCTGTGATGCAAGGGATCTCGCGCGCCATCATCGAGCACGACGACAACTTCGCCAAAGGGATCACCGCGCCGATCCTCATCCATGGCGATGCGGCCGTCGCCGGACAAGGCGTTGTTTACGAGGTGGTGCAGATGGCCGGATTGAAAGCCTACGAGGTCGGAGGCACGATCCATATCGTGGTGAACAACCAGGTGGGCTTCACCACAAACTACATCGACGCCCGCACCAGCACCTACTGCACGGATGTGGCGAAGGTGACCCAATGCCCGGTCTTCCACGTGAACGGCGACGATGCCGAGGCGGTGGCCTACACCGTGCAGCTCGCAATGGACTTCCGGCAGCGTTACAGCAAGGACGTGTGGGTGGACATTCTCTGCTACCGCAAGCACGGGCACAACGAGGGCGATGAACCGAAGTTCACGCAACCGTTGCTTTACAAGGCGATCGCAGCGCACGCTGATCCGCGGGAGATCTACACGCAAAAGCTGATCGACAGTGGCGTGGAGGGCGCACGCGAAATGGCGGAGGAAATGGAACGCTCGTTCACGGAGATGCTCGATGCGCGCCTGACCGAAGCGAAGCAGGTGCGCGTGGGCAAGATCACCAACTTCCTGGAGGAGCGGTGGAAAGGCTTCAAACGCGCCGATGAGAAGGACTTCGCGAAATCGCCGAAGACGGGTGTGAAGAGGGAGACCTTGCAAATGATCGGCGAGAAACTCACCGTTGTGCCTGAAGGCAAACGTTTCTTCAGCAAGCTGGAAAAGATCCTCGCCGACCGCAAGAAGATGCTCGCCGAGGACCGCCTTGATTGGAGCATGGGCGAACTGCTGGCCTATGGATCGTTGCTGGTTGAGGGCCATCCCGTGCGCTTCACCGGGCAGGATGTGGAACGTGGCACCTTCTCGCACCGCCACGCGGTAGTGAAGATGGAGGACAGCGAAGAGGAGTTCATCCATCTGAAGCACATCCAGGAAGGGCAGGCCTTGTTGCAGATCTACAACTCGCTCCTGAGCGAGTATGCGGTGCTCGGCTTCGAGTATGGCTATGCCCTCACCAACCCGCAGACACTTACGATCTGGGAAGCGCAGTTCGGCGATTTCGTCAACGGTGCGCAGATCGTCCTCGATCAATACCTCTGCTGTGCCGAGGAGAAGTGGAACACGCAGAACGGCATCGTGCTCCTGCTTCCGCACGGTTACGAAGGACAAGGTGCCGAGCACAGCAGCGCACGCATGGAGCGTTTCCTCCAGAGCTGCGCCGACGGGAACATGATGGTGGTGAATTGCACCACACCTGCGAACTTCTTCCACGCACTGCGCCGCCAACTCACGTGGAACTTCCGCAAGCCGTTGGTGGTCTTCACACCGAAGAGCCTGCTACGCCATCCCAAATGCGTGAGCAAATTGGAAGAGCTCGCAACCGGTGGTTTCCAAGAGCTGATCGACGACCCCGGCTCGGGGGCCGGGGCAAGTGGTGCCGATCCGAAGGAGGTGAAGACCGTGATCTTCACGCAAGGCAAGATCCACTATGAGCTTGCCGAACATCGTGAGAAGAACAACATCACTGGCACTGCGCTCGTCCGTATCGAGCAGTTGCATCCGCTGCCAACCGACCAAATGCGTGCGGTGATGAAGAAGTACGCGAAGGCCGAGCGCTATCTATGGGTGCAGGAGGAACCGCTCAACATGGGCGCGTGGTCATACATGGCCCAGAACTTCACGGATGTGAAATGGGAGGTGATCGCACGCCCCGCAAGCGGTGCTCCCGCCACGGGCAGTAGCAAGCGCAGCGCGAACCAGCAGAACGCGATCATTGAGAAAGCGTTCGCTAAAGCACCTGCCAAGGCGAAGGCGCGCGCCTGATAACCAAGAATAGACAACTATGGCCACAATAGATATCAAGGTTCCCAGTCCCGGTGAGAGCATCAGCGAAGTGCGCATTGCGCGTTGGCTCGTGAAGGACGGCGATGTGGTGAGCAAGGACCAGGTACTGGGCGAGATCGACAGCGACAAGGCGACCTTGGAACTGAGCGCCGAATCCGAAGGCAAAGTGCAACTCCTTGCCAAAGAGGACCAGACCGTGAACGTGGGCGACGTGGTCGTGAAGATCGATACGAGTTTCAAGGCAGAGAAGAAGGTGGCCCCAGCAGCCGCTGCTGTCGTGGCTGCCCCAACAACGAAGCCGGTCACGCCCCCTTCCGTTGCAGCCCACGCGACACCCTTAGCGAAAGCAATGCTGGACGACAAAGGCGTTAGCGCGGACAAGGTGAAAGGCAGTGGCCCCAACGGGCGCATCACCAAGAGCGATGTGGCGGCGTATGTATCGGGTGGCGTGAAGGCCGATGCGATCGTCATGAACGGCTGGGGCGGCAAGCGCGACCAGAACCGCGTCAAGATGACCACGCTCCGCAAGAAGGTCGCCGAGCGTTTGGTAGCAGTGAAGAACCAGACGGCCATGCTCACCACCTTCAACGAGGTGGACATGAGCGCCGTGATGGCCGTGCGCGAGAAGTACAAGGACAAATTCAAGGAGCAGCACGGCGTAGGCCTCGGCTTCATGAGCTTCTTCACCAAGGCGGTTACCGAAGCACTGCGCCTCTTTCCCCAAGTGAACGCACACATCGACGGCGAGGAAATGATCATGCACGATTACGCGGACATCGGCATCGCCGTGAGCTCACCGAAGGGCCTGATGGTGCCGGTGCTGCGCAATGCGGAGCGCATGAGCCTCGCGGAGATCGAAGGCAAGATCAAGGAACTCGCGGTGAAGGCGCGTGACGGCAAGCTCAGCATCGATGAGATGACCGGTGGCACCTTCACCATCACCAATGGTGGTGTGTTCGGCAGCATGCTCAGCACGCCGATCATCAACCCGCCGCAGAGCGCCATCCTGGGCATGCACAACATCGTGGAGCGGCCGGTGGCGGTGCATGGCCAAGTGGTCATCCGCCCGATCATGTACGTGGCCCTCAGTTACGATCACCGCATCATCGACGGCAAGGAGAGCGTGAGCTTCCTCATGGCCGTGAAACAGATGATCGAGGACCCCGACAAGATGGTTTTCGGCGGGAAGGATCCGGGGGAGGTGTTGTTGGGGCTGTAGACCCGCGTGTGCGGGTTCCTCTGTCAGCAGCGCTGCGCCTGCCTTTGTAATGCCCGTGAGCCGTTCCGATCTGCGGATGCCTTCCGCCAAGCCCCGGTCCCCCCTGTTCATCAGCGGGATACATCCGTTGGTCACCGGCCTCTACCTTTGGATGAAGCCGACAGGACTCTTCTTGATTCGGTCACGGTGGAGCGGCGTTTGGTCCCGCATGCGATCCTGGGCTTCTTTCCACCCTGCCGTGATACCGGGGGAAGGGGAGGACGATTGAACCTGGTCAGGCCGGACGGCATCGTGATAGGCCGGGCAACGATCGAGGACCCCAGCAAGATGGTCTTCGGCAACAAGGAGCCGGGGAGGTGCTGTTGGGGTTGTAGGTCTCGGAGCACTCGAGACCAATTCGGGCGTCATACCGATCCGGACCCTTGGGGACGTCACTGTCCGTTTCGACCCCGGAACATCCCATTCGGTCGGATCCATCAGCGTTAATGGGGTTTTGTCAGGTTATCGAGAGAACGGTCAACGTAATTTCGAAGCTCCATGAAGTCCTTGGCGGCGTACATACTCATTTTCCATGTGCTTTTGAGCGCGTGGGTGCCGGGCGGGCTTGCCGAGGTCTTCCGGATCCCCGCGCTCAACGATCACTACGCCCAGCACTACGCCGAGAGCAATGGCACCATGGGTTGGGGCGAATTCCTTTCACTCCATTTTGCGAACCCCGAACACGAGCGGAAGGATTCCAGCAGGCACGGTGCATTGCCCTTCCATGGCCCTTCCATGGCCATACACATGTTCCTTCCACCAACCGGGTCGCCGGTTGTGATCCCTTCGCCCGTAGTTCCCTCAATGCCGCCCGCATGCCAGGTGGCTGAAGTAGGCGAGTGGCCGGGGCGATCGGTCTTCCATCCCCCAAAGTCGGTCGGTTGACCCGCGCGTGAGCAGGAACGCCTGCCACGCAGACAAGAACTGCTGCTACGCAGCGGGTTCTTGAGCATTCGTCAACCGCTCATTTTACTCCAATGCGGATCCTTGGGCCTATTGCCCGCAAAGTCTTTCTACTGCTGTTCTTGTCAAGCATCACTTTCAGCGTGAACGCTCAATGCACGTGGTACACCATCACCGTTACCGATGGTGTCGACACCTTCGTACTGGGCGATGGTCAACCATGTGATCCGGCCAACGGCGGCGGATGCCCTCCCGGGACCACCATGCTGCAGTTCATCGTAACAAGCGGAAGCGCACCCGCACAAGTGTCGTGGGACTTCACGTGGAACGGTACGGTGGTCCAGAGCGGTGGAGCAGGATACAACGACACGCTGTGTTTGGGCGATGGTTGTTACGTGCTTTACATGGTGGACGCTGCTGCCAACGGTTGGAACGGTGCGACCTATTCGTTGGCGGAATTCGGAGGTGCCGTGCTATACAGCGGCACCTTGTCGGCGGGCGGGGCGGATTCAGTGCTCATTTCCATCGGCGGTGCCACCTGTTCGTGGGGCGGGGGCGGTGGTCCGGGTCCGGGCCCTGGCGGCGGTTGCGGCACAGTGGTGAACAACGGTCAGCCCGGCAGCGACTGCCCGGCTGTGATATGCGTATGCGATCCGTTCACGTTCCCGATCACCCCGAACGGATTTGGAAGCATCGATGAGATCCCGGGTCCGGGCTCGATCTCCAATCCGGCGTTCGGCGGCGGCATTCCACCGCCGCCATGGGGTGGCACCGACTATGGTTGCTTGTATGCAGGCGAACTCAACAGTAGCTGGATCCTTTTCACCGTTGGCACGAGCGGAAGCTTGGGTTTCAGTTTCGGGGCGGGCGGACAACAGGTGGGCTACTATGACTGGGCGATGTGGGCGTATGCTGGTCCGGCGACATGCTCGGCGATCATGGGCAACACGCTGCCTCCTGTGCGCTGCGTGTGGGATGCGGTCCCTTGGGGTGGCGCCGGGCTGGCCAATACGCTTCCCCCCGGCGGCGATCCAGGCAATTACGCCCCGGAGCTGCCGGTGATCGCCGGTCAGCAGTTCATCATCTGCATGAGCAACTGGAGCTATGTGACCGCGAACGTCACGCTCGATTTCTTCGGAACCGCCACGATCTCATGCACGCCCGTGTTGCCGATCGAACTGATCGACTTCACTGCAACCTGCGCGAGCGATGCGGTGCTGGTGCGGTGGAACACGGCCACGGAACGGAACAACGACCTGTTCACCGTAGAGCGCAGCGTGGACGCGAGCATGTGGGCGCCCATTGAGCAACTCCCCGGTGCGGGCAACTCGCAATACATGACCCACTATGAGATCCGCGATATGGAACCGGGGGCGACCGTCCGTTACTACCGCCTTCGGCAAACCGACTTCGATGGGACCAGCACATACTCATCCGTCGTAGCGGTTCCGTTCTGCGGCGAAAAGGAAGTCGTTCGACAATGGTTGATGGATGCGAGCGGCCGCGCTTGCGGAACCTGGCCGATCGAGCCGGGCACGATTGCTACCGGTATCTATCAATTGCGGACGGAATTCATGGACGGAAGCTCATCGACCAGGAACGTGTTCATCATGGCACCATGACGTGGCACCCTCTTCTTCAAAGAATTGTTCAAGTCGACCGTTCAAAATGGACCTGTTCCGAACAGATGGTAGGCGGTGCCGAGTTGCGAACACCCTCTGTGATACCAAACCGCATGAAAGCGTCAATTCGACACGAGACCGCTCCGACTCAGCGCCCTTTTTTCCCGTCTCGGCTTATTGGGATGCCCCCGGCTGTTGAGGATCATCAACTTGGTGAACGAAATGGGACGTTCACCCATACCGGAACTTGCTGTGGTTGGTCCATTGCTTGCAGTCCCAGGATTCGTGGAGAGCTGAACAAACCAATGCAAGCCAGATGACGCGAACCACCCATTCGATCTTCATCGGCTCCATGGTTGCGGTGGTCGTTCTTGTGACCGCCTATCTATCCTATACCGGCTATTCGTACTACCAGCTTCCGGAAGAGGAGCGCTTCTACCATCCACAGCACAATTGGTTCAAGCCGAGTGGCGCATATGGGCATGGCATCGGCATACTGGGCACGTTCATGATCCTCTTCGGAGTGGTGATCTATATCGCCCGCAAGCGGTACAACTTCATGTCCAAACAGCTCCGGCTGAAGTACCTCCTGGAGTTCCACATCTTCCTCTGCACGCTCGGTCCGATCTTGATCCTCTTCCACACCGCTTTCAAGTTCGGAGGCCTTGTCTCCGTGGCGTTCTGGAGCATGGTGGCGGTGGTGGCAAGTGGCGTCATCGGACGCTTCATCTACATCCAGATCCCACGGACCATCGAAGGGCGCGAGTTGAGCCTGAGCGAGGTGAAGGGCCTTCGCTCAGAACTGGTGGCCACGTTGAAGGGACGTGCCCACTTGGACGAGTCCCTCATCGCGCTCATCACCGGTTCGCAGGATGAGAGCGCCAACCCTACGCGCAAGTCGTTCATGGCACGTTACGCCGAGGAGCGAAAGGTCCTGTCCACCATTCGGACGAACCTTCACCAGCGGAAAGTGGGCAAGGAGGAGCGCACGTGGGTCATTCAAACGGTCAAGGAGGAATTCGCGATCAGTCATCGCATCGGCCGCTTGCAGACCATGCAAAAGCTGTTCAAGTACTGGCATGTCGCTCACCTGCCCTTCGCCCTCATCATGCTCATCGTGCTCATCATCCATGTGGCCGTTACGCTGGCCTTTGGATATAGATGGATCTTCTGATGGAGGTGCTCATTGAACAAATAGCGATCTATGGTTCTGTGATCCTGCTGTGCGGGCTGGTGGTCTTCTTCTACATGCGCAGCCTCGGCAAGAAGTCCGCGATCGTGGAGAAGAAGGTCGCGAAGGCCAAGGAGGAAGGCATGTTCGAGCCGGTGTCGCTGCATCCGTACATCGACCTGAACACCTGCATTGGCAGCGCTGCCTGCGTGGCGGAATGTCCCGAGAAGGACATCCTCGGTATCGTGGACGGAAAGGCCACTGTCATCATCGCTTCGAATTGCGTAGGGCACGGTGCCTGTTTCCATGCCTGCCCGGTGGAAGCTATTTCGTTGCGCATCGGCACGGAGACGCGTGGCGTCGATCTGCCTCATGTGGACCAGAGCTTCGAGACGAACGTCAAAGGCATCTATATCGCTGGTGAACTCGGCGGCATGGGCCTCATTCGCAATAGTGTGGAACAAGGCCAGCAAGCGATGATCAGCATCGCGAGGAACAAGAAACCGAAGGCGGAAGGCGTGCTCGACGTGGTGATCATCGGTGCCGGACCAGCAGGGATATCGGCGACCTTGGAAGCTAAGAAGCAGGGATTGTCAAGCGCCACCCTGGAACAGGATTCACTCGGCGGAACGGTGTACACCTTTCCACGGGCTAAACTGGTCATGACCGCACCGGTGGATCTGCCTCTTCACGGAAAGGTGAAGCTCTACGACACGACCAAGGATGAGCTGTTGCAGCTCTGGCACACGGTGATCTCCAAGCACGGCATCGAGATCACGGAACGTGTGAAAGTGGAGGGTATCGTACCGCAGAAGGATGGGACCTTCAAACTGTCCACCGATGCCGGGAAGGACTACATGGCCAACAACGTTCTGCTCGCGATAGGACGACGTGGTAGTCCGCGAAAGCTCGGGATCCCCGGAGAAGAATCCACGAAGGTGGCATACAGGCTTCTGGAGCCTGAGAACATCACCGGAAAGAAGGTGGTGGTGGTAGGTGGGGGTGATGCAGGTGTCGAATCCGCAATGATGTTGATGGCCACCAATGATGTAACGCTGGTGAACCGCAACGAGAATTTCGCGGGCTGCAAACCGAAGAACAAGGAAGCGATCACCGCGGCCATTGATTCGGGTGCGCTCAAAGCGGTGTTCAAGTCGAACCTGGTATCCATTTCCCCCGAGTTCGTGCTGTGCAAGGTTGGCGAGGATGTGCGCCAGATGGAGAACGACCTCGTGCTCGTTTTTGCCGGTGGTGAGCTCCCCACCGGCTTCCTACAGAAGGCGGGCATCGAGATCACCAAGCGTTTCGGGCACATCGTGAAGAAGCACAAATGAGCCGGTCGAGGACATACCTCATTGTTGTGCTGTCACTGACAGCGTTAGCGGGGTACGCGCAGTTGTCACCGGGCGACCTCACCACTGCCCACGCCTCGCTGGAGGGGATGAGCAATTGCACACAATGCCACGACCTGGGCAACAAAGTCACGAACGCAAAGTGCCTGGCCTGCCACAAGGAGCTCCAGTCGCTGATCACTCAGAAGCGGGGGTACCATGTGAGCCGGGAGGTGAAAGGAAAGGATTGCTTCACCTGCCATAGCGAGCACCACGGAAGGAAATTCGAGATGGTTCGCTTCGATGAGAAGGCGTTCGATCATTCCCTCGCGGGCTATCCACTGGAGGGCGCGCACAAGCCGGTGGACTGCCGCAAGTGCCATGCGCCCGAAAAGATCAAGGACCCCGGCGATCCGCGCACGACCAAAGACCTTCATGGGGCTTGATCAGGCCTGTCTTTCCTGCCACGCCGACTTCCACCAGGGGAGCATGTCCAAGGATTGCCGCAGCTGCCATGACATGACGGCTTGGAAGCCGGTGAAGAAGTTCGACCACGCCAAGACCGATTTCCCCTTGCGCGGTGGCCACGTGCAGGTCGATTGCAAAGAGTGCCATAAGGTGACCACCCGCAACGGCAAGGAGTTCCAGCAATTCGGGGATGTGCCCCACGCCGACTGCAAGTCGTGCCATGCGGATCCGCATAAGGCCCATTTCCCCAATGCATGTTCACAATGCCACACGGAGCAGGCGTTCACCACGTTCGCAGGCAAGGACCGCTTCGATCACAGTACAACGCACTTCCGGCTCCTCGGCAAGCATAAGACGACGGACTGCTTCGCGTGCCACAAGAAGAGCAGTGACCCGCTGACGGTGTTCCAAGACAGGAACGGTGTAACGGAGAACCAGTGCGCCACCTGCCACAAAGACCCGCACGAGGGGAAGTTCGGGACCGACTGCGCCAAGTGCCACCAGGAGAAGGGCTTCACGGCCTTGCGTTCCATGGATCAGTTCGATCACAACCTCACGGACTATCCACTGCAGGGGAAGCATATCGGGGTTGATTGCAAGAAGTGCCACAAGGGCCCATACACCGATCCGTCGTCTTCGATGCCTGCAATCGGTGCCATGAGGACTTCCACAAGGGGGTGTTCGCCAAGAACGGTGTGACGCCAGACTGTGTGGAGTGCCACTTCCTCACGGATGGATTTGGTGTGAGCATGTTCAGCATCGAGCAGCACATGGAGACCCCTTTCCCACTTGAAGGCGCGCACCAGGCCACTCCCTGTTTCGAGTGCCATATGAAGGATGGGAAGACCTGGACCTTCCGGAACATCGGCGCCACTTGCACTGATTGCCACGACAATGTGCACGGAGATGATTTCGTGGAGAACGGATCGACGGATTGCAAACGCTGCCATGTCGCGGACGATTGGTTCCCCAAACTCTTCGACCATGATCTCACTGAGTTCCCGCTCGTTGGTGAGCACGTGACAGTGGACTGCCGCGAATGCCACAAAGTGGCCGACGATGGCAAGGTCCCATCCTTCAAGATCGAACGCTTCGCATGCGCGGACTGCCACAAATAGTCGGGCTCTTGCTGCTGACGGCGGTGCGAGTATCTGCGCAATCGCCCCATGGCGATAACCTCATGATCGATTGTTCCAAGTGCCACAGTCCGGCGGGTTGGACCAATGCCACCCTGATCTGGGTTGAAGCCAAAGCTGGTGCCATTCAGCACAAGGGAAGGGCACGAGGGAAACAACCGCTGGTGGATGCCACTGCCGCGGCCGTGGTCTTCAAACATGACTCCACGGATTTCCCCTTGGAGGGGACACACGCGAAGGTGGATTGCAAGTCGTGCCACGCTTCCCTGGTCTTCGATTCGGCGCCCATGGATTGCGCTTCGTGCCACACGGATGTGCATGGTATGAGCGTTGGAAATGATTGTGCTCGCTGCCTACATCGGTGGATTGGATCGTGCACGACATCCCTCAATTGCACGAGCAGAACGGTTTCGCGCTGGCCGGTGCGCATGGTAACCTGAGCTGTACGGATTGTCACACAGCCGGTAACCCATTGCAATTCGACCGTGTCGGCAACGATTGCTTCAGCTGTCACCAGAACGACTACATGACCGCGAAGTCGCCGGACCACGCCGCGGATGGCTTCTCGACGGATTGCATCGAGTGCCACGATCCAATGGGTAGCGGTTGGCATACGACCAACGTGGTGCATGACTTCTTCCCGTTGACGATGGGGCACGCCATCCAGGATTGCAACCAATGCCACGTTACCGGCAACTTCTCCGATGCATCTCCAGAGTGCATCACCTGTCACCAGCAGGATTTTACCAGCGCCACGAACCCCAACCACCAAGCTGCGGGTTTCTCCACCGATTGCGCTACATGCCACACCACCAACTCCGGTTGGAGCCCGACGACGTACGACCATGCGGTTTGGCCTTTGCAGGGATCGCACATTCCTGTGAGTTGCGATCAATGTCACCAGGGCAATTACGCCAACACACCGAACATGTGCGAGGCGTGCCACCTGACGGACTACAACGCCACCACGGACCCCAACCACGTGACGGCGGGCTTCCCCACGGACTGCGCGATGTGCCACGATGAAGGCTCCTGGAGCAACGCGACGTTCGATCACAACACCACGAGCTTCCCGTTGACGGGGATGCACACCAACGTGAACTGCATCGAGTGCCATGCAGCGGGCTACACCAATACCCCCACGAACTGCGACGCGTGCCACATGACGGACTACACCGGCACGGTGGAACCCAACCACACGCAAGCCAACTTCAGCGCGGACTGCACGCAGTGCCATACCGCTGATGGGTGGACGCCGAGCAGCTTCGACCACACGGCAGCGACGGGCTTCGCGCTCAACGGCAGCCACCAGAACGTTAACTGCAACCAGTGCCACGCGGCGGGCTATGCCAACACGCCCAACACGTGCGAGGCTTGTCACCTGACGGACTACAACGCCACCACGGACCCGAACCACGTGACGGCGGGCTTCCCCACGGACTGTGCAATGTGCCACGATGAGGGCACTTGGGGCAACGCGACGTTCGACCACAACACCACGAGCTTCCCGTTGACGGGGATGCACACCAGTGTGAACTGCATCGAGTGCCACACGGCGGGCTACACCAATACCCCGACGAACTGCGACGCGTGCCACATGACGGACTACACCGGCACGGTGGAACCGAACCACACGCAAGCCAACTTCAGCACGGACTGCACGCAGTGCCATACCGCTGATGGGTGGACACCATCAAGCTTCGACCACACCGCAGCGACGGGCTTCGCGCTGAACGGCTCGCACGCCAACGTGAACTGCAACCAGTGCCACGCTGCGGGCTATGCGAACACACCCAACACCTGCGAGGTCTGCCACCTGACGGACTACAACGCCACGACGGCCCCCAACCACGTAACGGCGGGCTTCCCCACGGACTGCGCGATGTGCCACGACGAGGGCAACTGGGGCAACGCAACGTTCGACCACAACACCACGAGCTTCCCGCTGACGGGGATGCACACCAACGTGAACTGCGTGCAATGCCACGCTGCGGGCTACACGAACACGCCGACGAACTGCGATGCGTGCCACATGACGGACTTCAATGGCACGGTTGAACCCAACCACACCCAGGCGAACTTCTCAACGGACTGCACGCAGTGCCATACCGCTGATGCGTGGACACCATCAAGCTTCGACCACACCGCAGCGACCGGCTTCGCCTTGAACGGCTCGCACGCCAACGTGAACTGCAACCAGTGCCACGCTGCGGGCTACGCCAACACGCCGAACACCTGCGAGGCGTGCCATGTCGGATTATGGAACTGCAGCTAACCCGAACCATGCAGGCAGGCTTCCCGACCGACTGTGCCATGTGCCATGATGAAGGTGCGTGGAGCAACGCCACTTTCAACCACAACACGACGAACTTCCCGCTGGTGGGTTCACACACCACAGTGGATTGCATGCAGTGCCATGCCAACGGCTTCGTAGGGACGCCGACGGACTGTGCATCCTGCCACATCGCCGACTACAATGCAACCACGGCGCCCAACCACGTGCAAGCCGGATTCCCAACGGATTGTGCGCAATGTCACGATCCCTCGGCCTGGGTTCCGGCCACCTTTGACCATGACAACACCGGCTTCCCCCTGACCGGCCAGCATGCGAGCACAAGCTGCATCCAGTGCCACGCGAACGGGTACGCTGGTACCCCGACGGAATGCAACGCGTGCCATATGCCGGACTACAATAGCGCCAACGATCCTAACCATGCTGCGGATCAGTTCCCGACCGATTGTGCCGAATGTCATGGTACGACCGCATGGGTGCCATCTACCTTCGACCATGACGCCATGTATTTCAACATATACAGTGGCAACCACTCATCGGTTTGGAACAACTGCGCGACATGCCATACTAGCCCGAATGACTTCAGTGTTTTCACATGCACCGACTGTCACAACAACCAATCACAACTTGCCAACAACCACAGCGATGTCAATGGGTATTCGTTCAGTAGCACTGCATGTTACAATTGCCACAACTGATGGGAACTGAGGGGTTTACCCCAATTCGGTCCTGTCGAAAACCCGCTTCGTTGCTCGTTTATCCCATCTCGTCCGATATCCTCTGAATTCCCAACTGGATCGTCCCTCCTTCGTATACAAGTGAGGTCCCAGCGACCTAGCCTTCAATGAGTTCAAAGCCACTGCAAACGGGACTTTCTGGCTTGCTAGGATCATGGATCCAAGCGGGTGGATGGTGTGTATTTCTGGCTTGCTTGTCCTTGTCCACCGCAACGCTCGGTCAATCACCCCACGGTCCGGCCTTCAAGATCGACTGCGCGGCCTGCCATGTTCCGGATAGCTGGGTCGTGATGCGCGATCCGCTCGGCTTTGATCACGACAGTACGGGGTTCCCGTTGATAGGCATCCATGCCGAGGTGAATTGCCGCTCCTGCCATGGTTCGATGGTGTTCGACACGCCCACCCCATCGGACTGCATCTCGTGCCACACCGATGTTCACGCGATGACCGTGGGCAACGACTGCGCGCGATGCCACACCCCACGGACCTGGCTGGTGGATGATATCCCCGAGCTGCACGAGCAGAACGGCTTCGCGCTCATCGGCGCGCACAGCAACCTCAGCTGTGTGGATTGCCATGTGGCTGACAATACGCTGGCGTTCGCTCGCGTCGGGAACGATTGTATCAACTGCCACATCGACGAATTCAACACTACCAGGTTCCCGAACCATGCGAGTTCCGGCTTCTCCACCAATTGCATCGAATGCCACGACCCTATGGGTACGGGTTGGGGCACGCAGTTCACCGACCACGACTTCTTCCCACTGACCGGTGGCCACGAGATCCAGGATTGCGCACGCTGCCACACAACGGGCAATTTCGCGGACGCATCGCCGGAGTGCTCCAGTTGTCATATGACGGAGTACAACAGCACTACCGACCCGAACCACCAATCCGCTGGGTTCTCGACGGACTGCGCAAGCTGCCACACCACCGGACCGGGGTGGACGGCCTCCTTCGACCATAACATCACGGATTTTCCGCTGCATGGATCCCACGTGACCACGGCGTGCATCGAATGCCATACGAACGGCTACGCCGGTACCCCGACCGCGTGCAGTGCCTGCCACATGACCGAGTACAATGGCACTACCGAGCCCAACCATACCACCTCCGGCTTCAGTACGGACTGTGCGATGTGCCATGACGAGACAGCCTGGGGCAATGCCACCTTCGATCACAACAACACGAACTTTCCGCTGCATGGCGCACACACGAGCACGGCGTGCATAGAATGCCATGCGAACGGCTATGCCGGCACACCCACGGTTTGCAGCGCGTGCCACATGGCGGATTACAACGGCACAACCGACCCGAACCATGCCTCTTCTGGTTTTGGCACCAATTGCGCCCAATGCCATGATGAGACCGCCTGGGGCAACGCAACGTTCGATCACGATGGCCAGTTCTTCCCCATCTACAGCGGGAACCACAATGGAGTATGGAACACATGTGCGGAGTGCCACACCAACCCGAACGATTACAACGTGTTCAGTTGCACCATCTGTCACGATGACCAGGCTGGGCTGGCGAACGATCACGATGAAGTGAGCGGGTATTCGTACACCAGTAACGCCTGCTTCAACTGCCACCCGAACGGTGATTAGTGCGAGATGATCCGGATCACGATCATAGTTGTACTGCTTCTGATCGCACTGTACGGTACGGCACAAGATGGAATGCAGGGTGAGGTGACCTTCATCACCGCACAACACGTCTATGTGAGGTTCGAGCGCACCGAGGGTATCGCTGTGAAGGACACCTTGGAGCAGGTGAAAGGCGGCGTCGCAACCCCCTGCCTGGTCGTCAGCAGCATGTCCTCCACTTCATGTGTTTGCACGGTGGTGAGTGGTTGCAAGTTCGAAAAGGGAGACCACGTTCAGACCAGGAGCCTTCACGTGGTCGAGTCCAACGGGGTCGGAACTCGCCGCGTGAAACCGGACCGGACCGAGCCTATTGAGGAGGACACGCTTGGTGGCAAGGGTGAGCGGATCCGCGGTCGGCTTTCTGCCGCCACCTATAGCACGATGCCTTCCGATCGGGAGAACGACCATCGTGTGATGTATCGGTTCTCGTTGGATGCGGACAACATCGCCAACTCGAAGTTCTCGGCAGAAACCTACTTGAACTACCGGAAGTTGTACCCGGCCGACCTGGAGTCCCATCCCCAGCGCACCGAGTTCTTCAACGTGTACAACCTGGCGGTGACCTATGCTCCCGATCCGAACACGACCATTACGCTCGGCAGGAAGATCAACAACAGTGCCTCGTCCCTTGGCGCGATCGATGGGCTGCAGATGGAGCGGAACTTCGGGACCATGTTCGCTGGAGCCATCGCTGGTTTCCGGCCGGACATATACACCTATGGCCTCAATTTCGACCTGTTGGAATATGGTGGGTACATCGGTGCGCAAGTGAACTCGGCCACGGTGAACTCCCCGTTCCACCGTTGGCCTTCTACAACAGACGAACAACGGCATGGTGGATCGGCGCTACGCTTACATCCAACATTCGAGTACCTTCAATGGCAACCTCAATATCTTCTCATCCGGTGAGTTGGACCTGTACAGCACCACTGGTAGTAGTGTGCGGCTGACGAACTTCTTCATCTCCTCACGCTATCGGTTCAGCAGGAAGGTCGATGTCTTTGCCTCCTATGATAGCCGCCGCCGCGTGGTGTACTACGAGACGTTCCGAAATGATGTGGAAGTGCTTCTTGATGACGACGATGCGCGACAGGGGGCGAGGGTCCGGCTCAGTGTTCGTCCAACCAGGAAACTCGGGCTCGGAGCCGCATACAGCAAACGGTTCCAAGCGGATGGGGCCAACGCCTCGGACAACATCGGTGGTTTCCTCAACTTCAACATGGATCCCGAAGGCGTGGGACGCTGGTCCGTGCAAGCCAACCGCAACACCTCCAGCTATGTGCGCAGCGATGTGCTTTCGTTCAGGCACAACCGGACCTTGATACCCAGGCTTCTGACCCTGAGCTTGTACTACCGGATGGTGGAATATGTCTACGCGAACCGATCGGATGGTTCCCCACTCTCCGCCCGCGCCTCGCAGCGGTATTACGGAGCAGACCTGTCACTGAACCTTGCCCGCTCCTTTACCTTCATGGTACTTGGTGAAATGTCCACCATCCTGGAGGAACGCAACTACCGGTTGAACATGAGCCTTGTGAAACGCTTCGATAGCAAGAAAAAACGATGATCGACACACGTAACCTCATCGTCCTGTTCGTAGCGGTGATCTTCCTGTATGCCTGTGGTGATGGCCCCAAGGCCATCCCGGAGGAAGGAGGTGATGCACGGCAGGAACAGTCCACTGGGATCTTTTCAAGCGAAGGAGAACGGGCTCCTGCTGGTGCGGTGGACCCGGCTGCCGAGAAGGACCTTCATACCGTGGTGGCCTTGGAAACGCTGCCCACGACCAAGTACGTGTATGTGCGAGTGAAGGAAGGTGCGGAGGAATTTTGGATCGCGACCCTTTTGCAGGACGTCGTCATTGGCCGCAGCTACTTCTATCGGGGTGGCTTGTTGAAGACCGACTTCGAGAGCAAGGAATACAACAGGACGTTCGACAAGATGTACTTGGTTTCACAACTCGTGCCTTCCGACCATGGCAATAGCATGGGTGGTGCGAGCACGGCGACCACATCGCCAGGGCCATCCGCAAAGGCCCCCATGCCCGCAGTGGACGTGCCCGGTTCCACCAAGATCGCGGACCTGTTCGCGGACCCGAAGAAGTTCGGTGGAAAGACCATTCAGGTGAGCGGCACTTGCACGAAGGTGAACCCCAACATCATGGGCCGCAACTGGATCCATGTGAAGGACAAGAGCAAGGGCGATCCCGAGCTCGTGATCACAACGGATGCCCCGGTGGTGGAAGGTCAAGCGGTGACCATCATTGGAACCGTTGTGCTGAACAAGGACTTCGGGTCCGGCTACAAGTACGACATCCTGCTCGAGGGTGGCCGGATCGTGAAATGATCGCTCTGGATCGCCTGAGTGGGCTGGGGCTTGAAGGTTCATCACTCACCAGCGTTCTTCAGCACGGATAGCAAGCTGTAGGCTCCCTTCACAACGATCGGGCGTTCGCGCAGTTCTCTGGAAGGTTCGACCAGTTCGAAGTAACCATACTCATTGGCTGCGGTGGTTACTGTCACCATCGTATAGGTTCCATCCGCGTTCGCCGTGAAGACGGCCTCGCCTGCTCCGCTCCGAACCACGGCTTCCTCAGGTACGCACCAAACCGTGTCCGTGTGGCTTTCCAACGTGGCGCTCATGGCCATGCCGGGCACGAGGTCCTTCGGCGCTTTGGTGAAGTGGCAGTGAACGATCGCGCTGCGATCGGCATCCAGGCTTCGACCCACTAGGATCACTTCCGCCTCATACTCCTCTTCCGGTCGCGCGGTCGGTCGCGCATGCACCTCCTGACCAACCCTCACCAATGGCAGGTCCTTCTCGAACAAGGTTAGCGCGAGGTGGATGTCCTGGGATCCACCAGTTCGAAGAGCACATCGGTCGGCTGCACATAACGCCCTATGTTGACGCGAACCTGCGCCACCCATCCATGGATGGGGGAGCGCAGTGCCACGCTGCGTGAGATGTTGTCCGCTGACAGCGAGGCGGGATCCACGCCGATCAAACGGACTGTTCTCGCGAGCGACCGCAGTGTCACCGTTTGTGTGTTCAGTTCGGTGGTCACTTCCTGCAACACCTTATCGCTGGAAGTCTTGTTCACGTTGAGGGCTTTCTGGCGTTCGAAGTCCTGTGTGAGCAGGGTCACCTTCCCTTGGGTGACCAAATAGTCCTGTTGCATTTGGATGAAACGTGCATCCTCGAGCACGGCCAGCGATTGTCCCTTTTGGACTTCCATGCCGGGGAGCAGATCCGTGGTCCGCACGTATCCGCCCAACGGTGCGCTCACGCTGACCAGGTTCTGTGGCGGGACGTCCACCACGCCTTGCACGGGGAGCAGTGCGCCGAGCGAGCGGCGTTCGATGTTCCCGGTGACGATGCCTGCGTTCGCCAGCTGTTCCTTGCTGAGACGCACGGTGGTCTCCGAAAGGGCCGGGTCGGCGGTTCCAGGGGTGATCTCGGGAGAGGAGCACGCACCCAAGGTGCTCGAAATGATGATGGCCAATGCCATCCGTTGGACCGGTCCATTGAACCGATCGAGCGGGGGTGAATTCCGACGACGCATGATCCGCGTGGGTGTTATTGTTGGTTGAAGGCGTTGAGTTCGATGGCCGCGTGACCGAGCGCACGCAGTGCATCGAGGTATTCCATGGAGAGTGCGATAGCCTGGCCCGTGAGCAAGCTCCATTGGAGCCGATCGATCTGACCGTTGGCATACGCTTCCTCGGCGGAGCGTCTTAGCTGCTCTGCTTCCTGTGTGGCTCCTTGTTCAAGGGACTCCACGCGGGCGAGTTGCGCCATGTATCGTTGTTGCACTTGCTGTAGTTGCGTTCGGACCTCCTGCGCCAATGCCTTCGTTTCGTTCGAGGCGCGCAGGTTAACGATATGCGCGGCTTTGTTCCGTGCGCTTTGTGCGCCGAAGAAGAGCGGTATGGAGATACCGGCTCGAACAGCCGTGAAACGATCGCCGCGATCGTAGATGGTGCTGGCATCATCCACCGCCGGTGACCGGTCCAATGTCATGGATGCGACACCGAACGTGAGGTCGGGCAGCAGGGTGGAGCGCTCCATGCGCCAGCGCGGGCTTCAGCAGCGGCCTCTTGCTCGTTCGCTGCGCGCACCAGTGGATGTTGCTGTACCGCGTCTTCGCCAGGCACCACGTCAGCGATGATCTTCATCGCCATGGGTGCCGGTCGAAGCGATGCTGTCGTATTGAGAAGCTGCGCCAGGCGGGCACGTGTTTGTTCCAGATCGGCGCTTGCCTGCTGGGCGCGTGCCCGCATGAGCATGCCTTGGGTACGGGCAGTGGCCCGCTGCAACACGTTGCTGGCGCCAAGGTCGAAGCGCTGCTCCTCACCAACGGTGGCTGCGGAATAGATACTGTCGGCCTGCTCCAATAAATGCAATTGCTCCGAGAGCACCAGCACATCGTGATAGGCTTGCCTCACTTGTGTGCGGACCTCCCGCTCACGTAGCTGCTGTTCCCAGCGCACTCCGGCGGCGGTGTGCTTCAGCATTTGCCGCCGCCGGGTGTAGACCGTGGGAAAGGCGATGCTCTGCGTGAGGCTGATCCGATCGTCGTTCGCATTGGTGTTGATCTGGCCGTACTCGTAGTCCACGTTGGTACGTGGCAGGTCCCACGCGGTGCCGACCAATTGTTCCTCAACTTCACTACGGAATGCAGCGCTCTTCAGGTAGAGGTTGTTCTTCATGGCACTGTCCACGGCTTGCTCCAGTGTGATGGGTAGTAACGCTTGCTGAGCGTTCGACGCGAATGGCAAGCCGATGAGTGCGACAAGAATGCTTGCCACCACCGGGGTTGTTGGTCCTTGTGGCCGCTCGTTCGTGCGCTTGCGATAAGCGAGCATGTACAACGCGGGCAGTACGAAGAGGGTGAGGAGGGTGGCGGTGAGCAACCCGCCAATGACCACCGTTGCCAGTGGTCGTTGCACTTCAGCACCAGCACCATTGCTCAAGGCCATGGGTAGGAAGCCCAGGGATGCAACGCACGCGGTCATCAGCACAGGACGCAAGCGGGTTGCCGTGCCTTGGCGGATGCGTTCAGCAGCATCCTTCATTCCGTTCTTGAGCAGGTGCTCGAACTCGTTGATGAGCACGATGCCGTTGAGCACCGCCACCCCGAAGAGCGCGATGAAGCCCACGCCGGCCGAAATGCTGAAGGGCATATCACGGCCCCAGAGGGCGAACACGCCACCGATCGCGGAGAGTGGTACTGCACTGAACACGAGCAGGCTCAGCTTCAAGGAACCAAAGGCGAAGTAGAGCAGCAGGATCAACAGCAATGCCAATGGCACCACCACGCTCAGGCGTTTCTTGGCTTCCACGAGATTCTCGAAAGTGCCGCCATAGGTGGTGTAATAGCCGGGAGGCAGATCAAGCTGGGCGTCCACCTTCACCTGCAGTTCCTCCACGATGGTCTGCACATCGCGGCCACGGACATTGAAGCCTACCGTGATGCGACGCTTCGCATCCTCCCGTTGGACCTGGTTCGGTCCATCCTCCACGCGCACGCTGGCGAGCAGTGCGAGCGGAACCGGCTTTCCTGTTGGCGTTGGCACCAGCAACCGTTGCACGTCGGCCAGGTCGGTCCGACTCCGTGCTCTTGCGCGCACCACAAGGTCGAAGCGACGTTCGCCTTCGAATACCTGTCCAGCAACACTTCCAGCGAAGGCTGTGCGCACCACATCGTTCACCGCTTCCACGTCCAGGCCGTACCGCGCAAGTGCTGCGCGATCATGCCGCACGACGATCTGGGGTAGACCACCCACGCTTTCCACGTAGAGGTCCTTCGCGCCTTCCACGGTGTTCACCAGGTCGCCCAGCTTGTGCGCATAGGCGGCGAGCGAGTCGAGGTCTTCGCCGTAGATCTTGCACACCACATCCTGGCGTGCGCCGGTCATCAGTTCGTTGAAGCGCATCTGCACGGGGTATTGGAAACCGAATGTGACACCAGGAAGTGCGCTGAGCGTGGCACCCATCTTCTCAGCGAGTTCATCGAAGGTTTTCGCACTGGTCCACTCCTTCTTGGGCTTGAGGATCACCATCATGTCGGCGGCCTCGATGGGCATGGGGTCGGTAGGGATCTCACCACTGCCGATCTTGGCCACCACCTTCTCCACTTCAGGGTAATTGGCTTTCAACATTCCAGCTGCCTTGCCGCACGTTTCCACGGTGTTCGTTAGTGAGCTACCTGTGAGCAGGCGGGTGTCCACTGCGAAGTCACCTTCTTCCAGTTCGGGAATGAACTCGCCGCCCATGGCAGCCAGTATCCCCCCTGCTACAACGAGCAACGCGATAGCCGCGCCCACCAATCGCATCGGGCGGAGGATGGCCTTGTTGAGCCAGGTGTTGTAGAATTCCCCTAAGCGCTCCATCATGCGGTCCGTCCATGTGGCAGGAGGGTTCAGCCGTTTGCTGAGAAAGAGCGCACTCACCATGGGCACGTACGTGAGCGACAGGATCGCGGCACCGAGCACGGCGAAGGCCACCGTCTGGGCCATGGGCTTGAACATCTTGCCTTCGATCCCTTGGAGGGATAGGATCGGCAAGTACACGATGAGGATGATCACCTGTCCGAACATCGCGGAGTTCATCATGCGGCTCGCTGCCGAACCAACCGCTTGGTCCATGTGCAATTGGTCCAGCTTCAGGGCACCGCTGCGGTCCTGCGTATGGTGCATACGGTGAAGTACCGCCTCGACGATGATCACCGCACCGTCCACGATCAAACCGAAATCCAGAGCGCCAAGGCTCATCAGGTTGCCGCTGACACCGAAGAGGTTCATCATGATCACCGCGAACAGCATCGAGAGTGGTATCACGGATGCCACGACGAGCCCGGCGCGCAGGTTGGCCAGGAAGAAGACCAGGATCAGCACCACGATGAGCGCGCCTTCCATCAAATTGGTCTGCACCGTGTGGATGGCGTTGTTCACCATCTTGGTGCGGTCGAGGAAGGGTTCGATGGTAACGCCTTCGGGTAGCGTCTTCTCGATGAGCGCGATACGCTCCTTCACCTTCCCGATCACCGCACTGGAGTTCGCGCCCTTCAGCATCATCACCACCGCGCCAGCTGCTTCGCCTTCGTCATTGTAAGTGAGGGCGCCGTACCGTGTGGCTGTACCAAGGCGCACTTCGGCCACATCGCGAAGGAGCACCGGCGTGTGATCGGGCAACACTTTCACTTGGATGGTGCGTATCGCATCCATGTCGGTGATCAGGCCTTCGGTGCGGACGAAGAGCAAGGTGGGTCCCTTTTCGATGTAGGCACCACCGTTGTTCGCATTGTTCCGTGCCACGGCCTCGAACACATCGGCGATGGTGATGCCCATGGCGCCGAGGCGCTCGGGATCCACGGCGATCTCATACTGCTTCAACAGTCCGCCGAAGCTGCTCACATCGGCCACGCCATCGGTACCTAGTAGTTGCCGCCGCACGATCCAATCCTGTATCGTGCGCAGTTCGGTGGCATCATACTTGCCTTCGTAGCTGGGCTTGGGCTTCACCACGTATTGGAAGATCTCGCCCAAGCCGCTGGAGACAGGACCAAGCTCCGGTCTGCCCAGGCTCTCCGGGATCGTGATCTGTGCGAGCCTCTCGGTCACCTGCTGCCGTGCCCAATACACATCCGTTGCATCGTCGAAAACGATGGTGACCACGCTGAGCCCGAACCTGCTGAAGCTGCGCTGTTCGATGATGCCGGGCACATTGCGCGTTGCCTGTTCGATTGGGAAGGTGATCAGGCGTTCGATGTCACCGGCACCCAGTGCGGGGCTCACGGTGATCACCTGCACCTGGTTGTTGGTGATGTCCGGTACAGCATCGATGGGCAACTGGGTGACGTTGTAGGCACCCCAGCCGGTGAGGCCCAGCACGAACAGCCCAACAATGAGCTTGTTGCGAATGGAATAGGAGATGATGCGATCGAGCATTGTCGTTCATCGATTGATCGAGAAGAAGGGAAGGACCGGATGCACCACGAGTCCCGGGTGCCAGTGCACCCTGGTCCGGATCAACGGGACCGTGGCAAGGGAAGGATCAGGCGCGCGGCGGCTGCCAAACGGCGGCATGTTCACCGGCAAGTACGCCGAGGTCACAAACCGGGAACACCGGGGCTGTTGCGGACGGCGGGATCAGCTGTTCGCCGTTATGGACCGGCAAGACATCGAGCAGGACGATCAGTGTTGGCACATTGTCGTGCGAACGGAACGGAAGCTCTTCATCCTCGTGAAAGTCGTGATCATGCACCTGTTCCGTGCAATAGTGGATCCAAAGAAAATCGGTCAGGGACATGTTCGGCTCCTCGGAACGGTGGTCGAGGAAATGGACGATCAGTTCAGGAACGCGCAGCAACTGCCGCAGCTCCGTGCCGAAAACGAGCATGGAGCAAATGATGGTTATGGACAGTACGCGCTTCACTGGTCGCAAAGGTCGTGGTTTCCGAAAAGGGGGTATGTGCGCACGGCGTTCATATCTCTCTGTTCGACGAGTTCGGAGCTGTCTCAGTGGGTGCCGGGAATGGCCGCATCAACGCAAATGATGATGTCGGCTTGGCCAAT
>JADJDP010000003.1 GCA_016702645.1 Flavobacteriales bacterium
GGATGACGGCCATGACCACGCGACCGACACTTCCTCGACGCATGTGCACGGTGATGGTGGCGGACACGACGAAGGCGACGGTCATAGCCACGACGACGGCCACACGCATTGATGAGCGCCCACCACGATCACGCTGGCACGCCAGCCAAGGAACAAAGCGTTAGCGCTTGGCGGTCATACCTGCCCGCCCTCGCCTCGTTCGTCCTGCTCATCGGCGGCATCGCCATTGACCAGCTTGCGCCGCAGTTCTTCCAACCGGAATGGAAGCGGTTCGCCTGGTACCTCGCGGCCTACCTGCCCGTGGGCCTTCCCGTACTGTTCAAAGCGATCAAGGCGATCGCGAAGGGCGATGTGTTCAGTGAGTTCTTCCTGATGAGCCTTGCCACGGTCGGCGCCTTCTTCATCAAGGAATACCCCGAGGGCGTGGCGGTCATGCTGTTCTACGCGGTGGGCGAACTCTTCCAGGACGCCGCCGTCGACCGTGCCAAGCGCAACATCCAGGCATTGCTTGATGTGCGTCCTGATGCCGCGAACGTGATGCGCGATGGTGTCCCGGTGGAAACGCCCGCCGCCGAGGTGAAAGTCGGTGACACCATCCGCATCCGCGTTGGCGATCGTGTACCGCTGGATGGGAAGCTGATCAGCGATAAGGCTTCCTTCGACACCGCAGCCCTCAACGGCGAAAGCGTGCCACGCATCATCGTGAAGGAAGCACCGGTGCTCGCCGGTATGATCGCCGCGGACAAGGTGGTGGACATGGAAGTGACCAAGCCCTTCGGCGAAAGCAGCCTCGCCCGCATCCTCGATCTTGTGCAGAACGCTGCGAAGAGCAAGTCGCCCACGGAACTCTTCATCCGCCGCTTTGCGCGAATCTACACGCCCATCGTGGTGGCCTTGGCCGTTGGCATCGTGCTGGTGCCGATGCTCATCGTGGAGCCGTACGTCTTCAACACCTGGCTCTACCGCGCGCTCATCTTCCTGGTGATCTCCTGCCCGTGTGCGCTGGTCATCAGCATTCCGTTGGGCTACTTCGGCGGCATCGGCGCGGCAAGTCGGAAAGGCATCCTGCTGAAGGGCGGCAACTATCTCGACGTGCTCACCAAGTTGAACACCATCGTGATGGACAAGACCGGAACGCTCACCGAAGGCGTGTTCGCCGTGCAGGAAGTGAAGCCCGCTGGGGCATCACCGAAGGCCGTTTGCTCGGCGTGGTGAAAGCGATGGAGACGCACAGCACGCACCCCATCGCGCAGGCGGTATTGAAGCATCCGCCGGGCGATGCCGTGGGCGAAGCGACGAACGTGGAAGAGATCAGCGCGCACGGCATGCGCGGTACGGTGGATGGCCAGGAAGTGCTGGTGGGCAACGCGCGTTTGCTGCGGAAATTCAACGTGCCTTATCCCGCGGAAGTGGATGCCGTGGAGGACACCATCGTGGTTTGCGCCATCGGTGGAGCCTATGCGGGTTACCTCACAGTGGCCGACAAGATCAAGGCCGATGCGAAAGAGACGATCAGCCTGCTGAAGGCCCAGGGCATCCGCGAGATCGTGATGCTCAGCGGCGATAAGACCACCATCACGCAGCGCGTGGCCGCAACGCTCGGTATCACCAAAGCCTTCGGTGATCTGCTGCCGCAGGACAAGGTGACCAAATTGCAAGAGACGAAGAAGGACCCCACCGCCGTGGTGGCCTTCGTGGGCGACGGCATCAACGATGCACCGGTGCTGGCCCTCAGCGATGTGGGCATCGCCATGGGCGGCCTGGGCAGCGATGTGGCGATAGAGACCGCCGACGTGGTCTTGCAGAACGACAAGCCGAGCAGCATTGCTGAAGCGATCCGCATCGGCAAGGCCACCAAGCGTGTGGTGACCCAGAACATCGTGCTGGCCTTCACCGTGAAGGCCGTTGTGCTCGTGCTTGGCGCGGGCGGTTTGGCCACGCTCTGGGAAGCCGTGTTCGCGGATGTGGGCGTGGCGCTCCTGGCGATCTTGAACGCAAGCAGGCTTAGATAGGCCCAGCAAGGGGGAGGCACCCTACGCCTCTTCCAACCGGTAGGCGCACGAGTCGGGTACACGGGGCTCCGCATTGGTGACACCGTGCGGGATCGGCAGCAACATCATGCGGACGCGTACGCCGCATCCGCATGGTGTTTCATCCTGCTGCAATGCTACAAGGCCCAAACTACCCGCAGGCGTCCAAAGCTTGTCCTTGATCCAATGCACTCGCTTGGTGAGCGGGTGTGTCCTGGCATGGCTGCACTTGAAATGGAAGAGCGGTGTACAGGACCACATGGGGTCGTACAGGTGCATCCATACCTCCACTCGCAAACCTTCGGTGAGGGGCAAGCCATCGCCAGGCAGGGCCGTACTAAAAAAGGTGTAGGGTGCGCGATGGCATGCGCCAAAGTGGATGCGCTTGGGCCTGCGCTCGCCGCGCGTGCGCTTGTCCTTGTCCAGGATGAACTGTTCCTGAGCGGTGAGGGGCCGGGAGATGGGCAGGTAGTCGGGCTTCAAGGGCAGCTTGCAGTAGAGGCCATAATTGGTATATACATGTGCGGTGATCTCGATAGGCCGTGTCCCTTCCATAAGGGCGAGTTCCACTCCCACGCGCTTGAGGCACATGGGTATGCAAAACATACGGTTCCGCGTTCATATGCAATACCTGGAAACAGGTAATTCCACGAACGGTTAGGGTGGCTCAGCCCCATTTTCCGGGACCACGGAGCCGTTTTCTTGGACCCGTGGATCGTTCCTTTGGAGCAAGAAGGAAACCGTAGGGACCTTGAAGCCGCTTCTTGCTTCAAGGGTGCGGCAACTTGGTCCATCAATGGCGCATGTCGGTCCATGGTAGCGGCATCTTACTTCAAGGGAGCGGCAACTTGGTCCATGGTTGCCGCATGTTGGTACCTGGAAGTGGCATCTTGCTTCAAGGGAGCGGCTACTTGGTCCATGGAAGCCGCAACTTGGTCCCTGAAAGCGGCATCTTGCTTCAAGGGAGCGGCCACTTGGTCCATGGTTCCCGCAACTTGGCCCATGGTAGCGGCATCTTGCTTCAAGGAAGAGGCTACGTGGACCATGATTGCCGCATGTTGGTCCATGAAAATGATCCACGGGTACAGGAAAATGGCTTGGAGGTACAGCAAAGCGCTGTTCGGGTGCCGCGCACCGTTGGTCCCGTACTGTTAAATCTTTGGGGGATAGCGTGCGTGAAAGCCCGTGGCCCTAGGGCCGGGGTTATCAACAGCAAATGGGCCTGAACCTCGGCAAGCGGCATTTGCGCTATCGATGCCGCCGACGGACAACCGATACGTAGCGACCCGTGACGGCAGAGCCAAGCGAAGGACTCGAAAACCTAGAGGGACAATTAAAAAGAGCAACAAGATGCAGATCGTAAAAGCAGGACTTGAAAAGCTGAAGCCAGCGGACCTGGTGGGTAAGAGCGAGCACATCGAAGGTGCCATGGCGGGCAACGCGAACTTCGCGACCCCCACGCCCTCGGTAACCCAGCTTACCGCCGCCCGCACCGCGTTGGTGGCCGCCATAGCGGCCGCTGAAAGCGGGGCCCACGCAGCCATAGCCAGCAAGAACGCCGCAGCGAAGAACCTCGCCACGTTGATCACCAAGATGAGCCGCTATGTGAACGCGGTGGCAGCTGGTGATGTGGACAAGGCGGTTAGCAGCGGTTTCGACCTGGCCAAGCAACCCGACCCGATCGACCACCTGAACGCTCCCACCAAGTTCGAAGGGCGCACTGCCGCCATCGCCGGTCAGGTTGACCTGCGTTGGAAGAGTGTGTACGGCGCGCGCATGTACTTCGTGTACATGTGCGAGACAGACCCAACGAACGGCGGAGTTTGGAAGAACATCGGTATGACCTCGCGCGCACGTTTCGTGGCCAAGGGTCTCACCACCGATAAGTTCTACTCCTTCCGTGCAACAGCAGTGGGTGTGGTGGGCGAAGGGCCGGTAAGTGAAATGGTCACGGCGAAAGCCGCTTGATCAGGACGGAACACTGGCTAGCGCCAGGGCAGAACTACATCAGGCAACACCCTCCGGGAAACCGGGGGGTGTTTTGCTTTGGTTTGTTCATAAGGGCTGCTTTGGGGAGATGAGGACTCGATATCCGATCGGGCTTTCTTCGCCTACGAAATGCGACAGGCTCAATCCTTCACGACCCTCGTCGTGCTCCTTCCCTTCGCGCTTTCCACCACGAGCATATAGGGACCTTCGGCCAGGTAGCTGAGGTCGGCGAAGGCACGGTGGTCCTGATGCATGGGGCTGTCCTGGATGCGCATGACCTCACGGCCGAGGGCATCGCGCAGGGTGATGCGCACACGCCCGCTACCTGCATCAGCCACGGTGACCACCAGCACACTGCTCGTCGGGTTAGGGAATACCTCGGTGATCACAGGTCCATCGGCATCGGCCACACCGGCATTGATGTCGAGCACTTTGAATTTCCACCAACCATCGGGGGCAACGATCGGGCGCACTTGCTCTTTGGTGCTGTTGGCCGTGGCGTGGATGTAGTAGAACACCACGCTTCCGGCAGGTTGTGCGGGAATGGCTGCACTCCAATTATTGCCCCCTATATCGGTCATCACCACGGGTGCGAAACCTGCGGCAGTATCGGTCGTCCAGTACACTTCAGCGCCGGTAATGCCGGTGCGGTGCCGGATATAGCCCTCCACCGTGTAGGGGTTCACGGTTTCGTAAGTGTCGCGCAGCCGCTGATGCCGGATCAGCAAAGGATCCTCCACTCCGATGCCTTTGCTGATGCAGTGGATGGCACCGCTCTGGCTGATGATGTTGCTACCACTATTGTCGCAATCGATGCCTACTACCCTGTAACCGGGTAGCGCCTCGCGCAGTATGCGCAGTCCGGTAGTGTCATACTCCTCACGGTAGGTGGGCACCAGCACAAGCTTGTTCAGGAAGATGTTGTTGGCATAGGTGCGATATAGCTCGCGCTTGGAGGATACTGTCCGCCTGTGCTGGGGGCATAGGTATCCGGAGCACTTCCCAGGGGGTCGCCAAGACCGAGTTGTGGCCCATAACATGGTCCTGCAGGTTCGTCTCTATCTGCGGGCCATCGCTCACGCCTACCGGGAACTGCCCCACGAGCAGCCGCTCCTCATCCAGCAGTTTCATGTGCATATCGATATGGTGGATGGCATCATAGGGCAACGTGGGCATGGTGATGTACTGGTTGATGCCCATCCATTGGTCCATCAGCGCATCCGTTTGCGCAGGGGTCTTCACGGTCTGGTTGAATTCTCCATCGGGTCCGTTCTCATCATAGACCAGGTAACTGCTGAACGCCGTTCCAAAGCCATCGGCCATGAATTTCCACCGGTATGCACGATATCATACGGCGCTTCGGAGGTGGCGAAAATGGGCAGTCCGAGGAAGTTCGCAATGGTAAGCGGCATCGCATCGTCCTCCGGTCGCGGCCTGTTGTAGATCCAGTCGAGCAGGAAGAGGGAGTCCACTTCGTTCTTGTACATGGATTCAGCTCCGTAATCCCTCCCCCAAATACTGTTGAAGGGTACTTCCAGGAAACTGATATTGTCCAGGTTGGGAAGGGGCCCACCATTGCTGGTGCTGTTCAGGTCCGCGATCACCGCGTTCTGGTCCTCGCAGGCGATGATGACTTCACACTCGTCCTTGGCATACCGTACTATCTGCTTCAGGATGCCTTCGAAGCTGGTCCATGTGACAACCACGGCCTGCACTTCCTCCCACTCGGCGGTGGTACGCGGTTCCCAAGTGGGGGGTACCACATAGGCATTGCCGCCTCCTCGGCTGTTTCGATAGCCCTCGATGAATGGAATCTCATATGGTGCCATCGCATGTGGCAGACCATGGCCCGGTTCAGGCGTTTCCTGGGCCCGGCTGGTGAGGGTGGCGCCAAGAGCGAGGGCAACAAAGATGTTTTTCATCGATATGGTGGGGGGAACGAAATTAGAACAACGGCACAACCGTCAGGGGCGGTCCCTTGGCAAGTCTCCGCGATCTTCCACGTTGCATCAGATCGGCTGTGCATTATCTTTTGAGCCAGTTCCTATCGGAGCACAGCATTCATCGTTGAACATGAAGTTCCATTGGACCATGCCTTCGTCCGTGCGCCCCTTTTATCGAGCGGAACTTGCGGCGTGTGAAAAGCCCGTGCTGCTGGCGACATACGGCAGGAATGGAACCATCTTGAACGGGCCCATATTCTCGGCCAGCAATGGCCTAGGGAACACTGCGCGGTTCACTGGCGAATGCTGCTCTTCGGTTTTCGGATCAAGAGCGCGCATGAGATCCTGGGGCAGTTACCACGCTTGCTCCTGGGGGGGGTGAAGAGCTTCATTGGCACAGTTCCCTTGGGCAATACCGGTGGTGCGGATGTGCCAGCGTTACGTTCCATGGCGCTGCCATCGGACCTGCACCACATCCTCCATCCCGCGAACCCTATGCCTTCCTAACTTCGCCTTGCATCAGCGCTGGATGTGGCGGCAAGGACCATGCATGCACCACCGCCTGTGCCGACGGCAAGCAAGCCATGCCCGTGGCGAAAAAGGCCATGAGTGCGTGCGGTACGACCTGCCTGCGCGCGCACCACGCATCTTCAACACCGATCAGGGCAGCAGTTCACCAGCGAGGAGTTCACCAGCGCACTGCTCAAGGAGGGCATCAAGATCAGCGTGGACGGCAAGGGCCGCGCAACGGACAACGCCTTCATCGAACGCCTCTGGCGCAACGTGAAGCAGCAGTGCCTGTACCTGCGCAGCCCAAGGACGGCAACGAACTGCGTGAGATCCTAGTCGAGTACTTCACCTTCTACAACCACCAACGCCCTCACCAGCAACTTGATGGCCTCACACCAGCACATCTGCATTTTGGTCTTCCCGACACCCGGCAAAGGGGGATCAAGCCAACCCTACAACATCAGCGATCAGCATTAACCTCCGCCTAAAACCGTCCAGTAAATGTGGAGTACTACACAGATCAGCCTTCCAAGCTGGAACAAGCTTGTACGCCCAGGGTGATCCGGTAACCCCTCGATTCCGGCTACTTTTGTTGGTGCCGGGCCATATATCCTCGGTGTTCTTGGAAAATGATGCTTCGCTACGCACTGCTGACCACTATTGCCATTTGGAGCCTCGCATCCCATGCGCAGGGTATTGTCACCCTCACTGACGAAGAAGGTAACGTGGTGAACGGTACGGTTGTCGGCTATGGTTGTGCATCACCTACGGATACCGTGAGCCTCCTAGCTGTTGTGAACCGGACGGCGACAACCACTGTTAACGTTCGACGTTATGAGGTTTGGGTCGTACCGGGTACCGCCAATTTCTTTTGTTGGGGAGTTTGCTATCTGCCGGCAGCCGCCGGGGCTAATCCGGTATGGGTGTCACAACACCCGGTCGACATGAATCCTGGTGCGACGTACAACAATTTCCATTCCTACTACCAGCCACAAGGTCAGACCATGACGGCTCGGTACCGCTATGTCTGGTACGATATGGCAAATCCTAGCGTTGCCGATAGCAGTTGGGTCGATGTCCAACACTGTGCCCAGGTGGGTCTGGAAGAGAACTCGTCCCAAAGCAATTCTCTGACCGCATGGCCGATGCCCGCGCTTGGTCAGGACGTCCAACTGGACTACACCATGGACCGTGCTGGCGTTGCCAACCAGTTGGTGGTGTATTCCATCCTTGGTGAACAAGTGCGGCGAATGACGCTGCCTGCGACCGAGGGTCGTGTGGTGCTTTCCACTGCGGACCTGGTCCCGGGTGTTTACTTCGCCAACATCGAACGGGAAGGCCGGGTGCTTGCCACGCGCAAGCTCATTGTGGCGCGTTAGGCGTTCGCCTCCTTCAGCCATTGGGCGGCCAGCAGGGGTACTCCTTCGCTGGCCGTTCGCTTGATGTGACGCACCCCGGCTCGCGATATCCCCACCTCGTTGGGGTCCACGAGCACCACTTCGCAGGAGGGGGATGCGTAGTGTATCAAACCCGCTGCGGGATACACCTGTAAGGAACTGCCCACGATCAGGAGTTTGTCCGCTCGGGCGATCAGTGCGGCTGCGATGGGGATCAGTGGCACCTCCTCGCCGAACCAAACGATGTGCGGTCGCAGTTGGGATCCCAGTGGGCAGCGATCGCCCAGACGAAGTGATGGCCCGTTGATGTGGGTGATGAGCGTGGGGTCGGCGGTGCTGCGTGCTTTGAGGATCTCACCATGAAGATGGAGCACTTGGCCACTACCTGCCCGCTCATGTAGGTCGTCGATGTTCTGCGTGACAACGTGCAAATTGTAGTGCTTTTGGAGCCGGGAAATGGCTTCATGGGCAGCATTGGGCCGCGCGGAGAGGACTTGTTCGCGCCGCAGGTCATAGAAGTGGAGCACCCTGGCCGGGTCGTGCTCCCAAGCCTCCGGCGTGGCTACCTCTTCGATCCGGTATTGCTCCCACAGTCCATCACTGTCCCGGAAGGTGCGCAAGCCGCTCTCGGCGCTCACACCAGCTCCGCTGAAGACAACAATGCTCCGCGTGTCCATGTGGCCAATGTAGTGGTGCACATTCGGTGGATTTCCCGTGTGGGGCTTTCCCTTATTTTCGGGCCCTTCATTTGGGAAGCCCTCCCTACCAAGCCCCTGCCTATAGCAGCATTTCTACCCCCCTTCTAGACCCATTCACTTACGCGAAGGGACAGGATGATCGACAGCCTGAACGGAGAGTTATTGGAGAAAGGCGTGGACCATGTGGTCCTCGACTGCCATGGCGTGGGCTACCTCGTGCACGTGCCCGCCACGGTGATCGGCCGCCTCCCGGACCAAGGTCGTTGTCGGCTGTACGTGCATTATTCCGTCTCGGTGGATGTGCGCTCGGGATCCAGTGAGCACCGGCTTTTCGGCTTCCATGCTGCGGATGAACGGCAGCTTTTCCGCAAACTGATCGATGTGCAGGGTGTGAGCGCCACCATTGGTATCGCGATCCTCAGCGCACGCAGCGCACAAGATGTGTATGCGGCGATCATCGGTGGCGATGAGAGCCTTTTGCGAAGTATCAAGGGCATCGGCCCGAAACTGGCCCAGCGGATCGTTACCGAACTGCAGACCAAGCTGGTGCCCGGTGCCATCACCGCTCCTCCGGGTATGCCGCTCCCGATGGGCAATACCCTTCGGACCGAGGCGTTATCGGCACTGGTTTCCCTGGGCTTGGACCGAATGAAGGCCGAGCGAGCGCTTCACACCGCGATGAACGAACAGGGTGCCGACCGTCCGGTGGAAGAACTGATCAAGCTTGCTCTGAAGAACCTGTGATGATCGACAGAGCGAAGCGAACAACGCAGGCGCGCAGCGCGTGGAGAGGGTTGGTGCGAACCTGCCTCTTCGGTGTGTTCGTGTTCTTCGCCATGGACGATGTCCAAGCGAGCGTGAGCCTCTTCGAGAACCTCATCCTGCAAGCGGACACTCCGGAGGTGGACCTGGTATGGCCCATTTCCGACCCGCTCGTTCCCGGTGGCCAGTCCAGTGGGAGCATCAATCTGCAGAACCCGGAGAACATCGAGAACGACGTGGTGTACGATCCGGTGACGGGCCAGTACATCGTGCGCAGTTCGGTGGGTGGTTCCTTCGACTACCGGCCCCCGATGAGCATGAGCCTGGAGGAGTACTTGAACTACGACATGGAACGCTCCATGCAAACGTATTGGCTGGACCAGGTGGAGAAGGACAGTGAGAGCGCCCAAAAGGACCTCATCCCGAAGATCAAGATCCGCGGCAAGATGTTCGACCGGATCTTCGGCGGTAACACCATCGACATCAAACCACGTGGTTCGGCGGAAGTGATCTTCGGGTTGAACATCAGCAAGACCGAGAATCCGCGCATCCCGATCGATCAGCGCAAGATCACCACCTTCAATTTCGACCAACGCATCCAGTTGAACCTCGTTGGGTCCATCGGCGAGAAGCTGAAGATCAGCACCAATTACAACACGCAGGCGACCTTCGACTTCGAGAACCAGGTGAAGCTGGATTACACCGGTTACGAGGACGAGATCATCCAGAAGATCGAAGCGGGCAACGTGAGCCTGCCGCTACGCGGAACGCTGATCCAGGGATCCCAGAGCCTCTTCGGTCTGAAGACGGAGCTGAAGTTCGGGCGGCTCACGGCCACGGCCATATTCAGCCAGGAGAAGGGCCAGCGTCGCAATGTGCAATCCCAAGGCGGTGCGCAAACCACCAACTTCGATATCAAGGCGGACGAGTACGAAGCGAACAAGCACTACTTCCTCAGTTACTTCTTCCGTCAGCAGTACGAGAACGCCATGCGCACGCTACCCACCGTGAACAGCGGCGTGCAAGTGACGCGTGTGGAAGTGTGGGTGACCAATACGCGCCAGGATTTCCAGCAGAACCGGAACATCGTTGCGTTCACGGACTTGGGTGAGGACGCGAGCGCGGCTTCCATCGCGGCAGGCAGGGTGAGCGCCGACCTGCCACCGGGGTTGGTGACCGATGCCGGTGGTATCGAAGCGGACAACGCTGCCAACTCGCTCTATGGCACTATCAGTACCAATGCGGGTATCCGCAGTTTCGTCAACGCGAGCGGAGCGTTGCAAGCGCTTGGATTGCAGGCTGCACGGCACTTCGAGAAATTGGAAAGCGCTCGTCTACTGACGCCTAGCGAGTTCACGTTCAATCCGCGACTCGGCTTTATCACCATCAACCAAGCGCTCAACAACGATGAGGTGCTCGGTGTCGCTTACCAGTACACATTGAACGGGCAGACCTACCAGGTGGGGGAGTTCAGCACGGATGGGATCTCGCCACCGGATGCGCTCATGCTGCGCTTGTTGAAGGCCACCATCACGAACCCGCGCATTCCGCTGTGGGACCTCATGATGAAGAACGTTTACTCGCTCGGTGCTTTCCAGGTGAACAGCGAGAACTTCCGGTTGGACCTGATCTACAACAACCCGACAACGGGCGTTGACATCAACTACATCCCGCGTACACCGCTGGACCAGATCCCGATCCTGCAATCGGTCGGCATGGATCGCCTCGATCCGAACAACGCGCCCAATCCCGATGGTTGGTTCGACTTCGTGGACGGAGCTGCAACGAACGGTGGAACGATCCAGACGCAGACCGGTCGGGTCTATTTCACCACGCTCGAGCCGTTCGGCAGTTACTTGGACAGCAGGCTCATCGGCCCGGACCCGAACAACCCGATCCAACCGGAGAACATCCGTCGCAACATCGTTTACCAACAGTTGTACGATAGCACCAAGATCGCCGCGCAGAACCTTCCCGAGCTGAACCGCTTCCGACTGAAAGGCAGTTACCGGAGTGCGAGCAGCGATGTGATCTCGCTGAACGCCGTGAACATCCCGCAGGGCAGCGTGGTGGTAACGGCCGGTGGAGTGCGCTTGATCGAGAACCAGGACTACACCGTGGACTACAACCTGGGCCGCGTGCGGATCCTGAACCAGGGCATCCTGGAGAGCGGCACCCCGGTGAACATCGCGTTGGAGAGCAACTCGCTCTTCAGCATACAAACCAAGACCCTTGCCGGTGCGCGCTTCGATTACAAGGTGAACCGCGACCTGGTGATCGGAGGTACGGTGATGAACCTGTACGAGCGTCCGCTGACCCAGAAGGTGAACGTGGGCGATGAACCCATTGCGAACACCATGCTGGGCGTGGATGCCAACTGGCAGACGAAGTCGCAATGGCTCACCTCCTTGGTGGACCGACTGCCTTTCTACGCCACCAAGCAGGAGAGCAACGTGACGGCGAGCATCGAGGGTGCCTACCTGATCCCCGGCCACAGCCGCGCGATCGGCAATGCGGGCACCAGCTACATCGATGACTTCGAGGGCAGTGTGAGCACCATCGACCTGCGCACGCAAAGCCTATGGTTCCACGCGAGCACGCCTCAGAACATCAGTTTGTTCCCCGAAGGGAATTTGGTCGGCGAACTGGAAGCAGGCTACCGCCGGGCGCAGTTGTCCTGGTATGTGATCGATCCGCTCTTCTTCAACAACAACAGCCTCACACCGAACCACATCGCCAATGACGATGGTATGCGCAGTGATCACCGCATGCGTCAGGTGTTGGAGCGGGAAGTGTTCCCCTTCCGACAGTTGCCCAGTGGAACGCCGAACAACATTCCCGTTCTGGACCTCACGTACTATCCGAGCGAGCGTGGACCCTACAACTACAACCCGGACCTGAACGACGACGGTACGCTCACCGCGCCGGAGAACAACTGGGCCGGCATCACCCGTCGCATCACCACCACCGATTTCGAGAGCAGCAACATCGAGAGCATCCAGTTCTGGGTGATGGATCCGTTCCAGGAAGGGACCTTCGGCGCGAGCAACGAGAACTCCAGCAACACCACGGGTGGCTACCTCTACATCGATCTGGGGAACATCAGCGAGGACGTGCTGCGCGATGGTCGCAAGAGCTTCGAGAACGGATTGCCGAAGGACGCGGACGAACAAGCGAACTCAGCGGGCGAAACGCAGGAGACCGCTTGGGGCGTGGTTTCCACCGTGCAGAACGTGGTGAACGCGTTCGCGCTCCTCGAGAGCAACAGCAACGCATACCAGGACGTGGGGCTTGACGGCCTGGCCAGCAGACCTGATCGATCCCGGAGCGCAATGAGAAGGACTTCTTCTCCGATTACCTGAACGCCCTGAGCCCTGCTGCGCGCTGTGGTGGAGGACGATCCAAGCAACGATGACTACCGCTTCTTCCGCGGAGATGACTATGACACCCAGCAGCGGAGCATCCTGGAGCGCTACAAGCGCTTCAATGCCCCGGAGGGGAACAGCATCACGGACGAGGACGCTCAGGAGGATTATCCAACGCAGCAGACCACCATTCCAACCACGGAGGACATCAACCTGGACCAGAACCTGGCCGAAGGGGAGAGCTACTTCCACTACAAGATCGCCATGCGGCCGCAGGACATGGTCGTGGGGCAAGGTTTCATCACCGATCGGATCCTCGCAGAAGCGAGCACGCCGCAAGGCACCAAACAGGTGTATTGGTACCAGTTCAAGGTGCCTGTTCGCCAACCCACCCAAGTGGTGAACGGCATCCAGGACTACCGCAGCATACGCTTCATGCGGATGTATGTGAACGGCTGGCCGCAAGAGGTGACCTTGCGTTTCGCGCGCCTGGAGTTCGTGCGGGGCGAGTGGCGCAAATACACCCAGAGCTTGGAGTCTCCGGGCGTGATCATCGGCAATGACGAAGATCCCACCGTGTTCAGCGTGGCGGCGGTGAACATCGAGGAGAACGGCAGCAGGTATCCGATCAACTATACGCTACCTCCGGGCATCAACAAGGAGATCGACGTGGCCAGCGCCAACCTGCGGAACCTCAACGAGCAATCGCTCCAGTTGAAGGTGTGCAACCTGCGCGACGGCGATGCGCGCGGTGCCTTCCGCAACGTGAGCTTCGACATACGCAGCTACAAGAAGTTGCGCATGTTCATCCACGCCGAGAGCAGCGATCCCGCGCATCCGATCCAGTATGGTGACGCCACCGTGTTCATTCGCTTGGGCAACGACCTCGATGGCAATTACTACGAGTACGAAGTGCCTGTGCAGCCTTCGGCCTTCTTCAACAACGACCCGTACAGCATTTGGCCCGAAGCGAACGACCTCATCATCGAATTCGCTGCGCTCAACGACCTCAAGATCGCACGGGACCAGGCCGGTTATCCGCGCAACCTGCGGTATGCGGGGACCGATGCGGACCGGCGCATCTTCGTGAAGGGGAGCCCGAACCTGAGCCAGATGCGGTCGATCATGATCGGCATCCGGAACCCGAAGAAGGAAGGTGAGGAGGCCAACCCGTGGAACACCGACAATGGCTTGGCGCAATGCCTTGAAGTGTGGGTGAACGAACTGCGGCTCACCGACTTCGATCAGAGCGGCGGTTGGGCAGCCGTGGCGCGCCTGAACGCGCAACTCGCCGATCTGGGCAGCGTGAGCGTGGCCGCCAATTACAGCACGCCGTTCTGGGGAAGCATCGACAAGCGGGTGAGCGAACGCCAGCGCGAAACGAAGTACGGCATCGATGTGAGCGCGAACCTGGAAATGGGCAAGTTCCTTCCGGAAGCCAGCAACGTGCGCATCCCCATGTACATGGGCTACAGCGAGCGGATCAGCAATCCGCAGTTCGATCCACTGAACCCCGACATCCAGTGGGATGATGCGACGCGATCCCTATCTCGAGAGGAACGAAAGGAACGGCTGAAGCAATCGCGAACGTACACGCGAAGGCGAAGCTTGAACTTCACCAACGTGCGAAAGGACCGTGGCGCTGATGCCGGCGACGAGCGGCTGTGGGACGTGGAGAACCTGAGCCTGAGCTACGCCTACACGGACCAGGAGTACTTCGATGTGAACACCGCGTTCGAGAACACACGCACCTATCGCGGATCCATCGCCTACCTGCACAATCCCAAACCACGACCCATCGAGCCTTTCGCCGGCATTGGCTTCGTTGGCAAGAGCAAGTGGTTGAAGTTGATCAAGGACTTCAACGTGAACCTGGGTTTCAAGCAGGTGAACCTGCGTACATCGGTGGACCGCATGTACCTCGAACGCCTGGTGCGTTCCAACCCCAACATCGAATCGCTGCCACCACGACCGACCTACAACAAGAACTTCAATTGGCAGAGCCAGTACGGCTTCCGGTACGAGATCACCAAGGCGCTCAAGCTCGACTTCAACGCGAACAACCTGGCCGTCATCGGCGAAACACCGGGCCGCGTGAGCCCGCGGTACGAGGATGAGTACGCCGCGTGGAAGGACAGCGTGTTGGCCAGCGTCAAGAGTTTCGGCGAAGTGACGCGCTACGATCACACGATCGCTCTTACTTACACATTGCCGCTGGACAAGTTCCCGCTCACGGACTGGATCACGGCGAACACCGCTATACACGGCCGGTTACCAGTGGGACCGCGCGCCCTTCACGCAGGATACGCTGGGCCACACCATCCAGAACTCGCAGAACATCTCGGTGGACGGCCAACTCAATTTCGTTGGGCTCTACAACAAGAGCAAGTACCTGAAGCGGATCAACGACAAAGCCAAGGGAAGTCGTGCGAACAAACCGGCCACAACACCCGCACGCGGTGGTGCCGAGCCCAAACCGGACGAGCCGAAACCCGCTGGCAAGATCAACGTGCTGGAAGGCTTGGCGCGCGTGCTCATGACCATCCGTACCGGAACGATCACGTACAGCCAGAACTCCGGCATGTTGCTGCCGGGCTATGATCGCAAGACGAACATCCTGGGCATGGACGATTTCGCGGCACCTGGTTTCGGCTTCGTCACCGGCCAGCAGAACCACGACCTGAGCGGGGATATCCAGCGGGACTTCGCGCGCACGGCCGCCACCAACGGATGGTTGGTGCAGACACCGTCCATCTTCAACAGCTACACGAACACGCGTACCGAGACGATCAATGCGCGCCTATCGCTGGAGCCCTTCAAGGGCATGCGCGTTGAACTCACGGCCAACCGTACGATCTCGGAGAACCGCCGGTCCTTCTTCCGCTGGAACAGCACGCTCAGCGAATACGTGAACGACAGTCCCAACGAGTTCGGCAACTTCAGCGTGAGCATGCTCACCTGGCGGACGGCCTTTTCCAAGGATGACGGCGACTTCGTGAACCAGATCTTCGAGGACGTCATCGCCAACCGCACCATCATCAGTGAGCGCCTCTCCGCCACCAACACCAACAGCGTCCTCGATGCGCAGAGCGGCTTCTACACCGGCTTCGGCCCCACGAACCAGGACGTGGTGATCCCCGCCTTCCTCGCCGCCTACACCGGGCGCAGCGCCAGCAAGGTGAACCTGAACCCCTTCAAGCAGACACCGGCACCGAACTGGGACATCACCTATGACGGCCTCACCAAGTTGCCCTTCTTCGCCAAGCTGTTCCGCACCTTCACGTTGAAGAACAGCTACCGCAGCAACTTCAGCATCGCCAACTTCCAGACGAACCTGCTTTATGTTCCCGGCGGCAACGAAGTGGATGCGGCAGGCAACTTCATCCCCGCGCGGCAGATCAGTACCATCACGTTGCAGGAAGCCATGCGCCCGCTCATGAGCTTTGATGCCACCTTGAAGAACGGCCTGTTGGCCAAGGTGGAGTACAACCGCGACCGCAACCTCACGCTGGGCCTCACCAACTATCAGGTCACCGAGGTGCGCGGCAAAGAGTACGTCATCGGCACGGGCTATCGCTTCAAGAACGTGAAGCTGCCCTTCACCATCGGCAGCAAGAAACCCGAGAGCGACCTGAACCTGCGGGTTGACCTGAGCCTGCGTGACAACTTCACGGTGATCCGGAAAATGGAGGAGCGCCAGAACCAGGTGACCGCCGGCCAGAACGTGCTTTCCATCAAGACGAGCGCCGATTACGTGCTGAACCAACGGTTGAACGTGCGGGCCTTCTACGAGCGCGTGATCAACACCCCGGTCATCTCCACCTCCTTCCCGAGCGCCAATACGAACCTGGGCATCAGCCTGCGCTTCACCCTGGCCCAATAGCGTTGAATGGTGGAAGAGTGCAAGGGTGCATACGCGGATAAGCCAAGCCGCATACTTTCGCCCGCGTCAGCACCCTTGCACTCTTTCACCCTCGCACCTTTCCACTTTCCCAAATGAACATCCCAGCCGACCTGAAGTACACCAAGGACCACGAGTGGATCCGCATTGAAGGCGATCAAGCCACGATCGGTATCACCGACTTCGCCCAAGGGGAGCTTGGAGATATCGTCTTCATCGACATCGGTACCGAGGGACAGACGCTTGATCGCGAAGCCGTTTTCGGGACCGTGGAGGCGGTGAAGACGGTGAGCGATCTCTTCATGCCGGTGAGCGGCACTGTTACCGAGTTGAATCCGGGTCTCGCGGATGATCCTGCGAGCGTGAACACCGACCCTTACGGCAAAGGCTGGATGGTGCGTGTGAAGCTCTCCGACGCTGGCCAGGTGAACGACCTGCTCACTGCCGATCAGTACAAGGCGCTCGTCGGCGCATAGTGTTCGCGATGCTGCGCAGTTTGCGCTGGGCCATCGCATGGGCCTTTGTCATCCTTGTGCTTTGCCTGATGCCCGGCAAGGCGCTGCCTGAATGGAACTGGTTCGCACTTCTGGACCTTGACAAGCTCGTGCATGCGGGCTTGTTCTTCGTGCTCGCCGTCCTGCTCGCTCAGGCATTTTACAGCAATCGTTCACCTGCGCATTACCTCGTCTGGGCCTGCATCATCAGCATCGCATATGGGTTCGCCACCGAGTTCATGCAGGGCATGGAAGCGCTGGGACGCCGCACGGACCTGAACGATATGATCGCGAACAGCACCGGAGCGCTGCTTGCGGCTGCTCATGTGAACTGGAAGGAGAAGAAGGGCAAGGCGATCGTGCCGTTCGCGTTCCTGCGCTAGTGGTGGCATTCCCTGCGCCTTAGCGCCTTTCCGGCCAACACACTACACGATCATCCCCGCCGCCACCGTCTCGTTGGTGCTCTCATCAATGAGGATGATGCTGCCGGTGTATCGGTTGCGCTGGTACTTGTCGAAGTGCAGCGGTACGGTGGTGCGCAGATGCACACGACCGATGTCGTTCATACGGATGTTCAGGTCGCCTTCCGCCTTGTGCAGGGTGCTGATGTCCATTTTGTAACGCACTTCCTTCACCATGCAACGTGCATCACGGCTGGTGTGCTTGATAGCGTACTTGCCACCGGGCTGGAGCGGTCGCTCATGGAACCAGCAGAGCATCACGTCCAGGTCCTGTGCGCTTTCCGGCGCATTGTTGGGGCTCACGATCATGTCGCCCCGGCTGATGTCGATCTCGTCGGCGAGCGTCATCACCACGCTCTGTGGTGCGAAGGCTTCTTCCACTTCGCGTTCTCCGAGGTTGATGCTCTTGATCGTGCTTTGGAAGCCACTGGGTAGTACCTGCACCGCATCACCCTTGCGGAAGACCCCCCTTGCACACGCCCGGCGAATCCTCGGAAATCATGGTGTTCGTCGGTCATGGGGCGCACCACGTATTGAACGGGGAAGCGACGATCGATATGGTTGAGGTCGCCGGCGATGTGCACGTTCTCCAGCAGGTACATCAACGTAGGGCCCTGATACCAGTCCATCCGAGTACTGCGGTCCACCACGTTGTCGCCTTTCAACGCGCTGATGGGGATGTAGCGGATGTCTCGGACTTCGAGCTTGCTGCTGAAATCCTCCAACTCTTTCTGTATCCGGGTGAAAACGGCCTCGTCGTAATCCACAAGGTCCATCTTGTTGATGCAGAACACCACGTGCGGGATGCCGAGCAAGGATGCGATGAACGAATGGCGGCAGGTCTGTTCCAGGATCCCTTTGCGGGCGTCCACGAGGATGATGGCCAGGTTCGCGGTGCTCGCGCCGGTGACCATGTTGCGCGTGTACTGGATGTGCCCCGGTGTATCGGCGATGATGAACTTGCGTTTCGGTGTGGCAAAGTAGCGGTAGGCCACGTCAATGGTGATGCCTTGCTCGCGTTCGGCGCGCAGGCCGTCGGTCAGCAAAGAGAGGTCCACGGCACCATCGCCGCGCTTGGAGCTGGCCTTCTCCATCGCCTCCATCTGGTCGTCGAAAATGGCCTTGCTATCATAGAGCAAGCGGCCGATCAAGGTGCTCTTGCCATCGTCCACACTGCCTGCGGTCGTGAAGCGGAGCAGGTCCATGTCCAAGTATCCGTGGGTCGTCCTTCTTCATCTTCGATCCTTCGGATTGTCTGCTCCGGGCAAATAGCCTTCTTTCTTCCTGTCCTCCATCGCCGCTTCGCTCCGCTTATCGTCCATCCGGCTGCCGCGCTCGGTCACACGCGAAGAAGCCACCTCCTCGATGATCTCCTCCAAGGTGCTCGCTGGAGAATCCACTGCACCGGTGCAGCTCATATCGCCGATGGTGCGGAAGCGCACGCGCATCTGGCGGGGCTTCTCTTCCGGCTTCAAGCGCATGAACGAGGAGTTCGCGTAGATCACCCCGTCACGGTCGAAGACTTCGCGCACATGGCTGAAGTAGATGCTTGGGATGGGGATGTTCTCAAGCAAGATGTACTGCCACACGTCCATCTCCGTCCAGTTGCTGATGGGGAAGGCGCGGAAGTGTTCGCCCGGACGCTTCCTGCCATTGTAAAGGTTCCACAGTTCAGGTCGCTGGTTCTTCGGGTCCCACGAGCCGAATTCATCGCGGTGGCTGAACACGCGCTCCTTGGCGCGGGCCTTCTCCTCATCACGTCGACCGCCGCCGATGGCGCAATCGATCTTGTGCTTCTCGATCGTATCGAGCAGGGTCACGGTTTGCAGCTTGTTGCGACTGGCGTAGTAGCCCGTCTCTTCCTGCACACGGCCTTGTTCGATGCTCTCCTGCACACTACCCACTATCAGCTTCGCGCCGTGCTCCCTCACGAGCTCGTCGCGGAAGATCATCGTCTCCTCGAAATTGTGGCCGGTGTCCACGTGCACGAGGGGGAACGGGACCTTGCTCGGGAAGAACGCCTTTCGTGCAAGGTGGAAGCACACGATGCTGTCCTTGCCACCGCTGAAAAGCAATGCGGGGTTGTCGAATTGCGCCGCGACCTCACGCAGGATGTGCATGCTCTCGCTCTCGAGCTCCTTCAGGTGCGTCAGTCGGTACGAATGCATGGTTCAGTTGCGCGTGATGCGGGGCTGGATGAAGTTCAAAAGTTCGTTGGCGCTGTCCTGTTCGCTACGACCCGCCGTTGCAATGCGGATGGCAGGTGACGGTGGTGCCTCGAAGGGTGCGCTGATACCCGTGAAGTCCTTCACTTCACCAGCACGTGCCTTTGCATAGAGGCCCTTCACATCGCGTTGCTCGCATACTTCGAGCGGAGTGTCGATGAAGACCTCGTGGAAGTCCGTTGCACCGATGATCGCCTTGGCCTGTTCGCGGATCGCGATGGTGGGAGAGACGAAGCAGCAGATCACGATCACGCCTTGCTGCACGAACAGCTTCGCCACTTCGGCGATGCGGCGGATGTTCTCCGTGCGGTCCGTATCCGAGAAGCCGAGGTTGCTGTTGATGCCTGTGCGAACGTTGTCGCCATCGAGCACCACGCAGAAGCGACCGCGTTCATGGAGCGCCCGTTCAAGTGCGATAGCGATGGTGCTTTTTCCGCTGCCGCTTAGACCCGTCATCCAAACCACACAACCTTGCTGGCCTAGCAGTTCCTCCTTATGGGAACGGGCCAGCAAGCGGTCCTGAACGGGGTGTATGTGTCGGTCGGTTGACAAGGCTTTGGAACGGAGCGCGAAAGTAGGTCTTCACCGCGCAAGACCATTCGCTCTCAAGCGCGCCCAGCAAAGGCTCCGCCTATCTTTGGTCGCGACCCCACTTATGGCTACCAAGACCATTTCAGCACTGCGGATGCCCGACCCGCGCACCACGCCCACCATCGACCAGGTCGGCATCGAGGAGCGCGTGGCCCAGCATCAAGACACGAAGCATCAAGAAGGAAACGAAGGTTCAGGGCATGAAGCTCGCCCTGAGCATGATCGACCTCACCACGCTGGAAGGGGCCGATACGCCAAGCAAAGTGCGGCAACTCTGCTACAAGGCCATGCACCCGCATGATTCATTGCCCGGCCTGCCGACCTGTGCGGCCATCTGCGTTTACCCCTCGCTGGTGAAGGTCGCGAAGAAGGCACTTGGTGATAGCGGCGTGAAGGTCGCTTCAGTATCAACTGCTTTTCCAAGTGGACAAGCACCCAAGTCCGTGAAGATCGCGGACACCAAGTTCGCGGTGAACGAAGGCGCTGACGAGATCGACATGGTGATCAGCCGCGGCCACTTCCACAGCGGCGACTACAACTTCGTGTTCGACGAGATCGCGGCGATCAAGGAAGCCTGCGGCGATGCACGCCTGAAAGTGATCCTGGAAACAGGCGAGCTCGGCACCTACGACAAGGTGCGCCTGGCCAGCGACATCGCCATCGCGGCAGGCGCCGACTTCATCAAGACCAGCACGGGCAAGATCAATCCTGCCGCCACTATGGAGGTGACGCTCGTGATGTTGCACGCCATCCGTGACCACTACCTGAAGACCGGGCAGATGGTCGCCATGAAGCCCGCTGGCGGTATCCGCAAGAGCAAGGAAGCGTTGCACTACCTGATGATGGTGAAGGAGGAACTCGGCGAAGAATGGCTGAGCAACCACTGGTTCCGCTTCGGCGCGAGCAGTTTGGCGAACGACATCCTCATGCAATTGCAGAAGGAGGCCGACGGCCACTACCAGAGCGCGGATTATTTCAGCAACGACTGAGTATTTCCGGCCAAGTGCTCTAGCGCCCCGCCGTCCTCGAAGCCGCCTGCTTCGCGTAGAAACCATCCTGCGAAGCGATGCGTGCGAATTCCTCTTTCGCTGCTTCCGCCTGACCGAGCCGTTCCAAGGTGACCGCGTGGTACCACGCCGCCTCTTCGTCGAACACGTCCACAGTGTGCGTCGCGGCGCGTTCCAAGAGTTTGTCCGCGCGGTCGTAGAGACCGAGGTTGTAAGCGCATAGACCCCCGTAGAACAGTGCGTTCACATCGTCCGGGTATTGGTCCAGCAGGAAGCGCAGATCGTCCAAACAGCCTTTGTGATCGTTGCGCACGAAACGACCGAGCGCCTCGTCCATGAAACGCGTGTAGGCAAGCGTGATATTCTCCTTGCGGAGACTGTCTTGGGAACGGTTGTCATGGTAGCGCGCAGCGACATGCGTATCGGCGAGCAGCATTTGCGGGTCACTTGCATATAGCTCTTGCGGATGCACCACTTTGAGGTCATGGAGGAAGAGCAGCTGCCGGGAGGTCTTTGTGGTCCTGAGCGGCTTGACGTCGGGAGATGGTGCAACAGGGTTCAACACGGGTTTGCGTGGATCCACGCGATCGATCCCCTGTTCGCGATCCACGGAGAGCGACACGGCGCTGGTGTGCAGCGCGCTTGGCTCGTGGCCGATGAGCAGTTCCGCTGGTTGTTCCTGCGCGGCCGCGATCTCGGCGTTCTCCAACGGCACGATCCAATGATCCGGGTCTTCGGTGATCACAGCAGCACGTTCTTGCTCAGCAACACGCTGTGCCATGGGCTCGGTTGCAGGTGAAGAGGCGTTCCACCAGATCACGACCCCACCACGGCAGCGATGCTTCCACCAGCGATCCACCACTTCGTGTTTGTGGCTGCTCCTCCGGGCCTGCTTGCGTCCAATGCGTTCAAAGCCGAACGTGCTCCCGGCATGCGCATACCATCCATCGCTTCGCGGAGCAGCGGATCGTGTTCCAAATGAAGTTCCACCTCGTGCTGTTCGGTGGGCGAAAGTCGGCCTTCCGCGTAAGCGAGCAACTGCTCTCGCGTGAGCGAGCCGCGCGGGGCGAAGGGATCGGAGCTATGCGTTCTGGTCGGCATGCTGGGTGAGGATGATCCGCAGGTTCCTGCGGCCGTTCTGGAGGTGGCTGCGCACTTGTTCAACGTTCAGGCCCGTGCGCTGGGCGGTCTCTTGGTAGCTCTGGCGTTCCAGGTGGAAGAGGCGGATGCACGTCCGCTGGACATCGTTCAAGCCTTCGATAGCTCGTTCCAACTGCTGCAAGGTGCGTTCGTGCAAGAGGGCGGCATCCGCATCGTCGGTACTGGTTTCCTGCAACAGTTCTTGCGGCACCGCCACCGCATGTTTCGCGTTGCGCAGAACGAGCAAGCAGCGGTTCCGCATCACCGTATGTACCCACGGGCGGAAGCGTTCCACATCGTGTTTCTTCAAGAGGTCGGGCAATGCTGCGAAGAGTTCCACCACGGTGTCTCGTGCCTGCTCGGTGTCTTTGAGGTACTTCATTCCAACGCCCAACAGCAGGTGCGCGTAACGATCCCATAGGTGCCCCAAAGCGGACTGATGCCCGTCCCGAAGGGCGAGCACCAGTTGCTCATCGCTGGCAGAGGGATCGACTTTGCGGCGCAGGAACATGGGTTGCTTATCAGTCCACGGGTTTTCCGTCCATGGCCTCTCTTGCTTGTTGGGCCTGGTAGTGCTGGTACATCTCCTGATAGGTCTTGGTCTCCATCACGATCACGCCGCCGGTGACATCGCCATAGCGCGCAGGCAGCCCACCGGTGTACACGCTCACGCTGCTGATGGCCGAGGGAGGAACGCGAGGCACGGCTCCGCTCACCTTCACGCCATCGATGAAAGAGGCCATGTTCTCGGTACGTGATCCGCGGAAGTACAGCCCATCGCCATTGGGTGCGGCGGTCACGCCTGCGAAGTTCTTGCTCAGGAACTGGATGGGGTCCTTGCGCGTGGGGTCCTTCGCGAATTCTTCAGTAAGCAAGGTCATTCGGCTGGGGTCATCCTCATAGATGAGCTTGCGCCGATAGGCCACCACGTTCAATGTGTCCATTACGTTGGTGCTCGCTTCCAGCCGTAGGTCCTTCATGTAGGTGGCGCGGTCGGTGGTCACCTCCACGCCGGGAATGAGCGTCTTTTTCATTCCCATGCTGAAGAAGGTGACGCCATAAAGGCCGGGCGAAAGTGGCTTCAGCACGAAGCGACCGTCATCATCGGTGGTAGCGCTCAGTGGATGGCCGCTCACCAGGGTGCTTACGCTCGCGTAGGGGATCGGAACGCCCCGGTCATCGAGCAAGCGGCCCCGGATCTCGCCCAGGTTCTGGGCCTTTACTGCGGTGGTCAGCAGCAGTGCTGTCAGGAGGAAGTAGGAAGTGCGCATCGGATCGTGTTTCCCATAGGATGCGAGCGACCGACCAATTGCACATGCCCATGTTCACATGGGCACATGTTCTACAATTCCTCCGCGACCACCTCCCGCACGCCCGGTACTTCGTGCTTCAGCATGTTCTCGATCCCTTGCTTGAGAGTGACCAAACTGCTCGGACAACCGCTGCAAGCGCCGCGCAAGGTCACCGTCACAACGCCTTCATCGAAGGATCGGAAAGCGATATGCCCACCATCCGCTTCCACCGCTGGGCGGACGTATTCTTCTAGAACACGAACGATCTTCTCTTCGTCGGGTGTTTTCGCCTCGCTATGGGTCGTAGCGCGCTCGTTCGCGTCGGCCAAGGCCATGGCTGGAGCATCGTCGTACACCACCCGACCGTCGGTGTTCAGGTATTCCTGGATGTATTCGCGCAATTCCAATTGCACCAAGTCCCAGGTCACCGCATTGTTCTTGGTGACCGTGACGAAATTGCTGCTGATGAACACCCCCGTGACGAAGGGGAGGTTGAACACCTTTTCGGCAAGCGGCGAGACGCCCACGGGCTCCTCCGGTGTGCGGAATTCCAACAGTCTGCCATCGCTCACGAGCATGCGGCTGCTCACGAAGCGCATGGTAGCCGGGTTCGGCGTCATTTCGGCGTACACGCTCACAGGAGGACGCGGCTGTGTTGTGCTCAAGGTGGGTGTGTTGGTATTCACGGGGCTAAGGTACGGGCGTGGGGAGGGTGGCATCCCAAGGCTCTGGGCTTCGTGCGTCGGCATTGGAAGGGGCGACGCCCTATTTTTGTCCCCGTCCATGCGCCGCTTCCTTCAAAACAACCGATGGGCCACCGTGCTGGTGGCGTGCCTGTTGCTTTTCGCTACCAGCGGGTTCTCGCTCTCGCGGATGACCTGCATGATGGGCGGCCACACGGTGCTGAGCTTTGGGCAGGCGGATGATTGCTGTCCGGAAGACGAAGGGTCGGATCACCCTACCCTGAAGGCGGACTGCTGCGCACTTACCCAAGCGAAGCTGGATCGCGTGAGCGTCATCACGTCGAACTCCTTGGATCTGGACCCCTTCTTCCTGGCCCTTGATGAAGTGGCTGTGCATGTGGCGGAAGCCCCGACCACTGTTCTTCCCTGTTGGCTGGATAGCCGACCGCCTCCGATGAGAACATCGGATCGACTTGCCGTGTTCGGCACTTTCCTGATCTGATCGTTCGGAGATCCTCCTATTGGCGGATGGAGCATTTCGCTCCGCGAATCGTTCGTCCCGGACCTTCCAACGATCATCATGCACGTGTATCGAAGTCTTGTTCTCTTGTTCGCTCTTCCTTCCAGCTTGCTCATGCTGGCGCAACAACCTGTCACCGGCCAGGTACGTGGTGCCAATGAACGGGATGGTGAAGCATTGCCAGGAGCCAGCCTGAAGTGGTCGGGCACCCTCATCAACGCGGTCACGGATGCCGATGGCCGGTTCAGTTTGGATGTGCCTGCTCAATGGCCCGCAGAGCTCGTTGCGTCCTTCGTGGGATACCAGAACGACACGCTCGTCTTCAATACCCCACCTGACGGTCCGATAAAGTTCACTCTTCGCTCTTCCATCGAATTGCGCGGTTTGGATGTCGTTGAGCGCACACAGAGCACACAACTGAGCACGCGCACCATCAACGCCTCGGAGAACATCGGTGCGCGCGAGTTGAAGCGTGCGGCCTGCTGCGATCTGAGCGAGAGCTTCGAAACGAACGCCACGGTGGACGTGAGCTTCAGTGATGCGGTGTCGGGAACGAAGACGATCCGGATGCTGGGCCTGGATGGCAAGTACGCGCAGATGAGCTTGGAGAACATCCCCTTCATCCGAGGTTTATCAACCTCATCGGGGCTCACCCTGATCCCCGGGACCTGGATCAACGACATCAACCTGAGCAAGGGTGTGGGTACGGCGGTGAACGGACCGAACGCCATGACGGGCCAGATCGACCTATGCCTCGTGAACCCGATGAACGAAGGGCCGCTCTTCGTGAACCTCTATGGCAACAGCCAGGGTCGTGCGGAACTCAACATCCACACGGCCCAGCCCACGGGAAAGAACAGCGCGAACCTCCTGCTCGTGCATGGCAATTGGTTCGATCGAGAGATGGACCAGAACTCCGACGGCTTCATGGACATGCCGCGCACACGACGCATCAACGTCATGGACCGCTGGATGTACCAAGGCGAACGAAAGAGCGGTCAGGTGAGCGTGCGGGTGGTGAGCGATGAGCGGATCGGCGGGCAGTCGGAGGAGCATGGTGCGATCGACTACGATCACCTGCATCATTCGGAACTGGGCCTTTACACCATCGATGCGACCAATCGCATGATCGATGGCTTCGGCAAGCACGGATGGGTCTTCGAGAACGATCCCACGAAGAGCCTTGGGCTGATCGCTTCCGTGAGAAGGCACGAGGTGAGCAACAGGTATGGTGCTCGTACGTACGATGGACTTCAACAGAGCGCCTATGCAAGCATGGTCTACCAGCAACTGCTTGGCGATGGGACGGACCAGATCAAGGCCGGCATCAGCTTCCAGTACGATGATTACGAGGAGCGCTTCGTCAATGACACCCTGCCTGCGTTGGACCTTGGCCGCACGGAGCGGATGCCCGGCGCTTTTGCGGAGCACACCTTGAAACGCGAACGCATCACGGTCGTTACCGGAGTGCGGATGGATGTGAACGACCTCTATGGCACGGTTGCGAGCCCGCGCGTCCATGCCAAGTACGATATCGCACCGCTCACCACGGCCCGTGCAAGTGTTGGCCATGGCTTTCGAACAGCGAACCCGTTGGTCGAGAACGCAGCGGTGATGGCCAGTTCGCGCAACGTGTTGGTGGATCCGCTGGACATGGAGCGTGCTTGGAACATCGGAGCTTCCCTGCTGCACAAGTTCAAGTGGCTCGATCGCAAGTGGGCCATCGGGGTGGATGCGTACCGCACCCTTTTCACGGATCAGGTCGTCACCGATCTCGATCGCGACCCGCAGACCCTGGCGATCTACATGCTCGATGGCTCTTCCTATTCGAACAGCCTCCTCGCCGATGTGCAAGTGGAACTCACGCGCACCTTGCAGTTGAAGACGAGCTATCGGTACTATGACGTGCGAACGACCTTCGATGGTCGGTTGCTCGAACGGCCCTTCACGCCCACGCACCGTGGCCTGATCGACCTGGCGTACGCCGATATCAAGGAGCGTTGGCGTTTCGACATCAGCCTTAATCTCTTCGGGGAAAGCCGGATCCCCAGCACCATGGCCAACCCGGTTGGAAACCGCATGGCCGACCGTTCACCGGGCTACAGCACCATGAACGCGCAGCTGACGCGCATCATCGGTGCTTGGGAGTTCTATCTCGGCGCGGAGAACATCACCAGCGTGCTCCAGGAATACCAGATCATCGCTGCCGATGATCCTTACGGCCCGTATTTTGACGCCAGCCTGATCTGGGGTCCCACCAACAAGGCCATGCTTTACGGCGGACTTCGCTACACCATTCAACGAAAGACCAAGAACACGACCAACGAACCATGAGAACCCTGATCACCATTTGCCTTTTCGTCGTCGGCCTTACCGTCGTTGCGCAAGAGAAGAAGACGGCACACATCGACATTCTGAGCAGCACCGTATGCGACATGTGCGTGGAGACCATCCAGAGCAACCTGATCTATGAGAAGGGTGTGAAGAAGGTGGATGTCGACCTGACGACCTCCACCGTGCATGTGGAGTACGATTCGAAAAAGAACACGCCGGAAGGGTTGAGAGGTGCACTGGTCAAGCTGGGCTATTCGGCCGACGGTGTCCCCGGTGATGCGAAGGCCTTCGCCAAGCTGCCGGCCTGCTGCCAGAAAGAGGGTTGCGGCAAACTGCCTGAAGGAGGAGCGCACTAGCATGGCGTTGCTCCGTTCGGTGCGCGGCTTCACGCCGAAGCTCGGTGAGGCGTGCTTTCTGGCCGAGACCGCAGTGGTCATTGGTGATACGGTGATGGGCGATCACTGCAGCGTCTGGTACAATGCGGTGGTGCGGGGTGATGTGAACGCCATCCGTATCGGCGATCGCGTGAACATCCAGGACGGCGCAGTGCTGCACTGCACCTATGAACGCGCGGCCCTCACGATCGGCAACGATGTCAGCATCGGCCACAACGCGATCGTGCACGGGTGTTCCATCAAGGACAAGGTGCTCATCGGCATGGGTTCCATCGTCATGGACCATGCGGTGATCGGCGAAGGCAGCGTGATCGCTGCCGGTGCCGTGGTCTTGCAGAACACGATCGTGGAGCCCGGTAGCTTGATGGCTGGTGTCCCGGCCAAACGGATCGGTCCCGTGAGCGCCGATCTCTCGCAGAACGAGATCGAACGGATAGCGAAGAACTACAGGCTCTATGCCTCGTGGTTCACGGAAGGTTGAGTTCGCCTTTTTGCCAGTGGGCGGCGCGCACTTCGCTGTACGACATACCGAGCCGGTCCATCATCGCCGCGAACTCGATCGGATCGCCGCTCGTCCATATCATAGAACCGTTCGAAGCGGCCGTAGGTGCAGCCAAGCCATCGCGATCGAGCAATCGTTCCACCTGTCGTGCGACAGCCGGAGCCGGATCGATCACGCGCACTCCCGGGCCGACGATACGCTCTATGAGCGGGCGCACTATCGGGTAATGCGTGCAGGCCAGCACGAGCGCATCGATGTTGCGATCGAGCATGGGTTCGAGCCAGCCGCGTAGCATGGCTTCGGTCGCTGGCGTATCGAACGCACCGGCTTCGATCTGCTTCACCAGGCCCGGGCATGGTTGGTGAAGCACCTCCACGCCGCTACCGAAGCGTTCCACCACGGATGCGTACAACGCGCTTTGGAACGTGGCCACGGTCGCGATCACGCCCACGACACCGGTGTGGGTGTGCTCCACGGCTGGCTTCACCGCCGGTTCCATGCCTACGAAGGGCACAGTGGAAAAGGCTTCGCGCACGCTGGCGAGCGCTGCTGCACTGGCCGTGTTGCACGCGATCACCACCAGCTTGCAGTCCTTGGCCAGCAAGGCACGCGTGATGGCATGACTGAACGCGCGAACCTCGTCCAGTGAGCGGGGGCCATAGGGCACATGCGCGTTGTCCCCGAAATACAACAGGCGCTCCTTGGGGAGCGCCTGTTGTATTGCTGCCATCACCGTGAGCCCGCCGATACCGGAATCGAAGATGCCGATGGGGCGGTGATCGGCCACGGCGCTTAAGGGATCGCGAGTTTGGTCTTCACCATTTGCATGATGTCCTCGCCCTTGTCGAAGTAGAGCACGAAACCCGTGCTGGTATCGAAGATGTAGGTGAAGTTGTTGGCGGCAGCAACATCATTGATCGCGGCCGTGGCCTTCTCCACCATCGGGCGGAGCAACTCCTCCTCCTGTTTCGCCAGGTCGTCCTGTGCCTTTTCGCGCGCGGCTTGGATACGCTGCTCAAGCTCCTGGATCTCCCCCACCACCATGTCCTTTTCGGTCTGGGTCATCTTGTCGGCGCGTGCTTGTGCATCAGCGACCTTGGCCTCGTACTCGGCACCCATCGCCTTCAAGCGTTCGTCCAAGGTCTTTGCAAAGGCCTGCATGCGGGTCTCGGCGTCCTTTCGCTCAGGCAATGCAAGCATCAGTTGCTGGCGGTCGATGTGGCCGAGCTTCACGGCTTGCTGGGCGCTCGCTTGTGGCAGTGCGCTCAACAGGAGGACTACGGCGATCAGTACGTGTTTCATTGTTGTTGGGTATGCTTATCGGGGTTGTTTGATCTCTGTGCCACCACCACCATCACGCGGCGGAGGTTGCTGGCCGCCACCATCGGTCGCGCCGCCTTCCTTCTTCTCCTCGCTGCCACCATCGGGTGGAGGGTCTCCGAAGTCTTCCTCACCACCGCCGGTTCCTTCGCGTTTCGGGCGGATACCGAGCTTGCGCAGCACGCTATCGCTCTTGTCGTACTTGTCGCTCGCGAAGAGCAGGTTACCCCCGTTCTGGCCGCCGATGTCGAACACGGCCACGTAGCTGGTTCCTGCCACTTCCTTGATCGCATTGTACACCCGGTCTTGGATGGGCTGGATGAGCTCCTGCCGTTTCTTGAAAAGGTCGCCTTGTGGGCCGAAGCGTTTCTTCTGCATGTCGTGCGCTTCGCGTTCGCGTCGGTCGATCTCCTCCAGGCGGGACCGCTTCATGTCCTCGGTGAGCAGGATGGCTTCGGCGTTGTAGGAATCGCGCTGACGCTTGATCTGCAGGTGGCGTTCATCGATCTCCTCCTGCCATTGCGTGCTCAGGCGGTCGAGCTCCTTCTGGGCTGTTTCGTACTCCGGCATCTGCTCCAGGATGTACTTCGTGTTGACGAAGGCGATGCGTTGCGCGTGCGTCGCAGCAGGTGCCAGCAGTGCGAGGAAGAGCGCGAGTACGTAAGGGATCGTGCGGTCCATGGCGGAGGGTGTCGAAAGTAGGCGATCCCTTTCTAGAGCTCGCCAAGATCTATGCCGATCGTGAAGTGGAACTGGCTCTTGGCCATCGTGGGCGAGGTGGGCACATCGTCCAATCGCCAGCCGTAGTCCAAGCCCATCGGACCGAACATCGGGAGGAAAAGACGCAGGCCCACACCGGCACTGCGATAGAGCTTGAACGGTTCGAAATTGTCGAAGGATCCCCATGTGTTGGCCGCCTGCACGAAGCCGAGCGTATAGATCGTCGCTTGCGGGTTCAGTGAAACGGGGAAGCGCAGTTCCGCAGTGTACTTGCTCACGACGAAATTCCCTGTCTGCGGAGAAAGGGAGAAGTCGTCATAGCCGCGCAAACCAACGATCTCGCGACCGTCGAGTTGGAAGCCGGTGAGCGCTGCACCACCGAGGTAGAAGCGCTCGAAGGGTGAGTCGCCCAGATCGTTGCTATAACGACCCAGGAAGCCGTAGCCCGCGCGGGTCATGAGCACCAGGTTGTGACCGCTCTTGCTGTTGGTGAGCTTCTTGTACCACTGCGTTGTGAATTTCCACTTGTGGAACTCGGCGAACTGATAGCGCTGGTCGGCCGGGAGCGACGCCCAATCCTTGCCGGGCTGGAAGAGCGAATAGGGAGGGGTCGCCTTCAGCGAGAAGGTCACATCCGAACCGCTCCGTGCGAAGAAGGGCTGATCGACCGAGTTGCGCGAGAGTTGCACCTGGTAGCTGAGCACGTTGCTCTGGCCGTCGGCGAAGGAGAAGATCACCTGCCCGCTGCTGTAGTTGCGCAGGTCGTAGAGCTGGTAGCTCAGGGTTTGGCGCAGGATGAAGTAGTCATCGGGCCACGCCAACCGCTTGCCCAAGCCAAGGGAAGCGCCGCTGATGAGCAGTGACTGGCGCGCGGGATTGCGGATACGCCCATCCTCGCTATCCACGTAGCGCGGCTCGCCATTGGTTTGCACACTGTGGTAGAGCGAGAAGCTCAACGAGTTGGGCTTCCGACCGCCGAGCCACGGCTCCACGAAGGAGAGGCTGTAGCTCTGGAAGAAACGGCCATTCGTCTGCGCACGCAGGTTGAGCGTCTGCCCATCACCACTGGGCAACGGTTGGTAGGCCTTGGGGTCGCCGATCTTGCGCAGGCTGAAGTTGGTGAACGAAAGGCCCACGCTGAGCACCAATCTGCCAGCACCCCAGCCACCGCTCAGTTCAAGTCGATCGCTCGGTTTTTCCTCCACGGTGTACTCCAGGTCCACGGTGCCTGTGCGGGGATCCTGGATCGGGTTCACACCGAGCGATTCCGGATTGAAATAGCCGAGTTGGGAAAGTTCGCGCTGTGTGCGGATCACCAGGCTGCGGTCGAAGAGCTCGCCCGGCTTCGTGCGGATCTCACGTCGCACCACGTGCTCGTTGGTCTTCGAGTTGCCTTTGATGATGACGTTGCGGATGCGGTACTGCTTGCCTTCGCGTATGCGTATCTCCAGGTCGATACTGTCACCATCGGCCATGATCTCCACGGGATCCGGGTAGAAGGAGAGGTAGCCATTGTCCATGTAAAGCGAGCTGATGTCGCGTCCGCTGGCGTTCATGTAAAGGCGGCTGTCCAGCGTGCGCTTGCTGTACACATCACCTCGCTTGATGCTGAGGATCTGTTCGAGCTCGGCGGTGGTGTGCTTGGTATTGCCGCTGAAGGTGATGTTGCGGAAGTAGAAACGCTCGCCTTCGTCCACGTCCACCTCCACGCGCACCCGCTTCTCGCTCACGAAGTACATCGTATCGCGCACGATCACCGCGTTGCGGAAGCCCTCGTTGTTGTATGCATCCCGCACCTTCGACTTGTCCGCTTGGAATTCGCTGGCGATGAACTTGCTGCTACCGAAGATGTTCCACCAGCGCTTGCGCCGGGTCTTCTTCATGGCACGGCGCAGGCGCTTGTCACTGAGTTCCTCGTTCCCGTTGAAAACCACGTCCCTGATCTTCACTTTGGGACCACGGTCCACGTCGATGTAGAGCACCACACTGTTCTCCAATGCCGTGCGCACCGTGTCCGGTAGTTCGCGGATGTTGACGCTCGCTTTCAAGAAACCTTTGTCCACGTAGTAGCGACGAATGGTCTGCTTCGCCCGCGCGAGCACTGCTTCGTTCACCTGCTGGCCACGGTTCAGCTCCACTTCATCGTAGAGCTTGTCCGATTCGCCCTTGCTCACACCGTTGAACTTGAAGCGTGAGAGCCTCGGCTTCTCGACCACGATGATGTGCAGGAAGATCGCGCGACCGCGCACCTCGGCGGCTTCGATGCGCACATCACTGAAGAGCTTCTGGTCCCATAGGTTCTTGATCGCCTTGGTGATGCGCTCACCGGGGATCTCGAACTTGTCCCCCACTTGCAGGCCCGCGAAGAGCTTCACCGCGATGGGATCCACGGAGCGCGTGCCGCTCACCGTGATGCCCCCGACCTCGTAGGTCTGCGGCACACCGTAGTCCATGCTGGGCTGCTTGGTGGGCTGGGCGAAGCCGACCGAGATCGTACCAGCGAAGAGGAAGGCGAGCAGGACGCGCATCATTTCGTTTCGATCTGTTCGCTGGTCATGCCGAAGCGACGCTCGCGGTTCTGGTAGTCGAGGACGGCGGTGTACAGGTGCTCCTTGCGGAAATCCGGCCAGAGGACGGGCGTGAACCACAGCTCGGCATAGGCGATCTGCCAAAGCAGGAAGTTGCTGATGCGCTGTTCGCCGCTGGTGCGGATGAGCAGTTCGGGGTCGGGAATGTTGTGCGTGCACAGGCGATCGCAACCGCACGTTCATCAATGGAGGCGGGATCGAGCGAACCGTTCTTCACATCGTTACCGATGGCACGTGCCATACGCACGAGTTCCCAACGCGCACTGTAGCTGAGCGCGAGGGTGAGCGTGATGCGGTCGTTCTTCGCCGTTCGCGCGATGGCATCGGTGAGCGTCTTGCGGCAATCGGCAGGCAGGCTGTCGAGGTCGCCAATGGCGTTGAGCCGCACGCTGTTCTCGTGCAGCTCCTCGATCTCGTCCACCACGGTCTTCACCAGCAGGTCCATCAACGCGGCCACTTCCGCCGCCGGACGGTTCCAGTTCTCGGTGCTGAAGGCGTACAGTGTGAGGTAACGCACCCCGATGTCCGTACAGGCTGTGAGCGCCTCGCGCACGCTCCGTACGCCGTTGGCATGGCCAACGATACGGTGCTCCCCCTGCTGCTGTGCCCAGCGACCGTTCCCATCCATGATGATGGCCACGTGCTGCGGTACGCGGCCACCGTCAATGCGTTCGCGCAAGGCGTCGGGGGTATGCTGGGCCTTTTCCAAAAAGAGCGCGAATGTCGTGAATGCCCGGATCAGCGCTTGCGCTTCATCCAATTGTATTGCTCTTCACAATCGGTGAAGCGCGTGATGATGTAGGTGATGCCCAGGCCGCTGTACACGTACCAGTCCAGCGTGTTGACGTCACCCCGAGCACGATCGTCGTTGGTGGCTTCCAAGCCGCTCTGGTCGGCAAGTTGTGCGGCCAGCGGACCGTTCTCAAAGGCCAGTACGGCGTTGTTCATGTAGGTGCCGCTCACGTCGTCAACATAGTCGGTGTTGGTGCGGCGCATACCCCATTCAAGTTGGAAATCCAAGCGCCCAACGTTCCACTTCATGCCCACTCCGAAAGGGATGGAGTAGTGGTCCAAGGGATAAGGTTCCCCACCACGGGAGGAGGTCCCCTGTCCTTCGGTTCCAAGGGGTTGTAGATCGTACCAGGTATCGTCCAATTGCGCTTGCGGCGCCGCGCGGAAGTAGGCGAGCCCGGCGAACACGAAGGGCGTCCAGTTCTTCCCATCCTTACCCTTGCTGCGGTATTTGAAGAAGTTGATCTCCAGTAGGAGGGCTACCTCGATCAACCGCGAGCGAAAGTGCAGGTTGCGCAGGACTTGGAGGGAGTCCTTGGCGTCGCCGTCATATGCTTGCAGGGTGCCCAACAACCCTTGCAAACGCACAGCGTAACGGTCGTTGAAATTGTAACGGTAAACGAGGCCCCCGGCCAATTTGGTGTCGCGCGGGTAGTGCCTGTCCGGGTTCAGGTCACCGATGTAGTAGCTCGCACCGATGGTGCCGCCCAGTTCGCTCACTTGCGCCGTGGTGGCAGTGCCCGCCAGGAGGGGGATGAAGAGGAGGTACCTGCGAAGCATTGGCTGCCTAACGTGGGCCTTTGGGACTTGGTATTCCTTCCAAGGCCGCGCCGAAGGTATTGGTCCGCCGCTAGGCATGGGAAGTTGCTGGGAACGTAGGCGTTAAGGATCGTGAAAAGGATCAGGATGCGGTTCCTCCAGCCATCACACCTCCTGAAGCGTTCCCGGTCCCCGGATAGCTTTGATCGCTTAGTCCACCCGCCCAGTGCCGTCCTTGGTCCGTTCCCTACCCCTTCGCTGGCAGTTCGTGGTTTGTGTTGCAGCCGTGCTGGTGGTGGCCATGGTGTGCTTCTTGGCCGAAGGTGTCATCGGCTATCGTGTTGCGGCCTTGGTGTTGTTGATGGCCGTCTCGCTGCTGGCCATGCTGTTCGAGATAGGGCCGGTGGTATTGGCATCGGCATTGAGCGCCGTCGTCTGGAATTTCTTCTTCATTCCACCGGTCTTCACCTTCCACATCGGTAGTGCGGAGGACCTGCTCATGTTCCTGCTCTATTTCGTCATCGCTCTCGTGAACGCGGTGCTCACCCTGAAGATCCGGAAAGCTGAACGCATCGCACGAGATCGGGAGGAGAAGGAGAAGTCCATCAAGCTCTACAACACGTTGCTCAGTTCATTGTCCCATGAACTCCGCACCCCCATTGCAACGATCATGGGTGCAGTGGATGCGCTGGAGGAGGATGGGAACAAACTCTCCATGGAACACCGCAGGGAACTGTTGCGCGAAGTGGGCAGTGCGAGCGTGCGGCTTGACAGACAAGTGGGCGATCTGCTGAACATGGGCCGCCTCGAAAGCGGGATGCTGGAGCCAAAGCGTGATTGGTGCGATGTGAACGAGATCATCGGCCATGTGGTACGATCAATGAACGAGCCAAGCACGCATTCGATCGACCTTGCTCCGGACGGTGCGCTTCCGCTGTTCAAGGTGGATGGCGGTCTTCTGGCGCAGGTGGTCTACAACCTGCTGCGCAACGCGGTGCAATACACGCCTGCCGGCAGCTTGATCACCATCCGTGCGCGATGCGTTGACGATGCGTTGGTGTTGACCGTCGCCGATGATGGTCCCGGGATCCCGGAAGAAGAGCGCCAGCGCGTCTTCGACAAGTTCTACCGGGCGCGGCACGTTCGTTCCGGAGGAAGTGGCCTGGGCCTCTCCATTGTGAAGGGGTTCGTGGAGGCGCAGGGCGGAAGCGTTATCCTCGGGGCCAATTCCCCGAAGGGAGCGATCTTCACCGTGATGATCCCTGCGGAGACGTCCTTCCTCAGCAACCTGAAGAATGAATAAGTCCCAGGTCCTGATCATCGATGATGAAGCGCAGATCCAAAAGCTGCTTCGGATCGCGCTGGAGAGCAATGATCTTGGCGTGAGCCAAGCAATGAACGGTCGGGACGGCTTGATCATGGCCGCGAACCATCCTCCGGACTTGATCCTTCTGGACATCGGACTGCCGGACAAGAACGGGCATGAAGTGTTGAGGGAATTGCGTGGATGGTACACCAAGGCGATCATCGTCCTAAGCGTTCAGGACGGCGAGACGGAGATCGTTTCGGCACTGGACAACGGGGCTACGGACTACATCACCAAGCCTTTCCGCACGGGCGAACTGTTGGCGCGGATACGCTCCGCCATCCGAAGGAACAACGTGGAACAAGAGAGGACGACGATCGTGTGCGGCGATCTGGAGATCGACCTTGCGGCTCGTGGTGTCAAGAAGGACGGGGAATGGGTGAAGCTCACCGCCACCGAGTTCAACTTGCTGGCCGTGCTCGCGCGCAATGAGGGCCGGGTGCTCACGCATCGGCACTTGCTCAAGGAAGTGTGGGGTGTTGGTTATCAATTGGAGACGCAATACCTCCGTGTGTTCGTGCGCTCATTGCGCAAGAAGATCGAGAGCGATCCAGAGCGTCCGCAGCACATCACCACGGAGAGCGGCGTGGGTTATCGCTTCAGCTGAAGAGGCCGACCGCCAGGGGAACATAACGAGCTCTCCGCTTTTCAGTGTTCGCATCTTGGAACGCTCGTGTCGTTTCGGACCATCCGTTCCCCTCTTTACAACTTCTTGATAGGAACGACAGCGGCTTTTACGAAGGCCCCACATCCGCGCCGGGACATTTGCCCCATCATTCAACACCTGATGGAAAGCACTGCGAAAGGCACGGTGGGCAAGGTGACCGCAGCGTCGCTGTTGGTGGCACTAGGCATCATTTACGGTGACATCGGCACCAGCCCGTTGTACGTGATGAAGGCGATCGTGGGTGAGCGGCCCATCGAGGAGTTGCTTGTTCATGGCGGCATCTCCTGTGTGTTCTGGACGCTGGCGTTCCAAACCACCTTCAAGTACATCTTCCTTACGCTGAAGGCCGACAATCACGGCGAAGGAGGCGTGTTCTCGCTGTACGCGTTGGTGCGACGCTATGGCAAGCACCTCGTCATTCCAACCATCCTGGGGGCCACCACGTTGTTGGCCGATGGCATCATAACCCCCGATCTCTGTTGCTTCGGCCGTGGAAGGCCTGACCGCTGTGGAGGGCTGGGAGCATCTGCCCACGGTACCCATCGTGGTCGTTATCCTGTCCGCCCTGTTCTTTTTCCAGCGGTATGGTACGCAGCGGGTCGGCACCGTCTTCGGTCCGGTCATGTTCGTATGGTTCAGTATGCTGTGTGTGCTGGGCCTCATGGGGATCGGTGCGCATCCGGAGATCCTGCAAGCACTGAACCCGCTGCATGCCTATCGCCTATTGGTGGAATACCCGCACGGCTTCTGGTTGCTGGGCGCGGTCTTTCTGGCCACCACGGGAGCCGAGGCCTTGTATTCCGACCTCGGTCACTGCGGGCGGAAGAACATCCGCATCACATGGGTCTTTGTCAAAGTGTGTTTGGTGGTGAACTACCTGGGCCAGGGCGCATGGCTCATGGCGCAAGGCGAAGGCGCGCTATTGAGCGGACGCAATCCGTTCTTCCACCTGATGCCGGAATGGTTCCTCGTGCCGGGCATCGCCATCGCCACGTGCGCGGCCATCATTGCATCACAAGCGTTGATCAGCGGCAGCTATACGCTCATCAGCGAGGCCATGAACCTCAACTTCTGGCCGCGCATTGCCGTGCGCCAGCCCACCGATCTGAAGGGACAGATCTACATACCCAGCGTGAACACGATCCTCTGGGCTGGCTGTATCCTGATGATCCTCTACTTCCGTTCGTCCACACACATGGAGGCGGCCTACGGCTTCTCCATCACGGTGGCGATGCTGATGACCACGTGGCTGCTCATGCACTTCCTGTATTACCGGCTGAAATGGAGCGGCGCGATCGTCATCGCGTTGCTGGTCCTCTTCAGTACCGTGGAACTCTCCTTCTTCGTGGCCAACGTTGCGAAGATCAAGGAACGTTGGATGTTCCTCTTCTTCGAACTCTTCATCTTCCTGGTCATGTACACCTGGTACTACGCGCGGAAAGTGAACAACCGCTTCACCCGCTTCGTGGACCTGGGCCAGCAGGTACCGATGATCCAAGCGCTCAGCGACGATGAGGGCGTCCCGAAGTTCGCCACCCACCTGGTCTACTTGACGAAGGCCGATCATCGGCACGAGATCGAGGAGAAGATCGTCCGGTCCATTTTCGCCAAGCGTCCGAAACGTGCGGATGTCTATTGGTTCGTGCACATCCATCGCACCGAGGAACCCTATACACTGCGCTATGAAGTGAGCGAACTGGTGGACGACAAGGTGATCAAGGTCACGATACACGCGGGATTCCGGGTACAGCCGCGCACGGGCTCGCACTTCAACCGGATACTCCAGGAACTGGTGGCGAACAAGGAGCTCAACCTGCACAATCGTCCGGATGGTTCCACCCGATACAACCCCGAACCGGATGTGCGTTTCGTGGTCCAGGAGAAGTTCATTTCCATCGAGAACGAGCTCACGCTGCGTGAAGGAGTGCTGCTCAATTCCTATTTCACGCTGAAGCACCTGGGTCAAAGTGACGCCAGGGCCTTCGGACTGGACCGGAACGACGTGGTGGTGGAACAGGTGCCGCTCTTGTACAAGCCAGTGCCGCAGCCGCCTCTTGAACGCATCACCAAACCGGGCGTTGCTTTCTCGCCATCCACAGGAACATGATCCGTGCGACATGCACACATGGTATTGGCTAGCTCGTCAATTCGAGCGTAGCGCGATGATATCCCAAGAGGACGGGTCATCCTGGAAACCATCAGTGACAACATCGTCGGACCTTTGCTCACAGTTCGGTACGATCACCATCCATGAGCTTGAGCTCAACCAGGCGTTCGACGCCGCAACCAAATGAAACGCCTGCTATTCCTGTCCCTCGCGGGCACCACGCTCACGGTCGCGGCGCAAGAGCTTGATAGTGCGATCACCCTCAGTGCCTATGCCGAGGTGTACTACAGCTTTGACATGGCGCAACCCGATAACCACCTGCGTCCGGGCTTCTTCTACAGCTACAACCGCCACAATGAGGTGAACTTGAACATTGCTATGATCAAGCTGGCCCATGCGACGAACAGCGTGCGCGGCAACATGGCGCTCATGGCTGGTACCTACTCGCAGTACAATTTGGCGGCAGAGCCGGAATTGCTGCGCAGCGTGTTCGAAGCGAACGTCGGTGTGAAGCTCAGCAAGACCAAGGAGCTTTGGATCGATGCGGGTATCATGCCCAGCCACATCGGTTTCGAGAGCGCCATCGGCAAGGATTGCTGGAACCTTACGCGCAGCATGCTTGCCGATAACACACCGTACTATGAAGCCGGTGCACGGTTAAGCTACAACAGTCCCAGTGGCAAGTGGTATGCGAGCGGCCTGCTCTTGAACGGCTGGCAACGGATCACAAGGGTCGACGGGAACAACACACCGGCGTTCGGAACGCAACTCACCTTTAAGCCGACTGGCAGCACTATCCTGAACTGGAGCACCTTCATGGGCAGCGACAAACCTGATACGGTGAGCCAGTTGCGGATCTTCAACAACCTGTACGCGCAACTACAGCTTACCGAGCGCTTCGGCTTCATCCTAGGCTGCGACATCGGCATGGAGGAAGCAGCCAGCGGCGACAGTACGAACATGTTCATCACACCGATCGCGATCCCGCGCTTCAAGATCAACGACAGGACGTTCGTGGCCGCCCGTTGGGAATTATACCAGGACGAGAACGGCGTGATCATCGCAACCGGTTCCCCGAACGGCTTCAACACAATGGGCTATTCGCTCAACTTCGATCGCTGGATCGCTCCGAACCTGCTGTGGCGTGTGGAAGCCCGCATGCTCCAGAGCGAGGACAAGATCTTCGCAGACGCCGACGGCGAAGCCACGGGGACCAATACCTTCTTCACCACCAGCATCGCCATCACACTACCGTGACCGTCTCGGATGGCCTCGAACCCCTGTTTTGGACGTCTTCCCAGCATGGGGACCGAAGATCGATCGGCCAACGCTCCTGCTGGTAGGTTCTCCCTACTTCGCCCCGCTCCTCAGGTCCAGCCCCCAGTTCAACTTGGTGCGGAGTGTGCGCAGGAAGTCGTGGCCTTCGAGTTGCACCATCTTCACCGCAAAAGGGGCTCGGCGTATGGTAACGGTGCTTTGGCCACCGATGGAGATGCTTCGCGCATCGAGGTTGAGCAGGCAGAGGTCCGAGCGGGCTTCCAGCTTCAACCGAATGGTGTAGTGGTCGGGTACCACGAAGGGCCGCACGTTCAGGTTGTGCGGGGAGATGGGATTGATGACGAGCGCATCGCTGGTAGGGTATAGGATGGGACCGCCACAACTGAGCGAGTACGCCGTGGAGCCGGTTGGTGTGGCGATGATCAAGCCATCGGCCCAGTAAGTGTTCAGGTAGTCGTTGCCGAGGTGAACGTGAACACTGATCATGCTCGCGCTGTCGCGTTTGTGGATGCTCACTTCGTTGAGGGCGAAGTTGTTCGCTCCCAGTTCCGGCTGGTCCAGGACTTCCACCAAGGAGCGGTCCTGCAACGCGTAACGACCATCCTTCAGCGCGGCGAGCGCAGGTTCCACCTCCTCCAAGCGCACGTTGCTGAGAAAGCCCAGTCGGCCAAGGTTGATACCGAGCACTGGGATGCCAGCGCGGCCCACGAGCGCCACCGTATCCAGCAGGGTGCCATCACCTCCCAGGCCGATGCACAGGTCGAGGTCCAACTTGGCGTGGTCCACTTCGGGGAGCACGGCATCGGCGATTGTCTCACCGCAGGCGGCCAGCCAACCAGCCAGCTCAGGAGTGAGTTGCGGCTCCAATCCGGCGGCGCGCATCTGGCCCAGCACACGCCCGACCACGGGAGCCATGCCGCTCTCCATTCCCCGTCCGTTCACCGCTGTGCGCATGCTCAAAGATCGTTCACGAAAGGGATAGGAGCCGCAAAGGCGCAGAGACGCGAAGGGATCGCATCGGCCTATGGCAGTGCGGGATGACCTGGGACCCTCTTTGCGTCTCTGCGCCTTTGCGGCAGGTCCTTCCTAGAACGGTTGTGTGAAATGCAGGAAGAAGCCATGCTCGCCCAAGGCGTTCAAGGTGTACTCGCCGCGAACAACTTGATCGTAGCTGGTCACGAGGTCCAATCCCACTCCGTAGCCGCTCATCCATTCGTTGGCGAGGAAGTTCTGTTCCGCGTAGCGGCTGTCCCAAACGCGCCCCGCATCGGCGAAGACATCCAGGTAGAGGGCGAAGTAGAGGGTGCGAAAGGCCTCCAAGGGCATGGCCTCCACGCGTTGCGTGCGGGGCTTGAACAGTTGCAGCACCACGTTGCCTTTGCCCAGCACGAAGCTCTCTCCATCCACCACGTAGTATTCGTATCCGCGTACGAAATTGGAATAGCCCAATCCTTCCTGCACGTAGTAGGACGGTGTTCCCCAAGTGTGCTTGCCCCGCATGCTGAGGGCGAGGCTCAGCCGGTCGTGGACCTTCCACCATTTCCGCAAAGAGGTGCTCGCTGTGGTGATGTCCGGCGCGTTCTTTCCCAGCAGGCCAAGTCCGAGTTGGTCGATGCGCACTTCGGCGTAGTGGCCATCGCGTGGATAGATCCGCAGATCGCGGCGGTCCCAGATCAACGAATAACCGAAGGAGATGAAGCGTGTCTCATCGGCGTTCGGTCCATCGAAATAGTCGAGCGCCTGCGTGGTGACGGTGTCTCCCACTTGCGCTTGTATGAACCCGAAGCGCCAGAAATGCCGCACGTCGTGGCTTCGGCGCAGGCTCAACTCGATGTCCGCTTTTTGTTCATGGCGGTTGGGTCCTTCGTCGTTGTCCACCAGGATCCGCTTGTTGTTGATGGTGCCCGCAGTGACCTCGGCCTGTTCAACGTAGCTGCCGCCGATGCTCAGGCCCCACCGCTGCTGGCGATCGATGAAGGGGATGCGGTAGCGCAGGCCGAACTGCCGCGTGTAGCCGAACTGCGCCTTCAGGTAAACCGTCTCGTTACGTCCACGGAAGTTGTACTTGTACAGGTACATGCCATAGTTGACCCGGTCGAGATCCTTGGTGAGCCACCAGGTATTGAAGTTGGGATCGGCGAACTGGAAGATGGGTGCGGGCCAGATCGTCCAGCGTTCGTTCACCGTCACTTCGATCATCACATGACGACCGTCCAGGTAGAGCGGAAGCACGGTCACCGTGTTGAAGAGGCTCAAGTTCATCAGGTTCTGCCTGCTGCGCTCGAGCTTGTCGTAGATCGCTGCGGCGTCCACCGTATCACCTTCTTGCACGAGCAGCTCACGCAGGATGATGCGGTCCTTGGTGATCTTGCTTCCGGTGATCGTTACGCCCATCACCTGCAATGGCTGCACGGTTGCGGCTGTATCCTGCGCCACGACCGTTGCGCAGGGAGCGATCAGCAAAGCGAGAAACGAAAGGCGGGCAAGGGACATGCCCCGGATTCAGAGGTTGATGAATCGCATCAGCTCTTCGTAGCGCCCGCGCAGATCCTCGTGCAATTTGGAACCCTGGAAGGTGCTCTTCACGAAATACTCGTAGCGCTCGAAACTGCGCAGCACATCACTGATGTCCTCGCGGTTGATCTTCAAGGTCACCTCCACGCGGGAGGTGTCCGGCAGGACGTGCGTGTACACGCTCAACACCTTCGCATCGTTCGCCTCCACCAGCCGCGCTACTTCGTGCAGGCTGTAGTCGATCTGGTTCATTTCCAGCACCACGATGCTGCCCGGTTCGTGGATGTTGGTCACTTGTGCCAAGCGCTTCAACGCTTGGTGCTCCGTAATGCAGCCGACGTAGCGTCCCATGTCATCCAGCACCGGCACCACGGTGAGCCCGCGCTCGCTGAAGAGCTTCATTGCCTCATAGATGTGCTGACCCGCGCGCACGAAGGGGATCTCCACCTGTTCCATGCTGCTGCTCACCGTCGCGCGCGCATCATTGCGGTCCACCAGGGCCTGGGCCTTCACCAGTCCCACGAGCCGGCCGTTGTCCACCACGGGCAGGTGGCTCACCTTGAATTCTTCCATCCAATCCAGCGCGCGGCCCACATCGTCCAAGGGACGAAGTGGCGGAACATCGGGCGCTATGAGGTCTATCGCGTGCATCTGTTGCGGGAGGACGCTGGTGGTCGCTGCTACTTTTGTGCGCCTCCACGAACGGGGTCAAAGTAAAGGAACCACGGGTGACGCGCCTTAGTGTGAACATCAACAAGCTCGCCACGCTTCGGAACGCGCGTGGGGCCAACAATCCGGATGTGGTGCGTTGGGCCGTGGACATTGAACGTTTCGGGGCACAAGGGATCACCGTGCACCCGAGGCCGGATGAACGCCACATCCGCCGCAGGGATGTGCGTGCGTTGAAGACAGCGGTGACCACCGAGTTCAACATCGAGGGTTATCCCAGCGACGACTTCATTGCATTGGTTTTGGAAGTACGACCGGACCAGGTCACCCTCGTTCCCGATCCGCCCGGTGTGCTTACCAGCGATGCGGGTTGGGACGCGCGTGAACAGAAGACCTTCCTCGAACAGGTGTGCCAACAGTTCAAGGCGGAAGGCATCCGCACCTCGCTTTTCATGGGTACGGATGTGGAATTGATCGGCCATGCGGCAGACACCGGCACGGACCGGATCGAACTCTACACCGAACCGTACGCGGCCAATTATCGTGTGGACAGGGATGCTGCGGTCGCCCCCTTCACCGTGGCCGCGCAACGCGCCGGTGAACTCGGGCTTGGCTTGAACGCGGGGCATGATCTCGATCGCCATAACCTGGCCTTCTTCAAGAACAACGTGCCCGGCTTGCTTGAAGTGTCCATCGGACATGCGCTCATCTGCGATGCGCTCACCTTTGGTATGGAGAACACGGTGCAACTCTATCTCCGCGAGCTGCGATGAGCGTTGTTGAGCTGCACTACCGCCGTATGGGCAAGGAGGGCGCGACGCCCATTGTGATCCTTCATGGGCTCTTCGGATCCTCTGATAACTTGGGTAGCATCGCGCGGGAGTTGGCCGAACCAACGGATCAGGGTGTACCCGCGTTCGACGTGTACCTCGTCGACCTGCGTGATCATGGCCGGTCGCCGCACAGCGAGGCAACGTCCTATCCGCTCATGGCGGCGGATGTGCATGCGCTCATGGAGAAGCTGGGATTGAAGGATATCGTGCTCGTGGGCCACAGCATGGGCGGCAAAACGGCGATGCTCTTCGCGCAACGTTGGCCGGAACTGCTGAAGGGGCTTGTCGTGATCGACATCAGCCCGAAAGAGCACGCGAACAACCAGGACTACATCGTTCAAGCGTTGCGCACGGCCGACCTTTCGCCCGGTCGTACCCGAAAGGAAGTGGAGGCGCGGCTCGCCCAGCAGGTGAAGGAACCCGGAGTGGTCCAGTTCCTGCTCAAGAGCCTCCATTGGAAGAGCGAGGACCAACTCGCCTGGCGCATGAACGTGGATCTTCTCGATCGTGACATGGACAAGATCCTCGGACCCATCGGTCCGGAGACGGTGCGGGTTCGCACGCTCTTCATACGCGGTGGGCAAAGCGACTACATCCTGCGCGAGGACCTGCCCGCCATCAAGGAGCAGTTCCCCAATAGCCGCGTGGAGACCATCTCCTACGCCGGACATTGGGTGCATGCGCAAGCGCCGGATGAAGTGGTGGCATTGATCCGCAACGCAGCCACCGCATGAGAACAGTGCTCGTCCTCGTGCTCGCGATCACCGCAGTGTGCGCGTCAGCGCAGGTGGATACCATGTGGGTGCCTTATCGCGGCGGCATGGACCTGCGCGAAGGGGTCTATCGCGACTTCCTGTCGTTCCGCATGAACACGCCATCGATCCCGCAAGCGCAGTTGCGCGATGACCAAGGACTTCCGGTGCGCGATATCCGCCAGGTGTTGAGCAAACTCCACTACCAACCCGACAGCGGGGGTGTGCAGTCCTTGCGCATGGAGCGGATCTGGGGTTTCTGCCAGAACGATGTGGTGTACGTGCAGGCTGGCAATGGATTCTACCGGATCGGACTCATGGGCAGCTTGGCGCACATGGTCTACGAGGTCAACTACCGCGATTGGGACCCGTATCTCTATGGTTACGGGACGGTTACGCGAACGGTGCTCATGCAGCAGCTCATCAATATGGACAACGGCGCCGTGCTGCCCTTCAATGCTTCGGGCATGCACATGGGCATGGAGCTGGATCCCACGTTGCAGGAGGAATTCGCGAACATCCCGAAGAAGCAGCGGAACAAGGACGAGGCGCTTTTCCGGTTCCTGCGCTTGTACAATGAGCGACATCCGCTGCTGCTGCCGCAGTGAGGAAGCGGAGCTGTTGCGGCTCGATCGTATGCATCCTTGGCACGAACTTCGACCGCGCCGCACCATCTACTTTCGCCACCCCTAGCTCCAAGCCCCATGATGTGTTCCTCCCGTATCCTCCTTTTCGCTGCGCTTGTGCCCTTGATGGCGTGTGGTCAGGCCAAACAGGAGTACGTTCCCGCGCTGGTGGGCTTCTACAACGTGGAGAACCTCTACGACACCTTGGACCAAGCCGATGTGGACGATGCGGAGTTCCTCCCCGGTAGCGCCAAACAATGGGGTAGCGTGCGCTACTGGCACAAGCTCGACAAGATGGCCGGCGTCATCGCCAGCTTGGGCAAGGACCTGCATCCGCAAGGACTCGCGATCCTCGGTCTCGGTGAAGTGGAGAACCGTACGGTGGTGGAGGACCTCGCAGCGCGGGAGCCCTTGAAAGCGCGTGGCTACAAGGTGATGCACGTGGATGGACCCGACCGCCGTGGTGTGGATGTGGCGCTGATGTACAACCCTTCGCTGTACAAGGTGTATGCGCACAAGAGCTATCGCCTGCACATGGCCGATACCGCCTTCCGCACGCGGGACCAGTTGCTCGTGAGCGGTGTGCTCGACGGCGATACCACCCACGTGATCGTTGCGCACTGGCCTTCGCGTCGCGGTGGTGAGAAGCGTAGCGAACCCAACCGCAAGGCCGCAGCGGAACTCGGTCGCCACATCATCGACTCGTTGCTGGCGATCAACCCGAACGCGCGCGTGATGTACATGGGCGACCTCAACGACGACCCAGTGAACGTGAGCCTGACCCGCTTTCTCCGCGCAACGGGCGAGAAGGCCGAAGCAGTGGACGGCACGCTCTACAACCCCATGTACGAACCCTACCAGCGAGGTATCGGAACCTTGGCTTGGCGCGACTCATGGAACCTGTTCGACCAGATCGTGATCACACCCTCGCTGGTGACCGGTGCTGGCGGCCAATACCACTACTACGGCGTGCGCATCTTCAACGAACCATACTTGCGGCAGGAGGAAGGCAACTTCGCGGGCTATCCTTCACGCACCTTCGTTGGCGACATCTATCAGGATGGTTACAGCGATCACTTCCCGGTGTTCCTGATACTGGTGAAGGAGGTGAAGAAGTAGTGTACTACAAGCAGCGAAAGCAGAACGCCCCGCCTTGGTCTCACCAAAGCGGGGCGTTCCGTTGATGAGTTCTATTCTCAGTGCTGCACCAGCACTCGTGCCTGGCGCACACCTTCCGCAGAGCGGATCGTGAGCGTGTAAAGTCCGTTCATGAGTTCGCCAACATTGAGGGTGTTGCTCGTTAGCACATCGCTCATCACCGTGCGGCCGGTAGCGTCAACGATCGTGTACTCCATGCGCTGGCCGTTGTTGCCGAGGTTCATGCGGATCACATCGTTCGCTGGGTTCGGGTATAAGCCGAGCGGAGCAAGGTTGGCTTCGGCCAAACCGCTGCCGAACGCGATGTCGGCGAGGAAACGCGGCTCCAGCTTGCGCTCGTTGAAGCTGTAGTTCATTACGCCGGTGATCGTGTAGTAGGTGCCAACGGTGGGTACGTAAACATAGCAGAGGTCATTGATCTTGATCTGTCCTTGCGTAGTGCTTACTCCGAACCATTCGTTGAACTGGTCGGGCGCTGCACTGCAACCGATGTCCGGCACTTGCACCAGCATACCTTCCCATTGCTCTTCGCTCGCTTGGTTCGGGTTGAGCACCTCCGCTGCGGGTACCGTGTTGCCCGAGTTCACCAAAGTGAACGAGGTCACGTTCAGGCGGGTATAGGTGAAGCTCTCTTCCACGGAAGCGGTCACGATCACGCTGTCGCCAAGCTGCACCGTGTTCATTGCATCGTTCACGTAGATGCCGTTCCACGGACCGGTACCGTTCTGGATGAAGTAGGAATTCGCACCAATGGTGTCAACAGCCGTAACGATACCGCCGGTGTTCACGATCTGACCGGCGAGAGGCGAGTTCCCGCTCGCATCAACGGTGTACTGGATCTCGTAGATGCTCGCATCAACAGGTGCTCCGCCGCCCACGATGTTCACATCATCCACCACCAAATGCTCGGCACCGCCGGTGCTTTGCACGCTCAGGATGAACTCGGCCGAGTTGTAGTCCATGGCTGCGGCGATCTGCTGGGTCACCTCGGTCCAGGTGTTCCCTGTGCTGTTGTAGTATGCGTTGTAAGTGGCGTAGCCGCTACCGGTCGGGCGGTTGTCGAACAGGCCCGTACGGATGTTGCCCTGCCCGCGCACCCAGAAGCTGATGGTGTAGATGGTGCCGGTGGTAACGGTAACGGGCTGCGTGGTGAAGCGCTTGTGGCTCGTGGTGCTGTTCTGCAGGCGCACCGCGTAGGTGCCACCATGCACATCGGTGCTCACTTGGATCACGCTATCGGCGCTGATGGTGGTCTTGGTGCCCATCCAATCGGAGGGAACGGTGTCGGGCCAGTTCTCGAAACCGCTGGTGAACTGGGCGCTCGCGGCGGTTGCTGCGAGAAGGACGAAGGAGAGTAGAACTTTTCTCATGGTACGTGGGTGTCGAAAGGATAAGTCGTGCTATTGAATGACCACGTCATCGACGCGGAAGTTGGTCGTGTTGCCGTTGGGGTCGCTACCGGTGTAGCGGAAGCCGACCACGAAGCTGCCCGTATAGCCGGTAGGAAGCACCGTGCTCAGGTCGATCGTGCCGGAATTCACCCACACTTGGTCGGCCGTGCTGGGAGTTGCGTAGGTCGATGGCACAGCCACCCAGTTCGCGCTACCGAGGTTGGCGATGTTGTAGTTCGTGCTGATGAACAGGCCGAAGGGGTCGTGGCTCGCAACACCGAAGCCGCGCTGTGTTCGGAAGGAGAGCCCCATGCCCGGAGCGTAGGTGGTGGGAGGTGTGATCATCCAGGCCACATCGCTCGCATTGCTGCTACCGAAGGCGGTGGCTTGCGCGCACAGGTCCCCACCCACGCTGTATCCGCGCCAGTAACGACTTCCCACTTGCGGTTGGTTGTTCCAGCAGGTGAGGTTGAGGTCGATGTTGGCGGTGGCACCGGCGAAATCCTGGTTCACGCTCGTTCCGGGGGAGCAGAGCGTCGGCAAGGGAGCGCAGCGCGCGTCCACGTCGAAGAGCTGCACCTCGTTCACATTGCGGATGAAGAGTTGCATGTCGCTGTTGAACTGGCCCACAACGCCAATGAAACTGCCGTTGCCGTATGGCAGGGTTTGCCCGGCGAAGTTGGCGTACCCACTGGTGCGAACGATCACGCTGGAAAGGCAATCGGTGAGGGTGCGATTGATGGTCTGCTGGCCTGCTGCATCGGCGTAGGTCTGGCCCACTTCGCTCACCGGGAATTCCACATCGTTGATCCGCACCAAGCGCCCTTGCATGGCAGGCGTGATCTGCGCGATCGTCACCACTTCGGGTTCCTTTTGCACCAAGGTGGCTTGCTTCACCACGTTGTTGTCCACGTCCACGCTATCCAACTGGAGCATGCCCGCATAGCTGCTCAGGATGGTGCCCGGCAGGTAGATGCGGATGCTATCGCCCTGATAAAGACCACCGCTGTTGATCAAGCGCATCACGATCGCACCGGTGTGGTCCTGGATGTAGATGTTCTTGTAGAGGTTGCCGTTCGCCTCATCGGCGGTCACCACGGCGTACACGCTGCTGTCGCCACCGAAGCGCCTGGCGGTGCCGGTGTAAAGTCCGCGCAGTTCGGCCACGGTGAGCACTTCACCGGTAGGCAGCGTGCGCACCGGCGGTGTGTCCAGGTCCTTTTCACAGGACCAAAGGAGCGTGGCGATAGCGGTAAGGAGGAAGAAATTGCGCAGGTTCATGATCTCGGTCGTTGGCGTTCGAATGTCTTAGAAGCTGAATGTCACCATGGCGAAGTAGTTCCGCCCGAAGAGGTAGCTGTACTTGGGTGGGAACTTGTCCACTTGTGTGCGGTCGTAGCGCAGTTGCTCGAAACCGCCGATGCGGAATTCCTGGTTGTCCAACAGGTTGCTCACGGAAAGGTTGACGGCGAGGCGGTACTTGCGCTTGAGCATCCACGACTTGCCCGCGAAGAGGTCCACCGTCACGTTGTCGTCGAGTTTCGTCTGCTCCAGCAGGTCGTCCCATTGCGGGTCGCTGGTCACGAGGTTTTCCAACGCCTCCGCTGTGCGCCGGTCGGGGTTGGGGTCCAGGTAGATGTTGCCGAACCAGTTCCCGGTGATCCCTGCGAACCAGTATTTGGGCGAATTGTACTTGAAGCCGAGCGAGCCGGCGTTCTGTGGCATGCCACCCACACGGTAACCCTTCCAGTAAATGGTACGATCCGCCCCGAAGACCTCTTCGCTGTTGTTGCGTGTGATGGTGGCTACCGGACGGGAGTCATAGGTGTAGCTGCCACCGGCGTAAACAGCTGTCATCGTCCAGGTGCTCGTGAGGTTGGCTTCCATGCCGAGCTCCACGCCTTGGTGCACTTGATCCACGCCGGTCATGGCATAGTTCACGATCGTGAGGAACTCGTCGTGGTAGTAACTGCGGTTCCACACTTGATCGGCGATGCGCGTGTAGTACAAGGTGGCGCGGCCCTTCACGCGAGGGGCACGCAACACGTAGCTGATGTCGCCGCTCGTGGCCGATTCCTGGGTAAGGCCGGGGATCACCGCATCACGAACACGGGGGGAGAGGAAGGAACTATAAGCCGTGGGTGGCCGGGTGATGAAAGCCGCATTGGCGCTCACGAAGTGCCTGCCTGTGAGCTTGTAGATGCTTCCGGCCTTCAACCCGAAACCGATGAAGTTGTTCTTGTCCCCGTCGCCGAGCGAGTTGTCCGGGAAACGGCCGTTCTGCACAAGGCCTTCGCGCCAGAAGCTGGTATGCGAGAGGTCGATCCCCACGAAGGCCTCCAAGCGGGTCCACTTTTTCTCCAACTGTGCGAAGGCGTTCACGTATCGCGTGTGCACGTAGTAGTCCCAGCCGAACACATCACCTTCCTCCACCACCTTGTTGGGTGTGCTCAGGTCGTTCTGCGAAATGATGGAGTCGTTGAAGTCGCGGTCGGCGAACTGGTCGATGTCCACCCAGAAGTCGCCGCCGAGCAGATCGTCCACGGTCTTGAAGTAGTGCGTACGCTGTTTGTGCGCACTACCACCGATGGTGAGCTGCGTCTCGCCCGCGAAGGCTTTTGTCCAAACGCTGTTCAATCCGAAGCGCAACGGATCGGCCCGGACCTCCTCCACGATGTACTTGCTGCGGTTGCCAGTGATGGTGTCGCCGATGACCCCGTTGGCGTTCAGCACCGAATACTCGTTCTTGCCGTTGGCGAAGTACAGCTGGTCCCAATCGATCTGCCGAGTGTTCTCGTTCTGCCAAGCGCTCACCTGATCATCATAGAAACCGGTGTTCTCGTAGCGGTAGAAGCTGGGTAGGTAGCGGTAATAGTCCGGACGTGGGTCCTTCGCATCGAACCAGTTGAGACCGGTGAGCCCGTCGCGACCGAAGGTGTAGTAGGCACTGGTGGAGAGATTGGCCGCGTCGCTTATCGCGAAGTTGTGGGTGGCCATGATCATCGGCTTATGGTCGAAGCTCATCTTGGCGTTGCGCTTCTCGCCGTTCTGGTAACCCCAGTTGGGATTGTAGAAGGGGTTGTCGGTGAGGTCGTAGGCCTCTTGCACGGCCAGTGCCTGACGGCCCTGCCGGATGGGCGCTCCGAAACCGGAGAAGCTGATGCTGTGCCGGTCGTTGATCCGTTTCTCGGCGGCGAGGAAGTAGGCGAACGCGTTGAACGAAGTGCCGTCCACGTAGCCCTCATCCGCCCAACGGCGCGAACCGCTGAAGCTGAAGGCCCAACCGTTGGCCTGTAATCCGGTGTTGTACGTGAACATGATCCGGTTACGGTAGGCACGGTTCGCGGAAGCATAGGACACCCGTACGCCTTTGCGCAGGGCGCTGGCCTGGATGTTCATGTCCGAACTCCCGCCGATGCTTCCAAAGAGGTTCCGATTGGATCCAATGCCGGTACGCACCTGCATCCAGCGGGTCACATCGTTCAGTCCGGCCCAATTGCTCCAAGTGGCCCAGCCGGTTTCCAGGTCGTTCACAAGAACCCCATTGATGGTCACGAGGGTGTTCTCCGAATCATACCCACGTATGCGGAAGCGCGCCTGACCAAAACTGAAGCCCGCCACCGATGTGAACACATCCCGTGAGGATTGCAGGATCCCACTGATGTCCTGGTTGCCCAACTCGCCATCAAGATCGTCGGTGGTGAGGGTGAAAACCGGGAGCCGCAGGCGGTTCCGGGCATCGGCGGTGTCGGTCGGAGGAGCGTTGAGCAGCGTATCCGCCTGCCCATAGGAGGTGCAAGCCCCGATCAGCATGGCGGTCAGAGCAAGGGTCCGATACCCGGGCTTCTTCGGGTTCGTTGGATCAACAACGGAGAGAGGGGAGAGATGCACCATGCGGGCGGTCAGGTAATGGGGCCAAGCACCGGACACTCAGGGCCGCTCGTCATCAGGCGAATGGCTTGTCGTGGACCGGTTGCAACAAGGGTGGCAAAAGTAGCGGCGGCGGGTGTGCCCACTACGTAGCCCCGGTGTTAATTGAACGGTAAGCTATCAGGGCTTTTCCCATGCGATCATCAGCGACCCCAGAGAGCGGTAAGGCCCTGAAGCGTAGCCGGTTCGCCTACATTTGTGAATTCGCCTCGGAGGTGATCTCCATGCTTCGCACGTTGCTTCCCTTCCTTCCAGTTTTCAACAGTCGGCTCTTGCGCGTGAGCGGGTTGGCGATCATGAGCACCTTGTTCGTGACGAATGCTGAGGCCGATCACTTCGCAGGAGCGAGTGTCACCTATCAATGCACCGGGGTTCCTGCCAACCAGTATTTGATCACCCTCGACCTCTACTTGGATTGCAGTGGTGTGGCGATCACTCCCCAGAACATTTCGTTCACCAATAGCTGCGGCGTCTCGTTCTCGCTCACCAATGTTCCGTTGGTGCTCACCGAAGAGGTGTCGCAATTGTGCGGCTCCCAGCTGGCGAACTCCACCTGCAACGGCGGAACGCTACCCGGCATCCAGCACTATCAGTTCCAAACCTCCATCAATCTCTCTCCGTGCAATGCATGGACGATCAGCTGGAGCATTTGTTGTCGTGACAACAGCCAGAACGTGCAGCTCACTCCGGGTATGTACGTGGCAGCAACCCTGAACAACCTGGGCGGGCTTTGCGATCAATCACCGCAGTTCGGTGATGAGTCCATTCCCTACGTGTGCGTCAATGAACCGATGTCCTACAACATGGACGTGACGGACGCGAATGGGAATACGCTGGCGTATTCGTTCATCAGTGCGCGATTTGCTTCCCCGCTGCCGACAAATGTCACCTACACACCAGGCTTCACTGCGGCTTTGCCGATCCCTGGTATCACACTCGATGGCGCAACCGGCCAGATCGCGTTCACGCCGACCGTGACAGGCAACTATATCGTGGTGGTGGAGGTGAGTTCATACGATGCCATGGGCAACCTCATCGGCACAGTGATGCGGGATTTCATCTTCGTCGTGATCAACTGTACGGACCCACCTGCGGACAATCTGGGACCTACCGATATCGACAATGGGATCATCACCAGCAGCAACGACATCCAGGTATGCACGGGCATTCCCTTCTGTGTGGACATTTCCTTCAGTGATGTGGATCCCCTTGCGGTGATCACGCTTTTGTCCCAAGTGGCCAGTGAATTGCCGGGTTCCACCTTCGTGGTGAACGGAACCAACCCTGCTGTTGCCACCATCTGCTGGACACCCGACCCCGCCTTTTCGCCGGCCAGCGTGTTGATCGATGTGAATGACAATGCCTGCCCGGTCGAAAACCTTTCCAGCTACCTGCTCACGATCACGGTCGTATCTCCACCACCATTTCCTCCCGACCCCGGAAGCAACGCGACCATCTCGGCATGTCCAGGAGATCCCAACGTGAACCTCTTCAACCAGTTGGGCGGATCACCGGATGCTGGTGGTGTTTGGACGGGACCCAACGGGGCTTCTCATTCCGGCACTTTCAACCCAAGCACAGACCTGTTCGGTGTCTACACCTACACCGTTGGGAACGGCTGTCAGAACGCATCGGCAACCGTCACCGTGAACTCCGGCTCTGCGGGCAATGCTGGGACAAGCACCACCCTCACCACCTGTAGCACAAGCGCCGCTACGAACATGTTCGCACTGCTTGGAGCAGGGGCAGCTGCTGGTGGGGCTTGGAGCGGCCCAAGTCCGGTGGTCGGGGGCAATTACAACCCGGCTACGATGACCGCCGGGGTCTACACCTACACTGTTGCGGGTACGCCTCCATGTCCGGCTACATCAGCCACGGTTACGGTCACCGAGAACACCGCACCCAACGCAGGCACGAACGGCACCCTTACGGTGTGCAGCACGGGCGGGGCGGTCAGCTTGTTGGCGCAATTGGGTGGTGGTCCGCAGGGCGGTGGAACGTGGGCGGGTCCAAGTCCCGTTGGTGGCGCAGGGAACTACAATCCGGCTACCATGAACCCAGGTGTTTACACTTACACGATAGTGGGAGTAGCGCCATGCACCAATGCCACGGCCACAGTTACCGTGACGGAAAACCCAGCTGTGACCGCAGGTAGTAACGGCAATCTCTCGATCTGTGCCACGGGTGCGGCGGTTGCGTTGAGCGCGAGCTTGGGTGGTGCGCCACAAGCAGGCGGAACCTGGAGCGGCCCCAGTCCGGTTATCGGGGGATGTATGACCCTGCCACCATGACCGGCGGTGCGTATGTGTACACGGTTACCGGGACGGCACCATGCCCGAACGCAACAGCCACCGTCACTGTGACGGAGAACGCAACAACGAACGCAGGCACGAACGGGACCTTGACCATCTGCACGAACGGAGCGCCAACTTCCTTGTTCGCACAACTGGGCGGCACACCACAAGCAGGTGGTGCCTGGAGCGGCCCAAGTCCGGTTGTCGGCGGGAATTACAACCCAGCAACGATGCTCCCCGGTGTGTACACCTATACCGTTACAGGTGTTGCACCATGCACCAACGCCACGGCGACGATCACGGTCACCGAGAACGCTGCAGCGAACGCAGGCACGAACGGTTCGCTCACGCTCTGCTCCAATGGTGCGTCGGTCGGTTTGATCACTGGATTGGGTGGCGTGCCTGCTGCTGGTGGTGCGTGGAGCGGTCCAAGTCCGGTTGTCGGCGGCAACTACGACCCTTCAACGATGACCGCTGGTGTGTACACCTACACGGTCACGGGTGTTGCTCCATGTGCCAACGCCACGGCGACGGTCACGGTCACGGAGAACGCCGCCACGAACGCAGGCACCAACGGCACGCTCACACTTTGTTCCAGCGACGGGTCGGCATCGTTGTTCGCTCAACTTGGCGGCACACCACAAGCCGGTGGTGCCTGGAGCGGCCCAAGTCCGGTGGTCGGCGGCAACTACGATCCCTCAACGATGACAGCCGGTGTGTACACGTACACGGTTGCGGGAGTTGCGCCATGCGCGAACGCCACGGCGACGGTCACGGTCACCGAGAACGCTGCAGCGAACGCAGGCACGAACGGTTCGCTCACGCTTTGCTCCAACGGTGCTTCGGTCGGGTTGATCACCGGATTGGGTGGTGTACCTGCTGCCGGTGGTGCTTGGAGCGGCCCAAGTCCGGTTGTCGGCGGCAACTACGACCCCGCGACGATGACCGCGGGTGTGTACACCTACACGGTCACGGGAGTTGCGCCATGTGCCAACGCCACGGCGACGGTCACGGTCACGGAGAACGCCGCCACGAACGCAGGCACCAACGGCACGCTCACACTTTGTTCGAGCGATGCATCGACATCGTTGTTCGCACAACTGGGCGGCACGCCACAAGCCGGTGGTGCATGGAGCGGCCCAAGTCCGGTTGTCGGCGGCAACTACGACCCAGCAACGATGACCGCAGGCGTTTACACTTACACGGTCGCGGGTGTTGCGCCATGCGCCAACGCTACCGCTACGGTCACGGTCACGGAGAACGCTGCCACGAACGCAGGCACGAACGGTTCGCTCACACTCTGCTCCAATGGTGCATCGGTCGGGTTGGTCACCTGGATTGGGTGGTGTGCCTGCTGCTGGTGGTGCATGGGGCGGCCCGAGTCCGGTGGTCGGTGGCAACTACGATCCCGCGACGATGACCGCGGGTGTGTATACCTACACGGTCAATGGAGTTGCGCCATGCGCGAACGCCACGGCGACGGTCACGGTCACGGAGAACGCTGCGCCGAACGCAGGCACCAACGGCTCGCTCACACTTTGCTCGAGCGACGGTGGACATCCTTGTTCGCACGGACTGGGTGGTGTGCCTGCTGCCGGTGGTGCATGGAGCGGCCCAAGTCCGGTTGTCGGCGGCAACTACGACCCAGCAACGATGACCGCGGGCGTATACACGTACACGGTCAATGGAGTTGCGCCATGCGCGAACGCCACGGCGACGGTTACCGTTACTGAGAACGCTGCGACGAACGCAGGCACCAACGGCACGCTCACACTTTGTTCGAGCGATGCATCGACATCGTTGTTCGCACAACTCGGTGGCACGCCACAAGCCGGTGGTACCTGGAGCGGCCCAAGTCCGGTTGTCGGCGGCAACTACGACCCTTCGACGATGACCGCGGGTGTGTACACCTACACGGTCACGGGTGTTGCGCCATGCGCCAACGCCACGCGACGGTCACGGTCACGGAGAACGCTGCCCCGAACGCAGGCACCAACGGTTCGCTCACGCTCTGCTCAGCGACGGATCGGCATCGTTGTTCACCGGATTGGTGGGCTGCCTGCTGCTGGTGGTGCTTGGAGCGGCCCAAGTCCGGTGGTCGGTGGCAACTACGATCCGGCGACTATGACCGCCGGTGTTTACACCTACACGGTCAATGGAGTTGCACCATGCGCTAACGCCACCGCTACAGTAACCGTTACTGAGAACGCTGCGACGAACGCAGGCACCAACGGCACGCTCACACTTTGTTCGAGCGATGCATCGACATCGTTGTTCGCACAACTCGGTGGCACGCCACAAGCCGGTGGTACCTGGAGCGGTCCAAGTCCGGTTGTCGGCGGCAACTACGACCCCGCGACGATGACCGCGGGTGTGTATACCTACACGGTCAACGGGGTTGCGCCATGCGCGAACGCCACGGCGACGGTCACGGTCACGGAGAACGCTGCGCCGAACGCAGGCACGAACGGTTCGCTCACGCTCTGCTCCAATGGAGCGGCTGTTGGGTTGATCACCGGATTGGGTGGTGCCCCCTCCGCTGGTGGTGCATGGGGCGGCCCGAGTCCGGTGGTCGGTGGCAACTACGATCCCAGCGACGATGACCGCAGGCGTTTACACGTACACGGTCGCGGGAGTTGCGCCATGCGCCAACGCTACCGCTACGGTTACCGTTACTGAGAACGCTGCGACGAACGCGGGCACCAACGGCACGCTCACACTTTGTTCGAGCGATGGATCGACATCCTTGTTCGCACAACTCGGTGGTACCCCACAAGCTGGTGGTGCTTGGAGCGGTCCAAGTCCCATGGTCGGTGGCAACTACGATCCCGCGACGATGACCGCGGGTGTTTACACGTACACGGTTGCAGGTGTTGCGCCATGTGCCAACGCCACTGCGACGGTCGCGGTCACGGAGAACGCTGCGCCGAACGCAGGCACGAACGGTTCGCTCACGCTCTGCTCCAACGGCGCGGCTGTTGGGTTGATCACGAGCTTGGGTGGTACCCCCTCCGCCGGTGGTGCTTGGAGCGGCCCGAGTCCGGTGGTCGGCGGCAACTACGACCCTACAACGATGACCGCCGGTGTCTACACCTACACGGTCACGGGAGTTGCTCCATGTGCCAACGCCACGGCGACGGTTACCGTTACTGAGAACGCTGCGACGAACGCTGGAACGAACGGCACGCTCACACTTTGTTCGAGCGACGGATCGGCATCGTTGTTCGCACAACTTGTTGGTACCCCACAAGCCGGTGGTGCTTGGAGTGGCCCAAGTCCGGTGGTCGGCGGCAACTACGACCCCGCGACGATGACCGCGGGTGTGTATACCTACACGGTTACAGGTGTTGCGCCATGCCCCAACGCCACCGCGACGCTCACGGTCATTGAGAACGCGGCGCCGAACGCAGGCACGAACGGTCCGCTCACGCTCTGCTCCAACGGTGCGGCTGTTGTGTTGATCACGAGCTTGGGTGGTACCCCCTGCTGCCGGTGGTGCTTGGAGCGGCCCAAGTCCAGTTGTCGGCGGCAACTACGACCCCGCGACGATGACCGCGGGTGTGTACACCTACACGGTCACGGGAGTTGCGCCATGTGCCAACGCTACCGCGACGGTAACCGTTACTGAGAACGCTGCCACGAACGCTGGCACCAACGGCACGCTCACACTTTGTTCGAGCGACGGATCGACATCCTTGTTCGCACAACTTGGTGGTACGCCACAAGCCGGTGGTACCTGGAGCGGTCCAAGTCCGGTTGTCGGTGGCAACTACGATCCCGCGACGATGACCGCGGGTGTGTACACGTACACGGTCAATGGAGTTGCGCCATGCGCGAACGCCACGGCGACGGTCACGGTCACGGAGAACGCTGCGCCGAACGCAGGCACGAACGGTTCGCTCACGCTCTGCTCCAATGGAGCGGCTGTTGGGTTGATCACCGGATTGGGTGGTGTGCCTGCTGCTGGTGGTGCATGGAGCGGCCCGAGTCCGGTTGTCGGTGGCAACTACGATCCCGCGACGATGACCGCGGGTGTGTACACCTACACGGTCACGGGCGTTGCACCATGCGCGAACGCAAGTGCCACGGTAACGGTTGCGGAGACGAGTTCGCCGGATGCTGGCAGCAACGGCAGCTTGACGGTCTGCGGTGATGGAACTGCGACGGACCTCTTCGCGGAACTGGGCGGTACGCCGGATGCTGGTGGAACGTGGAGCGGTCCGAGCGCGATCGTTGGCGGTAGCTACGATCCGGCGACAATGAACCCAGGCGTGTACACGTACACGCTCAACGCCACTGCACCATGTGTTGGCGCGAGCGCAACGGTCACTGTCACGGAGAACGTTTCGACGAACGCAGGCGCGGATGGATCATCACGGTCTGCGACATCGGCGCAGCGGTGAACCTCTTCGCACAACTCGGCGGTACTCCATCCGCAGGCGGCGCGTGGAGCGGCCCCAGCCCGGTTGTCGGTGGCAACTACGATCCTGGGACGATGACCGCCGGTGTTTACACCTACACTGTTACTGGTGTAGCTCCCTGCGCGAACGCGAGCGCAACGGTGACCGTAGCAGAGACGAGTTCACCGGATGCTGGCAGCAACGGCAGCGTGACGGTCTGCGGTGATGGAACTGCGACGGACCTCTTCACGGAACTCGGCGGTACGCCGGATGCTGGTGGAACGTGGAGCGGCCCGAGCGCGATCGTTGGCGGCAGCTACGATCCGGCCACGATGACCCCCGGCGTGTACACCTACACGCTCACCGCCACAGCGCCTTGTGTTAGCGCGAGCGCCACGGTCACTGTGACGGAGAACGCTTCGACGAACGCGGGCGCGGATGGATCGATCACGGTCTGCGACATCGGTGCAGCGGTGAACCTGTTTGCACAACTGGGTGGTACTCCATCGGCAGGCGGTGCTTGGAGCGGACCAAGTCCGGTTGTCGGTGGCAACTACGATCCGGCAACGATGACGGCGGGAGTTTACACCTACACGGTCGCGGGCGTTGCGCCCTGCGCGAACGCAAGCGCAACAGTGACCGTAGCAGAGACGAGTTCGCCGGATGCTGGCAGCAACGGCAGCGTCACCGTGTGCGGCGATGGAGTTGCAACGGACCTCTTCACGGAACTCGGCGGCACACCCGATGCTGGTGGAACGTGGAGCGGCCCGAGCGCGATCGTTGGCGGCAACTACGATCCGGCCACGATGAACCCAGGCGTGTACACGTACACGCTCAACGCCACTGCACCGTGCGTTAGCGCGAGCGCAACGGTCACCGTCGCGGAGAACGCTACCAACGAACGCTGGCACGGATGATCGATCACAGTCTGCGACATTGGCGCAGCGGTGAACCTGTTTGCACAACTGGGAGGTACTCCATCGGCAGGCGGTGCTTGGAGCGGCCCAAGCCCTGTTGTCGGTGGCAACTACGATCCGGCAACTATGACCGCCGGTGTTTACACCTACACGGTCACGGGTGTTGCACCGTGCGCGAACGCAAGCGCAGCGGTCACTGTCGCAGAGACGAGTTCACCGGATGCTGGCAGCAACGGCAGCGTGACGGTCTGCGGTGATGGAACTGCGACGGACCTCTTCACACAACTCGGCGGTACGCCCGATGCTGGTGGAACGTGGAGCGGCCCGAGCGCGATCGTTGGCGGTAGCTACGATCCGGCGACGATGAACCCGGGTGTGTACACCTACACGCTTAGCGCAACGGCGCCATGCGTGAGCGCGAGCGCCACGGTCACGGTCACTGAGAACGCCGCGACGAACGCGGGCACGGATGGATCGATCACGGTCTGCGACATCGGCGCGGCGGTGAACCTGTTTGCTCAACTGGGCGGTACTCCATCTTCAGGCGGTGCATGGAGCGGCCCAAGTCCGGTTGTCGGTGGCAACTACGATCCGGCAACAATGACGGCGGGCGTGTATACCTATACGGTCACGGGCGTTGCGCCATGCGCGAACGCAAGTGCAACGGTAACAGTGGCGGAGACGAGTTCGCCGGATGCAGGTAGCAACGGCAGCGTCACCGTGTGTGGTGATGGAGTTGCAACGAACCTCTTCACCGAACTGGGCGGCACACCGGATGCTGGTGGAACGTGGAGCGGTCCGAGCGCGATCGTTGGCGGTAGCTACGATCCGGCGACCATGAACCCCGGCGTGTACACCTACACGCTCAGCGCCACGGCACCGTGCGTTGGCGCCAGCGCAACGGTCACGGTCACGGAGAACGCTACCAACGAACGCAGGCAGCGGATGGATCGATCACGGTCTGCGACATCGGTGCAGCGGTGAACCTTTTCGCACAACTTGGCGGTACTCCCTCCGCTGGTGGTGCATGGAGCGGCCCAAGTCCGGTTGTCGGTGGCAACTACGATCCGGCGACGATGACGGCGGGTGTGTACACCTACACGGTCACGGGCGTTGCGCCATGCGCGAACGCAAGTGCCACGGTAACGGTTGCGGAGACGAGTTCGCCGGATGCTGGTGCGGATGCCAACGTCGCCCTGTGCAGCAGCAGCGGATCCATCGATCTCTTCGCGCAGCTTGGTGGGACACCCGATGTCGGAGGTATATGGTCCGGTCCTAGCGTGCTTGTTGGTTCATCTTTCGACCCAGCAACGATGACGGAGGGCATCTACACCTACACCCTTTCTGGTGCGGCCCCCTGCGCATCGGCAACGGCGAGCGTGACCGTGATCGTGGAGGTCGCTCCCGATGCTGGTTCGCCTGGATCCATCCAACTCTGTCCCGGTAGTGCGAGCGTGGACCTCTTCACGTTGCTGGGCGGTTCGCCACAGGCAGGAGGTACATGGACCGGCCCGGACGGTGGTGCGTTCGATGGCATATTCGATCCCGGTAGTGATGCTGCAGGCGATCACACATATACGATCACAGGAACCGTTTGCATCACCGCATCGGCAGTCGTTGCCGTGACCGTGCTTCCAGGTCCCGATGCTGGAGATGACGGTGTCATCAGCGTTTGCAGCACACAAGCTGGGTTCGCGCTCGTATCCCAGCTTGGAGGGACTCCGGATGCGGGGGGGGCTTGGACGAACGCACAAGGTGTTGGTGTCCCTGCAACGTTCGACCCAGCCACCGGTACCTCGAACACCTTCACCTACACGGTGAGCGGTTCTGCGAACTGCCCCGATGATCAGGCCACGCTTGCCATCACGGTGAACATAGCGCCGCAAGCGGGCACCGATGGAAGCTTGACGTTGTGCGCCAGTTCACCTGCGGTTTCGCTTTTCGATGGGCTTGGAGGAACGCTTGATGCTGGTGGTGCTTGGACCGGCCCCGATGCGCAACCGCACGGTACGATCCTCGACCCCGCTACGGATGTGAGCGGCATTTACACCTACACGGTTTCGGGTATTGCACCATGCGTTGACGCGAGCGCCACCGTGAACGTCACGATCAATCCGGTACCTTACGCCGGCGAGGATGGCCAGCTCATCATCTGCACGTCCGCGCCCGCGGTGAACCTGATCACCTTGCTGGGTGGCGTGCCGCAATCAGGCGGGACGTGGAGCGATCCGGATGGACAACCGAGCAATGGATCCTTCGCACCCTCAACGGGAACAGAAGGGGTGTACACCTACACGATCGCCGGTATCGCTCCGTGCGTCAACGACTTCTCCACCGTTACGGTGACAACGAGCATCGCAGGGAACGCAGGTGGTGACGCGAGCATCACATTGTGCTTCGATGGTCCGGGTGTGGATCTCTTCACCCAATTGACCGGCCAGCCTGATGCGAACGGTACGTGGACGGCTCCCGATGGCGCTCCTTCCGCCGGTTTCGTCGATCCCGCGAGTGCACCGGAGGGCGCGTACACGTACACGGTGACACCTCCAACGCCCTGCCCTGCCGTGAGCGCCGTCGTTGATGTGGGCGTGATCGAACCCGTGGTGACCACCTTCTTGGCGGAGAGCGATGGTTCATGCGCTCCTTTGGAAGTGAGCTTCTCACATGGCTACACCGGCCCGGGAATTTGCACATGGATCCTCGGTAACGGGGACATCGTGCAAGATTGCTCACCCTTGGTCGCGACCTACAGCGATCCGGGCAGCTACGACGTCACCCTCATCATCGATGCCGGGAATATCTGCGGGGCCGATACGGTGACGATCGAGGATGCGGTACTCGTGTACACACAACCGGTGGCGGATTTCGAGATGGTGCCGCCGAACATCAACACGCTCGATCCGCTCGCCTACCTGAACAACACTTCCGCTGGCGCAAATGCGTACGTGTGGACGATCGATGACGCGTTCACTTCCACTGATGAGGATGTCCGTTATCTCTTCTCAGCGGAACTCGGGACCGAACATGTCATTTGCCTGGTTGCCATCGCTGCGGCCTCCTGTACGGATACCCTGTGCAAGGTCCTCACGGTCGAGGATGGCCTCGCGTGTATGTGCCGAACACGTTCACGCCGGACAACAACGAGGTCAACGAGACCTTCAAGCCGATCGTGGCGGGCATCGATCCACGATTCTACCTCTTCGAGATCTACGACCGCTGGGGTTTGCGCCTCTTCAGCACCACGGACCCCGAGGCTTTCTGGGATGGCACGCTCGGTGGTGAACAGGCCCCACAGGATGTGTATGTATGGAAGCTCATTGCGAAGGACGCATACAGTGGCGATCGTGTGGAGCGTATCGGCCATGTGACCTTGCTGCGCTGACGGCGAGGGGCCATCCGTCTATCTTTGGCGGCCTCCGCCGATCGGGGGAACAACCACACGTCCGTTGTCCGAGCGCCTGGTCATCATCCCCACTTACAACGAGCAGGAGAACATCCGCAGCATCGTTGAGCATGTCCTCGGGTTGCTGCCTGCGTTCCACATCCTCGTGGTGGATGACAACTCGAAGGACGGAACCGCGGATACGGTGAAAGCGCTCATGAGCGAGCATCCCGGTCGGGTGCATATCCTGCAACGGGCGGGCAAGCTCGGTCTCGGCACTGCTTACATCGCCGGCTTCAAGTGGGCCTTGGAGAAGGGCTACGGTTTCATTTTCGAGATGGACGCCGACTTTTCCCACAACCCGGACGATCTCGTGCGCTTGTACGATGCCTGTGCAACCGGTGGTGCTGACATGAGCGTGGGTTCGCGCTATGTGAAGGGTGGGGGCGTTAGCGATTGGAGCTGGGACCGAGTGATGCTCAGCTATTGCGCTTCGCTCTATGTGCGGGCCATCCTCTGGCTGGGCGTGCGCGACACCACAGCGGGTTTCGTCTGTTATCAACGCCATGTGCTCGAAGCATTGCCGCTCGATGGGATCCAGTTCATCGGCTATGCGTTCCAGATCGAGATGAAGTATCGTGTGCGCCTCGCTGGTTTCCGCATTGCCGAGGTGCCCATCACGTTCAAGGACCGTGAGAAGGGGACGAGCAAGATGAACTCGAGCATCTTCAAGGAAGCCATCGTGGGCGTGCTGCGGATGCGCTTGTCGATCCCAAGGCCATGAGCGCCTTCGTCTTGCGTGATGCACAGGTCGTGAACGAGGGTCGGACCTTGCACGCCGATGTGCTGATCCGCGATGGCTACATCGAGCGCGTTGCGGGAGAAGGGATCGGAGCTGTGAAGAGCGCGCGCGACTTCGACGCGAAGGGTCGCCACTTGTTACCGGGCGCCATTGATGACCAGGTCCACTTTCGCGAGCCGGGGCTCACGCACAAGGAGGATATCCTTCACGGAAGCATCGCCGCTGCTGCCGGTGGCATCACCAGTTTCATGGAGATGCCCAACACGGTTCCGCAAACCCTGACGCAGGAACTACTTGCAGCCAAGTACGCGCTCGGCGCTTCTTCCTCCGTGGTGAACCACTCCTTCTACATGGGCGTGGCGAACGACAACTTGCAGGAGGTCCTACGCACGGATCCCAAGACCGTTTGTGGATTGAAGGCTTTCCTGGGATCCAGCACCGGCAATATGCTGGTGGACGATCCGGTCACCCTCGATCGGCTTTTCCGCGAGGCGCATATGCTCATCGCCGTCCATGCCGAGGATGAACCGATGATCCGCGCGAACATGGCTCGTGCGGTGCAGCGTTGGGGCGAAGCGATACCGATGGAGGAACATCCGCGGATCCGCAATGCCGAGGCTTGCTATGCCAGCAGCAGCCACGCGGTGGCCTTGGCGAAGGAGCATGGTACACGGCTGCATGTGCTGCACATCAGCACGGCGCGTGAGCTTGAATTGTTCGATGCCGGGCCGCTTGAAGGCAAGAAGGTGACGTCCGAAGCGTGCGTGCACCATCTGTGGTTCACGGATGCGCAATATGCTGCGCTTGGTTCGCGCATCAAATGGAACCCGGCGGTGAAGACGAAGGAGGATCGCGATGCCATCCGTCGTGCGGTGAACGAAGGGAGGATCGATGTGGTGGCCACCGACCATGCGCCCCACACGAGCGAGGAGAAAGAACTTCCGTACGCGAAGTGCCCGAGCGGTGGACCGCTCGTTCAGCATGCGTTGGTGGCCATGTTGGAGATGATGCACGATGGCGTCTTCACCTTGGAGCAAGTGGTGGAGAAGATGTGTCATGCCCCCGCGCGCCTGTTCGCAGTGAAGGAACGCGGCTTCGTTCGTGAAGGCTTCAAGGCCGACCTTGTTCTGGTTGATATTGATGCCCCCTGGACAGTGGCGAAGGAGAACCTGCTCTACAAATGCGGCTGGTCACCGTTCGAAGGACAACGCTTCCGCGCGCGCGTACTGAACACATGGGTGAACGGTTCGCTCGTTTTCGCTGATGGCAAGGTGGATGGTAACGTGCGTGGGGAACGACTGCTCTTCAACCGATGAGGAATGCGCTGCTCTTCGCCTGTTGCGCGTTGTTCGCCTGCGAGCAAGCGGATCCGGTGCCCGAGGGCTTGATCGAGAAACCTCTCTTCACGGAAGTGCTGGCGGAAGCCACGCTCATTGAAGCGCGGATGAACCACGAGCTCACCACCGAGGCCAAGACCAGCATACCGGTGATGCGTTACTACGACGACCTCTTCACGGAGAAGGGCGTTACGCGCGAAGCTTTCGAGCGCACCTTCGATCACTACGCAACACGGCCGCTCGAGATGAAGGCGATCTACGACGATGTGCTCACCGCATTGCGTCGGCAGAAGGACGAGGCTGCTCAGCGACCCGCTCCGGAGACAAAGGCCGATACGTTGGCCGCCGACTCCGCCAGCGTGCGGAAGTTGTAGCCGAGCAGCGCCTTCACCTTCTTGTTGCTGTAGCTCCGCAGGGTGATGGAACTCTGCACCGTCGCGCGCGTCACCAAGGGCGAACTACGTGTGACCAGTGAGCGGATGCGCTCCAAGCGCCATGCAAGACCCAGCAGCCAGGTCGACGCCAGACTCGTAGGGACGGGTTTGCCCAGCGCAATGCTCAACTCCCGGAAGAGCTTCTCGTAGGTAGCGTTCTCGCCAACGAGCAGGTAACGTTCACCGCTTTCGCCGCGCTCCATGAGCACCACCATGCACGCCGCCACATCGCGTGCATCCACGAAGGCATTGCTGCCGGAACTGTACCAACGCGTTCCGCGATGCACACGCTCCACCAAGCTCATGCTGCTCCTGCCGCTAACGCCGGGGCCCAGGATCACGCACGGGTTCACGATCACGGCGTCGAGCCCTTCGGCAATACCGCGTTGCACTTCCATCTCCGCTTGATACTTGCTGCGGGCATAGTCGCTCGTACGCTTGTCGTCCACCCACGGCAGGGTCTCATCGCGCTCGATCCCGGGTGGTGCCCAGCCGATCGCGGCGGTGGAACTCACATGGCAGAGCCGTCGTCGTCCTGAGCCTGTCGAAGGACCGGGGGCCAGGGCGGCATCCACCACACGGGCGGTGCCTTGCGTGTTCGCGCTGTACATCTCATCGGCTTTGCGCGGATCGAAAGAGACCACCGCCGCAGCATGATAGATATGCTCCACCCCGGTCATTGCCTCCGCAAGCGCTGCCACGTCCAACAGGTCGCCTTCCACCCATTCGATGTGTTGAAGGAGCTTATTCGCGTTGGGGCTGTAGTGTCGGAAGACGCGCTCCATGATGCTCCGATCCGAACCCTTGCGGTACAAGGCGCGCACCCTGCGTCCTGCGGAAACCAGTTCGAACAGCAGATGGCTGCCCACGATGCCTGTTCCGCCGGTGACGAGATCCATTGTGCGCTGTTGGAAGGTGGAGCAAGGTAGTTCGTCGCTCCAAGGCGCTCCGGATATCTTAGCCGCCGCTCGCACGGAGCGTGATCATGGCGAAGAACTTCATCGAAGAATTGCGTTGGCGCGGATTGCTGCAAGACAGCATGCCCGGTGCTGAGGATCAACTGGCAAAAGGACCACAGCGTGGTTATATAGGCTTCGATCCAACGGCGGACAGCCTGCATGTGGGGAATCTGGTTCAGATCATGATCCTCGTTCACTTTCAGCGTTGTGGGCATAAGCCCGTCGCACTTGTTGGAGGAGCTACGGGCATGGTGGGCGATCCAAGTGGCAAGAGCGCTGAACGCAACCTGCTCGATGAAGGAGCCTTGCGTCATAACCAAGCGTGCATCCAGGCACAGCTGGAACGCTTCCTCGATTTCAGCGGTGAGAACGCTGCCGAGTTGGTGAACAATTACGACTGGTTCAAGGACATGAGCTTCCTGCAGTTCATCCGTGAGGTGGGCAAGCACATCAGCGTGAACTACATGATGGCGAAGGACAGCGTGAAGAACCGACTGGAGACCGGCCTCAGCTTCACCGAGTTCAGCTACCAGCTCGTGCAGGGCTACGACTACTACTGGCTGTGGAAGAGCAAGGGTTGCAACTTCCAGATGGGTGGCAGCGATCAGTGGGGCAACATCACCACCGGCACGGAGTTGATCCGGCGTATGGGTGGAGAGCAAGCAGTTTCGAACCCTGCGTTCGCTGTTACGACGCCCTTGCTCACCAAGGCAGATGGATCCAAGTTCGGGAAGAGTGAGAGTGGTAACGTATGGCTGGATGCCAAGCGCACTTCACCCTACAAGTTCTATCAGTTCTGGTTGAACACGGGTGATGAAGAAGCCGCGAAGTGCTTGCGCATTTTCACGACATGGGAACAGGAGCGCACAGAAGCGATCATTGCGGATCACGCGAAAGGCAACGCACTTGCGCACGCTACAGAAGGAACTTGCCGCTGATATCACGCGACGCACCCACGGAGAGGCCGAATTGCACGATGCTTGGGGAGCCTCGGAAATCATCTTCGGCCAAACCGACTGGGATGCACTTGGCCGTTGACCGAGCAGCAGTGGCTTAGATGTGCTCGAGAAGGTGTTCGACGCAGGCGAAAGCGGATAGCGCCTCGTTGCGAGGAGCATGTCCATCATGGCCTCCTCACCAGCTTTTGTCATGCGGCTTCCTTCCTTCAAGCAAGGGAAGCGGCGCGCTCTGAAAGAGGGAAGCATCTCCGTGAACAAGGTGAAGGCGGATGAGCAATGGTCCTTCGATAGCGCGAAGCAGGCAGGTCGATTCGTTTTGTTGCAACGCGGAAAGAAGAACTACTTCCTTGTGAAGCTCGTGAGCTAGTTCTCCACGAGGAGATTACACCCCCGCACATCGCTGTGGTCGAAGCGCCCGAGCACTTCGAACGAGCCATCTGCATTCCGTCTGCCGAGATCTTGCGTACTGATGAACGGACAGCTCGCGATGTTGGCCAGGTCGATCACGTCGATGGCACCGGTGCGGCCATCTGTCTCCTTCGCAAACGGGTCGTTCACATCGCGGATACGCACTTGCATCCACGGCGGGCAACGATAGATCCCATCGCTGGTGCTCCATGCCTGGGAGAGCAATTCCGTCATACCGTACTCGCTGTGGATCGTAGGAACGCCGAACGCGGAAATGAGGATGCGGTGCAGTTCTTCGCGAACGATCTCCGGTCGACGACCTTTCATGCCACCGGTCTCCATGATCACGGTATGCTTCAGCGGCATTGGGAACTGTTCCGCGAGGTCGAGCAAGGCGAATGTGACGCCGAGCAACAAGGTCATGCGGCCTTCGAGTTCGGAACGTCGAAGCACATCGGCCAACTCGCTGTACTTGTACAAGTAGGTGCCGCTGAGCGGATCGCCACTTGCGGCGATGAGCTTTTCAGCCATGTACACGAGCGAGCTTCCCGTACGCTCCAGGTAGGCAGGCAACAGCGCGAGGATCCGCCATTCCTTGGGATCGCCGTAAACGGTCTTGAACGATGTGAAGAACGAACGCTCGTAGACTTCCGGCCATGGTACATGGTGGTGGCTGGTAACTGCGCCGGTGGTTCCGCTACTGGTGAAGGTGAGCTTCGGGTCCAGCCCTTCCAAGAGCACATGCTGGTTGCGAAATAGGGTGATGGGCAGGCAAGGGATGGCGTTGGGCTCCTTCACCGTGGCCGGATCGATCCTCGCGGCGTCAAGGAATCCACGGTACACGGGGTTGTGCGTGGCGTGCAGGCGAAATAGATCCATCGCCAACGCGTTGAAGGCATCGGGCCCGTCGATCGCGAACGGCCGCTCCAGTAGTTGAGGAACGGCGGCGAGCAGGGGCGGGGCCTTCATACTTTTGGGACCATGCTTACGAAGCGCGGTGATCGGGCAAAACTAGGGGCGGCCTTGCTGTTGGCAGGTTCGCTGTTCACCGCTTGCCTCAAACCGGAGGAATTTCCCGCCGAGCCGGTCATCGAATACCAAGCGTTCGAGCAGTTCGGCGATTCTGCTTCGTTCATCATCTCCTTCACGGATGGTGATGGTGATATTGGGCTCGACCCCTCGGACAATGACCCGCCCTTCGATACGGCATCGCTCTACTACCACAACTTGTTCCTGGAGATGGACACGGTGCGGAATGGCGTCTGGGGCAACGTGGGCTTTGCGATCCCTTTGCATTATCGCATACCGCGCATCACACCCACTGGACAGAACAAAGCCCTTGAGGGTGAGATCGCGGTCGCGCTCACACCCTGGCCGATCGTCCAAACCGCCCAACCCCCATGGGATACGGTGCGTTTCACTGCCCGCATCTACGACCGCTCCCTCAACGAGAGCAATTCGGTCACGAGCGAAGTGATCAAGGTGATCGACTGACGTCGGACCGGCTCACCACCTCCGGCTACATTTGGTGCGCATCGCCGCTCTCGCGGGATGGTTCACATGCGCCAGCTCACCACTCGACAAGTTGCTGTCTTCGCCGCGCTCGTTGTGGCGTTGGTCGCGGCCGGAGCTACCGCATTGCTCATCGAGCGGCCGGAGCTATTCACCAGCGACTGGTGGATCGCGATCGCTGCGGTGTTGACGTTCGGAACGGCCTACCTCGCTTTCCATTTCGGGATTGAACGGTTCGTGCACAACCGCATCAAAGTGCTCTACCGCACGGTGCACGACCTCAAGCGCAGTCGCGATCCGGTCGGTGGTCCGCAGCCAACGGGTGATGGGCTCAGTCGGGTGAACGCCGAAGTGATGGAATGGGCCAGCGAGCGACGGAGCGAGATCAAGGAGCTTCGCGAGCGCGAGCAGTTCCGGCGGGAGTTCATCGGGAACCTGGCGCACGAGCTGAAGACGCCCATTTTCAACATCCAGGGCTATGTGCTCACGTTGCTCGAGGGTGGATTGGAGGATGAAAAGGTGAACCGCGACTTCTTGAAACGCGCGAACAACGGCGTGGACCGCTTGATGAAGATCGTGGAGGACCTGGACATGATTGCCAAGTTGGAGAGCGGCGTGATGGAGCTGCGCACCATGCGCATGGATCTGCACGAGTCCGTGGACGAGTGCATCGCGTCGCTGGAGTTGCGTGCGAAGGAGAAGGGCATGGTACTACGCAACGAGGTGGAGCAGGGCATCTGGGTCCTGGCCGATCGCGGGCGGTTGGGACAGGTGTTCATGAACCTGCTCACCAACGCCATCAATTACGGCAAAGCGGGAGGTGTCTGCGCGGTCACGAGCTATCCATTGGGCAATCAAGTGGTGGTTGAGGTGATGGACGACGGCATCGGCATCAGTGTGGAACACTTGCCGCGCTTGTTCGAGCGGTTCTACCGGGTGGGAAAGAGCCGCGCTCGCAACGAAGGAGGATCCGGTCTCGGTCTCGCCATCGTCAAGCACATCATCGATGCGCATGGGCAGACGATCACCGTGAAGAGCGAGGAAGGCAAAGGCACCACGTTCACCTTCACCTTGCAACAGGCGGATTGATCAGCGCTGGAGGATGGCCTCCTCGTAAGGCATCACCTCCGATTCATTGTTGATGCTGATCCGTGGGATGTCGTCGTAGATCGTCACTTTGCCGGTCACGCAGATCTTCTTGTTCACGAAGTAGGTCTCCGGATCGTAGCTGAAGTTGGGTCCGTTGTACTCCCAGATCGTGGCGTAGAAATCCTGGTGCGGATGCATGCGATCGAAGTTGAGGTAGATCGCCTTGGCCTTCGCGGTCTTGCGCGAACTTACCACGGTGCCACAGACCGTGGCCGTCTGCCCAATGTGGTATTTCGCCTGCACGGTATTGAACATTCCCTTGGGTAGTGGCGCTTTCAGCGGTTCCGTTTCGCCGAAGAAGGGATCTCCTTGTGCGTACCAATCCTTCGGTTCGCGCATCGCTTCAATGCGTGATTCGAGCGCGTCATCGAGAGCAGGGAAGAAGTCCAGTCCGGTGAGCGCCTCCACGCTATCCACGGTGACCGCATAACTGATCGGTGGATATTCCTGTGCCGCGTTCCGCATCACGAATGCGATCGCTTGTGGCTTTTCGCCATCGAGGTCGGCGATCACCTTCCAGTAGAGCTCCGGAATGCTCACCTCGTTCTTGCGGTCGGGCTTCTGCATCGTCGGTAGGCCATCGCGAAGCACGGGGCCGGTCACCACGAAGACCCGCCGCTTGCTGAAGTTCACGTAGCGCCTTCCCCAATCCTCCAGCTCCGCCCAGGTGCCGCGGTTCAACTCCGGCACTTGCGGACACACGTTCGAATAGTAGTAGGTGCCTTGCAGTGCCTCCTGGTTCCAGCGCATATCGGCACTGGGTACCATGTGGCCGCGATCGTAGCCGCTGTACCAATAGTCCGCTGTAACGGCGGTGCCGGTCTTCACCTGCGGATCGGGCAGGAAGGAATCGATGCGCGCGAGGTTCCCGGTGATCAGGTCCGGTGGTGCAATATGCGCCGTCCACTTCGGTACTTCATGCTTCTCACTGTACACGAGCATGTGGCCAGGGTGTACGATCACTTCGTCGCCTGCTTCCAATTTCGGTAGCCCCTTCGCGGTCAGGTCACGACGGACGATCGCCAACTTTGCTGAATCCATGCGAGCCACTAGCAACAACTGCTGTTGCTGCAAGCGCGCGTTCTGTTCTTCGATGCTTCGAAGTTGCTTGTCGAGGTCGTATTGCGCGAACGTGGAAGTGCTTGCGAGCACAGCGAACAGCGAAAGAAGGTGGGTGGAGCAATTCATGGAAGGCGAAATGTAACAGGACGGTCCTAGCGGAGCAGGGTCGCCAGATCTTCCAAAGCGCGTTCCAGAAGAGGTACGCCGTGGTTCATCATCGGCACCTTGCTTGTTCTTGCGTTGATGAGCGCCGCTTTGATGTCGATGCTGTCCTGTCGCTGCGTGATGAAACGGCCTGTGTGCGCGTGCAATTTCCCCAGGTATTCCTGTTCCGCTTGACCGGGTGTGGGAATGATGAGCGCGGTGCGACCGATCGCCACGAGGTCCATCAAGGTGGTGTAGCCGCTTCGCGAAACAATGAGTTCAGAAGCGAGCATCGCTTCGGTGAGTTCGATCCCCGAGAGGTGGGAGCGGATATTCAGGTTGCCGATACGCTCGTTGCGTGCTGAATTCGGCAAACCCAGGACCAGCAAGTGTTCACCTTCGAGCGATCGCAACCGATCGATCAGCAAATGCTCCAACAAGGTGCGTTGTGGTTCGGGTCCGCTGATCACCGCTGCAACACCATAGCGCTTCTGGACGATCGCCTTCTGCAAAGACATGCGGCTCACCGTCCCGATGTACCTCGCATTCGCCGGAACTGATCGCCCATGCGAAAGTTCACCAGCGAGCCCCGGCGCCTCCGGTTCGTCCATGATCCAGCAGCGATCGAAGCGCGCGATGTGATGCAGGTTCACTTTCCGTAATGCGGTTTGCGCGATCGGCGTGAAAGGGAACACTTGGTGCGTGATGATCACGCTCGGCAGCTCCGCGCTTCGTATGCCGAACCGCTGGTCGCTGATCACGGCGTCCAATCGCAGCTGTTGGCGAAGGCGGTCGAAGAGGGCGCGCTCTGCCTGCACGCCACGCACCATGGCGGGGAACTGCCGGGCCATGCTCCACAATTGGCTGCTGCTCTTCGAGTAGCGGACGTCCACCCCCGGAATGCGCACATGCTCCAGTTGCGGGAACTCATTACGCAGCAAGGCCAGCGGTCCGGCATCTGCACCGATGATCGGCACGGCACCGTGATCGATCAAGCGCTGGATCATCGGCACGCAGCGCGTGGAATGTCCCAAGCCCCAATCGAGCGGGGCCACCAGGATGCGTGCGCCGTTGAACATGCGTCGCGAAGGTGGTCATGCGAACGTCATCCCAGCGCTAAGCACCCAAGTTGGTGCTCTACTTTCGCCGCCTTTCCCATGGGCAAGAACAAGCTCTCCCGCTTCGCAGAGAACCTCACGTTCGACCATGTGGTGCAGCCCACGTTCACGGAGCTCACGCAAGGCGGTTTCCCACTGAAGGGGAAGTGGAACGCCGATCTTTTCAAGCGTGAAGCACCCTTGGTGCTGGAGTTGGGTTGCGGCGGCGGTGAATACACGGTGGGCCTGGCCCGGTTGAACCCACACTGCAATTACCTCGGGGTGGACATCAAGGGGGCGCGGCTCTGGCGTGGAGCGCGTACCGCAAAGGAGGAAGGGCTCACGAACGTCGGCTTTCTGCGCACGCACGTGGATCATTTGCTGCGCTGCTTTGCTCCGCAGGAGGTGGACGAGATATGGCTCACGTTCAGCGACCCGCAGATCGGCAAGGCGCGCAAGCGGCTCACGAGCCCGCTCTTCCTTGCACGCTACAAGGAGATCCTCAAACCCGGCGGCGTTATCCACCTGAAGACGGATAGTCCCTTGCTCTACGAGTACACCTTGGAGCAGATCGCAGAGCACAAGCTGCCGACCTTCGAGCAGAGCGCGAACGTGTATTCCGATCTTGTCAACCGCGTGTCACTAGCTGAGCAGGCCGTGCTGAACATCCTCACCTTTTACGAGCAGATGTGGCTTGCTGAAGGCCGCACCATCCATTACGTTCGTTTCGGCATGAACGTACCGGCTTGATCATGGCGAAGAAGAAGGAAGCGAAGAAGCAGGTGCGCGATGGCGCTGTTCAAGAGCGCGACTTCTTTGGAGACGTCATGGACGTGGTGCGGCAGATCCCGCGTGGTCGAGTCACGAGCTATGGCGCCATCGCCAAATACCTGGGTGCCGCTCGCTCGGCGCGCATTGTGGGTTATTGCATGAACAACGCGCACACGGTGAGGCCAGCCGTTCCCGCGCACCGCGTGGTGAACAGTTCCGGCATCCTCAGCGGCAAGCATCACTTCGGTACCGATGACCGCATGCAACAACTGCTCGAGAAGGAAGGAGTGAAAGTGAAGAACGACCAAGTGGTGGACTTCGCGAAGAGGTTCTGGGATCCGATGATGGAGTTGGGGCTGTGAGGAAGGTCAGCGCATTAGTTTCGCACTCCCTTCGCCATGCCCATCACCCAAGAAGCCATTCTCGCCGCGCTTTCGCGCATCATCGAACCCGACCTCAAGAAGGACATCGTGGAACTCGACCTCGTGCGCGAGGTGGTGGTGGATGAGGATACGGTGCATGTGACTGTGGAAGTGAGCAATCCCGCCATGCACAGCCGGAAGCGCATGGAGGAGGCCGTGGATTTCAACTTGAAGCAGGCTTTGGGCAAGGAGGTGAAGGTGGTGGTGACGGTGAATCCGCTGAGCGGTGAACGCGCCGGTGTCCGCAAGGTGTTGCCCAAAGTGAAACACATCATCGCCGTTGCCAGTGGGAAGGGTGGTGTGGGCAAGAGCACGATCACGGCCAACCTTGCTGCGGGACTTGCGGCACGCGGACTGAAAGTGGGCTTGATCGATGCGGACATCTACGGACCCAGTATGCCGCTGATGTTCGATGTGGTGCATGAGCGGCCAACGACCGTTGAGAAGGACGGAAAGCGTTGGATCGTTCCGGTCGAGAGCTACGGTGTCAAGTTGTTGAGCATCGGCTTCTTCGCCGACCCCTCGCAGGCCATCGCGTGGCGTGGCCCCATGGCCACCAAGGCCTTGGAACAGTTGATCAAGGATGCTGATTGGGGCGAACTAGATGTGATGCTCGTGGACCTTCCACCGGGAACCGGCGACATCCATCTTTCCCTTGTGCAGGCCGTTCCATTGACCGGAGCCATCATCGTGAGCACGCCGCAGCCTGTGGCGCTCATCGATGCACGCAAGGGCGTGGGCTTGTTCAACCTGCCGAGCGTCAACGTCCCCGTGCTGGGCATCATCGAGAACATGGCATGGTTCACTCCTGCGGAATTGCCGGAGAACAAGTATTACATCTTCGGGAAGGGCGGTGCGCGAGCGCTGGCCGAGGAATTGAAGGTGCCCTTCCTCGGCGAAGTGCCGCTCATCCAGAGCGTGCGCGAAGCCGGCGATGTAGGACGTCCGGCCATCCTTCAAGGGGACACACCGGCAGCGGCTCCTTTCCGCGACCTTTGTGAAGCAGTGATAGCTCGCGTATTGAGCCCGGTTACTGCCTGATCATATGTCCCGCCGCGAACACGAAGCCATGGAAGCCCGCATCCGCGAGGCCTTGACGGAATTGCGTCCGTTCCTGGAAGCCGACGGCGGCGACATCACCCTCGATGAAGTGACGGCGGATGGTGTGGCCAGGGTGCGTTTGCACGGTGCCTGCCTCGGTTGTGCCATGGTACCCATGACCATGAAGGCTGGCGTGGAGGAGGCTATCAAGCGAGTGGCACCAACGGTGAGGAGCGTGGAGGCGGTGAACATGGCCGTTGTTGCCTAGGGCCAGAACAACGCGCGCGTTCAGGCGTTGATCGACGCTGATGGCCCGCGTACATTTGGGCCGCTTTTCAATGTCCACGACCCTCAAGAAGAAGCCCGTAGAGACCCGCCAGAACGTGGTGATCCTCTTCGCGGGCGACAGCGGAGACGGCATCCAGCTCACCGGCAGCCAGTTCACCGATACCAACGCGCTGTTCGGCAACGACGTCAGCACCTTCCCGAATTTCCCGGCTGAGATCCGGGCCCCACAAGGAACGCTCGCCGGTGTGAGCGGTTACCAGCTGCACTTCGGCAGCGTGGAGATCTTCACGCCCGGCGATCAGTGCGATGTGCTGGTGGTGATGAACGCCGCGGCGCTCAAGGCCAATCTGGGGAAGTTGAAGAAGGGCGGCACCATCATCGCCAATACGGATGGCTTCGACAAAAAGAACCTGCGCCTGGCGGGCTACATCGATGAGGCGGATCCACTGACGGATGGTTCCTTGGTCAACTTCCATCTCCACAGCGTGGACGTGACTAAGCTCACGCGCACTGCGCTCGAAGGCACCACCCTCGGCATGAAGGAGAAGGACCGGTGCAAGAACATGTTCGTGCTCGGCTTCATCAACTGGATGTACAGCCGCGAGAACGCGCTCACGGAGGGCTTTCTCAGGAAGAAGTTCGGCAAGAAGCCGGAGCTGCTGGAGGCGAACATGAAGGCGTTGGTGGCCGGCTACCACTACGGCGACACCAGCGAGACCTTCACCACACGCTACGAGGTGAAAGCCGCGCCCATGGCCAAGGGCACCTACCGTGCCATCACCGGCAACCAAGGCACCGCGTTGGGCTTGATCGCGGGTGCACAGAAGGCCAAGCTCGATCTCTTCTACGGTAGTTATCCGATCACACCGGCCAGCGACATCCTGCACGAACTCAGCCGTCACAAGAACTTCGGTGTGGTCACCTTCCAAGCGGAGGATGAGATCGCTGCGATCAGTTCGGCCATCGGTGCGAGCTATGGCGGTGCCATCGGCATCACAGCCAGCAGCGGACCCGGCATCGCACTCAAGACCGAAGCGATGGGACTTGCTTTCATGCTGGAGATCCCACTCGTTATCGTGAACGTCCAGCGTGGCGGACCGAGCACAGGCCTGCCGACACGAACGGAACAAGCCGATCTATGGCAGGCGGTACATGGTCGTAATGGTGAAGCGCCGATCCCCGTGATCGCCGCCAGCACACCGATCGATTGTTTCGAAATGGCCTTCGAGGCGGTGCAGATCGCGATCGAGCACATGACTCCGGTGATCCTGCTCACCGATGGATACATCGCCAACGGATCGGAACCGTGGCGATTCCCCGAGGCGAAGAGCCTGCCCGAGATCAAGCCACCGTACATCAAGGAACCGAACGACGGCAACAAGTTCCTACCATACCTGCGTGATGAGCGCGGTGTGCGTCCATGGGCACTGCCCGGACAAGCGGGCTTGCAGCATCGCATCGGCGGCATCGAGAAACAGGACAAGACCGGCAACATCAGTTACGACCCGCTCAACCACGAGTTGATGGTTCGCTTGCGTGCGGAGAAGGTTGCACGCATCGCGGATCGCTACAAACCGATGAGGCTTGATAGCGGACCTGAACAAGGTGAGTTGCTGATCGTCGGTTGGGGATCCACGTACGGAGCGATCCGAACAGCTGCCTTGCAATTACAGGCCGAAGGACATAGCGTTGCGCACGTTCACATCCGCCACATGTTCCCCTTCAACAAGGGCTTGGGTCCGTTGCTGAAGAGGTACAAGAAGGTGCTGGTGCCCGAGATGAACAGCGGCCAACTTCGCCAGATGTTGCGCGGAGAATTCCTTGTCGATGCACAAGGCTTGAACAAGATCCAAGGCATGCCCTTCACGAGCGAAGAGATCCGCACGGCTGCGCTCAACATGTTGAAGTCATGAGCACGGTGAACGGCAGTAGCCAGATTCCGGGTCAAGCCCGGAATGACGGAACAGAGAAGGTCGACTTCAGCAGCGATCAGGAGGTGCGCTGGTGCCCGGGCTGCGGCGACTACAGTATCCTGAAGCAGGTACAGACGCTGCTCGAACAGAGCGGCAAGAAGAAGGAGGACGTGGTCTTCATCAGCGGCATCGGCTGTTCCTCGCGCTTCCCATACTACCTCGATACCTACGGGCTGCATGGCATCCATGGTCGTGCACCAGCCTTGGTGAGCGGCTTGCGCAGCGTGCGCCCTGACCTGAGCGTGTGGATGATCACCGGCGATGGCGACGCGCTGAGCATCGGTGGCAACCACATCATCCACCTGCTGCGCCGCAACGTGGACGTGAACGTGCTGCTCTTCAACAACGAGATCTACGGCCTCACGAAAGGGCAGTACTCGCCGACTTCACCTGAAGGGGCGGTGACACGCAGCACGCCGATGGGGAGCACGGACCATCCCTTCAATCCGCTGGCGTTGGTGAAAGGCGCTGATGGCACCTTCATCGCCAGAAGCATGGATCGCGATCCGAAGCACATGCGTGAAGTGCTTGCCCGCGCCGACGCACATCGCGGCACCAGCCTCATCGAGATCTACCAGAACTGCAACGTCTTCAACGATGGCGCCTTCGAGGTCTTCACCGAAAAGGCCAGCAAGCCGCTCAATACCATCTTCGTGGAACACGGCAAACCGTTCACCTTCGCGAACGGTACGCGTGGCATCAAGCTGAACGGCATGACACCGGTGATCGTGGACACCTACGCCGGTGGTACCAGCCTCGATGATCTATGGGTCCACGATGAACGCGATCCGTTCAAGGCCAGCATCCTCGTGCGCCTCTTCGATGATCCGCGCCTGGAGGGCGCGATGCCAAGGCCCTTTGGCGTGTTCTATGTGAACGAACGACCCACGCACGAAGCGAAGCTCACTGCACAGGTCGCGCTGGCGAAGGAGAGGAAGGGCCCCGGTGATCTGGACGCGTTGCTCAAGGGCGAACACACTTGGACGATCGGATAGCTTCACGCTACCGTGCAGGAGGTGCGCCCACCCAGAATTGATCGGCGGGATCAGTCAACAGATATGGGGATCGCTTGCCACGACAACCACACGGTCTCACTTCCACCACAGGTCCTGCCGGCACGGTCGATCGCGACCACTTCGCAACCATAGTAGCCATCGGGTGCAGGCTGTCCGTTGTCGAGTGTTCCGTTCCAAACGGGGTCAGCCGACTCTTGCTGGAATACAAGCTCCTTCCGAGCGTTCCAAACGGTCATGGTCGCTCGGACGTACGGACCGCCTGGCACGATCAGACGATCGTTGTGTCCATCGCCGTTCGGGGTGAGCAAGTTCTGCAGCAGGATCACATGCTCCCCGGTCGTGATGGAATGGTCCACCCTCGCTCCGACGCTTATGCTGTCGATGATCGCGTGCCGCTCCTTCGGTGTGATGTTCGTGGGAACCTGAATGCGTCCGATCACCACCTGTGTGTCTGCGATCACCAAGGTGTCCATTGGTTCTTCTTGCGGTTCCACATCCGCCGGTGCGACCTCTGGTGCGGGTTCGCTTGGCGGGAGCTGTTCCACAGGTATCAGCGGCGCATCGCTCTCAGTTCTTCCTGCCCAGGTCATCCAAGCGTAGGTGGCAACGATGACGATGGTCACCGTGGCGATCGCTGGCCAGATCCAGCCTTTTCCTGCACTTGGTGCCGATCTCACAACAACGCTGCGTAGGGCAAGCCGCGCCACGCCTTCGTGTAGCACGCGTTGGTCCGTGATCAACTGCCGGAGCTCGGAGTTCGTGTTCGCTCTCGTCTCGAAAGCTGCACGTTCTTCCACCTTCATGGACCCATCGAGGTAGCGGTCCACCAGTTCCATCAGGTGTAGTTCGTCGCGCATGCTCAGAGGGTTTGTACTTCGACTTCGCTCAGTACGGGTTTGCGACGGTCGTGTTGATCAACTGGCGATACCGCTTGCGGGCTTCCTCCAGGCACTTGTACTTGCGTGTCTTCGCGGCGCCTTCGCCGGAGAAGCCCAGCGCCTTGGCTATCAGCGCGAGCGGCTCGTGCTTCACATAGAAGCGTGTGAGCACGTCCACACATTTCGCACCGAGCGACTTCAGCGCCTGCTCTGCCTGCTTGAACTCACCTTCCCGCGCAAGCAATGCGGTGAGGTCCGCGGGTTCATCGGCTTCGGCGTCGAGCTTCCATTCGCCCATGGCCTTGTTCCGGCGGCGCAGTTCATCGCGCCACAGGTTGCGGCAAACAGCAAAAAGGAAGGTGCTGATGCTGCTGGTGAGCGTAAAGCCTTCGCTGCGCACACGGCGGTGGAAGATGATGAGGGCATCCTGGAAGATGTCCTTGGCATCGCCGCTGCGACCGCTATTCTGCCGCACTAAGTGCTCCACCTTGGGCAGATGGGCATAGAGCGCCTTGAACGCCTCCTGGTCCTTGCCCTGGTGGATGAGTTCGATGATCCGCTGGTCGTCCATTGTTGTGACCGTCTTCCCCCTTGATGTAAGGAACGAAGAAAGGTGACCCGGCGACATGGAGCGGTTCTCGTCATCGGCCGCCTCCTGCCTGGCCGGCACTAGGGAATCAATGCTCCCGTTGAACTACCGGAGGCCGACACCAATGGTCCCCCACGTGTCCCCTTTGATCTTTTCAACGCGCTGGATCGATGAACGTGGAAAACCCATGGCGATCCCTTCCGCCGGCGTGATCTCCGCCTTGTGTGTGGCAGGGAACGCTCCTCAGAGATGCAGTGCGATCCCATAGGAGATCCAGATCCTGCGTTGTTCTCTGGCGCCCTCGATCCGCATCTCCTCTCCGCTCACGATGGCAGAACTCGGCAGGTCCGGAAGAACGAACGGTTGGGCGAAGGCCAGATCGGTATAGAATGAGAAGTGCTTTGAAAGGTGCAGGTCGCCACGTAGGCGGAGCGTCCACGTCCAACCCGTACTGGAAACCCTAACACGGGCGTCAGGGTTCCAGAATGTCGGGCCGAAGCCATACTCGTGGTCCTCGTGGATGCGCAACATGCGTACGCCAGTGTAGAGGGCGGCTGTACCATGTATCCAGCGCCTCGGCCAACGCTGCGGGATCGAACGCCCAAGGGTCAGCTCATAGCCTTGCACCTTTTGGTCCACCACGATGTTCCGGAATGAGTTGACGACATACGTGCCGAACCATCCGTTCACCAAGTCCGTGCGCGCGAGTTCATGGGAGGTGGCTTGGTTTCCATGGTCCGAGTACGAGGCCCCGATCAACCAGTTGTCCTTGATGCTCACAAGGCCGCCAAAGCGGAGTCCCGCTGTGGCTTTCTCGCATTTCATGCATACGTCATTCGGCACTTGGAAGTATCCTTCCTCAATTCCCACGCTCAGGTGGTAGCGAGGCCGTGCCTTCCAAATGCTGTTGAGCTTGCGTTGCTGGTGGATCGTGTCCAGCGCATGTTTCGTCCGGCGCTCTTGCACTGCCAGCGCCAGGGCATTGCTTGACCGGTCGATGAGCTTCATCACCAATCCCATGCTCAGGTCGTGGTTCGTCATGTCGAGCTTGGCACCGTGTTGGGTGGTGTGCGTGTATTGTATTTCGAAGCGGAAGCGCGGTCCGCCGAATCGGATCGCGCAGCTTGGTTCGATCAGCAAACGCGTTCCGCCCACGGTCGGGTCGTCGGCGAATGGCTTGATGGCCGTGCCAGGCAGCGCGGGTTCCAGATGATCCCGGAACTGGGAATGATGTAGCCACCCGACACGCGCGCCCGCGAAAATTTCGAAGCGCAGTGAGGAGTAGCCGATGCTTGGCTGGATGAAGGGCCGATCCCATCTGGCTTCCAGCCGGTGCGAGGTCGTTCCGGAGCTCGTGCCGATGGTTTGCGAACGATGCACCCAGCCCCGTCCCCATCCTGCTCCGATGTCCATCATGCCGAACCGGCCGAGGGGGAGAGCGTACGAACCGCCCGCATCGAACATCCTCATGCCTGTGAGCGATGCGGCACCCGCGTGGATCCTCAGGCGATCGCTCAAGGCGTACGCACCTTCCACGCCCACGCCGCCCACTTCCACCGAACCGGGCAAGGGAAGAGTGACAAGACCGCCATCCATGGCATCCCACCCTCCTGATAGCATCGATAGGCTGGCGGAGCATTCTCCCTTCGCTCGCAGCGATGGCAAGGACAAAGGGGAAGGCATGTACAAGCCTTGGGCGCATGCGGTCAGCGTTGCCAGGCAGGTAAGGCATGCGGTCATGCGCCGCACGAAAGGACTGGATGATGATCGGTGGACATACATGGTGCGGAGGGGTCTCGGGTGTGGCTGGTCTTGGGAGTTACCCAGGTTCGATGACCCAAAGCAACCGACGGGGGGCACGGCCTCTCTGGCATTCCCTGGGCCGTGGGCGTGCTTGCATCGCGTTCTGTGCTTCCTGTGTGGCCATGCCCCGCAGAAGAATCGATCTTCGCGGATCGTGCCGACGGTCGTCGCTCGGATCGCGATCTCTGCAAGATCCCGTCCTGCGTTCACTAGATGTGGCGGGATCCGGTCGTTCCAGGCTTGCGTCTGCAGGTGATCGGTGCGAAGCCCAACCTGTTCAATTCTTACGGCCGATCTTCCATCGAAGCGGCGGTCGATCGGATCATACGGTTTCATGTACATGGCAACCTCCTGCCTCTTCCATGTTGGCGTATAGGCTTTCAAGGGGCTGGTGCAGTACGTTCCTACAAGGTTTCTGGCAGAAGGGGCACGCATGGATCTGGCCATCGGTATCCACGTACACGAAGCGCTTGCCGCTTCCGGAGCAGCCAACGTTGCGCTGGTAGGATGCGTAATGGTCCACGACCGGATGCTTGCGATACCGTCGATCCGTGTGCATCACACGCACAAACTCGTCGAGCAACGCCTGTTCACCAGCACCTAGCTCAACTTCCTTGTCCGCGAAATGGCCCACCGCACGCGGTTCCACCAGGCGGATGAAGTGCGCACCCCAATCGCGGGCCATGTCGGCATAGCGCAGGAGGTCCTCCATCCGGCAGAACGATCGCAGTGGAACGAGCGACAGGGCAGTGACCAAGCCCGCTTCACGTGCGTTCTTCACGGCTTGCCTCGCGTATTCGTGCGAGCCTTCCACGCCACGGAAGCGATCGTGTTCGGCGGTGGACCAATGATCCACGCTGATGGATGTACCGGTGAGCCCGGCTGCTTTCAACTCGCCCGCGCGCTCCGGCGTGAGCCGATATCCCGAAGTAAGGATCCAGAAGTCGGTGGCGCGATGATCACTTTCCCGCAGGATGGTGATGAGGTCGTTGAAGCGGTTCAGGGGCTCGCCTCCGCTGAGCTCGATCTGTGCCACCCCGCGCTCCTGGAACTTGCGGATCATGCCCAACACGTCTTCCACGCCCAGTGCTTCCTTCTTGTTGAGGGCATCCCATTCGAAACAATGCGCACAACGAAGCGGGCACTTCTTGGTCATTGCCATGATGGCGAGGAGCAGTCCTTCGGTGTGACCGGCGATGGGCCGCACACGATGGAGCTCGTTGCGTATCCATAGGTCCCAAGCGGGTGAGGGGAAGCCGGGCGAAGTCACCAACTGGAAATTGCGCTTGCTAACGTTCGCGCTTCGCGTGAGGTGCCGCAGCGTATGTGCTTCGTCGAGCACCTTGCGGAAGCCCGTTGCCGCTTCGCGGGCTGTTGCGCGATCGGCGTAGGCGTGGGCTGCCAGTTGCTTGATCCTTTTCCATGCCGCGCGCTTGACGAGGCTATGCCGCCAGCCGTTGTTGATCGTGTTCATGGGGATCATGTTCAAAGGGGTATGGCCACCTGTGTCCGTTGAAACTCCTGCCACCGCTCGCGGGAGTATTTCGGGAAGGCGTCGGCCTTCTTGAAGCTCCGCAGGTAAAGCAGGTCGGGTTCGATGGGAACCGTCTCGTGCAGGATCCGGTAGTGACCCGCACCATGGAGGAAAACGCTCCGCTCCAAACCGCTCGCTGGTTCGTGGAACGGGAAGACGATCTCCGCCGCATCGTCCACTGCGGGCTGCACATAGTTCCGATCATCGTCCTCGGACAGTAGCTGAAGAACGTCGGCACCGTTCCGGTCGAGCGCACTTGTCGCGTCGAGTTCACGCACGATCATGCCGTCGTCCGCACTGAAGTCCATGGCCACTTGATCCACCTCCCAGAACAGGAAGCCGCAATCGAAACGCAAATGCACTTCATCGCCAGCTACTCTGCTCAGGTCCAGCTCGAGCACATCCAATCTCCAGGCCATCGGTCCTGCGAGTTCGAACTGATCAACGCGTTCCCACTCTCCGGGTCGCGCTTCCATCCAAACAGCCAGGGGCATACGTTGCGCTCGCGACCAAGTGCGCAGTTCGTCGGCCGGTAGTTCCGTGTTCTTGCGATCGATCTCGGGTGCCAATGTGCCCTGCTCATCCAGTAAGAGCGTGTAGAGATGATCCACCCAGAAGGTGTTGCGTGCCGTGATGATGAGTTTGCCGGTCTTGGATCCGGGCGGTTTGCTGAACGTGAGTTCCATTCCGTCGTTCGCCTCTTCCCGTTCATTGAGCGGGTCGCCCATCCATGCAAACTCATCCTGTAGCAAAAGGCGCTCGCGGACATTCGTCCCGTTCAGGTCTTTGGCCGCAAGTGGAGCCTGCGGATCCCTGAACGCATGGATCGCACCGTACTTGTCGAACAGGGTGGTGATGCCTGGTCCATGGTCCACGGTGACGAGTTTCAGCAGATCCGTGCTCTGGATCTCCTTCGCCTTGTTGGCTAGCGTGATCCGGTACTCACCATTGACGGGCGCGATGTACTGCAGCGGTAAGCGGTCATGGCGTTCCAGTTGCGGGTAGATCGCGCCAGAGAAGATCTCACCTTCGAAATGCACTCCGTCCGGGGCATGGGAGTAAACGAACGGGCAGGAAGTCTTGAGCAGATAAACGAGAAGCATGACGAATCCGAAGCAAGCGGCCACGGTCAGGATCGTTACGCCGATGGTTATTCCGGCGTCCACATCGAAAGCTTCTATCCGTGTGACATGCGATAAGGCAAGGCCGGTCCAGGTAGTGGTGGTATCGCCCAATACGACCGTTCCGTCCAAATGCAGGAGCACTTTGTTGCGCTCGACCCGTGCTTCGCGTCCGCTCTCTGCCTCCAGGATCCTTCCGGCGATGGCATCCGGCAACAGCACGAGTTTGCCATTCAGCGAATCGTTGGTCAGCACCGGGTGTTCCACTTTCCAGATGCTCGAGCGCACGCTGTTGTGGGTGATCAGGTAGATCCTCGTGCGCTTCTCCGTCAGCTTTGGCAAGGAGGAAGTTGGCCGGTCGTGTCGGTGCCAAAAGACGCAGCCGTATTGCCCCCATAGGAAAACGATGAGCAGGAAGGTCGCTATCCTGCCATTGCGTGGATCGAACCTCATGGTTGGTGGTGTTGGTGGGTTTGGAGATGATGGTTCCTGGATGGCTCAGTCAAGGATCTTCTTCGGTCGCGGTGGGCGGACCAGTCCGACCGCCATCCCGATGGCGAAAGAGGTGTAGGGGCGCAACTCGTTGAAGTTAGCCTGCACGGCGGCTTCCACGCCGAAATGGGGAGTGAAGGCGATGAGGATTTTTGCGCGCAGATCCACCCCAATGGCCTTTTCCGTGTGAGCGATATAGTGCTCAAGCTGCGTTAGGGTCTCGTATGGCTCCAAGACCTCACGCTTGTAGTTGATGAAGCTGATGCCCGCCTCCAGGCCAGGCCTGAACGCGGGAGTGTTGACATGGAATTCCTTCGTCACCATGAGCGAGTTGAAGACGACACGGTCCTCGGGGTCTTGGCTCCACGGCCCGAACCAACCATCGCCACGAAGGGTGGGACCTGTACCCCGGTACTTCATTGCTTGATGGGCGTATCCAATACCCCAGCCCGTGGGGTTGTGCGTGAGCTCGAGCCCGGTGCGCGGCCCGTTCGAGATGTTACCCTCCACATCCGTGGAGATGATCGAAGCATCGAGGAAACCATGGAAAAGTACCGGTGTTTGCGTGTTCTTTTGGGCGCTGGCCGGAAGCGCGCACAGGACGACCAAGACATGCGCGAGCAGCGTATTGGGGCGGCAGCGGTGTAGAAGTGTGTACATGGTTCGGTGGTATGTGCTACCAAATGGAGGGGTTGCCAATGCTCGCGGCAAACGACTCCGTGTCCTCGTTCATGAGAGATCGGCAACAAAGGCGGATCGCCACGCCGAAGCCCCTGTCTCCCCTGCTGAAGTGCAGCGATGTCCCCAAACGACCCTTCGGATCGGCAAGGATCGCGCCCATGCACCACGCTCGTTATTGATTTTTGCGGATCTTTCCTCGCATGACGCCGGTCGAACTCCAGCAAAATCTCTTCAAACAGGTGAAGGAGCGCTTGCCGGCGCACCTCTCGCTGCCGGAAGAATTGGCGTCCATGCTCGGTATCAGCGCGGATAGCGCCTATCGCCGCATCCGTGGCGAGAAGGCCATGGACCTGGGCGAGCTGGTGCAGGTCTGTTCGGCTTATGGCATTTCGCTGGATGCCCTGATGGGTGGTGGCCAGGGTCGCTTCTTGTTCTCGGGACGCTTCGTGGGTGGTGCCGATCTCCCTTTCCCCGATTGGCTCACGGGCATGAGCGCCCAACTGGAGCAGATCGCCGCGGCCAAGGATGCGGTCTTCGTTTTCCGTGCTGAGGACATTCCGACCTTCCACTTTTTCCAGATACCCGAGCTTACCCAGTTCAAGCTCTTCTTCTGGCGAAGGACCATCCTGGGCCAGGCCGATTTCCAGAACCAGCGTTTCAGCCTTGCGGATCGCGACGAGGATCTGCTGGCAAAGGCGCGCAAGACCTACCTCACCTATTTGCGCCTACCGAGCACCGAGATCTGGAACGCGGACAGCCTGAACGCCTTTCTGCGGCAGATCACCTTCTACCGCGATGCGGGGCTCTTCGCACGTGAGGAGGAGGCCCAAGTGCTCTTCGACAAGCTCGTCGATCTTGTCGCGCACCTTCAGGCGCAAACGGAAGCGGGTGTCAAGTTCATGCACGGCGAACCCGCTTCCACCGGAAGCGCAATGTTCAAGGTCTTCATCAACGAAGTGATGCAGGGCGACAACATGATCTACGCTTCTGCCGGTGGCCAGCGCATGGCCTTCCTCAACCACAGCGCGATCAACTACGTCTCCACCACGGACCCGGCCTTCTGCGACTTTGCGCAACACAGCATCGAGACGATCACTCGTCGCAGCATCCTCATCAGTGGCACGGGTGAACGGGAGCGGAACCGGTACTTCCGTTCGCTACGGGAGGAGATCGAACGTCGGCGCAAGTGATGGACCTCCGATGGCTGGCCACCGGATGGCTTTCGATCCTGGCCGGGCTGTGTACGATGACATCGTCCGCCCAGTCCTTCGACCTCTAACAGTTCGATCAGCTTTTTCGTCCGCGACTTCGGATGGATGCTCGCTGGACACCGCAGTTGGCTTTCGAGGATACGGATGCGCGCTACGAGGAGCGCTCCGCTACCGGCGTGTTCACCTTTCCGGTGTGCAAACGTTGGAGCGCGGGCATCGATCTCCATGCGAAAGGGGAAGGCGTTGGAGAACTGCTGAAGAACGCGGTGCGGATCCGTGCATCACAGGTGATGGGCAACGCGCGTTTCGGCACGCGACAATTGCTGCTTGATGATGGCACGCGGAACCTCCACAGCATGTCGCTGGGTGCCTTGGGCATCAGCCTCACCAAGAAGTACCGTGTGCTGTTCTGGAGCGTGAACGCCAACGTGAGCGAGGAGAAGGATACGTTCGGCCAAGCCGTTCCCCGCTTCAACGGCGTCATTGGGAAGTTGCACGTGAAGGGCGTGCGCAAGCAGTTCTTCTATGGTCTCACGGTCGCCGTGAGCGATGGCCTGAACGTGCCATTGCCCTTCCTTGGCGGAACGGCACCCATGGGCGATCGATGGAGCTTCCAGTACGTGCTGCCCTTGCAACTGGCACTGGGCTACAAGGCTTCTTCCGACCTCCGCTTCCAGTTCGGTTTGGGTGGCGATGGATACCGGAGCGGCTTCGCGCAGGGCGATGAACGCGTGAACATCAACTACACCGCGCTCCGTGTGTTCGCGAACGTGCGCCACCGGCTTACGCCACATCTTCAACTGCGCGCAGAGGTGAGCGGGCTTGCTGCGCACAGCCTTCGTCTGCCCAATGCAGAAGATGAACTGGAGCGTTTTGCGATATCGCCGGGTGTGCAGGTAATGGCGGGCGTCAACGTGTTCTTCGGTGGAAGCACCTTGGAGCGCTTGATGGACGACGTGTTGAAGTGACCGATCAGCCGCGCAACGGCGCCGGTATCACGCACACCGGGATCGGCTCCACCTTGTGCCTGTTCGCCGCTTTGCGCTTGTCGAAGATCGCAAGCACCTGTAGTTGTCGCGCCGTCAGCCCCAGCAACGCAGGGTCCTCGCCGCGTTCGCGCAGGTCCATGGCCCATTCCAGTTCAGGATAGCTCGCACCGATCTGGTCCTCGTCGCTGCGATCATCGCCCCATAGGCCATCGGTGGGTTTCGCCAGCATGATGCTGTCGATGATCCCGAGCTCGCGCCCAACGGCATACACTTCCGTCTTCGTGAGATCCGCGATGGGAGAGAGGTCCACCCCGCCATCACCGTACTTGGTGAAGAAGCCCACGCCGAAGTCTTCCACCTTGTTGCCGGTACCCGCGACGAGGTAGCGATGCAGCCCAGCGAAATAGTACAGTGCGGTCATGCGCAGTCGGGCACGTGTGTTCGCCAGAGCGAGTTCCATCAACGTCATGTTCTCGTGCTTTGGCAAGACGGCAACCATCTGGTCGAACACAGGGGTCAGTTGGGCCACCTCCATGCGCACGTTCGCATGTGTCTTCCGTAGCGCTGTGATGTGCTCCTGTGCGCGCTGCACTTGGGAGGCAGCTTGATGGATCGGCATCTCCACGCAGAGCACGGGTAGGTCGGTACGGGCGCACAACGCGCTGGTCACCGCGCTATCGATGCCGCCGCTCACGCCCACCACGAAGCCCTCTTGTTTCGCACCCAGGCAGTAGTCCTTCAGCCAGGTGGTGATGTGGTCGATGACCTTGGCGGTATGCATGTCACAAAAGTGCGAAGCCCCTCCGCCGGATGGTGGAAGGGCTTCAGATGAATTCGGTCCACCGATCAGAAGAACACACCCATGGTAAGCTCCAGGTAGTGCGCCTTGGCCTTGGCGCCCTCGATGTCGAGGATGTTGGTGAAGCCGTTGTTGTAGGTGATGCCCACGAGCAGGCTCGTATTGCCGCTGAAGTTGTATTCCATGCCAGCCCCCACGATCAACGAGGCCTTGTACAGCATGATATCACTCTGGATGTCCTCGTCCTTGTCCTCCACGAATTCCGTTACAATGGGTTCATCATTGAAACTTCCGTTCACCGTGGGGACCACTTGGTCGGCCTTCGCGCGGATATTGAAGCCGTTGCCGAAACCGATCTGGCCGAAGTAGCGGATGTAGCCGATCTCGTTCGTCATCATCTTGATCGTGAGCGGTACCTCGATGTATTGGAGTTTCACGTCGGTCTCGAGGTCCTTCTTCCTCAGGCTGGTGTTCCCCAATTCGTAGTACGAGAACTCCTCCTTCCACTTGCCGGTGATATTGTTCAGGAACAAGCCGGATGCGAAGCGGTAGTTGCCCGCCGTGCCGATCGGGAACTCCGCGAGCAGCCCGAAGGTGTAGCCGAAGCCGCTACCATTGCCATCGAGGCCATCCGTCTCGGGCCGGATGAAGCCCATGTTGGGTGCCAGCTTCAAGCCGAAGCGCACACCCTCCGTGTCGGCGGCGTCCTGTGCGTTCAAGGTGGAAGAGCAAGCGAGGAACGCTGCTGCGAGAATTGCGAAGGCCTTGTTCATAGGTTTGTGGGCTCGTTTTCGGACGGTCAAAAGTAACGTGCTGCCGCTTCGCCCAACCAAGACCGTGCTGATCATGGTCGCCTCCCTTGCGGTGGCGTGTTCCGGCGACCCCGTCGTGGAGGTGGAACCATCGGAGGACCTCGACCTGCGCATCGGACGCTTGGACCAAGAGCTCTTCCATGCGGCACCCGACAGCATGGCCTCCGTCAGCCTTAAGGCATACGCCACTTACGGCGAGTTCTACCGGGTGTACATAGAGCAGATCTTGCAAGGAGCGCCGATCAACGATCCCCGCCTGCCCATGGTACTGCACCGCTTCGTCCTCGATCCCGATTGGAGCGATGCCCAACGTGCCGTGGACAGCACGCTCGGCGACATGGAACCACAGCGTGTGCAGTTCGAGGAGGCGTTCGGTCGGTTGCACACCTTGTTCCCAGACAGTTTGGTGCCGCGCGTGGTCGCGTTCAACTCCGGCTTCAACTACGGCATCTTCCCCACCGACAGCGTACTTGGTATCGGTGTGGAATGGTTCATCGGCAAGGACCACCCCGTGATCGGCTACCTCGCTCCCGAAGCATTTCCGCAGTATGTGAAGGACCGGATGACGCCGGAGATGCTCGTGCCCAGCGCGGTCAAAGGCTGGTTGCTGGTGCATTACACACGCGACATCCGGGGAGCCGACCTCCTCACCAATTTGGTGGAGACCGGCAAGGTGATGGCCCTCCTCGATGTGTTGTTGCCCGAAACCGATCCACACCTGAAGTTCGCCTTCAGCAGGGAGCAACTCGCTTGGTGTAAAGCGAACGAATTCCTGGTGTGGAAGGAGATCGTGAGCAAGGATGAGCTTTACAGCAAGGACAATGACCTCATCGCACGGCTGATGAACGATGGTCCCTTCACGAACGGATTTCCGCACGAGAGTCCCGGGCACATCGGCGAGTGGATCGGCTATCGGATGGTGATGGCCTATATGAAGCAGAACCCGAAGACCTCCTACGCGCAGTTGCTTGCGCTCAAGGATCCGCGCCTGATCCTGAAGGACTACAAACCGCGCTGAGTTCAACGTTCAATATCCCACGTGAAGCGTTTCCGATGAAGACCTCCGATATCCGCCTGACCGTCCATCTCGACGACAACCATGTTCCGGAACGCATCGATTGGGAGGCGGAGGACACCAATGCGAAGAATTCCAGCAAGGCCGTGCTGCTGAGCCTTTGGGATGCCGAGGAGAAGAACACCCTGCGCATCGATCTGTGGACGAAGGAGATGTCCGTGGAAGAGATGAAAGCTTTCTTCCACCAGAACATCCTCACCTTGGCCGATACGTTCGAGCGTGCAACCGGTGAAGGGAAGATGGCTGCGCAAATGCGGGACTTCGGTGCCTATTTCGCGGAGCACATGCTGCCGGAATTGAAGAAGGGGCAGGGGCAGTAGGCAGGAGCAGGGGCAAGCATCTCGTCGATGAGAGCAGAGACCCCCCACTTCTGTTATGGGAAAATGCGCCGATCGAAGCCGGATCGATTGCCCCTGCTCCTGCCCCTTCTCTAGTGCCCCCATTCCGCGTTGATCTTCTCGATGTACTCCAGCAGTTCATCTCGACCCTTCGAGGTCTCCGAACTTGTGATGAACACGAGCGGAAGGTTCTGCCAGGTCTTCTTCAATTCACGACGCAGTAGGGCAACATGGCTCTCCACTTTGGGAGGCGATAGTTTGTCGCTCTTGGTGAAGACGATCACGAAAGGGATGCTGTTCTTTCCGAGCCAGTCGATCATGTCCAGATCGTTCGGCTGGGGTTCAAGACGCGAGTCCACCAACAGGAATACGACCTGCAGGCTTGCCCGTTCGAGCAGGTACCGTTCGATCATCTTGTGCCATGCCTCGCGTTCGGTCTGGCTCACCTTGGCGAAGCCGTAACCGGGCAGGTCGGCGAGCATCCATGGCTTGTGGCTCTTGAGCGTTCCTTCCACCTTGAAGTGCTCCACGTTCCGCGTGCGGCCCGGTGTATTGCTCACCCGGGCCAGCTTGTTGATGTTGCAAAGCATGTTGATCAACGAACTCTTGCCCACGTTGCTTCGACCGATGAATGCGAACTCCGGCAACGTGGGTTTCGGCCAATGCTTGGCCTCGCGGCCACTGCCAAGGTGTTCTGCAAGGAGGGACTTCATGGGGAGGTGTGAGGTGTGGGCGCGGAGGTGCGTGGTGGGAGGTGATGTGCTTCACACCTCACCATCCACATTTAGCCTTCGCCTTTCATGTCCAGGGTCTTCGCCAGCCAGGTGTCCACGATGGTGTTGAACGCATCGGGGTGTTCCATCATGGCAGCGTGCCCGCAGTTGTCGATCCAATACAGCTCGCTCTGTGGGATCAACGAGTGGAACTCCTCGGCCACGTGTGGCGGCGTGATCGTGTCCTGTTTGCCCCAGATGAGGCACACGGGCATCTTCAAATTGGGCAGGTCCTTGGCCATGTTGTGGCGGATGGCGCTCTTTGCAAGGGAAAGGATGCGGATGAGCTTGGCCTTATCGTTCACCGTCTGGTAGCACTCTTCCACCAATGCATCGGTCACATGCTTGGGGTCATGGAAAGTGAGGGCGATACGGCTGCGCAGGAATTCCTTGTCCTCGCGTCGCGGAAAGCCCCCGCCGAACGCGTTCTCATAAAGGCCACTGCTGCCCGTGAGGGTCAGTGTGCGTATCCGGTCAGCGTGCTTCGTGCAATAGACCAAGGCCACATGCCCGCCGAGGGAATTGCCCAATAAGTTGATCTCCGAAAAGCCCTTGTGCCGGACGAAACGGTCCAGGAAGTCCGCCAACGCGGGCACATTGGTATTGAGCATGGGCAACGTGTACAGCGGCAGCATCGGCATCACCACCCGGTACTTCCTGCTGAAATGGGCGATGGGTCCTTCGAAGTTGCTGAGTGCCCCGAAGAGCCCGTGCAGGAAGATCAACGGCGGTCCATCGCCCACGTCGATGTAGGTGAACTCGCCTTCTTCCTTCAGTGAATGCTCCATACGGGTCGGCACAACGCTATCCGTCCAAAGGTAGCCGCTCACCCACATTCGGAAACCCGCGCCCAATGGGCTTTCCACACGAGGCTGTGGATGCATTGCGGGTTGCTCATCCGCGCGAAGGTCAGTGTCTGGTCAGCTTGCTGGTTACCGGATCGCCCGAATCCGATGACCCACAATTTTGAGCAAGGATTGTTGATATCCCCCACAAATTCCCACGCTTGAAAATGGCATTGTAATAGGCTCATCTAGGGCATTTCACAACTTTGGGCTAGCTTCGCCGTTGAAGATTTATCAACAAGAAAGCAGAACTGGGGGAGATCGTGGGAATAAGTGGGTGAACCCGCCTATTTTCGCCGCCATTCCTGCTCGAATGCACTATGCTGGATCTACTCGGGGAATACCCAAGCACCTTGGACGCCAAGAGCCGCGTGCTCTTGCCCGCCGCGCTGAAGAAGCAGCTCGGTGGGGAGGCGGCGAAGGGCTTCGTGGTGAACCGCGATGTGTTCAGCCAGTGCCTCGTGCTGTACCCGAAGGAGGAGTGGAACAAGACCAGCGCCGATGTGCGCCGGTTGAACCGCTTCGACCCGGACAACGTGGAGTTCATCCGGCTGTTCCTCAATGGGGCAACGCCGGTGGAACTCGACGCCAACGGGCGCTTGCTCATTCCCAAAACGCTGATGGACTATGCCAAGCTTGGCAAGGACATCGTGTTCTCGGGCATGGGCGATCGCATCGAGGTATGGAGCGAGGAACTGCACAAGCGCACGCTGAGCGGGAAAGTGGACTTCAAGTCATTGGCAGCGAAAGTCATGGGCGGTAGCCCCAAAGCCAATGGCGCATGAGTACCACGACCCCGTTCTTTTACAAGCCTGTCTCGAAGGATTGAACATCCGGCCGGATGGCGTCTATGTGGACGTCACCTTCGGCGGCGGCGGTCACAGCAAAGCCATCCTGGAGCGTCTCGGGCCTTTCGGCCACTTGGTCGCGTTCGATCGCGATCGCGATGCATGGAAGAACGCACCGGACGATGAGCGCTTCACGCTGGTGAAGGCGGATTTCCGCTGGCTGAAGAACCACCTGCGCTTCCTGCACATGCTGCCTGTCGATGGTCTGCTCGCGGACCTCGGTGTCAGCAGCCACCAGTTCGATACCGGTGCGCGCGGGTTCAGCATTCGCCACGATGGTCCGCTCGATATGCGAATGGACCACCGCGCGAAGACCACTGCTGCCGACATCGTGAACGGTTACGATGATGTTCGGCTGGCGCAAGTGCTGGGCAATTATGGCGAGGTCAGCGGAGCGATGCGCGTGGCGAAAGCGATCGTGCATGCGCGTACCGCGAAACGGATCACGACCACGTTCGAATTGCTCGCCGCACTGGACCCCGTGACACCGAAGCGCGAGGAGAACAGTTTCCGCGCACAGGTCTTCCAAGCGTTGCGCATCGCGGTGAACGACGAGCTGGGATCGCTGGAAGCACTGCTGAAGCAAAGCGCCGAAGTGATCGCGCCGGGCGGAAAGCTGGTGATCATGAGCTACCACAGCCTGGAGGATCGCCTGGTGAAGAACTGGATCCGCAGCGGCGACTTCGCCGGTGTGGAAACCAAGGACCTCTACGGTAATCGCACACGCCCCTTCAACCCTTCGAGCAACAAGGCCATACAGCCGACAGAGGAAGAGACCGCAAGGAACCCACGGGCACGAAGCGCCCGCTTGAGAACAGCAACACGAACATGAACCGCGTACGCGAGGAGAAGACCGAGGAAGCACCGAAGCCTGCCCGTCCGGCAGGTGGGCCGAAGAAGACGGGCGGTGCGTCGCGGTTGCCGCGCATGCTCATCGGTGTGCTGAACGGGAGCTTCCTCACCCGGGAGAAGTTGCTCGGCAACATGCCCTTCATCCTCTTCTGCGCAGGGCTCATGATCGCCTACATCGGATACGGCTACCACACCGAGCGCATTGTCCGCGACCTGGAGACCACCGGAGCCGACCTGCGTGAGCAGCGCGCGGAATACCTCACTGTGCGTGCCGATCTGGAGAAGCAGGAACAACAGAGCCAGGTGGCCGGTCGCATCGAGGGACTTGGATTGAAGGAAAGCCGCGTACCACCGGTGAAGCTCGCGGTGGACGAGGATGAACTTGAAACCACGCGCACTCCATGAGCGAGCACGGGCAGCTGCGCGTTCGTGCCATGTTGGTCTACTTCGGTGTGGTCGTCTTCGCGATCGCCATTGCGGTGCGACTCTTCCAGATCCAGTTGGTGGAAGGGGACAAGTGGCGTGCGAAAGCGGAAAGCGTTTCCACCACCTGGCGCACGGTGCAACCGGAACGTGGCCACATCTACAGTGAGGATGGTCGCCTCCTTGCAACGAGCGTACCCGAGTACGATGTGCGCATGGACCTGGCAACGGACGCGCTCACCGATGAGCGTTTCAATGCGAACATCGATTCGCTGGCCTGGCACCTCGCCAACCTCTTCGCCGATCGCACGAAGGAGGAATACCGCCGCGACCTCACGGACGCGCGCCACCGCAAGGAGCGCTACTACCTCGTGAAGCGTCGCGCGAGCCATACGCAAGTGCAGGCGCTGCGCACCTTCCCCTTGTACCGGGATGGCCGATTCAAGAGCGGGCTCGTCACCGAGAAGCGGCTGGTGCGTATGCGGCCCTTCGGCAGATTGGCATCGCGCAGCGTGGGCTATGTGTTGCGGGATAGCAGCGCCCTCGCCATCGGTCTGGAAGGAGGCTACAACAAATGGTTGAGCGGCGTTACGGGTCGCCGTTTGGAGCGCAGGCTCGCCGGCGGTGTGTGGATGCCCATCGATGATGGGGAAGGCGTGGATCCAGAACCGGGTTCCGATGTGCATACCACCATCGATGTGAACCTGCAGGATGTGGCTGATGCGGCGCTCGAGCGGCAGTTGCTCAAGCACGGCGCACAATACGGTTGTGTGGTGGTGATGGAAGTGGCCACCGGCTACATCAAGGCCATCAGCAACCTCACGCGTGTGGACGACAGCACCTATGTGGAGGCGCTCAACTATGCCGTGGGCGAGGCGACGGAACCGGGATCCACCTTCAAGCTGGCCTCATTGATGGTGGGTCTCGAAGAGGGCCTCATCAACCCCGAGGACACGGTGGATACCAACCGGGGCCGTGTGCGCTACTACGACCGCATCATGAAGGATGCGCACGAGGACGAGTATGAGAAGGTCACCGTGCGTCGCGCGTTCGAGCTCTCGCTCAACACGGGGATCAGTCTCGCAGTGACCAAAGCCTATGGCAAGGAGCCGAAGAAGTTCATCGAAGGACTGAAGCGATTCCACCTGAACGAACCCACGGGTGTGATGATCCCCGGCGAGCCAGCGCCCACGTTGCGCGGACCCGGTGAGAAGGGGTGGAGCGGTGTGAGCCTGCCGTGGATGAGCATCGGTTACGAGGTGGCGTTGACGCCCATGCAGTCGCTCACCTTCTACAATGCGGTGGCGAACAATGGCCGCATGATGCAGCCACAATTCGTCTCGCACATCTCGCGCAATGGTCGCACGACGGAGAAGTTCGAGCCGCGTGTGTTGAACGAGCGCATCTGCAGTGACAAGACGCTTGTGACCGTGCGTGGAATGCTCCGTGCGGTAGTGGACACCGGTACGGCGACGAACCTGAAGGGTGCCCATTTCCCGATCGCAGGCAAGACAGGTACCGCGCAGATCCTCCGCAACGGGAGCTACAAGCAACACGGCCTCAGCTATCAGGCATCGTTCGTCGGCTACTTCCCGGCCGATGCACCGAAGTACAGCTGCATCGTGGTGGTGAACGGACCCACCATGAGCGGCATCTACGGCAACGTGGTGGCCGGTCCGGTGTTCAAGGAGATCGCGGACAAGATCTACAGCAACCGCCTCGAGCTCCAGCAGGAGACCCTGCTTGCGCAAACCACGGGTCCGCGTTCACCAGTGAGCATGAGCGGCAGTGCGAGCGATCTGCGCACCGCGCTCGAAGGCCTTGGTGTGCCCTTCACCTTGGAAGGTGAAGGTGAGTGGATGACGACCGAAGCGCGTGATAGCCTCGTCGCCGTCCGTCCGCGCAAGATCCCGAGCGATGCGATCGATCTCGTTCCCAATGTGCTGGGTATGGGTTTGAAGGATGCCCTCTACATCCTCGAGAACCGGGGCCTGCATGTGCGCGTGCAGGGCAACGGCATGGTGAAGCGTCAGTCGCTGCCGCCGGGAACGCGCGCCTTCCAAGGTTCCACGATCGTGATCGAGCTCACATGAAGCTGCTCAAGGACATCCTCTACAAGGTCCGCATCGAGCAGGTGGAAGGCTCCACCAACACCGCCATCGAGAAGATCACGTTCGACAGTCGGCAGGTGGTTCCGTTCACGGCCTTCGTTGCCGTGCGGGGTACGCAGGTGGATGGTCATGACTTCATCGAGAAGGCCGTCGAGAGCGGGGCGAGCGCGATCGTATGCGAGGAGCTCCCGGCTACGCTGAAGGACGGGATCACCTATGTGCGGGTGCCCAATGCGATGGGGGCCTTGGGCATACTCGCCGCCAACTACTTCGATCACCCGAGCAAGGAGCTCAAGCTCGTCGGCATCACGGGAACGAACGGCAAGACCAGTGTGGCCACGCTCTTGTTCCGCATGTTCCGTGCGCTCGGGTACAAGTGCGGCCTCATCAGTACCGTGGAGATCCGCATCGGGCAAAAGACCATCGCCAGTACGCACACGACACCCGATGCGGTGCGGCTGAACGAATTGATCGCCGAAATGCTCGATGCCGGTGTGACGCATTGCTTCATGGAAGTGAGTTCGCACAGTGTGGTGCAGGAGCGCATCACCGGGCTGCGCTTCGCCGCCGGTGTGTTCACGAACATCACGCACGATCACCTGGACTACCACGGCACGTTCGCCGAATACATCAAGGCCAAGAGGCGCTTCTTCGATCAACTACCCGCCTCCGCCTTCGCGCTGGTCAATGCCGACGATGCGAACAGTGCGGTGATGCTCCAGAACACGAAGGCCACGAGGCGATCCTATGCGGTGCGCACCATGGCGGACCATCGTGCACGCGTGATAGAGAACCAGCTCACCGGCCTGCACCTCAACATCGACGGGCACGACGTGTACGCACGGCTCGTGGGTGAATTCAACGCCAGCAACCTGCTCGCGGTGTATGCCACGGCGATCCTCCTCGGCGAGGTGCCGATGAACGTGCTTACCGCGCTCAGTGATCTCGAACCACCGCGTGGCCGCTTCCAAGTGGTGCGTGGCGGTGGCGGCATCCTCGGCATCGTGGACTATGCCCACACGCCCGATGCGCTGAAGAACGTGCTCACGACGATCAACGACATCTGCGCGGGCAACGAGCAGGTGATCACCGTCGTGGGCTGCGGTGGCGATCGCGATCGCACCAAACGACCGGTGATGGCGCAGATCGCGGCGAACCTGAGCGGTCATGTGGTGCTCACGAGCGACAATCCGCGCAGCGAAGATCCCATGGCGATCCTCAATGAAATGCGCACGGGCATCGCCGCGCTCGATCAGCATCGCGTGTTCGTGAACCCCGATCGACGCGAAGCGATCCGCCAGGCCGTGAGCATGGCGAAGGCGGGTGATGTGGTGCTGCTGGCAGGAAAGGGACACGAGACCTACCAGGAGATCGCGGGTGTGAAACACCCCTTCGATGATGCCGCTGTGCTGAAGGAAACCCTTGAACTCCTCCACAAGTAATGCTCTACCAGCTCTTCCAATGGTTGGATGGCAGCGTGCCGGGCGCAGGTGTGTTCAACTACATCTCGTTCCGTGCGGCAATGGCCGTTTTCGTGTCGTTGCTGATCTCGTTGTGGTGGGGCAAGGGCATCATCAACCTGCTGCGTCGCATGCAAGTGGGTGAGACGGTGCGTGATCTCGGCCTGGAGGGGCAAGTGCAAAAGCAGGGCACGCCAACGATGGGCGGCCTCATCATCCTCTCCGCAACGATCATCCCGACACTGCTCTTCGCGAAGCTGGACAACATCTACATCCTGCTGTTGCTCGTGGCCACCGTGTGGCTTGGCACGATCGGCTTCATCGATGATTACATCAAGGTCTTCAAGAAGGACAAGCGCGGCCTCGCTGGCAAGTTCAAGGTCGTCGGGCAGGTGGGTGTTGGCATCATCATAGGTGCCACGGTGTACTTCCACCCGGAGATCCGTACGCGTGTGGAGATCCCCGAAGTGCTCGCCGAACAACTCGATGAGGCGGACCTGAACATCATCACCGAAGAGGACGGTACAACGCACTACATGCTGAACAGGAAGTCGCCGAACACGACGATCCCGTTCATGAAGGAGAACGAGTTCAATTACTCGTCCGTTCTCGGCCTCTTCGGACATGAGGCGCGCGAGTACACGTGGGTCATCTACATCCTCGTCGTCATTTTCATCATCACTGCGGTAAGCAACGGGGCCAACATCACCGATGGCCTCGATGGTCTCGCCACCGGCACCTCGGCCATCATGATCCTGGCGCTCGGGGTCCTGGCGTACGTGAGCGGTAACGTCATCTTCTCGGACTACCTCAACATCATGTACATCCCCGGTAGCGGCGAGCTGGCGGTGTTCATCGGTGCGCTGGTCGGGGCGTGCATCGGCTTCCTCTGGTACAATGCGTATCCAGCGCAGGTCTTCATGGGTGATACGGGCAGCCTCGCGCTGGGCGGCATCATCGCCACGCTGGCGATCCTCGTGCGCAAGGAGCTGTTGATCCCCGTGCTCTGCGGCATCTTCCTGATCGAGAACCTGAGCGTGGTGATGCAGGTCTCGTACTTCAAGTGGACCAAGAAAAGGTTCGGTGAAGGACGACGGATCTTCCTGATGTCGCCCTTGCACCACCACTTCCAGAAGAAGGGCATCCACGAGAGCAAGATCGTGTCGCGCTTCTGGATCGTGGGGATCATGCTCGCTGTGCTGTCCATCGTAACCCTCAAGCTGCGATGACGAGGCTCGTGGTGCTCGGTGCACAGGAAAGCGGCGTGGGTGCGGCCCGGCTCGCGCAGCAACGAGGGCACGATGTGTTCGTGAGCGATGCGGGTGCCATCAAGCCGAAGTACCGTGATGAGCTCAATGCCCGTGGGATCGCCTTCGAGGAAGGTGGACACACGGCCGAGCGCGTGCTCGATGCGGAAGAGCTGGTGAAGAGCCCTGGGATACCTGATACCGCATCGTTGGTCGTCGCTGCTGTGCAGAAGGGAATACCGGTGATCAGCGAGATCGAGTTCGCCTACCGCTATTGCAAGGGCACCATCGTCGGCATCACAGGAAGCAATGGAAAGACCACCACCACGCTCCTCACGCATCACATCCTGCAGAAGGCCGGATTGGACGTCGCGGTCGGAGGGAACGTGGGCAACAGTTTCGCCGCGCTCGTTGCCGAACGTGATCACACCCACTACGTGCTCGAGCTGAGCAGTTTCCAGCTCGACGGCATCCGCACGTTCCGGCCGCACATCGCACTGCTGCTGAACATCACGCCCGACCATCTGGACCGCTATGCGTACCGGATGGAGAACTACGTCGCGAGCAAGTTCCGCATCGCGATGAACCAGGCGGAACAGGACCACTTCATCCACTGCGCCGACGATCCCGTGGTGACCGGATGGATGGAGCGCAACCCCGTGAAGGCGCGCGCCTGGCCCTTCTCCATCGAGCGCGATCTCACGCATGGCGCGTGGCTCCACGACAACAGCATTCACATCACCACGCCGGACACCACCGGTGCCACCAACCAAACCACCTTCGATATGTCCATACTAGAACTCGCCCTCAAGGGAAAGCACAACGTGTACAACTCCATGGCCGCGGGTATCGCTGCTCGCGTGCTGGAGATCCGTAAGGACGTCGTGCGGGAGAGCCTCAGTGATTTCCAGAACGTGGAACATCGCCAGGAGCATGTCGCCATGGTGCATGGCATCGAGTTCATCAACGACAGCAAGGCCACCAACGTGAACAGTGCGTGGTACGCGCTGGAGAGCATGAACAAACCCGTGATCTGGGTGGTTGGCGGGCAGGACAAGGGCAACGACTATGCGCAGCTCCGTGCGCTCGTGAAGAGCAAGGTGAAGGCCATCGTCTGCCTGGGTGTGGACAACAGCAAGATCCGCACGGCCTTCGGTGATCTGGGTATCTCCATCACCGAAACCGCCAGTGCTGAACAAGCGGTGCGCACGGCCTATGAGCATGGCGAGAAGGGTGACGTGGTGCTTCTCAGTCCTGCGAACGCCAGCTTCGATCTGTTCGAGAACTACGAGGAGCGCGGCCGCAAGTTCAAAGCTGCCGTGAAGGGATTGTGATCATCAACACATCGTTCACATGAACAAGCCGAACCCTTCCGCACCGCTGCGACTCGCAGGTGGGCAGTTGCTGGATGCACGTCGCGCCTCCCTGGCCGTGTGGGGACCGCACCGGATGGAAGCGGTGTGCAGCTTGGACGATGTGCTCTACGTGAACGACAGTCGCGCCACCTTCCTCGATGCCACGTTGGAAACCCTCGGTGTGCTGGATCGCCCGGTGGTATGGATCGTGGGAAGCTGGAGCGATGAGATGGGAGAGGAGCAGGTGCAAGCCTTGTTGAAGGAACGCGTGAGCGTGGTGGTGCTCTTCGGTCCGTTGGTGGAAGGATCGGAAGCGAGCCTGTCGGAGCACATCCTTCGGACTGGAGATGTGCGCACTGCGGTGGTGACCGCACGCGAACTCGCACATCCCGGTGATGTGGTGCTCTTCAGCCCGGCTTGCCCCAGCGGCAATGGCTTCGCCAACTATGAAGAGCGCGGGGCTGAGTTCAAACGTGCCGTGCGGGACCTGGTCAACCAGCAACAATGAACAAGGTCACCCTTCCACAACCGCAGGTCGACAAACACCACCAATGACCACCCTCTTCCAACGTCTCAAGGGCGATCGTGTGATCTGGATGACGGTGTTCTTCCTCGCGTTGATCAGTCTGCTCGCGGTCTACAGTTCGATCAGTTCGCTCGCCTTCAAGCGCGAAGGTGGAAGCACGCTCCATTTCCTCTTCAAGCACGGTCTCATGCTCGCGAGCGGTGGATTGATCATCCACTATGCGAGCAAGCTCCGGTATGGTGTGTATTCCCGACTGGCGCAGCTTGCCATCTGGGCAACCGCTGGCCTGCTGTTGCTCACCCTGATACTCGGGTCCAACATCAACGATGCCAGTCGTTGGATCACCATTCCCATCATCAACCAGAGCTTCCAAACGAGCGATCTGGCCAAGGTGGTGCTTGTTGTCTACCTCGCTCGGGTGCTCGGCAAGCACCAAGGGGAGGAGTGGACCTTGCGCGAGGTGATCATGAAGCTCATGCTCCCCGTGGGTGTCATATGCGGATTGATCCTGCCCGCGAACTTCTCCACTGCGGCGCTGCTTTTCCTGGTCTGCCTCATCATCATGTTCATCGGTCAGGTGCCCTTGAAGTGGCTGTTCTCCATCGTTGGGATCGCGGTCGGTTCCTTCCTTCTTCTGGTCGCCGTGAACGAAGCTGCTGAGCTCGATGTGTTGCCCCGCGTCGAGACCTGGGTGAAACGGATCGACAGTTTCGGCGCAGCTGATAGCGAAGCCAACTACCAGGTGGAACACGCCAAGATCGCGATCGCCACGGGCGGTCTCATACCGAACGGTCCTGGAAGTGGCGCTTCGCGCAACTGGCTTCCGCATCCCTACTCGGACATGATCTTCGCGTTCATCGTGGAGGAGTATGGGAGCATCCTCGGCGGGCTCGGGCTGCTCCTGCTCTACACCATTCTGCTGCATCGCGCGGTGCGCATCGCGAGCCGTTGCGACAAGCCTTTCGGATCCCTCGTGGCCGTGGGGCTCGGGCTGCTGCTCGTGGTGCAAGCCATGATCAACATGGCCGTAGCCGTGAACCTATTGCCAGTTACCGGCCAACCGTTACCGCTCGTTAGCATGGGCGGTACCAGCGTATGGTTCACCTGCCTTGCCATCGGCATCATCATCAGCGTGAGCCGCAGCCTTGAAACGGAGCAACCCAAGGAAGCCCATGCCCCCAAGCTCCGAACCTCGGTCGCTTAGGGTGATGATCTCCGGTGGCGGCACCGGCGGACACATCTTTCCCGCGCTCGCTATTGCACAAGCCGTACGCGAACGGGAGGCAGGAACGCGTTTCCTCTTCGTGGGTGCCGAAGGAAAAATGGAAATGGAGAAGGTGCCCGCTGCGGGTTTCGCCATCGAGGGCCTGCCCATCCGCGGCTTTCAGCGTGGTTCTTTTCTGAAGAACGTGGGTCTGCCATGGCGTTTGGTGCGCAGCATGATCAAGGCCCGTCAGCTGGTGAAGAGCTTCAAGCCGCACGTGGCCGTGGGTGTTGGTGGTTATGCGAGCGGTCCGCTGCTCGCTGCTGCGCAACGTATGGGCGTGCCCACGTTGATCCAGGAACAGAACAGCTTCCCGGGAAAGACGAACATCCATCTCGCCAAGCGTGCCGATCGCATTTGTGTGGCCTACGCGGGCATGGAGAAGTACTTCCCCAAGGACAAGATCCTGCTCACCGGCAATCCGGTACGCACCGAAACGGTGAAGCTCACGGGCAAGCACCCCCGTGGTATGGAGCATTTCGGATTGCGCGAAGGAGCGCACGTGCTCTTCATCACCGGGGGAAGTCTCGGTGCACGCGGCATCAACCGTGGCGTGGAAGCTTCTCTTGCGCACTGGCAGGCCGCTGGCCTCCAGGTGATCTGGCAAACAGGCACACCGTACTTCAAGCAGGCAAAGGAGGCTGTGGAAAAACTGGGCTACGCCGATTGCAAGGTGATGGAGTTCGTGGATCGCATGGACCTCGCCTATGCAGTTGCCGATCTCGTCGTAGCTCGTGCTGGCGCGATAAGCGTGAGCGAACTCTGTCTCGTGCAGAAGCCCGCGATCCTTGTGCCATTGCCAACAGCAGCAGAGGATCATCAGACGCACAACGCACGCGCGCTCACCGATCGCGGTGCTGCCATCCTGCTCAAGGACGACGAAGCCGTCGCCAAGCTGGGCAGCACGGTGACGGAACTGATCTCCGATACGAACGCACTGGAACGACTGCGACTGGCCATTGCGGGCATGGGAACGCACAATGCGGCGGAGGCCATCGCCGCCGAGGTAATACGACTTGCGAGGGCATGAAGAACGGAACGCAGGGACAGCCAGGCGCTGATATGAAAGGGTTGGTGGCGTCCAACTCTGCGTTTTCCGCGCCACACGTCACTGCCTTCTCACAACTCGCATGAACACGCTCAACGGAAAGCGCTTTTTCTTCATCGGTGTCGGTGGCATCGGCATGAGCGGCCTCGCGCGTTATTTCCGCAGGCGTGGTGCCGAGGTGGCTGGTTACGACCGCACACCAAGCGAACTGACGAACCAGTTGCAGAGCGAAGGCATCGAGGTGCAGTTCAACGAGACACCTGCGCTGATCCCCGATGCATACAAGAGCGCAGCCGCCGGTGATGTGCTGGTGGTGCGCACGCCCGCCGTGCCGCTTACAAGTCCATTGCTGAAGTATTGGGAGGACAAGGGCGCGCGCATTCTCAAACGTGCCGATGTCCTCGGCATGATCACCGAGGATCGTCCCACCGTAGCCGTGGCCGGTACGCACGGCAAGACCACGGTGAGCACCATGCTCGCGCATTTGCTCACGTCGGGGCGCGTCAGTTGCAACGCCTTTCTCGGTGGCATCGCGGCCAATTATGGCACCAACGTCCTCCTGAACGACGATGCCGTGGTGAACGTGGTGGAGGCCGATGAGTACGATCGCAGCTTCCTGAAGCTTTGTCCGACGCAGTCCATCATCACCGCGATGGACCCCGATCACCTGGACATCTACGGTACGCCCGAAGCGATGTTCGAGGCCTACACCCAGTTCGCGGTGCAATGCGATGGACCATTGCTGGTGCATGAGCGCATCGCTTCGCACTTCGCGGAGCGCACCCAGGTGAAGACCTACGCGCTCGACAGCACGAGCGAGCCAAGGGCGGAGAACGTTCGCGTGGTGGAGGGTGCCTACCGCTTCGACCTGATCGCCGAAGGGCAGACCTTGCGCGACCTGCAATTGGGTATGCCCGGTAGGCACAATGTGGAGAACGCCATCGCCGCCTCCACCGTGGCGCTCCGCCTGGGTGTATCGCCGGAGGCGTTGCGGTCGGGACTAGCCTCCTTCAAGGGTGTTTCCCGCCGTTTCGAGACCCGGATCCGCAGCGAACGGATCGTCTTCATCGACGACTATGCCCATCACCCGAAGGAATTGGACGCCTGTTTGGGCAGTGTTCGGGAGCTTTACCCGGGTCGCAAGGTCACGGGGATCTTCCAGCCGCACCTCTTCACCCGCACCCGGGACCTGGCCGCCGATTTCGCCCGCAGCCTTAGTGCCGTGGACGAATTGATGCTCCTGGAGATCTACCCGGCACGGGAGGAAGCCATTCCCGGGATCACCTCCAACTGGCTCCTTGAACAAGTGCCGTTGGATAAGAAATCCGTCGTCGCGCGTGAGGCACTTGTGCAGATGCTTGCTTCACGCGACCTAGACGTCGTTGTCACCATGGGTGCCGGTGACATCGACCGTCTCGTACCGCAGATCGAACGCATGCTCAACGAACGCTACCGCCCATGAAGAAGCTCAAGCGCTTCCTCCGGCCCGCCGCCATCGTGCTCGGCGCGTTCGCTGTCGTGCTCACGCTCGGCTTCGTGGAGAACACCACGGACAGCACACCGGTGAGTGAACTGCGTGTGCATGTGCAAGGAGGGGAGGGTGTTCATTTCATCGATGAGCGCGCTGTGCGCGATGAAGTGATCGGCAACGGAACCCCGGTGATGGGTGCTGCGATCGGCGAGATCGATGCGCGGAACATCGAAGAGCGCCTGCGGAACATCCCCTGCGTGGCGAGCGCCGAGGTCTATCACACCCTGGAAGGAACGTTGCACGTGAAGGTGCGCCAGCGCGAACCTGTTGTGCGCATCTTCAACAGCGACGGTAGCAGCTACTACGTCGACACCGAAGGGATGACCATGCCGGTGGATCCCGACTACACGGCACGTGTGCTGGTGGTTACCGGATGGCTCAGTGAGCCCGGCGCGGTGAACGGCGTTCGTTCCGTGTACGAGAACGACAGCATCCAGCAGCATTTCCGAAGCGATGACATCCATCGCCTCGCGCTTTTCATCCGCGAGGATCCCTTGTGGAACGCCCTCATCGACCAAGTGGTGGTGAACGCGGAAGGTGGTTTCGAGCTGATCCCCCGCATCGGTGGACAGCGGATCCTCCTCGGCGATGGCACCGCACTGGAACAACGCTTCGAGAAACTGCGCCTCTTCTACCGCGATGGCATGCCCAAGGCGGACTGGCGCCGCTATTCACGTATCGACCTGCGCTTCGCCGACCAGGTCGTTTGCACCAAACGAAACAGCCTTCAATAACCTGTGAGCACTATGGACAACCACCAAGACATCGTCGCCGGCCTGGACATCGGCACGACCAAGATCGCCTGCATCGTCGGGCGCCGGAACGAGCAAGGGAAGATCGAGATCCTCGGCATGGGCAAGAGCCGCAGCGAGGGCGTGACGCGTGGCGTGGTGGCGAACATCCCCAAAACGGTGGAGAGCATCAAGGTCGCGATGAACGAAGCCGCCGACATGGCCGGCGTGATCATCGAAACGGTGAACGTCGGCATCGCGGGCCAGCACATCCGCAGCATGCAGCACCGCGGCATGAAGATGCGCCAGAGCATGGAGGAGGAGATCTCGCAGAGCGACATCGATCAGCTGATCGATGAGACGCACCGGCTCGTGATGCCTCCCGGTGAAGAGATCATCCACGTACTGCCGCAGGAGTACATCGTGGACAATGAACAGGGGATCCGTGACCCGATCGGCATGAGCGGCATCCGCCTCGAAGCAAACTTCCACATCATCAGCGGACAGGTCACCGCAGCGCGCAATATCAACAAGTGCGTGCACCGCGCGGGCCTCAACGTCACCGAACTCATCCTTGAGCCGCTCGCCAGTGCTGAAGCCGTGTTGAGCCAGCAGGAGAAGGAAGCCGGTGTGGTGTTGGTCGACATCGGCGGTGGCACCACCGACATCGCCATCTTCTTCGACAACATCATCCGTCATACCGCTGTGATCCCCTTCGGTGGCAACGTCGTTACCGAGGACATCCGCCAAGGGTGCGGCATCATGCGCGACCAGGCCGAGTTGCTGAAGACCAAGTTCGGCAGTGCGCTCGCCAAGGAGAACAAGGAGAACGAAGTGGTGTGCATCCCCGGCTTGCGTGGTCGCGATCCGAAGGAGATCAGCTTGCGCACGCTCTCAGAGATCATCCAGAGCCGCATGGAGGAGATCATCGAGCACGTGTACTTCGAGATCAAGAACAGTGGTATCGAGAAGTCGCTCATCGCTGGCATCGTGCTCACCGGTGGTGGCGCGCAGCTCAAGCACCTCAAGCACCTGGCCGAGTACATCACCGGCATGGACACGCGCATCGGCTACCCGAACGAGCACCTCGCGCAGAGCAAGATCGAGGCGGTCACCAGCCCGCTCTACGCCACGGGCGTGGGTCTTGTGATGAAGGGCTTCGATCACCTGGACCGCCATCGCCTCAAGATGCCAGCGGCCAACACGACCGCCACAGCGCACAAGCAACCCAAGGACCACAGCAAGGGCCGCCTCGGAACCTTCTTCGATAGCGTGTTGAGCAAGACCAGCGAGATCCTCAATCCGGACGATGACGACGTCTGAGCAACCGACCCATCAACCTCACCCTCCAATACCCCAAGTCATGAAATTCGATCTTCCCAAGGAGCTCAGCTCGATCATCAAGGTGATCGGCGTGGGTGGTGGCGGCAGCAACGCCGTGAACCACATGTACGCCCAAGGCATCAAGGGCGTTGACTTCATCGTAGCGAACACCGACCGGCAGGCGCTCGATATCAGTCCCATCCCCGTGAAGCTCCAGCTCGGACCCGGCCTCACCGAAGGACTCGGTGCCGGCAGCATTCCGGAGCGCGGAAAGGACGCCGCGCAGGAGAACCTCGATGAGATCCGCCAGATCCTCAGCACGCGCACCAAGATGCTCTTCATCACCGCCGGCATGGGTGGTGGTACCGGCACCGGTGCGGCTCCCGTGGTTGCCACCATTGCGCGGGAAGCGGGCATCCTCACCGTGGGCATCGTTACCATGCCCTTCATGTGGGAGGGCCCCAAGCGCAAGAAACAAGCGCTGGCCGGTATGGAGGAATTGCGGAACGCGGTGGACACGCTCCTCGTGATCAACAACGACCGCTTGCGCGAGCAGTACGGTAATCTGTCCTTGGACAACGCCTTCGAGCACGCGGACAATGTGCTCGCGACCGCCGCGCGAGGCATCGTGGACATCATCACCAAGACCGGTAAGGTGAACGTCGATTTCGAGGATGTGCGCACGGTGATGACCCGCAGCGGCGTTGCCATCATGGGCATGGCCGAGACCGAAGGGGAGGACCGCGCGTTGCGTGCAGCTCAGGAGGCGCTGGATTCTCCGTTGCTCAACGACAACAACATCGCCGGGGCCAAGTTCGTCCTGCTCAACATCGAGCACGGCACCAACGTCATCAACCTGGACGAGATAGAAGAGATCACCTCGCACATCCAGCAGGCAGCTGGAAGCAATGCGGACCTCATCTTCGGTTACGGCCGCGATGAATCGTTGGACAACAAGCTCCGCATCACGGTCATTGCAACGGGTTTCCCAACGAACCCCGAAACGGGCGAACTACGCAGCAAGGAGCAGCCCAAGCGCACCGTTACGCCGCTGGATGCCGACCTGCCCACCATGATCACGCAGCCGATTGCAAATCCTGTGACGGGTGCATCTGCTCCTGCCGCTCCGGCTCCACCTCCCGTGGCAAAAGAGCCCGAGATCAGCGAGCCGTACATCCGTACGATCGAACCCAAGGTGGAGGAGACCGCACCGGTGGCAAGCACACCACCTGCTGCAACGCCACCAACGAGCGCACCTCTGCCCCAGCACACCTTCGAATTCAGCGAGGATGCATTGGCACCGCGCGTGAAGCCGGTGGAGAAAACCCCGGAGCCCGCTCCTGAGACGGTGAAGCACGGTCTCTACGACGAAGTGGAGAACACGACGGGCACGGCCGATGCCAGCGAGCAACGCAGCGAAGTGCGCGAAGCACGCCTCACCCCGAACGAGCATCAGATGCGTGTGGAGGAGCGCCAGGCGCGCATGCGGGAGATGAACATGCGGATGAAGTCGCCTGCGGCCGTTGCCGAGTATGAGCGCGAACCGGCCTACGTGCGCAAGAAGGTGCAGTTGAACGATGCACCACAGAGCACGGACAGCAACGTCAGCCGCTACAGCCTGAGCGAAGGCACCGACGACAACGGCGAGCGCCGCGTGGAGTTGAAGCGCAACAACCCGTACTTGCACGACAAAGTGGACTAGCTCAAAAGCGGAAAAAGGAATGCTGACAGGCTCGCTAGGAGGGTCGCAACCTGTCGTCCACGCATCAGCTGACCTTTCAGGGCACATTCATTTTTCCCCCATGGAACTGAAAGATCGCATCGACGCCGACATCAAGGCCGCCATGCTCGCACGCGAGAAGGACAAGCTCAACGCGCTGCGTGCCATCAAGAGCGCCATCCTCCTCGAACTCACCAAGGAAGGGGCGACGGGTGGCCTGGACGAAGCCGTGGGTATGAAGATCCTGCAGAAGCTGCACAAGCAACGCATGGAGAGCGCAGCCATCTACCACGAGCAACAACGCACCGACCTGGCCCAGGAAGAGGAAGCGCAGGCCTTTGTGATCGAAGCCTATCTGCCCAAGCAGATGAGCGAAGAGGAAGTGGAAGCCGCCGTGCGCGAGATCATCTCCAGCACCGGGGCCAGCTGGCATGAAGGACATGGGCCGCGTGATGGGCGAAGCGAACAAGAAGCTAGCGGGCAAGGCGGATGGAAGTGCGGTGGCGGGGGTGGTGAAGAGGTTGCTGGCTGGATAGGTTCAGTGAGTGCGGGTATTGAAGACAGAGGCCTTTAGGCGGGTTGAGCGTCCTAGTGGTCTGATTTCATTGAGCTATGGTTAATCCGGCTTGGGGCACGGCTATTCCCATGGTTGTGAGAGGCTACCTTCGATGTGCAACCCGCGCGACAATGAAGTGGTCCGTTCTCACAATGCTCTTTACACTCGCAGCGTCCAGTGTTTTAGCACAAACGTGCATCGACTATGACAGGAACTCCTATGCGACGCAGCAAATTGCCGATCGCCTTTGGATGATGGAGAGTTTGCGAACGACGCACTACGCAAATGGAGATCGGTACCCGAAATTACAGGCGACTTGGAGTGGTCACAAACTGCCGAAGGGGCATACTGCTCTCAGCAGAACGACCTTGGGTTTGATACGGTCTATGGCAAGCTGTATAACCACCACGCAGCTAGTGATGAACGGAATCTTTGTCCGGTGGGTTGGCATGTCCCATTGATAGAGGAGTGGGTCGATCTGCAGCTTTATCTGGGCGGTGGGTCTCTTGTTGGCGGGACCATGAAGGCACGGGGACGATCGAGGAGGGAACAGGTCTTTGGCATGCTCCGAATCTTGGCGCCTCGAACTCATCTGGATTTACGGCGCTACCGGGAGGGCAGCGCTGGCCAGATGGAGCATTCTCTGGGGTTGGATCGTTGGCTACCTATTGGGGAGGGACACCCTCGGCTGGTACGACCCGGCTTCTATCGCTCCCCTTCGATCGAGCGACAGTTCCTGTATCGGTACCTTCTTGGATGCTAGATACGGGTTAGGTATCCGATGTATTTGGGATACCGAAGTTGGACTTGCCATGTCAAGCGCGGGCGCGCGACTTTTTCGGTTTATCCGAATCCCCTTCGCGAAAGGTGCACCATCGAATCGTACCGAGGACCAATCCGAGCGTTCACGGTTTTCGATGTTGCGGGCACTATCGTTTATCACTTCTCAACTCTTGGCAATTCCGAACGCCTATCCTTCGAAACGTACGATTGGGCCGAAGGACTTTATGTTGTGGAGTTACGAACCGCAGAGATGATCGCACGCTTGCGTGTGGTGAAGGACTGAGAGCTTCGCTATCGGAGCAGTGCCACCAGCTATGCGTAGCGTAGTCCCCCGCTCCCGCGCATCCCTAGCTGCGCGTAGCGGTAGTCGCAAATCTGAGCGTCTATACCGGTGCAGGGTCTCCTTCAAACCTCCGCCGGGTCTGCCGCTGCCAAGGCTCGCGCGCGGTGGCGGCGATCTGCGGCTCGCAGCGTGATCCCTGCACGATGCTCACTCCTTCTTCCAGCCGCGCTTGAACGCACGCAATGCTTTGGTGCTCCTGCGCATATCGAACAAGCCGATGATCACGATCTGGGAGCCGATCCACTCGATAGAGCAAGATGTTGTGGGGGTTTGATCGGTGCTTCGCGCAAACGAAGGTGACCAGCGCTCCGGAACCCTCGTGGATACATGACGATGTAACGGATGGTGTCTTCCACCTCATCCACGAAATTCTGTTCCTCGCGTGCTGTCCAACGCGTGCGCAAATACGTGAGTACGTCGATGTACGTGGCGATCGCCTTGGGCGTCCACCTTACCGCTTTCGCCATGCGCGAACCTGTTTCATGGCCTCGGCGTGGCTGACGGTGTTGCCTTCATCGGCTTGTGCCAGACTCGCCTCCACATCCTTGCGCATTTTGGCAGGTAGGTTCTTCCACCAATCGCCGCTCTGGGATTCAAGAACAGCCTTCACCTGATCCAGCACCTCCACATCGGTGGTGTTGAACACTTGTTTGGCAATGCTGGCTTGTTTGATCTCGAGCTTGCTCATCGGGTTGTGATCGGTTCCCAAAGTTAGGTTGACCGTGCCATGGGCTCACTCCCTATCCACCACCAGCTTGAAGCCCACGCCATGCACGTTCACGATGGCCACTTTGGGGTCCAGCTTCAGGTACTTGCGCAGGCGGCTGATGAAGACATCGAGGCTGCGGCCAAGGAAGTAGGTGTCATCGCCCCAGACCATGTTGAGCACCAATTCGCGGGGTAGCACTTGATCGGCGTGCAGGCATAACAGGCGCAACACATCGGCTTCCTTCTTCGTGAGCTTGCGCTCCTCGGTGGGGTGGCTCAGCACCAGGTTGCGGTGATCGAAGGTGTAGGCTCCCACCTCGAACTGGTCGCGGTCGCGCGGGTTGTCGCCTTTGCCCAATGTGCGGCGCAGGATGGCTTCGATGCGCAGGAGCAGTTCCTCGTGGCTGAAGGGTTTGGTGAGGTAGTCATCGCCGCCGGCTTTGAAGCCCGCGATGCGGTCCTCCGTCTGGCTCTTGGCGGTGAGGAAGACGATGGGCACGAGCGCGTTGGTGGTGCGTATGTCCTCAGCGAGGCTGAAACCGTCCTTGCTTGGCAGCATCACGTCCAGCACGCAGAGATCGTACGAGTGCTCATTGAACTTCTTCAAGCCCTCCTTGCCATCGCGGCACAAGTGCACGTTGTAACCCTTGCGCTTCAACGCGTCCTGGATCACGAAGCCCAGGTTCATGTCGTCCTCCACGAGCAGGATGTTCGCTTTGTCGCTCGCGTTCGTTCCCGTTCAAGGGCAGGGGGGGGGGGGCGGGCGGGGGGGGGGGGGGGGGGGGGGGGGGGGGCGCCCGGCGCGCCCCGGCCGCCGGGGCCGCCCCGGGGGGGGCCGCCCCCCCCAGCTTGACTAGGCAGTGAACGTGAAGACGCTCCCTTTCCCGAATTCGCTTCTGCCGCCGTGCGCGCGGGCGATTTCCTGCACGTAGTGGAGGCCGAGGCCGAAGCCTTTCACGTTGTGCACGTTGCCGGTATGCACGCGGTAGAAGCGCTCGAAGATGTTTTTGAGGTCCTCCTTGCGGATGCCGATGCCCTGGTCCTTCACCGAGAGCAGGAACTCGTTCCCTTGGTCCCGGGTGCGCAGTTCGATGGTGGTGTCCTCGCGGCCGTATTTCACCGCATTGTCCAGCAGGTTGAAGACCGCATTGGTCAGGTGTACGCGATCGCCATGCACATTGCTATGCGCCGCTTCCAACATCAACTTCAGTTCCATGCGCCGCTCCTGTAGGGGCAGCTTGAACGAAGCGGCCACATCGCGCGCTACTTGGTGCAGGTCCACGGATTCACGCTTGAGCTGCATGGTGTCCTTGTCCAGTGTGGAGAGCTGCAGCACGCGTTCCACCTGCGTGCGCAGGCGTTCGTTCTCGCTGCGGATGATGCGCGCGTACTCGCGCAGACGGTCGGGTTCGTTCACGATGTCCGGATCGCTGAGCACTTCACTGCTCAGGGCGATGGTGCTGATCGGTGTCTTCAGCTCGTGCGTCATGTTCCCGATGAAATCGTTCTTCATCGCGCTCAGCCGCTTCTGCCGCATGATCACCCACACGCTGTAAGCGAAGAAGCTGAAGACGATGAGCGTGACAATGGTGGGGAAGATCCAGGTCCAACCGCTGTCCGCTTCATCCTCCCAGAGCGTGCTCGCCCGGTTGGGGAAGTACACACCGAAGTAATGCCCGTCCTTGTCCAGCTTTTGGAGCTTGGTGTGCGTGACGGAATCCACCTTGTTGCTATCCAGCGCCACATAGTTGCCGTACACGATGCTGTCCGTGAAGCAATCGTAGATGCCGTACTCGAAGTCCTCCTCGATGTGTCGACGGCTGAACTCCTTGCGCAACAATGCCTCCAGCAAATACGGATGCAGCGTATCGTTGATGGTAACGGCGAAGTAGTTCGGACGTGCCTGCTTCACGGCGTCGTAGAGGTCTGAGGGATCCTTGTTGATGGAGAGGATCTGCTCCGTCACATCGGTGAGGGCGATCACCACGCGGTCGTTGAACTGCTTCTCCAAGTGCGCCGCCTGCTCCTTGTTCAGCGCGGCTTGCTGCTGCTTATAGCGCGATGCCTGTTGCAGCCAGAGGAGCTAGATCACCACCACACCGATCACGCTCAGCGTGGCCAGCAGCATCAGTGTTCCTATCGCGCGACGGCCCATCCCCGCAATGTTACGGGCAGGGCTGCGGGATGGGTGGTGCCTTAACAACAGTTTTCATGAGCGGTCATGACCACATGGGCACATGTCCGCGTGGGCACATGCCCCCGTGCTCTTGCTTTCCTTTGCCGCCATGTCCCCACGCGCCTTCGTCTTCGCCCTCCTGGGCCTGGTCGTGGTGGTGATAGCGGGCAGCGTGCTGGATTTGATGGAAGTGGATGCCGCGCAGTACGCGTCCATGTCGCGAGATATGCTCACCAGCGACGACTGGTTGCAACTCCACCATCGCGGTAACGACTATCTGGACAAACCGCCCTTGCTGTTTTGGTTGTCGGAGCTCTCCTTCAAGATTTTTGGTGTACACAACTGGAGCTACAAGCTGCCGAGCATCCTCTTCGCCTTCCTCGGGCTTTATGGCACCTACCGTTTTGCAGCCTTGCACTACGCCAAGGAAGTGGCGCGCACTGCGACCGTGATGTTCGGAGCCAGCGCGGCATTCCTCGTCATGACGAACGACGTCCGCTGCGACACGATCCTCACCGGCTCGGTGATCACTGCGATCTGGCTCGGCTCGGCATGGATGGAACAACGACGTTGGTGGCAGTTGATCGGCTGTGCTGCGGCGATCGCTTGCGGCATGCTTGCCAAGGGTCCCATGGGTGCAATGGCTCCCTTGATCGCGCTAGGAGGTGAAGTGGTCTTCAAGAAGCGGTGGTCACTGTTGCGTGATCCAAGGCTCTATGTGCTGCCGGTGTTGGTCGGTGCCTTGCTCGTGCCCATGTGCATCGGTCTCTATGAGCAGCATGGCATGCACGGACTTCGCTTCTACTTCTGGGAGCAGAGCTTCGGCCGCATCACGGGTGAGAACCGCTGGAAGGACGACTCGTCCTACTTGTTCTTCACGCATGAGGTGCTGTGGCAGTTGTTGCCGTGGACGCTCTTCGTACTCATCGGTCTGTGGGGATCGGTGGTGGCGGTTGCGAAGCGGCAAGCGCTGAACGAGTACGCCTCCCTCACTGGCGCAGTGCTGGTCTTCGTTGCACTGTCACTTTCGCACTTCAAACTGCCGCATTACCTGTATGTCATCGTTCCCTTGTTCGCCGTGCAAGGTGCGCTTGGTTGGCAGGCCGTTGAACTCCGCTGGCTGCGGAACCTGCAATGGTCGATCGTGTTCTTGTTGGTTGCGCTGCTCTTCGTCCTCCTCGGCTATTGTTTTCCGGAAGGGGGCTTGGCCCTTCCTCATCGGTTCTTGCTCATGTCATCGTGATAGCGGTCTTGCGCACTCGGTCCATGCCTCCCGCGGAACGGCTGTTCACCGCGACCTGCTGGGGATGGATCGTGACGGCCTTGTCGGTGAATGGGCACCTCTATCCGGTGCTCCTCGGTTACCAAGCGAACGCGCAAGCGGGCAAATGGGCTCAGGAGCAAGGGCTTGATGCGGATCGGTTCTACGGGATGCAGGTCGCTGGCACCGCACTCGACTTCTACAAGGGACACCCCGTTCGTTGGCTGAGCAATGCGGGTGAGGCACGACCTGTTATTGCCCCCGGCGTGGTGATCTACACGGACCATTTGCGCTTCCAGGAATTACTTGAAGCAGGTCTCGCTCCAAGTTCGGTGATCACCTTACCGAACTACGAAGTGCAATTGCTGGGTCTGGACTTCATCTTGCCCCAGACGCGGGACGCGGCATTGAACGCGCGTTACCTGCTGAAATACTGAGCGTTAGGATTTTTCACCGTCGTGGCGAACAGATCGCCACGCGGCTCTGTTTAATGTTCGCCCTTCAAAACTTAAACAGAATTACTTGCCCTAACACACTTGATCATGCAAACGACAACTTACACACCAATACCGCCGCGTGGTTGGTTGCGGAGTACCGTAGTTGCGCTAATGTTCGCCGCTGCTGGTGGGGTCAATGCCCAATCCTTCTGTCCTTCGGACGGAGGTTCCGGGAACACGTTCAACATTGCGCGATTCCAGTTCAATGGCATCGACAACGTTAGCGGAGACAACAATGGCTATGGCGATTTCACCGCATTGGTCGCGGGTGTCGACCCTGGAGCTTCCTACGGTATCACCGTTGATCCCAACGGCCCGTTCTTTCTAAGGTATCGCTGGCGTGCTTGGGTGGATTGGAACAACGATGGCACCTTTAGTGGGGCTGAACTCGTGTTCCAGTCCAACGGCTTTGGCCAGGAGAACGGCACGGTGAACGTTCCGGCCGGTGCTTCTCCGGGTGCAAAGCGCTTGCGCGTGAACATGAGCGCATTCACCTACCAGGGAGCTTGTGCGGATTACAGCCTGGGTGAGGTGGAGGACTATTCGGTCTTGGTGAGCGCTCCCGTGCAATGCAACCGCAGGTTCGCTCGAGATAGACAAACCGCTGATCTGTTATGAAGGTGGTCCGGCTACTGTGACAGCTCAGGTGGACGTGGCCCCAACTGTGCCCGCCGGATATCAAGTACTCTATGTCTTGACCCAGGGACCCGGGCTCGTCATCATCGATGTCTCGCCGACCCCAAGCTTCTCGCTTCCTGCAGTGGGTAGTTACACGATCCATACGCTGGTGTACGACCCTGCCACACTGGACCTCGGTATCGTTCAGTTGGGTGTAACGACCGGCTTCCAAGTGAATTCGCTCTTGGTTCAGGGCGGTGGTAGCATCTGTGCTGCGCTCGATGTAGCTGGTGCGCAAGCCAATGTGGTCGATCCGCAGGCGGGCACGTTGTCCGGCGGTGGAAGTGTTTGTGGCCCGCTGCCTTCAACGCTCACCGCAACTCCCAACGGTGATTCGAACGTCCCTGCTGGTTACCAAACGTTGTACGTGCTTACACAGGGCGCGGGCTTGGTCATTCAGAACGTGAGCGCCACGCCCAGCTTCGAGGTGAACCAAGGAGGTCTCTACACGATCCACTCCTTGGTGTATGATCCATCCACCCTTGACCTTTCCGGTGTTGTTCTGGGAACGACCACCGGATTCGAAGTCAACAGCTTCTTGATCCAAGGCGGTGGTTCCATCTGCGCGAGCCTTGATGTGGCCGGTGCAGCCTTCAACGTTGCTGACCCGAACGCTGGCACCCTGAGCGGTGGTGGTGGTGACGTTTGCTTGAGCGGCGATGCAGCGATCCGGACGGCTACGCCGAACGGCGACAGCAACACGCCCGCTGGCTACAGCCTGGCATACGTGCTCACGAGCGGCGCGGAACTCACCATCCAGCAGTTGGGTGGAACACCGGAGTTCACCGTCACGAGCGGTGGCTTGTACGATCACACCTTCGTGTCCCAGCTCGCCGAGCGTGGGGTGCCCGGCACGACCACCGGGGCTGGCGCTGCTCGCAGCGAACAACATCTGCGCGAGCCTTGATGTGGCGGGTGCAGCCTTCAACGTTGCTGACCCGAACGCTGGCACCCTGAGCGGTGGTGGTGATGTATGCCTGAGCGGCGATGCAGCGATCCTGACGGCTACGCCGAACGGCGACAGCAACACGCCCGCTGGCTACAGCCTGGCGTACGTGCTCACGAGCGGCGCGGAACTCACCATCCAGCAGTTGGGTGAACACCGGAGTTCACCGTCACGAGCGGTGGCTTGTACACGATCCACACCTTCGTGTTCCCCAGCGACCTGGACCTGAGCGTGGTGGTGCCCGGCACGACCACCGGTGGTGATGTACTTGCGCTGCTCGCAGCGAACAACATCTGCGCATCTCTGGATGTGGCTGGTGCAGCCTTCAACGTTGCTGACCCGAACGCTGGCACCTTGAGCGGTGGTGGTGATGTATGCCTGAGCGGCGATGCAGCGATCCTGACGGCTACGCCGAACGGCGACAGCAACACGCCTGCTGGCTACAGCCTGGCGTACGTGCTCACGAGCGGCGCGGAACTCACCATCCAGCAGTTGGGTGCAGCACCGGAGTTCACCGTCACGAGCGGTGGCCTGTACACGATCCACACCTTCGTGTTCCCCAGCGATCTGGACCTGAGCGTGGTGGTGCCCGGCACGACCACCGGTGGTGATGTGCTTGCGCTGCTGGCAGCGAACAACATCTGCGCATCTCTGGATGTGGCTGGTGCAGCCTTCAACGTTGCTGACCCGAACGCTGGCACCTTGAGCGGTGGTGGTGATACCAGGGGAGGCGAACGGCGACACAACAGCTCGTGCTCACAGGGCCCCAGGCAGAGTTGTGACATGGCGGCGGGGTGAGTCGAACACGGTGGCTGGGCTTGGGGCGGAGCGGCACCACAGGTTGGAGTTCACCGTCACGAGGGTGGCTTGTACACCTTCGTGTTCCCCAGCGTGACTGAGGTGGTGGTGCCGGGACCACGGTGGTGATGTACGCGTTGCTGCGCGAACAACATCTGCGCGAGCCTTGATGTGGCCGGTGCAGCCTTCAACGTTGCTGACCCGAACGCGGGCACCTTGAGCGGTGGTGGTGATGTATGCCTGAGCGGTGATGCAGCGATCCTGACGGCTACGCCGAACGGCGACAGCAACACGCCCGCTGGCTACAGCCTGGCGTACGTGCTCACGAGCGGCGCGGAACTCACCATCCAGCAGTTGGGTGGAACACCGGAGTTCACCGTCACGAGCGGTGGCTTGTACACGATCCACACCTTCGTGTTCCCCAGCGATCTGGACCTGAGCGTGGTGGTGCCCGGCACGACCACCGGTGGTGATGTACTGGCGCTGCTCGCAGCGAACAACATCTGCGCGAGCCTTGATGTGGCGGGTGCAGCCTTCAACGTTGCTGACCCGAACGCTGGCACCTTGAGCGGTGGTGGTGATGTATGCCTGAGCGGCGATGCAGCGATCCTGACGGCTACGCCGAACGGCGACAGCAACACGCCTGCTGGCTACAGCCTGGCATACGTGCTCACGAGCGGAGCGGAACTCACCATCCAGCAGTTAGGTGCAGCCCGAGTTCACGTCACGGTGGCCTGTACACATCCACACCTTCGTGTTCCCCAGGCCGGACCTGAGCGTGGTGGTGCCCGGCACGACACCGGTGGGATGTACGGCGTGCTGAGCGACACATCTGCGATCCTATGTGGCCGGTGCAGCCTTCAACGTTGCGACCCAACGCTGGCACCTTGAGCGGTGGTGGGAGTGTGCTGAGCGGGATGCAGCCGACGCCGCCAACGGCGACAGCAACACCCGCTGGCTACAGCCTGGCGTACGTGCTCACGAGCGGCGCGGAACTCACCATCCAGCAGTTGGGTGGAACACCGGAGTTCACCGTCACGAGCGGTGGCCTGTACACGATCCACACCTTCGTGTTCCCCAGCGACCTGGACCTGAGCGTGGTGGTGCCCGGCACGACCACCGGTGGTGATGTGCTTGCGCTGCTCGCAGCGAACAACATCTGCGCGAGCCTCGATGTGGCTGGTGCAGCCTTCAACGTTGCTGACCCGAACGCTGGCACCTTGAGCGGTGGTGGTGATGTATGCCTGAGCGGTGATGCAGCGATCCTGACGGCCACCCCGAACGGCGACAGCAACACGCCCGCTGGCTACAGCCTGGCGTACGTGCTCACGAGCGGCGCGGAACTCACCATCCAGCAGTTGGGTGCAGCACCGGAGTTCACCGTGACGAGCGGTGGCTTGTACACGATCCACACCTTCGTGTTCCCCAGCGACCTGGACCTGAGCGTGGTGGTGCCCGGCACGACCACCGGTGGTGATGTGCTTGCGCTGCTGGCAGCGAACAACATCTGCGCATCTCTTGATGTGGCGGGTGCAGCCTTCAACGTTGCTGACCCGAACGCTGGCACCTTGAGCGGTGGTGGTGATGTATGCCTGAGCGGCGATGCAGTGACCCTGACGGCTACGCCGAACGGCGACAGCAACACGCCCGCTGGCTACAGCCTGGCGTACGTGCTCACGAGCGGAGCGGAACTCACCATCCAGCAGTTGGGTGCAGCACCGGAGTTCACGGTGACATCTGGTGGCCTGTACACGATCCACACCTTCGTGTTCCCCAGCGACCTGGACCTGAGCGTGGTGGTGCCCGGCACGACCACCGGTGGTGATGTGCTGGCGCTGCTCGCAGCGAACAACACTGGCCTAGGCGGGTGCAGCCTTCAACGTGACCACGGCACCTTGAGCGGTGGTGGGATGGCCGAGGGGTGGTGGTGCCCGGCACGACCACCGGTGGTGATGTGCTGGCGCTGCTCGCAGCGAACAACATCTGCGCAAGCCTCGATGTGGCTGGTGCAGCCTTCAACGTAACGGAGTGTCCCGAAGAGTGCATTGCCTTCGCAGGTAGCATCGCTTCTGAAGACTTCCTGGAGTGCCGGATCGGTGGTAGCGCCACGCTAGTGGGCATACCCGACGGCGATGCGATCGTGCCTGCCGGATACCAGACCCTCTACGTGCTCACCCGCGGTCAGGGTTTGGTGATCCAGCAAGTGAACACCCAACCTGTGTTCACGGTAACCCAGCTCGGATTGTACCGCATCCACACCCTCGTGTACGACCCCGCCACCTTGGACCTCTCCATCGTGCAGTTCGGTACGACCACGGGCTTCGATGTGAATGGCTTGCTCATACAAGGTGGTGGTAGCATCTGTGCGAGCCTGGATGTCACCGGTGCACCGCACTTGGTGGTTGGTCCGCTGTTGTGCTTCCTGTTGGATCCGATCTTCGGTGTAACGCCGGTCGATCCGCAGACCTTGACAGCCAGCAATGGCACCCGAGTGGATGACAAGATGCTGCGCGCAGTTGAACAGGACCTCCCGATGGCCATCACATCCATCTATCCGAACCCTGCTGTCGATCAACTCAACATCGAAGTATCGCTCGATCTCGATGTGCAAGTGGAGATCTCGATCTTGAACGCAGTGGGACAGGAGGTGCTGGTGCCCGGAACAATGCAGCCTGGTGTTGGCAATAGCCGGATGACGATCGATGTTGCCGGTCTGCCAGCGGGCAGCTACATGGTGCGCATGACCTTGGGTGAGGGCGTCATTACAGAGCGCTTCACCAAGTTGAACTAGCGCGCAATAGAACCGAGGGCCGGGGCCCGGAGAGCAAGTGATCAACTTGCGATCCGGGCCCTGTGCCGTCGTATCAAGACGTGTTGCAGTTCCGTGACGGAACAGCATCGAATACCATGATCACGGTATTGGAGCGCACGCTGTTCGCGGCGTTGCTTTGCACTCCGTTAAAACGAAGGACCGCATGAAGCTCTTGACACTCCTCGCCGCAGCCACCTGCTCCACGGCGATCATCGCACAGACCACCGTTACGACAGCGCCCGGTAACGCACAACAGACCTTCTACAGCCTGGAGAACGGCGTTGTGGGCAGCGTGGCCCTCGCCGATTGGGACCTCGCCTTCGAGATCACCGGCTTCACGGCAAGTGTCCTCGCGAACACCGCGAAAGGAATGCAGGTGTACAAAGCACCCTATTCCGTTGCACAGTGGGGCTCCTTGGACACCAACGGTATGAGCACTGGTTGGACCAAAGCCTTCAATAGCGAGACGGATTGGAGCGCTGGCGCGTTCAACAATGGCCTCACCGAGAACGAGTTCGATCTGGGTTGGGGCGTTTACAATTTCGTAACGCACACGGTGGTGGGCGATAGCCTCTTCGTGATCAAGCTCGCTGATGGCAGTTGGAAGAAGTTCCGCATCGACGGCCTTGCCACCAGCACATACGGTTTCACGTGGGCCGATGTGAACGGTGCCAACGAAGGTTCTGCCTCCCTGAACAAAGGCAGCTACATGGGCAAGAACTTCGGTTACTTCTCCTTCGCTACCGGCAACACGCTCGATCCCGAGCCGCCGTCCGCTGATTGGGACCTGCTCTTCACGAAGTACACGTCCGTCATTCCCTCACCAGCACCAACACCGTACTCGGTTGCCGGTGTTCTGCAGAACAAGAACATCGATGCGCTCCAGATCGACGGTGTGGACCCAGCGCTTGCGGACTGGACCAGTGCGCCCTTCGATACCACCATCAACATCATCGGGTACGACTGGAAGACCTTCAACATGACCACCTTCCAGTACGAGTATGCGCAGGACCGCACCTACTTCGTTAAAGACCAAGCTGGCAATGTCTGGAAGCTCGTCTTCACCGGATACGGTGGAGCTGCTACAGGTGATATGACCTTCACCCAGGAACTGGTGAGCGCGACATCAGTGAACGACCATTCGGCAAGCTCAGGGAGACGGATCGTGGTGTATCCCAACCCGGTGACCAGCGGTACCGCAACGCTCGTGATCGATGCAACGGTGAGCGTGGCGACCATGAGCATCCACGACCTGAGCGGCAAGCTCGTGGTCCAGGAACGGCTCACCGGCTTGAACGGCCTGGTGCAACGCAACGTGGACGTGAGCGCCCTGCCCGCAGGACTGTACATGCTGCGTCTGCAGGGTGATGGTGTGAACAGCACCTCGCGCCTCGTGATCGAATAGAGGAGCTGGTAGTAACGGCGGCCCTTGTGTTCTTTGAACGCAGGGGCTGTTCGTTTTGAACAATTGGCCGAATACCCTGATCGTGGTATTGTGGGCACGATGACGATGACCCTGCTTCGCGACCGAAATGAACACCACTGCCACACCCGCGACCGCCACGCTCAAGGAGCGCTGGGACAACCTGTTATCCACCAACCCTGCATTGCGCATCCGCAACGCTGCCGCCGAATTGGGTGTGAGCGAATTAGAACTGCTCGCAACACGTGTCGGGGACGGTGTCACCCGCCTACTGCCGGATTTCCGGGGCATCCTCGGTGAAGTGGGCAAACTCGGTCGCGTGATGGCGCTCACCCGCAACAACGATGTGGTGCACGAGCGCAAGGGTACCTATCTCAACCCGCAACTCGGCGAAGGCCACGTGGGACTTTTCGTTGGCGCTGAGATCGACCTGCGGATCTTCTGGCACGCCTGGGCACATGCCTTCGCGGTGTTGGAGCCGGGCAAGGACGGCGTACGCTACAGCTTGCAGTTCTTCGCACCGAACGGCGAGGCGATCCACAAGATCTACCTGATCGCCGAGAGCGATGCTGGAGCCTACCACGATCTCGTGGAGCGCTTCCGCTCGGAGGACCAGACGCCGGCCATCCAAGTGGCTCCCATGCGGGGGGAACACCCTGAGCACCCCGATGCCCAAGTGGACGTTGCTGGGCTTCAACAGGAGTGGCTTGCGCTGAAGGACACGCACGACTTCCACATGCTCCTGCGGAAGTACATGGTGTCGCGTACCCAGGCGTTGCGACTGGCTCCCGCCGGGGACTACGCCGTGCCGGTGAACAACCTGGCGCTGCGCACGATCATCACCAAGGCCGCAGCGGAGCAATGCCCCATCATGGTCTTCGTGGGCAATCCCGGTATGCTGCAGATCCACACCGGTGAAGTCACCAAGGTGATGGACGTCCCCGAATGGTTCAATGTGATCGATCCGGACTTCAACCTGCACGCGCGCGAAGGTGCCATCGCGAGCAGCTGGATCGTGCGCAAACCGAGCGTCGATGGCATGATCACCGCGCTGGAGTGCTACGACTCCAAAGGCAGCCAGCTCATCCAGTTGTTCGGCAAGCGCAAACCCGGCATTCCGGAACTGGAACAATGGCGTGCGCTCGTTGCTGCCGTGGAGGGGAACAGCGCCTCGCTTGACGCTGGTGTGACAGAGGGCTTGAAGGTGCCTGCGACCTTCGCCGTGCGTATGTGGACACCTTGGTATCGCGGTGGAATTGGTGCTGACGGAACGGGTTACGGACGCTTGCGGCTTCTTTCCCTTTTCCAAGTATTAGCGACTTCGCTGGCGGTGTGCCTCAAGTGCATGTGAAGGTCCTGGATGCCCACACCGGCGAAGCCGTCCCCTACGGACATGTAGCCTATGGCCCACTTACCAACGGCCCGGTGCAAATGGCGGTTACGAACCCGGGCGGCGAGACCAGCTTGCCGTTGACAGCGGTCGACCTGGCGAAGGGGGTCGTTCTGCGGATCTCCTTTGTTGGCTTCACCACGATCACGGATACGCTCTTCAGCAATGCCCCGGTGAGCTTTGGATTGGTTCGCGATCCGCTCGCGCTGGATGATCTGGTCGTTACGGGCCAATATGCGCCTGGTACCACCGAGGCGGCCGTTCATAAGCTGCGCGTGATCGACAGCCAGCAGATCCGTCGGATGGCGGCCAACAACCTGGGCGATGCCTTGCGGAACCAGCTCAACATCCGCCTTTCGCAGGACAATGTGCTCGGCTCCTCGCTTTCCATGCAGGGCTTGAGCGGAGAGAACGTGAAGGTGCTCATCGATGGAGTCCCGGTGGTGGGCAGGCAGAACGGCAATGTGGACCTCTCGCAGATCGACCTCACGGGCATCGAGCGCATCGAGCTCATTGAAGGTCCGCTGAGCGTGAACTATGGAACGAATGCGCTGGCAGGAACCATCAACCTCATCACACGCAAGAACAATTCGGCGCCCTCCAGCGTGAAGGTGAGCGCGTACAGCGAGCATATCGGTCGTTTGAACACCACGGTGGGAGGGTCAAGGCGCTGGGGGCGGAACAACGTCGTCCTTTCGGCAGGTCGCAACTTCTTCGCCGGTTGGGATCCGCAACAGGAGGGTGTTCCCAGCTTTTCGGCACAACCGGCGGACACCAGTCGCTTCCAACAGTGGAAGCCGCGTGAGCAATATTTCGGCAGGCTGAACTATCGCTGGAGCGGCGACGACTGGAGCTTGGGCTACAAGGCAGAAGCGATGCACGATCGCATCCTCGATCGTGGCCGTCCGCGTGCCCCGTACTATGAGACCGCCTTCGATGCCGCGTACGTGACGCTTCGGCTCGACAATGCCGTATTCGCTGAACGCCGCTTTGAGAAAGGACAACGCATCAATGCACAGGCCGCGCACAACCTTTACACACGTACACGCAACACGTGGCTGCGCGACCTCACCACGCTCGGCGAGGAACTCTCCACGCAACCGGGCATGCAGGACACCACGCGCTTCAGCCTCACCAACGTGCGGGCGACATTCGCTTCTTCACCCGATAGTTCGCGGCTCTCCTACGAACTAGGCACCGACCTCCACTACGAGACCGGCGCAGGTGAACGCATCGGTGGTGGATCCCAGGAGATCGGGGACTATGCGGTCTTCGCGAGTGCTGAGTACAAGCCGGTCCGTGATGTCACCATCCGTCCGGGTGCGCGCTATGCCTACAACACGCGCTACGGTGCTCCGCTGATCCCCTCGCTGAATGTCCGCTGGCAATTCACGGATGGATTCACGCTGCGTGGCTCCTATGCCCAGGGCTTCCGTGCGCCATCGCTCAAGGAACTCTACTTCTACTTCGTGGACGTGAACCACGACATCGTTGGCAATGAGGACTTGAAGGCCGAACGTTCGCACAGTGCTGTGGTGGGCTTGAGCTACCGTCATGCAAGGGAGAACTCGGTGTACACCAGCGAGATCAACGGCTTCTACAACGATGTGAACGATCTGATCACGCTCGCACAGATCACGGGCACCCGGTTCAGCTATGAGAACGTCGGTCGCCTGCGCACTGCCGGTGGAAGTATTGGAGCGGGTTGGGACAATGGGCATTGGATCGTTTCCGTGGGTGCGTCGCTCACTGCCCGTTGCGATGCGTTCGCGGATGAGAATGACGAGCCTTGGCTGCTCACGAACGAACTCCGTGGTTCGCTCACCAAGGAATGGCGACGCCTGGGTTGGAGCGGCTCCGTGTTCTGGAAGTACCAGGGCGAGCAAGTGAACTACGTGCTTGATCCGGATGGCGCTGTCGCACGAGGATCCATTGAGGCCTTCCAGATGGCCGATGCTTCGTTGACGAAGCAGTTGTGGGACAAGCGCCTTGCGCTCACCGCAGGATGCAAGGACCTTTTCGATGTGCAGAACCTCAATTCCACCATGAGCGGTGGTGTGCATGATGGTGGTGGTGCGAGCGTGCCCATGACCACGGGCCGCACCTACTTCCTGCGGTTGGAACTCGAACTGAAGGGCAAGGGATGAAGAACGCCACCGCATACCTCGCTGCGTTGCTCCTGCTCGCGGGTTGCATGAAGGACGAATTGCCGGTTCCTGCGGCGCCGCGTGGTGATGCGAGCAGCCACCAAGTGTGCATGGGTAGCGGTTACTCACAACAGCTTTGGTTCGATCTGGGGACGGGAGCGGTGGTGAACGAGAACACCCGAGCCGACTGGGACCTTGCGCTGGAAAGCAACGTCGACGGCTGGCGCGTGATGCTGAACGGTGCACGGCTCATGACCGCATGGAACATCGGGTCGGTGGATATCACCTTGGCGCACGACACGCTTGGCATGTATGCAGGTCGTCGTATCGACGCACCGAGCGGGGATCGCGACAGCACCGCCGTGGGCGATTGGCGTAACACGGGCAACGTCTACATCGTGGACCTGGGCTACTCTTCCAGTGGCTCGCTGCTCGGTCAGCGCAAGGTTCGCTTCCTCTCCGTGGACGGTTCCGCTTTCACGCTGGAGTCCACGGCCTTGGACGGCAGCAATCATCGTTCAGCGATCGTGACCAAGGATCCCACGCGCGGCTTCACCTATTTCAGTTTCGACAACGGAACCGTTCCCATCGAACCGCCCATGGGAACCTGGGATCTGCTATTCACCCAGTACACGCACCAGTTCTACGATCCCTACCTCCCTTACCTCGTGAACGGTGTGCTGGTGGATGGTTCCCGCACACGGGTGGCGCGCATCGTCGATCGCGACTTTGCATCGGTCAGCCTCACGGATACGCTGACCTTCCCCTTCGAGCGGAAGCGGAACACCATCGGATACGATTGGAAGTACTACTCCTTCGAGACCAGCGCCTACACCATGGTGCCCGATCTCAGCTACATCGTTCAGGATTCCGAGGGCTACTTCTACAAGCTGCGCTTCCTGGAGTTCTACGGTCCTCAGGGGCAGTCGGGCTGTCCGCTCTTCGAGACGGTGCCGCTCTAAGGCCCCATCTCCTCGCCACCAGAGCCAGGCTCTTGTCGCTGGTTGTTGCGGCGGCGGAAGAGCGAGGTGTTCTGCTCCCCGAATTTCCACGTGAGGGTGAAGCGCACGAAGCGCATCTCCCGGCGGCGGAAGCTCTCCTGGTAGAGTTGTTCCGTGTCGATGATGTTGCCCCAACGACGGGTGTAGAACATGTCGTTCACACTGAGCACGCCGGTGAGCTTCTTGGTGAAGTCATGGCTGATGCTCGCATCGAGGCTGTATTGCGGCAAGCTGCGGCCTTGTGCCTGTATCCGCGCGCTCTCGTATTCACCGTTCAACTGCACGCTCCAATCCTTCAGCACCTTGTAGCTCACCATTGCTTTGGTGTTCCAGTTGGAGCCCTGGTTGCGCAAGCCTCCTTGCGTTCCGCTCAGGGCCACGTCGGTCCATTGCAAAGTTCCGCTCAAGGTGAACTGCAAGCCCTGCTTCGGTTCGATCTTCAGGATGTTCTCCCAACCCGCGCTGGCGCTATAGCTGCCGTTGATGAAGGTATTGAGCAGCACGGTGGTGTCCGAGGCCAGTGGGGAAGCAAAACTGGTGATCACATCCTGCGTGTAGCGACCGAAGAGGCTGGTGAACCAGGTGGCCTTGCTGTTCATGAAGGGCAGCAGGTGGTTCACTTCCGCCAAGCTGCTGAGCTCCGGTGCGAGCGCCGGATTGCCGATGCGCACGTTGCGGCTGTCGCTGAACATGACGAAGGGCATGATCTGCCAGAAGTTCGGCCGGCTGATCTTGCGCGAGAAGTTCACTTGTACCTCGCGCAAGCTGCCATCCCACTTGCGTGATAGGTAGATGCCCGGAAAAAGGGCCTTCGCAAGGTTCTTCGTTCCGTCGGGGTACTTGTAACTGAAGGTGATGTCCTTGCCCAGCAGTTCAGTTTCGAACCAGGTCTGCTCGAACCGGAAGCCCGCCTGGAACGACCAGTGATCGCTCAGCTTGTGCATCCAGTTGACGTAGGCGGCATTGATGATGTCCGTGATGTGGTAGTTGTTCGTCAAGGAACTGTCGAGCACATCGGTGCCCACGAGCGGCGAGGTCACGTACACGTCAAGGAAGGAGTTGTCGCGCTTCACGTTGCTCTTCAGTCCCCACTCGATCTTGTTCCGCTCACCGATCGGGTCCGCGTAGTCCAGTTGCCAGCTCAACTGGTCGTTCTGGCTTTCCCCGATGTTGTCCTGCAAGCGCGGGCTGTATGACAATTGGTCGCCGTCCGAACTGTAGGTGTATTGATCGAACTCGGCGTCGCTGGTACGTTCCGAACGATTGTAGCTGAGATCGGTGGTCCACTCACGACCTTCCTTCGGAGTGCGGCGACGGAAGGCGAGCTGCACGCTGTAGGTCATGTTGTCCGACATGGAGGTATTGCGTTGCTCGCCGGTGTTCAAGAGGTTGCGCTCCGCGTCCAGTGTGGTGCTTTTGAGCAGGTCGTTCCCTTCATTGTTGTGTCCGCGCGTACTGGCCGACAGGGTGAGCAGGTTGCGGTTGCTCATCTGCCAGTCCACACCGAAGCGGCCACCGTTCATCAAGCGTGTGCTGGTGCTGCGCGTATCCTGCCCGAAGAATCCGGTGGTGGTGCCGAAGGATCGATCCACGCGATCGGTGGTGCCATCGGTCACGTTCTCACCCGTATTGTAGTTGTAGCTCAGGTTGAAGCCCCAACGCCCTTCCTTCATGTTGATGTTGGCACCGCCCTGGTAACGGCGGTTCGTGCCGATGCCAGCTTGCACTTGGCCGTAGTAACCCGGCTTGGTGTTCTTCTTCAGCACCACGTTGATGATGCCGCCCGTACTGTTCGCATCGAAGGCGACCGACGGATTGGTGATCACTTCCACACGTTCAATGTCCTCGGCAGGGATCTGCTCCAGGGTCATCGCAGAAGGACGACCATCCACGAGGATCTGTGGTCGAGCACCTCGCATTTCCACATTTCCGTCCAGATCGACACTGAGACCGGGTACGTTCTTCATCACGTCAACACCCGTACCTCCTTGGGTGCTCAAATCCTTCTCCACGTTGAAGACGCGGCGGTCCACCTGCATCACCATCGTACTGCGTTCACCGGTTATCTCCGCTGCCTTCAGCACGGTAACATCGGGTTCCAACGTGATGTTGCCGAGGTCCATCTCCAGCCGCTCGCGCGTGAGTTGCACACGTTGTTCGTAGGGCTTGAACCCGATGAAACTGATCACCACGCGCAAAGGAGGACCGACCGGCAGCTTCTCCACGTCGAATTCCCCGGTACCGCGACTGATGCTGCCACCCACCACCGTATCCTTCATAGCGAGGAACACCGTGACGGTGGTGAACTCCGCTCCCTTGTGCGTCTCCCCATCGATCACGCGGCCGTAGATCTTTGCCGATGGCAGGCGCCATGCCGCCACGCGGGCCTCCCGGGCGTTGTGCGTGCACCCCAGCAACGGATAGCAGGAGCAGGAGCGAAAGGGTGGGGCGGAGCATCATCGAACGCGGGGCGCTAAAAGTACCGGGGCTTGTTGTTGGACGTGGTGTCTTGGACATCGCACTGGTCGAAGTGTCGATCGGATCAACAACTTTTCACTTAGGCACCAACGAAAGAGCCCCGAACAAGTCGGGGCTCTCGTTGAAGTAGTTGGGAAAGTCTAGTAGTCGTCCCGTCCGCCACGGTCACGGTCTCCACCGCCACTGCGGTATCCGCCGCGATCACCGCCGCGATCGCCACCTCCACCGCCGCGATATCCACCGCGGTCTCCACCACCACTGCGGCCACCGCCGAAGCTGGGACGGTCACCTTCGGTACGAGGACGAGCCTCGTTCACCACCAGGTCGCGGCCATGGAAGCTCTTTCCATTGGTGCCTTCGATGGCAGCGCGGCCTTGGTCATCGTTCGCCATCTCCACGAATCCGAAGCCACGGCTACGGTTGGTGGCGCGATCCATGATGATCTTGGCCGAAGTCACTTCTCCGAACGGCGAAAACAGTTCGTGGAGATCTTGGTCCTTCACAGAGTAAGGCACGTTGGCGACATAAATGTTCATGAGTTCTACTGACTGGGTTTTTGTTCGTTCTTGCCTGTACCCGGGTGGTCTCGCCAAAGCACAACCGGGCCGTTGGGCGGGGCGAATGTAGGCGGATTTCGGATCCCTGCAAGCGGTACCCACTGATGCAGTGGCGATTAGCATACCTGCACGGGCCTTCACCATCCGTCCCCGCTTCGTCATTCATCCCCCCTTCCGTCACCGTTCGTCACCGACGAACACCCCGGTTCAGCAGCTTGGCACCATGGATCGCGTGATCGATGCCCGGCCTGCCAAACGGCGTCGCCTCCTGCTTTGGGGCGGGGGTGGTCTTTTGGTGATGGTCGCTCTGGTGGTGCTCGTAAGCGGGTTGGGCCGGTCACGCGTTCGGGTTGGAACGGCCAAGGTCACGATCGGTACGGTTGCGCGTGGCCTCTTCAAGGAGTTCATTCCCATCACCGGCACCGTGCAACCGATCAAGACGGTCTTTCTCGACGCTGTACAAGGCGGCACGGTGGAGGAGCGCTTCCTCGAGGACGGTACACCGGTGGAGATCGGTACCCCGATCCTCCGCCTCGGCAACCAGCAGTTCCAGATGGATGCCATCAATCGCGAGGCGCAATTGCTCGACCAGCAGAACAACCTGCGCAACACACGGCTCAACATGGATCAGCAGACCAACACCTGGCGGCAGCAGTTGGTACAGTTGGACTATTACATGAAGCAGATCGAGCGCACCTGGCGGTTGAACCAGGGTCTCATCGCCAAGGGTCTCGTGGCACAGCAGGAGCACGATCGCAGCCAGGAAGAGTTCCAGCTTGCGCAGGACCGCCGTAAGCTGCTCATTGCCAACATCCGCAACGACTCACTTTTCCGACGTACGCAGGAAGGACAGATCGCTTCCTCCCTCGCACTTATTCAGGACAACCTTGAGTTCCTCCACCGCACGCTGGAGAACCTCACGCTACGATCCCCGATCAAGGGCACCTTGAGCGGCCTGCGCGCAGAGATCGGCCAGACCATCGCTCAAGGTGCGCGCATCGCGCAGATCGATGTGCTTGACGCCTTCAAGGTGCGCGCGCGCATACCGGAGCATTACGTTACACGAGTGAGCGCGGGCTTGCGTGGAACGTTCCTGCATGGTGGCCAGGAGCACACCATCGAAGTCTTCAAGATCTACCCGGAGGTGAGCAACGGCGAGTTCGACGTGGACCTGCGCTTCGTGGACGCCGCTCCTGCGGATATCCGACGCGGACAGACCTTTCAAGTGCGCCTGCAGTTGAGCGAGGACATGGAGGCCGTAATGCTTCCGCGCGGACCCTTCTTCCAGGATACCGGCGGTCAATGGGTCTATGTGCTCGATGCCGAAGGCACCGCCACCAAGCGCGACGTGAAGCTCGGTCGCCAGAACCCTGACATGTACGAAGTGCTCGAAGGGCTCCAGCCTGGCGATCGTGTCGTTACCAGTCGCTACGTGCAATTCAATGATGCGGATGAACTGATCCAATAGCACCCACAGACCTGCGCACGTTGCGTGTTACGCGTTGACGTGTTGCGGGTCGAACACGAAACGCGCAACACGCCAACACGTAACTCTTTCAACCCGATGAGCCTTCTCAGAACCACCGCCCTCTCCAAGGTCTACCGCACCGATACGGTCGAGACCACCGCCCTCAACGCTGTCGACATCGATATCGCCCAAGGCGAGTTCGTAGCGATCATGGGCCCGAGCGGTTGCGGCAAATCCACGCTGCTCAACATCATCGGCCTGCTGGATTCGCCCAGCAGTGGTAGCTACTTCGTGAACGGCGAGGATGTGAGCGGCTACAACGAGCGCAAGCGCGCCGAGGTGCGCAAGAACACCATCGGCTTCGTGTTCCAGAGCTTCAACCTGATCGATGAACTGACGGTCGCCGAGAATATCGAGCTCCCGTTGATCTACACGGGGCTGGGCAAGAGCGAGCGCAAGCAACGCACCGAAGAGGCCATGCGACGCATGAACATCGAGCACCGCGCGAAGCATTTTCCGCAACAGCTCAGCGGCGGCCAGCAACAGCGTGTGGCCATTGCGCGCGCGGTAGTGAACAACCCGAGGCTCATCCTCGCGGATGAACCGACCGGTAACCTCGACAGCGCCATGGGCGAGGAGGTGATGAACCTCTTGACAGAGTTGAACAAAGCCGGCACCACGATCATCATCGTAACGCACAGCCTGCGCGATGCGGGTTACGCGCAGCGCACGATCAAGCTGCTGGACGGGAAGGTGGTGTCGGGGGATGTTCCTGCGAGCGCGTTGCTCTGATCCCGCGATCACATGTTCCGCAACTACCTCCTCATCGCCTGGCGCACCCTCAAGCGCGACAAGCTCTTCGCGGCGCTCAACATCATCGGCCTCGCCATCGGCGTGGTGGCCTGCATGCTCATCTACATCTATGTGCAGGATGAGCTGAGCTTCGATGCGCACCACCGGAAGGCCGACCGCATCTACCGCATCCAGGCGCATTACAAGTTCGGCGATACGCAGGACGATTTCGGCATCACACCCTTCCCCATCATGGAGGCGCTGCTGGAGGAGTACCCCGATATAGAGAGCGGTGTCTCGCTCTTCCAGCTCGGTCAGACCACATTGGAGTACGAAGGCAAACCCTACCTCGCGGAGGATGGCTACAACGCCGACACCAGTTTCTTCCGCGCCTTCGATTTCACCTTCGTCAAAGGCGATATCACTGCGCTCGATGAGCCGGACAACATCGTCATCATGAAGGACATGGCCACGCGCATGTTCGGCGCTGAGGAGCCCATCGGCAAGCTCGTTACGCGCAACGGTCGCACGCTGAAGGTCGCAGGCGTCATCGACCAGAAGGCCGAGAACACGCACATCCCGATGGGTGTGTTCATGAGCCGCCTCGGCTTGCCACCGCAGGCGCGTGAGCAGCCTGCGCAGAGCTGGGGCAACAACAGTTGCTTCAACTACCTCGTGCTCGCGCCGGGTGTGGACGCGCACGCCTTCCAAAGCAAGATGGACGCCTTCGTCACCAAGTACATCATCCCCGCGTGGGGCGGTGAACAGTTCCACGGCGAGATCCGCTTCAACCTGGAGCCGCTGCGCGAAGTACACTTCAACAACGACCTGATCTACGATACGCCGAAGAAGGGCAACAAGGCCTACGTCACGCTTTTCGCCATCGTGGCGGTGCTCATCCTCGCCATTGCGTGCATCAACTACATCAACATGAGCACGGCCGATGCCACGCGCCGCGCCAAGGAGGTGGCACTGCGCAAAGTGAGCGGCGCGCAACGTCCGCAGCTCGTCGCGCAGTTCATCGGCGGCAGCGTCATGATCGCCGTCATCGGCATACTCGTCGCATTGGGCCTTCTGTGGTTCTGCTTGCCTGCGTTCAACACCATCACGGAGAAAGAGATCGGCATGGGCTACCTCTTGCAGGGCAGCTTCTTCGCCGTGGTGCTGCTCATCGTGCTGCTCATCGGCGTGGTGGCCGGCAGCTATCCCGCCTTCTTCCTCTCGCGCTTCTCCCCACAACTGCTATTGAAGGAAGGCGTGGCCAGTGGGGCAGGGAAGGGCCGCGTGCGCAAGGTGCTCATGGGCGCTCAGTTCGCCATCACGCTGTTCATGGTAGTGGGCACGCTCGCGGTGTTCGCGCAACTGCATTGGCTTCGGAACAGCGACCTGGGCTTCCGCAAGGAGCAGTTGCTGAGCATCACCATGCCGCAACCGCGCGGCGAGGACACACTCGCGTGGGATGCACTACGCCCCTTGAAGCAGGAATTGATGCGCGAGAGCTTTGTCACCGGCGCGTCTTTTACGCAAAGCCTGCCTGGACAGAGCGGCGGACGTTGGGTGCTGCAAGTGAACACGCCCGAGGGCCGGATCGACAAGCCCATGCCCACCCTGAACGTGGATGCCGATTTCCCAGCGCTGCTCGGCATAGAGCTGGCAGCCGGTCGCTACTTCGACCCCGCGATCCCGAGCGACGCTGAGACCGCCGTCGTCGTGAACGAGAGCGCCGTGAAGGCCTTCGGATGGAAGGACCCGCTGGCAGAGAAGATCTACATCCCCGGCGATGCGCAGGCCACACCACCGCAGCCCGAGCAGCAGCTCACCGTCATAGGTGTCGTCAAGGATTTCCACTACGCCAGCATGCACACGCCCATCGAGCCGCTGTGCATCTTCCAGAGCAGCCAGCGCTACGGAGTGCAGAACCTGGTGCTGCGCCTCGCCCCTGGCGATGTGGGCACACAGCTCGCCAATTTGCAGAAGCGCTGGAGCACGCTCCGCCCCAACGACGATTGGGAGGCCACCTTCCTCACCGATAGCATCGCGCAGCTCTACCAGGCCGAGGACAAGTTGTTCCGTGTCTTCACCGCATTCGCCGTGCTCACCATCCTGCTCACCATCATGGGCCTCTACGGTCTGGCCTACTTCACCGCCAAGCAACGCACGCGCGAGATCGGCATCCGTCGCGTCATGGGCGCTCCACTATTCGACATCGTGCGGCGCATGAACCGCGAGTTCGTCGTGTTGCTCGGCCTAGCGCTGCTCGTGGCCTTCCCGCTGGCCTTCTACGCCATCGGTCGCTGGCTGGAAACCTTCGCCTACCACACCGACATTTCTCCAGTGCTCTACGCCGTTGCGCTGTTGCTCACGCTCTTCGTCACCGTGGCCACCGTAAGTGTGCAGGCATACCGCGCTGCAGTAGCCGACCCGGTGAAGGCGCTCCGGTATGAGTGACACCTAACAAGAGCGCACTACGAGCATCACCGCTACGATCAGCAGTAGAACGACCAGCGTAAACACCGCCCACTACGAGAACCGCGGCGGGCTCTCGCCGAAGCCACCGGTGCGCTGCCATTTCTCGCCTTGTGTTGGCATGAGGTGAATGTATCTTCTACACTTTATTTCAACCTTGCGGCGGCCTTCGCCTCCGCACCGGCCTACCTTGTGCACATGCCCGGCACCGCTTGCCGGGAGTTCGAAGACCCGTGGGGCTTTTGGTGCCCGCTTCGACCGCCAGCAACGGTCCACTCGTTCCTCCGATCGATCCAGGCGGCTTAGCGCGATCATAGGACCAGCGATCCCATCCCGAATGAGCTATTACAAGAAGGACCCGATCGTCCATCGGCCAGCGACGGCCGATGCGGACTGCATTCGGGTGCGGCTCAACAGGACCACTGTCGTCCTGCTCAAGAGCATGAAGAGCTTCGCTTCGTGGAAGGAGCGCTATCCCGAAGCCGAGGTCATAGAGCCTGAAGCGATCGTGAAAAAGGAGGAGGAAGCGCCTGCGAAGAAGAAGAACGGCACGAAGAAGGAAGCCCCCAAGGGAGGGAGCGAGGATTGAGTGCTCAGCGTACCACCAACGGCGTGGTGGAAGTGCTACCATCCTGCCCGTAGGCTCGCACCATGTATCGTCCGGCCGCCAGTTGTCCCACATCGCACTGCACGACATCGCTGGATGCAACAGAGAGCGTGAGCACTTCACGTCCGCCCGGGTCCAGCACCGTGATGCGGACCAGTTGATCGCCCTTCACCACGATGCTCGATGTCGCCGGGTTCGGGTGGAGCGCGATGCTTGGTGCCGAAGCGTTCGCAGGAACGGTGGTGCTCACCTCGCACTCCAAGCTGTACTGCTGGAAGAAGTTCCACATCAGGTCGTTCGCGCTGATCACCGTGCTGGGTGGGTCCCCGATACCGGTGCTCTGGCCGCCCGGCCAGCTATGACCGCCATCCCGAGTCATGTACAGCAGCATCTCTTGCTCGCAATCGCATTCGTGCCAGCGGATCACCGTCACCTCCGCGTTGTCCAGTATCGTATCGTTCAGTACGGCGCAATTGGCGTGCAGGGCGAAGGCGGTCTGTACCGAATCCTGTGGCGAGTTGTAGTGGTTGGAGATACCATCGCCGATGCCGCCGAGGTAGGGCACGCTCGTGTCCAAGTAGGAGTGCAGGCCGATCACCGGTACCGGACGCGTTGGTGAACATGCATCAATGGTCATGCTCGCTGCCACAGGTGCGATGGCCGCTATCCGATCGCTCAACTCGCACGCAAGGCGGTAGCTCATGAAACCACCATTGCTCATGCCGGTCGCGTAAACGCGTAGGGTGTCAATGGCGAGGTCCGCGAACAAGGTGTCGAGCAATGCACTGATGAAACCCACATCGTCGATGTCGTTGTTCATCGCGTAACCACAGCAACCACCGGCGTTCCATGTGCGGATATTGAGCGGGCTGGGCACGCCATCGGGGTAAACCACGATGAAGTCTTCCTGCTCTGCCTTCACCGTTAGCTGTGATTGGCCCTCGAGCTGGGTGCCGCTGCCAAAGCCGCCATGCATTGCTATGACGAGCGGTAAGGGGGTGTTACCATCGTACACGCTCGGAAGACGGAGGGTATAGGTGCGCTGGAGACCGCCGACGAGGATGCTGTCCGACTGGGCCCGCGTTGTAAAACACGCCAGTGCGAGGACACCGGAGAGCGCGAGGAAGTAGGCCGGGCGTTGGATCATGATCGATAGCTAATCTACTTGGACGGCGGATGCGAAGGGAGGTTGAATTCGGGTTACTGCGGGCCATTTGGGTGGTCTATTGCCGCTGGCCATCCGCCGTTCGGTCCTTTCCCTTCACCTTCCTTAACACTTGCGCAATGCGCCCCAAGCCAAGCCGTCCGTTATCCGGGTGCGGCACGGATCATGTTGCCGCTCGAGCACCATGAACAAGCCCTTGGACCCTGAGACCAATGTGCTCCGTACCCTTCTTGTGGACGCTGCACCCGAAGCCGTATGGAAGGCACTGACCGACCCCCAATTGGCCCGCCTTTACATGAGCGCCACGCTCACCGGTGAAATGAAGCCGGGGAGACCCATCCAATGGTTCATGAAGGAGGAGGATGGTACGCAGACGCTTTCCGCGAAGGGCATAGTCCTGGCGGTACAACCCGGTGAGCGGCTTCGCTACAGCATGTACAGTCCTGCGAGCAAGTTGCCCGATGAACCAGCCAGCCACACCACGCTGGATTTCCACCTGATCGAGGAGGAGAACGGCCGCACCCGTGTGGAGTTTTGGCAGGGTGATTTCGCCGGACTGCCCCATGCCGTTCGCCGCGCCCGCGAGGCCGGGCGTGAATGGGTGGAACGGCTCGTGGGCCTGAAGCGTGTGGCCGAGGAACAGGCACAAGCGATGGCGGCTTGAGTCCTCAGCTCGTTGATGGCGTCCGAGCAGGAGCATGAGGGAACCGCGCATTTCAGGCGGATCGTCGGCTGCGTGGCCTAACCATCCTACATTTGACCCAATGCCCGGCGCTTTTGCCGGGGTTCAACAAGACCCGGCTTCGCGCCGGGACGCAATACGATCAATACAATGGCAAGTGGTACAGTGAAATTCTTCAATACGGAGAAAGGTTTTGGTTTCATCACCCCGGACGAAGGCGGCAAGGACGTCTTCGTACACAAGACCGGCGTGAAAACCGCGATCTACGAGGGTGACAAAGTCACCTACGAAATTGAGCAAAGCCCCAAGGGCCTCAATGCAGTGAACGTGCAGAAGGCCTGAGGATCACACCTCTACCGAGAAGCGAAGCCCCGGCGAAAGTCGGGGCTTCGTCGTTCGGGGAGGTAGTGCGCAGGCTGAAGGCGAGCGGCCGAGCGTCGAAGACGAAGGACGGAGCAACCGTTCGTCACGCGTGCAACGGAGGCGCACGAAAGCCACTGCGCGTCGGAAAGTGATGAACAACTTGCCCGGCCCTTGTTGCATTCGTCATGCTGAAGAACGTACTGCTCACCTCGTTGCGCAATTTGTTGCGTAACAAACTCTACACGCTCATCAACCTGCTGGGCCTTGCCACGGGCATCGCGTGCTTCGTGCTCATCGGCCTCTACGTGCAGCACCAGCGGAGCTTCGATCGTTTCGTGTCGAACAATGAGCGCGTGTACCGCGTGGTGGGCGAGATTGAGATGGAGGGCCAGGGCGAGCATTCAAGCAGCATGGTGTTCGGCCTCGGACCAACGCTCTATGCGGACCACCCGGAACTCATCGAGCGCTACTGCCGCTGGTTCGATTTCCAGGATCCGCAGCACTCGCTGAAGGTGGGCGACAGCCTGAGCACCAACAAGCTCTTCACGGAGACCGGATTGTATCTGGTGGATAGTACGGTCTTCGACATCTTCAATTACCCGCTGCTGGTCGGCGATCCGAAGACCGCGCTCGCGAAACCCGGCAGCATCGTGCTGAGCCAGGAACTCGCGAGGAAGTACTTCGGCGATGCCGATCCCATGGGGCAGATGATGAAGTGGGACAACGCGATGGACGTGCAGGTGACGGGTATCCTCGGTGATATCCCCCGCAACTCGCACATCAGCTTCGAAGGGCTTGTCTCCTTCAACACCATCACGCAGTTCTGGCGCAACATTGAAAAGAACAACTGGGTGTGGAACCCTTGCTGGACCTATGTGCGATTGAAGGACGGGATCAGCAAGGAAGAGGTGAACAGGATCTTCCCGGCCTTCATCCAGAAGTACTACCCGGACTTCTTGAAGAACCAGATCGGCCACGAGTTGCAACCGTTGACGGATATCCACCTCACCAGCAAGCTCGACTTCGAGATGCGCCAGAACGGCGATGCGGGCAGCGTGAACATCCTGTGGGTGATCGGCTTTTTCATCATTCTGCTGGCCGGCGTGAATTTCATGAACCTCGCCACGGCTCGTAGCGCTTACCGCGCGCGGGAAGTGGGTGTGCGCAAGTCGGCGGGTGCCACGCGCGGCCAGTTGATCGGGCAATTCCTGATGGAGAGCGTGCTGATGAGCTTGATCGCGGCAATGATCGCGCTGGCGCTCATACAGCTCTTGATGCCAGCCTTCAACGAACTCGCGGGCGAAGGGATCCCACTGCCGCGGACGCTCGTGCCCGGTGTTTTGGGCATCGCGGTGGTCGTCGGTCTGCTCAGCGGCATCTACCCGGCCTTTTTCCTCTCTTCCTTCCAACCGGCGGTGGTCCTCAAGGGCAATACGGGCGGCACATCGCGCGGACAGGCGTTGCGCAAGTCGCTGGTGGTGGTGCAGTTCGCCATCGCGCTCGTGCTCATCATCGGCACCGTGTTCGTGAAGAAGCAGCACGATCACCTGCGCACCGTGGACCTCGGTTTCAACAAGGAGCACGTGCTGCTGATCCCGGTGCGCGCCCCCATGGCCGATGTGTACACGGCGGTCTTCCCCGAGTTGAAGAACATCAGTGGCGTGAAGGCGGTGAGTTGGGCGAATGACATCATCGGCAAAAAGCACAACACGCACGAGTTCAACTGGGGCACCATGGAGCAAGGCAAGTGGACCTACCTGCCCGCGCTATACGTGAACCCGGAGTTCAATGATGTGATGGACATCGACTTGCTTGCGGGACGTTGGTTCTCGCGCGAGTTCCCGGGCGATGACTCATTGAGCGTCGTTGTGAATGAAACATTCGCGCGGCAGACGCATCCGGACGACCCCTCGAAGGCCGTTGGGGATCGTATGGACACTCCGCATGGCGAAGAGCGCATCATCGGGGTGGCGAAGGACTTCGCGTTCGATCCGTTGTTCAAGGCGGTGCAGCCTTTTGTCTTCGATATGTGCCAGCCGCACGATCGCGGCCAGTGGATCCGATATCTCTACTTGCGATTGGAGGCTGGTGATCCCGCGCCGGTTATCGCCGCTGCGAAGGAGAAGTGGAACGCACGCACGACCGATTTCCCGTTCGAGTACCAGTTCCTGGATGAGCAGCTCGATGCGCAATATGAAGCACAGGGCCGTTTGGCGGAATTGATCGGCATCTTCTCCTTGCTAGCGGTGTTCATCGCCTGCCTCGGGCTCTTCGCGCTCGCCTCATGGACCGCGGAGAAGCGTACGCGCGAGATCGGCATCCGCAAGGTGATGGGAGCGGATACCCTCCGCATCACCTACTTGGTCACGCGCGATTTTCTGCTGCTTGTGTTCATCGGTGCGGTACTCGCCGTTCCGCTCGCATGGTTCGGTGTGGGCCGGTGGCTGGAGAACTTCGCGTTCCGCACGGCCATTGAACCGGTCGTATTCGTTCTCGCAGCACTGGTGGTATTGATGATAGCCGCTTTCACGGTGAGCTTCCGCGCAGTTCGAGCGGCGCAGACGGATCCAGTTGTAGCACTACGTCACGAATAACCTTGCCGACCATGGACCGCAGACACTTCATCGCAGCAGCAGGGCTTGGGCTTCCATTGATCGGAACCACCTTGTTGAACGCACAGGACATGGTGGAACCAGCGAAGCCAGCCAAGTTGCCGGATGAGCTGGTGAAAGCGTTCGTGAGTGCGGGCCACAATAACCTGCCGGAGGTGCAACGCCTGTTGAAGGAGCAGCCGGGATTGCTGAACGCATGCTGGGATCTCGGGGGTGGCGATTTCGAAACTGCGTTGGAGGGAGCGGGTCATGTCGGCGACCGCGAGATCGCGGAGTACCTGATCCGGCAGGGTGCTCGCGCGAACATCTTCGTGCTGACGATGCTTGGTCGAACACTGGAAGTGAAGGCCTTGCTCGCAGCGTTCCCCGAACTACTGCGTTCCAAAGGACCTCATGGCCTCACGCTCCTGCATCACGCCACGCGGGGCGGCGATCCAGCCAAGGAATTGCTGCAGCACATCCAAGGCCTGGGGCTCACTGAGACGAAGTTGGCGATGCCGTGATACGCCTAAACGCGGAGAGTGAAAAGGGCATCGGCAAATGTCTTCCCGTTCACCAGGACCTCCACAACATGCTCGCCGGGGTAGTGCTTGCGTGTGCTGAAGTCCACGATGCGTTGGCGTTTGGCGATGTCGAGTGAAGCGCGCGGCCCTAGTTCCACTTCCTTCAATTTGAAGACCTTCTTCGAGGTACCTCCGCTCGCTTTGCGGTAATGGATGGCGTAGTCGATCACCAGCTGTTGGTTGCGTGGGGCCTCCGAGGTCAGCGTGAAGGAGAATTCCAATGTGTCGCCGAGCTTCAAGCGTTTGGCAGAAAGGGAGAGGCCATCCACGCGCACCTTCACGTTGCTGCTGAAGGCGAAGAGCGCAAGCGCATCCGTGTTGCCTGCTTTGATCAATGTTCGGCTGGCGTGCTTTGCGATCCACGCTGTATGCGGGTGCTTTCTATCCCATGAGCGCAACAGGTCCACCATGTACTTCGGGTGGTCCTTGCTGAAGTCGTTCAAGTGGTTCGCCACCGATTTGCGCACGTACACTGATGGATCCGCGCGGAGCCGTTCGAGTATCGGTGTGGTCAGCCTCGGATCCTTCAGCATCGCATCCAAGCGGAACGACCACGGGAGGCGCGGGCGACTGCCTTCGGATGCCAGACGCCGCACATGCTCGCTTTCATCTTCGGCCCAAGTGCGCATCACCTTCAATGTTCCCTTCGCATCGCGGCGTAAGAACTCGCGCACGGCGAATTCCGAAGAGCCATATGATGTGAAATGCTTCAATGCGTCGAGTGAGAAGGCGGGATCTTCCAACCCGAACTGACCCACAAAATCGGGGTAGAGCAGTGCAGTGTAGCCGGTGGGCATGAGGGGTGCGACCTTCTTCAACTCATCCACGGCCTTGCGGAAGTCGGATCGCAGATGTTTCCGAAGGGTGATGCTCGTGTGCCGCATCCGTGCGTTCAGCTCACGGTCTTCGTTGCCGTTCAACAGGTCCTTCAATAGTGCGGTCCGCTGCACCTTCGGCGCGATCGCCTCCAGCACCTCGGCCAGGCGTGCGAAATGCGCCCGGTTGAACATCTCCTTCAGCTGTTGAGCCATGCACTATGAGGATCTTCTTCGATGGGTTCGATCAGTTTTAGGGCGCGAAACGGTACACCAGCGCATCGGCGAAGTGCCCACAAGCATCCTCCTTCCAGAACGCACCACCGTTCTTCTCGATCACGCGCTGGCTGGCAACATTCTCGCGTGCCACCTTGGAGGCTACATAAGGCAGCTTGAGCGTGTGGAAGGCGAGATCCAGCATCGTGCGCACTGCTTCGCTCGCATGGCCCTTCCCCCAATGTTCACGCAGCAAGCGATAGCCCATCAGCACTTCTCCATCGACTTGGCGACGTAAGGAGCACCTGCCGATCCATGTTCCATCCCTCGTTTCGATCGCCCAGCGCCCAATGCCCCACGGAAGTTGAAAAGCGATGTTCGCGATCCAGGCGCGCGCAGCATCAAGGTCAGTGAGCGGGACATCATGCACGTACTTCAGCACTTCGGGATCGCTGTTCAGCAGAAATATGTTCGGGGCATCGCGTTGTTCGATATCGCGCAATAGGAGCCGGTCGTTCGAAGCGACTATCATGCGTTCAGCCAGTTCTTGAAGAGCTTCTGCATGGCGGGCAGCAGGATGAAGACCATGAGCGGCACCAGGATCAAGGTGACAGCCAGGGTGCGCAGCGGCAATGGGATGAGCAGTAACGGCTTGCCGAAGAAGAAGAACAGGAGCGTGATGGAAGGATAGATCGCCAGCCAGATGAGCACGGCGATCTTCCACCTGGGTGGTGGTTTCATGGGTGCCAAGTTCGTGAGTGTCCGAGCCATGTGACCGGGGTCGAACCAGTAGCGGGTCGAACGCTCGCGGCGGACCCATGAGCCGGAAGATCGTTGATCCGATCAGGCCAGTGGGATATCCACGCTGACCGAAGTTCCGCGTCCGGGGCGTGGATCGATGTTCACGTTGCCCCCAAGCTCCGCCGCGCGCGTGCAGATTGGCAGTCCCCATTCCTTGGACCGTCTTGGCGGGATCGAACCCGCGGCCGTTGTCTTCCACGATGATGTTGAGGTGGTCCGCCATGCGAGTTACTTGTATGGAAAGGGCAGTGGCCTGTGCGTGCTTGAGCGCATTGCTCACAGCTTCTTGGACGATGCGGTAGGCGGCCACCTCCACCTTCGCGTCCATGCGCTGCTCCAGGCCGAAGAGCGAGAGTTCCACTTCCATCGTACCGGGTACGTGTACAGCATCACCAAGGTCCGTCAGCGCCGCTTTCAGACCGAAAGCTGCCAGGTTGCCGCTCAGGAGGTCGTGACTGATGCGGCGCACTTCGCCCACCGCTGTGTCAAGAAGGTCCGTGGTTTTCTTGAACTGTTCCGGGCCGTTCGCAACCACCTTGGACAGCTGGTCCTCCAATAGGCTGAACCGCATCTTCACGCCGCTGAGCAAGCTGCCCACACGATCGTGCAGGTCCCGCGCCACACGTTGTCGTTCCTTGTCCTGGCCCTCCATCGTCGCGTTCACCAGGTGCAATTCCTGCTCCGTGAGGACCTGTTCCACGCGTTGTTCGCTGATCCGTTTCTGCTGCTCGGCCAGCGTGCGCTTGTGGCTCACATTGCGGTAGATGAGGAAGCCCACGATGAGCAACGCCGCCAAGGTTCCAATGAGGATGTTCCGTTGGACCTCACGCGCACGTATGCGTGCCTGATCCTGTTCCATCCGCAGTTGTTGCAGTTGAATGGTGCGTTCTTTCTTGTCCGTCTCGTAGCCGATCTCCAATCGGTTGATGAGCTCGCTTTCCTTCACCGCGTCCAAACTGTCCTTCAATGCCACGTGACGTTCGAGATGGACGAGCGCATCTTCGCCCCGGCCCAGTTCCTTCAGGTACTGGTACATCTTCTCTTCCGCAGCGCTCTCGAGTTCAAGGGACCGTGCCGCATGGCTCAAGGCGATCGTCATTTCCGTGATGGCCAGCGCACTGTCCCTAAGGCCTTGTTCCCAGTAGCTCGTGGCCAGGTAGTTGTAGTTGTACACCTGCGAGCTGGTATCGCCCAGTTCGCGCACGATGCCCATCGCTTGCCCGAGGTAACCACGCGCGATGTCGTATCGCCCCGAATCGTTGTACATCACAGCGAGACTGCTGAGGACATCGGCCTCAAAAGCCCGGTCGTTTTGTTCCCTGCTTCGGGCGAGCGCCTCCTCGTACACCGCGATCGCTTCCGGGATACCCTCGAGGAAATAAGTGACTGCAGCGATGTTCTGCAACACGACACGCGCCACGCTCTGGAAATTGTAAGCCATCGCGTGCTTGTAGCAGGCTTTGAATTTCTCCAAGGCTTCTTCGTAGCGGTCCTGGTAGTAGAGCATGTTGCCCCAACTGATGAGCACGTTGCATTTTCCGCGTTCGTAGCCGACCGCCATGCACAACTTTTCCGCTTCGATAAGGTCCGCGAGCATGTCGTCGTATCGGCTCATTCCCCGTTCTATTTCCGCCTTTGTGATGAGGGCCGCAGCGAGCAACTTGCGTTCATGAAGTCCGCGAGCAATGGCTATCGCCTCTTCGATATCCACCATCGCGTCGTCCCGCATGGCGAGTTCCTTGAGCGCACGCGCGCGCTCAAATCGGAACAGGAGTTTCAAGCGTTGCGGAGCACGCTCCACGTTGGGTGCAACGCTGTCCAGGATGGCATAGCGCTTCGCGGCATGCCCCCGAAGTTGCAGTAGCCCTGCATCCATGCACGCCACCATCAATTCGAGGTCCTTGTCCTTCTTGGCGGATGGGCGCAAGCTGTCCAACAAGTTTGTTATGCGCACCAACTCCTCACGATCAAGGAGTGCTTCCAACCTGCGGCTGAGTGAGATCGTGGTGCTCTCTTGTGCAGTTGAAGTATGGACCGGGCCAAAGCCAGCCAGCATGAGAACAATGAGCACAAGCCCCAAGCCGCCTTGGTGCAGGCGGTCAGTGACTTTCACAGGAAGCGCTGTCTTTGTCACGAGAGGGGTGCGTAACGGGTGTTCACTTCCCGTCCTGCATCCGGGGTTTGTCCCCCTTCTTCATTGCCCCGTCCAACCACACCTCTACCGTAATGGTCCGTGGTGGGCTGTTCTGGTAGATGAGGCTGAGGTCCCAAAGGTCCGTTGCAGAGGAGATGCTCTTGGGATCGGTCACGTAGTCCAGTATGAACTTTGTGAAGTTGTCCTGGATCCGTGGTGAGTTACCCGTGCGAATTGCACCGCCGTCATGGGATACCTCGTAGATGTACTTCTCGTTGTAGTTGGCTGGTGTGATCAACCTGCCAGAGAACGCGGTGGGCATGGTGGAGTGGATTGGTGGTTGCGCAGAAGGCTGGCCCGGCGATCGGTCTGTTCAAATTTGAACAATGCGGGTCGATCATGAACTACCCGCGCCCGGTATTTTCCCGCACCGGAGGGAGCTCAATTGAGCCAATCGCCGGGGTTGTGATTGGGGCGGGTGCCCAATCGGCTCGTTCCAGAGTGAGCCTGCAACCTGTTCCTTCGCTACCTCCCATGTTCACTTCGTTCGCACGGGGGGTCTTCATGGCACTGGCGGAAAAATGGTGGAATGGTGAGGGCGCTGGAAACGCGACGGATGGCACGGTCCTATCCTGCGATGAACGCCTCACACTGAGGATGTTGAGATCCCGTGACAATGGTCCCGGAAGACGGGATGACCCGCGACTACCTTTGCCCCCGCTTCAGCGATCATGTCACAGACCACCTTCGCCAAGACCGCCCCGGTCTTCTTCCAGCGCCTGCGTGAGGTAACGGAGGCCTATTTCAAGGACAACAACCTGCGCAAGACCGGCGACCGGCGGCTCTACCTCAAAACCGGCATCTTGGGTGCTGCGCTAGCGGCGCTGTACATCGTGCTGGTGTTCTTCACACCGGCATCAGCGTGGCTCTCGCTCGGCCTTTGCGCCATCATGGGTGTTGTGGTCGCCTCCATCGGGTTCAATGTCATGCACGATGGTGCGCACGGCAGCTACAGCCGTCGCAAGTGGGTGAACGAGGTGATGGGCCACAGCCTCAATTTCCTGGGAGGCAATGTGTACTTGTGGAAGTTGAAGCACAATGAGAACCACCACACCTTCACCAACATCGAGGGGATGGACGATGACATCGACATCAAGCCGTTCGTGCGGGTGCATGAGGGCCAGAAGCGGTATTGGTTCCATCGGTTCCAGCACATCTATGGTCTCCTGCTGTATGGTACAACCTACCTGTTCTGGATCTTCTTCAACGATATCAAGAAGTACTTCACAGGCAAGATCGCGGACAACACCACCATGAAGCCGATGAGCGTGAAGGAGCACATCATCTTCTGGACCTCCAAGGTGTTCTACATCGCATTGTTCATCGTACTGCCCATGTTCTTCGTGGGTGTGTTGCCCACCTTGCTGGGCTATGGCGTCATGGTGTTCGTGACCGGTCTGGTCATCGCGGTGGTCTTCCAGCTGGCACACGTGGTGGAGCATGCCGATTTCGTGCATCCCGAGTCCGACGGTCATCACATCGAAGCCGAATGGGCCGTTCACCAGGTGGCCACCACGGTGAACTTCGCGACCCACAACCGGATCTGGAACTGGCTCTTCGGTGGATTGAACTTCCAAGTGGAACATCACCTGTTCCCGCGCATCAGCCACGTGCACTATCCCGCACTGAACAAGCGCCTGAAGGAAGTGTGTGCCGAGTTCGGCATCGCGTACCGCGAGTTCCCCACATTACGCAGCGCATTGTGGAGCCACCTGATGCACCTGCGGCAGGTGGGCATGGCATCGCAGGTTCAAGGCAGGGCGCTGAAGGCTGAGGAGGGAGGAACCTCCTCTTACTTCAGCCTTCAACATTCAGAGTTCAACCTTTTCCTACTCCACCACCACCGGCAGGTCCTTCGGGTGCTTCACCGTATAGGAGAAGCCCAGCTTCTTCGTCGCCTTCGGTTCCAAGCGGAAGTTCCAAGTGAGAAAGCCTTTTTGTTGGTCAACTTCTGCGCCACCGTTCTCCTCCAGCTTCACCTCCACTTCGCTCTGCGGGCTTAGCGGGAACTGATCGCGCACCTCCAGGTCGATGGCCGTGCCCTTGGTGTTGCGCACCGTGAGGTCCCAGCCGATGAGCAGGGTGCGTTTGCCACCGATGATGGCCTTCTCGTTGGTGCTCTTGCGTTTCACACGTTCCACCACGACACCCTTGTCGCGGCCCAGTGAAATATCCAGTGTGTCCTTGGGAACGTCGAGTTGCAGGTAGCTCTGCCCCACGAAGGTGCCCTCGAAGAACACGTTGGCTTCGCCCGACAGCAGGTTGAGATCCTCCCAGCCGGTGGTGCGCGCATAGAGGAAGGCGTCGCGATCCAGTTTCGGCGTTGCGAAGTGTTTGAAGGTGGCCGGTATGCTGTGCGTTTTCACGCCCACTGTGTGCGCGATGGCATCGCTGGGAATGGTGAAGGGCACTTCGATGATGAACTCAACGGTGGTAGTACGTGTGGCCACCGTGTTCCAAACAGTGGTTTCCGCATCCCGTTCCTCCAGCTTGAGCGCTTCGCCGTTGGCTGTGCTCGGCGCGGCCATGGGCATGTCATCGTACCGCCTGCTTCTCTGGCGTGTAGAGATCGACTCCAATTGGTATTGTTGCACCACGTAGAGCGTCCACGGGTTCAGTGTTGGCATCACACCACCCAGTGTTGGGTTACCGCTGCTCAAGCTCAGGTCCACCTTGTTCCAGTCCTCGCCGGTGTTGTTCATCACCTGCGCCTTCATCAGCAGTTCGATCGGCTGCCCCACGCCTTTTGCGCGCACGTCGTAGGCGGGGATCCATCCTGCGTTGCCAACGAAGTAATTGATGGTGAAGCTTGCGCTCACCTCCGCCTCGCTGCTGATCTCCACCACCACCTCGCTGGTGGGGCGCGGCGCTTGTGCCTGCAAGGTGCCCAATTGCTGGCGCAGCTTGTCGGCTTGCTGGCCAATGGTCTGCTTCTTCTCTTCCTGCGTGAGCCAGCCCACCTTCATGGCCTTCATGCGCTCGCGGATATAGTCGTTCACCGCCATCAATTGCGCTGCGGTCAACCCGTTCTGCTGGCCGCCCACGGTGCTGTTCTTCAACAGGAGCTGCTCCTCGTTCACCCATACCTGCTGCACACCGTTCTCGATGTTCCAGTCGTGCTCCAGCTTTTGATGCGCTCCTGTAGATCCTCGATCTCCTTCTTCTTCGGGCTCTCGGTGAGGTAGTTGATCCGGTGGTTCACGCTCAGGATGCTGTAACCGCCTTTGCCCGTGACCTGTATGCTCTGCGGATCGATGCCTTCGGCCAGCCCTGTGAACACGAAGGTGCTCGTGCCAGCTGGTACCGTAGCGCTCGCCGTGCGCGAAACCTGTGCGCCGCTGAGGAACACTTTCGCTTCGGAGATCTTGCTGGTGATGGGTTTCTCGCCCTCGGCGGAAATGGAGAGGAGCGGGCAGAGGAGGAGGGGAAGCAGGAGCGATCGGAGCATAGGGGTTCGGTTACGTGGACGAAGGTATCCCGTGCGGGATCCGCGAACTTCGGTACACGAACATCGGAGATCGGTTCGATCCCTACCGAGCGAAAAGGGCCACCCCATCCCGGATGAAACTCCGGGAGGAGCGGCCCTCCAGCGAACGCCAGGACCGAAACCTCCTGGATGGATCAGGGTTGTATCACCAGTCGCTCGGTGTAGGTGTCATTGCCTGCGGTGATGTTCACCACGTACATGCCGGCAGCGAGTTTGCCGTTCAGGTCGAGCACGGTGTTCACATGACCATCAGTCACCGCCATCGTGCTTGCGCTCACGCGCTTGCCGAAGCTGTCATAGATGTCAACGTTCACCTTGTTCACGCCTTCCTTCACCTGATCGATGCTCAGGAAGAGCTGCTCGCCATTGTTGGGGTTGGGGTACAACACGAGTTGTCGTGGTGAGCCATCCTGAGCGGAGCCGAAGGACGAACCATCTACGGCCATGTTCTGGCCACCGCCGTTCCCGCTCGGACAACCGCTGGTGTTCAGCGTACACAAGCGTCCCCACGATGGCGCGTACGGATTGCTTGCCGCGAACGTATTGCAGTACGTAGCGCCGTTGTCGAAGCTGGCACGCACATCCACCTCGTACTCCTTGCAAGCGGTCAAGCCCGTGGTGTTCACCCAGTACTGTCCCGCGTTGCTCGTCTTCACGATGCTGACACCCTCGTTCACGATTCGGAAGCGGAACTGGTACTTGTTGGCATTGGTGGACACATTGTTGACCACCCGCGTTGCCACCCGTGCATGTACCAGGTTGGCGGCACCAGAACCAACGGCACGCGTGGCACCGCAGCTCAAGTACTGGTTGCCGGGCATGTCCATGAGGTGGGTGAGCGGGCATTGTGCGCGCACCGGATCAAGTACGAAGCGGCAAGCGGGACCCCACGAAGCATTCGCGCCGATCACACGGCTGCGCACCTTCACATTGTAGAGCACGCCGTTCAGTAACTGGTTGCTGCTCCAACTATTGACCTTGAAGTGGCAGGCGCGTATCGCGTTCGCCGTCATACCGTTGTTGGTAGTGTGGCTTTGGAAGCGGCGGAACGTATATCCACCGTTGGGGTTGTACCACCACATCTCATAGCCACTGGTTGCGCGCTGCGTGGAGCCCGAAGGGAAACTGTTCCATACTGCTGTCACAGCCGCATTGTCGGTGGTCACGATGTACTCGTTGTTTCGCCAATCGAGCTTGTCGCAACTGGTGAAGAGCAAGCGGTCCGCTCCCACGGGCAGGGTGAAGCCCTCGCCACCAGCGATTTGGCTGGTGCATCCACCCAGGAAGTTGTTGCGATCGTCGATGAGCATGGCGCCGCTAACCGTACGTAGGATATAGCCTCCATTGGTGATGCCGTTGCAGCCATCATCGCTTACCACCAAGTAGTAGTCCCCGTTGGGCAGGCAGGTGGTCACCAGGTAGTTCGGGCTGGCCGGGTACTGGCCACCACCACTTTGCACGACCACACCGCTGCCTTGTTCGTGCAGCGCCCAAGCGATGATGCTCGTGCCGTCGCTTTGGAAGACGAGCTCCAGATCATTGGTGCAAACGATCACGGGTGTTCCCACGCACACGCACGCACCGTTCACCGTATCGTTGATCGTGTTCGCGTTGTTGTCGGTACACGGCGCTCCGATCTGGCCGGTTGTGTTAGGGCAGTTGTCGATCGCGTCGCAACTACCATCACCATCGGAGTCCGGCGAGGTTGTTCCGGCGCACGCGCAATTCGCAACCACATCGTTCATCGTGCAGGCGTTGCCGTCATCGCAGGTGTTGCCGTTCACCAAGTTCGCCAGTAGCGGGCATGGATCGGTCGCATCACACAGACCATCGTTGTCCGCGTCCGGTGAAGTGGTGCCCGTGCACGCGCAATTGGCGACCACATCATTGATAGTACAAGCGTTGCCATCATCGCAGGCGTTGCCGTTGGCGAGGTTGGCCAACAGCGGGCAGGGATCGTTCGGATCGCAGACCCCGTCGTTGTCGGCGTCGGGTTCATCGAGGCTCCAGAACAGGGCGAATGCGAGATTTTGCTGGGGATCGGTGGCCTCGATCACGATGTGGTAGGTGGCGCCCGGGTCGGTGGGGAAGTCCACGATGGAGGGTGCTGTCCCGGATGCCACGGCGAGTTCCTCCCCGTTGAGGTCGAGCAAATGCAGGATGCCCTCGCTGCTGAGGTCGGCGTTGATGCTGAGGTGCTCGGTGCAGGCCGTGGTGGGCAGGGCCAAGAAGACATCACGCGCATCGGAGGCCGAGGCGCTGCCCGGGGCGCTGGAAGTGGAGAAGGCGTTGGAGTAGCAACTGGTGGTGCCGCTCTCCTGGGGCTCATCGATCACGATGGCATCGGTGAAGACATCGCCCGGGCCGGGCGCCTGGTTGGGGCATGAGTCGTTCGGATCGCAGACCCCGTCGTTGTCGGAATCTGTGAAGGTTCCCACGCATGTGCAGCTGGCATCGAAGACGTCATTGACCGTGCAAGCATCGCCATCGTCGCAACTTGCGCCCACGATGCAACCGTCCGGGGTGAAGCGCCACAGGTCGTTCAACGCCGTGAAACCATCGTACCCCGTGCCGATGAAGCCAAAGTTGCCTGCGGCGAACGCGACAGCGCTGTTACGGCCATAACCAGGCATGTCCGTGCGGCGCGCCCAGCTGTCCGTGGTGGGATCATAGCGCCAGAGGTCCCGCAACAGGTCGTTGCCGAAGCCTGTACCCACATAGCCTTTTCCATCCAGCGCGAAAGCGACCGCACCGCTGCGCGCTTCGCCGGGCAAGGCCGCCAGCGATGTCCATGTGTCCGTGTTCGGATCGTACTGCCAGAGATCTTGTTGCGGAGCGCCATCGAGTGATCCAGTGGTCACATAGCCGAGCGAACCTGTCGAGAAAGCCGTGGCGAGGTAGCGGCCTGAAGTAGGCAAACTGGAAACCTGTGTCCATGAATCGGCATCCGGGTCGTATGCCCAGAGGTCGTTCAGCGGTGCATTCCCGTATCCGGTGCCGATGAATCCAAGCGTATCAAGTGATGTTCCGGTGCTGAACCCTACTGCGGCCCCGCGCGCAGTCCCGGCGAAGTCCGCTCTTTGTACCCAGGTGTTCCCCGCCGGGTCATAGGCCCAGAAGTCGTTGGTGTTGGACGGGTCGAAGCCTGTGCCTATGAAGCCGAACGGACCGGTCGCCAGTTCCATGGAGAATCCGGCGGCCTGGTATCGCGCGGTTCCGCCGAAGTCGGCCATCTGGGTCCAGCTGGAAGTCACCGGGTCGAAGCGCCAGAAGTCGTTCAGCAGGTTGTTGCTGGCATCGGCACCCGTACCGATATACCCATAACCGCCCATGGAGAAGGCCACGGCACTTGTACGGCCGGTGCTCAGGTTCACATCCTGCGACCAATCATTGTCCTGCGTGTCACAAATGCCATCCCCATCGTTGTCCGGGCCGGAAATGCCGCCGCCGCATACGCACCCGGCCAGGATCTCACCTACAGTGCAGGGATCGCCATCGTTGCAGGGGTAGCCGTTCTGGCCGGGGGTGTTCGGGCAGTCATCCTGAACGTCGCAGACGCCATCGCCATCACTGTCGGGCAACGCTGATCCGCTACCGCAAACGCAGTTGGTCAGGAATTCACCTGTTGTGCATGGGTTGCCATCGTTGCACGTTTGGCCGTCGGTGGTGTTGTTGCAGGGATCGTTGGCATCGCAAGTGCCGTCGTTGTCCGTATCAGCGAATGTTCCGGCGCACAGGCAGTTGGTCACAATGTCGTTGATCGTGCAAGGGTCACCATCATCGCATGCAAGACCATTGCTCAAGTTCGGAAGGAAGGGACAGGGGTCGATGGCATCGCATAGTGCATCACCATCATTGTTCGGTCCCGTGATGCCTGCGCATGTGCAGAAGAACGTAAGCGAGTCGTTCGTTGTGCATGCATCACCATCATCGCATGGAGCACCGACCGTACAAATGCCTTGGGAGTAACTCCACCAATCGGTGAAATGTGCATCATTGGTTCCGGTGCCCAAGCCGAAATAGGCCGTGCTGCCCGTTGAAATGGCCAGCGCAGTCCTGCATGGTGATCCTGGCATATCGACCCCTCTGGTCCAGGAATCGGCTATTGGTTCATAGGCCCACAGATCGCTGAGATCGGCATCATTGATATTCATGCCTCCGCACAGGAAGCCTACGTTGCCTATCGCGAACCCTGCTGATCCGATGAGCGCATCACCAGGAAAATCCGCGCGTTGGATCCAAGTGTCCGAGAGTGGGGCGTAGCGCCATACATGCTGGTGACCCGGCAGGTCCCACATGATCATGTATCCCATGGCTCCAACTACGAAGGATGCCCCACCGCTGCTAAGGAAAATGTCCCCGTAGTCCGCGCGTTGGGTCCATGTGTCAACCGTCGCATCATACTCCCAGAAATCCGAGATATTGCCGAGAAGATTGTCGCTCGTTCCGTAGCCGATGTATCCTTTTGACCCGATCGCGAATCCGAGCGCCTTCAGCCGCCCGCCCGCACCCACAGGCGCTCTTACGGTCCATGTGTTGTTCGTGGGGTCGTACTCCCAAAAGTCGTCCAGTCCGGGATCATTGTTCCCAACGCTTCCGCAACCCGCGTAGCCTTTGTTCCCAAGGGAGAATGCTGAAGCATACTGCCGAAGCCCCCCACCGAAGTCCGCTTTCTGGGACCAACTGTCCGTGGACGTGTCGTATTGCCAGAAGTCCTCGTTCGCTCCATCCGTGTTCCGTCCGGTACCGAGATAGATCGAACCACCGATGGAGAAGCCGATCGCACCTTCTCTTCCGAGAGCGGGGAAGTCCGATCGCTGGGTCCATGTTTGCGCTAGTACTGCCTGCATTGCAAATGCAAGGATCAAGAACCAAAGGGTTTTCAAATAGGTCTTCATGTTTCTCGTATTTCAGCGTTACAGCCCGAGGGCCTTCAGTTCGTTTTGGGATACGGTGGGCGGCATCTCGCCGCGCTGGATCTTTTCGATCACCAGTGCGCTGAGCTTTTCCGCCTGCTCACGTTTTGGGCAACCGTTGTTACCGGGGCGGCCGGGCACATTGGTCTGGCGCACGAAGAGCGCACCATCAGAAAGCACTTCGTAGCCGAAGGTGCCGTTGGGCGCTTCGATGATGCGGGCGGTGAGCTTCGCCTCGCTATGCGCGTTCGCGGCTGGGAAGGCCACGGAAGTCGCGCTGGCCGCTTCTTGGTGTTGGGCAAATGCGCTTCCGCTGGCGGCTATGAGCAGGGCCGCGATCAACGACCGGACGAGGGATGGATCGTGTTGCTTCCGCATGATGGCACAAGGCTATCCGGGTGGGAGCAGGGTCTCAATCGCATGATAGTGGGGGGAGGGAACCGCAAAACCGAAGAACAGGGAATGCAGAACAGCCGAAGTGAGTGCGTTCGCACTTCTACATTCTGCGGTTCAACGTTTTACGGTTCTTACCGATCGAACACCTTGTTCAACGCGTCCGTCCGGCTCTGCACCTGCAATTTGGTGTAGATGTCCCGGATGTAGCTGCGCACCGTATCGATGCTCAGGGACATGCGCTCGGCGATCTCCTTGTAGCGGTATCCGCCTGCGAGCTGGTCCAGCACTTCACGCTCACGCTTGGTGAGACTTTCCAGAAGCGCGGCGTTGTTCTTCTTGCGCGGTACGCTGCTCACCACCATGCGGGCGATATGCAAGCTCATGGGCGATCCGCCGCTGTGGATCTCGTGGATGGAGCGCACGATCTGCTCCGGCTCGGCGCTCTTCAACAGATATCCCGTGGCGCCTGCGCACAGCGCGTTGAAGACGTTCTCGTTGTCCTCGAAGATGGTGCACACGAGGTATTGCGTCTGTGTTCGCCTTGGCTTGCAGGCCGTGATGCACTCGATGCCGCTCTGTCCGGGCAGGTTGATGTCCATCAGCACCACGTCCAAACCTTCCAGCCCGGTAGTGCGTGCCATGAACTCTTCGGCGCTGCCGTAGCTGCCCATCCACTTCAGGTCGCCCTCGCCCTGCACTACGCGCTCGAGTGAAGCGCGGAGTACGGGATCATCTTCGACGATGGCGACACGGATCGGCATGATGGTGCCGCGGATGTTGGAGCGGGCGGCGGGACAAAGCTATCGGGTGGGCAAGCTCAGGGGTCCCGCATGAAAGTGGGTGAAGGGAGCGGCACGTGCAGGGCGTAGCGTGTGCCCTGCGCATCGCTGGTCACGTTCAGCGTGCCCCCGATGGACCCGCTCCGCTTGCGCAAATTGCCCAGCCCGTTGCCGCGCGATCGTTCCGCTGATGTGTCGAAACCGGCACCATCATCTTCGACGTGCAGCGCCAGCTCACGCGTTCCGATGCGCAGCTTCACCGAGATGGTGCGGGCACCTGCGTGCTTCAACGCGTTGCTCACCGTCTCCTTCAGGATCATCACCACGTTGCGCTTGATGTCGGGCGGGATGTCCCGTTGTTCCATGCCGGCCTCTACGGACAGGTCCGCTTTCAGCGCCACGCTGAGTTCTTCGAACTGGCGGCCGAGCAGGTCGCGCACGAAGGCCACGAAGTGTTCCGCGTCATCGTTCTTCGGGTCCACCGTCCAGACGATCTCGCTCAACTGGCCGATCAGTTCCGTGCTCGCGTGGGCGATGCTGCTGGCCAGGCGCTCCTTCTCAATGCCGGTCTCCTTCCGGCTGTTCATCTCCCGCGAGAGCATGGTGATGCGCGTGAGCCCGCTGCCGATGTCGTCGTGGATGTCCCGGGCGATGCGCGTTCGTATGGCACCGATCTCGCGTTCACGCTCCAACGCGGCGATGCGTTCGTGGTAGCGGAGCTGCAGGATGTAGCGCGAGAGGAAGAACACGGCTCCCCCGGAGACCAATGCCACGAGGACCCTGAACCACCACGTCTGCCACCACGCGGGAACGATGGTGAAGGAGAACCCCGTTCCCAGGGCGCTCTGCTCCTTTCCCGCGATACGCACGTGGAAGGTGTACTCGCCCGGCGGCAGCCCCACATAGCTCGCGCTGCGGTTGAAGCCCTGGTCCACCCAACCCCCGTTGTGCCCGTCGAGCTTCACTTCGTAGTGCAGCGCGTCAGCGTGCAGCAGGGCGATGGGCGCGTAGTTGATGGTGACCGAATTGCTGTCGTGCGGGAGAACGAGCACCGACAGCGGCCCCAAGTCGCGTGCAACGCCTCGCACAGCGACCGATCGGATGTACAGGCCGCTCACCTTGGCCGGGCGCGCGAAGGTATTGGCGTTGAATCGGGCGCCCGAGGAATTCCACGCGAACATGCAGCCGTCATGGTCCGGTATGATGGACGCCACGGACGACATGCCCAGCCCGTCGATGGGGCCGATGTGCTGGAAGGAATGATCGCCCGCACGGAAAAGCACAAGGCCGGTATACGTGGCGATCCAGATGTTCCCGAGCGAGTCAGCAGCGGCATCGCCGAAACCGTTCGTACGGTCCTGGTCGTCCACGTAGGTGGCCACATAGCGCAGGGAGTCGCCTTGATACCGCAACTCCACGATCCCTTCGTTGTTGGTCACCGCGAACAGCATGCTGTCGCAACGGGTGATCAGGGTGTTGATGTTCGTGAGTTGACTGCCTCGTGTTCCGTACTCCATCAGATCGGCCAACTTCATCGTGCTTGTATCCAACACGCCAACGCCACCTGTTTCATAGGTCACAGCAAGATGCTCCCTGCCGAATTCCGTGACGGTCCTATAGGCGCGCCGGATAGCGGGGGCCGATCTCCTGACCCGTGGGACCACCAATTCGGTGTGCGCATCGCTTGGCCGGTAATGCAGAAGTCCTTGTCCGTTGAAGGCCATCCACACCGAACCGTTCGTGTCCTCCACGATCGAAAGGATGCCGATAGGAACGCGCGGCAGGCCTTCCACGTCCTGGAAGTGCTCTCGTGAAAGCGCGCGTGTGGTGGGATGGTACATGAACAGCCCGCTCGTTGTCCCCACGAGCACGTCGCCTTCGCGGGTCTGCAGGATGCTCATCGGCTCGAACCGGTGCTCTTCCGAATACGGCAGGGGCAGCGAGTCCAGCGGTTCACCCTCCACGCCCAATTTGAAGAGCATCCGGTTCGCGTATTGTTTTGCTCCCCAATAGCCGGGATGATCGCTGGCTGTGCAGAGCAATTGTGCCGAGGGCGACCACTTCCGGTAGTCAGCAGCACGCGGGGGCAGCGTGAATAGGCCGTTGAATGTGCCCACCCAGATGCGGTCATCCTCGTCCTGCATCAGTGCGTTGCCGATGGACTCGAATGTTCCTGTACCCCATTCCAGCGTGCTGAGCGGCGCGCTGAACGTCCGCGACCGTGTATCGAAGTCGCGCAGTTCCTCGTCGATGGCGACCAGCAAGTGTCCGCTCGTTCTCGGCAGCATTGCCCAGACGATGTTCTTCAAGTCCACCGGACCCTCTTTGGTGATCATGTAATTCCGGCTCTCCCCGGTGCGCTTGTCGAAATGAATGAGGCCAGCGCCGCGCGAGCCCAGCCACAGGGTGTTGGGATCCTGCGGGTCTTGGATCAAACGTGCGAGATGCACGCCTTGCCGCGCATCATGCGCGGTAATGGTGGTCGTGTAGGATTCCAGTTGGTGGCCCGATGGGTCCAGCCGATAGAGCATGATGCGATCGGTGAACCATACGATGCCTTCCGCATCCCGGGTTACGCCCATGGTGAAGGGGTGGGTCTCCCCGTCGGGCAACACGTCGTGCAATTCCTGCCACGTGAGGAACAAGCCCGATGTCGCATCGTAACGCGCAAGCCCGTTGGCCACGCAGGTCAGCCAGATCCCGTCTTCGCGGTCGATGAAGAGATCCAAGGCATCGTATCTGGGGAAGCGTTCACCATGATCGGAGAGCGCTTTTCTCGCGAAGGGAAGGGACGACGACCTTCCTCCGAGGTGCGGATCGAACACGCCCACGCCGCCGAAGCAGGAGACCCAGATCATGCCCCGCCCGTCCATCACCAGGTCCCGCACGAAGTTCCCGGGCAGGCTCGTGCTGTCGCCGGGTATGTTGCGGTACACGTCCACATTCACGCCATCATAGCGGCACAACCCATTGTCCGTGCCTATCCATAGCGCGCCATCGTGGTCCTTCTCCAAGCAACGGATCGCGGCGATCGGCAGGCCCTTGATGTCGAGGTGGACGAGCTCGGACGAAGTAGGCACTTGCGCCCAAGCCAACGCTGCGAGCAGAATGGTCGCGAGGGCGGTGGTTGTTCTCTTCACAGGATCGGGGCAACCCCGGCTCGGCGGTCGGGGCAAGCCAGCAGCGGGCCGAGGACAAAGATGATCGACCGCTGCCTATGGGCACCATTGCACCAACGAGGCGGTGAACGATCCAAAGGGAGCACGGTCCGTGATGCTCCGCGCGGTGCGTTCGCCTAGTTCGCTGGAATGCGGAAGGGCCGCGATGCACATGCATCGCGGCCCTTCGTTGGGACAGGTTTATTCGCTTACGGCTGGATCACCAGACGCTCGGTATAGGTGTCTTCGCCAGCGGTGATGCTCACCACGTACATGCCAGCAGCTAGTTCACCCCTCAGGTCGATGACCGTGTTGACGAGGCCCTCGCTCACCGCGATGGTGTTTGCGCTCACGCGTTTGCCGAAGGTGTCGTAGATATCCATGTTCACCTTCTCCACACCCGCCTGGATCATGTCGATGCTCAGGAAGAGCTGCCTGCGCTATGCCGACCACCTGCGCTTGGACGTGAAAGCAGGCTTCCGACCACTACATGCAAATGAATTGCCTGTTCTTGCGTCCTGAAGTGCGCAACAAGGGTATCGGCCGTGAACTGATGAAGGCCATTGCACTGGAAGCGCTCGCGCAGGGCGTTGTACGTATGCAATGGCAAACACCATCGTTCAATGTGGATGCCGTGCGCTTGCGCGATCGTATGGGATCATGGCGCTTGGTTCCAGCATCACATCGGGGACGATGCGGGGATGTGAACGATCACCACCGAAAACGCAGGAACCCCGATCATTTGACCGGGGTTCCTGCTGCGTCAGTGCTGCTCAGGCTTTGACTATCCTCCGGCTCCAGCGCCGATCGCCCAGTTGCAGGTCAAGCAGGTAAGTGCCTGGAGCAACCGCACCAAGCTGCACCACATACTGCCCTGATCCGTTGGCCGTGATCGGTCCCAACACGACGATGGTCCTGCCCAGCATCACGTACGATCACCGTCGCGGGTCCGGCGGATGCTGCGCCGATGTCGATCCAGAACTCGTCCGTGGCCGGGTTCGGGTAGAGTTGGATATTGTCCTCGGTGTGTTCTGGGCTCCCTGTCGGGAGGCTCAACGTGTAGAGTTCCTGGCCCACGGCGGTCGTGTAATTCGCCCGGAAGAACAGGTCGCCATTGCAGCTCATCATTGCGGTTGCGTTCGAGAACGGTGAAATGACATCGCTGCCCGGGAAGAGGATCTCGCTGGTGCCGGGGGCGGTCCCATCCGTGCGCCAGAGCTGCCGATTTCCGGCTCCCAAAGCGGTGAAGTACAAGGCCCCATCGTGACTGCAGATGTGGTCCGGGTTGGTGTAACCGAAGGTTGGCAAGGACACCGTTCCGGACTGCGTTCCATCGCTTTGCCAGATCAATGCGGTGCTGCTGCCCGCCGTGGGGAACGCGCGCAGGTGCAGTTGCCCATTGTGCTCGATAAGGTAGGAGGGCAAACTGGAGTTGGTGCCGGGATAGATGTCCCTGACCAGGCCCGTACCGGCCTCGGTACCATCGGTCACCCACAGTTCATCGCCGGTGGCGCTGGTTCCAGCGCGGAAGAACACGAGGCCACCGGCCGCGGTGAAGAGCGACGGGGTGGTACCCGGGCTTCCGTTGCCGGGAACAGTTTCCGCGATCATGTGCGTTCCCGCCAAGGTGCCGTCGCAGATCCATGGCTCCGGGCCGTTGGTGCCATCAAAGGCCTCGAAGTACAGCTGGCCATCAAAGGCCAGCGGGTCATCGACACCGCTGTTGGTTGCACCCGGATAGATGTCCAGGAAGAGCTGCGTACCAGCCGCCGTGCCATCGGTGCTCCACAATTCCGCGCCATGCGCGGCATCACGTCCACGGAAGAAGATGCGATCACCGAGCACCGCGAATTCCGCCCAATCGATGAGGCCAGCGACATCGGCAATGCTCAGCACCACTTGGGTGCCAGCCTCCGTGCCGTCGGTGCGCCATAGCTGCAAGCCGTTTATCCCATCCGTTGCGGTGAAGTGGTGCATGCCGTTGAACATCATGAAGTTCGACGGATTCCCGTGCCCAGCGCCCGCATTGAGGTCCTTGACCATGACAGTGCCGGCTTCTGTTCCATCCGACTTCCAGAGCTCAATACCATTCACACCATCGGTAGCGCTGAAATAGAACCCACTTCCGAAACAGGTGAGGAATACCACATTTGAAGTGCCGGTCGGATTGATGTCCTTGATCAACGTGGGTACTTGCGCGGGGGAGGTCGTGGCAAGTGCGGTGGCGCAGGTCAAAAGGGTAAGGGTTCGAGCTCGCATGGGATGTGGTGTTTGGTTACTGCATACTATCGGGAAAGGTCGGAAATGTGAACGATCGCTGACAACGAGGCCTGGACCTCAGCTTATCGCCGGTCGGAGCGGTTAGCGCTTCACGATCGGCAGCGTACGAAGGCTTCCCTCCCCTGCAACACTGATCAGATAGCGCCCCGCTGGTAGATCGGATAGATCGATGGTGAACGACGCGTCGTTGGCCGTGCCGGTGCGCAGCGTTCGGCCCATGGCATCGAACAAAGTCGCTGCTTCGCCCGCGATGGTTCCTGTGAGCCACACCCGATCATCCGCCGGATTCGGGTAAGCCAGCAGTTCGCTCTCCGCGATGGTCACGCTCACCACATCGCTGTAGCTGGTGGTGCCGTCAAAGTCGGTCTGCAACAACCGGTAGTAACTGGTGCCGGGCAGGGGCGAACGATCCAGCGCATCGTACTCCACCACTTGCATGCTATTGCCCACGCCGGGGACTTCGGCAATGGCCTCGAAGCGCAGTGCATCGCTGCTGCGCTGCACCTGGAAGCCCGCGTTGTTCTGCTCCGTTGCGGTTGCCCAGTGCAATTGCACCTCATGGCCTTTCGCCGCAGCGGTGAAGTGCAGCAGCTCCACAGGAAGCATGGCGAAGGCCGCCGAGCAGTTCGTGACACCGCCACCACCGGTGCCGCCGATGTATTGGGCGTGTGCGGTGCTGACGAGTAGGGAAAGGGAAAGGATGAGTGCTTTCATGACAGTGCCCGGTTCACGGCATGGTGCGCACTCCGCGGCCGCCAAGATGTTCCTGCCTTTGATCGGTGTCATCCGCCGCGAAGAACCGATACGAGGTCCGCATGAACTGGAGATTGCTCTCGAACGCACCGCCTCGGCATCCCCAGCCTCTGTTATAGCCGCCTACTGGGTTGGTGGGCCATGCAGCCGCGTCATGACCGCCTGCTTGATTGAGCGAACCGTTGCCGTGCAACCCCGTGTAGGCCCTGCCCATTGGTCGTCCTACCGTGATGGTCATCTCGGTCAAGTTGCCGCTGAGGTCGAGTGCGCCGTAATAGCCGGCACCCGAAGTCACACGACCGGTATTCGAAGCATGGTGCGCCAGCATGCCCACCCGCACCGGGCCGATCCAAGTGGCAGACCCACTTCCTGAACCGGTCGGTGGAACGTAGTTCGTTCCCAAATGGACAGCATTGCCTTGAGCGGTTGCATAAGCCGCGCTCACCTGTTCATTGGTGCGACCCGCATTACTAAGCGTATAGGTGCTGTTCGCTATCGTTGCTGTGCCCCACGCGAATTCGTTCAGTACTGGATTGAGCGGGCCCCGGCACGCCTTCTCGAACTCGAGTTCCGTCATGGGTCTCAAGCCGCACCAGTCCAGGTAGGCCGATAGGTCGGACCACAACAGGTAGTTGCATGTCACCCACTGGCCATCGTTCACTTCGCCCCCTACGCCATTTACGTTCAGGTCATTGTAGAAGGTGATTGGGTCGTTCGCGGTGATCGCGGCCGGGCAGCGTATCCCATTGCGCCAGAACATGGCCGCGCTATTGCTCAATACGTAGCGGTTGGTCACGGCCGTGGTACCGGTGGCCAACGCTGTTGCCGTTCGGCTGGCCTGCTGTTGCCGGGTGAGCTTGTTTAGGAAGTTGACGTAGTCCCCTTGGGTCAACTCGTACTTCATGCAGTAGAAAGCGGTAACGCCTTTGGGAAAGGCTGCGGGAATAGGCCCGAGTTGATCGCCCGGTTGATCGAAGGTGGCCGGTTGATAGTAGAGGTTTCCGCTGGCGGTCCCCACGGTGATAGCCGCTTCACTGCTGATCAGGTAGGTGCTGCTCATGCTCGGATAGGAGTAGAACTCACCCATCACGTCCGCCGCACCCGACCCTACACGGAAGCTCCCGCCCGTCACGTACACCATCTCATGCGCGAAGGCGCACACCTCGATCGGCCCGCCGGTGCCCAGCCCTTGCGTGCCCAGGTTCCAGCGCAGCTCCACGTTGCTGGCCGTGAATGTGCCCGTGCCGTTGGCACTGCGGTAGATGAAAGCGCCCACACCGTAGTTGGTGGTAGCGTTGTAGGCCGCAGCGGGATTCAGCAGGCCGGTGCGAATGGTGCTGCCCGCCGGTGCGAGGTGGGAAGCATCATTAGCGAGGCGCGCATGTTCCCAGATGCGGATGAAGCGCACCGTGGCACCCGCAAGGGCCGTTGTGGGCGCCGCGCTCACCGTCACCTGTGTAGCGTTCGGTATGGCGGTGATCACCGTGTTGGCGGCGAATCCCCCGGTTCCTGCCGTCCGGATCACCGGCATGCCCACGCGCAGCAGCGCCGTGCTGCCCACGTTCAAGGTGGTGCCCGCGCTGCTCACGCCGGTGCGCGTGGGATCGGCCGTGCCCACACGGAACTTCAGGAACACCCACGCCGCATCCCAGTTGGCTGGAGCGCTTGTTGTACGCCAGCTGTTCTGCCAGCTTACCGTGAAGCGCGCGTCGACCGTGCCGCCAGCGGTATTGAAGTCCACGAGCAGCGGCTGTGTGACGCTGATGTTGTTGCCCGAGGCGCAGTGTCCAATAAGGATGGAACCAAGAAGGACGATATGGCGGAACACAGGGCGCATAGGGGCAGCTAACACACCTACATCGGGGTACCCCTCGTGATGTGAACGATCGATGAGCCGATCGCCGCTCATTTTATTTCCTGTTCACATTCGGCAGGCACGCCGATATAGTGCCGGAAACCCTTCCATCACGGGTTCTCGCCATGCACGCAACAGCCCTTTCGCCGTATTATCGTGGTCTACAGCGCAAGCCCGTTGGAAGCCACGGCCACGGATATCGCCTCACAGCCTGTATGGGTCGTCGGTCTTCACCGCAACGACCCGGCGACGATCCGCGCCTTGTATGCGAAGCACTTCCCAGCCATCAAGCGTTACGTGCTGCAGAACAGCGGAACCGGCAACGATGCGCAGGACATGTTCCAGGAGGCCATGACCGTGCTTTGGATGAGCGTGAAGGAGGGGAGATTTGTGCCGGACGCCGAGCCCGGCGGCTTCCTCTATCGGGTGGCCAAGAACAAATGGCTGGACGTGGTCCGGTCAGCAGCGCACAAGCACATGAAAGTGGTGCATGACGACCGCGCGCTGGATCATCGGATCGACGCCCCCGACGACATCGAAGAGCGCATCGTGCGCCTGCGTGGCGTTTACGACACCCTCGACGACAAGTGCCGCATGGTGCTGGATCAGTTCTATTTCGAGCGGAAGGACCTCGCGACCATTGCTGCGGGCATGGGCGTGGAGGAGGAGAGCATCCGCACCATCAAATACCGCTGTATGATGAAGCTGCGCGGTTTCCGCAAAGCCATCAGCGGCGAAGACATGGAAGAAGCATGAGCCAGGGAGTATTGGACAGAAGCACTTTCGAGGCCATTGAGACCTACGTGCTCGATCGCATGAGCGCATTGGACCGCGCTGCGTTCGAGCAGCGCATGGCTGGTGATGCGGCACTTTGTGCGGAGGTGGAACTTGAAAAGGAGAACATTCGCGCAGTGGAGCTGGGAGGCGTCACGCGCATGCTGAAGGAGATCGCGGCGGAAGGAACGGTGAGCGATACGAACATGGCGCAGGGCGGATGGAAGCAATACCTGAAGTACGCTGCCATCGTTGCCCTCGTCCTGTCAGGGTCACTTTGGTTGTTGCGACCGTCGGCCAACGAACGTCTCTTCGCGGAGCATTTCATTGCCGATCCCGGACTTCCGGTTGCCATGAGCGGTACCAGTGATCCCGCCTTTGCTGATGCCATGGTCTCGTACAAGGAAGGTGACTACGAAAGAGCGCGCGCGAATTGGTCGCTGCTGCTCCAGCAGGAGCCGATGAACGATACGCTGCGATACTACATCGGCAGTGCCTGGCTCGCTGACGGTGAAGCCCTTGCAGCGATACCCTTGTTCGAAGTCTTGGCAGCTGATCCTGGATCGGCTTTCCGAGCCAAGGCCCGGTGGTTCCTCTTGCTCGCGTATGTGCGTGCTGGCGAGTCCGCGAAGGCGAAGGCCGTGGAACTGGATACGGATCCCACCTATGGTGGGCCTGCTCGCGCGATCAAGGCCCAACTGTATCGGTAATGCGCTCGCTCCTTGCGCAGGCTGCGCTGATCCTCGGTCTCGCGGCGCACGGACAGGATCGCGGGGCACTCGCCGACCGTCACGCCCGCATCAACGAGCGGCACAAGGCCGAGGACCATGCCACCACCATCAAGGCGATCGAACTGCAACTGAAGGAAGTTGCAGGGACGCCTTGGCAGGATTCGGTCTACCGCTATACCTACATGCTGGGCCGTGCCGTGTGGAAGTCGAAGGATGCCGATGCGGGCTTGGCTGCTGCCGAGCGCATGGTGGCACTGGTGAAGCAACAGGACAAGAACGTGTTGCACCAGTTGGATGCCATGGACGACCTGGCCCGACTGCTCTATGGCATGGGGCGTATGCTGGATTGCGCACGGGCGGACTCCGCAGCGCTGGCTTTCGGCGATCGACACGAGGAGGTTTCGCTCCTTCGGCGTGGAAAGGCGCGCCAGCGACTGGCGCTCGACTACGCCTCCATGGGCGATCATGAACGTGCGTTGAAGTTCTATCTGGATGCGAGGGCCGTGTACGAGAAGTCGGACACCTTGCTGGTGGTGGGCATGGCCGACGTGTGCAACGGCGCTGGATCCGCTTGCTGGCACATGGGTCGCCTCCGCGAGGCCGAGGCGTACTACAAGGAGGCGCTGGGCTACTTGGAGAAGAGCACGGATCCGCGCAAAAGTTTCCGCATGGCGGGTACGCTCACCAACATGGGTATCCTCTGGCAGAGCGCGGGCGACTTCCCACGCAGTAAGGCCAATTACCTGGAGGGTATCCGGTTGTGCGGAGCGCTGGCGGATACCGCGACGGACCCAGTGCTGCGTGATGAAGCGATCATTGGACGCACGCGGGGCTACGTGAACCTGGCCACGGTCTATTTCGCCATGGGCGATGACGGCCGATCACGTGAACTGTTGGAATTGGCATTGCGGGACCGCCAGGCCTTGCTCGAACCTGATGACCCCAAGTTGCTCGGCGTGCAGGACCGTCTCGCCGATCTGGAGATGGAAGCCGGGAACTATGCGAAGGCTGAAGTACATGTGCGTCGCTATGTGGAAGCCTGCGAGAAGTACTTCGGAACGCGTAGCGAGGATTACATCCGCGCATGTGCCAAGCTGGCCGAAGTTTACGCGGGGCTGGGCCGACCGATGGTGGCCGATTCCCTCTTCGAGCGCAGCATTGCGCTTCACAAGGCCATGGAGAACGCCGATACCGATCCCGAATTGGCCATCGCATTGAGGCAACGCGCAACGTTCCGCATTGAACAGGACCGTGCAGCGGATGCCATCGCCGATCTACAGGAGGCACGCGCCATCATCGAGCGCGTACATGGGCCTGCTTACTACAAGTTGGCTGCTTACGATCTCTTCCTCGCTCAGGCATCCCTCGCGGCCAACGATCCGCGCACCGCACACCGCTTCGCCACACGTGCGCTCACCTTGGTGCAGGACCGCGCCGAGAACCTGAAGGCTTCAGCGATCCCGCAGACCTTCTCCCAACCCCACCTGCTTCCGGATGCATTGTACTACAAGGTGCTCGCCGAACGAGCCATGGACAGCACTGCCGCGCGAGAGGATTGGATGGCGCAGTTGGATCTCGGCGTCATGGCCATGGCGCGCAACAAGGCCGCTTTTGATGATGAAGGCTCTCAGCTCGGGTTCATAGGCAAACAGAAGAACGTGTTCCACCTTGCCGTGGATGTGGCGTACGAGGATTGGCAACGACACGGGACCACTACCGGTTTGGACCATTTCCTCGAACTCACCGAGGCGGATCGTTCGATCCTCTTGAAGAGCCGCCTGAATGATTTCACAGGCATGCGCTTCGTCGGTGTGCCGGATTCCATCATCACAAAGGAGGGTCAGCTGATCGCTGCCCTCGAGATCGAACCGGAGGATCGCGCAGCCACCGAAGACCTTGACGAGCGTGAGAAGGCGCTTGCGGACTTCCTCGAGCTCTTGAGCAAGGACCATCCCGACTATTTCAACCTGCGCTACGGTGAGCCGAGCGTCAGCATCGCCGACCTGCGCAAGAAGCTTGTGACACCGGGGCAGTCCCTGCTTGCCTACGCCATTACCGGAGAGCACCTGTACATGCTGGTGGTGCGTGCGGATACGGCCGCTTTGTTACGGACCTCGAACAAGGGTCTGGCCGATGCCGTGAAGGTGCTGAACGATGCAGTGGTCTCACGCGATCCAGCGTCGTACACACGCTCGGCGCATGCGCTCTATCAACTGGCTTTCGGGCCAGTGGCCGAGCTGCTCACCACCCGGCGTTTGCTCATCATTCCCGATGGCGCATTGCACACGGTGAACTTCGAGGTGCTGCTCGATGCGCCATGCACTCCGGCCGATTTTCGCGAGCACCTGCTCATCAAACGGTACGCGATCGCTTATTTGCTCAGTGCAACCACGGCGGTGCAGTTCGCGGATCTGGCGCGTGAACGATCCAAGGGCGTGCTCGCCATCGCGCCGGGCTTCACCGATGAATTGAAGGAGGCTTACCTGGCGCGCGTACGGGACTCCACACTCGTGGACCGCCGGTTCCTCAACTATGTGCGGCAGCCGTTCGCGGTAAGCACCGCGCACGGTCTTGGTGATCTCCTGTCGGCCGAGGTGATGGTGGGTGGTGATGCGAGCGAACTGGGCTTCCGCTCCAATGCGAGCAAGTACGGCGTCCTTCACCTGGGTACGCACGCTGAGATGAACGCCGCTTCGCCCATGTACTCGCGTCTCGTGTTGAGCAAGGATGGCAGCGGTGTGGACGCGGATGCCGATGGCTACTTGCACGCCTACGAGATCTATGAGCTGGACCTGCGTGCGCAGCTTGCCGTGCTCACGGCATGCGAGACCGGGATCGGCAAGGACGACGAGGGTGAAGGCGTTCGCTCGCTCGGGTATGGTTTCGCGTATGCGGGCTGTCCAAGTCTGGTCATGTCCCTCTGGAAGATCGATGAGCAGGTCTCCTCCCGGATCATCACCCGCTTCTACGAGCATCTCGCGGATGGTCTTCCGAAGCATGAAGCCCTTCGCCAAGCCAAGCTCGATCACCTCCAGAGTGCCACCGATGAACTCGCATTGCCGTACTACTGGGCAGGCATGGTGTTGGTGGGCGATGTGGAGCCTCTGGAGGTCGGAGGTGGTTGGGAAGGGATCCTTCCATGGTTGATCGCGGCATTTGTGATCGTCCTCTTGGCATATTGGTGGATAGGGAGGAGGCGTTCGTGAGAACATTTCTCCGCTGGCGGGCATGCTTGCGAACGTCAAGCACCTTTGCAGGGTAGCCCCCACATCCACATGCCTACGACCATCCGCAGCGCCCGCACGCATGATCTCAGCGAACTGGTGCGTCTTTGTGTCGAACACGCTGCATACGAACGCACTGCTTTCGACCCTGCTGGAAAGGAGGAAGCACTCCACCGCATGCTGTTCGACCCCGGCGCGCGCCTGGTATGTTTGGTCGCCGAATCGGATGGTGTGGTGGTCGGCTATGCGACCTACTCCGTTGAATGCTCCACGTGGGATGCGGACCACTACATGCACATGGATTGTCTGTTCTTGCGTCCTGAAGCGCGCAACAAGGGTATCGGCCGTCAACTGATGAAGACCATCGCGCAGGAAGGGCTTGCACAGGGTGTTGTGCGTATGCAATGGCAAACACCGTCGTTCAACGTGGATGCGGTTCGCTTCTATGATCGTCTGGGGCCGGTGAAGAAGGAGAAGTTCAGGATGTTCCTGGGGGAGGAGGAGACGCGAACGCTGGCCATGAGCTAGAACGGACAAGCCCCGGCGGAGGCCGGGGCTTGCACGGATCCACTTACGGTAGGCTATGCTTCCACGACGTCGTACTTCACACCCACGCGGAGTTCGTTGCGTACCACCAGTCGGCCATTGATGGGTCGCAGGAAGTAGAGCGAATCCACTTCGCTCACAGGCTCGGGCGCGGCGGTGAGCGCCATAAAGCCGAGGTCGCGCGCCATGCGCAGGACGGCACCGCGGTTCATTGCATCCAGAGAGTGTACTTCGTCGAGGAAGAAGGGCACGCGCGAAAGCGGTGTGCGTGTCTTTGGATCCTCCTTCAACATGCTGCGCAGAACGAGCAGGTTGAAGAGCACTTTGATGGTGATGGCGGTGCCGTGCGATTCCACCTGCAGGTTGTCATAGCTGTGGGTGCGCCCAGCCTTGGTGCTGACGGTGAAGCGCAGGGTGAAGAGATCGCCGTAGTTCAGCGTCATGCGCTCGCTCAACTTGTTGCGGAAGCTCTGGTAGGCGGCATCGAGCTTCTTGCTGTCGTCGAACAGGCCGGTGTGATCGGTTTCGGCCAGCTCCTTCAGTGGCGCCACCAGGTCGGTCTGGTCCATCACCTCCATGCGCAGGCTCTCCAAGTTGCTCACGCTCACACCCGCGAAACGCTTGTTGAGCATCTCCGCCGCGTTCTTGATGTCGGCGAGACCGTTGAGCACATTGGCGAAGTTGGCGCGCAACAGGTGCAGGTAGTTGTCCCAATCCTTGCGCAGCGCTTCCTCGAAGGTGGGCAGGCCGTCGATCTGCTCCCGGATCAAGCGGATGGTGTCCTCCTCCGTTGCGCCGATGATATCGCTCTTCAGCACGTTCTCGATCTTGCTGCGGAGCTGGTCCATTTCGCGCGCCATGTCCTTGTACTCCATGGACAGCTTGTGGTAGAGCGCGATGGCATCCTCGGCATCATTGGGCACGCTCATCGGGTCCTTCGCCTTCGCATCAAGCACCGGCGGCGGAGCGCATTGCTCCAACAAGCGCAGCAGGCGATTGAAGCGGTCATCCTCTTTGTTCAAAGCCGTCCGCTGTTCGAAGAGCTTCACGCTGAGCTCGTCCAACTTCGTTCGCGTCGCGATGCGTTCCGTTTCGGCCGCCTGCTTCTCCTTGCTCACATCAGCGAGGTGCTTCTTCAGGCGAGGCTCTTCGATCCGCTCTTTCTGCAAGCGCTCCCATTGTCCGATACGCTCCACGTGCCGATCGCATTCACCCTGCGCCTTGGAGCGCTCGTTGGCAAGATGCTCACGGTTCTCGATCGCCTCCATCAACTCCTGCAAGCGATGCTGCTCGGCCTTCAGGTCGGTGAGCGATTTCTTCAGGGCCTTCACGTCCACCAGTTCCTTCCACGCGGTGCTATTGTCCGCGAGCGGGAGGGTGAGCAGGGCGTCACTGTACTTCTCGTTGTCGATGTTCTCGGCCAAGCTCTTCAGCAGAACGTCGATCTGCTTGCGCTTCTTCAGTTCGATGCCGCCTTTCTCGACCGGCAACTTCAAAAGGTCGGCATTGAAGAGTTTGCTGAGCTTCTGTAGTTCGGCATCGTCCAGCGTTTCGCGCAAGGTGGTGATCAACGCCTTGTCGAAGTTGGCGATGGCCTTCTCCGTGTTGGCCACGCGACCGGTCACCTCTGCGAGGCTGCGTGCGGTGCGCTGACGATCGGCCATCTGTGCATTGCCAAGCTGCCGGTCGAACGCGGCCAGGCGCTCCTTCGCGTTGGTCAGCGCTTCGCGCTCCAGGCTTTCCGTGAATTGTTCCAGCCCTTTGCCGAGGTCGGCAAGTCGATGCAGATCCCCTTCCAGGCGGCCCTTGCCACCGGCGAGTTCGGCGATCTTCTCGTCCAAGTCCTTCAGGATCTCCACCGTGCTGAGCTTCTCCTTGTCCAACGCCTCCTGCTTCGCGACGATGGCCTCCTTCACGTGCGTGTTGTGGTCGTGCGCTTTGCGGCGCTTTTCCATCAGGTCGTGGTACACCAGTGCGAGCCGCGCTTCCAACGCGAAGCGATCGTCGCTCATGTCGATGTACTTCTCCAGACGTTCGCGTTCCGCCTTCAGTGTGTTCAATTTCACACGGCGGTCACGGATGCGCTCGAATTCCTCGGTCATCAAGCGGTTCGCTTCCAACGCGGGCTTGTTCGGTGGAATGCTAGCCAGCATCAGCAAGCTGCGCTTCATTTCATGCTGATCGATCGAACGCAGGCTCAGGAGGTTCTTCAGTACCTCCTTGAAGTGCGAATAGCGTTCGGTCTCCGTAAGGTGGACGATGCCCAAGCCGTTGCTCTCTCCTTTCGTCGCGACGAGGATCGCTTCCCGGTGCGATTGCGGATCGCGCAGCTCACGGTAGTTGCGCTCTCCGATCCTGGCCATCACCGCCTTCGGATCGGCGACGCGTTCGTCCTTCGTGAGGAAATCGTTCACATCGTACTTGCCGTCGTAGGTGAAGCGAAGCGGATCACCACCCGTGGCCTTGCTCTGTCCGCGCCAGCCGAGGACGTAGGGGCCCTTCGGTCCGAGGCATTCGAACAGCAGGTAGCTGTAGTGGTCGGGGAAGTAATAGTCGCGCGTCGCCTCCACATCGTGGTCACCGAACACCATGTGGCTCCGGTTGTCCAGATAGAGGAACTGGAGGGTGTTGATCAACGTGGTCTTGCCCGCGTTGTTCGGCCCCACCAGTTGGAGCGATGTGCCCAGTTCCACTTCGGCGTAGTCGTAACTGCCCGAACGGATGGCGATGAGCTTGGTTGGTCCTAGTTGCATGTCGAATACGGTCAGTTCAGTTCAGGATCGATCGTCGGCTCGGTGTTGATCAGTACGCTCCGCTTCTCTTGTTCGGCGGCTGCGCTGATCTCGGCGCACTTGTCGAACACGCGATGGAAGGGCCGCAGGAAGCGGAAGGTGTCGTCGTTGAAATACTCCACCCAGCCCAAGCGAACCATGCTCTTGATCAGCTTGCGCAACGACAGTTCATCATCAACGCCTACGGCCTTGAGGTGCGCTTTGTAGCGATCGAGCGTGAGGTGCGGCAATCCGGCGATACTGAAGCGATCGGTGAGCAGGTATTCTTCCACCGGACGGCCTTCGTTCGCGGAACTCTCGATGAGGATGAAGCAGAAGACCGCGACCGCAGGCAGTGCGCTCGATGGTGGCGTGTTCTCGGCTGAATCCGTGTGGAAGTAGAAGAAATCGCGCGGGTGGCGGACCAAGTTCAAGCCGAGCGGCTCGAAATAGGATCGGTAGTCCTCGTATTTGTCCGCGAGCGCAGCATGGAGAACGCCTTGTTCGTGGGTGATGTACGCGCCCTGGCGGAGCTTGTGGAATACCTCCTTGATGTTGGGCAGTTCGTTCATGTCTTGGTGATGTAGATGGTGGTGGCCTCCAGTACGCCGTCGCTGGTTCGGTATTGCCGATGCTTCTGTCCCTTGAAGGAGACGTCCAAGGTGGGTTCGAACATCAGGCGGCTCAGTGCGAGCAAGGCGTCCGAGGTGCTCTTCTCCGGATAGCTCTTCACCAACCAGTCGGTGAGGTCGCGGACCGGAAGTTCCTCCTGGATCGCTTCGGTAAGGCCGTTTAGCCAGAGGAGACGCGTGTAATCGGACGGTGTTTCCCCGTTCTCGAACATGCTCAACTGGGGTGGCGGAACCGGTGGATGCGAAGCGATATGGTTGATCGTATCGTTCAGCACCGAATCCGTTGGGGGGCACTCCACACCAGCGCGATCCGCCTGCACCACGTAATTGCTCACCCATTCCTCCAAGCGCATCTGGCGCAGGCGACCGAGTGCGAGCGTGGCACCGTGCGCAATGGCGGAAGAGCGGCGCAACACATCGTACAGCGGCTGCAATTCCTTGCGGCTCTCGTTGAGCGTGTGGATGCTGCGGCGGCGAAGTGCGCGGATCTGCCGTTCGTTGCGTTCGATCAACCCGATCTCCGTGTAAACTCCGCCTTCTCGCGCAGCCCGAAGGGCCAGGTCCGTGTCGTTCAAGGTGCCCACGAGAAGCCCGTCCACGCGGATGATCTCCACCAGCGGATGCACGTACTGGTCCATGAGGCCAACGATGCGCAGGTAGCGCTCGCGCACGCTGACGCTGCTCCGGTCGGCCTTGTAGCGCGCCACTTCGGCCATCACGGCGCGGTGCGTGGCATCGAGGTCGTCCTGCATGCGGCGCAGGGTGTTGTCCACTTCGCTGGTCGCGATCGCGACGCTGATCGGGTCCATCGCTTCCACGCCGGTCACCAAACGCTTGCGGGAACTTTCCAATGCGGCTATGTAGCCCTGGATGATCTCGGGCGAGGTCGGCAGCGCATCGTTGTAAAGGAAGTTCACCAATTGCAGCAGTGGCTGCGACATCACATAGTGCGAACTGCCTTCCTCGAGCGGTACGATGATCTGTAGTTCGATCAGCCGCTCCCACGTGGTCTGGGGTTGCTCGGCCACCGTATCACTGAAGGTGCGGATCAGCTGGCGCACTTGCGCTTCGCTGACATCGCCCGGCTTTTGGGCGATGGCGTGCAACAAGGGCACGTGGTTGGCACAGAAGTCGAAGAAGCGTTTGGGGGTTAGCTGCATCGGCATGGCCCGTCCCGCAAGGGAAGGGCGGCTTTTCGTGCCGGTGAAAGTAGAAGGCAGGACAGACGTGGGCGGGAGCGATTTCCTAACAGGTGTTAGTAACCCCGGACAGGAGGCGAACGACCTGGATCGAGCAACGGATCCCGATCATTTGGCGGCCGGTCGGGCAATGGATCCGCGTTGGTCCCGAAGGACGTCACGACCATACCGTCTCCGCTCCGCCACGGTCAACGCCCGCGCTACGCTTTTAGGCTGTTGTTGCAACGCAAACGGTCTTGCTGGGATCACCTTCGTTCCTCTCCAACACGTCCGGCCCACGCCAGGCGTTGCACACAAAGAGGAGTGGGGCAGAGCGCAGGCAAACCGCTAGTCCGGCAAGAACGAAGGGCGCGGCAGGGTCATCGGACCGTCCAGGAGCGCCCGCACGCTGGCGAGGTGGTGATCATCGTGCTCGGCGATCCAAAGCAGCATGTCCATGGGTCGCATGGTGCGGTCCTGGCACGGGTGGTAGGCCGCATGCAACAATGAACGGTGATGCAGGTGCTCCACGCGTTTGGCGAACTCGATGCGTTTCAAACGGAATTCCTCCAGCACATCACCGGGCGAGCGCGAACGCTGGCCTTGGATGAACGGGCCCTGGTCCCGCAAGTTGATATCGCACAGCTTCGGACGGCGTTGCTCGAAATCATCCACTCGGGAGGCGAAACGATCTTGAAGGGTGAGCAGATGGCCCATGTGTTCCATGGCGCTCCACTTTCCATCCACGCTGCGAAGGAGCTTGTCCAAGGGTTGGCGTGCGAGCAGGTTGCTCAAGCGTGCAGTGGTTCCTTGCACACGCTCCAGCAATACCGGTAGTTCATCCAGGGAACGACCGTAGTCGAAGGTCCGTTGGCTCCAGGGGATGGGGATCATGCTAACTGGTTGTTTGAAATGGACTGGCCGCGTTCAGTACCTCAAAGATGACGCAGGAACACTTCCCCGCGGTTCCTCCGTTGCTCGACCCGACCTAACCGTTCCCTGCACGCACGGCCTCGCCGAACCAAAGCAACTTGGACCGCGGAGCGGCACGGAAAACAACAAGCCCCGGCTTTCGCCGGGGCTTGCGCATTGAAGAGATGCGTTGGACGCGACTTACATCATGTCCATGCCGCCACCCATTCCACCATGACTGTGTGCCGGTGCCTTCTCTTCCTTCTCCTCGCTGATGACGCACTCGGTGGTGAGCAACATGCTGGCAATGCTGGCCGCGTTCTCCAAGGCGACGCGGGTCACCTTGGTGGGGTCGATGACCCCTGCTGCGAGCAGGTTCTCGTACACTTCGGTGCGGGCGTTGAAGCCGTAGTCGGCCTTTCCCTCACGCACTTTCTGCACGATGATGCTGCCTTCCAGGCCAGCGTTGGCAACGATCTGGCGCAACGGCTCCTCGAGCGCGCGCTTCACGATGCCCATTCCGGTGGTCTCGTCGGCGTTGATGCCTTCGGCCTTCTCCAGCACTTTCTGTGCGCGGATGTAGGCGACACCACCACCCGGTACGATGCCTTCTTCTACTGCGGCGCGGGTAGCGTGCAGGGCGTCATCGACCCGGTCCTTCTTCTCTTTCATCTCCACTTCCGTAGCGGCTCCGATGTAGAGCACGGCAACACCGCCGGCCAACTTGGCCAGGCGCTCTTGCAGCTTCTCCTTGTCGTAATCGCTGGTGGTGGATTCGATCTGCGCTTTGATCTGCGCAACACGACCGGTGATGTCGGCCTTCTTGCCAGCACCGTTCACGATGGTGGTGTTGTCCTTGTCGATGCTGATCTTCTCAGCACGGCCGAGCATGGTCAGATCGGCGTTCTCCAGTTTGAAGCCGCGCTCCTCGCTGATGACAGTGCCGCCGGTGAGGATGGCGATGTCCTCGAGCATGGCCTTGCGGCGATCACCGAAGCCAGGGGCTTTCACTGCGCACACTTTCAGGGCGCCGCGGATCTTGTTCACCACCAAGGTGGCCAGTGCTTCACCGTCGACGTCCTCGCTGATGATCAACAGGGGCTTACCGGTCTGTGCGCTCTTCTCAAGGATCGGGAGGAGCTCCTTCATGGTGCTGATCTTCTTGTCGTAGATCAGGATGTAGGCGCCTTCCAGGTCGGCCTCCATCTTCTCCGCGTTGGTCACGAAGTAGGGGCTGAGGTAGCCGCGATCGAACTGCATACCCTCCACCACTTCCACGGTGGTGTCGGTGCCTTTCGCTTCTTCCACGGTGATCACACCTTCCTTCTTCACTTTGGCCATGGCCTCGGCGATCAGGGTGCCGATCGTGTCGTCGTTGTTCGCACTGATCGAAGCCACTTGCTTGATCTTGGCGTTGTCATCACCGACGGACTTGCTCATCTTCTTGAGCTCTTCCACCACGGCGATCACGGCCTTGTCGATACCCCGCTTCAGGTCCATGGGGTTGGCACCGGCTGCAACGTTCTTAAGACCTGCGGTCACGATGGCTTGTGCGAGGACCGTAGCGGTCGTCGTACCGTCGCCAGCAGCATCAGCGGTCTTGCTGGCCACTTCCTTCAGCATCTGGGCGCCCATGTTCTCCACGGCGTCCTTCAGCTCGATCTCCTTGGCCACGGTCACGCCGTCCTTGGTCACTTGGGGCGCTCCGAATTTCTTGTCGATGATCACGTTGCGGCCCTTGGGACCGAGGGTCACCTTCACAGCGTTCGCGAGGTGGTCGACGCCACGCTTCAGGCGATCGCGGGCATCAATGTCGAATTGGATGTTCTTGGCTGCCATTGCAGTTCTTGGGTTTTGGGGAAATGAGAAGGGCGATGGATGTATCGCCCGTTGACAACTCCTTGCCTTCCAGGCTGAGCTCGGTGCCACTGTACTTGCCGTACAGGATCTCGTCGCCCACCTTCACGGTGAGGGGGGTCACTTTGCCATCATCGGCTACACGGCCGGTACCCACAGCGATGATCTTGCCGCGCTGGGGCTTCTCCTTGGCGGTATCGGGGATATACAGGCCACCCTTGGTGGTCTCTTCGGCCGCTGCTGCTTCTACGAGCACGCGATCGGCGAGGGGCTTCACTTTAGCCATTATGATTTGATTGGGTTTGGGTTGAGGGTCAGGGTTCCTGACGTACCGGGGGCCCGTCAATGACGATGCCACACGGCGATGCTCAGGGAATGTGTGTCAAGATGGTCGCATCCTGCCAGAGCTTCAACCAAGAAGTCTGACACGGTGGCCGGGGAGGGATACTACTTACCCTCCGCCCCAGGGTCGGTGGCAGCTTCGTCGGCCGCCGGAGCCACCGTTTCGTCGGTGGTCTGTTCGATGGGTGTGTCCAGTGCGTTCAGTTCGCTCTGGCTGCCGCTTTGCAAGCCCGCGCTCACAAGACAGAGCACCATAAGGGCACCCGCAAGGGTCCATGTGCCTTTTTCGAGGAAGTCGGCCGTGCGCTGCACGCCGCCGATCTGCTGGGCACCGGTAAAACCGGCCGCCAGACCGCCGCCTTTGGGGTTCTGGGCCAGGACGACCAGGGCCAGCAGGCCGCAGATGATGAGGATGATGATGGAAATGGCGACCATGGCTTACTTGATCTGTTGGTCCTCCAAGTTTTTTTGAAGGGCCGCAAAGTAAGCGGCTTTTTCCGGGTACTTCAATGCCAAGCGACGGTAGGTGTCAATGGCCTTGGGCAAGTTGCCCTGTTTCTCGTAGATCCGCGCCAGCGTTTCGGTGACCAGTCCAGCCGTATCGTCCAAGCTGCGTTTGCCTGCCACTTGGGGGGTGAAAAAGGCCGTGGTGGCCTTGGGTGCCGGGGTTTCCTGCCGAATGAAGCGGTCGATGAGTTCCGCAGGGGGCAATGCAGGGTCATCCACGGCGTGCGGGGTTAGCGGGGCCAACGATGGCACCGGCGCTAGTGACGAAGTTGGAGGGTTCGATTCGCTTTGAACTCCAACCTCCACCACCTCCAACCACTGGGTGAAGCGCATGCGGGCGTTGGGGGCAATGTGGCTTGCCCTTGCTGGTAGCTCAGGCCCGCTCGCAGCAGCCGGAGCGTGAGCCCGGGTCTCTTCTTTCACCCGAGCATGCACCACTTCGACCGGCGGCATTTGCTCCAACAACGTGAGGTCGTATGCACCGGCCATGGCCGCCTCCAGGATCTGCTGATCGAGTTCCTCGGTAAGGACCCTCGGTGCCGCAGGTGGCGCTTCCTCCGGAACCAGAACATCGACCGGTGCTGCGGGAGCAAGCTCTTCCACGACCGGTTCCACAGGAGGAAGTATCTCCGCCTCGACGCGGATCGTCGTCGGTTTGGGAAGTTCCTCGGTCTTGGACGGTTCGGGTTTCACCACATGCAGGGTGGCAGGCCGCTGTTCCGCAAGGGTCGTCAGGTCATAGAGTGCGGCACGCGATGGCACATGGGCGCTGGTGGTGCGAAGTGTTTCATCGAAGAGCACATCGGCGCTCCGGCGTTCACCTGCTGTGCGAAGTATTTGCGCTCCACTGAACCATGGGTACTTCTCGGCAAGTGCCTTAAAGCCTGCGAGGTCCTCCCGGGCCACCCTCCCGGGTTCCTGCACCAGACGTGTCAGTCGCTCGCGTTCCATCGTTACCAATTTCCCAAAGTGCGATCGAAGATATCCTGCGCCAGTTGCTTGCTGATCTCGGTCACCAATTGCTCCTCAACGGTGGTGAGGTCTTGAGCGCTGTTGTAGTCGGCGAAACGAGCCACGGTGAACTCCGTGTTCTTCTTCGGCTCCAAGGTGTTCAGATAGACCACGCTCACGGTTATGGTGAGGCGGTTGAGCGCGGCCGTTTCGTTCGCCTGGATGTTCACCGGTTGCACGTCGTAGCCACTGATGGAACCGCTGTACTGCACATCCCCGTTCTCCCTCGCCAGCTTCAGCGGGGTCTGCGCAAGCAGGAGGTCGCGCACGGTTTCCGTGAAGACCTGCGCGCTGTTGGGCGTTGCCAAGGGAGCGCGTGCCTGGAAGAGTTCCACGCTCATGGTCTTCGCGTTGCCGGGGTCGCCACCGGTGAAGGAATAGTTCACCCGACAGGATGCCGCGAGCACAACAACGAGCAGCAGCGCCAACTTCCTCACGGGATGCTGTATTCCTTGATCTTGCGGTAGAGCGTGCGCTCACTGATGCCGAGCTCCTTGGCCGCGCCCTTTCTCCGGTTGCGGTGTTTCACCAGTGCTTTCGCGATCAGTTCCTTTTCCTTTTCCTGGATGCTCAGTGTTTCCTCCACTTCGGTGTGTTCCACATCCTCGTGCATGGCCTGCGAGGCGGGTACGATGCTCACCGTGCCTTGTGGTTGCTGGACGGTGGGCATCAATAGCTCATCGCGGTACACCGGGGCCATGGGCATCGACAGCGGTTGTCCACCGGCCAGCGCCTTCACCTGCTCCTTCAACGCGTTCAGGTCGTTCTTCATATCGAAGAGGAACTTGAACACCAGCTCGCGTTCATTGATCCCCTCCAAACCTCCACCGCTCGCGGTGCCCGGAACAGGGACAAGCGCCGTGGTCTCGGCGGGCAAATAGGTGCGCAGGGTGGCGATGTCGATCTCGCGGGTACGTTCGATCACGCTCATTTGGTCCACGATGTTCCGCAACTGGCGCACGTTGCCGGGCCAGCGATAGTTCATGAGCAATTGCTGGGCATCCTCGCGCAGGTTGATCGGCGGGGCTTTGTACTTGGATGCGGCTTCCTGTGCGAAATAGCGGAAGAGCAGATGCACATCCTCGGGGCGTTCACGCAGGGCGGGCATGTGGATCGGCACGGTGTTCAGCCGGTAGTAGAGGTCCTCCCGGAAGGTCCCCTTCTGCACGGCCTGGAGCATGTTCACGTTGGTGGCGGCCACCACACGAACGCTCGTTTTCTGCGCGTTGCTACTGCCCACACGAATGAATTCACCGGTCTCCAGCACGCGCAACAGGCGCACTTGGGTGGTCAAGGGCAGCTCTCCCACTTCGTCCAAGAAGAGGGTGCCATTGTTCGCTGTTTCGAAGTAGCCTTTGCGCGCCTCGTGCGCCCCGGTGAAAGAGCCTTTCTCGTGCCCGAAGAGCTCGCTGTCGATGGTGCCTTCGGGTATCGCGCCGCAATTCAACGCGCGGTAGGGGCCGTGCTTCCGGGCACTGTGATCGTGGATCACTTTGGCCATGATCTCCTTCCCACTTCCGCTTTCGCCTTGCACCAGCACGCTCAGGTCCGTGGGAGCCACTTGCACGGCGATCTCGATGGCACGGTCAAGTAGCGGCGAACCGCCGATGATCTTGTAGCGCTGCTTGATCGGTTGGACGTTCATGCCACAACGGTGTTGTCACCCTGAGCCTGCCGAAGGGTGACTTTGCTAGTTGGTTCATGCTTCGGCAAGCTCAGCATGACAATTTCCAAAACCCTGCCGAGCAAACTGCCCGCTGTTGCGCTCATGATCCGGGTGCGCACGAGTGTGCCGGGCAGGAGTTCTTGCCCGTCGACGTGGCGAGGAACGATCACCACGGCGTTCTGCGTACTGCGACCGTACATGTGTTCCGCGCTGCGTTTGCTCACGCCTTCGACCAGCACCTCGAGCACCGCGCCCACGTGTGTCGCCATCCGCTCTGCGCTCTTGCGCTTCTGTAGATCGATGATCTCCTGCAAACGACGGCTTTTCACGTCTTCGGGGACATCATCGGCGTATTTGCGCGCGGCCAGTGTCTTGGGTCGTTCGCTGTACTTGAACATGTAGGCCATGTCGTAGCCTACCTCTTCCATCAACGAAAGGGTCTGCTCATGATCTTCCTCGGTCTCGCCGCAGAACCCGGAAATGAGATCCGTGCTGATGGCGCAATCCGGCATATGCTTGCGAATGCTGGCGATGCGCTCCAAGTACCACGCGCGATCATAACCACGGTTCATGCGCATGAGCACTTCGCTGCTGCCGCTCTGCACCGGCAGGTGGATGTACTTGCAGATGTTCGGGTAGCGGGCCATCACCTCCAGGACCTTGTCGGTCATGTCCTTCGGATGGCTGGTGCTGTAGCGGATGCGGAGCAACGGGCAAGCCTCGGCCACCATGGCCAACAGGTCCGCGAAATCCACGCGTTGGGTAGCGCCATCGTCCTTCGCCGACCACTTGTAGCTGTCCACGTTCTGGCCGAGCAAGGTCACTTCGCCATAGCCGCTCGCAACGAGCTGCTTGCACTCTTCGACGATGGTGTTCGGGTCGCGACTGCGCTCCCGGCCCCGCGTGAACGGTACGACACAGAAGGCGCACATGTTGTCGCATCCACGCATGATGGTGACGAAGGCCGTAACGCCATTGCTGTCCAAGCGCATGGGCTCGATCTCGCCGTAGGTCTCTTCACGACTTAGCAGCACGTTCACGGCTTTCTGGCCGGTGCCCACTTTGCTCAACAAGTCGGGCAGGGTGCGGTAGGCATCCGGACCGACGACCAGGTCCACCACTTTCTTCTTCTCCAATAGGTCTTCACGCATCCGCTCGGCCATGCATCCCAGCACGCCCACCTTCAAGCCCTTGTTGCGGGCCTTCAGGTTGTTCATCTCGTTGATCCGCTGGAGCACGGTGTATTCCGCCTTCTCGCGGATGCTGCACGTGTTCAGCAGAACCAGATCGGCCTCCTCAGCACTTTTCACCGGGGTATAGCCGTCCTTCACCAGGATGCTCGCGACGATCTCGCTGTCGCTGAAGTTCATCTGGCAGCCGTAGCTCTCTATGTAAACGCGCTTGGACATGCTCCTGAGGAGGGGGCGCAAAAGTAGCGGTGAAGCGGGGTACTGACAAGGTGGCAGCGACGATCAATGTTCCTCGGACGCAAGATTCAGAATCCGCCCGGGCAAGTCGAACTATTTCGCCTGCTCCTCCTCCCGCAACAACTTCCCATCCGGCGTGAAGAACAGCTCCGCCTTCTTCACTTCCGTTTCCACCTTCACCTTGTAGAGCTTGGGCTGCTCGGGCGTAGCATGTTCCTCCACATCGTCGATCTTCCAACTATCGTAATTTGTTCGCTTTCAAAGCGGTCGTCACCGCAGCAGGTAGTTCGCTCTTCGGGATGTTGTGTTCGGTACGCACCCATGCTCCGGCGGGCGTGTAGTACGCATCGTATTCCTCATCCTTCAGCTCGAATTCCGCCTTCCAATTCTTCGCGCCTTTCTTCCATTCCTTCACGGCCGCGCCGGGATAGGTATTGGTCAAATGTGTGAGAGCAGTAGGCGGGGCTTTCCCAGACGCTTTTTGGGCGACCGTGGAAGGCGTTAGTACTAGCAGCACGGAGAATGTGAGGAGTGCGCGCATGATCTGGTTGTTCATGCAAGGTAGAACGCTGGAGCCCGCGCTTCAGACCGCTTCTTCAGAAGATGCGCTAGATTCAACCGCGATGCTGAAGGCTCTGACATTGCTGTTGGTCTTGCGGATGATGACGGCATGCGCTCAGTTCGAATTGGGGCGGGTGGAGGTGCGTTCACGCAGTTCCCTCAGGGTGCGGGTTGGGAGCAGTGGTAGGCCGTACGTCAAGAACGATCATCCCGTGCTGCCCTCGTTCACCATTGCGTTCAGGGACCGGTCGAAGACCAAGGGCAATCTCTTCATGGAATTTACATGGATGCGGCGGATGTTCTTTGCCCATCTGGACAATAGCGGACGAGGAGGCGGTACATGGACCGACTTGGACGTAAAACTGGACCACCTGTACTTGGCTTTCGGACCCGAATGGGGACAGGGGCGAAGCACTTTCCGGGTGGGGATGCAGTTCGGTGCAGTGCTAGGTGGCTCAGCTATTGGTACACAACAAGGATGGTCGATGCATCCGCAACCCGGCGGGAACCCGCAACGCGAGATCAGGGCAAATGCGGGGGATTACTTCGGCTGGGATCTTCACCTGCTGCTTGCCGTGCGCATAACACGCCCGATCACGGATCGCTTGCTGATCTCCCTCGAGCCATGCCTCGCCCCGGCCATATCGCCGTTCTTCGACGACGGCAATACCATATCCAGCATCGACTTCGGCATTCGGGTCAATATCCTTCGCACGTTCAAAGCCCGAGGCCTGTGGCCTAGAATACGTCCCGAGCCCATTGAGCGCACCGGAGGATCGCCCTGATCACTTCGTTCCGATGAACTCCAAGCTCACCGAGTTGATGCAATAGCGCTGCCCGGTGGGTTCGGGACCATCATCGAACACATGGCCCAGGTGTGCACCGCAGCGGCCGCAGGTGGTTTCGGTGCGCACCATCCCGAAGGCGCGGTCCTCGTGGTAGTGGATGGCATCCTTGCGCTCGGACTTGAAGAAGCTGGGCCAGCCGCAACTGCTCGCGAACTTGGCATCGGCTTGGAACAGCACATTGCCGCAAGCCGCGCACGCATACGTCCCAATGCCTTCGAAGTCCCAGTACTTGCCGGTGAAAGCGCGCTCGGTACCCTTCTCGAAAGCGATGTAGTAGAGGTCTTCGGGCAGCAGCTTTTTCCACTCGGATAATGGCACATCCAGCTTCGTCGTGTCCGTGTGCGAGTAGTAGGGATTGTTGTTGTGGTCGTACTGGCTGTTGCTGTCCATGGTGCTGTTCTTCGAGGCGGTCTGTCCGCTGGAATTGCCGCAGGCGGTGAGCATGACGGTAGAAGCCAGAAGCAGGGGGAGGAGGTTCATCGTTCGCATGCGTTCCATCCCGATCTGGTCGGGACCCGCTTGTCGCTCTTGGTCGCTGTTCATGACAAAGGTCTTTGGTAGAACCTACGATCGAGTGCTTCTGTTCGGATCGGGGGACATCGATGACCCTTGGTCGAAGTGTTGAAAATTTCCTTCCCCTTTAGGGGAAGTAGAAAAGCGGATGCCGAACGATGCACCGATCGACCTCTCATGCCCTTTTATTTGCCGCCCTGAAAAACTTCGGGTAAGCATGGCCAAGAAGAAAGCGAGCGGTGATCTGGTGATCGTGGAGTCTCCAGCCAAGGCGAAGACCATTGAGAAATACCTGGGCGAAGGCTTCACGGTATTGAGCAGCTATGGTCATGTGCGTGACCTTCCGGAACGCGACCTGAGCGTGGATGTGGAGAACGGCTTCGAGCCCACCTACATCATCCCCGATGACAAGAAGGACCGGCTGAAGCAGCTGCAGAAGGAGGCCGACAAGGCCGTGACGGTGTGGCTCGCAACTGACGAAGACCGCGAAGGGGAGGCCATCAGTTGGCACCTCAAGGAGGCGTTGGGCCTGGCGGACGACAAGGTGAAGCGCATCACCTTCAACGAGATCACGAAGCAGGCGGTGACCAAGGCGATGGAGCGGCCGCGTACCATCGACATCCACCTCGTGGATGCGCAACAAGCGCGTCGTGTGCTTGATCGCTTGGTCGGCTACGAACTGAGCCCGATCCTCTGGCGCAAGGTGAAGCCGAGCCTGAGCGCCGGCCGTGTGCAGAGCGTGGCGGTGCGCTTGATCGTGGAACGTGAGCGCGAGATCCTGGGCTTCGACAGCAAGAGCGCGTTCCGGATCACCGCTATCCTGACAACGAACGGTGGAACTTCGGTGAAAGCCGAACTGCCGGGTCGGTTCGCCACGGAGGCGGAAGCAAATGCTTTCCTCTCCGGTTGCATCGGTTCCAGCTACGCGGTTAACGCCGTGGAGAAGAAGCCGGGTAAGCGATCACCCGCCGCCCCGTTCACCACAAGCACCTTGCAGCAGGAAGCATCGCGCAAGTTGGGTTACGGCGTGGACCGCACCATGCGCATTGCGCAAGGGCTGTACGAGCAGGGACACATCACCTACATGCGTACCGATTCGGTGAACCTGAGCGAGCAGGCCATCGCCGCAGCTGCGGAACAGATCGGCGAACAGTACGGCGAGCGGTACAGCAAGCCGCGTCGCTTCACCACCAAGAGCAAAGGCGCGCAGGAAGCGCACGAAGCCATCCGTCCGGCGGACATGCGTGTGCGCAACGCAGGTGCTGATCGCGATGCGGAGCGTCTGTACGATCTCATCTGGAAACGCACGCTTGCAAGCCAGATGGCCGAGGCCGAGTTGGAGAAAACGGTGGTGAACATCGCCGTCAGCGGAAGGCCCAACGAGCCCTTGGTCGCGCAGGGTGAGGTGATACTCTTCGATGGTTTCCTCAAGGTGTACATGGAAGGCAAGGACGACGAGGAAGGTGATGAACAGGAGGGCCTTCTGCCCGACATGAAGCAAGGCGATCGACTGGCATTGCAAGAGATGCTTGCGACGCAACGCTTCGATCGACCGTCGCCGCGCTACACGGAAGCGAGCTTGGTGAAGAAGCTCGAAGAACTCGGGATCGGACGTCCTTCCACGTACGCACCCACGATCAGCACCGTGCAGAAGCGTGGTTATGTGGTGAAGGAGAACCGCGATGGCACGCCACGCGCATACCGCATCCTCACGCTCGCGAACGACCACATCACCGAGGCTACGGCTTCAGAGAACACCGGTGCTGAAAAGCAGAAGCTCTTCCCGACGGACATCGGGATGGTGGTGAACGACTTCCTCGTGGAACACTTCCCGGTGATCGTGGACCTCAACTTCACAGCCAAGGTGGAGGAGGAGTTCGACGTGATCGCCGAAGGCAAGGAGAATTGGCGCGAGATGATCGCTCGTTTCTACAAACCGTTCCATGCCACCATTGGTACGGTGAAGGACACGGCGGAGCGTGCGACCGGTGCACGCTTGCTGGGTACCGATCCCGTCAGCGGGAAACCGGTGAATGCCCGCATTGGCCGCTTCGGCCCCATGATCCAGATAGGCAGCGTGGATGATGAGGACAAGCCCAAGTTCGCCAGCCTGCGCAAGGACCAGAGCATCCAGACGATCACGTTCCAGGAGGCCATGGACCTCTTCAAACTACCGCGGACCTTGGGCGAGCGGGATGGCGAGGTCTGTAGTGTTGGGATCGGTCGCTTCGGACCCTATGTGCGATTGGGTAGCACCTATGCAAGCCTGACACCGGAGGACGATCCATTGGAGATCGATCTCGCCAGGGCGGTCGAACTCATCGACCTCAAGAAGGTGGCGAACGCAACGCGCGATCTCGGTGAGTACAAAGGCGAAATGATGGTGGTCGGGCGGGGTCGTTTCGGCCCGTTCGTGAAGTACCAGAAGACGTACGCGAACATTCCCAAGGGCGAGGAACCAAGCGCTGTGACCTTCGAGCGTGGCGTGGAATTGATCGAAGCCAAACTCGCAGGTGCACGCCAGAACATCCTCAAAGAGTTCAGCGGATCGGCGATCCAGATCCTTGATGGTCGGTATGGTCCATACATCACTGATGGCAGCAAGAACGCAAACCTCCCGAAGGAGAAGCAGGCAGCTGACATGACCTTGGAGGAGGCGACCGCCTTGCTGGCCGCTGCGCCCGAGCGAAAGGGTGGTGCGAAAAAACGGGGAGCGCGCCGAGGGGTAGCACCCAAGAAGGCGACTCGCCGCAAGGTCGCTGCGAAGAAGTCATAGCGCCTATTGCCAACAGGCGACTGTGGGCATAAGCCGTGATCCGGTCGAAGCGGGGCCCAAGTGGGTCGGCGAACTTCGCCCGGACCGAATTTCCTCGTTTCACTGACCGGCTGGTCGGTGATCAATGGACCCCATGGACATCAGCATTTACTTCAAGCCATCCGAGCGTTTCGGTCGTGTTCGTCCCGAATGGCGGTCGAGCACCTTGGGCGACAGCACCGTCTTTCACACCGCAGGCAAGGGCTTTCCACCGTTGGAGGGAATGCAGGTCGCGCTCTTTGGGGTGATCGACGATCCCGGCCATGCACGGCCGCGCACGTGTATTGAAGCCCCGGACGCTATCCGCGAAGAGTTGTACCAGCTGCACATGCCTTCCGGAAAGGTGAGCGTGGTTGATCTGGGCGATATCCATCCGGGAGCCAGCGCTGGTGACACCCAGCATGCGGTTGCCGAAACCCTTGCTGAACTGATGCGCATGAACATCGTCCCGGTCCTGTTGGGCGGTGGACAAGGCCATACGTTCTCGCAATACCTGGCCTACGAGATGCTGGAACGCACGGCCAACCTGGTCTGCGTCGATGGCCGCTTCGACCTGGGAGAGCCGGGACAGGGCCTGGCCGATACAAGCTACTTGAGCCATATTGTGCTGAGGCAGCCCAACTATCTCTTCAATTACAGCAACCTCGGCTTCCAGACCTACTTGGTGGACCAGCCGGGCATCGAGTTGATGGATCGATTGCTCTTCGATGTACACCGGCTGGGTGAGTTGCGCACGACCATTGCCGATGCGGAACCGGTCCTGCGGAACGCTGATACGCTGAGCGTGGACATGACCGCCATCCGTCGTAGTGATGCCCCAGGTACCACGCGCCCCGGTCCCAATGGTTTTCACGCCGAGGAGTTGTGCCAGTTGATGCGGTACGCCGGCGTCAGCGAGAAGATCACATCGGTTGGTATCTATGAGATGGATCCCGCGAAGGATGAAATGGGCGTGACCGCGCAACTCGCCGCGCAAATGGTGTGGTGTTTCCTGGACGGGTTCCAGAGCCGAACCAACGATCTGCCCTGGTTGGACCGCAAGCGGTTCACGCGCTTTCGCATACCCATCAGGGGACACGAGCAAGAACTGGTGTTCTACAAAAGCAACGTGAGCGACCGCTGGTGGATGGACATTCCTTATCGGGCCGAGCAAGAGGCGCGATTCGAGCGGCATCATTTGGTGCCTTGCTCCTACAGCGACTACCAAGCGGCTTGCCGGGAGGAAGTGCCCGACCGCTGGTGGCGGACCTTTCAGAAGCTCGCGTAGCGTGGCCGGGATGCCATACGGTTGGCTCGGATCCCGGTCGGCGGGGATCCCTTCGGTATTTGGTCGGTTCGGGGAATTGCTATATTGGCCCCGGTTCTTGGGGCGAGTGAGCGCTCGTCCCTTGGGCCGCTAGGCTCCACACCGAACGGAACAACAGCATGAGGGGGATATTCACCGTAGCGATCTGCGCGGCCGTGGCAAGCGCTTCGTTCGCACAACAGGATCCGCAGTTCACCCAATACATGTTCGACCGCCTGTCGATCAATCCGGCGGTCGCGGGAACCTCAGGCCAACTTTGTGCCACCGCCTTGCTTCGTCAGCAATGGACCGGTTTCGATGGAGCGCCCAAAACCGCTTTGTTGAACGTTCACGGTCCCATCAAGAGCATCAGCAGCGGCGTTGGTCTCTCTGTCTACTTGGATCAATTGGGCCAGCAGAAGAGCACGTATGCCCGCCTCAGCTACTCTTTTCACCGCAAGATCGGCGCAGGTACCTTGGGCATCGGCCTCATGGCAGGCATGATGAGCCATACCCTCGGGAACGACTGGCAAGCAACGGATGGCGTTTCCGGTGACGGCTCGATCCCTGCCAACGGCAACACCGATACCGGATGGGACCTCGCAGGTGGCCTGTACTACGTCAGTCCAACGCTTTGGGCCGGTATCTCCAGCACCCACCTGACGGAAGTCGAGTTGCGCAATGTGAGCATCCAGCAGCGCAGACACTGGTTCGTGCAGGCTGGGTACGATTGGGCGCTCAAGGGCGACAAGAAGTACATCATCCAGCCGAGTGTGCTCATGAAGAGCGACGGAACCTCCACCCAGTTCGACATAACCGGCACTTTCCTCTATAATAACATGGTTTGGCTGGGCGTTTCGTACCGGACCGAGGACGCCATCGCTCCGCTTATTGGCTACCAGTTCAAGCCAACGGACAAGTCGATGTTGAAGATCGGTTACAGCTACGATGTGACCACCTCCAAACTCAAGAACTACAGTAGCGGTAGCCACGAGGTCATGCTCAATTACTGCATCGCCATCGTGAAACCGCCCGACGTTCAGATCTATCGCAACGTACGGTTCCTTTAAACGACCGAAACCAGACAACCCTAACTGCCGTAAAGTGCCTCGTCTTAGGTGTTCGCTTACCCGTAACACCCCAAGACAAGGGTCCCTGCAAGGAAGAACGGAACGGCAAAACAGGAAGAACATGCAACGTCCCATCTTGTATCTCGGCGCCATTGGCTTGCTGGCGAGCTGTGGCGGTGGTGGTCAAGGGCAACTCATTGGTGCCCAGGGAAGACCCGCTTGGTATTCGGTTGATCCCTATGGGATGAACTACATCCCCATGGGCAGCTATGTCATGGGGCCAAGTGACCAGGACGTACCCTATGCCATGGTCACGAAGAGCAAGACCGTTTCGGTCCAGGCGTTCTACATCGACCAGACCGAGATCACCAACAACGAGTACCGCCAGTTCGTTTACTACGTGCGGGACTCCATCGCCAAGCGCATCCTGGGCGATGAGGACATCGGTGAGCATATCATCGCCGAGGACGAGTTCGGCGAGGAGATCGATCCGCCTGTGATCAACTGGCGTGAGCGGATCAACTGGTACGGTGACGAGGAGCGGGAGGCCTTGGCCGACATGTTCTTGAGCGAGAGCGAGCGTTTCTATCGCCGCAAGGAGATCGACACGCGCAAGCTGATGTTCGAGTACTACTGGATTGACCTGAAGGAGGCCGCACGCAAGGGTACTCCGAGCAATTGGGCGCGTGACCTCGACCTGAGCTATACCAACGTGAAAGGTCAGAACAATGGTATCCGCGGGCACAGCGACCGTTCGAAGTTCATCATCAAGGAAGTCATCAATGTGTATCCCGATACGCTCGTATGGGTGCACGACTTCACCTACTCTTTCAATGAGCCGATGACGGAGAACTATTTCTGGCACCCGGCCTATGACGACTACCCTGTTGTGGGCGTTACCTGGGTCCAGGCCACGGCCTTCAACGTGTGGCGCACACAGCTCATGAACAGCTGGCTCTCGCTGAACGGGGAGGCGTTCGTGAACCGTTTCCGCTTGCCTACCGAGGCTGAGTGGGAATACGCGTCACGCGGCGGTCTCGATCAGGCTCCATACCCTTGGGGCGGCCCTTATGTGCGCAATCGTCAAGGTTGTTTCTTGGGGAACTTCAAGCCGCTTCATGGTAACTACGTCGATGACGGCGGCTTCCACACGGTGCCGGTCGATAGCTACACCCCGAACGATTACGGCCTCTACCAAATGAGCGGTAACGTGGCCGAGTGGACCAGCACCGCCTTCGACGAAAGCGTGTACGATTTCGATCACGACCTCAACCCCGAGTACAGTTACGACGCCATTGCCACGGACGCCCCTTCGCTCAAGCGTAAGGTCATCCGCGGTGGCTCGTGGAAGGACATCGGTTATTACATGCAGACCGGCACGCGCAGCTACGAATACCAGGACACCACGAAAGCCTACATCGGCTTCCGTTCGGTGATGACCTACCTGGGTCGTGGTAAGGCCGTGAACGCCGAAGACCTTTAGACTCGCTCAACAAAGGAACTCGCGACCGTTACGGAACCAGAACGGACGCATTCATAGACCATTCCCTCACTCCCAGACGAACCAAAACGCAAGGACGAACGATGAAACCTGGAAGCAAGAAGTGGAAGAACTTCATGGCCAAACTGTACGGTATCGGTGCAGCGGTCGTGATCATAGGTGCCCTCTTCAAGATCCAGCACTGGCCATTGGCCAGCTTTTTCTTGATCCTCGGGTTGAGCACCGAGGCCATCATCTTCTTCTTCTCAGCGTTCGAACCGCCGCACGAGGATCCCGATTGGAGCCTGGTCTATCCTGAGTTGGCCACCGGTGAGAAGGCCGAAGGGGACGACTTCAAGAAGGAGGATCAGCGTTCCATCACCGAGCAGCTCGACGACATGCTCGAAAGCGCCAAGATCGAACCCGAGCTGATCGCCAGTTTGGGCGATGGCATGCGCTCACTGAGCGACCAGGCCAAGCAGATGGGCCAGATCACGGGTGCCGCTTCAGCGACCAACGAATACGCCAACAGCCTCAAGGACGCCAGCACCAAGGTGAACACCTTGAGCGATAGCTACGCCAAGGCCAGCGAGAGCTTGGTGGGCCTTACCCAGAACGTGGAGGCCGGCCGTAGTGCAGGCGAGGGTCTCAAGCAAATGAGCACTAATCTCACCGCGCTCAACGAGATGTATGAATTGCAGTTGCGCACCAGTCGTGAGAAGCTCGAGGTCGCCAACAAGATGTTCGACGGCATGGGCGAAATGATGACGAACTTGAAGAACTCGGTGGACGACACCAAGCGCTACAAGGAGAACATCGCCGAGCTCAGCGACAACCTCGCCAAGCTCAACACGGTGTACGGCAACATGCTGGCCGCTATGACCATCAGCCGCTGATCCACGTGATCCGACGGATATTGACCCAAACCAAAACCAGGTCGAGAAAAGATGGCTAGTGGTAAGCAGACGCCCAGGCAGAAGATGATCAACATGATGTACCTCGTGTTGACGGCTCTGCTTGCGCTGAACGTGTCCAAGGAGATCCTGGATGCTTTCGTGACGGTGAACAACGGCTTGGAGAACACCAAGCTGTCCTTGAAGGACAAAGTGGATGGCCAGTACGGCACCTTCGAGGCTTTCGCCAAGGAGAACGCCGCCAAGTATGGCGCTGCATGGGGTGAGGCCCAGAAGATCAAGACCGCTGGTAGCGAGTTGATCGCTTACATCGATACCATCAAAGTGCGCGCGATCATGACCGCTGAAGGCCTGCCGCGCGACAGTGTGGTGTTGGGTGATGGGCGGCTCATGGACCTCATGAAGGTGGACAAGAAGGACAGCCATGATGAGTTGACGCACATGCTCATCGGGGATTCCCCGGAGGAACCCGTTGATGGTCCCTTCACAGCCACCGAACTGCGCACCAAGTTGGAGGCTTTCCGTGAACTCGTGAAGAACTCCCGCAAGGGCGACACCGACCTCGCTGCTGCGATGGATCGCATTTTCAACTTCGAGGACCGCAAGGATGCTTCCGGCACGATGAACAATTGGCAGAGCATCAACTTCTACCATGTGCCGATGGCCGCAGGGATCACCATCCTGAGCAAGATCCAGAGCGATGTGCGCAACGCCGAAGGCGAAGTGGTGAAGCGCATGCTCGATGCGGTGGAAGGCAAGAGCTTCAAGTTCAACAAGCTCACGGCGATCATCCGCCCGTTGAGCAGTGCGGTCACGGTTGGGAGCAAGTACCAGGCGGAGATCTTCCTGGGTGCGTACGACGACCAGAACATCCCCGAGGTGTACATCTGCGGCCCGGGAGCACGCGTCGACACCACCTCGAAGCCCGTCAAGATCATAGGGGAGGCCATCAAGCTGCCCATGAACGGTGCGCGTGCGCAGCTCGAACAGGCCGCCAGTAGTGCGGGCCTGAAGACGGTCACCGGTATCATCAAGTTCAAGCCCGTGGGAGGCGAGGAGGAGATCCAACCGTTCACTGCCGAATACGACGTGGCGGCTCCGACGCTTGTCGTGAGCCCGACCAAGATGAACGTGTTCTATCGCGGTGTTGATAACCCGGTTAGCGTGAGCGTTTCTGGATACATCGACAAGAACATTTCGGCGTCCACCACGAACGGCACGTTGTCGAAAAGCGCGGATGGGTACATCATGCGCCCCGGCAAGGATGCGAAGGCCATGATCAGCGCGACGGTCACCAATCCGGATGGGACGAAGAAGTCCATGCCTGGGTTGGAGTTCCGTGAAGAACGTGCCGAACCCGCAGCCCTTTTCGGTGGCAAGAGCATCAACGATGAGACCATCAAGAAGGCCGAACTCACGGCTGCAGCTGGTGTGATCGCCAAGATGATCGACTTCGACTTCGACCTCAAGTTCGAAGTGGTGGAGTACCGCCTCACCATGATCGTGAGCGGAACGCCGATCGAAAAAATGACCAAGGGTCCTGCGGTGAGCGGCGATATGCGTGAAATGCTCGCCAAAGCGAAGCCCGGACAAAAGTGTTCATTGAGGGCATCAAGGCGCGCGGACCCGATGGGACCGTTCGGAACCTTGGCGCACTTGCTTTCAAGGTGTTGTAGTCACGAGCCAATCGCTTACCGCGATGATGAACCTCAAGAACCTGTTGATGACGATGACCCTGGTGGTCGTCGCCCTCTGTGCTGCGCCCCAGGCGATGGCCCAAACGGTGCTCGATGGCGCCTACATCAATGAGCATACGAACACCAAGCGTGTGGTGCCCTACACGCACATTCGAGAGGCGGATGTGATGTGGGCTCGTCGGGTATGGCGGACGATCGATCTGCGGGAGAAAATGAACCATCCGTTCTATTATCCCACGGAGCCCATCAACGACCGCAAGAGCCTTTTCGACGTGATCCGTCAGGGTCTTCTCGTGGATGGTTCGATCACGGCCTATGATGCGGGTCCGCTCCTCACGGATGACGAGTTCAAGAAGCCCTTGCTCGCCACCGAACTCAAGGAAATGTTCACCCCGGATCGACACCCAGTACACCGAGTCATTGACCACGGGGGACATGGAGATGGTGGTGCAGGAGATCAATCTCGAGAGCCGGGACATCAAGATGTACAAGGTGAAGGAGGATTGGATCTTCGATAAGCAGCGGAGCACCATGGACATCCGCATCATCGGTCTCGCACCCATGATAGAGAAGCGCGGTGAGGACGGGGAGGTGCGCGGTTATGCGCCCATGTTCTGGCTCTATTATCCCGAATGCCGTTACGTGTTCGCCAACTGGGATGCCTTCAACCGGGAGAACGATTCAGAGCGTCGGAGCTTCGAGGACCTTTTCTGGAAGCGGCAGTTCAGTAGTTACATCACCAAGTGGAGCAACGTCTATGACCGTGGCATCAGCGATTACAAGACCGGCCTTGACGCGCTGCTGGAAGGCGAGGAGATCAAACAAACGCTTTTCGAGTTCGAGCACGACCTCTGGAACTTCTGATCGGAACGATCCATCGAAAGGAAGCCCTCGCGTCGCGGGGGCTTCTTCGTTCCCGGTTCCGTCAACCTTTGATGTCGGCCGTCCTGTTGGTACCGAGTGTACCGGCGGAACAACCGATCCTCCGGCAGCGCCCCCACTTTCAGCTACTTTCGCGCGCCTTTTCGCGAAAGCGGGGCATGCACGCATGATCACCGTTCAAGGGCTCACCCTCCACTTCGGCCCACGGCCTATTTTCGATGAGATCTCCTTCTTCATAGGAAGTGAGGACCGTATCGGTCTGGTGGGTCGCAATGGGGCTGGTAAAAGCACCCTGCTGAAGATCATGGCTGGGCAGCAGCCCTTCGATACGGGTACGATCGGTAAGCCCAAGGAGCTCACGTTGGGCTACCTGCCGCAGGAAATGGCGCATAACCTGGAACTCACCCCGTGGCAGGTCGCAGAAAAGGCCTTTGAGGAAGCCATCACCCTGAATGCTTCGCTCGAACGGATCGAGAAGGACCTCGAAAAAGCCACCACGGATGAGGAGGCGATCGAGTTGGCCACGTTGCTGGCCCATGCCCACGAACGACTGAACACGATCGGGGCCGCTGATCATGACATGCAGATCGAGCGGATGCTGAAGGGTATCGGCTTCGTGGAGAAGGACATGCACCGCCTAATGAGCGAAATGAGCGGTGGCTGGCGTATGCGTGCCGAACTCGCGCGGTTGCTCTTGATCCAGCCTGACCTGCTGCTGTTGGACGAACCCACGAACCACTTGGATCTGCCTGCGATCCAGTGGTTGGAGGATCTGCTGCGGACCTACCCCGCCGCGCTGGTGCTCATTAGTCACGATAAAACCTTCCTGGACCGCCTGACCAAGCGGACGCTCGAAGTGATCGGTGGCAAGCTCATCGACCGCAAGGTGCCATGGAGCCAGTATGTGGAATTGCGCAAGGTGGAACGGGAGCAACAAGCTTCGGCAGCCAAGGACCAACAGCGTTACATCAAGGAGACTACGGACTTGATCAACAAGTTCCGAGCGAAGGCCAGCAAGGCGGCTTTTGCGCAGAGCTTGATCACCAAGCTCGACAAGCTGGAACGCATCGAGGTGGACGACGAGGACCTTCGGAAGATGCTCGTGAAGTTCCCTCCTGCACCAACGAGCGGGAAGATCGTCGCCGAGGTGAAGGGGGTTAGCAAGACCTACCCGGACCGTAAGCGGCCCGACGAGGAGAAGCCGATCTTCCGAAATGCCGAGTTGACCATCGCGAAGGGCGAACACCTCGCATTGGTAGGTGCGAACGGTACCGGCAAGAGCACCTTGGTGCGCATGATCATGCGCGAAGAGCCGTTCGAGGGAGAGATCAAGCTCGGCCACAATGTGATCGTGGGCTATTATGCGCAGGACATGCCCGAGCGTATGAACCCCACCAGTACGGTGATGGAAACGGCAGAGTACGCCGCGAGCGAGGACAATCGCCCGCGCATACGTGCCATGCTCGGCGCCTTCATGTTCAGCGGTGAGGACGTGGACAAGAAAGTGAAGGTGCTAAGTGGCGGTGAGCGTGCGCGGCTGGCGCTGTGCTGCATGCTGCTGAAGCCGCTCAACTTCCTCATCCTCGATGAGCCTACGCACCACCTCGACATCCAGAGCAAGGACGTGCTCAAGGAAGCGCTGAAGAACTACGATGGGACCTTCCTCCTCGTGAGCCACGACCGTGATTTTCTTCATGGCCTGACGAACCGGTTGTTGGAGTTGGACGACTTCCGCATCCGTGACCAGCACATGGACATCCTGGAACTGATCGAAAAGCGCAAGGCACTTCAAGGTGCCGACATCGGCAAGTCTTCCGCAGCGAAGACCAAGAGCGAGAAGGCGCTGAAGACCGACAACAACGACCATAACGACAAACGTGAGCGCGACAAGGAGCGTCGCCGTGTGCAGAGCCAGGTCCAACGACTGGAGAAGCAGCTCGCCGAACTGGAACAGGAGGAGAAGCAGTTGCAGGCTGCGGTCATGAAGGGTGGCACTCCTGCTTCCGAAGTGCAGAAGGGTTACGAGCGCATGGGCGAGATCGCGCAGCGCATCGCCGCGACCATGAAGGAATGGGAGGACGCTTCCACGAAGTTGGAAGAGCTCGGCGAGGAGAGGATCGCCTGATCACGTTACGTCGCGGGTCTGCCGGCATTGGATATCCGATGGTGCATGTTGCATCGTCGATATCCCACAACGCCATGTCCAGCATGAAGATGCCGCCCCGCCAGAAGATGATCAACATGATGTACCTCGTGCTCACCGCGATCCTCGCGCTGAACGTGAGCAAGGAGGTGCTTGACGCCTTTGCGATCATGGATGCCGAGCTCGTGCGCAGCGAGCGTGCGCACGAACAGCGTTCGCAATTGGAATACGCCGTCTTCGAGGATATGGCCACACGATTCCCCGAGAAGTTCAAGGTGAAGCGCGACGAGGCGATGGGTATAAAGGCCATGGCCGATTCGCTGGTGCGCCATATCGAAGACATCAAGGCCGAAGTGGTGGCGAAGGCCGATGGGGTCGCGATCAGCATGTTGAGCGGCAAGGATGCCGACGGACGTGATACGTTGCGTGCCTTGCTCGCATTGGAGATGAAGGATGACCGCGATGTACTTACACAGGCGCTCGTCGGGAGCGAACCCGCCAGCCCGAGGAAAGGACCGGGAACCGCCTATGATCTGCGGGTGCGGATATCGTCCTTCCGGGATAGTTTGAAAGTGTTGGCGGGTGAAAGGGGCGGCCCGCTCGCTGCGGCGTTGGACGGACTCTTCGACTTCAGTGATCGTCGTGATGCCTCAGGCACCATGAACAATTGGGAGAGCATCAATTTCTACGATGTGCCTCTGGCTGCCGGTGTTGCAACGCTGAGCAAGCTGCAAGCGGACATCCGCGCAGCGGAGAACGACATGGTGAAGTGGCTCTACCGTTCCGTGGAAGTGGATGATTTCAAGTTCGGCACGCTCACGACGGCGGTCGTTCCGCAGAGCAACCTCATCATGGCTGGCGATTCCTTCCGCGCCGATGTGTTCCTGGCGGCGTACGACCCCCTCAATCCACCAACGGTCACGTTGTCCACCGGGGAAACGTTGCCCATTGGTTCGGACGGCAAGGCCAAGCTTCGCATGCGCGGCGACCAGGTCGGGGAACGCACGGTGGAGGGAAGGATCCGGTTCGAAGGCCCGAAGGGGGTCAAGGAGTTCCCCTATTCCACGACCTACCAAGTTATGGCACCGCTGCTCGTGGCATCACCCACCAAGATGAACGTGCTCTATCGCGGAGTGGAGAACCCCATCGACCTATCCGTACCCGGCGTTCCCGCCGAGCGCGTGCAAGCGACCATTTCCACCGGGCGGGTCACGCGCAGCGGAAATAGCTGGATCGCAACCGGCATGAGCGGGAGCACCGCAGAGGTGAATGCGGTTGTCCCAATGCCTGACGGCACTACCCGCCGCATCGGACCGGTGGTGTTCAGGGTGAAGAACCTGCCACCGCCGTCCGCTTATGTGAAGGACAAGGGCGCGTCGGACACGCGGATCCAACTCAATGATCTCAAGCGCGCAGCCGGGGTTTCGGTGAAGACGAACACGGACTTCGGCGACACATGGGTGGCAAAGAGCTTCACGTTCAGCTTCCAGCGCGGCGGAGGCGCGCCCATATCCCACCACTGCACTGGGAACAGCTTCAATGCGGCCGTTCAGCAGGTTCTGGACCTGGTGAAGCCAGGTGATCGGATCGTCATTGAGGAGATAAGGGCTCAATTGGCCAATGGACAGGGCCCGGTGGTGCCGCTGGCCCACATTGCGCTCAAAGTGCAATAGGGGATCGCCCAAGACGTGTGCGCACCTATATTTGCGCCCCATTGCGGGGTGGAGCAGATGGTAGCTCGTCGGGCTCATAACCCGAAGGCCGTAGGTTCGAGTCCTACCCCCGCGCGAAAGCCCGGTCGCAAGGCCGGCTTAAAGATCGCCTGCCCCGACAAGTCGGCGAACTTCGTCTGGAGCATATGGCCCACAAAGCGGGATATGTGAACATCATCGGGGTTCCCAATACGGGCAAGAGCACCTTGCTCAACGCCTTGCTGGGGGAACAGCTGGTGATCGTGAACCCGAAGGCGCAGACCACGCGCCACCGGATCCTTGGCATCCTCAACGGTGATGACTACCAAGTCGTCCTTAGTGACACGCCGGGCATCCTGGATCCGCAGTACCCTATGCAGGAACGCATGATGAGCGCCGTGAACGAGGCCCTGATCGATGCGGACATACTCATCGTGATGGTGGAGTTGGGCCAGCGCCCGGAGCGTTCCGAGCACATGCTGAAGCTGGCCCATCGGTTCAAGGGCGCGACCGTGGTGCTGGTGAACAAGGTGGATACCGGTACGGAGGATGCGATACTGGCGGCGTTGGAACTCTGGCAGACGCAATTCCCCGAAGCGAAGGTGGTGCCGCTGTCCGCGCTCCATGGGTTGAACGTGGCTGAATTGCGGACCTACTTGATCGAGCATCTGCCAGAGCATCCGGCCTACTTCCCCAAGGACGAGTTGAGCGATCGCAACATGCGGTTCTTCATCAGTGAACTCATCCGCGAGAAGGTCCTGGCGAACTACAAGCAGGAGATCCCCTATAGCACGCAGGTGGTGGTGAACAGCTACGAGGACGCTCCTGATATCGTGCGCATTCAGGCGGATGTGATCGTGATGAGGGAGAGCCAGAAGGGCATCATCATCGGCCAGGGTGGTGATGCCTTGCGCCGCATGGGCACACAGGCACGCATCGCCATCAGCAAGTCATCGACCGCAAGGTCTTCCTGGACCTGAAGGTGAAGGTGGATCCGGACTGGCGGGAGGACGAACAAAAGCTGAGGAAATACGGTTACTGATATGGGTAACATCGTCGCCATCGTAGGCAGGCCCAACGTGGGCAAGAGCACGCTCTTCAACCGCTTGATCGAAGAACGCCAGGCCATCACCGACAACGTGGCCGGTACCACGCGCGACCGCTACTACGGCAAAGCGGAATGGAACGGCATCGTATTCAGCGTGGTGGATACCGGTGGTTACATGAGCGGAAGCGACGACGTTTTCGAGGCCGAGATCCGAAAGCAGGTCGTGCTCGCCATCGATGAAGCGGACACCATCCTCTTCCTTGTCGACATCCAAGGTGGGATCACCGCCATGGAAGAGACCATCGCAGGCATGCTGCGCAAGGCGAAGAAGCCGGTGGTGGTCGCCGCGAACAAAGTGGATACCCACGAGAAGGAGTACGCCGCTGCAGAGTTCTACTCGTTGGGCCTCGGTGAAGTGTTCAGCGTTTCAGCGGTGAGCGGTGCGGGCACGGGTGATCTCCTGGACGCGGTGGTGAAGACCTTCACGAAACCCACGGAGGAAGAGCAAACGGACATTCCCCGCTTTGCGATCGTGGGCCGACCGAACGTCGGCAAGTCGTCCTTGTTGAACGCATTGCTCGGTAGGGAACGGAACATCGTAACGCCTGTGGCCGGGACCACTCGTGATCCCATCGACACGCGATGGAACGTCTTCGGGTACGATGTCATGTTGCTGGACACCGCCGGTATCCGCAAGAAGGGGAAGGTGGACGAGGACATCGAGTTCTACAGTGTCATCCGCTCCATCCGCGCCATCGAGGGTTGTGATGTGTGCATGCTCATGATCGATGCGAAGGACGGGATCGAACAACAGGACCTGCACATCCTCTCCATCATCCAGAAGAACGGGAAAGGCGTGGTGGTGGTGGTGAACAAGTGGGACCTAATCGAAAAGGACACGAACACCATGAAGGCTTTCGAGGCCGAAGTGAAACACCGCATGGAGCCCTTCACCGATGTTCCAGTGGTCTTCACATCCGTGCTGGAGAAGCAGCGCATCCTGAAGACCATGGAGATGGCCATGCAGGTGCATGAGGACCGCAAACGCCGGATCCAAAACACGTAAGCTGAACGACGTGCTGTTGCCATTGATCGAGCGCCAGCCGCCGCCCATGTACAAGAGCAAGCAGGTGACCATCAAGTTCATCCAACAGTTGCCGGTGCATGTGCCCACCTTCGTGTTCCACTGCAACCTGCCGCAGTACATCCGGCCGAGCTACGAGCGATTCCTGGAGAACCGTCTGCGCGAGAATTGGCGCTTCACCGGTGTGCCCATCCGTATGTACTTCCGGAAGAAGTAGCCTCTCAGATCTTCGCCAACGCGTGGTCCAAGTCTGCGATCAAGCCGCCAGGGTCTTCCAAGCCCACGTACAGTCGCACCATGTTGAAAGGCAGGTCCGCGTAGTAGCCGCTCGGACCCTGTAGTGCGCACACCGGCCACTGTAGGCTCTCGTAGCCACCCCAGCTCACAGCGATCAAGAAGGTCTTGAGGTTGTCACAGAAGCGTTCCACAGCAGCCACGTCAGGAGCGTCGAGTTCGATGCTCATCAATCCCGCAACGCGCTTCATCTGCCTCGCAGCGAGCACATGCTGCGGATGGCTTTTCAGACCAGGCCAATGGACACGCTTCACTTTCGGATGTGCTTCGAGGAAACCAGCGACCTTCTCCGCGCTGTCCGCGCTGCGATCCATCCGCAACGGAAGCGTACGCAGCCCACGCATCAGTAACCACGCATCGTGCGGTGATGGTGCTGCACCGAGCGTCATGAACTCCTTGCTCATCACCTGCCGCATGTGCGCATGACTGCCAGCGAGCACGCCAGCCACCACATCGCTGTGGCCGTTCAGGTACTTCGTCGCGCTGTGTGCGACCATATCGACCCCCATGTCGATCGGGTTTTGGAAGAGCGGGCTATTGAAGCTGTTGTCGCAAAGGGTGATGATACCGTGCTCCTTCGCGATCGCGGCAACCGCTGCAATATCCTGTAGTTCGAAGGTGAGCGAGTTGGGGCTCTCAAGGATGAGGAACGTCGTGTTCGGCTTGATCGCCCGGCGGTAGTTCTCCGCATCGGTACCATCAACGAACGTGTGCTCCACGCCGAAGCGCGAAAGCAATTCCATCAGCAACTTCTTCGTCCAACTGTAAGGCTTGTGAACGCACACGATATGGTCGCCCGCTTTGGTGAAGCTGATCACCGCAGCGGCAATGGCTGCACTACCACTGCTGAAGACCAATGCATCCTCCGCATGCTCCAGCGCGGCGATCTTCTTCCGCAGCATGGCCACGGTAGGATTGAAGCCGCGCGTGTACAAGGGGCGGTCGAATTCCTGTCCCACAACCGCGCGCATGGCCGCAACCGTGGGATAGGTGAAATTGCCGCTCTGCACAATGGGTGGCACAACAGCGTCGAACCCGCGCTCACGGTCTTCGCCGAGGTGGGTGAGGATGAAGGAGAGGTCGTCTGACATGGAATGCGAATGGACCGCAACGAACGCGGAGAGCGCAAAGGAACGCGGACGGTGACCAAAGAAGAAGGGCGCTTTGGAGGCGCCCCTGAAAAGAGTTAAAATGGGTCGCTCAACGCTGGATGAAGCGGGTCGACGCTTCGCCCGTATCGCCGATGAGCCGTGCCACATAGCTTCCTTGGCGGGAAGGATAGGTCCATGTCGTGGCCGTTGGCGGTGGAGCCGTTCATGCTACTGGTGTGAACGGTCCGGCCGAGCGCGTCAGCACACTGAAGCGTGCGTTGTTCAACTGTGCATCGTTCCAGCGGATGTTCACTATTCCATTGCTTGGCGACGGCACAATGGAGAGGCCGCTACCCAACGATGCTTCCTCGATCCCAGCGGTCAGCGCCACCGTGGTGATCGTGGTGTTGGTGAGCACCGGCACGTTGTAGTCGAAGTAGATGTCGGCTCGGTTGGTGAGTTGATCGCCCAGGACCAGTGAGTTCTTCGGTGCCATGCGGTAGTGCAGGCTGCCTTGACTGCCGAGCGCATCGCTGTCTTCGGTGGGAAGCATGATGTTGGCGAATGTCCAAATGGCCACTTCGTTGTTCACTGTGACCGTGAAGGGGTGGCTGGCACCGACCATCTCGAACGTGCTCAGGTCCCAATCGCCATCGAGGCTGTCTTTGATCACGATGTTCACCGCTGGTGCCGTGCCCGTGTTCTGGAAGCGGATGGTGTACTCCAGTGGCTTCTGTTCCGCCACATCATCGGGGGAGATGATGATCTCACTCACTTGTTTGTCATTGGGGTCGAACGAGGTGGTCGCGGTGCCTTGCAGGCGATCGCCGTTGTTCAGAAGGTCGATATCCGCTTCCGCGATGGCCAGCAACACGCCGTTCTCGACGGAGGCGTTCGGTGCTACCGTGGCAGGGGTGCTGATCGTCACGTTGATGGATCCGGAAGTTCCTGGCGTAAGCACACCAAGGTTCCAGGTTACGCTCTGACCATTGATGGAAGAAGGCGTTATGCTAGCGCTCACGAACGTGAGTTGCGGATCCACTTCCAGCGTCAGGGTCGCAGTGATGTCTTCGGTGCCGATGTTGGCATAGTGCAGATGCAACTGGGTGTTGTTCCCGATCCAAGGGTTCCAGCCCCAAATGCTCGCTGAACCATCGTAGATGCCGGGGATCCCTTGGAACCCGAAGTCGGCACCGGTGACCTGTTGTCCCAGCGTGATGATGTCGAAGCTGCGCGTGGAAGGCACGGCGATATGGTAGAGCGGTGGTGCGGGAACGCTGATGCGTGTGTTCGCCGATGTCCGTGCAGAAGGGTAGGGGTCGTTGCCGGAGTACACGAAATGATCGCCGGGTTGCACCAGCAACATCACCGGCGCGTGGGGCTCACCAGCCTCGCGTGTTCCATTATCATTGTTGTCGTAGTAAGTGGCGCCCACGGCGGTGCCTTCGCACTCGTTCAGTTCCCAAGTGAAGGGAAGGCTGGAGAACGTGTTGGTCCAGACGATGTAGTAGTTCTGGCCAGCTGTGACGTTCACCTGCAGGTGTGAGGCGAAAACGTTGTTGGTGCAGCTCTGCCCGGACTGGCCGATGTCATCGTTGTAGGCCACGCATACCAGATCGTCACAGTTTCCGGTGTACACCTTCAAATAGGTATCGAACTGGGTGCCATCGTTAAGTGGGTGACAGCTGGTGATGGTGATGGCACCGTTGAACGAAGCCGTGTACAGGTACCAGTTGCCGTCGTTGCCGGCCCCACATGCCGGTCCAGCGTCGCCACTGGTAGGCCCCGTTGAAGCATAAACGCCGGATACCACTTGCAATGCAGTGGTACAGGTATCACCTTGTGCAAGGCCTTGGAAGGGAATGGCACCGATGGCGAACACGACGGGAAAGCAGCGTAGCGCGTAGCGAAGGCTCATGGGGCGGATGGTTTGGAGGGAAGGTAGCCGCCGCCCCCGTTCGCCTAAGGCTGGCGGTAGTAGAATACGAACCCGTTCTTTCGACCGATCTCGGTGAAAGGTACCCAACGCTTCGACCTCTGCCACAGCGGTGATCTTGCAGGACAGATATACCGGCCGGTCAACAGCCTTGTGCACGAGCACCTCTTCCTCAGGACGTGGCTCAGTGACACGACCATAGAACTCCGGCACATAGCTCTTGTACCCTTTGGTGAGCAGCCAGCACCGTTCTCCGGCTTTGCTCGCGAAGAATTCCACGGCCGCTCGTTGCGAATAGCCTTCGATATTGGAGATGAAAAAGAACAATGTGGTGGTGACGAACAACGCTCCGCCACAGAAGATCGCCACCACGGCTTGACGGTATCTGCCGCGTAGGTGCAACACATGCCCCAAGGTCATGGCAACCAACAAGACCGATCCAGCGATCACCTCCATTCCTTTCCAATGCACGTTGGCATCCAGATTGGCCAGCGCGAAGGGATCCTGCGCGAAGAGCGGTCGGATCATATCGAGGTTCATCCCAAGGAAGGGGACGGCGATGACAACCAGCGCGATCACGGTGCCTATACCTCCCAGCACGAAGCGCGCCCAACCGAACGCCTCGCGTTTCTTCCACACCCGCTCCAATTGCAACGCTGCCAAGTAGGTGAGCGGGAAGTAGCACAAGCTGCTGTAGTGGACGATCTTGGTGCTGACGATACTGAACAAGAGGAGGACGACCCAGAAAAGATGCACCATCCAACGCCGGTGATCGTTCTGTGCGGGCTCATCGGTGCGCGTGGGTTTCAATAGTTCCTGGATGGCGAACACCGATGCCGGAAAGCAACCGATGAGAAGCACGACGAAGTGGTAGCCGAAGAAGCCGCCATGTCCGGCATCCTCGGTGGTGAGCATGGCTACTTGCCGCCAGAAGAAGGCCACCATGAAGTCCGGTCCGTTGCGAAGGAGATCAACAAGCGCCCACGCACCGACGACAATGCACGTTGAAACCGTGATGACCCCGATCTGTCGCCACCCGAGATAGGGCTTGAACTTCCTCACGCCGAGGCGGCCAGACAAGCCCGGAACGAGCAGACCAACTGGACCCTTGGTGAGCACGGCAAGACCGAGGTAGAGGCCAGCAAGCCACGCGAACACATGACTACCTGCATTGATCGCCTTCGGATGTCGCGTGCGATCGCTTTGCACCAAAGTGATGATGGTGTGCAAGCCAAGGAAGATGAACAGATTGAACCACGGATCGATGATGCCGCTGCGGAAGTACAGGTGCGGCAGGATGGAACCGATGTAGGCCAGGGCCCAGAGCATCCCGAACACGCGTCCGCGCAACTGTTCGCCGATTCGGAAGAGGACAAGCAACGTGAGGATGCCGCAGACCGCATTGGAAAAGCGTGCAGCGAACTCGCCTACACCAAAGACGCTCATGCTTGCCGCTTGCAGCCACATGAATAGCGGTGGCTTCTCGTGGAAAGGCTCGAAATGCATTTGTGGCCGCAGCCAGTCACCGCTCACGACCATCTCGCGGGCGATCTCCGCGAAATTGATCTCGTCCCAATCGAAGAGATGAACAGCGCCCAAGCCAGGGATGAAGAGCAACGCGGCCGTCGCGATGATGATCAGCTGGATACGGCCCCGTGTGAGCATGGTGCGATCAGGGGGTAGCGGTGCGGGGACCCAAGAGCTTCCACCCCAAGACACCGGTGCGTGCCAGGAAGTAGCGCCAACTCGTGTGCACCACGCCCAGTCCATAGGTCATGCTCCGGCTGAAGTTGATGCTGCTCGCTTCATCGAAGTACTTCGTGGGGCAGGTGATCTCCGCGATCTCGAACTTGTTCCAGAAGATCTGCGCGATCATCTGGTTGTCGAACACGAAATCATCCGAACACCGATGGTAGTCGCACGCATCGATCACCTTCCGATCGAAGGCCCGGTAACCGGTGTGGTACTCGCTCAGCTTTTCGCCCATGAGCAGGTTCTGTCCCAACGTGAGCATTCGGTTGAAGATGTATTTGTAGAGCGGCATCCCGCCCTTCAGTGCCCCACCACCCAAGATCCGCGAACCGAAGACCACCGGATACACGCCATTGCCGATGAGTGCGATCATGCTCGTGAGCAGCTTCGGTGTGTACTGGTAATCGGGGTGCAGCATCACCACGATGTCGGCACCGAGTTCCTTGGCCTTGTCGTAGCAGCTCTTCTGGTTGCCGCCGTAACCGGTGTTCTTCTGGTGCTCCACAACGTGCTTCAACCCCAGCTTGCGCGCCACTTCCACGGTGTTGTCGGGGCTCTTGTCATCCACCAGCACCACTTCGTCCACGAGGTCGAAGGGGATCTCGTCGTAGGTCTGTTTCAACGTGAGCGCCGCGCGATAAGCGGGCAACACCACCACCACTTTCTGGCCTAAGTACATGGTGCTAAGATCGTCTTCGCGCCGCTATGCCACTCCTGCTCCATTTGTTTGCCTCACCGGCGCTCCGCCACGCTCACGATGTACACGCCAGCGAGCACCAAGCCGATCATTCCAAGCTGCTGCCAGCCGATCGTTTCGTGGTCCAGCAAACCCCAACCAATGGCTACCACAGGCATCAAGTAGGTAACGGTGGAAGCACGAAGGGCCGAGGTGCGCTGAAGCAGCACGTTCCAAAGAACGAGTGCGAGCGCGGAGCTCATGACGGCAAGAATGGCCACATAGCCCAGTGCCTTCCAAGCATGCGGATCGGTGCGCAGCGTTTCCGGCAGACCGCTCCCCAGCGCCAGCCCGATGCTCACCGGACCTACCCAGGTGAGCGCTAGCGCAGAAGTCGCGGTGGCTGGAAGCATGTAGAGGTATCGCTTCACGATGTTCCCGCTGAACCCGTAGCAGAGGGTGCCAATGATGGGCAACACTGCGTAGATGGACCATGAAGGCAGGCCGTCCTTCGAGTTGAAGGCGATCAAGCCCGCAGCGCCCACCAAGCCCATGATGATGCCCGCCACATGGATGCCCCGCACCCGTGTGCTGAAGAAAAGTGCGCCGGTGAGCAGGGTCATCAGCGGCGTGAGGCTGTTCAGCATGCCGCTCAGGGCGCTATCGATCCGCGTTTGCGCCGTGGCGAACAGGAAGGCCGGGATCCCATTGCCAAGTACCCCTGATCCCAACAAAGGCAACCAGTGTTTGGGCAGCAGGGAAATGTGCCGAAGGAGAATGGGCGAAAGGGTCAGCCAAGCGATGGACAGCCGGGCGGTGGCGACTTGCCAGGAAGTGAGCACCGCAACCCCATCGTGGTAGAGCCCTCGCTTCATCAGGATGAAGGAGCTGCCCCAGATCAACGCCAGAACCGCCAGGATCAGCCAAATACCACCGGGTCGTTGTTCACGTTCCATTCCAGCTGCCGACCCTTGTGACGAACGGTTCCCTTGGGATCGTACCGTTCGATCGGGCGGCGCCAAAACTATCCGTTACCCTTTGGTACCCACTACATTTGTAACGTTTTGAACGCTCATGCGTCCTATGAGCACAACACGCTGATATATGAACGCCCGCCTCCTCCTTCTGACAACCGCAGCGGTCACTTTGCTCTTCGCTTGTGGGACGAATGCCCCGGAGCCTGTTGCAGCCATCCCCGGTGTGGAGCGCACTGTCAAGGAAGTGGCCATCACCAGCGGCGAGCCCGTCACCATGGCCGACCTCAGCATCGAGGGAATGAGTTGTGAGATGATGTGCGGTGGCTCCATCAAGAAGGCGCTCGCCAAATTGGGTGTTACGGGTACGGAGATCAAGATGAACGAGGCGGAAGGCCCGGACCATGCCATCGTTACCTATGACGAAAGCAAGATCACCGACACCCAGATGATCGAAGCCATCCAGAAACTGCACGATGGCCAGTACAAGGTGCTCGCGGTCACGGTCACCAAGGAAGTGAAGGGTGCTTCTACATCCAATAGCGAGGCGAAGCAGGAAGGAGAAGACGAAGGGGTGAGCGTTTCCGTGCCGAAGCAGGTGGTGCTTCCGAGCATCTTGGCGATCCTGAGCAGGATCCTGCGATAGTCAGAACGATTGGATTCATTTGGAGAAGGGGCTTCGGTCCCTTTTCTCTTTTGCTTGCTTGCTGGTGACGATACCCCAATTCCCCGCTAGGTAGTTTCGCCGCCGAATGGAGTCGAACAGCGCGCGCGCACTGAGACCGGTGGTTCTCTGGCTCATCACCGGCTGCGTCCTCATTGCGTGCATGGTGGTGATAGGTGGTATCACACGGCTCACCGGTAGCGGGCTCAGTATCACGGAATGGAAACCCATCATGGGTGCACTACCACCGATGAACGAGGCGGAATGGAACGAGGCCTTCACCAAGTACAAGGCGATCCCGGAATACACGCTGGTGAACCAGCACATGGATCTGGCGGGCTTCAAGCGGATCTTCTTCTGGGAGTATTTGCACCGCAACTGGGTAAGGCTGATGGGCATCGTCTTCATCGTACCCTTCCTCATCTTCTGGCGGAAAGGCCTGTTGCGCGGTTGGCTGTTGCGCCGGTCCATAGCGATCCTCATTGGGGGCGGTCTTGTGGGCGGGCTTGGTTGGTTCATGGTGGCCAGCGGCTTTGAGGACAACCCCGATGTGAGCCACTTCCGCCTCGCGGTCCATTTGTGCGCAGCGTTCGCGGTGTTCAGTATGGTTTTCTGGACCATCAGCGACATCACCGATCAGCGCAGTTGGCAAGTGGGCAAGGACCATACTGCTATTGGTAGCGGTTCAGATCGTGTGGGGTGCGTTCACCGCTGGTCTTGATGCAGGCAGCATCTACAACACCTGGCCGCTCATGAACGGATCCTTCATGCCGGAGAACGTGACGGCTTTCGGTTCATTCTGGCGTGACTTCGCCGATCACCGGGACGGCGTGCAGTTCGTACACCGCAATCTGGCTTGGTTGGTGGCAGCCGCAGTTGTTGGCTTCGCTGTTCACTACCGCTCGCTCACTGCGTTGCGCGGTGTATGGATCTGGCTGCTGGTCGCGGTCTTGCTCCAGTTCATGCTGGGCGTGTTCACCATCCTCACACAGGTGCGGATCGAACTCGGTGTGTTGCACCAGTTCGGTGCGCTGGTGCTCTTGAGCGCCTTGCTCAAGGCCTTGCACCGGACGGGCCGCCCGCTGCCCAACGCAGCGTAGCCACAAAGTGGCGGATATCCTCCCGTAGCCGCTCGGTCACCGGAGCCAGTGAATCCGCATTGGGTGGTGAGTCGAAGTACAAGGCACCGTAGAGGAAGTTGTCCGTGCTGTCGGTGAGGTAGAAGACCATCGGGCTGGCCACTTCGCCTTCCACATCGAAGAGCGTCCCGAAGACGCGCGCACTATCGCGCAGCACGCGTTCGCGGTCGATCTTGGCGGCCTTCGCTTCGTGCGTAGCCTTGAAGATGTGCGCATCCTCGATCAGTTCCGCCAGACGGCCGTTCACCGGGCTCCACGTCATGTGCGCAGTGGCGCGCTGTTGTTTGAAGCGCATGTCGAACCAGCGTGCATCAGCCTTCGCGGCGCGCGGGACCAACACGGCGTAGGTCGGGATCTCGGCTTGGAACGTGGCACTGTCCGTCCATGGAGCGTAGGCCTGCTCCGGGAGGTCGATGCGGAACCAGCCGTGCGGTTTCGGAAGCGGATCATCACCGCAGCCCATGAGCACCGTAAGCGGGACGAGGATCGTCGCGTTTCGGAGACCGATCAATTGCCTTCTGCACCTGCTCCTGCCTCCTGAATTCTTCATGACGTTTTCACCTCGTCGTTCACCACCACCTTCACCCTACGCACGCGCTTGTTGTCCGATGCCTCCACGATGAAGCCGTAATTCTGCAGGTCCACGCGCTCTCCCTTCTTCGGTATGCGTCCGGTCAGCTCCAGGATGAAGCCGCCGAGCGTGCCGCTATCGCCTTTGTTGTCCTCGAAGAGCTGGCCGTCCACGCCCAGCACTCGGTAGACATCGGTGAGCGGGGCCTTGCCTTCGAAGACCCACGTACGGTCATCGAGCTTGCTGTAAATGAGGTCCTCGTCATCGAACTCATCGGTGATCTCGCCTACGATCTCCTCGATCACATCCTCCAGGGTGATGATGCCGCTGGTTCCGCCATGCTCATCCACCACCACGGCAAGGTGTACCTTCTCTTTTTGGAATTCCTTCAGCAGGTCGTCCAGCTTCTTCGCCTCGGGAACGAAGTAGGGTTGGCGGAGCAACGTGTGCCAATCGAACCCTTCCTTGCTGATGTGCGGAAGCACATCCTTGATGTTGAGCACGCCCACGATCCGGTCCAGCGTGTTCTCGTAAACGGGCACCCGGGAGAAGCCGCTTTCGACAATGGAAGAAAGGAGTTCCTTGAAGGTGAGGTCGCGATCGAAACCGACGACTTCGGTGCGCGGGCGCATGATCTGCCGCACTTCGAAGTTCCCGAACTTGACGATGCCCCTCAGGATGCGCTGTTCCTCGGCCGTTGTGCTGGCATCCTTGGTCAGGTCCAGTGCATGACCGAGTGCGTCCATCGAGATGTTCTGCGTGCTGCGTTTCCGATAGCGTTTCTCGATGAAGGTGGTGGTGCGCACGAGCGTCTCGCTCAAGGGCCGGAAGATCCAACGCATCACGACGAGCGGCCCCGCCATCACTTGTGCGACGCGCATGGCGTGGCTGGTGGCGTACACCTTGGGTAATACCTCGCCGATGAGGAGGATCACGAACGTGACGACGAACACCTGGATGATGAAGACCAGGTAGGTGGGCATTCGTTCCACTTCCAGTAGCGCCGATACCGCAACGGTGGAAAGGATCACTATACCCACGTTCACGAAGTTGTTCACGATGAGGATCGTGGCCAGCAGCCGACGTGGTTTTGCGAGCAGGTCCAGGATGCGACCACCCCACTGACCGCCACGTTCACGCAGGTCACGAAGTTGCGTGGGTGTGAGTGCGAAGAGCGCCAGCTCGCTCGCGCTGGTGGCCGCTGATACCAGCAGCAGCAAGCCGATCACCAACAAGATCACCACCGTGGTGGCATCCAACGGACGCCAGTACAAGACGGTGATCAGGAAATAAGGAGAGGGAGGCTCCAAGCGATCGGGTTGGGTGGAACAGCGGTGGGTCAGAAGGGGAGGTCGTCCACTTCCTCGTCGCGCAGTTGCGCCGATGCGGGGGTAGCGGCCGTTGTCGCTGCGGGACGGATTCGCAGGTTCTCCCCGCCAGCGGCCGGGTTCGCACGGTCCAGCATGTTCATCTCATCGGCATGCACCTCGGTGGTATAGCGTTCGATCCCGTCCTTGTCCTGCCACTTGCGGGTGCGAAGCTTTCCTTCGATGTACACCTTGCTGCCTTTCCGCAGAAAACGCTCGGTGATCTCCGCCAAGCCGCGCCAAGCAACGATGCTGTGCCACTCGGTCTGTTCGCGCTTCTCGCCGGTGGTCTTGTCCTTGTAGGTCTCGCTGGTGGCAATGCGGAAATTGGCCACGCTCGCGCCGTTCTGCAGGTGGCGCACCTCCGGGTCGGCGCCGAGGTTGCCGATCAGGATCACTTTGTTCACTCCGGCCATGGTCTTGGGGATAGGGGAGCCTGCTTGCCGCAGGCAGGGCCGAAGATAGCGGTCGATCAGGCCCGTTCCGGGGATGGTCCGCTCATGCAGATATCGCTCTATCAGCCTCGGCACTGCGTAGCCGTTCAGGTGACCTTCCGTCACCGATATCCACTCCTTCGGCGGGCGAAAGCCTCTCGGTGGCTGCACCTGCCAGAAACTGGCCTGGATGAGCTGGTGGCTCAGCACATGCTTCACCGGCCCATGGACCTCTTGGATCTTCCAACCCTTTCCCAACTCTTTGACCAGTAGCGCGTCGAACCGGGGCTTGGTCATCCCTTTTCCGTCTCGATCAGTGGCAGTTCGTACAGGCCGTGCCAGATATCCTTGCCGGTGCGCTTGCGCAGGAAGGTCTTGTCACCGCGTTCGATATGGAGGTAGTTGAAATGCCGGGTTCGCACCTTGGTCTTGCCCGTCTTCACGGGTAGCTTGTCGATCCGGTCCGTGGCTCGAGCGATGCACTTCCGGGCTAGGGGGCACTCCCCGCACGTTGGCTTTAGAGGTGTGCAGACCGTGGCGCCCAGTTCCATGACTGCTTGGTTGTGCTCCCCTGGCTGTTCATGGTCGATGAGCGCAGCGGCCAGTTCCCGGAATTGCTTCCGTCCGGCGGTACTGTCGATGGGCGTATCGATGCCAAAGACCCTTGCCAGCACGCGGTACACGTTCCCATCCACCACCGGCTCTACCAGGCCGAAAGCGATGGAACCGATCGCCGCAGCGGTGTACTCGCCCACCCCCTTCAGTCCCTTCAGCCCCTCATAGGAATCCGGGAACCCGCCCATGTGCTCTTCCACGACCTGCTTGGCAGCGGTCCGCAGGTTGCGGGCCCGGCTGTAGTAGCCCAAGCCCTGCCAAAGGCGAAGGACCTGGTCCTCCGTGGCAGCGGCCAGCTCGGCCACGGTCGGGTAGGTTTCAACGAACCGGTGCCAGTATTCCCGCCCCTGTTCCACCCGGGTTTGCTGCAGGATCACCTCGCTCAGCCAAATGCGGTAGGGGTCCCGGGTTTCCCGCCAAGGGAGTGGGCGCTTGTGTTCCGCATACCAGGGTAGCAGCGCCTTGGTGAACCAAGCTCTTGACATACAGGCACAAAGATGGGTTGCGCGAACGGGTCGTCCGGCTATATTTGCGGCCCCAAACAAAAGCAGGGTCATGACGAAGGCGGAGCTTGTGGCGATCATCTCTAAGAAGACCGGTGTGGAACGCATGGTGGTTTCGGTCACCGTGGAAGCCCTCATGGACGAGGTGAAGCATAGCTTGAGCAAGGGGGAGGACGTGCATTTGCGCGGCTTTGGGAGTTTCGTGGTGAAGCACCGGGCACAAAAGACCGGACGCATCCTTGCGAAGAACACCACCATCATCATCCCCGCGCACGATGTGCCTGCATTCAAGCCGGCCGATGTGTTCGTGGACCAAGTGAAGAACCGCGACAACAACAAGCAATGATGGGCTTGAAGAAGCCCCAGTTGTTGGCGCTGGCCGGTGCAGTAATAGTGATCGTTCTTTTGGTATTGGCGCCCCGGACACCTTCCGGGAAGCAGGAGGAAGCAGCGGCAACGGCCGCCATGGATCCCGCCAAAGCCCGCATGGCCGAGGCGATCGCCTTGGTACAGGGCCAGGAACCCATGCGCGGGATCATGATGCTGCGCGAGATCGTGCAAGAGGACCCCGCCAACGCGGAGGCCCACTGGCACCTCGGGCTCTTCTCCGTCCAAAGCGGTCAATGGGACAAGGCGTTGGACCGTTTCAAGAAGGTGAGGGACTTGGACGAAGCGGGCTTTCCCGACGTCTGGTTCTACTTGGGGCGCACCTATGCAACAATGGACAGCACCGATCAAGCGATCGCGTGTTTTACGAAGTACAAGACATTGACACAGGACACGGCCATCATCAACGGGGTGGACCGCTTCCTGATCGAACTGAAGAACCAATAACAACGAACGAACATGCCCTGCGGTAAGAAGCGGAAGCGCCACAAGATGGCCACCCACAAGCGCAAGAAGCGCCTGCGGAAGAACCGCCACAAGAAGAAGGTCCGGTAGGTAGCCGCGTAAGCGGTTGACCTGCCACGTTCGAGGGTCCTTCGACCTTCGAGCACGACTGCGCGCACCCTGCGCGCAGTGGCTCTTCACACCATAGTCGTTCCTCCCACGTGAACATCGATCTGGTCATTCGTTCCCGCGCTGGCGAAGTCGCCATTGCCTTGTTGAAGGACAAGGTGCTGAGCGAACTGCACCGCGAACAGACCGAACGCGGCTTCGCTGTGGGCGATATCCACCTGGCCAAGGTGCGCAAGGTGGCACCCGGCCTCAACGCTGCGTTCGTGGACGTGGGGCACGAGAAGGACGCCTTCCTCCACTACTTCGACCTGGGGCCGCAGTACAAGAACTCCTACAAATTCGCGAAGGCCGCTGTTTCTGGGACGGTGAAGAGCAGCTTGCTGGAGGACTGGAAGCCGGACCCTGACATTCCGAAGGATGGCAAACTGGGCGATATCGTGAGCGCCAGCCAGAGCATCCTGGTGCAGATCGCCAAGGAGCCCATCAGCACCAAAGGGCCGCGCCTTACCGCGGAAGTCACCCTCGCGGGTCGCTACATGGTGCTCGTGCCCTTCATCAACAAGGTGAGCATCAGCAGTCGCATCACCGACGAGGTGGAGCGCAAGCGGCTGAAGGAGTTGATGCAGGCGATCCGACCGAAGAACTTCGGGGTGATCATCCGCACGAACGCGTCGGACAAGAACAGTGAGGACCTCGAGAATGACCTGAAGACGCTGATGCAACGTTGGGACGTCATGTTCCGCAACCTGCACAATGCGCTGCCGCCCAAGAAAGTGCTGGGCGAAGTGGACCGCACGAACGCTGTGCTCCGCGATGTGCTGAACAAGGACTTCACCGCGATCCATGTGGATGATGAACTCCTCGCCGATGACATCCGCACCACGCTCGAGAAGATCGCACCGGAGAAAGCCGGGATCGTCAAGCATTACAAGGGCAAGCTGGACATCTTCGACAACTTCGCGGTCAACAAGCAGATCAAGCAAGCCTTCGGCAAGCAGGTGATGCTGCCGAGCGGTGCGTACCTGATCATCGAGAAAACGGAGGCCATGCACGTCATCGACGTGAACAGCGGCAGCCGCAAGGGTGGCAACCAGGCGCAGGAGAAGAACGCGCTGGACATCAACATGGAAGCGGCCCACGAGATCGCCCGCCTGCTTCGCTTGCGCGATATGGGCGGCATCATCTGCGTGGACTTCATCGACCTCTACGAAGCGGAGAACCGGCGCTTGCTGCACAAGACGCTGAAGGATGCGATGGAGACGGACAAGGCCAAGCACAACGTGCTGCCGCCTTCGCGCTTCGGGGTGATCGAGATGACGCGCCAACGCGTGCGTCCGGAAACGGAGATCGATACCAGCGAGAACTGTCCCACCTGCAATGGCACCGGCGAAGTGCAGGCCGCGGTGCTCATCATCGACGAGATCGAGAACGCGATCAACTACCTGCACGGCGAAAAGGACATGAGCGGTCTTACGCTCAACGTGCATCCCTTCATCCACGCCTACCTCACCAAGGGCTTCATGAGCATCCAGCGCAAGTGGTGGTGGCGTTGGAAGAAGTGGGTGAAGGTGCAGCCTGAAGGTGCGTTGCAGTTCCTGGCGTACACCGTGCAGGATGGTGCGGGGAACGTGGTGCCGTTGTAGTACCGCCTGCTGAGCGGACGCTGTGACCAAGGGTTCGAGAGGCACCTAGGCCTTTTCGGCCGGATCGATGAAGTCGATCTCGCCGTCACGCGTGTTCCTTCCAACCAGCGCATCAATGCGTGAATGGCCATGATCAAACCCGCCATTTCCAATGTCTCCTCCAAGGTGGAGATCGCGACATAGGCCGGTGCGTGAAGCGCCTGCTGAACAGAGGCGAACGGTTGGGCGATGTCAGCGCCGATCATTTCACATACCACCGCGCCCAACGCATAGACCGCTCCGCTTAGAACAAGACCTGTGCGTGTCCGCAACGGCAATCGCGCGAGGAAGGAGAACATGACCACGGCAAAGCCGATCAAGAGAAGCGAGTAAGGAACAACCCAAGCGAAGTACAGGAAACCGACATCGCCAGTGACCGGTTCCAACGCACACCGGGTGGTGTTCACCAGCTTTTCGTGCAACTGGGTGCTCTCGTCAAGGGCCAGGAACAAGAAGACGAACACCAGCAAACGCCAGGGCCGATCCTTGCGGCCCGTGGCCCGGAACGCCAGCGCGCTGAGAACCACGACGATCAGGAGAAGCGCCGTATTGAAGAATGTCGGCAGGTTCGCCTCCTGATCCACGTCAAAGAGCAGGTTCAGGCTGTCCAGTTCAACCTCGAAGAACAAACGGCCGATGGCGACAACGGTGTGGGCCGCCAGGACAAGGACCATCGCGCTGACCAGAACACGCGTTAGACGAGCCGCACCAAGCCGCATGTGCAGCAGGTAGCGATCGCCCGATGGATCGGTTGGAACGGGGCTCATGGCTCTTTCTCCGGAAAGGTTGAAGGAAGAGGAGCTTCCTGCTAGTGCACCGTTCGGGACCTTTGGAACGATCGGGTGTTCATGGCCGGCATGGCTCGAACGGTTTGAATTCGGTCTTCTGCACCACAACCCCGGCGGTGGTTCGGGAACTCCACGGTCCGCGTTACGTACCAACAGCTAATTGCCTTCACGCTCCGCCTTGCACAAACACTTGTCCTTTTTGATCGGTCCGTGGTTCCATCGGTGGGGTCGCCTTCTACCGCCCCTCCTCACCCTATTGTTCATCTGCTTGCTCATGCGGCCCGAGACCTTCCATGCGGCCGGTTGGTCCTTGGCGGAATCGGGGCCTGTTGAAACGTTGACGAGCCTCTGCTTCATGGGTGCGGCTATTCTGTCCCTCGGGATCTTGGGACGATCAAGGGTATCGCGCGATGCCGCGTGGATCCGTTGGTTCTTCGGTTTTGCGGCGCTAGCATCACTGGTCATCGGCATGGAGGAGATCGCATGGGGACAGCATCTGCTCGGCTTCGCTACGCCAGAAGGACTGTTCGAGCACAACCGGCAAGGGGAGACGACCTTTCACAATCTTGGAGAGCTGCAAGGCCGTTCCGACTGGTTGCGGCTGGCCTGCGGCATCGCGGCAGTGATCGGTCTGCTCTTCAGGAGGATCCCGCAATTGCGCGTGATCGCCATACCCAAGGTGCTCGCCGTCTGGGCCATGACCATCGCCGCCATTGCTGCCATTGACGCAGCGAACGACATGATGGTGATCCACCCGGACTTCGATCTAGCTGTGAACATCACCTCCGAATTCGTTGAACTCCTTTGTGGTGGGTTCGCTCTGTACTACATGATCTTGCACTCGCGAAGGAATGGATCGGGTAGAGCCCTTGTCGCACTAGGCTGGAGCGCTCGCTGCGTCCGGCAGCGACGTGCATGGCGAAACGGACATGAGCGACATCACGCTCAACGTGCATCCGTTCACCCACGCCTATCTCACCACGGGCTTCATGAGCATCCAGCGCAATTGGTACTGGCGCTGGAGGAAGTGGGTGAAGGTGAAGCCCGAAGGCGCGCTACAGTTCCTAGCGTACTCCGTGCAGGATAGTGCGGGGAACGTTGTGCCGTTGTAGCGCCGCGCTTTCGTACGTTCGGCATTGGTCGCATGCCGAAGAAGTCGTCATCCTCTCCAGCCTTGATTAAGGCCCGCGCCTATTGCGCCCGCCAAGAGCGCGCTCAACAGGAAGTGCGCGACAAGCTCTACGCCTGGGGTGAGCACAAGGCGCAAGTGGAGGCGATCATTGCGCAGCTCATCGGCGAAGGCTTCCTCAACGAAGCGCGCTTCGCGGAGCACTTCGCAGTGAGCAAGTTCAGGCAGAAGGGTTGGGGGCGCAGGAAGATCGAGCAGGCGCTGCGATTGAAGCAGGTCTCCGAACCGTGCATAGCGCTGGGGCTGAAGTCGATCGAGGATGATGAGTATGCGAAGGCGCTGGCCAAGGCCGTGGCGAAGCGCTGGGAGAAGGTGAAGGAGGACGACGCGTTCATCAAGCGGCAGAAGGTGCTGCGGTACTTCATCGGGAGAGGGTACGCGGTGGAGCAGGTGGAGAAGGCGCTCTCCAATGCAAGTATCGACCGTTGACCGTGCGTCACGCCGGAACCCGACGATAGGAGGGTCTCCGGCGTCTCACCAATGACTTTGATGGCTTTGGTGAGATTCCGGATACGCGGGGCCCCGCTGCTCCGCAGCGCCCGCGTTCCGGAATGACGCCTACGGCGGACGGACGTGGCGGCTACTTTTGCCGCCCAATGATCACGATCGACAAGATCACGGACCTCAAAGAACGCCTCGAAGCGCTGAAGGGCTACCTGGACGTGGAGGAGAAGCGCGGGCAGATCCTGGAGCAGGAGAAGTACACGCACGACCCCGATTTCTGGAACGACCAGAAGAAGGCGCAGCTCGTGATGAAGAAGATCCGCGAACTGAAGCGCTGGGTTGGCCTGTACGAAGCGGTGAAGCGCGAGGTGGATGACGCCGAGGTGACCTTCGATTTTTCAAGGCCAAGGAGGTGAGCGAGGAGGAAATGGACGCCCAGTTCAAGAAGTCGGCTGCGCGCTGGAGGGGCTCGAGTTCAAGAACATGCTCAGCGCCGAAGAAGATCCGCTGAGCGCCGTGGTGCAGATCAGCAGCGGCGCCGGTGGTACCGAAAGCTGCGATTGGGCCCTCATGCTGTTGCGCATGTACCGCATGTGGGCCAGCAAGAACGACTACGAGGTGAAGGTGCTCGACTACCAGGACGGTGAAGGTGCGGGCATCAAGCAGGCCACCATGGAGGTGAACGGCGATTTCGCCTACGGCATGCTGAAGAGCGAGAACGGCGTGCATCGCTTGGTGCGCATCAGCCCGTTCGATAGCAACGCGCGCCGTCATACCAGCTTCGTCAGCGTGTACGTGTACCCGCTGGTGGATGAGACCATCGAGATCGACATCAACCCGGCGGACATCACTTGGGACACCTTCCGCAGTGGTGGTGCCGGTGGCCAGAACGTGAACAAGGTGGAAACGGGTGTGCGCCTGCGCCACGCGCCCAGCGGCATCATCATCGAGAACACCGAAACGCGCAGCCAGCTGGACAACAAGACCAAGGCGCTGCAACTGCTGAAGAGCCAGTTGTACGAGATGGAACTCGAACGCCGCCGGGCGAAACGCAACGAGATCGAAGCGGGCAAGAAGAAGATCGAATGGGGCAGCCAGATCCGCAACTACGTGTTGCAACCGTACAAGCTGGTGAAGGACGTTCGCACCGGTTATGAGACGAGCAACACGGACGATGTCCTCAACGGCGGGATCGATGAGTTTTTGAAGGCCTTCCTGATGCAGCAGGGGCAAAGCCAGAAGGTGTGATGATGGGCAAGGCGCAAGCCGCAACGCCGACCCTCAGGCGTCGACCTGGCGAACGAACAACGACACATGGACTACCGGATCGAGAAAGACACGATGGGCGAGGTGAACGTCCCCGCGGACAAGTATTGGGGTGCGCAGACCGAGCGCAGCCGCAACAACTTCAGGATCGGTCGGCCGGCAAGCATGCCGTTGGAGATCATCAAAGCGTTCGCCTACTTGAAGAAGGCCGCGGCGCTCACCAACGTGGAGCTGGGCAAATTGCCGAAGGAGAAGAGCGACCTCATCGGCCGCGTCTGTGACGAGATCCTCGAAGGCAAGCTCGATGAGCAGTTCCCGCTGGTGATCTGGCAAACTGGTAGTGGCACGCAGAGCAACATGAACCTGAACGAGGTGATCGCTTATCGGGGGCATGTGCTACAAGGCGGCAAGCTCACCGACGAGCAGAAGGCCCTCAACCCGAACGACGACGTCAACAAGAGCCAGAGCAGCAACGACACCTACCCGACGGCGATGCACATCGCGGCCTACAAACAGGCAGTGGAAACGACCTTGCCTGGCGTGAAGAAGCTGCGCGATACGTTGGACAGTAAGGCAAAGACCTTCGCGAGCATCGTGAAGACGGGTCGCACGCACTTCATGGATGCCACGCCCCTTACGCTCGGACAGGAGTTCAGCGGATATGTGCAGCAGCTCGACAACGGTATGCGCAGCGTGAAAAATGCGCTGGAGATGATCCGCGAACTCGCGCTTGGCGGAACAGCGGTGGGCACGGGCCTCAACGCACCGAAAGGCTACAGCGTGCTCGTGGCGAAGAAGATCGCCGAGCTCACCGGGCTTCCCTTCGTGACCGCGCCGAACAAGTTCGAATCCCTCGCCGCGCACGATGCCATGGTTGAATTGAGCGGCGCATACAAGCGATTGGCCGTGTCCTTGATGAAGATCGCCAACGACATCCGCATCCTCAGCAGCGGTCCACGCAGCGGGATCGGTGAACTGGTTATCCCGGACAACGAGCCCGGTTCATCCATCATGCCCGGCAAGGTGAACCCCACGCAGCCCGAAGCACTCACGATGGTTTGCGCCCAGGTGATCGGCAACGATGTGGCGGTGAGCATCGGTGGCATGCAAGGCCATTTCGAGCTGAACGTCTTCAAGCCGTTGATCGCAACCAACGTGTTGCAGAGCGCGCGCCTGCTCGGCGATGCCTGCGTTAGTTTCAACGACCGGTGCGCTGAGGGCATCGAGCCGAACGAAACGGTGATCAAGCAGCACCTGAACAACTCCTTGATGCTCGTGACCAGCCTCAACCCGCACATCGGCTACTACAAGGCCGCGGAGATCGCGAAGAAGGCGCACAAGGAAGGAACCACGCTGAAGGCTGCCGCGCTGGCACTGGGCCACGTCACCAGCGAGCAGTTCGATCTCTGGTGCGATCCGAGCAAGATGGTGAGCGAGGGTTAGTTCCGAAGGCCTTTCAACGAAGAAGCCCCGACATCGTCGGGGCTTCTTCGTTGTCATCAACGCTGCTCAGTCCGCGCAGGCCATCGCCTCGTTCCGCTGACCGCCGAACTTGGCAAGTAGCAACTCCTCGTCCGTCAAGTCGCTCATCGCGAGGTCCACAGTGCCAGTGGTCGTGTACAGCCGCACTTGATCGCCCTCGGCATCGAGGAAGGTCATCACCGGTTGGTCGCAGATCTTGCTATCGGTGTACTTCCATGTCAGCGTGGCACGATCGAACTTCATGATGCGCACTTCACCGGCTTTCTTGCCTGTGAGCTGGGTGGTGGTGAAGGTGTCCTTGGTCGCCTCCATCTTGAACCGGTCGCCCTTCACGGTGACGAGCTGCATCTCGTAGTCGCCCTCGTTCATGCTCACCGGGTTGGTGCCTGTCCAGAACTCGATCAGGTTGAGGATGATGGCGTCGATGAAGACCGCAACACCGTATACCGGGATGATGCAAAGCCCGAAGAAAACGAGGCTTTTCACGAACTTGTTGGGGCTTACGGTGCCGTTCCAATCGTACACGATGTTCGTGAGGGCGAACTCGCCGTAGCAACCGGTTTGCAGCGTAGCGGTGATGCCCATGGCGAAGGCCAAGGCGGAGATCTTCAGTTTGCGCATGGTGAAATGGTATATGCACAAAGGTGTTGTCGCTGGTGGTGGTTCTCGCCGCCAGCAGTCGCAGGATGCGAACCTTGTTGCGTTGATACCCAGGAGCTCCAGCGAGCAGGGGTGAACCTTGTACCGGTAGCATCCCGTTCTACCTTGCCAACATGTTCACCGACCCCAAGTTGCAGCGCGAGTTCGAGAGCGTGGTGGTGCATCGCTCGCTCCCTGCGGGCACCGAACTGATGCGCACTGGTGATCCGATCACCCACATCCCGATCGTGCACAAGGGCAGCCTCCGCATCCTGGCACAGGACCCCGAAGGCCGGGAGCGTTTCCTCTATCACATCATGCCCGGGGAATCGTGTGCCATGTCACTGACCTGATGCGGATCGAAACGGAACAGCAGCGTGATGGCGGTGGTGGAAGAGGATGCCGAACTGCTCATGATCCCCGCGCGGTACATGGAAGAGTGGATGGTATACCCGGAATGGCGGCGCTTCGTGAACGATACCCAGGCACAGCGCTTCGGGGAATTGCTCGAGACGATCGAAGTGGTGGCGTTCCACAAGCTGGATGAACAACTGTGGAACTACCTGGTGAAGCGCGTCCAAGCCACGGGCAACCACATCTTGAAGGTCACGCACCAGGACATTGCGCAAGAACTCAACTCACCGCGCGAGGTGATCACCCGGTTGTTGCATCAACTCCAGCACGTGGGTCGCGTAACCGTGTCACGTGGCTCCATCGAAGTACACGTGTCGGCCGACTGGAAGCCCGCTTCAGAGAAAGGGCTGAAGGACGCCCTGTAGTTGGGCGGCACTGATCACGCCGGACTTCCGCCAGACGATCTCCCCCTTCTTGAAGATGGCCAGGGTGGGTACACCGCGCACGCCATAGGCCTGTGCGGCTGCCGGGTTCTTGTCCACATCCACTTTGATAACCGTGGCGCGATCACCCACCATGCCTTTGAACTCATCGAGGATGGGCTTCATCATTTTGCACGGTCCGCACCATTCGGCGTGGAAGTCCACCACCACGGGTTTTTCACCGTTGATCAGGTGCATTGAAGGAAGTTGGCTTCGTTCCCATGTTCAGTGGACCTCTTCGTAGATGACCTCCTTTGTTGGCGTATTGGTCGATCGGGGAGCGGATGTGCGCGTTGATGCGCAGGAAGCACCGCAGCAACCCACATTGAACAGTGCTTGAACCCCGAAGAACGCGGCAGCGACATAGGCCACAGGTTCTTGTTGGCCGATCCCTGCGATGAGGAAGATGATCGCGAGCACCAGCCGGAGCCAGCGGGTCGCATCCCAGTTCGTCATTGCTCGCTCCATCATAGTGTTCCGGTCGGATCTTGCGTCCCATCGGGGCGGTGACCTTTCGGCTCGAAGAGGCTCAGCACGAGACCTCCCATGAGCGAACCATAAAGGGTGCTGTTAACGGGGCTGCTGGTAATTGTACACCCTGTGGTGCAACCGAAATTGCTCCAGTACAGCCACCCGCCGATCGCACCGAGCACGGCGCCGACCCCAATGATCATCCATTTCCGCCCCATGAACTTGTTGTTTTCAGCACAAAGGTCCGGTCAACTCCATTGTTCGACCGTGATGATCATCACTGGCAGCGACCCGTTCCATCGCCCATGCGGTCCGTGAAGGTCATTGCTCATCGGGCTACAGTAAGGTGGTGGGCTGCACGAATGCCGTGCGCGGGACATTGGTGTTCCGTATCCCGGCGAAACCATCGGCAACGTCAACGAAGTTCTCCCAGCCACGAGCCTTCAGCATCGAAGCGGCGATCATGCTGCGGTAGCCCCCGGCACAATGCAGGATGAATGGTGTGTCCTTGGGGATCTCCGCAAGGTGGTTGTTCAGTTGATTGAGCGGGATGTTCAACGCGCCCACGACATGCTCCGCCTCGTATTCGCTCTTCTTGCGTACGTCGAAGACCAAGGGCTTCATCGCATAGCGCGCGGCGAAGTCCTCCGAAGTGATCCGCACCACGGTATCCACGGGCTTGCCCGCCGCTTTCCAGACGTCGAAGCCGCCCTTCAAGTAGCCTACGAGCCCGTCGTGCCCAATGCGGCTCAAGCGGATCATGGCTTCCTCTTCCTTTCCGGGGTCGGTGACCAGCAGGATGTGTTGCTTGAGGTCGGGCACCATCTCGCCCACCCACATCGCGAAGCTGCCGTCCAAGCCGAAGTTGATACTGCCGGGAATGAAGCCCTTGGCGAAGTCGCCCGCGCTGCGCGCATCGATGATGAGGGCCTCGTGGGCGGCTGCCGCTGCCTCAAAGGCTTCGGGAGAGTGCGCCACGCGTGCGCGTTCCATCACCGTGTCCAGGGATTCGTAGCCTTTGATGTTCATCAGCACGTTCTGTGGGAAGTAGCCCGGAGGAGGCATCAGGCCGGTGAGCAGTTCCTTCTTGAACTCCTCCTTGGTCATGTTCGGACGCAGCGCATAGTTCGTGCGCTTTTGATGGCCCAGCGTGTCCTGCGTTTCCTTGCTCATCATCTTGCCGCACGCGCTGCCCGCACCGTGGTTGGGGTACACGATCAGGTCATCGCTCAAGGGCATGATCTTGTTGCGCAGTGAATCATAGAGCATACCCGCCAGCTTATCCTCGGTGAGGTCCGCCACCACATGCTGCGCCAGGTCCGGGCGGCCCACATCGCCAATGAAAAGCGTGTCCCCTGTGAAGATGCACTTCTCCTTTCCGGTCTCATCGATGAGCAGGTAGGTCGTGCTCTCCAAGGTGTGCCCCGGCGTATGGATCACCCGGATGCGCACCTTGCCCACGGTGAGTTCCTGCCCGTCGCTTGCCACCATCGCTTCGAATCCGGGCTTGGCCGTGGGGCCGTACACGATCGTGGCACCGGTCTTCTTCGCCAGGTCCAGGTGGCCGCTCACGAAATCCGCGTGGAAGTGCGTCTCCAGCACGTATTTGATCTTCGCACCGTCGCGCGTAGCACGATCGATGTAGGGTTGCACTTCGCGCAGCGGATCGATCACTACCGCTTCGCCATTGCTCTCGATGTAATAGGCGCCGTGCGCCAGACATCCGGTATAGATCTGCTCGATCCTCATGGTTGATCGCCGCGCATGGTTGGCGTCGGCGGAACAAAACTCAGCTTGGGATGAACGCGCGTTGCTGATCCTTGTCAGTATCGCGGCCCTTCGGTGAGGATCGTCACGCTTGGGGCTGAATGGGCGCGATACGTTCGCATCGCGGTAACCCCTTTCGCCATGGCAAAGCACTTTCAAGTCCTCGTGATCGGTGGCGGCAACGCTGGTCTTTCCGCAGCCGCCTTGCTTCTGTTGAAGAACGGCAAGCTGAAGGTCGGCATCGTGGAACCTTCGGAAAAGCACTACTACCAACCCGCCTGGACCTTGGTCGGGGGCGGTGCCTTCAACATCAAGGACACCGAACGCAACGAGAAGGACTTCATTCCGAAGGGAGCGGAGTGGATCAAGGACAAGGCGGCCACCTTCCAGCCGGAGCGCAGCGAAGTGGTGCTAGCCAGTGGGGAAGCGATCGGCTACGATCAATTGCTCGTGTGCCCGGGCATCCAATTGGACTGGAACGCGGTGAAGGGCTTGCAGGAGAACCTTGGAAAGAACGGGGTCTGCTCCAACTACAGCTTCGCTTATGCGCCCTACACCTGGGAGTGCATCAAAGGCTTGAAGAAGGGCAAGGCCGTGTTCCACAACCCGCACACCCGTGAAATGCGGTGGTGCCGCACAGATCATGTACCTCGCTGCGGACCACTGGCGCAGGGAAGGTGTGTTGAAGGACATGGACATCCAATATTGGAGCGGGGGAACAAAGCTCTTCGCGATACCACGCTATGAGAAGACCTTGCTGAAGGTGGTGGAGCGAGGAGGGATCAAGCTCAATTTCTTCTGGAAGCTCGAAGAGATCGATGGACCGAACAAGCGTGCGCGTTTCGTTGGCTTCGGGGAGAAGAACAAGGACGAGGTGAAGTGGGTGGACTATGACATGCTCCATGTGACGCCGCCACAGAGCGCTCCCCACTTTATCAAGCAGAGCCCGCTGGCGAACGCCGCCGGTTGGGTGGACGTGGACAAGCACAGCCTGCGCCATGAAGTACGCGAACGTGGAGCATCGGCGATGCGGCCGGGTTACCCACCTCGAAGACCGGCGCTGCCATTCGCAAGCAAACACCCGCCGTGGTGGCGAACATGCTCGCGGCCATGGCCAACAGGCCTCTGCCAGCTGACTATAACGGGTATCCTCCTGTCCATTGATCACCGGTTATGGCAAGCTGGTGCTCGCGGAATTCGACTACAACAACAACCCCCAGGAGACATTTCCGTTCGACCAGAGCAAAGAGCGCTGGAGCATGTACCAGTTGAAACGGGAAGTGCTCCCACGGTTGTACTGGAACTTCATCCTGCGAGGCAGGGCACAAGGCTGATCGATCAACACGTCCCCAGAATTTCATGAAACACATCCTCTCACTCGCTGCATTTCTCCCCTTCTTCCTGTCCGCGCAATACTTCGACGGCCGCCAGTTGGTGCTGGAGGAGGTCACGGTACCGGGCATGCCCGCGTTGCAGTCGTTCGCATGGGGGCAACACGATGGGCAGTGGTTCCTCATCGGTGGACGCACCGATGGACTCCATCGTCGGCAGCCTCCTTTCGCTTTCCTCGCCACCGGGAACAACTTGAGCGCCTACGTGGTGGATCCAGTATCGCATCAGGTGTGGTCTTCACCCCTTTCTTCCCTTCCACAACCGTTGGAGGAACAGCTACAGAGCACGAACATGGAGTTCGAGCAGCGCGATGGGACACTGTATTGCGTCGGAGGCTATGGCTATTCGCCCACTGCGCTCGATCACATCACCTATCCCAACCTCACCGCGATCGATCTGGCAGGGGTGATGGACGCCATCCGCAACTCCCAACCCATCGCGCCCTTCTTCCGGCAACTGACCGATCAGCGCATGGAGGTCACGGGTGGACAGATGCGGTTGCTCAACGACCGCTTCTACCTCGTGGGTGGTCAACGCTTCATCGGCCGCTACAATCCCATGGGGCCGAACCAGGGGCCTGGCTTCATTCAGGAGTATACCAACGCCGTGCGCCGCTTCGCCATTGATGACGACGGCGTCTCATTGGCGATAAGCGACTACTGGGGCCACGTGGATACGGTGAACCTGCACCGCCGGGACTACAACATGCTCCCCCAGATCTTCCCGGATGGAGAAGAGGGCTTCACCGCGTTCACGGGTGTGTTCCAGTATGCAGCGGATGTTCCCTGGCTGAACACGGTGGACATCGTTGATACGAACGTCACAGTGGTGCCTGTTTTCGAGCAATTGTTGAACCAGTACCACAGTGCCCATGTGGGGCTCTACGATGGCAATACGAACGCCATGCGCTCGATGTTCTTCGGAGGTATCGGCCGATACTATTTCGATGGGAACGGCAACCTGATGGACGATATCAATGTACCCTTCGTGAACACGATCAGCCTGGTGCAACGCAATGACCAAGGCGCCATGCTCGAATCACAGATCGGAGCGATGCCCGCGCTGCTCGGTGCCAGTGCGGAGTTCGTCCCCTGGCCGGGAACACCACAGACCGCAAGCGGGATCATGATGCAGCATTTGTTCGTGGGAGACACGATCGTGCTGGGGCATGTGGTCGGTGGGATCGAGAGTACCGCAGGCAACATCTTCTTCATCAACACCGGCGTTCAGAGCGAGGCCTCCTCGCGGATCTTCCGAGTGCTCTTGGTCGACCCGACGCAATCCGTTCCGGCCCCGGATACTTCGGTGGATATCCGTCTGCGCCGCGCGGGGGATGCGTTGCATGTTACCATCGGGGGCGGCATGACCGGAGCATATAGCGTTCGCGTACTGGACACGATCGGTCGCACAGTGCAGGTGCTGGCCGAGCATGCCCAAGGGGCGGAGCATTCCTTTGAGGTGGACCTACAGGGTCTGGCACCTGGTGCATACATGGTCGAGGTGCGCAACGGTCAGCGGCTGTTCACAGAGCGGTTCATCCGTTGATCGACGCGAGCACCACCTACTTTCGGTCAACAAGGAGTGCCCGTCGACGTGACATGTGGACGACCTGCACAGCGGACCCGAGCGTGGCGACGCTCTTCGTCGAAGTTCAGTGATGTTCGTCACCCTGAGGCACGTAGCCAAGCGTTCACTTTGTATTCGCTAACAAACCCCAACCATGGAGATCAATCACATGCCCCGCATCGGCGACCAAGCTCCCGATTTCGAGGCGCTCACTACGACAGGCCCTATCAAGTTCAGCGAGTACATCAAGGATAGTTGGACCATCCTCTTTTCCCATCCGGCCGACTTCACGCCGGTATGCACCACCGAACTCTCCGGCTTTGCCCAAGAGAAGAAGTGGTTCGCGGACCGCAACACGAAGCTCATTGGTGAGAGCATCGACAGCATCCATAGCCATGTGGCCTGGGTGCAAGCGGTGCGCGAGAAGACCGGTGTATACATGGATTTTCCGATCATCGCTGACATCGATATGAAGGTGGCCCACCTCTATGGCATGCTGCACGACAATGCGAGCAACACCGCGGCTGTGCGCGCCGTGTTCTTCATCGATCCCAAGGGCATCATCCGCCTCATCATGTATTACCCACTGAACGTGGGCCGCAACATGGAGGAGATCAAGCGTGTCCTGGAAGCCATGCAAACCGTTGATGCCAATGGGTGTGCCATGCCGCTGAACTGGAAGAAGGGTGACAAGGTGATCGTGCCACCGCCCAAGACCTTGAAGGACCTCGATGCCCGGCTCAATGAGAAAGGCATTGAGCTGATCGACTTCTATCTCGCTAAGAGGGAATTGGAACCAGCTTGAAGCCTCCGAGCGAACAGAGATGAAGGCCCTGCGAAGGGCCTTCATCAATTTGGTGGGAGCTTATCCTTTCAGCGTTCAATGGGATTTCCGGCATCGCGCCACGCAGTGATGCCCTCGGACAGGTCCACCACGTCGGTGAAGCCTTGTTCGCGTAAGAACTCACGCGCTGCCGCGCTACGACGACCCGACGCGCAATAGAGCAGCACGGGCTTCGACTTGTCCAGTTCCTGCATGCCGGCTTCCAGCTGGCCGTTGGTCCAGTCCAGGTTGCGGGCGTTCGCCAGATGACCTCCGCTGAATTCGTTTGCGGTGCGCACATCGAGCAGTTGGGCACCCACATCGTCCAAGCGTGCCTCAAAGGCCCCGGTGTTCAAGCTGCCACCGTCCTGTTGCGGTGGACAACCCATCGGCATAAGGAGTCCCGGTTGATGCGAGGAGCAGAAGGCGCATGGTGTTGGGGTTGGTGGGAACAGTAAGGCCGGTATTGCGCGGCCTTCCACTTGGTTGTCGAACGATCACTTCAGGCTGTTCACACTGGTCCATGGTCCGCCGTTGTACACGTCGAAGCCATGGCGCTTCAAGGTGTCGGCCGCCATGCCACTGCGCGCACCGCTGCGGCAGCAGGTGATCACGGGCTTGCTCTTGTCGAGCTTCTTCAACTGGTCCTCGAGCCGGTCCAAGGGCATGTTGATGGACCCAGCCACATGGCCACTGCGGAACTCCTCCGGTGTCCGCACATCAACAATGGTCGCGCCTTGGGCGATCTTCTCGCGGAGGTCCACTTTTGGGCCGCCGATACCGAACAATGTCTTGAACATGGTCTATGGTGTTTTGCTTTCGCGGTACAAAGGTCCGGCGTTCGCCAAGCGCCGTTGGTGATGGACATCACAAAGCGTCCCGTGCGTCAGAACACGTAGTTGATGATGAGGTCCGCGTGCAGCATGTCCACTTTGTTGATGGACTGCCGTTCGGTGAGTTCCCTTTCCAACGGCAGTTTCGCAAGTACCAATAGCTGTGCGGCAAGGCCCTTCCATCCGCCATTGAACTGGTATTGCGCGTTCACATCGAACTGCGTGTAGGACGGCATGGCGTACTTGTTCAGCCGCACATCGGTGAGGTCGGGCATCCGGTACAAGCCGCCGTCCACTTGGATCCGCCAGCCGTTGTTCGCTTTCCAGATCAGGTTCAGCGAAGCCGCGTGTACATCCCCAGCGCCTTCGTTGCGCTCGCGCGGCAGGAAGGTGAAGAAGGGATCGCGGCCCCATTCGCGCGGCATCAGGTAACGGCCATGTGCGGTGATGCGCGTGTAGTTCAGTTGCCAGCGGAACTTGCCGAGCACGTTACGCAATCGAGCGCTGAACGCCCAAGAGGCTTCGCTCGCTGGCATGTACAACAGACTGTCGTTGCCGTGCCCTCGGTAGTGGGCCGCGTCCTGCCGAATGGCCATGGCAGACGCGTTCCAGCGGGCTTCTTTGTTGCCTGCGTCCAACTGAAGCAGCGCGCTGTTGAAGACGTTCTCGGTATAAAGATCCCAGGCTGTGACATTCAAGGTACGGTGGATCTTCTGCTTGACGCTCGCGGCGAAAATGCCCGCGCTCTCCAAGTGCTCTCCATGCTGTGCCCCTTCACCGTACACGTTTCGCCCGGCAGGGAAGACGGACATGCTCTCATCCACCGTGTACCATTCACTGGCGCCGCGCGGTGCCACCCGGTAGAGCCATCCGCCTTGCAGCGCCGTACCGTGGCTGGTGCGATGCTGGGTCCAGATGCCTTCGAACAAGCTGGGATGCATGCGTCCGTCCTGCGGGTTGAGGAAGGGCGTGTTCAGCTCTTGTTTGCCCAGCACCACCCGTGTGCGCACATTGTGCGACGACCAGTCCAACTGGAATTCGTGGAGGTAGGCCAGGTCGTTGGTATGGCGCGGGTCGTTCACATCGTACAGGCCGATCTCGTAGCGGTTGGCAGCACCGGTCACGGGGTCGAGCGCGGTGAGGTCGCTCGTCGCCAGATCGAAGGTGTAGCCGCCGCTGAGCTTGAACCTTGTGCCATGCCAGCGTTGCGATGTGAAGCCGAGCGTGCCTCCGAAGGCCACCGCATGGTAGTCCGCAGGTGCGCCGTCGTTGATGGTCATCATGTTGTAAAGACGGAGGCGTCCGTCCAGTTCTCCGCGCTTCATGATGTCGTACAAGTGGCTCGCACCGCGCAAGCTGTCGTTGCTGGGGATGTCCTGCTCGCTGTGCTGCGCGCTCCCGAGGAGCGGGAAGACGACCGATAGGACAAGGGCCAAGCCCCACCGACCGCTGTGCGATCGGTGCATTCCCGTGTGCTGCATGGATCAGAAACCCGCTTTGATGTAGCTCCAGCCGTCCTCCTGCCGCTCCACGATGTGGATGATCCCGGCCTTCACATGCCCGGCTTCGGATAGAACCTTGGCCGGGTCGAGGTTGCGCTCACGGATCGTATTGTCGCAGGCGAGGAAGACGATGCCTTGGGCAGCGAACTCCTTCACCTTGGCTTGCACAATGCTCCGGTCGCTCATCAGCAGGTCCATGCCGGGGCCGTGACACACCACTTCGACCTGCATGGTGGGAGCGGCCTCCTTCATGTTCTTGAACTGCTTCATCAGGTTCTTGTGGACGAGCGTATCACCACTGGTCAGCTGCATGATGATGCGATGCTGGCGCTCGGTCTGTTGGGCGTACATCGCGCTGCCAAGGAGGATAGCGAGGAGGAAGAGGAGCTTCTTCATGACGCAAAGGTCGGCTGCTCGTTCACCCAGCGCTGTGAGCGATGTCACAGAGCATTCTTGACCAATGCCAATTGACGAACACTGACCGGCGCCGGTCTGCTCCCCGTGTCAGAAGCATAGCTTGCTGGCCGTTCCCGATGGCCTCAGAGTTCATTCCCAAGTCGTTCACGGTGCTGGGCAGGGGCTACACAGCGTCCCAGTTCGGCCGCGATGTGCTAGCTGGCGTCATCGTAGGCATTGTCGCCTTGCCTTTGGCGATCGCCTTCGCGATCGCATCAGGTGTTTCGCCGGAGAAGGGTTTGATCACTGCGGTGGTCGCAGGCTTCTTCATCAGTGCCTTCGGAGGAAGTCGCGTCCAGATCGGTGGGCCCACCGGTGCGTTCATCGTGATCGTGTACGGCATCGTGCAGACCTACGGCATCGAAGGGCTCACGGTGGCCACCTTCATCGCGGGCTTCATGCTCATGCTCATGGGCTTCCTGCGCTTCGGGGTGTTGCTGAAGTACTTTCCGCATACGCTCATCGTGGGCTTCACTACCGGCATCGCGGTGATCATTTTCTCGGCGCAGATCAATGATCTCTTCGGGTTGGGGATCGCGAAGGTACCAGCGGATTTCCTGGAGAAGTGGGCGGTCTACGCCACCTCTTTCCGATCGATGGACCTCACCACGCTGGCCATTGGTGCCGGTACGATCCTCATCACGGCCTTGATGCCGAGAGTGACCAAGGTGGTGCCCGGTTCGATCGTCGCGATCGCGCTGGCCACATCGGTCGTGGCTTGGTGGCAGTTGCCGGTGGAGACCATCGGATCCCGGTTCGGTGCGATCCCGAACACGCTTCCCATGCCGCATTTCCACATGGTGGACCTCGCGACCTTCAAAGAACTGCTGCGCCCCGCACTCGCCATCGCGCTGTTGGGCGGTATCGAATCCCTGCTGAGCGCGGTCGTGGCCGATGGTTCGATCGGTGGCAAGCATCGGAGCAATATGGAATTGGTCGCGCAAGGTGGTGCCAACATCCTGTCCGCGTTGTTCGGGGGGATCCCCGCCACAGGAGCGATCGCGCGTACGGCCACCAACGTGAAGAACGGGGGCCGGACCCCGATGGCAGGCATGGTGCATGCGGTGGTGTTGCTGCTCATCATGCTCGTCGCCGGGAAGTGGGCAGCGTTGATCCCCATGTCCTGCCTTGCCGGGATCCTGGTTGTGGTGGCCTGGAACATGGCCGAGTTGCACAGCTTCCGTGCGGTGTTCAGGACGAGCCGGTATGACATGGCCGTACTGCTCGCGACTTTCCTGCTCACGGTGGTGTTCGATCTGGTCATCGCCATCGAGATCGGTCTGGTGCTCGCTGCTTTCCTGTTCATGAAGCGGATGAGCGACTCCACGCAGTTGAGATCGTTGGGCGGAACGGCGGACCAGGAAGACAAGCTCTTCGATGCGGAATTCAAGAACGTCCCGAAGCATGTGCTGATCTATGAGATAAATGGACCACTGTTCTTCGGGGCAGCGCAGACCTTCACCGATACGATGAAGACCGTGGGTGATAAGCACCGGATGCTCATCCTCCGCATGCGGCATGTGCCGTTCATCGATGCCACGGGCCTGCACAGGCTCCAGGACATCGTGGACACCATGCAACACCGGAACATGCGGGTACTCTTTACGGATGTGCAACCTGATGTGCGGCATGCTATCCGGGATGCGGGCATCCGGGGGGGCGCTGGCGGCCCCGTTGCTCATGCGTGCTCTCCGGATGCTGGCGATCCGAAGTCCGTATGGTTGTGTGCTGGCGTGCCCCGAGGGAGGTGCCTGGCCACCAATGGGGGGCGGGCCTTTCACGTCCTCAGCGGTATGTTCGGGTTCAACGGAACTCGTAGTCGTAGCCTTCGAGCTGGCTCAGCAACGTTTGCGGTGCATCGGTCGCTGTGATCCGCCCTTCGACTTTCGGAGCTACGGGAGAGAACGCTCCGAAATACTCGCGCAGGATGTTGTGCATGGTGGCGTTGGCGCGGCGCGGGTTCGAAACCTTCTCCAGTCTACAGAGTGTGTCGTTCGGGTCGCCCTCGCGCTCGCAGGCGGCGATGAGGTAGGTGCGCTTCAGGTCGATGGGCTTCTTGCCGATCCTGATCCAGTTAACGCGCTTCCCCAGGTCGTTGTTCATGGTGAAGTTGGCCGTCATGCCCTTGAAGCGTACCACCCAGCCGCCGAAGCGTTTGGCCGGATCCTTCGCGAAGACGTTGTGCAACTCCTTCTCCAGCCAGTCCCATAGCTGCTGCCCGGTCGCTTCGCCGTACTTGGCTTCACTGTCCACCGGGATCATGCTCCAGATGTTGTCGTTCGTGATCGGCGTGGGCGTCTTGCCATCGGCCACGATCGGTGGACAGAAACGGAAGCCATTGCTGATGGCGACCTCGGGTTTCAGCTTCCACATGATGGCGTCCGTGATCAAATTGTCCATCGGGTTCTCGATCACATAGTAGCGCACGAGCGTGTTCTTCGTGCTACCCACGACCTTGCTCAGCGTCTCCTTGTACGGCGCGCTCACTTCGTCAACCAGTTGCAGCATGCCTTGGTCCGCCGGGTACTTCTCCGGGTCCACGTCGAGCAGTTCGTAGTGGCTGTCCTTCACCTTGCCGTCTTCCACCACTACATCGAGGCGAGCTACGAACGAGCCGAAAGCACCCGGCTCGGTCACCTTGCTGTACTTGCCATCGATGGGTTTGCGCACGCGCTCGTGCGTATCGGCTCCGAGGATGAGGTCAGCACCTTCCACTTCCGGTTTGTTCGCCAGATCCACTTGTTGCGCCAGGCCCATGTGGGTGACGAGGAAGACCATCGCGCACTGTTCGTAGTCGCGCAGGATGCGGATGTACTTGGCCACGTTGATCTCCGGCTTGGTGAACTGGATCCCGTAGCTGTAAGCCGGGGATTGTCGCTTGGGCGTGAGCGGATCGTTGTAGCCGATGAAGCCGATCTTGAGCCCCGCAACACGCTTCGTCCAGTAGGGCGGGAAAATGAGCTCGCCCTTGAACTCGGCATTCTTGTCTGGCGTCGAGATCGATCCTTCGGGGTACGCCGCATGGAACATGTTCGCGCAGATCTTATCGGCCTTGTAAGAGCCAAGATCCTTCAGCATCATCTCCTTGCCGTAGATCACTTCCCAGTTACCGGGTAGTACCAGGTCGTATCCGATGCGGTCCATCAACGGCACCAGCGCGCGGCCCTCGCTCATCGCGGCCACACCACCGCCTTGGAAACAGTCGCCGCCATCGATCACGATGGTGTTCTCCGGATCCTCGTTCCGCAGCGTGTCGATCATGGTCTTCAACACCCCGAAGCCGCCGCGCTTCTTGTACACGGGCTTGCCTTGCTCCAGGAAGAACTCGTCGTGCGTGTTCAGTTGCGCATGGATGTCGCTCGTATGCAGGATCGTGAACTTCTGCGCCTTGCCTTGCACGACGGCTGCGCTCTTAACGAGTTCATCGCGACGATCGTTCAGCGCACCCATCGCGAGGGTGGGGCCGAGCGTCAGCCCAGCGCCCAAGGCCCCGAGCGAGCGTAGCATGCTGCGCCGCGAGATCCCGTTCTTCTCTTCGTCGTGCGCGCCGCACGAGCAGCCTTCGGGGTGTTGGATGTCGCTCATGAGTTCACATTTTCTGATCGTCCGATCATCTCATTTTCTGATCGCCTTCTTCGCTTCGGCGATCGGACCGAAGGGTCCGAATTTGTGTTGCACTTCAGGGATGCTATCGGCGAACGGGCCGAACGGATGATCCACAGGCTTGCCAGCGATGTTCGGCCAGTCCGCTGACAGGTCGCGATCCGGTCGCTGCTGCGAGTTCACGTATGCCGCCACATCCCAGGCTTCTTCATCGGTGAGCTGTGGGTTCTCCCACGTAACTCCCTGCGGCATGTTGTTCTTCACATAGCCCGCGAACCGGCTCAACCGGTAAAGACCTGCACCGATGTTGTAGCTGTGCTCTCCCCACAAGGGTGGGTATTGATACGTGAGACCGTTCGCGGCCTTCACGCCTGCACCGTCCTCCTTATGGCAGCTCGCGCACTTCGCGGTGTAGATGGCCTGGCCGTGAATGGGATCGGCAGCACGGTCCATGAACTTCAGTTCGGCAAGACCTGAGCCCTTGGGCTTCTTGCCTGCATCGATACCGGTGCCGAGCCATTCCATGTAGGCAACGAGCGCACGCATCTCACGGCTGGTGCTATCCAGCGCAACACCGTTCAAGCTGCGCTCGAAACAATCGTTGATGCGTTTCACCACTGTTTCAGTGGCACCGCTGCGTTCGCGGAATTTCGGATAGGTGCTCCACACAGCGCTGTAGTTATTGCCCCACGGTTTGGCTCCGGCATCGAGGTGGCAGTTCTGGCAATTCATGCCGTTGGTCTGCTGCGCAACGATTCCTTCAGGACCGAGATAGAACGCCGTGTTCCGGATCAGCTCACGACCGTACTGTACCAGATCTTCCCGTTCACCACCGATGTGTTCGATCAAGGTGGTGTCCATTCCGGCCCAGAGGCTGTCCGCCATGTAGGTGGCGACCATCGGCGGTGGTGGTTCCAACCAACTGCGCGGCGCGCCCATGAACAATAGGATCAGCGCAGTGATCGCAAGTGTCGCCCGCCGGGCGAACCTCGGAGCGCGTTCGTCATGGGACAGACCGGCACGCTCCTTCAATACCCGCACCGCTTGGTCGGAAACGCCCTGCCAGAGCAGGACGAGCAGAGCCATGATGAGCAGGACGACCGGGACGAACATGACCTGGGGGGCTGGGTCAATGGGGGAGTTTGTCGCGCAACAGACCATACACCCAAGTGCCCGCCACTGCGCTCAGAAAGGTGATGCTGATGACGCCGAAGCCTGCGCCCATTTGCGCGAACAAAGGACCCGGACAAGCTCCTGTGATGGCCCAGCCTAGGCCGAAAAGAAGCCCGCCGTAGATCTGCCCTTTGTTGAACTCCTTGTTCGGGATGTGGATCTCCTCGCCATAGATCGTCTTCGCTTTCGTCCGTTTGATGAGGAGCACGCTGATGAGACCCACCACCACGGCGGTGCCGATAGCACCGTACATGTGGAAGCTCTCAAAACGGAACATCTCCTGGATGCGGAACCAGCTTACGATCTCGGCTTTCACGAAGACGATGCCGAAGAGGATGCCCCAAGCGGCATACTTCAGGTTGTGCCACCACGGGTGGACCAACTCGCTCTCGTTGACGCAGATCGCATCCAGTTCCCGGGCCTTGAGATCGGCCAGTTCCTGTGGAGTAGGGGTGTGTTGGAAAGCTTGCTCCATGATCTCAAAGGGTAAGTAGGAAGGGAAGTATGAGCCAGGTCATCGCGATGCCGCCGACCATGAAGCAACAGGTGGCGATCAGGCTCGGCCATTGCAAGCTGCTCAGGCCCATGATCGCATGTCCGCTTGTGCATCCACCAGCGTAGCGTGTGCCAAAGCCCACCATGAAACCGCCGATGACGAAGAAGATGAGACCGCGCAGTGTGAACAGTTGATCCCATGAGAAGATCTCCGAAGGCATCAGGCTCGTTGTGTCGGTGATGCCCTTCTCTGCGAGATAGGCGGCCGTTGGCTCCGAGAGAACCACAGGGTTCGGGTCGCTCAGGAATTGCGCGGCCATGAACGCACCGAGTGCGATACCACCCACGAAGAACAGGTTCCACACTTCCTTTCTCCAATCGTACTGGAAGAACTTGATGTTGGAAGGCAGGCACGCCGCGCACATGTGTCGCAACGAACTGCTGATCCCAAAGCTCTTGTTGCCCACGAGCAACAAGTAGGGGACAGTAAGGCCTATGAGGGCACCGGCCACGTACCACGGCCAAGGCTGTTTGATCGCTTCTAGCATGGGTTAGGGATCGGATGATCAGTGCTACTTCTTCAGCGTGGAAGGGCATACATAGTCCGTTGCCTTCACATCGGTTTTTTTGATGGCGTTGAATCCACCGGCCACGTCGATCACGTTGTGGTAACCGCGTGCTTTGAGCAGGCTGGCAGCAACCATGCTGCGGTAACCGCCCGCGCAGTGGATGTAGTTCGGCTCTTCCTTGCTGAACGCCGCGAGGTTCTGGTTGATGAATTGCAGCGAGGCGTGCCAGGCGCCGTCCACGTGCTCGGCGGCGTATTCGCCATCCTTGCGCACGTCCACCACACGAAGCTTGTTGGCAAGGAAGCGCTTGGCGAACTCTTCCGCGCTGATGCTCTCGATGGTGTCCACCTCCTTGCCGGAAGTCTTCCATGCATCGATCCCGCCTTTCAGATAGCCGAACACATTGTCGTACCCAACGCGTGCTAGGCGGGTCACGACCTCATCCTCGGCACCGTCATCGGTCACGAGCAATAGCGGTTGCTTCACGTCGGGGATCATGCTGCCCACCCATGGAGCGAAATCGCCCTTGATGCCGATGTTGATGCTGCGCGGTACGAAACCGTCCTTGAAGGTCTGCGCACCGCGCGTGTCGAGCACGAGCGCCCCTTCCGTTTCCGCGACGAGTTCGAACTGGTCGGGTGTGAGCGCACGCATGCCTTTCTCTTTCACGGTGTCCACGCTTGCGATCACGCCTTTGTTCATGGCCACGTTCTGCGGGAAATACGCCGGTGGAGGCAACAGCCCATCGGTCACTTCCTTGATGAATTGCTCCTTGCTTGCAGCGCGCAGTGCATAGTTCACTTCTTTCTGGTGACCCAGCGTGTCGAAGGTCTCCTTGCTCATGTTCTTGCCGCAGGCGCTGCCAGCACCGTGTGCCGGATACACGATCACGTCATCAGGCAAGGGCATCACTTTGTTGTGGAGGCTGTCATACAGGAAGCCCGCGAGGTCTTCTTGAGTGATCGATCCCATTTTCTGCGCGAGATCGGGGCGGCCTACATCGCCGATGAAGAGCGTATCGCCGGTGTAGATGCTGTGCGGCTTGCCGTTCTCATCGAGCAGCAGGTAGCAGGTGCTCTCCATGGTGTGGCCGGGGGTGTGCAGCACCTTGATGGTGACGTTGCCGAGTTTCAACTCCTCGCCATCCTTGGCGATGTGCGCATCGAACGTGGGGTTCGCGTTCGGGCCGTAGACGATGGGCGCGCCGGTCTTTTTGCTCAGGTCGAGGTGACCGCTCACGAAGTCGGCATGGAAGTGCGTCTCCAGTACGTATTTGATCTTCGCGTTGCTCGCTTGCGCTCGCTCGATGTACGGACTGGTCTCGCGCAGCGGATCGATGATCGCCGCTTCGCCGTTGCTCTCGATGTAGTAAGCGCCTTGGGCCAGGCAGCCGGTGTATATCTGTTCGATCTTCATGGGTTCTTGGAGTTGTTGGGGCGCGTCATGAAGCGCCCGTACAGTTAGCTGAGGTTCGAGAGTTCCCTTCCGATGATGTAGATGCCCATAATGAGCACGAACCATCCGAAGGCGGGTTTGAGTTTTTCGTTCGGAACACGTTTGCTGAGGATGCTGCCTACGATGATCCCGCCGATGGCGATGGCCGAAAAGAGCAGCAGGAAATTCCAATCGATCACTTCATTGCCTTTCAGATCGCCAGTGAAACCGATGAGCGACTTCGCTGCGATGATGATGAGCGAGGTTCCAACCGCCTGTTTCATCGGCAGCTTTGCCAAGAGCACCAGCGCAGGAATGATGAGAAAGCCGCCGCCGGCCCCTACTATCCCGGTGACCATACCCACCACCACACCCTCAGCCAGGATCAATGGGTAGTTGAATTTCACCGCTTGCTCCGCGCTCGCATCCGGTCCTTTCGGTGCCTTCGGTTTGCGGATCATACTGTAGGCCGCAGCCACCATGATCAGCGCGAAGAGCACCAGTATGCCCACCGCTTTGCTCAGGACCACGCTGCCGAGATCGAAGATCGGATCGGGTAGGGCAGGCACCAGCCAAGCCCGCGTGGCATAAACGGCAAGGATGCTTGGTATGCCGAACACGATGGCCGTGCGCCAGTGGATGTTGCCCATGCGCATGTGGCTCAAGCTGCCCACCAAGCTCGTGAGGCCTACAATGAAGAGCGAGTAGGCCGTGGCCAGGACCGGCTCAACCATGAAGAGGTACACGAGGATCGGAACCGTGAGGATGCTACCGCCACCGCCAATGAGGCCGAGGGAAAGCCCCATGAGGATCGCGCCGATGTATCCGAGGATCTCCATGCTCACAAGTGCTCGCAGCAGTTCTCCAGGTCCTTGATGATCTTCAAGAAGCCCGGTTGTTGCAAGTGGTAGAAACTGTATCGGCCTTCCTTTTCCACGCCCAGCAGGCCCTTGTCGCGCATGAGCGTGAGGTGCTGACTGAGGATCGCTTGTTCGATACCGAGAACCTCCACCAGATCGTTCACGCACATGCGCTTCTTGCCGCCGAGCATGTCGAGAATGGCCAACCGTTGAGGATGCGCCGCCACCTTCAGCAGTTCGCTGGCACGCACCAGCTTATCCGTTCCAAGGCGTTCGTCGAGGGTTGTAATGGACATGCTACCGTTCGTTGACGGCACAAATGTATAGTCATAGGACTATGTGACTACGTGATGATCATCACGTGCATCCGCATGCGTGCCGACGAGAGGGGCTAAAGCGCACCCAAAAGCGCCTCGCCGAAGTGCTTCACTTGGTACTTGCGCATACCGGGCATTGCAGCGAGCGCGTCCAAGTCGCCCGGGAGCGTGCGTGCGATGTCCATGAGCATCTGGTTCGCGGCAACGATCCCCGGGCGCAGGTCGAATTCAGCGGTGAGTTTGTCCCGCACCTGTTTGATCCGCTTCAGGCGGTCCTCGTAATCATTGTCGCGGTCCCAGCGCTTGCCCTTGGGCACGCGAGGCCATTCTTCCTTGGGTAGTTCAACGCCCCGTTTCACCGCAGCGAAGAGGTTGCGTCCATGGCGCTCCACCACGCGCTCCCCGACACCCTTGCGCGCAGCGATGTCCTTCAGGCTTTTCGGCGGGTCCGTGGCAAGAGCCAACAACACGTCGTTTCCCAAGACCATGAACGAGGCACGGTCCATCTTCTCCGCGACACCTTCCCGCCAAGTATGCACTTCCCGCAGCACGGCGAGTTGCTGCGGTTTCAGCAGTTTGGCACCCTTCAAGCGAAGGAAGCCCGGTTCTTCGTTCACTGCCAGGTTGAAGGGGGCATCCGTGAGCAAGGCGAATTCTTCTTCTGCCCAACTCCACCGGTCCTTGGCGATGAGCTTCTCCTTCAGGGTGTCGCGCAATGCGATCAAGTTGGCTGTGTCGCCGGCGGCGTACGCGAGCATGTCCTGCGGAAGTGGTCGCTTGCTCCAGTCCGCCTTCTGGAACTTCTTGTCCACGTGCACACCTTGGTACTTCTGCAACAGTGCTGCGAGCCCGATCTCGGGTTCGTTCAAGAGCTCCGCGGCCACCAGCGTGTCGAACACGTTCTCCACGCGGATATTATGGTGTTTGGCAAGGATCCGCAGGTCGTAGTCCGCGTCGTGGATCACCACTTCCATCCCCTTGTCAGCGAGCAATGCGCCAAGCGGAGCGAGGTCATCGATGGCAAGTGGATCGATGAGGAAGGTTGCTGTACGCGTGCTCAATTGCACCAAGCAGACCCGTTCCTTGAACCGGTGGAAGCTACTAGCTTCGGTATCCAGGGCCAGGATCGAAGCATCGGCGAGATCGAGCATCCGTTGAGCCAGGACCGCCGGGTCGGTGATGGGTTCGAAGGCGGACACTGCGCTGGTTGTGGCGATAGGCCGCAAAGTAAGCGGCCTCATCGGGCCAAGACTTCCAAGCCGGGCAGATTGCGAACAATACCCCATGCCACCAAGGCAATGGCCCAGCCGTAGACCACCCGGTTGTCCGTGCCCAGGGATAGTCCGCGCCAGCGGCCCACAGCCCACTGCGCGCCGAGCAGGGGGATGCAACAGACCAGCGCCGCATTGTGGCCCAAAGCCTCGCAAAGTCGCCCGTGGAACAGGTCATGCATTGCGCGTTGGGAGCCACAGCCGGGACAGAGCCAGCCGGTGAGCCAACGGAACGGGCAGGGGAGATAGTGGCGTCCCTGTTCGGGGTCGAACAAATAGATGCTTACCAGCCAAGCCAGCACGCCTACTGCACCCACGAAGGGCAGCCACCTCTTCACGAGGTCCTCAGTAGGAAGAGGCGGCACCGGCGGCCGCAGCACTCACGAACACGAAGATCATGAGCAGATATGCGATGATACCGATCAGGTTCAGGCTGAGGCCGATCCAGAAACCGATCTTGGTCCACTTGCCCGCTTCCTTGCTCGCCTTGTCAGCTCCTTCGAAATCGCCTGAATCGTAGCGGGAGTTCACGTTCGCAGCGTTCACGATCCCTGCAATACCGAAGGGTAGGCAGCAAAAGATGGTGACGAGGATGGATTCAACGAGCCAGTTCTTGGGGCGTACGGGTGCGTTCATGGGCGTGAAGGGTGGATCCTGAGGCGGCATAGATAGGCAGGCGAACGATCGCGGCCAAATACCCTTCGATCAGATGTAGCGGGCCCCGCTTTCGGCGGTCAGATCGTTCACGAACTGCTTGATCTTCTGTTCGTCGCTCTTTCGACAGACGAGCAATGCGTCCTTGGTGCTCACCACGATGAAGTCCTCCAATCCTTGCAGCACCATGAGGCGGTCGTCCTGGGCATGCACCACCGTGTTATCGCAGTCGTAAAGCTTTACCGCACTCCCGATGGCCGCATTGCCCCGGTCGTCCTTCGAAAGGTGCGTGTACAAGCTGCCCCAGGTGCCCAGATCGCTCCAGCCGAAGTCGCTCACCACGGTGAGCACGTTCGTTGCCTTCTCCATGACGCCGTAATCGATGCTCACGTTTTCGCAATCCGCGTAGATGTCATGCACGGCGCGCTTTTCGTTCGGCGTTCCGAATTGCGCCCCCGCCGCTTCGAAACTGGCGGCCAGTGAAGGCAGATGTTGCTTGAACGCAGCGCGGATGCTCTTGAGGGTCCAAATGAAGATACCGGCGTTCCACACGAAATCACCGCTTTCCATGAACCGAAGTGCCGTTGCATGATCGGGCTTTTCGGTGAACGTCTTGACCCGCTTCACATGGGGGTGCGCAGCGCCCTCTTCATGCGTGAACTGGATGTAACCGTATCCCGTATCCGGGCGGCTCGGGAGGATGCCCAGCGTGACGAGGGAACCCGTCCTTGTGGCCTCGTTCATTGCCGTGTTCACGGTAGCGCGAAAGGCCTCTTCCTTCAGTACCAAGTGGTCGCTCGGTGCCACGATGATGATGGCCTCCGGGTCGCGCGCTGCGATCACCGCATTCGCATAGGCCACGCAAGGTGCCGTGTTGCGCCGTTGCGGTTCCTCCAGGATCTGCCAATCTTCCAAGGCGGGTAGCTGCTCCTTCACAATGGGCGCGTACTGCGCGTTGGTGACCACAAGGATGTTCTGGGGCGGGCAGATCGGAAGGAAGCGATCGTAGGTCTGCTGGATGAGCGTGCGCCCCAGGCCGAGGAAGTCCAGGAACTGTTTGGGATAAGCGCTGCGGCTCATGGGCCAAAAGCGGCTGCCAACCCCGCCGGCCATGATCACGCACCATGTGTGTTCGTTCTTCATTCGTTGTTCATGTGCTGTCCCTAGCAGGCGTTGCCTACCACCGCAGGGTCGTGTGTATGCACCTCAATGAGCGGATCCATGAGGTAGATGCGCCGGTTGTTGAGGCACCGGCATTTATAGCGTGTGCGAAGGCGTGGTCCCTTCACGTAGATGGATGCATTGAAATGGAAGAGCGAGCGCTCCGGCAGTTTTTCCAGTAGGAGGATGGGTTCCGCTTCGTGCCGTAGCAATGCGCGCATGAGGGTACGATCGGTACAACTGCTCGCCGACGCATCGCGCAGATGCATCTCCAGCGCATGCAGCACGTCCAAGGGCAGCACTGAGTGTGATAGGAAAGGTCTCATGAGGCGCTGGTATTCGTTCCGCCACTCCGCACCATGCGGCTCCGCTCGCTTTGCAAGCAGATAGGTTGAATGATGCGCGAATTCATGCACCAAGGTCACCAGGAAAGCAAAAGGGTTCAAGTCGTTGTTCACCGTAATTCGTGCCGACCTGCCATCACGCGGCAACCAATAGTCACCAAGCTTGGTGCGGCGGGGCTTCACCACTTTCACGCGTACCGTGTGGTGCTGCAGCCAGGCAAGCACCGGAGCCCATGCCGCTTCGGGCAGATGCTTGCGCAGGATGTCCAATTCGTTGGATACCATGGGCCGGATCAGCTGTGCGTGCCTTTTTCCAGGTCGCAGCGGACGCGTGGATGCCGGTCGGGTTCGCGGTGGGCACCTGGTTCCACTTGGGGCAATCGCAATCGCGCTTTTTGCGGTACTTGGCTGGCTTGCTGGTGCCGCAGCCGGTGACCAATACCATGGCGAACAGGAGCGCTGCCATGAGCCTGGTCGTTCGTGCCGTTTTGTTGCTCATGCTCCGGGCCGAAGTTACGGGCGTGGCCCGGAGCATGGGAAATGGCCATCGGGTCGATGGGCTACTTTTGGCCGGATCGCGTCACCGATCCTGCCGCATGAAGATCTTCTTCCACATCGGGCGTTATTTTTTGCTCGTCCGGGACACGTTCGGTCGCCCGGAGCGGCTTTCGCTCTATTGGTCGCGCACACTGGAGGAAATGGACCTGCTCGGCGTGAAGAGCTTGGGCATCGTGGCGCTGCTTTCGGCCTTCATGGGTGCGGTCATCACCATCCAGACCAAGACCAACATCGATAGCCCGCTGATCCAGGCATGGGTCGTGGGCTTTGCTACGCGGCAAAGCACGATCCTCGAGTTCAGTCCAACGATCATTTCGTTGATCCTGGCCGGCAAAGTGGGTAGCAACATCGCAGCGGAGATCGGTTCCATGCGTGTGAAGGAGCAGATCGATGCGCTGGATATCATGGGGATCAACTCCGCCGGCTACCTCATCCTCCCGAAGATCGTGGCCACCATGCTCATCAATCCGTTCCTGATCATGATCAGCATGTTCCTGAGCATTTTTGGTGGTTGGCTCGCGGGGGTGCAAACGGGCATCGTGGATTCCACGGATTTCATTTACGGCATCCAGAGCGGGTTCAAACCCTACCACGTTGTTTACGCGCTCACCAAGACGGTGATCTTCGCCTTCATCATCACCACCGTGAGCGCCTACCACGGTTTCTATACACAGGGCGGCACGCGCGAAGTGGGCATCAGCAGCACACGCGCAGTGGTCTTCAGCAACGTGGTCATACTGTTCGCCAACCTGGTGCTCACGCAACTGCTGCTGATATGATCGAAGTGCAGGGGTTGAGCAAGAAGTTCGGGGACGCGCAGGTCCTCACGGACATCAGCGCCGTTTTCCAACAAGGGAAGGTCAACCAGGTCATCGGGAAGAGCGGTAGTGGCAAGAGCGTATTGGCCAAGTGCATCGTGGGTCTTTACACACCGGAGGAAGGCCGTGTCCTCTATCGCGGGGGATCTTTCCATGAAATGGACGTGGAGGAGAAGCGCGCCATCCGCCAGCGTATCGGCATGCTCTTCCAGGGGTCAGCGCTGTTCGATAGCCTCACCGTGATCGAGAACGTGATGTTCCCGTTGCGCATGTTCGGGAAGACTTCGCGCAGCGAGATGGAGGACCGCGCCCATTCTTGCCTGAAGCGGGTGAACATCGTGGACAAGGACCAGCTCTACCCGGCCGAGTTGAGCGGCGGCATGCAGAAGCGTGTGGGCATTGCCCGTGCCATTGCCATGAACCCGGAATACCTGTTCTGCGACGAACCCAACAGCGGCCTGGATCCCCAAACGAGCATTGTGATCGATGATCTGATCAAGGAGATCACCGAGGAGTTCGGCACCACCACGATCGTCATCACGCACGATATGAACTCGGTGATGGAGACGGGGGAGCACATCATCTTCATCCACAAAGGCCGCAAGTGGTGGGAGGGTGATCGCGACCAGTTGTTGAACAGTGACAATCCGGAACTGAACGAGTTCGTTTTCGCGGGGTCGCTCATGCGGCAAGTGAAGCGTGCCATGACGGGCGGCGCTTGACCTCCGCCGGCCTCAACGAAGAAGCCCGCCCCGGCGATCCGGAGCGGGCTTCTTCGAATTTTGACCGATCTAGTTCAGTGTGATGCGCTGCACCGTGCTGCCGATGGTATTGCTCACGCGTACCAGGTAAACACCCTTCGCCTCATCGCTGAGGTCCAGTTTCGTGTTGCCATTGGTGCGGGTCTGGCGTACCACTTGGCCCATGGTGTTCAGCACTTCGATGGTGTAAGTGTCCAAGATGGTGCTGCTGAAGTTCACGATGCCGTTGCTCGGGTTTGGATAGAGCGAAATGCCTTCGAGTTCGAGGTCATCGCCGACGGAAATGTTCGCGTCCAAGCTCATGCGGATGGCATAGGCGTTCCCGTTGCTGTAGACCTGGTCGGCAGGTATCTGGATCGAACTGGCGTTGCCCGGTTGTGGAACGGTCAGGTCATCAACGATGCGCACGTGCGTGGTGCCGCCATTGCTGAAGAGCTTCACGCTGAAGTAGTATCCGTTCGGGGCAAGGGTTTGGGGCGCGTCGAACCGCACGATCACCTTACCGGCATCAATGTGAGCCTGGGTGATGTCGATCACGTCCGTTTCGTAGATCGGGGTGTTCAGGAGCGTAGCGGCAGTGAGCGTGGTATCGTAGATGCCGCACTGCACATAGGCCCCGGCTACGGACGCCGAGGTGATCAGGAACTCCATGCCGTAAACGGTCTCCGTCACTTGCAATGGATAATAGTTCATGACGATCAAGCCGTCCTCAGCTCCGGTGAAGCTGTTGGAACCAATGGAACCCAGTGCTTGGTATCCAGCAGGGTGGTTACCGATCCCGTCCAAGGTGAACCACAGGGGGTTCACCTCGAAGTTCCGCAGGAACACGTTGTTGGTCGCATCCTCCTCTTGGCTGTCTTCATTACTGGTGAGTGTGAAGACGCCGTTGTACATGCCTGAACCGAGGGCTCCGCCGTTCGGCAAGGTCACGCTCTGGTCCATGAGACCGCTTTCCGCGGTGGCAAGGTCCAAGGGAGTGCTTGTGGCGCTGAAGCCATCGGGGCCCGACACCACCATGTTCACGCCCACGTTGGTGCGTGCGTTGGTCCCGAAATTGTTGAAGTTGCCACCAACCTGCATCGTGGATTCCAGATGCTGGGGCGGAATGCGACCGTACTCCTCACCGTCACTGGTGCTGGAGAGGAAGCCGTCTTCCATGATCAATTCGAAGGCTGGTTGCTCGATCACGCTCACATCGTCAACGAACCAGCTATAGCCCCACTCGCCGGCCCAGTAGAAACGCACCCACACTTGGGGCTGGTCTCCAGCGTAATCGCTGATGTTCACCCGAACACGCGTGGGGTTTTGGATCACGGCCTGCACGGCCATGCCGGGGAACGCTTCGTACACATTGGGGATCGGACCACCATCGGTGCTGGTCGGATCAAGCACGGGCCAGTCCGTGTTGTTGGTGCTCACCACGATGTAGCACTCTTCGTTCGTCCACTTGCGGTAGAAGGTCTGGAATTCCAGAACAACGTTCGGGTAGCCCAGGGTGCTGAACGGCGTGGCATTGGTCATGTGGCTCGCCTCGGCAGCGCCGCTGCTGTTGTTGAACCCGTCTGAGTCCAACATGGCGTAACCGTTCGCGGCAGTAGGGCTGTTCACCGGTGCTGTCGGGTAAGAACCGGTGTTCACCAAGCCTGTACCGATCTGCCAGTTGAGGGCGAGCGTGGGCACGTCGTAGCCCAAGGTCCATGTGCCCGCATCGGAGAAGTCATCCTCCCATAGGGTCACGCGGTTGCCACTGATGGCCGGGCCTACCGGTTGCACGGGATCCAGCGAGGGCTTCACCGTGAGTGGGCTCACCGGCTGCTGGGTTTTTTGCGCTGTCGCGCTGCCCGCAACGGCAACGGAGAGCAATAACAGGGACGTGTAGATCTTGTTCATGGGTTGTCGCTTGGTTCAACGTAGGGGTTGTACACGCAAATCAAACCTTCCGTCACGGCAATTGCAAGGTTTTCGGGCTGCTGTTCTTGCACGGATCGGCCGGTTGACCCGAGATGGGCCGTCACCGAACTCACTGAACGGCGAACGCCCGGTCACGGATCACCGGAACCGGGCGTTCGCCCTGTTGTTTTTTGCTTAGTTCAGCGTAACGCGCTGCACAGTGGAAACACCCTCGGTGGATACGCGGACCATGTACATGCCTTCAGGCTGGTTGCCCAGATCGATCACCGCGCTGCCATTGCTGCGAGTGGTCAACACCGTTTGGCCCAGAAGATCAAGTACCTCGATCGTGTAGCTGCCGGGCTTTTGGGTGCGCACGTTCACGATACCGTCGGTGATGCTCGGGAAGATGTTCACCCCGTTCAACTCCTCGCGGTCATTGATACCAACGGCACAGGCTGTACCGGAAGGATTGGTGATCAAGCGCACGGCCATCGCATTCCCGTTCGAATAGACGTCGTCATTGGGGATGTAGATCGCGCTCGTGACACCGGGCTGGGGGACGGTAAGGTCATCCACCACGCGGATGTGGGATGCACCGGCATTGCTGAACAACGAGATACTGCCGAAGTAACCGTTCGGAGCAAGGTCCACAGGAGAAGTGAAGCACACTTGCGCGAGCCCGCTGGTGACATTGGCTGCGGTGATGTCCACTGGATCGGTTTCTGCGATAACGGTGGTCATGGCAGGGGGTGTTGCGAACACCGCTGCGGTATCACGCAGGGAAGCGATCACATAACCACCGGCAACGGTGGTGTTGCCGAGGGCCACTTCGATGCCATAGACCGTGAGAGGGTTGTGTACCTCGTAATAGTTCAGCAGGATGAGTCCGTCCGTAGCGCCGGTGAAGCTGCTGGTGCCAAGCGTCGCCAGCGTCTGGTTCGCAGCTGGGTGGATCCCGATACCGTCCACCGAATAGCGGTTGGGGGTCACCTCGAAGTTGCGCTGGAACGTGTTGTTCGTGGTCACCTGGTCGGGTGCATCAGCGGAAACAGTGAAGGTGGCCTCGTAGATGCCATTGGACAGCAAGGGCAGCGTGTAATCCACTTCGGCCGGAGCAGTTACGCCGGGGTCCACGGAAGGAAGGGTCGCCGAGGTATTGAACGGCGTTGCACCGACCACGTCGATGTTCACCGTTACATTGGTCTGTGGCTGTGCACCGTTGTTTGTCACGTTGCTGCCCATGAGCATGGTGGCCTCGAACTGGTCGGCTGGAATACGGCCGTACTCGTCACCATCGCCGGTTTGCGAGAGGTAGCCGTCCTCGACCTTCATGTCATCGCTGTATAGTTCCACGAGTTGCACATCATCGATCTGCCAGTGGTAGGCTGCACCGGTGGGATTGTGCTTGAAGCGGAACTTCACCTGGGAAGGATCCGCTGTGATGGCTGCGGTGAGCATCACACTGCGCGTTTGGGTTCCGGGGTCGTTATTGGTGGCAATGCCTGCTGCGGCCTCCAGGGTGGTGGGCCACGTGAGACCACCGTCGGTGCTTACTTCAACCGCATGCGGGGAGATGGCTTGGCAGCACCAGCGCAGGCGTTGCTCCCACTGGAGCATGACGCTAGGCGTGGCAGAGAGGTCCAATACAGGGGACTCCAAAGCACCTTCCCATTCCACCGGTGCGGCAGGCCAAACGGGGGTGCCGCTGCTCCAGTCGCAGTTGGCCGAATCGCTCGCGAACAGCGCGAAACCGTTGGCCACCGAGGTGGAAGCGATGATCTGGGTCACAACCGTGTAGGCGCCGCGTGGGCCCGTGGTCGTGCGCTTCCAGATATCGCCATTAGGACCACTCGTGGTCCAAGCTCCGAAGCCGTTATTGCCTGCGAAGCCATTGGAGAAGTCTTCGGAGAAGATGATGTCGCCACCATCGCGCATGGTGCCCGCTGCAGGCGGAGCCTGCTGCACGGTGCCATCATCGTGCTGCAAAGCGTAGCGGGTCTCCCTGCTCGACTGTGCGATGCAGGTACCGGCCACCAGCAGCGTGCTTAGTAATAGGTATCGTTGGTTCATGTGATTGGGTTTCCGTTTTTGAAGGGCTACGAATCTAGGCAACTGCCTCCTATAGACAACCGCTTGTCATGGACCGTTGTTCCGGACGGTTAGGGATCCCAGTGCTGGTCGTACCGGAGAAGGAACGGAGCCTAGCGGGGAAGGACCGGTGGTCTAGTGTGCGATCACGATACGACGCGCCTGTGTTCCTGTGGGCAGGACCAAGTGCAGGACGTACGCGCCAGATGGTAATCCGCTGGTTTCCAGGTCCAAGGAGGTGATGCCACTTGGGATGGTTCCCAACGGAATGGAGCGGACCGCGCTACCCATCGCGTTGTACACGTGGATGTATGCTGGTCCTCCGGTCGTTGAGTTGAACACGATCCTTCCCGAATGGTCCATTGGATTAGGGTAGGCGGCGAGTTCCGTATCCGAGGCGACCGGAGCTTCTGCGACCCTAACACCGAAATCGTTCACGTGCAAGCGCACCATGGGTACGGCTGTGGACCATGTGATGTCGAAGGCCGAGCCCACCATGAAAGCAGAGACGCCTTCAGGGCAGTTACCGCTCGTGGAAACAGAGACATACCCGGTGCCACTGAGGCGCTGGCAGCCTACGAAATAGTCGCCGATCGAAAGCGTGGGAGCGGTTGTGAACGGCAGGTAGATCGCTGCGCCGCCATAGGCCAGGTCGATATCCTGTTGCGTAATGGTGTCGCGCGCAGTTGTATCGATGAAGGCGAAGTTGGCGTCCATGAGGATCATGCGGATCACTTCGCCCACTTGCGAATCCACACCGATAACGGCGCTCGCACCTCGGGCCGAACTTCCGTCGTTCACGATCTCCATCCGGTTCGCCGCGATGAACCCGAGCGAGCTACCCTTGGACCCCTGAACGACACCTTCGTCGCAAGCCATCGCACCATATCCATCATCCCAGCCCGGACCGGTGATCTGCTGACCGGTGGAACCCACATTGTCGGATGGGTCATCGTCGGTTCCATTTTGGGTCAGTGTCACATGGGCACTCAACGTGCCGACTCCTGTCGCCGTCCATCCGGTTGTGATGATCAGCGTAGCGTGCTCGCCGGGTGCGAGTTCGCTCAATGCGGTGGAAGAGAATATTCCCTGGGGCGTGCCATCCAGATCGATGGCCGCATCAGCGCCGATGTTCAGGACAGCTGTCGTTCCCCTGTTCATCACTTCGACCGAAACGATCGTCGCACCGGCTTGCTCAAGCGGTAGCCGGGTGTACCGCAACCCTTGATCGTTCAGGTCGAAGGCGCTCGCGCTATCGTTACCGAACCGCACATCGAGAACGGAGAGGTCCACGATGTTACGCTCACGCATGCACACATCATCCACCGCGAAACCGCTGGCCCAGTTGCCACCATCGCTCCAGTGGAAGCGTAATTGGAAGAACGCTTCTCCGTCATACGCACTGAGATCCAGGAATACGTTCTGCCAGTTCCCTTCGACCGCGCCGAGCGTATCGAGCACCGTCCAGTCGCTTCCATTGGTGCTGGCTTCTATCTGTGCCTCGCCTCCGCCCAATGTCATCTCGTGGAACACGCGACACTCCAGCGCCACGTTCGTGCGGCCGGTAAGGTCCAGGTCTGGTGTTGTCAGGTACACCTCGTCCATGGTGCAGTCGCACGGTTGCGCATCGTCGTTCGCCATCACGAAGCGGTTACCGATCGGCACGTCCATCACGGGGAAGAAGGTGTTGGCGTTCGCCTGCGCAGCGGTGCCCACTGTCCATGCGCTGGTGGGTTCACCGGAACTCACAATGCTGACGATGGAATTCGCCCAACCGGCGGGGATGGTCCCATCCTCGAAATCAGCGCTGAGAAAACAGGATTGCGCATGACCTTGTTGCCAGGCTGTGCTCGCGATCGCCGTGGCGACAAGGACCGATAGGATGTTCCGCATCAGGCTTCGACGGTCATGTACTCTTCGATCGGTGGGCATACGCACACCAGATTGCGATCACCGTAGGCGTTGTCAACGCGGCTTACCGTGGGCCAGTATTTCCACTCGCGGTTCACGCTCACCGGGAAGGCGGCTTTCTCGCGGCTGTATGGGTGCGACCAATTGTCACCGCAAACTTCCTCGTTTGTGTGCGGCGCCATCTTGAGCACGTTGTCGGTTTTGTCGGCCTTGCCGTTCTCCAGCTCCGCTATCTCGTGCCGGATGCCGATCATGGCTTCGATGAATCGGTCCAACTCGGCCTTTGCCTCGCTTTCTGTTGGCTCCACCATGAGTGTTTCCGCAACCGGGAACGAAACAGTGGGTGCGTGGAAGCCATAATCCATCAACCGCTTGGCGATGTCGCTCACGTCGATGCCTGCGGCGCGTTTGAAGTCGCGGCAATCCAGGATCATCTCGTGCGCCACCATGCCTTCGCTGCCAACATAGAGGATGGGATAGTGCTTCTCCAGTTTCGCCTTGATGTAGTTGGCATTGAGGATCGCGTAGCGCGTACTGTCCGTCAATCCAACACCGCCGAGCATCTTGATATAGCCGTAGCTGATCAACAGGATGAGGGAACTTCCCCAAGGCGCGCTGCTCACAGCGGGTACCGCTTTTTCACCGCCGGTCTTGATCACCGGGTGGCCCGGCAGGAAGGGCTTCAGCTTGTCGTTCACGCAAATGGGGCCCATGCCAGGACCCCCGCCGCCATGCGGAATGGCGAAGGTCTTGTGCAGGTTCAGGTGGCACACATCCGCACCGATCTCGCCGGGGCTCGTGAGACCCACCTGTGCGTTCATGTTCGCTCCGTCCATGTACACCAAGCCGCCGTTGGCATGGATCGTCGCGGTGATGTCCTTGATCGTCTCCTCGTACACGCCGTGCGTGCTCGGATAGGTGATCATCAAACAGCTCAACGTGTCCTTGTACTGTTCGGCTTTGGCCTTCAGGTCGGCAACGTCCACGTGACCTTCCTCATCGGCTTTCACCACCACCACTTGCATCCCGGCCATCACCGCGGAAGCCGGATTGGTTCCGTGCGCGGAGGAGGGGATGAGCGATACCGTGCGCTTGTGATCGCCTCTTGCTTCGTGGTAGGCGCGGATCACGAGAAGGCCAGCGTACTCGCCCTGCGCACCGCTGTTCGGTTGAAGGCTCACAGCGGTGAAGCCGGTCGCTTTCGCAAGCGCATCGCTCAATTGGTTGAACACTTCCTGATAGCCACCGGTCTGCTCCACCGGAGCGAACGGATGGATATTCGCCCACTCGGGCCAGGTCAACGGCAGCAGGGTGCTCGCAGCGTTCAACTTCATGGTGCAGGAGCCCAGCGGGATCATGCCATGCATCAAGCTGAAATCCTTGTTCTCGAGCCGCTTGATGTAGCGCTGCAGTTCAAGCTCCGTATGATGCGCGTTGAAGACCTGGTGTGTGAGGAAGTCGCTCTTGCGCTTCAATTCCACAGCAACGGGAACGGACGTTCCATTGCTCGAAGCAGCGTTCACGTTTCCGCCGATCGCTTCCGCCAATGCTGCAAGGACATCTTCCACATCCTGTGAACGTACGGTCTCATCAAAGGCGATGCTCACACGATCACCTTCATACCGCAGGTTGATGCCGCGTTTCTCCGTCGCATCCTTCAACTTCTTCGCATCCTTCACTCCAACAAGTGTGATCGTATCGAAGTACGAACCGCTTGCGAGGGTGTAGCCGAGACTTTTTGCGCCTTCCGCCGCACGATGCGCGAAGCCATGCACGTTGTTCGCGATGCGCTTCAAGCCATCGGGGCCGTGGTAAACCGCGTACATCCCCGCCATCACCGCGAGCAGTGCTTGCGCCGTGCAGATGTTGCTGGTGGCCTTGTCGCGCCGGATGTGTTGTTCTCGGGTCTGCAATGCCATCCGAAGACCTTGCCGGCCACGACGGTCCTGGCTCACCCCGATGATGCGACCGGGAAGCAGGCGCTTGAACTCATCGGTGGTGCAGAAGAAGGCCGCGTGCGGGCCACCGTAGCCCATCGGAACCCCGAACCGCTGGCTGTTGCCAACGCATACATCAGCGCCCCATTCGCCGGGAGGCGAGAGCAGCACGAGCGAAAGAAGATCAGCGCACACCGCAGTGCGAACACCAGCTGCTTTCGCCTTTGCGACGATCGCGGAATAGTCGTTGGCGCTGCCATCTGCGGCAGGGTATTGGAGCGCGAGACCGAAGTAGCCGGCGTTCGGATCGAAGTCTTTCGCATCGCCGATCACGAGTTCAACACCGATCGGCCCACAACGCGTCCTCAGCACATCGATGTTCTGCGGATAGAGGCCTTTGTCGGCGAAGAACTTGTGGGCGTTGGTGAGCTCCTTCGGCCGAGCCGCGTAGAGCATGTGCATCGCCTCGGCTATCGCGGTGCCTTCATCGAGCAGCGATGCGTTGGCGATGGGAAGCCCCGTGAGGTCGCTCACCATCGTCTGGAAATTCAGCAACGCTTCCAAGCGACCTTGCGAGATCTCCGCCTGATAGGGTGTGTAAGCGGTGTACCAACCGGGGTTCTCGAAGATGTTCCGCTGGATGGGCGGAGGCAGGATGGTGCCACTGTAACCGAGGCCGATGTAGCTGCGGAAGACCTTGTTCTTCGCACCGAGCGCACGCATGTTGTCCAAGTGTTCGCGCTCGGTGAGGGCGGGCCCTACGTCCAACGGTTTCGGGGAACGGATGCCTTGCGGCACGGTTCGCTTGATCAGCTCATCGAGGCTGCTTACGCCAATGGCTTTGAGCATGGCGCTGGTCTCGCTGGCGTTGGGTCCGATGTGACGTTCCTGGTAGGTGACGGGGTTCATGTTGGCCGGAATAGCGGGCAAATATACCCGGAGGCACCCCGCCTATCTTTGGCGACTTCCCATGCGGCCGCTCTTCCTTCTGTTCATCCTCCTAGGTGCGGGTCGTTCTTTTGCGCAAACACCTTTCTACCCCGATCACATCTTGTTGATGAACGGGGAGATCATCGACACACGGGTGTTGGGCCAGAGCACCTTGGAGATCCGCTACCTGGAGTTCGGGAAGAACGGCAGGACCAAAGAGCGATCGGAGCCTACGGAGTCCGTGTTCTCCGTTACCGATAGCCTGGGCCGTGAACGCGTTTGGTACTTCATGGACACGCTCTTTGGCAACGACATGAGCTTGGACGAGATGCGCTGTTTCATCAAGGGTGAACAGGACGCACGCTCGGGCTACAAACCGCGCTGGGCCATGTGGGGCGGTTTCGTCTTTGGTGCAGGGGCCACCATCGCCGGCAACCTGGAAATGAACTCGCTCTTCCTGCCGCCGTTGTATGCTGGTGCCATGATACTGCCGCGCATACATGTCACCAAAGGCTCCCTCACCGACCCCACCATGGAAGGCAACGAGGAATACGCGTACGGTTATTCCAAGGTGGGCAAGAGCAAGCGTGTGGTGCGTTCGCTCATCAGCACGTTCGCCGGGGTGGCTGTCGGCCTTGCTGTGCGCCAGTTGATCATCAACCCCAACCTGGAAGGGTACGATTAGCACGATGCAGGTCGAGATCAAGAACCCCGTAATGCGGTTCGTGGTCCATGGCCATCTGGTGCTGGCGTTGGGTGCTGCTTCGCAAGTGTGGTGGGTGAACGACCTCGTTCACATGCATGCCGATGGACGTTTGAGCGCATTCGTGACCTTCGCTGCGTTCGCTGCTTATGGTGCCATGCGCTTGCTGCGGATGAACGTCCCCGGGCTCGAAGGAAGTTCCACGATGATCTGGTACCGGGCCCATTCCCGGCTCATGGTCGGCCTTGTCGCTGCTTCCGCGGTCGGTGCGATGGTGATCGGCTGGCCGTTGCGCTCCCTGATCGTCCATGCGCTTTGGCTGCCTGGATTGCTTGCTGGGCTCTACATCCTCCCGCTGGGGTTCACAGGTGGTCGACCGATCGGTCTGCGCAGGATACCTTTTCTCAAAGGGTTCATCATTGCCTTCGTTTGGGCTTCCGTTGCCGTGGTGTTGCCGGGCACATCCGTATTGGACGGATCGCCCTTCATCAGCGGTGATGTATGGTGGATCATGTCCATCTGGCTCTGTTACTTCCTGGCCATCGCAATTGCTTTCGACATACGTGATCTTCCGTACGATCCCCCGGCACTGCGCACCATCCCGCAGGTCTTCGGAGCGCGTGGGGCGAAGTTCATCGCGATCCTCCTGCTCATTCCGCTGTTGATCATGCTCGCTGTCATGACGGCCATCACCTACTACCCGTTCGAGACCGGATGGCGGGAACCGGGCATCGACTTTTCGCTCGCGCTGCCGATCCTTGGCGTGCTCTTCACGGGCGTCCTCGTTGCGCTTGCTGGTTCGCAAAGACCCTGGTGGTTCTACACGGTACTGTTGGATGGATCGTTGATCCTGCTTCCTGCCCTGTCCTGGTTGGGTGGCTTGGTGTGAAAGGCGGGCCTACTTTTGGGCGCCTTTCATGAGCCTCTTCGAGAACACACCGGACTTCGCCCTCCGCATGGATGAAAAGGATCCGCTGCGCTCATTCCGCGAAGAGTTCCTATTCCCACAGCACAGCGGTCGCCCTGTCATTTACTTCACCGGCAATTCGCTCGGGCTTCAACCCAAGGGTGCCGCCGCTGCGTTGAAGCAGGAGCTTGACGACTGGGCCACCTACGGTGTGGAAGGTCACTTCCATGCGAAGCATCCGTGGTACAGCTACCACGAGGAACTCACCGGCTGCACTGCACGCCTGGTAGGTGCACTGGAAGAAGAGGTGGTTGTGATGAACCAACTCACCAGCAACCTGCATTTTCTATTGGTCAGCTTCTATCGCCCCGAAGGCAGACGGCGGAAGATCCTCACGGAGCAGCGTCCATTCCCGAGCGACACCTATGCTTTCGCTTCACAGATCGCCTTTCACGGTGGCGACCCGGATTCGGACCTTATCGAAATGCAACCACGCCAAGGCGAGCACACCCTGCGCCTGGAGGACATCCAGGATAGGATCCATGCGCTGGGCGATGAACTCGCATTGGTGTGCTTCGGTGGTGTGAACTTCTACACGGGTCAGGCTTTCGACATGGCCGCAATAACCAAGGCTGCGCACGCAGCTGGTGCCAGTGCTGGCTTCGACCTGGCGCACGCTGCGGGCAACCTGTGCCTGAGCTTGCACGACTGGGACGTTGACTTCGCATGCTGGTGCACATACAAGTACCTGAACAGTGGTCCCGGTAGCGTGGCGGGCGCCTTCGTGCATCAGCGTCATCTGGGCAAGGACCTGCCTCGGTTCGCCGGTTGGTGGGGCCACGACAAGAACGAGCGCTTCAAGATGGAACGCACCTTCAAACCCATGCCTACTGCGGAAGCCTGGCAAGTGAGCAATGCGCCGGTCTTCAGCATGGCTGTGCATCGCGTAGCACTTGAGCAGTTCGACCGCGCGGGTATGGCGAACCTTCGTGCGAAGAGCGTGCAACTGACGAACTACCTTCAATTCATCATTGAAGGGGTGGCGAAGGAGGCCGAGGCGCGACTGGAGATCATCACGCCCGGAAATGCGGACGAGCGCGGTTGCCAGTTGAGCATCCTCGCCCACGGCCATGGCAAGGCATTGTTCAACAAGCTCACCGAAGCCGGTGTGATAGCCGACTGGCGGGAGCCGAACGTGATCCGTGTGGCACCAGTTCCCATGTACAACTCGTTCGAGGACGTCCGGCGTTTCGGGCAGATCTTGAAGGCAGCGCTCTCATGAAGAAGATCACCATTGTTGGCGGCGGTTTGGTGGGCAGCTTGCTGGCGGTCTTCCTCGCCAAGCGCGGACATACCGTGAACGTTCACGAGCGCCGCGGTGATCCGCGGAAGACGAACGTGTACGCCGGGCGAAGCATCAACCTCGTTGTGAGCCACCGTGGATGGACGGCCCTGCGCGCTGCGGGTGTGGACAAGGCCGTCGAGGAGATCACCGTACCGGTGTATGCGCGCATGACGCACGACCGTGAAGGGAACACGACGCGCCTACCCTACAGCATCGATAACAAGGCGATCCACTCCGTTTCGCGCGGCGAGCTGAATTGCCGCCTGCTCACCGAAGCGGAGAAGCTCCCCAACGTCAAGCTGCATTTCAACCACAAGTGTTTGGACGTGGACCTGGAGAATGCGACGTGCGTATTCGAGCGGGATGTCCCAGAGCGTGAGGGAGGCTTCGGCAAGTCAGAGACACCACAAAGTGAAGGCCGATGTCGTTTTCGGCAGCGACGGCGCTTTCAGTGCGGTGCGGGCGAAGATGATGCTCGGTCGTTTCACCTACAGCCAGGAATACATCGAGCACGACTATAAGGAGATCGCCTTCCCGAGCAACGCCGATGGCACGCCGAGGATGGATCCGCAATGCCTGCACATCTGGCCGCGTCGCTGGTTCATGATGATGGGACTTGCGAACCAAGACGGCGGATTCACCGGAACGCTTTTCATGCCGCACGCCGCGACGAAGGACTCGCCGGGCTTCGATACCGTACAAGGTGAGAGCGAGGTGAGGAAGTTTTTCACCCAACACTTCGCTGACGCATTGCCGCTGGTGCCCGATCTGGTGGAGCAATACCTGCGCAATCCGCAGAGCAACTTGGTTATCGTGCGTTGTGCGCCGTGGAACCACGGGGGCAAGGTGGCCTTGATCGGCGATGCCGCGCACGCGATCATTCCGTTCTATGGCGAAGGCATGAACGCCGGCTTCGAGGATTGCCGGGTGCTGAACGATCTGCTCAACACGCACGGCGACGCCAACTGGGACGAAGTACTTCCGCTCTACGCCGCTTCACGCAAACCGAATGGCGACGCGATTGCAGCACTGAGCCAGCGCAACTTCATCGAGATGCGCGACCTCGTGGCCGACCCAACGTTCATCCTGCGCAAGAAGATCGAGGGCCGCCTGCAACAGCGCCACCCGGACAAATGGCTGCCGCTCTACAGCCAGGTGAAGTTCAGCGACATTGCCTATAGTGAAGCTTGGAACGAGGGCCTGCGCCATGACCGCATCATGGAGCAAGTGCTCGCCATGCCGGGCATTGAAGAGAAGTGGGAAAGCGAGGAGGTGGAAGGGATGGCGTTGGGGTTGCTGGCCATCTAGTCGTTGCGGAGCCAAGGTCTAGGAAACGACCATGTGTAGGTCTGACTTCTTCGACAGCCGCCAGGACCCGCGCAAAATGAAGGCCTGAACCCACATCCCCGCGTTGACACTTTCGGACTTCGGTGAGCGTTCATCTCTTGGCTTCATCACCAACTTTCGGATCGATGCGACGGTTCCTCGTATTCCTTCCTCTGATCTTGCTTCTCTCTGAGGCGCAGGCCCAGCGCCTTATGCAGAGGAAGCGCCCGGACCTGATCCCTTTGGAAGGGCAGGCCAAGCGTATCGGTTGGTTCATCGGGCCGGGTGTGACATGGACGCACACGCGCTTGAAGAACGAAGAGGAGGAGGTTTTCAGCAACGGCGACACCACCTATAACGCGACCTACGATCCAGCCGGGCGGATCGGGATCTACATCGAAGGCGGCCTCACCTGGTTCACTCGTGATCCGGTGATCGTGGACTACTTCGATGTCGGTCTGGCCTATAAGAACCTGCGCGGCTCCGAAGCATGCGAGAGCACTTTGCTGCGTGGGGATTCCTCTGCAGCGTTCGTAGCGGAGGGCAACTTCGCGGAGCGCTTCATCACCCTGAGCGCGAACGCCAACAAGTTCATACAGACCGGTGACTACCAATTCGTGCAACTCAGCTTGGGTGCGAACGCCGACTATCGTATTGGCAGCAGCTACGAGCATACCGGTGATCCGATCCTGAACGAGCATGACTTTCCGCCCGACCTCATCGCACAGTTGCATTTCAAGTTGGGCTACGGCTTCAAGCTGCGGAGCAAGTTGTTGGTGATCCCCGCGATCGAAACGCCTGTGTTCAGTGTGGTACCCGAGGACCAAGGGTTCGGCCAACTGCAATGGTTCAGCAGCAACTATCGCCCGATCATCTTCAGCGTGCGCTTCCTGTTCCTGCGTGCCCGCAACGGCTTCGACTGTCCGCCGCCGATCCGGCACAACGAGTTCGAGAAGCAGTACAAGCAGGACGGGTATCACCCGAAGTAGCGCCAACCGCGACGCTCAACTAGCGCAGGAACGGATTTTTCTTTTTCTCACGACCGATGGTGGTTTCGGGGCCATGGCCGCAATGGACGGTGACGTCGTCGCCCAAGGGAAAGAGTTGCTCACGAATACTGCGGAGCAGCGTGTCCATGTCGCCGCCGGGCAGATCGGTGCGGCCGATGCTGTCGCGGAAGAGCACATCACCGGCGATGACGAAGCGTTCCTTCTCGGAGAAAATGGCGATATGTCCCGGCGCATGACCGGGAACGAAGAGGACTTTCAATTCCTCGCTGCCCAGCGCGATCGTATCTCCCGGCGCTATGAAGTGCTCCGGTTCCGGGCAGGGCTCGCAGTGTACCCCGTATAGGTGGCCCTGGCGCGGGGCGGCTTTCAACAGAACGAGGTCGGCCCGGTGTAGCTCGGGAAGCAGGCGGTAGGTCTTGTGAGCCCAAGCACAGCCGAATACATGGTCGATGTGCGCGTGGGTGAGCACAAGACGGACGGGGGTCAGTGCGTTGTCCCGGAACCAGGCCTCCAATTCGCGTTCCTCAGTGGTGTTCCAGCAGCCGGGATCGAAGAGGATGGCTTGGGAACCATCATGCACAACGTACGTGTTCTCCTGAAAGGGGTTGAAGGTGAATTGCGCAACGCTGAGCATGCCCCAAATTGCCGGAACTTCGTACCGCACTTCAACTCCGCCCAGTACGGGTCTTCCCAGCTTCGGCGGCCAAAGTAGCTATCTTCAACTCGTGCATTTTCGCTCCTCGCACCGCCTCCTGATCGCACTGAGCGCCATGGTCATCATGACGGCGCAAGCGGCTGCCCAGTTCTATTCGGGATCGCAGCAGGAATACGGCAAGAACCGGGTGCAGTACCAGGAGTTCCTTTGGCAGCAGTACCGCTTCGCGGACATGGAGGTCTTCTTCTACAAGGAAGGCCGGGACCTGGCTCGCTACACGGCGCAGGCCGCCCAGCACCACTTGAAGGAACTGGAGAAGGAATACGATTTCACGCTGGATGAGCGCCTGCAGTTCATCGTGTACAACTCGCTCACGGACTTTCGCCAGAGCAACATCGGGTTGGAGGGAATGACCGGCCAGAACAACATCGGCGGTCTTACGCGCATCGTTGGCACCAAGATCTTCGTGTACTACGAGGGTGACCATACCCTGCTGGACCAGCAGATCCGCTCGGGCATCTCGCATGTGATCATCGACCAGATGATGTTCGGTGGTAATTGGCGGGAAATGATCCGCAGCGCCACCTTCCTCAGCCTGCCCAACTGGTACACCGAGGGCATCATGAGCTACCACAGTCGCCCATGGGATGCCACGTTGAACAACCGGGTACGTGATGATGTCATGAGCGGTCGCTTCGACAAGTTCAACCGGCTGGAGGGGGAGAAGGCGCGTGACGCGGGCCACATGATCTGGAAGTACGTGGCCGATGTGTACGGACCCAGCGTGATCCCGAACATCCTTTACATGACACGGGTGAGCCGCAATGCGGAGAGCGGCTTCCTTTTCGTGCTCGGTGTCTCGCTGAAGACGCTCACGCAAGAGTGTCTCGCGTACTACAAGGGCCGCTTCGCGGAAGAGGATCGCTTCCGCAAGGAGATCACCTTGGATCCATTGCCCATCCGCACGAAAAAGCAACGCACCTACGCGCAGTTCAAGCAAAGTCCGGATGGACGCTATCTGGCTTGGACGAGCAACGAACTGGGGCAATACAAGGTGTGGGTGATGGAAGTGGCCACCGGCAAGGTGCGCCGCATCGTGAAGGGGGAGAAGAAGCTGGATCGTATCATCGACCGGACGTATCCGGTGATCGCGTGGCACCCCAGTAGCAAGGCGCTGAGTTATGCGGTCGAGCGCAAGGGCAACCTCTTCTTGCGTACATGGACGATGGACGATAGCAAGACCACGGAACGTTCGGTGCTCATGCTGGAGAAGATCCTGAGCATGGCATACAGCGGCGATGGCCGCAACATCGTTTTCAGCGGAGTGCGTGACGGCCGCACGGATCTGTACCTCTACTACGTGGTGGGCAACCGGCAGGACCAGCTCACCGATGACCAGTACGACGACCTCGATCCGCACTTCGTGGATGGGGATCGGCGGATCATCTTCAGCAGCGATCGGACCGACGACACCTTGCGCACCTTCAAAGATGTTGCGTTGATCAACGGGAACAAGGACGTGTTCCTCTATGATGTCGAGACACGTCGGCATGTGCTCACGAGATTGAGCAACACACCGGGTGTGAACGAAACCCAACCAGCGCAATACGATAGCGCGAGCTACACGTATTTGAGCGATGTTGACGGCGTCCTCAATCGCTTCCGTGTGCGCTACGATAGTGCGGTGAGCCACATCGACACAACGATCCACTATCGCCATTTCGCGGTGGAGGAGCGCTTGAGCGATCTCCGGCGCTCCGTGTTGGAGCAGGATGTGAACGCGACCCGTGGTCGCTACGCGGTCCTTCAATTGAAGGACGGCAAGTACCGCTTCTATACCGGGCGAACGGACGAAGGCCGCACCTCGCAGAACGGTGGTGGCGAACAACCCGCCCCCGATGCGCAGCAGCCCGCCAACCCGAGCGCGCTCAGCAATGACCTGAGTCCCGTGGTGAAGGTGGATCCACAGGTGCCGCGCCATGCTGGAGAGGATGCGATCGACATCCGCAACTACGTGTTCAGTGATGAAACACCCGGCAGTCCTCCACCTACGGGACAGGTGAACGCCGCTATACCGCAGCCCACCACCACGACTGTGGTGGATACCATCGCGAAGCAACCCTTTGTTTACCCGGAGCAGCGCAACTACAACCTAAACTTCACCGTGGACCAGGTGATCACGCAGGTTGACAACAGCTACTCCAACCAATTCTACCAGCCGTTCACGGGGCAGGCGGGATTGAACCCAGGACTGAGCGGCCTCACGCGCATGGGCGTCAGCGACCTGTTCGAGGATCATCGGATCGTGGGGGCTTCCGACTTGCGCTGGACCTGAACAACAACGACTACTTGTTGATGTACGAGAACCTCAAGCACAGGTTGGACAAACGCATCTCCTTTCAGCGGCAGGCCGTGCAAGGGGTGAGCGAGATCGGTGTTGTGAAGGTGCTCACCCACAATGTGCGTTACCAGATCAGCTGGCCGTTCAGTGAACTCGCCAGCATCCGCGCCTCGGTGATGTACCGCAATGACCGCTATGTGCAACAGAGCATCGACCCGCTGAGCTTGGAGGCGCCCAACTACAATGATCACATGGCAGGCGGCAAGCTGGAGTACATCTACGATAGCTCCATGCCGCGCGGGCTGAACCTGTGGACCGGCTGGAAGATGAAGGTCTTCGCTGAGTACTACCAGCAACCAACGGAGGATGGCGATATGCAGGTCGTTGGCATGGACCTGCGCCACTCGCAGAAGGTCCATCGCGACCTGTTGTGGATCAACCGGCTCTCCGGAGCCAGCAGTTTCGGCAGCCGCAAGCTCATCCACTTCCTCGGCGGCGTGGACAACTGGCTCTTCGCCAAGTACGATGAGAGCATCCCCATCGACTTCTCGCAGAACTATTTCTACCAGAGCATGAGCGTGCCGATGCGCGGCTTCTACTACAACGCGCGGAACGGTACCAGCTTCGCGCTCTTCAACAGCGAACTCCGCGTACCCATCGTTCGCTATCTCGTCAACCGACCGGTGCGTTCGGACCTCTTCAATCACCTGCAGGTCGCCGCGTTCGCGGATATCGGCACGGCCTGGACCGGCAGCGATCCCTATTCGCAGGACAATACCTTCAACCGCATCGTCATCCGTCGCAACCCGCTCACCATCACGCTCAACAGCCAGCGCGAACCCATCGTCGCGAGCTATGGCTTCGGGTTGCGCAGCCGCATCCTCGGCTATTTCGTCCGTGCCGACTGGGCGTGGGGCGTGGATGATGGTGTGGTGCTACCGCGTGTGTTCCATCTTTCATTGAACCTCGATATCTGATGTTCGGGATGGATCTCCAGACCATCGCCATGCTCGTGATCGTTGGGCTGCTGGCAGGAATACTGAGCGGCTTTGTGGGTGTGGGAGGCGGGATCATCATGGTGCCTGCGCTGATATGGCTGCTGCACTACTCGCAGCATCAGGCGCAGGGAACCAGCCTTGCGGTGCTCATGCTGCCCGTGGTCTTCCTCGCCGTTCGTAATTACCATAAGGGGGGCATGATCGATTGGAGGGTGGTCGGGGTCATTGCCGTGGCCTTTGTTGCTGGCGGTTATTTCGGGAGCAAGGGTGCACTTTCGCTGCCTGCGGATACGGTGAAGCGCGTTTTCGGCGTGGTCATGCTCTTCGTTGCGATCAAGCTCATCCTCGGCAAGTGAACGAACGGCTTCGCCTTCACTAAGTCTGGTCACGTTGAAGGAACAGGTCGCCGCACTGCATGCGGACATGATCCGCTGGCGGCGCCACCTGCACCGGAACCCTGAATTGTCCTTCCGGGAGCACAATACGGTGGCGTTCGTCGCCGAGGTGCTAAAGAAGGAAGGGATCGAAGTGCGGGAGAACGTGGCACGGCTCACACCGGAAGCGAAGGGCACAGGCCTGATCGCGTTGGTGCGCGGAGAAGCGTCCTCCTCCGATCGCTGCTTCGCTTTGCGTGGGGACATGGATGCGCTGCCGATCACCGAGATCGGCAAACCGGACTACTGCTCCACCAATCCCGGCGTGATGCACGCCTGCGGGCACGATGCCCATACGGCGATGGTGCTTGGTGCGGGCATCGCGCTCCACCGCTTGCGCGAACAGTGGGCTGGGAACGTCATGCTCGTCTTCCAGCCCGGTGAAGAGAAGGAACCCGGCGGTGCTTCGCTCATGGTGAAGGAAGGTGTGCTCAACGACCCCAAGCCCTCGGGCATAGCAGGTCAACATGTGACACCCGAACTACCGGTTGGCAAACTGGGCTTCCGAAGTGGCGCGTTCATGGCGGCGGCTGATGAACTCTACATCACGGTGAAGGGGAAGGGTGGACACGCCGCATCGCGGCATGCCCATGTGGATCCGATCCTCATCATGGCTCGCCTGTTGCCTGCGCTTTACGATGAGGCTGCACGTATCAAGCCGGAGACCGAACCAATGGTGTTGAGCTTCGGCAAGGTCATCGCCAACGGCGCAACGAACATCGTCCCGGATGTGGTGACGATCGATGGGACCTTGCGCACTTTCAATGAAGACTTGCGCAACTCGCTGCACGAGCTGCTGCCGCGCAAGAGCAAGGAGATCGCACAGGCAATGGGTGGGGATGTGGACTTCCAGCTCGTTAAGGGATCCCCTGTCGTGAAGAACGATCCAGAACTCACCGCGCGCTTGCGTGCCGTGGCAGTGGGTCTTGTCGGCGCAGAGAACGTGGTGGACATGGACATCCGCATGGGAGCCGAGGATTTCGCGTATTACACGCATGTTATGCCCGGTTGCTTCTACCGACTAGGTACCGGGAACCCCTCGAAGCCGGGAACTACAGCCGGCCTTCATCGCGCAGAGTTCGACATCGACGAAGATGCCCTGGCGATAGGAGCGGGGATGATGGCTTGGGGGGCCGCCTGTGAGTTGGCCTGATCAATGCCGCGCTAGCGAACACCGATATCGTCCACCTCGATCACCGGCTTCCCGTTCTTGGTATGTACGGTGAGTTCCACGAACAGGTCCGAACGGCCGATCGATGTCCATAGATCGATCTTGACCGAGTAAGCGCCCGGCCAGTTCCTGATCGCGGTCGCATTGATGGTGTTCCAGCTCGGCTCCGGAGGCATGACGAGCGGTCTTCCCGCATCCTCAACAGCTTCTTCCATTTCCGAAGCGCTCAATCGCACACCGTTGCTGGCTTCTTCAAGCTCATCAAAGCGACGTTTGACGAGCAGGCGTGTGACGTGCCGTGCGACAAGGCGAAGTTCATCGGGGCCCATGTGCAGGGATCAAGTAAGCACCAGCCAGTAGACCAATGACATCACGCCCAGAAAGAAGCCGGCCGTGCTGATCTCGTGCTTATGCTCATGGATGTCGTTCTTCACCAACCACCGATATGCCAGCCATGCGACGAACAGTGCCCAAAAGATGACAACAATGGCAACGTCACCGATCAGGTTCATTCCCCGGAATGCTGCCGTGCCTAGTTGGCCACCTCGCTCATGAACTTCAGGCGCATCATCCGCAGTTCGATCTCGGAGAAATCGCTGTCGAACTCCTGGCGGGCGGTCTCGATGTCATCCGTCTCCGCGCTCCGGAAGTAGTCCATGATCTCCTCCTGCACGTCGGCTTCGAGCATGCCGTTGAGGTGGTAATTGATGTCGAGCTTGGTCCCGCTCATCACGATGCTCTCCAACTCGGTGAGCAGATCGGGCATGGTGAGGTTCTTGCTGCGCGCAATGGATTCCAGCGGCAGGCGCTTATCGATGTTCTGGATGATGTGCACCTTGTTGCCGCTCTTGTTCACCACGTTGCGCACGACCACTTCCTCCGCACGTTCGATGTCGTTCTCATCCACGTAGGCAGCAATGGCATCCACGAAGGGCTTGCCGAACTTCTGTGCCTTGCCGGGTCCCACACCACTGATCTGCGTCATCTCCTCGATGGTGATCGGATAGCGGATCGTCATCTCTTCCAAGGACGGGTCCTGGAAGATCACGTATGGGGGCAGGTTCTGCTTCTTCGCTACTTGCAGCCGCAGGTCCTTGAGGATCTTCATCAAGCGATCATCGGCCGCAGCGCCCGCGCGTGCGATCGGCTCATCCTCCTGGCCTCCTTCGTAGTCGCTGTAGTCGCGCTCCTTCACGAACTTGATCGAAACGGGTTTCGCGAGGAACTTCTTACCAGCTTCTGTAAGGCTCAGGTTGCCGTAGGTCTCGATGTCCTTGTGCAGGAAGCCGCCCACCACGGCTTGGCGCACGATCGCCATCCAGTAGTGGTTATCGTTCTCGTTCCCTTCACCGTAGATCTTCAGCTTGTCGCCTTTGTAGTTCTTTATCTCGCTGGTCTCCGTACCGGTGAGGAGGTCGCAGATGAACTTCGCCCGGTGCCGCTCCTTGCTCTCTTTCACGGCGCGCAGCACCATGGCCAGGTCTTCCTTCGCCTCGAACTGCTCGCGTGGCGTGTTGCAGTTGTCGCACGACCCGCAGTTCTCCTGATCGAAATGTTCGCCGAAGTAGTGCAACAGGAACCGGCGGCGGCACATGCTCGTCTCGGCGAAGCTCACGGTATCGGCCAGCAACTGGCGGCCGATCTCCTGCTCCGCGACGGGTTTGCCTTGCAGGAATTTCTCCAGCTTTTCGATGTCCTTGTAACTGTAGAAAGCCACGCACAAGCCCTCACCACCATCTCGACCGCCACGACCGGTCTCTTGGTAGTAGCTCTCGAGGCTCTTGGGGATATCATGGTGGATCACGAAGCGCACATCGGGCTTGTCGATCCCCATGCCGAAGGCGATGGTGGCAACGATCACATCCACGTCCTCCATGAGGAAGCGGTCCTGGTGATCGGCGCGCTGCCCGGCGTCCATACCGGCGTGGTAGGGTAGCGCCTTGATGCCGTTCACATTGAGCATCTGCGCGGTTTCTTCCACCTTTTTACGGCTCAGGCAATAGATGATCCCGCTCTTGCCGTTGTGCTGCTTGATAAAACGGATGATCTCGCGTTGTACGTCCTTCTTGGGCCGGATCTCGTAGTTGAGGTTGGGGCGGTTGAAGCTGGCCTTGTACACCACCGCGCCGGGGATGTCCAAGTTCTTCAGGATATCCTCCTGTACCTTCTCGGTTGCCGTGGCGGTGAGCGCGATCACGGGAACGCCTTTGATCTCGTCGAAAATGGTGCGCAGCCGCCGGTATTCCGGGCGGAAGTCATGGCCCCACTCACTGATGCAGTGCGCTTCATCGATGGCGAAGAAGCTGATGCGGATGTCCCGAAAGAACTCCACGTTCTCCTTCTTGGTAAGGCTCTCGGGTGCCACATAAAGGATCTTGGTGCGACCCTCGGTGATGTCCTTGCGGACCTGGAGCGTCTCGTTCCGCGTAAGGGAACTGTTGAGGAAGTGCGCCACGCCGTCGTCATCGCTGAAGCCGCGCATGGCGTCCACCTGGTTCTTCATCAATGCGATGAGGGGGCTCACCACGATGGCGGTGCCCTCCATCATGAGGGCCGGCAATTGATAGCAAAGGCTCTTGCCCCGCCAGTGGGCATGATCACGAAGGTGTTCTGCCCGTCAAGGACACTTTGAACGACGTCTTCCTGTTCGCCCTTGAACTGCTTGAAACCGAAGAATTGCTCGAGTGCTTCCCGAGGAGTGAGGTCTACTTTGATCATTGCTGGTATTGGACCGGAGCTTGGTCCGTTGAACGCTTAAATGTAAGGTGATCGACGCGACCACAAATACGGTTGCTCCCAACCTTCGTTAATGTTGAGCGAAAGGGCCATGGACGTTGAAAACTGGTCCATCAACAACAGTTCGCGCGAAGTGCTCCGGCTATCTTTGGCCGTCCCTCCTAACCTGGCAGGCGACGATCCCATTCCCTTGGCGCGCGCAGGCGGTGAAATGACCTTCCTGGAACATTTGGAGGAACTCCGGTGGACCTTGGTGCGATCGGCTTTGGCCGTTACCGTGGGTTTCGTTCTGGCCTTCATCTACAAGACAATCCTGTTCGAGGATGTCGTCCTCGCTGCCAGGGATCCCCAGTTCATCACGTACCGATGGTTCTGCAAGCTGGGCGAGTGGATAGGAATGCCTGATCTGTGCATTACCGAGTTGGGCTTCACGTTGCAGAACCTGCCTGTGAGCGGCCAGTTCATGACCCACATGAGCGTAGCCTTCGTTGCAGGCTTCATCCTGGCCTTCCCGTATATTCTTTGGGAGATCTGGCGCTTCATCGGCCCCGGCCTGCGTGAGAAGGAGCGCAAGGCCGTCCGGGGTTTCGTCCTTTCCGGATCCCTGCTCTTCCTCACCGGGGTCCTGTTCGGTTTTTACCTGCTCGCGCCGCTCACGGTCCAATTCTTCGGCACCTACCAAGTGAGCCCGAGCGTCGCTAACAACTTCGCGTTGGAGAGCTTCATCGGCATCATCACCCAAGTGACGATGTGGACCGGCCTGATCTTCGAAATGCCATTGATCGTGCTCATCCTCACACGCATCGGCATCCTCGGCCCAGGTGTTCTTCGAACGCATCGGAAGCACTCTTACGTGGGGATCCTGGTGATCGCAGCGATACTGACCCCGCCGGATGTCATCAGCCAGTTGATCGTTGCAGCACCGCTCATCCTGTTGTACGAAGGAAGCATCCTGCTTAGCGCGCGTGCCCAAAAGCGCATGCTGCAGGCGCGCGGTGTAGTGGCAGCACCAGCGAGCGGCAAGGCATGATGCGCTCCATCTTCCATAGGGCCAGAAGGTCGTCGCTCGCAATGCTGGCGGTGGTCGTGGCGTGTTGCGCGCATGCCCAAAGCACCAAGGTCAGCGGCGTGGTCACCGATGCGAAGACCGGGGAGCCGCTGCCCTTTGTGAACATCGGTTTCATCGACAGCCGCATCGGCACGGTCACCGACTTCGATGGGCGCTATGCCTTGGACACCTACTACGCCACGGACACGCTCCTCTTCTCCTTCGTCGGCTACGCCAACCGTAAGGTGGTGGTCAAGAAGGACAAGGTGCAGGTGATCGATGTGCAGATGGCGGCGAGCAGTGCCGAGCTGATGGAACTGGTCGTGCGCCCCACGGGCGAGAATCCCGCCTGGGCCATCCTGCGTCGTGTAGTGCAACACAAACCGGCGAACAACCGCGAAAAACTGAGCGCCTACCAATACGAGGCTTACAACAAGATCGAGTTCGACCTCAACAATATCACCGAGGAATTCACCCAGAAGAAGCTGTTCAAACCCTTTGCCTTCATCTTCGAGAACATCGACAGCACCGATGCCAAGCCCGCGCTGCCCATCTTCATGACGGAGAGCATCAGTGATGTTTACTACCGCCAGCAACCCAAGACACAGCGGGAGCACATCCGGGGTACCAAGGTGAGCGGGATCGAGAACGAGAGCGTGGGCCAGTTCATGGGTGACATGTACCAGAACGTGAACATCTATGAGAACTTCCTGGTCATCTTCGGGAAGAACTTCATCAGCCCCATTGCTGATGGCGGTCGTGGGTTCTACGACTACTACCTCACGGACAGCTTGTGGGTGGACAAGTACTGGTGCTACAAGATCGAGTTCAAGCCCAAACGGGTGCAGGAACTCGCCTTCCAGGGCACGCTATGGATAAACGACACCACGTACGCCGTGAAGCACGTGCAGGCGGGTATCGCCGAAGGCGCCAACCTGAACTTCGTGCAGGGTTTTTCGGTCGATCAGGAGTACGAGCAGGTGGAGAACGAAGTGTGGATGCTCACCAGGGACCACCTGGTGGTGGACCTCAATATCATCAAGGACACCGGCAAGAAGAACAAGAACGCCGTGCAGGGCTTCTATGGAAGGCGCACCGCCACCTACCGGGATTTCGTCATCAACCAGCCGAAGGAACCTGAGTTCTACGAGGGTGCGGACCAAGTGGTGATGGCCATCGATCCGCTCAGCTTGGGTGCCGACTATTGGGACACCCATCGCCATGTGCCGCTCACCGCCAAGGAGAACACCATCTACCACATGGTGGACACGATGAAGTCGATCCCGCGCTTCCGCACGTACGTTGATATCGTGAGCACCATTGTGAGCGGGTACTACGAGCGTGGCGACATCGAATACGGACCGTATTTCACCGTCTTCAGCTTCAATGCGGTGGAAGGCGCTCGGTTCCGTGTGGGCGGGCGCACGAGCAACCAGTTCAGCAAATGGGTGGAGTTCGAAGGTTATACCGCGTACGGCACCTTGGACGAACGTTTCAAGTTCGGGATCGCCACACGCGGCTTCATCAGCAAGCAACCACGGCTATTGTACCGGCTCGGCTACAAGCACGATATCGAACAGCTCGGCCAGAGCGTGAACGCGTTCCGCAATGACAACATCCTGGGGAGTGTGTTCCGTGTGAACCCCAACAACAAGCTCACTGATGTGGAGCAGTGGAAGGCCAGCTTGGAGCGGGAGTGGTTCACCGGGTTCACCAACGAAGTGATGTTCCGGTATCGAACGCTGCAACCGCTGGGAACCTTGCGGTACGAGAAGTTGGATGAGGACCTCACGCTGCGCAACGTGAATACCATCCGCACGGCCGAGGTCTCCCTCAACACACGCTTCCTTTACCATGAGAAGTTCGTGAGCGGTGAGTTCGATCGCCTCAGCGTTGGATTCAACAAGTACCCGACACTGGAGTTGCATGTGGCCTACGGCGCACCGGGTCTGTTCGACAGCGACTACGAGTACACCAAGGTCGTCGGCCGCATCTACAAGCGGTTCCAACTAGGTGCCGCCGGATGGACACGTACCACCTTGGAGGGTGGCAAGACATGGGGCACGCTGCCTTATCCCTTGCTCACGGTGCATAGTGGCAATGAAACGCTCTACCTTGATGATGTATCGTTCAACACCATGCGTTTCTTCGAGTTCATCAGCGATCGGTACATCCAGCTCTTCGCCGAGCATCATTTCGAGGGGCTCTTCTTCAATCGCGTCCCCCTGCTTCGCCGCTTGAAGTGGCGTGAGGTGGCCTGTTTCAAGGCGGTGGCTGGTGACCTCGAATCCAAGCACTACGAGGAACTGCTGTTGCTCCAGAACATGTACGGCTTGTACAACGGACCCTTCATGGAGGCCAGCGCCGGCATCGAGAACATTTTCAAGGTCCTGCGCGCGGATATCATCTGGCGCCTGCGCTATAACGACCATCCAGGAACCTCCCCGTTCGCGTTGCGGGCCAAGATCGTGATCAACTTCTAGCATGTTGCGCACGGAGAACATCATCAAGCGGTACAAGCGCCGCACCGTTGTTGGCGGTGTGAGCGTGCAAGTGCAGCAGGGCGAGATCGTGGGCTTGCTTGGCCCGAACGGCGCTGGAAAGACCACGACGTTCTACACCATCGTCGGTCTCATCAAACCGAACGAAGGCCGCGTGCTGCTGGACGACACCGACATCACGGACATGGCGATGTACAAGCGCGCCAAGCTGGGGATCGGATACCTGCCACAAGAAGCGAGCGTCTTCCGCAAGCTCAGTGTGGAGGACAACATCCGCGCGATCCTGGAGATGACCGACAAGAGCAAGGTGGAGCAAGCGACGAAGTTGGAAACATTGCTGAACGAATTCCATTTGCAGCATGTGCGCAAGAACATGGGCGATGTGCTCAGTGGCGGGGAACGTCGCCGCACGGAGATCGCACGTGCGCTTGCGACGGAGCCACGTTTCATCCTGCTCGATGAGCCCTTCGCCGGTGTGGACCCCATTGCGGTGGAGGATATCCAGGCCATCGTGAGCCAGCTGAAGAAGCGGAACATCGGTGTGCTCATCACCGATCACAATGTGCAGGAAACGCTGAGCATCACCGATCGTGCTTACCTTCTTTACGAAGGCCGCATCCTCAAGCAGGGAACTGCCGAAGAACTCGCCGGTGATGCAGAGGTGCGCGAGAAATACCTCGGAAGGAACTTCGAGTTGCGCCGGGCGAAGATCGAATAGACCGGCTCAGGCCTCTTCCACGGAAAAGGCGTACTTCTCCATGATCTGGTTGGCGAGCAATTTCTTGCAGGCCTCGTCCACCTTGGCTTCGGCGGCCTTCTTGTCGGCGGCCTCCACTTGCAGGGTGATGTGCTTGCCGATGCGCACGCCGCTGATCTCGGGCAGGCCCAGGTTGCCCATGGCACCGGTCACCGCCTTGCCTTGTGGGTCCAGCAGGTTGTCGTGGGGCATCACATCGATGGAAGCGCGGTAGTTCTTCATGGTCGTGAGTTGGGGGGCGGGTCGGCTTTGCGTCACTGGGCCTTTGCGGCTAATTCTTCGTTGGTTTTGGAAACAGCTTGCCCCAAAGTGGGCTGAGCAGGTACAAAAGTAGGATCAGCGGAACAGCGAGGATGCCATAGAGCAGCATGAGCACCAAGCCGATGCTCAGGAGTAGATAGATCACCTCGTTGCCCTCCCACTTCATGTGCTTGAACTTGAGGGAGGGTAGGGGGAGTTCGCTAAGCATGAGGATGCCGAGTACCACAGCGATGATCAGTTTCTGGACCGGGTCCTCCATGAGCATCCCGAAACGGTTCTGAAGTTCGTTCGCTCCCGGACCGTAGAGGACGCCGATGCCCCAAGGAATGCATCCCATGGACGCCCAGAACAACGCGTTAGCCGGCGTGGCCAAGCCGAGGAAACCAGTGCTTTGCCTCGTGTCGATGTTGAACTTCGCCAAGCGCCAAGCCGAAGCGATGACGATCACAAGCGCGCAGGCGATCGAGGCCCAAAGCGGCTTTCCGAACAATTCACCGTGCGGCGATGGGAAGGTCGATGGGATGAAGTCGCGGTGGAAGCTCGTAGCCAACTGAAGGGCCTCCAATGGGCTGATGGTCGCAATGAACGCCGGCGCCACCCCGAAAGTCACCATGTCCGCAAGGCTATCCAGTTGCGCCCCCAAGGGTGTTCCTCCCCCCAGCGCCCTCGCCGCCAACCCATCCAGCACATCGAAGAAGGCCCCTGCGAACACCAGCCAACACGCCAGTGTTAGCTGTCCTTGGGAGGCCAATAGGATGGATGCGACACCACAGGATAGGTTCGCGGTGGTGAGAATGTCGGGTATCCTTGGCAGTCGCGGCATCGAACGGGGCCGAAGTTGGATAATTTCGGGGCAATGATCGGGGCCACCCCTCGTTGGAAGCTGCGTCAACACCATACTGAATGAAGACCGTGAGCGTGAAGGGAATGCACAATCTGCTGGTTGTGATAGGGTCGGTCGTTGCTGGGAGCCTCGTGGCGCAGGACGCGCCCAAGTACAGCAACGAATTCCTGGCCGTTGGCGTGGGAGCACGTGCCTTGGGCATGGGCAGTGCCTACACGGCGGTTGTCACCGATGTGACCAGCGGCTATTGGAACCCGGCCGGTCTCATGGGTGTGAAGGGTGATCTGCAAGTAGGGGTGATGCACAGCGAATATTTCGCAGGCATCGCCAAGTACGATTACGTGGGCCTTGCCAAGCCGATCGATTCGGTGAGCACCATCGGCTTCACCTTCGTACGCTTCGGCATCGACAACATCCCGAACACCATCGACCTGATCGATCCATCGGGAAACATCGACTACGACCGCATCACCACTTTCAGCAGTGCTGACCAGGCCTTCATCATCAGCTATGCACGCAAGATGCGCGTACCCGGTTTGCGTATCGGTGGCAGCGCCAAGGTGATCTACCGGCGTGTGGGCGAATTCGGCAAGGCGTGGGGTTTCGGGATCGATGCCGGTGCCAAGTACGATATCAACGAGTGGCGTCTTGGTGCTGTGGTACGGGACGTTACCGGCACCTTCAACGCATGGAGCTACACGCTCGACCAACGTACCATCGACGTGTTCGCACAAACCGGCAACGACATACCTGAGAACAGCGTGGAAGTGACACTCCCGCGTTTGATGCTCGGTGTGGCGCGACAGTTCAAGTTCGGTCCCAAGTTCGGTTTGGTGGCGGCGGTGGATTTGGAGAACACTTTCGATGGCAAGCGCAACACCTTGATCAAGACCAGCACAGTGAGCACCGATCCACGCGTTGGCGTGGAACTCGGCTACGCAGGTGTCGTCTTCGTGCGCATGGGCATGAGCAATATCCAGTACGTTACGGACATCAGCGACCAGCAACAATTGACCGTGCAGCCCAACATCGGCATCGGCCTGAAGATCAAGAGCGTTTCGCTGGATTATGCGCTCACGGACATTGGTGACAACAGCGTGGCGCTCTACTCGAACATCTTCTCGCTCAAGTTCGACCTGTACAAGAAACCAGCTTCATGAAGCGACTTCTACCGCTGGTCGTCCTCTTGTTGATCGCTGCCACCTCCGTGGCGCAATATGGCAACGAGTGGGTGGATCATGAGCGGCGCTATTGGAAGTTCGAGGTATACGCGAACGGCACTTATCGGATCGACCTCACAGCGCTTGCCAACAGCGGGTTTCCGGTATCGCAAGTGGATCCGCGTCACCTCATGCTCTTCGGCAAGGAGCAGCAGGTACCCATTTACGTGGAGGGCGAGGCGGACGGAGAATTCAACCCCGGGGACTTCATCGAGTTCCGTGCGGAGAAGGCCGATGGAACCGTGGACTCCCGCCTTTACCCTTATCCGTTGGCGAACCCGAATCCGTACTACAGTCTCTACAACGACACGCTGCGATACTATCTCACTTGGGACGAACAGGCGCCGGTGCAGCACATTGTTCCTTATTCGAACTCGAACATCAACGCCCATCTTCCACGTCCGTGGGTATGGACGGAAGCGGTGCGGACCTACAGCGATTTCTATTGGATAGGGTATATCGATACCGGACTCGGTGGGCAGGGCATCACGGCCACCAATGCGATGATGATCGAGAGCGAGGGGTTCGGTGGCCCTCCCTTGTTCAATAATGGGTCTGCCGTGGTGGATGTGCAGGACGCGAGTGTGTTGACACCCGGGGCGTACACCCTGGCGGATGCGCCAGATGCGCGTGTGACCGCCGTATGTGCGGCGCTGAACAACGACGGAGGGACCAACCAAATGGACCATCACCTGCGTTTCCTCTATGGTCCCGGGTTCTCCAACGTCGCGCTCGATAGTGTCTTCAATGGTTCACGGGTGGTGCGGAAGACCTTCGATATGCCGGCTTCCATGGTCGGGCCGTCCGTGACAGTGCGCTACAATGTGCCACATGATCTGTACACGCCGCTTGGCCTGATCGGGAACCCGAACTACCTCGATTGGCAGGCACCGTCGAGCTTGGGCGTTCGTTATGCCCGTTCGCTGGCCATTGGCAATGGGGATCCCTTGTTGGCGAGCGCTCCCTACGATGCATCCGACCCGCTTGTGCGCCTTGATGTGAGCGCCTTCACCGGAACCCCCGTCATCTATGCGTGGGGAGACACGGTGCGAAGGATCACTCCAACGTTCAATGGTGCATCGTGGCCCGCGCTGTTCCCGCAGGCACCCGGCACCTCGGGTACACAGACCTACCTGTTTTCGCAAGAGGGTGTTGTTCCCATCACCGCATTGCGACCGGTGAACGGGACCGGCTTCTTCACCGACTATGGAGCGTTGAACGTGGATTCCGCCATGTTGATCGTTGCGCACAGTTCCCTCATGAGCGGAGCGCAGGCTTACGCCAACTACCGCCAGAACGAGAGCGAGGTGCGCTACAACGTTCTTCTCACCGATGTGGATGAACTCTACGACCAGTTCGGCGGTGGTGTGCCGAAGCACGCGGGGGCGATCCGAATGTTCTGCAAGTTCCTGCTCGATACATGGAGCACCGATCCGCGGGCGCTTTTCCTCATTGGCAAATCGGTGAACACCTGGCCTGCTTTCGGCATAAACGGTTTGCCGAGCGTTCGACCCAACAGTGGGGACGCCTACGCCAACAATCTGGTCCCGACCTACGGATACCCGAGCAGCGATCAGTGCTTCACCACCGGCCTCAACTTCGATGGAAGACGAATGGATATTCCGGTGGGCCGCATCAGTGCCTACACCGATGATCAGGTCCACGGGTACTTGAGCAAAGTGCGTGCGATGGAGCAGCAGCCCATCGCGCTCTGGCAGAAGAACATCCTGCATTTTGCCGGGGGGTTCCAACAAGGACAGCAGGACCAGCTATCCCAGTTGCTGAACATCTACGCAGCGGTCGCGGCGGACACGAGCTTCGGCGGCAACCCGATCCTCTTCCGTCGGAACAGTTCCGATGCGATCGCACAGGCTTCTGCGGATTCGGTGCGCTACTACATCGAGGACCCGGACCAAGGCGTGACCCTGATGACCTTCTTCGCACATGCGTACGCGGCCAACTTCGACATCACCATCGATGAGCCGGAGAACTACGATTGGCAAGGCAAGCACCCGATGGTGATCGGAAACTCCTGTTACATCGGGGATTTTCATTTGAACGGTCCGTCCAGCACGAGCGAGAACTGGGTGTTGCAGCCTGATGTTGGCCCCATTGCGTTCATGGCCGCCACGGAGCAGGGTATCGTACCCTACCTCTTCAATTACACGAACGAGTACTACAAGAGCTTCTGCCAGTTGAACTATGGTGGAAGCATCGGCGAGCATATGAAGCACGCCGGTCTTCAATCCCAGTTGAATTATCCCACGCTTGCGAGCATGTGGAACGCCCAAACCTGTGCGTTGCAAGGGGATCCCACGCTCACGCTGAACATGCACACGAAGCCGGATTACACGGTGGATGCCGCCGAGGTCTTCTTCGAGCCAGCCACCGTGACCGCCGATGTGGACACCTTCACCGTCAAGGTCGTGGTCGAGAACCAAGGACGTGCGGTGAACCGGACGTTCAACGTGGAACTGAAGCGCACCAATCCCGGTTTGGGGCCGAACGCGATCAGCTATTTCGAAACGATCAGCAACGTTTATCTGCGGGATACGGTGGAGTTCCGGGTACCCTCGCAAGGTTTCACCGGCGGTGCTGGTCTGAACCAACTCCAAGTGCGGGTGGACCTTGAGCCGGACCTGGTGGATGAAGAGGACAACGAGGGCAACAACGTTACCACCACCACTCTTTTCATCACCAGCGGCGACTTGGTACCGGTATACCCGTACGACTTCGCCATCGTGCCTGATCCTGTGACGGAGTTGAAGGCGAGTACCGGAGACCCGCTCGCACCGCCGCGCACCTACCTCTTCCAGATCGATACCACGGACCTGTTCAACAGTCCCTTGCTGGAGGCCACCACGATCGTTGCACCCGGCGGTGTGATCACTTGGCAACCTCAGTCCATCTACAACCTCAATGGCGTGCAGGATAGCACGGTGTTCTATTGGCGCTGTAGCATCGACAGTACGGGCAACGGTGGCTACAGCTGGTACGAGCGTTCCTTCCAGTACATCCCGAACAAGCGCGGCTGGGGCCAGGCCCACTACTTCCAGTTCAAGAACGATCTGTACTCCGGGCTCGCATACGACCGGCCGCAGCGTGAATGGGATTTCTTCACCGGCCTGCGTAATGTGCGGGCCGAGGTCATAGGTAACGTGGCCGGTCCAGGAACACAATGGCTCTATGAGTTGCAGGCGCAGGACTACGGGGGCTGTGGACCACCAGCGTGGTTCGTGGTGGTGATCGACCCGGTGACGCTGCTGCCTTGGGAGACATACGGGCAGGACGATGCAGGGGTATGGCAGAACGAGGACCACCAGTTCGGCAATGGCAACAACGGGACGCTGTGTCGTACGCGCCCGGAGAAGGTGTTCCACTTTGCGATGAACAGCCCAAGCGAACTGGCCGGCTTGCAGAACATGCTGGACACCAATGTGCCTGATGGTCACCACTTGCTCTTCTATACTTGGCTTTATCTGGACAAGGATGGAATGAACGCCAGTGCGCCAACCTTGGCCACGCAATTGCAAGATCTGGGAGTGCCGGACTTCAGCACACTTCAGGACAGCGTACCGTACCTCTTCTACGTGCAGAAAGGCGATCCTGCATCGTTCCAGGACACCATCGGTACCGCGATCAACGACGATGTCAATTTTTCGGTATGGATCTCAACTGCGCAGGAGGAGGGCACCATCAACACGCTGAACGCCGGAGCTGCCACTTCGTGGGACGCGCTTTACTGGGACGAGAAGGAGGCGGTGGGCGATAGCACCCGCATACGCGTGAAGGGCCTCTTGCAAGGTGTAGGAACACCACAAGTACTGCTGGACCTGCCGAGCGCGCAAGACTCCGTACCCGACCTAGCGACGTATATCAATGCGCAGCAGTACCCCTTGTTGCAACTCGAAGCGTACACCAAGGACACCGCGGGAGTGGATCAACAACCGGTGCAGTTGGAGCGCTGGCAGTTGCTCAATAGCCCCGTACCTGAATGCGCCATCCATCCCCCGCTGGCATACTACAATGCGCTCGAGGGTTGGGGGGAGGGACAGGAGGCAGCTGTAGCGGTGGCAGTTCAGAACATCAGCGAGTTCGACATGGACAACCTCCTTGTAGGGGCATGGATCGTGGATGCTTCGAACAATCGTCGGCTGGTGCATTATCGAGTGAACAGCCCCCTTCCAGCCGGGGCATGGTTGGTGGATACGGTGCGGTTCAGCACGCTCGGCTTCGGTGGTTGGAACACACTGGTGATCGAAGCAAATCCTGTTGACACCACCACTGGCGTCTACGACCAGTTGGAGCAATACCACTTCAACAACATCGCGCAATGGCGTTTCGAAGTGGAGGAGGACCTGGAGAATCCGATCCTCGATGTCACCTTCGACGGTATGCACATCCTCGATGGTGACATCGTATCGGCCAAGCCGGAGATACTCATCAGCCTGGATGACGAGAACACGATCCGTCTGTTGAGTTCACCCGGCGACACGGCCGTCTTCAAGATCTTCCTCATTCGTCCCGGACAGGAGAACGGCGAGCGTGTCTGGTTCCATGATGGAGCAGGCAACGAAGTGCTGCAGTTCATTCCTGCCGGAGGCACCGACAACATCGCCCAGATACACTATCGCCCTACGTTCCTTGCCGATGGTACGTATCGAATGATCGTTCAAGCCAGCGACCTTTCGAGCAACGTGAGCGGTTCCAACGACTACAAGGTGAACTTCGAGGTGATCAACCGAAGCACCATAACCGAAGTGCTCAACTATCCGAATCCGTTCACCACCAGCACGCGCTTCGTGTTCACCGTAACCGGTACGGAACCTCCAACCTACATGAAGATCCAGATCATGACGGTCACAGGGAAGGTGATCCGGGAGATCAAGGGGCATGAGCTGGGCCCGATCCGTGTGGGGCGGAACATCACCGAATATGCTTGGGATGGCACCGATGAATTCGGCGACCGACTGGCACGTGGCGTTTACTTGTACCGGGTGATCGCCCAGATGAACGGCGAGGACATCGAGATGCGCGAAACGAGCGCCTCGCAGTACTTCACCAAGGGCTTCGGCAAGATGTACCTGCTGCGCTAGGCCGCCGCGTACATTCGTCGGCAACGAATGCCCGCCACCCGTTCCCGCATCTTGTTGTGGGCCGCGCTCAGCGGTGTCTTGTGGGCGTTGGCATGGCCTGCCATCGGCGACCTGACCTGGATCGCTTTCATCGCTTGGTTACCGTTACTGCACGCGGAGCGTTTGCATGAGCAGCGCACGAAGGGGCGACGCGCCTTCGTGCCGTACGCCCTCCTCGCGCTGTTCATCTGGAACCTCTCCTGCTCATGGTGGTTCTGGTGCGTGAGCGAACCGTTCGCGACCAAACTCATCAGCGTCTCGGCCCCAGTGCTGGTGAACACCTTGCTCATGGCGCTGCCATGGTACGTGAAACGACTTGCGCATCGCGCGATCGGGCCGCGCGTGGCAGCCTTCGTTTTCGTGGTTTGCTGGCTCGCATTCGAGCGCCTTCACCACGATTGGGACCTTCAATGGCCATGGTTCTCCATCGGCAATGTGTTCGGCACGAGGCCTCAGATGGTGCAGTGGTATGAATGCACGGGTATGCTGGGTGGATCGCTATGGGTGTTGCTGGTGACCTTCTGTATCGATGCAGCACTGACGTCTTTCACCGTGCAACGAAAACGTGCGGCGATCGCCCTGGGGGCGAGCTTTCTGATGGTGATGGCCCCTTGGTTCGCCTCGGTCTGGCGATTCATGCACTATGGCACAGCTCAGGGAAAGGCCGTGGAGGTGGTGGTTGTACAACCCAACATCGACCCTTATTCGCAGAAATTCGGTGGTATGGATGCAATGGAGCAGGTTGAGCGGATGCTCGATCTGGCAGACGCGAAGATCACGGACACGACAGCCCTGATCGTCTTTCCGGAGACGGCCTTGCAAGAAGGGGCGACCGTGGACATGCGTACGGGCGAGTTGGCGCTGAACGGACTCTGGGAGAACAACCTGGAGGGGTCACGAAGTGTGCGGCGCTTGCGTCGCTTCCAGCAAGAGCATCCACGCGTTGCACTGCTCATTGGCATGTCATCCGATAAGTTGCTCGGGCGTGATGAGGTGCTGACCGTTGTAGTCCGCCCCTTGGGCGATGATCGGAATTGGTACGAGAGCTACAATGCGGCGCTTTGGATGCCTGCGCGAGGGGGGCTGCGCAGCTACCATAAATCGAAGTTGGTGGCTGGACCGGAAACGATGCCCTTCGAGGAAGTGCTCGGTCCGCTCACTGACCTGGCCCTTGATCTCGGCGGGACGACAGGCACCTTGGGCCAGCAGGAGGAACGAAGTGTGCTGCGCGATGGGGCAAGCGGTTTGGCTGTGGCCCCTGCCATCTGTTACGAGTCGGTCTTCGGTGAACACGTAGCGGAGCATGTGCGCAACGGTGCACAATTGATCGCTGTGATCACCAACGATGGATGGTGGGACGATTCACCCGGCTACAAGCAACACCTGGCGTTCTCCTCCTTACGAGCGATCGAGACGCGGCGTGATGTGGTGCGATCGGCCAACACGGGCACTTCCTGCACGGTCGATCAGCGAGGTGTGATACTCAATGGCACATCGTGGTGGGAACCAACGGCCTTTCGCGCAACGGTGAATTCGAACCAGGAGATCACCTTTTTCGTGGCTCATGGTGACCTGATCGGTAAGGCCGCGGTTCCGATCGCAGCCATCGTTCTCTTGCTGGTCCTCGTGCAGCACTTTCGCAAGCGGCGCTCAGTATAAAGCCACGCGCCGCGTCATCGGTCCTTCCGGTCCATCGAAGCGGATGGTATAGATACCGAACGCGAGCTCGTACTGGGGAATGCGCAAGGTGTTCTGCCCGTTCGCGAGTGGAACGTTGTTCGCGTTCCATACTTCCTTGCCTGCGGTGTCGAACAGGCGAACGAGGTGTTCTTGATCCCCAGTGGCTTGGACAAGGACGAGCAGGTCTTCGCCACCGTCCCATGCGTTCACGATGTACGTACCACCGACAGTATTGCAATCCGTCGCCCTCAATTCGCTGTATGCCTCACTTCCATCAACATCCAATTGGCGCAATCTGTAATAGTTGATGGAAAGCGGTCGCTCATCCACGAACGAGTAGTCAATGGGCGACTGACTGTTGCCTGCGGCCGCAAGGGTGCCTATCACCTCGAAGAACGATCCATCGGCGCTGCGCTCCACCTCGAACCGGTCGCTGTTCACCTCACTACCCGTGGTCCAAGAGAGCATTGCACGGCCCTTGTCGCATTTGGCATCGAAGCGAACAAGTTCCACGGGCAGTGGCTGGGTGATATCGGAGAGCGTCCAAGAGCGGAAGAAGTTGGCCGCGTTCACGTTCACGCTGGTCACGCTGTTCACCGCACCGGCCGCCCAAGTACCAGCGGGCCAGAAATCTCCCCATAAGCCTGCCGGTGCATTGAAGCGCTGGGCACCCAGCACCGTCGCTGCGGTGATGGTGTTCCCAGTTCGGATATCACCGGTAACTGCTCCTGGGTCATGGGTGAAACCGAGCCGAACGTTGGGTTTGGTGGTGTATGCATAGCCGGCCACACCGGGATCCACTTCCCAGAAGCGGTCCACCACATTGCCCGAATTATTGAGGGCACTGCCCACCCAATAGTTCCACATGTGTGTTACATCGCTTGGTCGGTAGGTGTCGTTGTCCCAGTTGTTCGCTCCTACTGCTCCGTAGTTGAAGGTGCTGAAACAAATGGACGCGGTAGCGTCGTTGCTGCCGGCAGTGGTCACTTCGTAAGTGAAGGGCATCTTCACACCGTTCGCTGTGGTGAAGGGCACGGTATAGACCCCGGTGCTGTTGCGGATCTGCCATCGAATGCGATTGAACTCCCCTTCGCTGCGGATGTTGCCTCCGGTGCCGCTTGTTTGGAGCGCCGTGTTCGCAGGGTTCTCCAGCACTACCCACGCATCGTTGTCGATGCGCAACCACGCGTTGTTATTGAGGACCAGTCTGGCTTGCGCGCGGCCAGCATGCGGTGTGAGCACCGCGGTCGCGAAGAACGCGCAGGTGAAAAAATTGATCAGGCCGAGACCGTGCATGGCGTGCGGGTCTTGATTGTTGCATGAAAGATAGGACGAAGCAGCGGGCTGGCGATCCCACTCATCGGAGAACCGTGCTAGCGGTCGCTGGGATACCTTGGAACCCGCCATGCGAGCGTGCATTGAATTGGGACCGGTGCCCTCCTTCAACCCCACAGCCCTTCAAGGGGAAGAGGTCTTTTTGTACCGAAGGTTAGGGGACCAGCGGCGCGCGGTCCTCGGTGTTGGAGCGACCTCCAGCAGCAGCGAACCGGAATTCGACGTTGCGGGCTGCGTACGCGATTGGACTTTCGGGCACGCATGCTATGATCTGAAGGAGGAGCTGCACGGCCTGCGCAGCCCGCACGACGGGACTGGAGGATTCCCCATGGCGCACTGGTTCATTCCCCGGTGGGTGATGGAATGGAACGAAGGTCTTGGCTTCCTGCATGTACTGCCGGGTGATGAAGGAGAGGCTGGGGTTTTTGCGAAGCGTCTTCTCAACGCACCAGTTGGGATGGTCGCTGCTCCTCGCTTGACGTGGCAGTGCCGGACGCGGTACCAACGCTATTTGGATCACGCAGGTCAAATGATGCGGCACATCCAGCGTGGTGATATCTACGAGGTGAACTATTGCATCGAGCGTACCGCAAGTGATCCCGGCTTCAACCCGTTCGATTCGTTCGCGCGTTTGCTTGGTGCCACGGATGCCCCGTTCGCTGGATTCTATCGCCTGAACGATCGCTTCGCTCTATGCGCAAGTCCGGAGCGTTTCCTTTCGTTCGAAGGCCGCCGCGTAAAGGGAGAACCAATGAAGGGGACGCGACCGCGGAGCTTGGATCCGTTGGAGGACGATCTTCTTGGTCTCGAACTGGTCAATGACGAGAAGGAGCGAAGTGAGAACATCATGGCCGTGGATGTGATGCGCAACGACCTTTCACGGATCGCTTTGGCCGACAGTGTGAAGGTGGCGGAGCTATGCGCCGTGCGGAGCTATCCGCGTGTGCATCAACTGGTCAGTACCATCACTGCGGAAGTGCGGAAGGACCGTTCGCCATACGATGTGGTTCGTGCTTGCTTTCCGATGGCGAGCATGACGGGTGCCCCGAAGCGCAGCGCCATGCAGCTGATCGATACCATGGAGGATCAGCGACGAGGTCTCTATAGCGGCACGATCGGTTTCTTCGCGCCGGATGGCACCGCCGACCTCAACGTGGTGATCCGCACCGTGCTCTTTGATGCGACAACAGGCAACCTTTCCCTCTCAACCGGCAGTGCGCTCACTTCCCAGTGCGACCCGGAGAAGGAATGGATCGAGTGCGAGGTGAAGGCCCGTTCGGTGATCGATGCGCTCGCGCCATGATCGAGCAAGTGCAACGCACCATGCGCCGTCATGGAATGGCTCCCACAGGCGCGCCGCTTTGGGTCGCAGTGAGCGGCGGTGTGGACAGCATGGTGCTGCTGCATGTGCTTCGTTCAATGCAGCATCCTTGCCATGTGGTGCATGTGGACCACAGGCTGCGTGGGGCGGAGAGCGATGGTGACCGGGAACTCGTGGCAGCTTATTGCAGCACACATCGGATACCCTTCAACTGCGTTCCCGTCGATGTGATGGCGCGCAAGGTCCTCGCCGGCGGTAGTGTTCAAATGGCAGCGCGGGAGTTGCGGTATGAGGTCTTCACGCAATGCACCCAAGATGGCCCGACGCAATTGGCCATGGCGCATCATCGCGATGACGTGATCGAGACCTACTTCCTGAACCACCTGCGCGGGATGGGGGCGCACGGTTGGATGGGTATTCCCCCGATCACAGGTTCGTTCATCCGACCCTTGTTGGACGTGGACCGGGAAGCGATACTGGTCTATGCGAAGGAACATGCAGTGGCCTTTCGGGAAGACACCACGAACGACGATCCGAAGTACTTGCGCAATCGCGTTCGCCACGAACTGCTCCCGCTCTTGGAGGAGCTGCGACCGGGTGTGCGGCGCATCTTGGCCAGGGATGTTGAACTGATGGGGGAGATGTCCATTGCCGCGGTTGCGCACGCCGAGACCATCCTCGCTGGAGTGGACCGGGTTGGTGGACTGCCGAGGATCCCGATCGATCTGCTTAGGTCGCACCGGATCACCGCACCTTGTTCTCAGAACCGCTCTTGACCGATGGACCCCACATCCGGACCAACTGGATGCGATCCTTCGTGCAGTTCACGACCGCGCGGTGGGTGCCATTTTTCCATTGGGAGAACAGGAGTTGGTGCTGGATCGGGAGGCGCTCGTCGTGCGCGATGCGGCTCGAAGCCCCGAACACTGGACGATCCCAACTCCCGATGCGGTCCCTGCATCCGCACCGTTGAGCATTACGCCATGTTCTGTTGCCGAGATCGCTCGGGGACATTGGAATGAAACGGTCTGGCTCGATGCGGACGTGCTTCGGTTTCCCGTCGAACTGCGCACATGGAAAGAGGGTGATCGCATGCGTCCCGTTGGGTTGGGTGGAAGCAAGCTCATCAGCGATGTGCTTACCGATGCCAAGGTGCCCGCGGACCGTAAGCAGGACGCCCTGGTGCTGGTCAGTGGAGGTAGGATCGCATGGTTGTGCGGTCATCGCGTCGGCGAAGGGTTCCAAGCCACGGCCCAAAGCCAACGGGTCCTGTGCTGCTCCACACGATAGGGGGGGGGGCGCACCCTCGTAAGGAAAATTTAACGGGTTGCCCAAGGGGTCCGCAACCGACATACCTTCAGGGTGTCCTAAGCAGGCTTCCCATGCCCACCCCCAACATCATCCCCAAGGAACGCATCCCTTCGTTGCGTTTTCCGAGCCAGCCTGTTCCAATAACAGCCGAGCAGCATATGGAGATCATGGGCAAGCTGCAATGGGCCACCCGGCTGGGCAATGCGGAGCATGGCAAGTGCAGGATCCACTTCCAGGACGATGAAGGGACCAAGGCCGTGGAGACCACGATCTGGGCCTTCGATTCGGAGAACATCGTGCTCAAATACGGCATGAGCATTCCCATTTCACGGGTGCTGGGCATCGAGATCCCGTAGCGTTCCGAGGCAGGATCGCAATGATCACGGTAACGGACAGGTTCCGCAGTAAGGTCCTGGTTAGTTTTGCGACCCTACGGCATCATGCTTTTCACCCTCTCGTTCCTCGGTTTGCTCGCTCCCGCCCACCCAGCCGCCCCGGTGGTGTGGAGTTTTGGAGCGCATGCACAGAAGGATGGGGTAGTAGTGGTTGAACTTAGCGCCCAGTTGGAGGACGGGTGGCACATGTATGCCACTACGCTTCCGAGCGCGGATGGTCCTTTACCCACGGTCTTCCGCTTTGCGCCGTCCTCCTCCTTTTCGATCGTAGGTGAACTCCATGAACCCGACCCGGTTGAGGAGTACGATCCTAATTTCGCGATGATGGTTCGGTACCATAGCGGACAACCGCGTTTCGTGCTCGAGATCAAGCCATCGGGTGATGCCCCGTTCGTTGTGGCGGGCGAATTGGAGTACATGGTGTGCAACGAAAAGACCTGTTTGCCTCCAGTGACGGTTCCGTTCAGAATAACCGTTCCGGCCACCTGATGTCATGATGAAGAAGTGGTTCGCAGCGATGCTGCCCTTGGTCCTGTCGATGGCGGTGCAAGCACAGCTCCCTGGGACCGTGCCTCCGGTTTCGGATCCGGTGAAGTGGTCCATCTCCATGAAGCAAGTGGAGGGGCCGGTTTGGGACTTGGTCTTCAGGGCTGATATCGCCAAGGGCTGGTATGTTTATTCGGTCAAGAGCTTCGGCGACTTGGGCCCGATGCCCACCGTGATCGCGTTGGACACTCTTCCACACGTTGCCTTGGTCGGAGGAGTAGCGGAAACCAGCGAGCATGTGCTGGAAGGCATGGATCCCATGTTCGATATGAACGTGAAGAAGTTCAAGGAACATGCGCTCTTCACGCAACGGGTCTCCGTCACCGACCCCAAGGCGCTCATCACCGGCCGCTTGGATTACCAGACCTGTGACGATACCAAGTGTGACTTCCCTTACCCGTTGTACTTCCGCATCTCGCTGACCGACGGAAAGGGTGAGTTCGGTCCGCTGCCTTTCCCGGCCGTTGCTGGATCACCCGGTGGGGCCATGTCCTCGGAGCCGGTTAACTGGAGCCTCAGTGTCACGAAGAAGAGCGAGGGCCTTTATGAACTAGGGTTCAAGGCGGCAATTGGTAAGGGCTGGTACATCTACTCCCAGAGCATCACTGGTGATGGCCCCATCCCGACAACGTTCGAATTGGACAGCATCTCCCGTGCTCAACTTGTTGGCAAGGCCACCGAGGAGAGCGCTCATGCGACCGAAGGCAATCCGTTGACCTGGACGCCCCGGTTGTCAAGGGCGCTTCGGATGTCGGTGATGTGCGGTCGACGTCTTCGCTCTGGCAGATCTTCCTGCTCGGCTTCCTCGGCGGATTGGTGGCGCTGCTCACACCTTGCGTGTTCCCGATGATCCCGCTCACGGTGAGCTTCTTCACCAAGGGCAGCGAGGACAAGGCAAAGGGTCTGAAGAACGCGCTCACCTATGGTGGCTTCATCTCGGGATCTACCTGCTCTTCAGCCTGCCCTTCCACTTGTTGGGTTCGGTGAACGCGGAGATCTTCAATGAGATCAGTACCAACCCCTGGTTGAACGTCTTCTTCTTCGTGATCTTCCTGGTCTTCGCGGTTTCGTTCTTCGGCTACTTCGAGATCACGCTGCCGAGCAGTTGGGTCAACAGTATGGACCAGAAGGCATCGAAGTTCGGTGGGCTCATCGGCATCTTCTTCATGGCGCTCACGCTCGCGCTCGTCTCGTTCAGTTGCACAGGCCCCATTCTCGGATCTCTTCTGGCGGGTGCACTCACGGCCGATGGCGGAGCATGGCAGTTGACCGCAGGCCTTGGTGGGTTCGGGCTCGCGCTCGCACTTCCATTCGCGCTCTTCGCGCTTTTCCCCAGCTGGCTCAACTCCCTGCCACGCAGTGGTAGTTGGCTGAATTCGGTGAAGGTCGTCCTGGGGTTCGCCGAGGTAGCGCTGGCCTTCAAGTTCCTCAGCAACGCCGACCTGGTGAAGCAATGGCTGCTCGTGCCCTACGAGCTCTTCATGTTCGTTTGGGTGGTTTGCGCCTTGGGTATCGTGCTTTATCTGTTTGGGGTCATCCGATTCCCGCATGACAGTCCTGTGAAATCACGTTCGCCTGTGCGGTGGGCTTTCATCGGTCTGTTCACACTGATCACCGGCTATCTGGCGCTCGGTCTTCGTGTGCATCGCGAGGAAAGGACCTTCACCTCCATGGCCTTGATGAGCGGCCTGGCCCCTCCCGTGGGCTACAGCTGGATCCTTCCCAAGAAGGCCGAGGCCTTCCAGGATCTCGAAGCCGCATTGGTCCATGCGCGCGCGGTGAACAAACCGGTGATGATCGACTTCACCGGATGGGCTTGCGTGAATTGCCGCAAGATGGAGGAGCATGTCTGGTCTCGCGAGGAGGTCAAGGGGATCATGGAGAACGACTACGTGCTTGCCTCGCTCTACGTGGATGACAAACGTGAGCTGTCCAAGTCGGAACAGCACACCTACACCACCTGTACCGGCAAGCAGCGGCAGATCCTCACGCTGGGGAACAAGTGGAGCACGGTCCAGCTGGAGACCTTCATCATCAGCAGCCAACCGTACTATGCCCTCCTCAGTCCCGATGGCACCCTGCTTACCGACCCGGTGGGCTACACGCCCGATGTGGACGACTACAAGGCCTTCTTGGAGCGTGGTCTTCAGGGCATGCGTGAATTGGAGCAGCGGGCCAGCAGATAGCGATACCCCTGCCGACAGCCTCGGCGCATCTTCCCAAACGCGATCTTCGCTCTTCCCCATGAGCACCGACCGCGTTCGTTCGCACTTCACTGAAGCTGCCGATGTTTTGCAGCGCTTCCTTGCCGATCCTGCCAACATCGTGGCAGTCGAGCAGGCTGCCGCGTTCATGAGCTACTGCCTGAAGCAGGGTGCCAAGATCATCAGCTGCGGTAACGGTGGAAGCATGTGCGATGCCATGCACTTCGCAGAAGAGCTCACCGGCCGCTTCCGGGACGATCGTGAACCCATCGCGGCAATCAGCATCAGCGACCCGAGCCACCTCACCTGTGTTGGCAACGATCTTGGCTTCGATCAGGTGTTCGCGCGTTTCGTGCAGGCGCACGGGAAGGAGGGGGATGTGCTGCTCGCCATCAGCACAAGTGGCAACAGCCCCAATGTGCTGCGTGCTGCTGAAGTAGCGCGCGCGAAGAACATGCATGTGATCGGGCTCACCGGCAAGGACGGTGGCAAGCTGGCCTCGCTTTGCACCGTTGAGGTGCGTGTGCCGCACAATGGCTACGCCGATCGAGTTCAGGAGGTGCACATCAAGGTCATCCACGCCTTCATCGACCACATCGAGCGGGACCTCGCATCACCCTCCCGCCCGGACCGTTACTGATCCATGCTCGTCAAGGTCTTCGGCAGCGCGGTCTTCGGCATCAATGCCACCATCGTTACCGCTGAGGTCAACGTGGAAGGAGGTGCTTTCTTCTTCCTCGTGGGCTTGCCCGATAGCGCCGTGAAGGAGAGCCAGCAACGGATGGATGCGGCACTCCGCAACAACGGACTGTACTTCCCACGCGGCAAGGGCGTTACGATCAATCTTGCACCGGCGGATATCCGCAAGGAGGGAACGGCGTACGACCTTCCGCTTGCTGTGGGTTTGCTCGCTGCGACGGAGCAAGCGCCCGCAGAGCTCTTGGAAACGCATTTGGTCATGGGCGAACTCTCATTGGATGGTGGTGTGCGACCGATCAAAGGAGCATTGCCCATCGCTTTGGAAGCGAAACGACAAGGCTTCAAAGGCGTGATCCTGCCTCTCGCGAACGCGCGTGAGGCCGCCATTGTCAATGGGCTTGAGGTCTACGGAGTGGAGCATCTCACCGAGGTGGTTGCGCTCATGAAGGGTGAAGGCACCGTGCAACCCACGGTCGTTGATATCGAAGCGGAATTCGCGCAGAGCAGCCGTAGCTATCCCGTGGATATCGCTGATGTGAAAGGGCAGGAGAACATCAAGCGTGCCTTTGAGATCGCGGCTGCCGGTGGGCATAACATCATCCTCATCGGTCCGCCCGGTGCTGGCAAGACCATGTTGGCGAAGCGTCTGCCGACGATCCTTCCGCCGCTCACCATCGAGGAGGCGCTGGAGACGACCAAGATCCATAGCGTGGCAGGCAAGCTGCGAAAGGAGGACAGCCTGCTCAGCGTGCGACCGTACCGTTCACCGCACCACACCATCAGCGATGTTGCGCTTGTAGGAGGTGGCTCGTTCCCGCAGCCGGGAGAGATCAGCCTCGCGCACAACGGTGTGCTCTTCCTGGATGAATTGCCTGAATTCAAGCGGCAAGTGTTGGAAGTGCTGCGCCAACCCTTGGAAGATCGCGTGGTCACCATCAGTCGAGCCAAGTTCACCGTCGAGTACCCTGCGAGCTTCATGCTCGTTGCAGCCATGAATCCTTGCCCGTGCGGGTATTACAATCACCCGGACAAGGACTGTGTGTGCGCACCGGGTGTGGTTCAGAAGTACCTGAACAAGGTGAGCGGTCCGCTGCTCGATCGGATCGACATTCATATCGAGGTGACCCCTGTTCCCTTCAGCGAACTGAGCGCAGAACGAACGAGCGAACGTAGTGTGGACATGCGGGAGCGGGTCATTACCGCACGTCGTGTGCAACAAGATCGTTATGTGGGCAAGAAGATCCATTGCAATGCTCAGATGGGCAGCAAGGAACTGCGGGAGATCTGTCGCATCGATGCCACGGGAAAGGCCCTCTTGGAGAAGGCCATGGACCGCTTGGGACTGAGTGCACGAGCCTACGATCGCATCCTGAAGGTGGCCCGCACGGTGGCCGATCTCGGTGGAAGCCCGGACATTCGCACCGAGCATCTCGCGGAGGCCATTCAGTACCGTAGCCTGGACCGCGAGGGATGGGCTGGCTGAGCGGATCGTAACCCGGAGGCGCGGTCGAGCGTTCGAGGGGGCCGACACTAAGCCCCTTATCCGTGCACATCGCTTCTTCGATCACCTTCCTACTGCTGATCTCACTGGGTCCAGCACCGGTTCTGGCGCAAGACCAGGCCGATCAACGGCAGTACTTGGACGGTGTTCTTGCGATGACCTCGAAGAAGAGCGCCCGTTATTACCGGGTGAACGAAGGCAAGGACGGTGAACTGTTCATCGGCAAGACCTACACCGTTGATGGCAAGTTGAAGGCTGAGGGACGCTATCTGGATGCCGGGCTCACGCAGCCAAATGGGCCATTCGTGTTCTACCATGCCAACGGGAAGGTGGAGAGCAAGGGTTTGTACGTCAATGGCAACAAGAGCGGACTCTGGGAACGCTTCGATGTATGGGGTGGTGCGCTGGCGGAGAAGGTGTATGACCCGGAGCCGCTTGCGAACATCATCTACACACGCGCGCAGACCATGCCTGAATTCCATGGTGGGGACCAACGTGCTTTCGTGAAGTACGTCCGCGAGAAGGTATCACCCATCAGTGGGGACAAGTTGAAGGGGATCGTTACCGCCAGCTTCGTAGTGGAGAAGAACGGCGAGTTGACCGATGTGAAGGTGATCGAGGGGAAGGATAGCGTGTTCGATGGCCAATTGGTGGACGCCGTTAAGTCCACCTCTCCCTGGCAACCAGGCGTTGACCAAGGCCGCCCGGTGCGCGTACAAATGCGCGTGCCGGTCCAATTCTAGAACCATACCAAATACACCATAAGCAGGAAAGCCGACCCCGTAAGGTCGGCTTTCGGCTTTTCGTTGGTGAAGGTCACGCGTCCTTGCCGTGGCACTGCTTGAACTTCTTTCCACTACCACATGGGCAGGGGTCGTTCCGCCCGACCTTCTTTTCCACGCGCACCGGTGTTGCGGGTGGCGGCGGGCCTTGTGGTGGCATGGGCCCGCGCATGGGTCCGCTGCCGGAGGGGGAAGGTCGTTGGGGTGCACTGCGTGAAGAACCTGCGAACTGCGGAGTTTCCGTGCGACTGGTCTGAAGGCGCTGTTGGGGAGCACGAGCAGCGGTGCCTGCTGCACCTCGGGCTGTGCTGATGGCAGCGCTGCCCTGGCGAGGAAGCCGATCACTTCGCCGTTCATGCGCTCGATCATGGCCTTGAACAGGTTGAAGCTCTCCAGCTTGTAGATGAGCAATGGGTCTTTCTGCTCGTAGGTCGCGTTCTGCACGCTGCGGCGCAGGTCGTCCATTTCGCGCAGGTGTTCCTTCCACTCGTTGTCGATGATGGCGAGTGCGATGTACTTCTCGATGCTCGTGATCAACTCGCGGCCTTCGCTCTTGTAGCTGCGCTGCAGGTTGGCGACCACCTGCATGGTCTTCATGCCATCGGTGATCGGCACAACGATGTTCTCGTACTGCGCACCTTGGTTCAGGAACACATCGGTGATCACGGGCATCGCCTGGCTGGACACGCGCGCCATATGGCGGTCGTATGTGTTCATCACGGCATCATACACCCGGTCCGTGAGTTCGTCCAACTTCATTTGCCTGAACGCATCCTCGTCCACGGGGCTCTCGGCCGCAAAACGGCGGAACAGCTCGAGTTGGAAGCCATCGAAGTCGCCAACGGGATGGTATTCGTTGACCACACCGCTCACCACATCGTGGAACATGTTGAGCACGTCCAGCTTCAGGCGCTCACCGAAGAGCGCATTGTGGCGACGGCGATAGATCACCGAACGCTGGCTGTTCATCACATCGTCGTATTCGAGCAGGCGCTTCCGGATGCCGAAGTTGTTCTCCTCCACCTTCTTCTGTGCACGCTCAATGCTCGCCGTGACCATGCTGTGTTGGATCACCTCGCCCTCCTTGAGGCCCATGGTGTCCATGATCTTGGCGATGCGCTGGCTGTTGAACAAGCGCATGAGATCGTCCTCAAGGCTCACATAGAATTGCGAACTGCCTGGATCCCCCTGTCGACCGGCGCGGCCACGCAACTGGCGGTCAACACGGCGGCTCTCGTGCTTCTCGGTGCCGATGATGGCGAGACCACCGGCCTCCTTCACGCCAGGCCCCAGCTTGATGTCCGTACCACGCCCGGCCATGTTGGTTGCAATGGTGATCGTTCCTGAAAGACCGGCCTGCGCCACGATCTCCGCTTCGCGCTGGTGCTGCTTCGCGTTGAGCACGTTGTGCGGGATCTTTCGCAGCGTGAGCATGCGGCTCACCAGTTCGCTCACCTCCACGCTCGTGGTACCCACCAGCACCGGACGGCCTGCATTGCGCAAAGCGTCGATCTCCTCGATCACCGCATTGTATTTCTCGCGCTTGGTCTTGAAGACCATGTCCTCGTTGTCCTTGCGCACCACCGGCCGGTTGGTGGGGATCACCATCACGTCCAGCTTGTAGATGTCCCAGAGTTCCTGCGCCTCGGTCTCCGCCGTACCGGTCATGCCCGCGAGCTTGTGGTACATGCGGAAGTAGTTCTGCAAGGTGACGGTGGCATAGGTCTGTGTGGCAGCTTCCACCTTCACCTTCTCCTTGCTCTCGATGGCTTGGTGCAATCCATCGCTGTAGCGGCGCCCTTCGAGGATACGACCGGTCTGCTCGTCCACGATCTTGACCTTGCCGTCCATCACCACGTACTCCACATCGTTCTCGTAGAGCGCATAGGCCCGGATCAACTGGTTCACGGTGTGGATACGTTCGCTCTTCACACCGAAATCGCGAAGTAGTTCATCCTTGCGTCTCGCCTTTTCCTCAACACCGGCGGCGCTCTTCTCGATCTCGGCGATCATGCCTCCCACATCGGGCATGATGAAGAAGGTGGTGTCATCCGCATCGCTGCTCAGGAGGTCGACACCCTTCTCGGTGAGTTCGATCCCGTGCTGCTTCTCATCAATGGTGAAGTACAGTTCGGCATCGACCTTGGGCATCTCCTTGCCTTGGTCCTGCAGGTAATTGTTCTCCGTCTTCTGCAAGTGGTTCCTGACACCGGTTTCGCTCAGGAACTTGATGAGCGCACTGTTCTTTGGCAGACCGCGGTAGGCACGCAGCAACGCCATGCCGCCCTTTTCCAACTGGTCCTTGGTAGCGGAGCCGTCCGCGAGGCCCTTGAGGTTCTCCTTGGCTTCGGTGAGCAGCTTCGATACCAACTGCTTCTGCACACTGTACAATCGCTCCACCCTCGGCTTGTATTCATCGAATTGGTGGATATCGCCTTTGGGAGTGGGTCCGCTGATGATGAGCGGTGTCCGGGCATCATCCACGAGCACGCTATCCACTTCATCCACGATGGCGAAGTGGTGCTTGCGTTGCACCAGGGCTGATGGTGCATGCGCCATGTTGTCGCGCAGGTAGTCGAAGCCGAACTCGTTGTTGGTGCCGTAGGTGATGTGGGCCTGGTAGGCGTTGCGTCGCTCGGGACTGTTGGGCTGGTGCCGGTCGATGCAATCCACGCGCATGCCATGGAACTCGTGTATCGGACCCATCCACTCGGCATCGCGCTTGGCGAGGTAGTCGTTCACCGTCACCACATGAACGCCGCGCCCAGCAAGCGCATTGAGGAAAACGGGCAGCGTGCTCACGAGCGTTTTGCCTTCTCCGGTTCCCATCTCGGCGATCCTGCCTTTGTGCAGGGCCACACCACCGATCAGCTGCACATCGTAGTGTACCATATCCCACGTCACAGGGTTACCAGCTGCGATCCACGTGTTCTTCCAGTAGGCCTGGTCGCCCTCGATGCGGATCGCGTCGGGACGTTTGGCGGCGAACTCACGGTCCATGTCGTTCGCGGTCACACGGACTTCGCTATTGTCCTTGAACCGTTTCGCCGTCTCTTTCACGATGGCGAAGGCCTCGGGCAGTATCTCGAGCAGGACTTCTTCGATACGTGCGATGCTCTGTACTTCGAGCTTATCGATCTCCTGGTACCGCCCTTCACGCTCGTGGATGTCCATTTGCGCGTCGGCTTCGATCTCCGCACGCAATTGGGCCACGCGTTCATCGTTGGCGCGTGTTGCATCCGCGATGCGCTCTTTCAACGCTGTGGACCGATCGCGCAGTTCGTTGTTGCTGCTGTTCTCCAGCTTGGCGTGAGCCGCCTTGATCTCCTCCACCAAGGGCATCACCTCCTTGAGGTCGCGCTGGTGTTTGTCGCCGAATACTTTCTTGAGGGCCTTGGTCAAGGAGCCGATCATGGTCGGTGTGGGGATTGATCGCCGCGGGCAGCTAGCGGCATTTTTTGAAGGGTGCCAAAGGTAGCCGCCTTGGATGGCACAGACCCTGCCGGTGGGGATGCACTGTCAATGCGACAGCAGGAAAGTCGAAGCCCCGCTCGTGGCGGGGCTTCCAGCGCTCTGAGCGGATGCTCAGTATTCGTCCTCGTTGAAGAAAAAGTCCTCTTTCGAGGGATAGTCCGGCCAGATCTCCTCGATCGATTCGAAGACTTCCTCTTCGTCCTCGATCGCTTGGAGGTTTTCCACAACTTCCAACGGTGCGCCGGTACGCATGGCGAAATCGATCAGCTCTTCCTTGGTGGCGGGCCAGGGCGCATCCTCCAAGTACGAAGCGAGTTCCAGTGTCCAGTACATCGATGAGCCAGTTCTAAGGGTCTGTGAAATTGGCGGCAAATATAGACGGATGGGGATCCGGCGGACACCGACTTTTCAACCGTTGTGAAAGGGCCTCGAAAGGACGGGAAACTCAGGCGTGACGGGCAGTTCAGCCGCGTGGTTTCCATGGGGTGTCAACCGCGCCGTGCAATTTGGCCAAGTGCCGGGCCATGACAAAGAGCAGGTCGGAGAGCCGGTTGAGGTATCGAACGGCCATGGGGTCAACAGTCGTTTCGCGTCCTAATTGCACTACGCGACGCTCCGCCCTTCTACATACGGTGCGGCAGATGTGTGCTTGTGAACTGGTGATATGGCCTCCAGGCAGGATGAAATTGCGCATCGGTTCCAGTTCCGCATCCATGCGGTCCATGGCATGTTCGAACGCGGTGATGTCGTGCTCCCGGATCGGAGGCACCTTGAACTTGAGGGCCTCCTCCTCGCTTTGTGAGGCAAGGCGCGAACCGATGGCGAAGAGGGCGTTCTGGATTCCCATGAGCAGTTCGGTGTGGTGTTGTCCGGCCATATCGCGTAGCAAACCGACATGGCTGTTGAGCTCGTCCACCGTACCGTATGCTTCTATGCGCAGGTCGTCCTTCGGCACACGGTTGCCGCCGAGCAAACCTGTCTCACCCTTGTCCCCCGTGCGTGTGTAGATCTTCATATGCTCTTCTCGTGTTGTGCTCCTGTCCAATGAACGATCACCGCATCAGGAACACATATCCGTGGTTCATGGACATCTTTCCTTTCAACAGGTACACATAGACCCCTTCGGGCGCTGGTGACCCGCCTGCCGTTCCGTCCCAACCAGTGGTCGAATCACCTTCCCAAACAGGTTGGCCCCATTTGTTGAAGATGCTCATGATGGGCGATGCGCACACCTCCGGCCCCTTGATACGCAACTCATCATTGGCGCCATCGCCGTTCGGGGTGAACGCGTTCGGGATGAACCATGCGACCGGGATGATGCCGTACCCGGCATGAAGCACCTGTTGTGCGGTATCGGCGCACATGGTGCCGCGATCGCTGATGAGTGTCACAGTGAAAGCATCCATGGTCGTGTACGTGTGCACAGGGTCCCGGAAGGTGGTGCTATCACCATCGCCGAAGTCCCAATACCACGTTTCACCATCCAGCGATGAATTGACCAACCGTGTTTGTTCATCGCACGGATCGCTCGTGGTGTGGAACGAAGCGATCGCCGCGGGGAGTACCACGATCCGGTCACCGATGGTATCGGTGATGCACCCCTCGATGGCCACCAACGAGACATCGAACTCGCCGGGAAACGGATAGGCGTAGCCCGGCACTTCCGAATTGGAAGAAGCTCCATTACCGAAGTGCCACACATAGTTGCTCGCCAGTTCCGATGAATTCGTGAAGGGTACCGATGCATGTTGGCAAACGGTATCCGGATGATCCATCTCCGCAATAGGTTGAAGCCCCGTGACTGTTACGAGATCTTCTTGCGTAAGGGTGAGCGGGTTCCCACAGGCCTGGATGTTCAAGGTGACGTCAAAGGTCCCCACGTCGTAATGATGAACCGGTCGTTCCTCCACGCTGGTGGTACCATCGCCAAAGTGCCATTCCCAGCTGGTGGCGAGACATGCGTTGCTGCTGAACATGTGTCCCTCGCATCCGGGCAGTAGTTCCACATCGAAATCGATGTAGGATGGTGTTTGCGTGGTGCCAGGAGGTTCGCCTTCGATCGAATTGGGCAGCCCAGGCATGCAACCGTCCAGCCAAACAAGCACGGCGTAGCGGTCGTAGACCACATCATCAGCGGATGAGGCATCCGGGAACCGCACTTCCGCGAGCGAACTGAGCAGCGAGTTCGCTGCCACGTAGAGGCGACCGTTGCCGGCGGTTTCCATGTGCAGGATGGATGTGCCGATCATTGGATCGATGATGTCCACTTGATGGGAGGTGACGGAGACGCGACCAAAATCCATGAAGGGGTCGATGGAATTGCCCGCGAAGTACAGGTAGCCGCCACCCGGCGAGAATTCGATGCCGATGATCGGATCATCCGAGACGGGAAGTAGTTCGACCTGGCCAACCGTGCCGCTGTCAACGTTCAACGGCCACAGGGCCACATCCGCCGCCGATGGGGATAGGGCGTTCGGCATGCTCAGCGCAATGTGGTCGTTGGAAGGAGAGAGTTTCAATGTGCTGGCCAATGAAGGTCCGTCCGGGCTGTTGATGGTTGCGATCGTTTCCGGCGGTCCGATACCGAGTGCGCTGATGAGGGAGCGGTTGAGGTTGTAGCTGTTCTCCTCGATACCGAAGGTGAACAACCACCTGCAACCGGTGATGAGTTGATGCCCCACGGCCATGCCTTCACCGAACGCTCCCTCAATGAGCAGGTTCTTCTCGATCACCGCACCGAGCCCGCCGTTCTGGTTAAGGTCCACAATGGAATACCGGTGCTGGTGGGAGACCGCGTCGTGGTGTACGATATAGTACTGGCCGGGATGACATGGCCTGGGGACGATGGCCGATGCTTGGCTACTCTCGTTGCCGAGAAGACCATCGCCGTTCTGCATAGGTGTCAAAGCCGCCGTGCGCACGTGCACCAGATTGTCGCCGCCGGCCGCAGTGTAGAACAAGGCATTACCCGTTGCATCCGTCATAACGTTCACATCCTCGCTTGCGCCTTGCCCGAAGCCGTTGATCAGAGGCCCAACGCTTGGAACGGGTCCCGATACGTCCATTGTGCGCACTTCACCGGTGATGGTTCGAACAAGCCATTTGTCCAGTTGGGCAAAAGCACCGAACACATGGCATAATGAAACCGCGACCAGTATGTGGCGAACGTGCGGCACTGGGGTGTCTTCGCCGTACAAGGTAGCGAGCACATCCATAGACGGACGGTCTTCAGAGCCTCGATACCAACGGAGCCTTGTGGTCAAGGGCGGGTCGCTAGTACCGCAGGGTGAAATGCTCCTTGGCCTGCTCGGTGCGGAAGAACACCAGGCCCATATTGTAAAGGTCGATGGTCACCGTGACGCGCGGATGCGCCTTCACTGCCGACCACGCTTCTTCCATTCCACTGCTCCAGTGGATATCGTCGAAAACGAGCACCGTTGCATTGTGCGACTTGGCAAGGCATTGCTCGAAATAGTTGAGCGTTGGCGCTTTAGCATGGTGGCCATCGAGGAACGCCAGATCGATGCGGTCGAGGCGTTCCAGTACTTCGGGTAATCGGCGTTGGAACCTACCGAGCACGGGAACGATGTTCCGCTGCCGAAGCTGCTCGAAATGATGCTGTGCGATCCGAAAGGTCTGTGGACAACCTTCGATGGTGTGAACGACGCCTTCCTCGGTACCCTTCGCCATATAGAGCGTGCTGATGCCGAACGAGGTGCCGAGTTCAACCACATGGCCAGGTCGGAAATACCTGCACAATCGGAAGAGCAGTTCAGCTTGCCGTTGCTGTTTCAGCGCCGACCGGGCGATATCGGACACACGACGGACAGGCAGATCGAACACGTGCGATCCCGCACCAAGGTCGTTCACGCGGATCGTTTGGTCGCTGCGCAGCAGGTCGTCACGAAGTGCTTCGATCGCTCCATGCTCCGGAAGGCTCGCCTGCGGACGAAGGACCTTCTCTATCAGATCGTACACGAACGGGCTATGAACACCGTGGCGGTTGCGGGCTTTCACCAAATGCCCCAGATAGCTCCCTATGCGCTGCAGTTGTTCGCTCATCGTTGTGCCAAAAGTAGGCCTGGACTTCGACGGGAACGGAGCTTGGCGGCTCCCACGATGGACGCCCTTCCGTTCAGGCACCACCCGCAGCGCCTTGCTGCTGCATCAGGGCCTTTTTCGCTTCGCGATAGTACTTGAACGGAACCAGCAGCATGCCGAAGCACTCACCATCTTCCTTACCCAACCGCTTGTGATGCACTTTGTGCGCTTTGCGTATGGCGAGCAAATAGGGATTGTTCGTTCTGCGCAACCACTTGATCCGTTGATGGATGAAGACCTCGTGCACGATGAAGTACAGCACACCATAGATGAGTATTCCCAGCCCGATCCATAGCCAAGGGGTATGAAGGCCCACCAAGCTACCCACGATGAAACAGGACATTGAGGGTATAGCGAAGATCAAGAAGAAGGCGTCGTTACGTTCCAGGAAGCCGTAGTGGTCCTTTCGGTGGTGGTCCGAATGCAAGGACCAGAGGAATCCGTGCATAACGTACTTGTGGGTGGCCCAAGCAACGAACTCCATGAAAGCAGCGGTGCCTAAGACGATACCGATGATCCACCACGTATTCATGACTTCCTGAACAATGAACTGGGCGACTTGGTTCCTTGGTACTACTGAAAGAGCCGCTCCAGTGTTGAACGCCGATGATCGAAGATGCGGGAAAGTTGCTTTCGAACGAGCACGGCATGGGCTATTTCGCCCAAAGGGCCGAGGGGTAGTTCGTATTCGATCCGGTCCCGCATTTCAACGCCGCCGGGAACGCTGGTGAACGTATGTCGGTGTCGCCAAAGTCGGTATGGGCCTTTCACTTGGGTGTCCACGAAAACGTGCGGAGCCTCGACCTCCTCGATCAACGTGACCCATCTGAGCGGGATGCCGAACAGGGGCTTAATGGTGTAATTGATCAGCTGCCCTGCGTGGGCCGGTTTGCCGTCGAATGGCTCGCGCATCACCAACCCGAGCTCAGGTGGTGTTATCAACACAAGGTTCCGAGGTGTGCTGAAGAAGGCCCACGCCTCGTCCAAGTCGATGGGAAGAACCTGGACACGTTCCAGTAAGTGCTGCATGTGACCTCAGGCGCGTACTTATGGCTTTGCGCAACGCTGGCTCCAAGCGTCCAAGGCCTTCACACGGCTAATGGAGATCACGGCCCTGGGGTCCAGCCTGACAGGTATCTCTAGCACTACCGGTTCGATCGGACGCTTGAAGGTCAACCCGGTCTCTTCCGTGGCATCTCGTGCTACCTAGTGATCAGCCGATCACTTCCAGCTTGGGATAACGCTGCCTCCAGAACTCCAGAGCCTTTTGGCTGGCCAAGGTGATCACCGTGCGTGCGTCCAAGCGGACTTTTATGGCCTTGAGGCCTTCCTTCACGGGTTGTGTAAGGATCAAGACTTTCTTTTTGCGTGGCATGGCTATGCGAATAGTTCGTTTTTTCTGTCGTTCATGGCCTTCGTGCCTGACAAGCCGGCCTTGTAAGTGGCGAGAGCTCGTTGGCGGGCTGATTCATGAACGACCACGGGCTGCACATAGTTTGCCGTGCCATACTCCGGCACCCAATGCTTCACATATTTTAACTGGGGGTCGAACTTTTCCAGTTGCAAGCGGGGATTGAACACCCGGAAATAGGGTGCAGCGTCACATCCGGAACCAGATGCCCATTGCCACCCGCCATTGTTGCTGCTCAGTTCGAAGTCGAGCCATTTGGCTGCGAACCAAGCTTCACCCCAACGCCAATCGATGAGCAAGTGCTTGCACAGGAAGCTCGCCACCACCATGCGCACACGATTGTGCATGTGTCCGGTTGCCAGGAGTTCCCGCATACCTGCGTCCACCAGCGGATAGCCGGTACGGCCCTCGCACCAAGCCTGGAACCCACCCTCGTCCTTGCGCCATTCGATGTGGTCGTAGTTGGGTTTGAAGGCCCGCTCGGTATGCGGGAAATGCCAGAGGATCTGCATGAAGAACTCCCGCCAGATCAACTCGTTGAGGTAGGTGGGGCTCAAGTCCAAGCTTTGGCGCACCAGCTTTCGCACGCTCACCGTGCCGAAGCGAAGGTGTACGCTCATGCGGCTCGTACCGGGGATACCGGGTATGTTCCGGGTACGCTCGTAGTTCAGAAGCAATTCGTCCCGCACCACTTCAGATGGAGTTAGAAGATCCGTGGGCTGGAAGCCGATGGTTACAAGCCCCGGTATTGGAAGTGGTTCCGTTCTCCACAGTCCGTCCAAATGAGTTTCCGACGGGAACGAGTTCGCCATTTCAAGCTTGAAATGGCTCTTCCATTTTCGCGCGTACGGAGTGAAAACCGTGTAGGGTCCGCCGTCATCCTTCAACACCTCACCGCGTTCGAAAATGCTGATGTCCTTGAAGGTTCGGAAGGGCACACCGCGCGAGGTCAGGAATTCCCCTATCGCCTTGTCGCGGGCAATGGCGTACGGTTCATGGTCGTGGTTCGCAGTTACCCCGATGACATCGAACCGTTCGAGGATCCGCATCCACACTTCCAGGGGCTCTCCTTTTCCACAAGGATGGTCGAACCTTGTCGAGCAAGGTCCGCGTGAAGACCCCCGATCGTTCGATGGATGAAGTCCACCCTCCGATCGACCTTGTCTTCAAGGCGGTCGAGGATGTTGGTGTCGAATATGAACAGGGACAACACGTTCCCATGGTCTTGGAGCGCCCGGCTCAGTCCGTGATTGTCGTGAAGTCGCAAGTCCCGCCGGAACCAGTGGATGCTGATGCGCGGTTTGGTCATTCTTCGCTCGCTCAGGTGCGGTCGCTGCTGATGGTCTCCGCGACAGCGGATCTCACGAGCGGCCAACAGTCCCGCAACCATACTGTGTAATGCTGGGGGTTGCGCTCCAGGTCCGCTTCCAGCAGTTCGGGTTCGATGAACTTGCACTCCGAAACCTCGTCCGGGTTCGGAAGTGCTGCGCCGGACCATGACCCGAAGAACACATGGTCGTATTCGTGCTCCATCAAGCCGCCTCCCACATCTGCTTTGTAGGTGAAAGCGAACCGTCGATCCAGCGGAACATCTATCCCCATTTCCTCTTTCAGCCTTCGTGAAGCAGCAGCCGGAAGCTCCTCTCCAGGACGTGGGTGGCTGCAACAGGTGTTGGTCCAGAGACCAGCGCTGTGGTACTTGTTCATTGCGCGCTTCTGAAGAAGAAGGCGACCGTCTTCATCGAAGAGGAAAACAGAGAACGCGCGATGCAAGGAACCCGTGCGGTGCGCCTCGAGCTTTTCCATGCTTCCGAGCACCTCGTCCCTTTCGTTCACCAACACCACTCGCTCCTGCTGCATGATCATCGGGCATCAAAGCATGCCGAAACTGTGGCGCAAATAGCTGGTGGTGAGCAAGGCCAGCTTGCGCCGGTTACGCACTCGCACACGCTCATGAAGGATGCGCTCGCATGGAAGCGCCTTGATCTTTGCGGAACAGATTGAGGTAGTACACATAGGCGATGTACACCCCGAAGCGAGCGCCTTTGGGCAACTCGCGAATGCCCATCAACGCAGCGTCAAAGTCGGCCTGTACGTCGTGTTCGATACGGATCTTGTCACTGGCCGTGAGGTGCTCCGCGTCCACGTCCGGGAAATACGTGCGGCCAAGGTTGCTGTGGTCATCCTTGAGGTCGCGCAAGAAGTTCACCTTCTGGAAGGCTGCTCCAAGTTTCATTGCAGCGGGCTTCAGTCGCTGGTAAAGCACCTCGTCCCCCTCGCAGAAGACGCGCAAGCACATGAGTCCCACCACTTCCGCGCTGCCGAGGATGTAGGTCTCATAGCTCCGTTGGTCATGACGCGTCTCGGAGAGGTCCATCGCCATGCTCGCGAGAAACGTGTCGTACAGTTCGCGCTCGATCCGATACTTGTTCACCACGAGTTGAAAGCTGTGCAGGATCGGATTGATGCTGATGCCCTCCGAGATCGCCCGATGCGTGTCCTCCGTGAAGCGGGAGAGGAGCATGACCTTGTCGTGGCCATGGAAGGTGTCCACGATCTCGTCCGCGAAGCGAACGAAGCCGTAGATGGCATGGATCGGGTCATGAAAGCGTTTGTGCAACGATCGGATCCCCAAGGAGAACGATGTGCTGTAGGAATAGGTCGTGTGCCTGCTGGCTTTCAAGCAGACCGCATCGAAGAGTGCAAGTGTGTTCATGCGCGCATTCGTTGTCCGCTGGTCTCGTTCTCTATCAGGTCCGCCACCACCTGTCCGCTTATCAATGCAGGCGGCACGCCTGGGCCAGGCACGGTGAGTTGCCCGGTGAAGTAAAGTCCCTTCACCTTGCGGCTCTTCATGCTCGGACGAAGCGGTCCTGTTTGCATGATCGTGTTCGCCAAGCCGTATGCATTGCCACGGAACGCGTTGTAGTCGGCCTTGAGGTCGTTGATGCAATAGCTGCGCTTGAGCACGACATGCGGTCGCGGATCGAATCCCACGTGTTGCCCGAGCCGTTCCATGACGATGTTGTAGTACTGCTCGCGGATGATCTCCCGGTCTTCCAATCCCGGAGCGATGGGGATGAGGATGACCAGGTTCTCATGACCTGCCGGCGCGGCACCTGGATCGGTTTTGCTGGCACAACTCGTGTAGAACAGAGGGCGGCTGGGCCATTCCGGCTTATCGTAGATCTCACTTGAATGCAGGTCGAGGGGCTCATCGAAGAACAACGTATGGTGCGCCAGTCGATCCAGTTTGCGATCGAACCCAAGGAAGAAGAGGAGGCTGGAAGGTGCCATGGTGCGCTCCTGCCAATAGTTTTCGGAGTAAGTGCGCGCGGCCAACGGAAGCAGCTCTTGTTCCACATGGTGGTAGTCAGCACCGGCTACGACCAAGTCGGCTGGGAGGGTGGTAGAGCTTGTGCGAACGCTGGTGATCTTGCGCTTCCGATCCACCTCGATCCGCTCCACCGCTTCGCCCATGCGGAACTGTACCCCAAGTTCTGTTGCCACCTTGACCATGGCCTCCACAACACGGCCCATTCCACCCTTGGGGTACCATGTACCCAGCTCAAGGTCGGCGTAGTTCATCAGGCTGTACAAGGCCGGGGTGTTTTGGGGAGCTGCGCCGAGAAACAGTACCGGGAACTCCATGAGAGAGCGCAAGTGCGGATGTTTGAAGTGGGCCTGCACATGTTTGCGCAGGGAGCGGAAGACCTTGGTCTTGAGCAGCCCCCCGATCAATCCGGGATGTGCGTACTCCATCCAGTTCAGCGAGGGCCGGTAAACCAGTTCACCCATGCCCAGATCGTACTTCACTTTCGCCTCGGCGAGGAATCGCTCCAACGCCTCGGCAGCGCCGGGTTCCTTGCTCTCGAAGAAATCTCGCAGGGCTTGGCGCCCCGCTGGAACAGCCCACTCTTCTCCTGCACCGAACACCACCTTGTAGGAAGGGTCCAGGCGAACGAGTTCATAGTGGTCCGATGTTTTTTGACCGAAGCGCGCGAAGAAGCGCTCGAAAACATCGGGCATCCAGTAGAAACTTGGACCCATGTCGAAGGTGAATCCATCCTGTTCCCAAACACGCGCACGGCCACCAGGCTGGGTGTTCTTCTCCACCACCGTCACGGCATGGCCCTTTTGCGCCAGCGATGCTGCGGCGGACAATCCGGCAAAACCGGCTCCTATGACGATGATCCTTTTGCTCACGCCGGAACGTTCTTGTCGCTCAGCATCTCCATGAGGCGGTGACGAGCTTGATGGATCCGGCTCTTCACCGTGCCGATCGGGATGCCCAAGTGGTCGGCGACCTCGTTGTACTTGTACCCTTGATGATGCATTTCGAACGGAGTGCGGAAAGTTGGATCCAAGCGCTCCAAGCTATGCTGGATCTCCGCCATTCTCACACGGCCTTCCGGACTGTGGGGCATTTGAACGAGCCTAACCTGATCGTGTTCACGATCCACGCTGTCCATGAGCGCCTTCGTTCGCTTGTTACGACGGTGCCCATTGATGAACGTGTTCTTCATGATCGTATACAACCAGGCCTTGAAGTTGGTGTTGTCCTGGAACTTGTCGCGGAACGTTAGGGCACGCACCATGGAGTCTTGGAGAAGGTCCAAAGCGTTGTCCCGGTCCTTGGTAAGACCCAAGGCAAAGTAGTACAGCGGTTGGCGGAGGCCGATCAGTTGCTGCTGGAACTCGAGGGTTGACATGGGCTTGTGTATCTGGCTTGCTGATGGATTCGGGGTCAAAGAAAGTGATATTGTTCAAGAAATGGACATAAAGATTGAACAAAAAGTTTCAACAGCGACGAAAACGGACCGTGTTAGCGGAACGAAGCGGTCTTTTCGTGCAAACAGCTCGTGTGGGCAGGGGATCCCTTGCGGGTAGGTTCGGTCAAATGGATGGTAAGCTCATCGGTCTATATTTGCCGCCCTTTCACCCGGTTCGTGGTTGGCGATCGGGACCGTTCCTTGCATTTTTCGTCCTGGAAGCATAGCTCGTTGGTTTAGAGCATCTGCCTTACAAGCAGAGGTCGCTGGTTCAGATCCGGCTGCCTCCACATCCGGGATGTTAGCTCAGCTGGTTTAGAGCGCATGCTTCACACGCATGAGGTCACTGGTTCGAATCCAGTACGTCCCACTCCCTATAGGATAAAGCCCTTCAGTGAAAACTGAGGGGCTTCTTTTTTGGAAGGGGGTAAATAGGGCAGCTAAAGGACCTCGGCAACGACGAAGACACTGCCCGTAACTAGCACAAGGTCTCCTTTGCCAGCAGCTTTTTGGGCTCCTTCCAGCGCTGCAGCTACCGACGGGAAGATGCTACCGCGCAATGAACGCCCCGCAGCTTGTTCCTGAAGCAGCATCGCATTCAACCCCCGCGGTATGTCAGCCTTGCAGTAGTAATAGGTTGCATGCTTTGGAAGAAGGTCCAGCGCATGTCCGATCTCTTTGTCGCCGACCATGCCAAGCACAACGTGCAAGTGATTGTGGTGCATCCTTCCCAATTGCTCGTTCAACACGCGGAAGCCATCCACGTTGTGAGCAACGTCCACGATCGTGAGCGGATCCGTTGAGATGGTCTGCCAACGACCCATCAAACCCGTGTTCTGAACCACGCGTTCCAAACCACGACGAACCGCGTCATCCGGAATGTTCCAGCCACGATCCTTCAGCGTATCAATCGTGGCGAGCACAATGCACACATTGCGTTGTTGGTGCGCACCAACAAGTGCGACCGGATAGGGGAGTGGCGCTTCCTGGTCCACGTAGGTTATCGACGCTTCACAGGTGTTGGCGCGCGCTTGAAAGACCGCTGCTACCCCATCCCGCGCTTCACCTATCACAACGGGTACTCCTGGCTTGATGATGCCAGCCTTTTCACCTGCGATCGCTTCCAAGGTTGTACCCAGGAAGTCCATGTGGTCCCAACCGATATTGGTGATGACGCTCACTTCGGGTGCAACGACGTTGGTGCTGTCCAGACGGCCGCCCATGCCGGTTTCGATGACCGCGATATCCACCTTCTCTTCGCGGAACCACCATAAGGCAAAGGCCACACCCCACTCGAAGAAGGAAGCGTCTATGGGTTCGAAGGCTTCGCGATGCTCCTCAACGAAGCGCATTACCGTCTCCTCCGGCACCACTGTACCGTTGATCCGGAAGCGCTCGCGGAAGTCCTTCAAATGCGGCGAGGTGTGAAGCCCCACCTTGTACCCCGCTTCCTGGAGGATGCTCGCAAGCATGTGGCTTGTACTGCCTTTCCCATTGGTGCCAGCAATGTGCACGCATCGGAGACCGTGCTCCGGATGGCCGGTCAGATCCATCAGCGCGTGCGTATTGGCCAGGTCGGCTTTGTAGGCTGCCTTGCCGATGCGCTGGAACATCGGGAGCCGTGCGTACAGGTACGCCAGCGTCTCCGCGTAGGTCATGGCTAGCCGGGTACGAAACGCAACTTGATGTAGTGCGCTTGCTCAGGAGGTCCGTTCGGTAGTGCAACAAAGCGACACGTCTTCGCAGCGCGCAATGCCACGTTCTGGATCGCCACATCGGGCGTTCCGGTATTCGCGATCGAAACGCGCACGACTTCGCCTTGCTGGTCCACGATCACCTTCACCTCGACCCAGGTGGGGTTTTGCAATGGCGGTCTTTCAGAGAGATCCGGTCCGCGTGCAAGTCCCCGACCACCTCCGCTTCCGCCGGAGCCTCCTGGTCCGCGCAGTTCCCAGCCGCTACCTCGGAAGATCCCGCCACCGTTGCTGTTCGATGGGTTGTTGCTCGGGTTGTCAGAAGGGTTCTGGCTAGGAGTTTCGCTCGGCGTGTTCCAATTGTTCAGGGCATCCTCCAAGCGGGTGTCCTTTTTCGGCTTCTGAACCACCGGTTTGGGAACCGGCTTCGTAACTGGTTTTGTTACGGGTGGTTTGATCACCTCCACATCACTTTCCTCATCGGTGGCCACATCCTCAGGCTCCCCCGATTCTTCGGCTGCGGTGGGTTGACCACCGGTTTCCGGTTGCGAAGCTCCTCCACCAGCATCGCCTCCGCTGTCCTCCATCACCAGTTCCACCATTTGTTCGGGGATCGGTGGGTCGAACTGTTTCATACCGATGAACAGGAAGAGGACGCCGAGCAGCACGTGCAGGACCGTGGTGATGATCGCGCTCGTGGTGCGATCGCTCCTCCGCTGCTGGATCACGATGGCGCTCATGGTTGCGTGGTTGCTGGTTCCGCACCCGGCGGTTTGGGGGCAGAGGCGAGGATGACGCGCCACTTGTTCCGCTTGGCGATGTTCATCACCTCCACCATTTCTCCAGTGGGCACGTCCTGTGCCACTTGCAGTATCACGGTCTTGTTCACGTTGTTCTCCGCCATCTCGGCCGCCATCGCTGCTTCAAGCTCACCGGGCCGCACGGGCTTTCCGTTCAGCGTTGCCGAGCCGGGTGCATCGAGTCGAACGGCCACATTGGGCAGCTCGTTGCTCGGGGTGGTGCGCCCCCGTGGCAATTCCACCGGCAGTGCGAAGGGGCTCATCATGGTGCTCACGATCACGAAAAAGATCAGCAGCAGGAAGACCAGGTCGGTCATGCTGCTCATGCTGAACCCGGCGTCGACCTTATGTGTGCTGCGGATCGCCATGGGTCATTTCGGTCGTGTGGCGATGATCACCGTCCACTTATTGCGTTTGGCAATGTCGAACACACCCACCGTTACGCCTGCAGGAACGCGCTGATCCACGCGCATCAGCAGGATGGGTGATTCGCCCATTGACGATCTTGTCCTGCAGTACACCTTCGAGGTCCAGCGGATCGACGGGTTGGTCGTTCGTTCACGCTGAAATTCCCATCGGCGTCGATGCGAACACCTACGCGCGGTTTCTCCTTGGTCTTGTTCGCACTGATCGGCAGGTCCACAGGGAGCGTTGTAGGGCTCACCATGGTGCTGATGATGACGAAAAAGATCAGCAGCAGGAAGACCAGGTCGGTCATACTGCTCAGGCTGAAGCCCGCGTCGATCTTATTGCTGCCGCGTAGGTTCACCGGTAAGAGGGATCACTTCGAGGGTGACTCCAACAAGTCCAGGAACTCGATCGTGCGCGACTCCATCTTCTGCACCACCTTGTTCACGCGTGCCACCAGCAGGTTGCGCAGCCGATGTAGGCGGGGATACCGATGATGAGACCGGCCACCGTTGTGATCATGGCCTGCATCATACCCCCGCTCAACTGGCTCAGTTCAACACCAGCACCGCTCACCTCCATGGTGTGGAAGGTGACAACCATGCCCACCACCGTACCCAAAAATCCGATCATGGGTGCGGCGCCCGAAACGGTGGCGAGGATGGGCAAGCCACTTTCCAACTGGTACACTTCGAGCTTGCCCTGGTTCTCTATGCTCACTTCGATGTCTTTGAGCGGTTTACCCACCCGGGTGATACCCTTCTCGATCATGCGCGCGACTGGCGTATTGGTGGTCTGGCACAGGTTGCGGGCGCTATCCAGCTTGCCTTCGTGGATGTAGTCGCGGATCTTGGCCATGAAGTCCTTCTCGTCGCGCAGCGCGCGTCGGATCGCGAGGCTGCGTTCAATGATGATGTACACTGCCGCAAGTGACATGAGCCCCAGTGGGCCCATGATGTACCAGCCACCCATCTTGATCAATTCCCAAATGGAGAGGGTTGTCTCCTTGGGGGTGACCGGGGCGGTGGCAGCCTGCTCCACCAACTGGCGGGCGGCGTCGGTGGTCTCTTGGATCTGTGCGAAAAGGTCGATCAGCATGGCGATGGTGTGTGGAATGGAACGCTGACTGCGTGCGTTGAATTGTCAATTGAGTTGTGCGAGTGCGATCTCGAACGCGGTTCGGGTCAGGTGCGTTCGTCCCCGATCGCGCGCATGGGTGTTCTTCAGTGCATTGCCGATCACCGCGCTCACGTCCTGGAAGATGGCTTTGTCGCCGAGGTCGTTGCCGGGTTGCATGCAGTAGGCGAACACACGGGCCATGCCGCATTGGCGATGAAGTCAGGGATCGCTCACCCGGCCATCGGCATGTTCGGCGATGGGGCCGTAGAAGATCTGAGGATCGGCAAAAGGCACGTTGGCACCGCTGCCGATCACCTCCAACCTGGTGGCGGCCATTCGATCCACTTGGTCCTGTGTTACCAGGCGGCTGGCAGCACAAGGCAGGAAGATCTCGGCGCCCATGTCCCAAATGCGCGCGTTCACTTCATCGAACGACTGCATGTCTTGGGTACGCAGGGTGTTGCCTTCCTTTTCCATGAAGAGCGTGCGCACTTGTTCCGCCGAGAAACCTTCAGGTACCAATGCCCCACCATGACGGTCGATGATGCCCACGATACATGCGCCGTTGCGGCTAGGTGGTAGCCTGCCGCTGCACCCACATTGCCCCAACCCTGCACGATCACGCTTTCCCCTTGGGTCGCCGCCGTATGTGGCGTAATAGTGGCGAACGCTTTCCGCAACACCCCACCCAGTGATCATGTCGGCCACGGCATACTTGCCCGCAACAGGCACGTAGGTGGTATCGACCACCACTTTGCTCACGCCCGTGCGCAATTGTTCGATCGCTTTCGCCCTGGGTCCTTCGGAACCACCGATGTGCCCGTTCACAACACCCTCTTGCGGATGGCGCAGCCCGTACCGCTCGGTGATGGGGATGACATCGTGCAATTCATCGACGTTCAGGTCGCCGCCGGTGCCGTAATAGGTCTTCAACAATGGCATCACCGCCTTTGTACCAGCGATCGAGCACCGCGTGTTTCCGCGGGTCGGCAGGGTCGAAGTCGATGCCGCTCTTGGCCCCACCGATGGGCGGACCGCACACGCTGAACTTCACCTCCATGGTCTTGGCAAGGCTTTCCACCTCGCGCCGATCGAGGCCCTTGCGCATGCGCGTACCGCCACCCGCGGCACCACCGCGCAGGCTATTGATCACCACCCAGCCCCGTGCACCGGTGGGTGCATCGTTCCACTCGAAGATGATCTCGGGGGCGCGCTCTTCAAAGCGCCGCAGGGCATCACGCATCACAGTCCTGTTCGGGTCGGTGCGAATGTAGCCCGGTGCATTTCGGTAGCCTTGGAACAGGACCGGGAGGTTATCCCACTTGCCTGTTAATTGGCCAAATACACCGCCCCGCCCACGCTGTCGTGCTTTGCCCCGGTCACACTGGCCAAGGTGTTCGCTTCACCTCGCATTCGCAGCAGTCCCAACAGCGCGAACACCAGCGCTTCCTTGTAGTCCACGATCGTTCGGTCGGGCACATGGATATCAGCTTGCGTGTTCGCCCGCATCCGTTCGAGAAGGAAGGAATTGTGTGCGCCACCACCGGTCACCAAGACGGGCGTGCGCGTGTTCTTGAGGGAGGTGCCGAGTTGCTGGGCGATGTGTTCCACCATCGTTCGCATACGATCAGGCAAGGGAATGCCGCGATCAGCGATCATCGGGACCACTTCGGCATTGAACCATTCCCGCCCGAGCGAGCGCGGTGGCTTTTGCGCAAGGAAGGGCAACGCGTTGAGCTTGGCGAGCAGCACATGATCAACGTTCCCTTTCGCGGCGATCGTCCCGTTCCTGTCGAATGGGTTTCCGCTTCCGCAGCAAGGAAGTTGAGGGCTTGGTTCCCGATGCACACGTCGTATCCGGTCACGCCTGGGTCCGGTCCCCTGAACCGGGGCGCCTCGCACCATGCAAGGAGATGTTGCAAATGCCACCGAGGTTGATGAAGACCTGGTGATCCGGAAAGAGCAACTGTTCTCCCAACGGCACCAATGGAGCACCTTGTCCGCCGAGCGCCACATCCTTGGTGCGGAAGTCGCACACGGTGGTGATGCCCGCAGTAGCGGCGATCTCAGCCCCAGAACCGATCTGGGTAGTCAGTCCTTCTTGCGGAAGGTGGAAGATGGTATGGCCGTGGGACGCGATGAGGTCGACGCGTTCGCCTGCAAAGGCCTTGCAGGCCCGTCCGATGAAAGCACCTAGTTCCACATCAAGCCGGGCAAGATCGATCGCGGATCCTTTCATTACGGATAGCAAGCGTGTGCGCAGTTGGGCCGGATAGGGAAGGGTCTTCGCCTCCGTGATCGCGAAGCTCCAACCCGCTCGGGTCTTCTCGAAGGTGCATAGCGCCAGGTCCACGCCGTCCAGCGAGCTACCGCTCATGACCCCAAGCACGCGAAAGGTGCTACCGGCATTGCTCCTCTTGCGCTTGCTGGCAGGCATGGTGGCGGGCGAAGGTATCGGCTACTTTTACCGCCCCCCATTTTCCTCAACCATGCAAGAGACCACCACCCTCGCCGGATTGAACTTCGAACTGAGTGAAGAACAGATCGCAGTGCGCGATGCCGCGCGCGATTTTGCGCAGAACGTTTTGAAGCCCGGCGTGATCGACCGTGACCGTGAACAACGCTTCCCCAAGGAGGAGATCAAGCAATTGGGCGAATTGGGTTTCCTGGGCATGATGGTGAGCCCGGAGTATGGCGGCGGCGGCATGGACACCATCAGCTACGTGCTTGCCATGGAGGAGATCAGCAAGATCGATGCGAGCGCGAGCGTTGTAATGAGCGTGAACAATAGCCTTGTGTGCTGGGGCTTGGAGCAATTCGGCAACGAGGAGCAAAAGCGGAAGTACCTGGTTCCTCTCGCGAAGGGAGAAGTGATCGGTGCCTTCTGCCTGAGCGAACCGGAAGCCGGAAGCGATGCCACCAGCCAGCGCACCACGGCCATCGACATGGGTGACCATTACCTGCTGAACGGCACGAAGAATTGGATCACCAACGGGGGAACGGCAAGCACCTATTTGGTGATGGCACAGACCGACGCGGCCAAAGGCCACAAGGGCATCAACTGCCTCATCGTGGAAAAGGGCATGCCCGGTTTCGTGGTCGGCGCCAAGGAGGATAAGCTGGGCATTCGTGGCAGCGACACGCACACGCTCATGTTCCAGGACGTGAAAGTGCCGAAGGAGAACCGCATCGGTGCCGATGGCTTCGGATTCACTTTCGCCATGAAAACGCTGAGCGGTGGCCGCATCGGCATCGCCTCACAAGCACTGGGTATTGCCAGCGGGGCGTACGAATTGGCACTTGCCTACAGCAAGGAGCGCAAGGCCTTCGGCAAGGCCATCAGCGAGCACCAAGCCATCGCCTTCAAGTTGGCCGATATGGCCACGGAGATCGAGGCCGCGCGATTGTTGTGCCTGAAGGCGGCCTGGCTCAAGGACCAGCATCTCAACTACGATCAAGCCAGCGCCATGGCAAAGGTCTTCGCCAGCGAAGTGGCCATGCGCACCACGGTTGAAGCGGTGCAAGTGCATGGTGGTTACGGGTACGTGAAGGAGTACCATGTGGAGCGGTTGATGCGTGACGCCAAGATCACCCAGATCTACGAGGGCACGAGCGAGGTCCAGCGGATCGTCATCAGTCGCGGCGTGCTCAAAGGGTAGGATCGGGTTGTCATCGCACGGCCGATAACCACCACCGATCGTTGAAAGGCCTTCGTCGCAAGTGATGGAAGCGCCAACGGTGCCCGGCTATCTTTGGCCGTGCCCCGCATAATGTGAACGTTCACCACGTTGTACGCGGTATTTCCAAGACCTACCTGATGCGATCACGTTCCCTGTTGTGCCTGGCGATCGGCTTGATGCTGGTGCTGGGCTCCTGTGTTGGCCGACGCTCGATCAACTACCTCAACGATCCCTCGCTCACACCGGGTGCGAGCAAGTTGTTCGAGAACCAGAAGTTCGAGTACCGTATCCAAGTGAACGATGTGCTCAGCATACGTGTACTGGGGCTCGATGACGCCACCCAGCGCTACTTCAACGTCGAAAGCCAGACCGGCAATTCCATGGTGAGCGACGCGGCCCTGTACGTGAACGGTTTCAGTGTGGACAAGAACGGCCAGGTGCAATTGCCCCAGGCCGGTAAGCTGAAACTGCAAGGTCTCACGGTGGGGGAAGCACAGGACCTGGTGCAGCGCAAGATCAACGAGTATTTCACCACCGCCACCGTTATCCTGAAGATGGTGAATTGGCGGGTGAGCGTGCTCGGCAACGTATCGCGCCCCGGCACCTTCATGGTCTACAACAACCAGATCACCATCCTCGATGCGCTGGCTTTGGCAGGCGGCCCCGATGAGTTCGCCGATAAGGGTCACATAACGCTCATGCGTCAAAGCGACCGAGGGGTTCAGGCGCTTTACGTGGATCTGTCGAACACCGACGTGCTGCGTTCGGAGTACTATTACCTCCTGCCGAACGACGTGGTGTACGTGCCCGCCATGCGCGCGCGCAGTGGCCGCCTGAACCTGGAGGTGCTGGCCATCATCCTAAGCACCCTCAGCACGGCGGCGGTGGTGTTCACCGTGATACAGAACAATACCAATTGAGGAATGGCTAACAATCCGGCCGCTGATATCATCGACCTGCGGGCGATATTCCGGAAGCTACTTGCGCGCTGGTGGTGGTTCGTGATCACTTGCGGCTTGGCAGGAGCCGCAGGCGTAGCCTACCTCAAGGTGACACCGAAGAGCTATCTGGTGCAGGCCAAAATGCTCATGGGGGAGGGTAACAAGAACGGATTCGGCCAGAAGGAGGATTTTCTCAAGGGTATGTCCTTGGTGAAGGGCAACTCCCAGTTGGAGGATGACATCGCGTTGATGACATCGCGAAGCAACATGCTCAGAACGTTGCAACGGCTCGATCTGGGCGTGAGCTACTATGAAAGGAAGAACTTCATGACCGGCGAGCGTTACGACTATCCGCCGTTCCACGTGAAGATCGATTCGGTGGCAGTGGTGGTCACCGGTATACCCATCCATGTGCAAGTGGATCGTGTTGCAAAGACCTATCGTGTGACGGCGGAAGGGAAGAACCTGCGCCTTTACAACGTCCAGAAGCAGGAATTGGTGGACGATTTCGTCGCCGATTACAAGATCGATCAGACCGTACCCATCGGACAGCCTTTCGTTGGGGATCATCTCAGTTTCAAGATCGATTTCCCCGAGGACCGGGTGTACGAGACCGGCTCGGACTACTTCTTCAAGATCAACAGCTTGGAGGCGCAGTTCATGAACTACAGTTCGCGACTGAGCGTGGAACCTCCGGAGGACGATGGCCACATCGTCAAGCTTTCCATGACCGCACATGTGCCCAACAAGGAATCGGCCTTCATCAACAAGTTGATGGAGACCTTCATTGAAACGGCCTTGCACAAGCAGCAGCAGAAGGGGATCAAGACCATCGATTTCATCGATGATCAGATAGAGGACGTGGCCGACTCCCTGCGCATCGCTGAGAGCGAAATGGAGGGTACTCGCTCCAGCACCAGCGTACTGAGCTCGGTTGCCAGCACCTCCGACGCGCTTTTCCAGGAGCGCAGTCGGTTGGAAGATGAGCGCTCCACCATCGTGCGTCGACGTGCTTACTGCGCATCCATCCTGGAGAAGATCCGTTCCGCCAACGATCTGCGCAATGTGCCCGCACCCTCGTCTTCGGGGGTGGACGATCCGGTGCTGAACAATCTGGTGATCGAGATCACACGACTGTCGGCCGATCTGGCCGCCCAGAACATTGCCACGGGTGCGCGTAGCAACCCTACGGTGATCGCCATGGAACGCAGGATCAAGAACCTCACGGCCTCCCTGGCCCAGAACGCAGAGAGCTTGGTGGAAGAGGCCTCGATCAGCCTTGCGGAAGTGAACCGGAGGTTGAGCGGCATCGGTTATTCGCTGAGCCAGATCCCCAAAGGGGAGCGCGAACTTGGAATGCGTCAGCGCAAGCTCGATCTGAGCGGCGGGCTGTACAATTACCTGATGGAAAAGAAGGCGGAGGCGGGGATCGCCATCGCTTCCGATGAAGTGGACAAGTCCATCGTGGATGAAGCCCGTGTGGAAGGTGGTGGAGCAATAGGTCCGGACAAGAAGGTGGTGCTTGGCGGAGCGCTGTTGGTGGGGCTGCTCGTTCCGGTGCTCATCATCCTCGTTCGCGATTTCTTCAACGACAAGATCAGCGACCTGGACGAGCTGAAGCGCGCCAGCAAACTGCCGTTGCTTGCCATGATCCCGGCGAGCAAGCGCAAACGCGTCATGCCGGACGAACCGAAGAGCATGCTGGCCGAGGCTTTCCGGACGGTTCGGATCAACCTGCAATACCTCAATGCGAACGTTCCCCGTCAGGTGCTCGGCTTCACTTCGTCATCGAGCGGTGAGGGCAAGACCTTTTGCGCGGTGAACCTGGCAACGGTGATGGCCCTTGGTGGCAAGCGTGTGCTTCTGGTGGATGCGGACATGCGTCGTCCCAACGTGACCAAGACCCTGGAGATGACCGACGGTCCGGGATTGTCCTCGTGGCTCATCAACGAGGTTTCCCTCAACGACATCGTGCGCAAGACCGATATACCCGGCTTGGACATGATCGGTGCCGGACCCATTCCGCCGAACCCATCCGAGCTATCTGAAAGCCCGCGCCTGGGCGAACTGATGACCGCCATGCGCGAGCGGTACGATCACATCATCGTGGACGCCTCGCCGATCGGGTTGGTTAGCGAGTTCGTCGTGCTCATGGGCCACCTGGACCTGAGCCTGTACGTGGTGAGAGAGCGCCGCACGCGCCGAAGCGCACTGCGTCTCATCAACGAACTCGCGCAGAACGGCAAGGTGGGTCGCGTGGACCTTCTGCTCAACGATGTGAAGTCGAACGAGACGGAGGGTTACGGTTACTACACCAAGTAGGATCGCGACGATCGCATGATCCGCACCGAAGGTTCACGCAAGGTCCTAAAAAGTGTTTCCTGGCTCTTCGTGGAGCGAATGCTCCGCTTGGGCTTCACCCTGCTCACGGGCATCTATGTGGCTCGCTACTTGGGCGAAACATTGTTCGGCCAGCTCAACTATGCAACGGGCTTCGTCGGCCTCTTCTTCGCCCTGGGCCAAGCCGGTATCGATGATATTCTCGTCCGGGACCTGGTGAAGCATCCGGAGAAGCGGAACGAACTACTGGGCACCGGAGCGTTCATCAAGTTGTGCGGTTCCATCTTGCTCCTGCTCTTCGCCACGCTGGGTTCCTTGTTGAAGGGAATGGACCACCTGACCGTTACCCTCGTGGTGATCGCCGCCAGTGCAGAACTCCTGCGACCCTTCACCGTGATCGATGGTTGGTTCATGTCGCAGATGAACACCCGCAAATCGGTGAAAGTGCAGATGGTGCAGGTGATCACGAGTTCCATTGCCAAGTTCGCGCTCGTTGGTGCCATCGCTTTCGAATACATCACACCGGCGCAAGCGCTTGTGCCCTTCGCTTGGATGTATGCGTTGGAGAACGTGGTGGTGGCGATGGGCTACCTCGCGGCGTTCGCTCGTGAAGGAGGGAACTGGCGTCACTGGAAGAGCACGCGGCCCATGGCTGCGCACCTGATGAGCGAATCGTGGCCCATGCTCATCTATGGCATGGCGCTCTATGTGCAGGCGAGGATCGACCAGGTGATGATCAAGGACCTGCTCACGCGATCACGCGGGGAGGCTGCGGCTTTTGCCGAGGTGGGCCAATACTCCGTTGCGCTGCGCATGGTGGAAGCCCTCGGGTTCGTACCCACCATTCTCCAGAAGTCCATCAACCCGGCGATCACCAAAGCCAAGGCCCACAGCCATGAGCAGTACACGGATCGATTGCTCAACCTCTATCGGTTGCAGTTCCTGCTTTTCCTGGTCATGGCCGTTCCGCTCTACTTCTTGGCGAAGCCATTGATCATCTTCTTCTTCGGGATCGAGTACGCACCCGCTGGTTACCTGCTCTCGCTCTTTGCCATCCGCTTGTTCTTCACCAACATGGGTACGGCCAAGGGAAGTTTCATCGTCAATGAGAGCCTCTTCAAGTACTCGCTCATCACGGCGGTCATCGGTGCGGTCACCAATATCGGTATCAACTATCTGCTCATTCCGCAGTACGCGTCCATTGGCGCGATCTGGGCCACGATCATCTCCTTCATGGTCCACATCTTCCTCATCGACCTCTTCTTTCCCCGCATGCGGGAGAACTTGGGTCTCATGGTGAAGGGCATGTTCACCTTCTGGCGTTTCCACCGGGCAACTTGATTACCATTGAGCAAGCACCTTGTACCCGTGAAACCCGAGCTCTGGAACGAGCTCGCGTGTCCGAAGTGTGGCGCTACTGATCCTGCCGCGAATGGCCTTGTCGTTCCCGGGGTGCACGTCTTGGGTGAGTATGCGTGCATGCGGTGCGGCTATGCGTTCCTGGCCGATCGCCCGTTGGGTTCGCTGTGGATCACGGTATTGCCATTGGCAAAGAAGATGGCGCCATGCATGATGCGAAGGGCGCTGAGTTATGGGTGACCACGCCATTGATGAACTCCTTTCGTGGCCCCAGCAACGAGGAGGTGCGGATCGAGCGGAAAGTGTTGAAGCCATGCAAGCGCGTGGTGGTATTGAACACGCTCGACGTCCTCTATGGCCATGTTCTGCTGAAATTGTGGAATGCACAGTACTATTTGGACGCACATCCCGATCTGGGCTTGGTCATCCTCATGCCGCGGTCCTTTGAATGGCTGGTGCCGAAAGGGACGGCGGAAGTGTGGCTCGTGGATCAGAAGCTGGGCAGAGCGCATGGCTGGTACCGCTCCATCGATCGGCAGGTGAACGAATTCCTAGCGGCCTACGACGAGGTCTACATGGGCAAGGGATATGCCCACCCTGACAAATCGAAGGTGGACATCGAGCGGTTCACCGGTGTGCCTGCCTTCGACCTCGCGAGGTTCATAACAGCACCCAAGCATATCACCTTCGTGCTGCGCGAGGATCGTCTTTGGTTCCGCACGGCTCTGCACAAGTTCAAGTACCGCGCGCTCATGAAGTTGGGGATGAAGGGTGTTGCGAGATGGTACTTCCTCGCTGATCAGCAACGGCTTGCCATGGCTTCGTTGCGTCGCATCCGGGCACGATACCCGGATGTGAAGGCCACCATTGTTGGGCTGGGTGAAAAGCGTCCAGTGCCTGCCGGCGTCACGGACCTTCGCACCCGCCAGATGAACGTTGACACCGAGCTGGCCTGGTGCCGCGCGTACGGAGCGAGCCAGTTCGTGATAGGCGTGCATGGATCCAACATGCTCCTGCCGACAGCCTTTGCCGGAGGATGCATCGAGGTCCTGCCACATGATCGGTACGGCAACATCGTGCAGGATGTGGCCGTGCGCTACAATGATGTGATGCAGCTGTTCCTTTACCGCTTCGTGGATGAATTCGCCTCGGCGCGGGAAGTTGCACGCCATGCCCTGTCCATCTTCGGAGACTATGCGGTGTTCCACCGCAACAATCGCATCAATGTTCCGTGACCATGCAGAGCGGCAATGAAAGGCCCTTCGTACTGAACACGCCGGTGCTCCTTATCGGCTTCAATCGTGTTGGTCCGATGCGCGAAGTGTTCGAGGCTGTTCGTACTGCGCGTCCTCCGCGATTGTACTTCGCTGGTGATGGTCTGCGCAACGAGGAGGAGCGGACACGGTGCGAGGAGGTTCGTGCATTGGCCGGGGAGGTCGATTGGCCATGCGCGGTCAGCACCCGGTTCAGCGAAACGAACCTCGGCCTTCGCAAGGGCGTGAGTTCGGCCATCGCGTGGTTCTTCGAGAACGAGCCCGAGGGGATCGTCCTGGAGGACGATACGTTGCCAGTGCCATCCTTCTTCCGCTTCTGTCAGGAGATGCTGGAGCGCTACCGCCATGATGAGCGCATGTGGGTGGTCCTCGCCAACAACCTCATGGACGACTGGCAACACGCAACGGATGGAGCTTACTACTTCAGTGCCCATGGCTATGGAGCACCCTGGGGCTGGGCGAGCTGGAGGCGCGTGTGGAAGCACTACGATGTGGACATGGGCCAGTGGCCTGCGCTCAAAGCCAGTTCAACTCTGAAGGATTTCTTCCTGAACGAAGGGGAGGAGCGTGATGTGCATTCGATGTTCGATCGGGTACACGATGGCCGGATGAACTCCTGGTCCTACCAGTTGGACATCACGCGCATTGCGAACCATGGCCTCAACATCATACCCAACACCAACTTGGTCGACAACATCGGGTTCGGGGAGGACGGTACGCACACCACCAGTCTCGCTGATCCACGCAACAAGCGCACGGCTCGCGACGTGGATTTTCCGCTGGTGCATCCCCGGTTCATCATGCCGGACGAACAGCGCGATGCGGAGTATTTCAAACGGTTCATTGGTGATACGGCCATGAACAGGCTCAAGGACCGCGTGAAGGGCCTGCTTCCAGGTGGTGCGGACGGTCCGTTGCGGAAGGGCCTGTCAAAGGTCAAGCGCACGTTCAAACCCTAGGCCGGACGACCGTGATCCGCAAGAGCCAGCTGGTCAACGCCCTCTTCATGGTGGGTTTCCCGGTCTTTGGGTACGGCAGCTACTACGGCCTGCTGCATGGCATTTCGAAGGGGATGATGATCTCCGTGGCCCCCTTTGTGGCGATCCTGCTCTTTTACCTGATCGATGCGCTGTACCGCCAGCGGGTGGGCAAGTTGCTCACGGGTACGTGGTGGTTGTGCATGGCCTACATCGCCACCTTGGTCGTGAGCATGTTCGTTGCGCTCCGTGGCGGCATCCCAGGCGTGCAGATGGGCAACGTGCTGCTTTCCTGTCTCCTGTTCCTTGCGCCGTTCAATGCGGCGGTCTGTGTGGTCTTCTACAACCGCGACGATCCCTCGTTCAGTTTCGCGCGCACCTTGTTCATCGGGCTCGGTGCTTTGCTTGCGATCAACATGCTCGGTTTCCTCGCCGGTGTGCAGTCGGCAGGTCACAGTTTCGAGGGGCGTGCCAATTTCCCATACATCAGGGGGATCTACACTGGTGCGCACCTCCTCGCAGTGTTCTGTCTCATGTTGCTGTTCAAGCTGCGCGATTTCGGCAAGCGCCCTGTTGCGTTCATGCTCTACTTGGTGGTCCTGCTCGTTTGCTTGGTCTTCATGATGAAGATCAACAGCCGATTGTCGTTCATGATCTTCCTCATGCTCGCCGTGCTCTTCGCCACAAAGGCGATCAAGGTGGTGCGCGGCCTTTATACGATCTCGCTGTTCACCCTGCCGCTCCTCCTGAGCTTCTCGCTCCTCGTGTACAATGTGTTGAGCACACCCTTCTTCGCCAGCATTCTGGAGCGTGTTTCCAAAGAAGATGTCACCACCTTCAACGGCCGCAGTTACATATGGAACGCGATGGGAGATTGGGCGTTCTACGATCGCACAGGCTTGTTGCTCGGGAACGGCTTCAAGGGCCATTACAAGTTGCACCTGCTGGATTTCGTCGCCGTGCTCTGGGACGAGCCTCACGCATACAACCTGCATTCGCACAGCACCTTCACCGAAGTCCTGGTGGCGCAGGGTGTTCTGGGCATCGTGTTGCTGTACCTGATCTTCTGGCTCGGCTTCAAGCACCACCGACGACAGTATATGGAAGGAGGTTCGGAGGCTCCGCTGTTCGCCGGCTTTGCCTACCTGCTCTTCATCTGGCAGCTCGACATCTTCTGCTATGGCGTTGACCTAGGACACTCCATCCTGTTCTGCATGATGGCGCCGCTTTGCCTGAAGCGATCGAAGCCATTGGAGGAGGCCGGTTGAAAGCACGAACGCCTTCCGTACTGCGGAAGGCGTTCGTGCTGGTGCGCTTTTCGGTCACAGGACGATCAAACGTAGTTTGTGCATGGTGGTTCCGTTCTCCACGTTCAGTTGGTAGCTGCCAGGCTGCACCGCTGATGGAACAACATACTGGCTGTTGTCACCATTGAAGCGCGCGCTCCAGATCCGTTTTCCCTGCATATCGAACAGGCGCAGCGCACCGGTGCTCATCCCGGTCCCGGCGATGGTGATCATGTTGCCCGCTTCCACCGGGTTCGGGAACACGCTCATTCCGTTGGCGGTGAGCGCACTGGGAGCGATCTCCTCGTTCCCGGTCGCGGTGCAGTCACCGTCATCTTCCTTCACGAGCACGATCGAACTGTAGGGCGCAACATCGATGCTTCCCGAGTAGGTCACGCCGTTCACATCGCTCCAGCAGCCGTTCAGCGTGAACGTTTGTTCCGTTGCTTGGTCGTTCAGGAAGAGTTGCTGTTTGGTGAAGGGGTCCACTGGCGTGGCCGACACGCGCAGGAGTTCCACGTTGTCGAGGTAGTAGATGCCTTCGGTGTAGCTGTTGGTGAAGGAGAGGAAGCCTTGGTCGGTGATGGAGCTTTGGAAGAACAGCGTCACGTCGCGCCGGTTGCCGTCGAATGGGATGTAGCGATCACCTTCCATCTCGGGTCCGCTGACCTGGCTCTGTCCTTTGAAGCCCACGAGCACTTCGCCCATCATATCGCTCACGATGCTGAAGCGCATACGGTACCACTGGCCGTTCTGCACCGGCACGTTGGTGTCATGCTTCAATCCGAACGTGTTGTAACTGGCATTGTTGGTGAAGCTCACCTTCAATGCCCCACCATCGAGCTCAGAGGTATTGTGGCTGATCTGGCCCTGTGTCGGCCATCCGCTCCATCCGCTCACGCTGCTGTTGAAGGCGTTGTTGGGAATCGGGATTGCTGCCATAGGTTTCCGTTACATCCATGTCCGGCAGGTAGAGCGGACTGCGTGTGCTGTTGAGGTCCTCGCTACGGTCAGCTTGCCAGCGCTCCAGGGTGTAGTACTTGTGCGTGCCCGAGAATGTGTTGTGCAGGTAGATGCTCCGGTCGTTGTAGGGGTTGAAGTAGCGGTTGTTGGTGAAGGTGCCGTAGTCCACCAAGTTGGTGCCGTAAACATGGTACTGGCGCATGCACAATTGGTCCTTGTCCATGCAGTACATCACGTTTCCATTGTACACATCATTGAAGTTGGCCACGTGGTAGGGAGCGGTGGCGCCCGGGCCATTGTAGTTGCTGTAGTCGGAGATGCTCAGTTGGATGGTGTTGTTGAAGAGGATGTTGTTCTCGATGCGATTGCCTGTGCTCACCATGGTGTGGTCCACATGGATGCCGCTGCCCAAGCAATTGGCCACGGTGTTCGCCTCCACGCGGGTGTTCTTGATGCTGATGTTCCCGAAATAGATCCCATGGCACATGTTCACCGCGTTGTAGTAGTTGGTCGCAGAGCTTTCGATGTTGCCGGTCAGGTCGCTCACAACATTGTTTCGAATGATCATTCCATCGGCGTTGTCCAAGGCGATACCACCGCCGTCGTTCAGCGTGGCGAGCGCCTCGTGCACCACGTTGTGTTCGATCAGCGAGTTCCTTTCCGCGACCAGCCCGATATATCCGATGTTCTCGAAGCGGTTTCCTGTGATGACCACATTGCTTCCCGTGCAACGCAGGCCGAAGTAGCCCCAGTTGGGTTCACCCAAGCCGGGCTGAAGCGCGATGTCCTCGAGCAGGTTATTGCTGAAGGTGGTGTTATCGTCCATCAGGTAGACACCGGTTCCGTAGGTCCGCTGGATGGTCAGGTCATGGAAGTTCTGTTGCGAGCCTGTGCTCTTGATCGCCTGCCAGGTATCGCTGAATGTGCAATTCATCGCTTCCAACTGGGTGCTACCTGCCAGTCGCAATGCCGCATCGTATTGATGCTTCATGGCGATACCATCGATCTTTATGTGGTGTCGTTGGTAGCTCACGTAGATACCGTTGTCGAGCACTGCGGTTTCCACGAGCACGTTTCCGGGGTTCGCATTGTTCGGGCACCACAAGTAGAGATGTCCAGCGGCGCTATCGTAGAACCACTCGCCGGGAGCGTCGAGCAATGCGAGTTTGTTGCGCAGGAAATAGCCCCAATGGTAGCTCTGTAGGCTGTTGCCGGTGCTGGTATGCGTGAGTACGCCGTTGGAGAAGTTGCTCACGTAGGCGGTATCGTAGCTCCAGTTGGTGGTACGTATCACTGCGGTTGCACCGTTCCAGTAGCCATTGGCCTGGTTGAGTTCGCTATCAGTGAGGCTGGTGCTCGTGCCCTGGTCCACGCGCAGCCATCCGGCGTTGGGAAAGCGTGCGATGGTCATGAGCTGGCCATCCACATAGACTTGCTTGGGTGCCTGGGATACGGTGGCACGCCAGATGTTTCCGCTATGCACGGTCCAGCCGGTCACCGCCACGCTTCCGCTGATCACCGGTCGGGCACCTGTGCCGTAAGCTCCAACCTCTATGTACGAGCTAGCGCTGCCGTTCGAGGAGATCGTGAGCTTGCCCCGGTAGGTGCCTCCCTTTTGGAAGAGCACTTTGTCACCCGGTTGAAGTGCGGATGAGATCTGGTTCACCCGGGTGATCGTTTGCCATGCCGTGGCTTGGCTAGTACCGTTGTTGCTGTCGCTACCGGTGGGCGAAACGTAATAGGTAGTGGCAAGGCTGTTCAAGGCCAACAGTGAGAGTTTCGCTGTGAGCAGAAGGGAGTAACGGTTCGTGCGCATGGTTCGTGAGCTTGGGGCCTTCAACCGTGCTTGGTCCTCCACCGTTCCGCTTTCTCGACAAGGGTCTGATCGCCATCGACGGATCGCGATGGCATCGACGAAGCATCCACCTTGGTTTGTTGAAGGCTTCGGATCCGGCAGCCGATGACGCGGAGGTCCCCGGGTACTTTTGTCCGGTGCCCGAACCCGGAAAGCCGTTGCGGATCCTTGTAGTTGGCCAGACCCCTCCACCGTTCGGCGGTCAAGCGGTGATGATCGCTAACTTCTTGGCCGGGAAATTCGAACGGATCCAGCTTTTCCATGTCCGCATGGCCTTTTCGGCCGACATGGAGAGCGTTGGCAAGTTTGCCCCGAGCAAAGTCTTCAAGCTCTTCACCACGATCCTTGCGGTCTGGTGGGCACGCCTGTGCTATCGCACACCCGTGCTGTACTACCCCCCCAGCGGGCCGAACAAGGTCCCGGTCTTTCGGGACATCGTCCTGTTGTGTTCCACAAGGTGGCTCTTCCGCAAGGTGGTCTTCCATTTCCACGCCGGCGGTGTCTCCGGCTTCGAGTCGCATTTGCCCGCAGCGTTGCGACCCTTCTTTCGGCTTGCCTACCGCGAACCGGCGCTATCCATTCGAACAGCGCCGCAGAACCCCGAGGATGGCAGGAATTTGGACGCTCATCGTGATGTGGTGATCCCCAACGGTGTGGAAGACGCACGCTCAACGGTAACGCGTTCCGTAGCCGGACCAGGCCGCCCGATCGCGATCCTGTTCGCGGGTGTGTTGGTCGAGAGCAAGGGGGTGCGCGTGCTTCTGGAGGCGTTCGACCTGCTCCTTCAGAAGGGAGTGAACGCGCGTTTGGAGATCATGGGAAGGTGGAACGATGGATCGTTGCGGGATTGGAGCCAAGAGTTCATCCGGGCCGGGCGGTTGGAAGAACGTGTGCGGTTCCTAGGCGTTCTGCGCGATCGTGAGAAGTTCGAACGCTTCGCCGCCTGCGACGTGTTCTGCTTCCCGTCCTATTTCGAAGCCGAGAGTTTTGGACTCGTTCTGGTGGAAGCGATGCAGTTCGGGAAGCCACTTGTAAGCACCCGTTGGCGGGGGATACCCTCCGTGGTGGAAGATGGCGTGAACGGCTACTTGGTCGAAGTTCAGGATCCCCGGTCCGTTGCCAATAGGCTGTATGAACTTGCTGTTGACCCTGCCCTGCGGGCGAGGATGGGGGCCGAGGGTGAACGCATCTTTGAAGAACGATTCACGTTGAAGGCCTTTCATCGCTCCATGGAGGACGAATTGGCGAAGCTGGCATGAGCGCACACGGCACGATGCGATTATTGATCACTGGTGGTTCCGGTTTCATCGGCACCAATCTGGTCCAATACTATTTGGAGAGAGGAGTTGCTCTGCTGAACCTGGATTGGAACGCACCGCTGAACCCAGCTCACAGCGCCACGTGGCGAGAGTGCGACCTTATGAACGCCGATGCGTTACGCGTGGCGTTCAAGGACTTCGCGCCAACCCATGTTGTCCATCTGGCCGCGAGGACCGATACGGACGAGCCGGTTGACGTGGATGCCTACCGGCAGAACCACGAAGGCACGCGGATCCTGCTGGCAGTGGTGAAGGAGCGAACTTCCGTGGAGCGGATCATCGTTACGAGCACCCAGTTCGTGTGCGAAGCGGGTTATCAGCCCAAGCATGACCAAGACTACAAGCCGTTCACTGTGTACGGCGAATCGAAGCGCCTTACCGAACAAGTAACGAGGGATGCAGGCCTGACATGTGCATGGGCCCTGATACGTCCAACGACCATTTGGGGCCCATGGTCGCTGCGCTATCGTGACGTCATGTTCAAGGTGATGCGCAAAGGGCTCTACTTCCATCCTGGTCGCAAGAAGGTCGTTCGGTCCTATGGCTATGTGGGCAATGTGGTTTGGCAGATCGACCGCATGCTCACTGCACCCCGTGAAGTGATCGATGGACGTGTTTTCTACGTGGGTGATCAGCCCATCGACCTGAAGGTCTGGGTGGAGGCTGTTTCCAAGCAACTCGTTGGTAAGCCGGTGCGGTACATCCCCACCTGGCTGGTGAAGGTGCTTGCTCTTTGCGGTGATGTGCTCAAAGTTGTTCGACTTCCCTTCCCCATCACAAGTGGCCGTTACCGGAGCATGACCACGGATTACATCACCCCTATGGATCGCACGATCGAAGCCCTGGGGGAAGCGCCCTTCGGAATGGACGAAGGCATTCGGGAGACCATTCGCTGGTACGATGCCGGGAGCGAACGTTTCCACGCTGGAACGAAGAAGGATGTCCGTGCGTTGATCACCACCCAAGTGTGATGGCTCCACTTCCTATTCTCCCCAAGCGACGTGTCCTGACCTCGGATATCACCTTGGGCAGCTTCGATCAACAGATCGATGCGTTCACGGCATATGCGGCCGCGCGCTGTTCTTCGTACGTGTGTTGCGTGAACGCCCACATGACCGTTGAAGCTCGTGATCCTTCATTTGCTGAGGTCGTGAACGGAGCGGATTTCGCCACTGCGGATGGTATGCCTGTCTTGTTCGCTTTGCGCAAGTTCCACAAGGTGCAGCAGGAGCGGGTGGCCGGTAACGACATCATGCCAGCGATCCTGGCCCGCGCTGCTCAGCGGGGTCTCTCGGTGTACCTGTACGGCGGAACGGAGAACGGTCAACGGCTGATCTTGGAAAGGATCCAGCGGGAGCATCCGGGCCTGATCATCGCCGGTTGTCATGTGCCGCCCTTCGCGCCGTTGGAGGCCATGGAGTTCGGTGTCGAAGCCGCCAGGATCGATGAGAGTGGCGCACAGATCGTCCTCGTTTCATTGGGTTGTCCCAAACAGGAACGATGGATGGCAGCCATGAAGGGACGGGTAAATGCCATCATGCTAGGCATGGGAGGGGCCTTTCTCCTTTACGCTGGCATCGATACACGCGCCCCGCTCTGGATGCGCAAGCTTTCGCTGGAATGGTTGTATCGCTTGTGCTTGGAGCCGGGACGCCTATGGAAACGTTACCTCATCACGAACTCGCGGTTCCTCTTTTTGTTCTTGAAGGCCGTGTTCAGGAACAGAAGCAGCGGTTCCGTCGTATCGACCAGCCGGTCCGCATGAAACAACCCTTGTCCATCAGGCACTTCAGCCGATCTTGAGCAATGCGCGCCTTCGACGAAACATTAAATTTCTTCGACAAACTTGACAGGATGCTGGTCAGGGGGTAGATTTGCCCCCACTTCAAACCCGAAGTTTCAGCGATCAACCAAAAGCATGGAGAGGATCATTACCCCGAGCAGTGCACCAGGAGCAGGCGGCCGCGGTAATGCCGGAGGGGATCTGGGTGCCGAACTCTCTACTTTGCTGCGCTCCGGACGCTATTCCCTCCAGAACGTTCAGACCGGTTTGAACAAGGTACTTACCCTTGAGCCACTAACCTCCGTAAAGGACCTGGTCATTGTAGGTGACGGTCCCGCTGCGGAGGAGATCATGCAGTATTGTGACGATCAAACGGTCCGGGGCTACCGCTTTTGTGGTGTTTTCAACGACGAAGCGATACCAGGAGCACTTGGCGCCCGTCGCATGGGGGACGTGGAGGCTGTGAAGGCCTTCGCCATCCAGAACCGGATAGACATCGTCTACTGCGCCTTGCCGGGTACCCGCCGCAGCGACATCACGGATCTGATGGAGTTCTGCGAGCGCAATACGATCCGGTTCAGGGTGATACCTAGTGCGGAGAGTTTCATCCCGGTCGTGAAGACCTCGGAACTTGAATTCCATGGTTCAGTGCCGGTTAGCAAACTGCGCCGCGAACCGATGGACATTGCCATGAACCGCAAGCTCAAACGCGCGTTCGACATTGGATTTTCGCTTGGTGTTGTGCTCTTTGTTTTCACCTGGCTTTTCCCCCTGCTTGCGATCCTGATAAAGCTCTCGAGTCGTGGGCCGGTGTTCTTCAAGCAGATGCGGTTGGGAAGGGACAATAAGGAGTTCGTCTGTTGGAAGTTCCGCAGTATGCGCATGAACATCGAGGCGGATATGAAGCAGGCAACGAAGAACGACCCACGTGTTACGAGCATAGGCAAGTTCCTGCGCAAGAGCAACTTGGATGAGATGCCGCAGTTCCTGAACGTGCTCTTCGGACACATGAGCATTGTAGGTCCGCGTCCGCACCCGCTGCGGCTCAATGATCAGTACCGGGACATCATCGACAAATACATGGTGCGGCACTTTGTACGCCCCGGCATCACCGGCTGGGCCCAAGTGAACGGCTTCCGCGGCGAGACCCGTACACCAGAGCTCATGGAGCGTAGGGTGGAGTTGGACGTGTGGTACATGGAAAACTGGTCGTTCCTGCTGGACCTGAAGATCGTGCTCAAGACCGTGACCAATATGTGCGGTAAGGATCCCAACGCCTACTAGATGGGAGTTACCCATCCCCAAGGGCCGGTTCACCGGCCCTTTTTGTTACCGGATGGGCTTGTGGTGAAAGGAACCCGTCTATATTTGCGACCCCTTTCCGGGAAAAGGAACAAGCAATGGCCAATCACAAGTCATCCCTGAAGCGTGTCCGTCAGACCGAGACCCGCAACGAGCGCAATCGTTACCAGCACAAGACCACACGTAACGCTGTTCGCGACCTGCGGGCAACCACCGACAAGAAGGCGGCGGAGAAGCTCCTTCCCGAAGTGACCGGTATGCTGGACAAGCTTGCAAAGCGCAGTATCATCCACAAGAACAAGGCAGCTAACCTGAAGTCGTCCGTGAAGCGTCATGTGAACGGCCTCAAGTGAAACCAAGCCCGAACTATCTTGGACAGGTCCTCTTCGTGGGGACCTGTTCGTTTTGATACCTATTACACGATCCAGGTATGTCGGAAGAAAGCCGTTTGAGCATTCGGGACTGGGCGAAGGACGACCGCCCCAGGGAGAAGCTCATGGCCTTGGGTTCAGGTTCGCTTTCCGACGCGGAACTCATTGCCATTCTCATCCGTTCCGGGTCCACCAAAGAGAGTGCGCTCGACCTTGCCAAACGCATCATGGGCCAGGTCGGGAACGACCTGCACCGGTTGGGTGGGAAGAGCGTTATCGAACTCACCGAGTTCAAGGGAATGGGCGAGGCCAAGGCCATCGCGATCGTGGCCGCGCTCGAACTGGGGCGAAGGCGCCGGACCACCGAGGTACAGGAACGCCCGAGCGTCACCACCAGTTCCTCGGCCTACGAGCTGGTCCGTGCCAAGATCTCGGACTTGCCGCACGAGGAGTTCTGGTTGCTACTGCTCGATCGTGGTAATCGTCTGTTGGAAAGCAGGGCGGTCAGCAAGGGTGGATTGCACGGCACCGTTGCCGATCCCAAGATGATCTTCAAGGCAGCCCTGGATCGGAGGGCTTCTTCCATCGTGCTCTGCCATAACCATCCCAGCGGGCAGTTGCGCCCAAGCCAGGAGGATATTGCGCTAACAAGGAAGTTGGTGGACGGTGCCCGGCTGCTCGACATTGCCATACACGACCATCTCATCGTAGCGAGTGGTGGTTACTACAGTTTTGCTGATAACGGAATGCTCTAATGGCCACTCCGCTGCGTCTCCTCAGCATCATAGGTGCCCGCCCGCAGATCATCAAGGCGGCCTCCGTGAGCAGGGCTGTGGCCAACCTTGGGGATCGCATCGCTCACACCATTCTGCACACCGGTCAGCACTACGACACGGGCATGAGCGAGGTCTTCTTCCAGGAACTGGGCATTCCTGCAGCGGATATCAATCTTGGCGTTGGCTCAGGACCACATGGGCACCAGACAGCGCTCATGCTGGCAGCGATCGAGGAGGTACTCCTCCGCAAGGAGCACGATGTGGTGGTGCTTTACGGCGATACGAACAGTACGCTCGCTGGAGCCCTTGCAGCCATCAAGCTGCACGTTCCGGTCGCCCATATCGAAGCAGGACTTCGGTCGTTCAACAAGGCCATGCCCGAAGAGATCAATCGCATCGTTTGCGATCATTGCAGCACCTGGCTGTTCTGTCCTACGAAGACGGCCGTGGACAACCTCCAGCGCGAAGGCGTTTCTCTTGATATGGACCATGTGCCCACCAAGGACCGGCCTCGGGTGGTCCAGTGCGGAGATGTCATGTTCGACAACAGCATGCACTTCGCCGCACTTGCACGGAGCCGCGCGACGGTGTTGCAAGAGCTTGAAATAGTGGGTACTGACTTCGTACTGGCCACGGTTCATCGGGACAATAACACCGACGATCCGTTGCGGCTGAACGCGATCTTCGGCGCGCTACTGGAACTTCATCAAAGAGAGCGAATTGCCATCGTGGTACCGGTCCATCCGCGTACCCGGAAGATGATGGACAGGTTGTTGGATCCCGCTTTGTTCGCTGCACTTTCCACTACCCAAGGGTTCCATTTGGTGCCTCCGGCGGGATTTCTTGACATGATCGCATTGGAGAGCAATGCTCGACTGGTGATAACGGATAGCGGTGGTGTCCAAAAGGAGGCGTTCTTCTTCGCCAAACCGTGCGTTATTCTCAGGTCTGAAACCGAATGGCTGGAGCTTGTGCAACTCGGTCAAGCCGAATTGGTGGACGCCGACCCTGAGCGCATCCTTAGCGCTGCAGAGCGTTTCCTTCGCGATGGCGTGCCGAGCTGTCAACCGGTCTTCGGTGATGGCCACGCCGCTGAACGTATTTGTGCAGAGCTGATCAAAGGCCAGTGATACGATCGGCGCTCGACTACGGGACGTACTTCGTGAAGGGCTTCTTCGATGCTCGGACCCGGGCGTTGTTGGTCGCTCACACGCGACCGATCGTAGTGCCGGGTGTTCAGGATACCAGGGCAGCGCTAGCTGCTGCTATCGGCTATCTGTTGCGCGGACAACGGCAGGGCGCGGACATGGGGATGGGCAGTTACCACCTTGGCCATGGTTGGGGTGCATCCTATCCTGAAACAACCGGTTATGCGATACCCACGCTCCTTCGTGCCGGGCGCGTTTTGGAACGGGAAGAACCGGTTGCTGCCGCAGTACGGGCGGGGGAATGGTTGCTTTCGATCCAACGTTCCGATGGTGGCTGGCAGGGTGGAAGAGTAGGAGAACAGCGACCGAGCATCGTTTTCAATACGGCGCAAGTGGTGCGTGGAATGTTGGCTCTGTATGCTCACCACGGTGGCCAACGATACATCGATGCCGCTGTCCGCGCAGCACACTGGATCGCTCGTTCACAAGAGGCCGATGGCACTTGGCGCACCCACAATTTTCTTGGAGCGGCGCGCGTCTACGATACCTATGTGGATGCCCCCTTGTTGCGTGTTTTTGCCATCACTGGTGAACCGCTCTTGAGAACCGCCGCCGAGCGCAATCTTCAATGGGTGTTGAACCAGCGCAACGCGAACGGTTGGTTCGCGAACTGCGACAACACCGTGGCGCACAATGATCGCCCCATCACCCACACGATCGCCTATACGCTCGATGGCCTGCTGGAATGCCACGAGATGATGCCGAATGGCGACATCGTCCAGGCTGCCACTGTTGGAGGAAGCAGGCTGCTGCACCTCTTCACGTCCAAGGGAACGCTGAAGGGTCGTTATGAGGCATCGTGGAGGGGGACCGAGCATCCTATCCTCACCGGGTGCGCACAGATGGCCATCGTTTGGTCCAAGCTCTCCGATCTCACATCGGATCCCAGGTACCGCGAGGGACAGGAGCGGATGACCCGGCTCCTCATGTGCATGCAGGAGCGTTCCACGTTCGGCCCGGATGCGGTCCATGGTGCCTTGCCTGGCTCATATCCATTGTGGGGGCGGTACGAAAAGTTCGCCTTCCCCAACTGGGGCACGAAGTACTTCGCCGATGCGTTGCTCAGTGATCGATCGTTATCAGCGAACAATGATCGTATCCCTTAGCAACCACCGATCTTGGTATGAAGCCAACACCGCCTGAGGCAGGTGGATGAACAGCATGGATGCGCAGCGACTGACAGGTTCCTATTCCAGCATTGCCGGGCAGCTCGGTCTGGCCAGTAATGACTGCCTGTTCCTGGCCTCTGACGTTACGCGGCTGGCCTTGCGTGCAAAGCGTGATGGTGAACGGTTCACCGTGGATGGATGGATCGATTCGTTCCTCACTGTATTGCACCGAGGAACATTGATCGTGCCTGCTTTCACCGATGACCTGGTGAACGGCGACACGTTCGACCCCGGGACGTCCCGACCCACCACAGGAGCTGTCTCCAACAAGGTGATGCGGAGGGGCGATGCCGTGCGGACCATGGACCCACTGCATTCGGTCTTTGTGATGGGTGCGCGGCAACAGGAGATCGTCGAATTGACCGATGAAGCCACCTTCGGCGCGAACAGTGTGTTCGGATTCATGCACCGGAACAAGGCGAAGATGCTCATCGTGGATGTTGACTTCCAGCACAGTTTCACCTTCATCCACTACCTCGAGCAACTATGGGGGATGAAGTACCGACGACCGGTCCACCTTGATATGATGATCAGGCGCGAAACCGGGGTGGAGCGCAGGCGGTGCATGTACTTCGCCAAGAAACCGGGTGTCTCCAATGACCTGCACGCCTACCAGCGCGAATTGCAGGACCGTGGTATCGTGCGCACGTTCGTACTGGATGATGTTCCGATGATCCTGCTCGATCTTGATGAGGTCGCTTCGTACACCAGGACGTACTTCGATCGAGGTGGGCGGGTCCACAGCTTCAGTTGGCTGGTGTTGGTGAAGACGATGGTAAAGCGGACGCTTCCGTTCCTTGCAACCCGGTTCAAATCGCGTGCGGACCGATAGTGGCAGGACCATTCCTACGGTGGTAGGTACATCTTTGAACCTTGGTCTTCCTCCCCATCCACTGATGATCATCCAAGCCTGACATGTTGGTAGCGTGTGAACGTTCCTCACCGCGCGCACGCTTCGTCGTTCGGCATGTCATGGAGCGCATGCTGGGGATCCCCATCGAATTCGCCAACGGATCGGAGGAATTCAGAAGTGCTGCTGTCCCGAGACTTGCATATACGCATCACGCGATCGATGGAACCGTGCATGTACCCTGGACCGGTGCCATCGATGACTTGCCCAGCGGAGAGCCACCTTTTGGGACATGGAACGACTTGCCGGTGCTTTTTCGCACGGACCACGGTCATGATCTGTTCGCCGGGACCTTCTACTTGCTAAGCTTGGTGAACGAGATCGGCACCACGGACCGGGACGATCACGGGAGGATACCTGCGAACGCGCTGTTCACCGTGCGTAGCGGCCTGGCGGATCGTCCCGTCGTGGACGAGTGGGCCATGCAACTCGCAGCGGCGATCGAGCAATGCTACCCCTCCTTCACGGGTGTTAAAAGAACTTACAGGCATGTGGCCACTTTGGACGTGGACAACCTGTTGCGGTATGCCGGTCGCCCGCTGGTGCGTGCGGTCGGTGCCACGTTGAATGACCTTTTCCGTGGTCGCCTCACTTCGGTAGCCGACCGTTGGCTCGTGAGGAGCGGCGCGCGGGGAGACCGCTACTTGCGGGCGCTGGACCTCATTGCGCGTTGCTCCCCGCAATGCGATCGGAGCATCCTCTTTCTCCTCCTGAAGGGAAACGGGGCATACGACCACGCAGCGCACCTGACACCATCCGCACTGCACTCTCTGGGCCGTGCGCGGGACGCAGGAGTGGAACTAGGCTTGCACCCTTCCTATCTGAGCAGTTCCAGCGTTGAACTGCTCTATCAGGAATCTGCGCTGCTGAAAGATCGCCTTGGATCGGACCACCACCTCAGCAGGCAGCACTTCTTGCGATGGAACTTGCCCGGAACGCTGCGTCAATTGAGCACCATGGGAGTTACCGAGGAGCACAGCCTTGGTTTCCACGACCGTGCAGGCTTCCGGGCTGCCACATGCACGCCGTTCCTGTGGTACGATCTGGAGCGCGAAGAAGTCTCGAACTTGATGCTCTGGCCCTTTGCAGCCATGGACAGCGCGTTGATCGAACGGCAAGGTCTCGATGCCGATCATGTTGCCAGTACCATGAACGACTTCAGTGATCGTGTCCGCGCCGTGAGAGGCACCTTCGTCAGCGTGTGGCATGATAGATACCTGAGCGGCCACGCGGAGTTCGCGGCTTGGCCATCGGTCTTCGAGCAAGTGGTACGACACGCTCGCTCATGATCCGTCATTTGGCACATAACGAAATAGACAAGGACCGTTGGGATGCTGCGCTGCTGCGTTGTCCGCAGCGCCGCTGGTACATGCAGGCGTGGGTGCTCGATCTCTGCTGTCCAGAATGGGAGGCCTTGGAGGATGACTCGTCCGGAGCCATCATGCCCTTGTTATGGCGACGAAAATGGGGGGTGGATTATCTCTATCAGCCCTATGGTACCCAACAACAGGGCATGTTCGCACCGGATCCTTCCTCCATCGATCACGTGGCCTTTCTGCGTTCGGTGCCGAAGCGCTTTCGTTATTGGGACATCAACCTGAACGCGGGCATCGACCTGCAAGCCGAAACCAACGACCACCTCACACAACAGGTGAACCAGGAGTTGTTGCTCGATGCCGATATCGCCACACTGAGGGCAGGCTATTCCCAAGGCCATCGCCGCAACCTCCGCAAATGCGGCGACCATCCACCGGTGCTTTCACGGGATATCGGCAGTGAGGAGTTCATCGAGTTGTTCCAGCGCACCACTGCTGCCCGGTTCGGGGGAGTCTCAACGGGCGACCTGCTCTCGTTAAGCCGGTTTCTTGTTGAAGGAACTTTACGCGGACAGTGCAGGTTGTTGGGCATGCGCAGCGAAGGCCGACTGATAGCGGCGGCCTGTTTCATGGAATGGAAGGGAGGGTTGCTTCTTCTGAAATCCGCCAACACCGATGCTGGTACGGACCGACAGGCCATGTTCCACCTCGTTGATACGTTCATACAGGACCACGCTGGCACAGGTGAACTGTTGGACCTGGGCGGGTCCAACACAGCCTCCGTGGCACGTTTCAACGCCGGGTTCGGTGCGCGGTCCACGGTATATTTACGGCTGGTGCGGAACCTCCTTCCGCCCCCACTGCGGTGGTTGAAGCGATAGTGCACATGGTGATGGAACTGGTGAAGCAGCGCAACGTGGCAGGGCATTTCCTGGCGGAGTTGCGCGATGTGAACGTGCAGAAGGACCCCATGCGGTTCCGTCGCAATCTGGAGCGCATCGGGGAGGTGCTCGCGTACGAACTCAGCCGCACGCTTGACTACACCGAGCAGGAGGTGATCTCGCCGCTCGGAACAGCCCGTGTTCACCTCCTTCAAGAGCAGCCGGTGCTTGCTACCATCCTGCGCGCTGGTCTCCCATTGCACCAGGGCTTGCTCAACTACTTCGATCGTGCGGACAATGCGTTCATCAGTGCCTACCGAAAGCATCGCAAAGGCGAGGACGGTTTTGACATTGAAGTGGAGTACCTGAGCAGTCCCTCGTTGCACGATCGCACCTTGATCATCTGCGATCCCATGCTGGCCACCGGGCAGAGCATGGTGCTGGTGTACAAGGCGCTGCTCCGTCTCGGTAAGCCCAAGGCGCTCCATGTGGTGGCGGCGATCGCCAGCGCGGAAGGACTGGAGTATGCCAAATTGCATTTACCTGCCGGCACGCGCTATTGGATAGGGGCGGTGGACGAGGAGATGACCGCCCAAGCCTACATCGTTCCAGGGCTGGGCGATGCCGGGGATCTTGCATACGGTGCAAAGCTCTAGCGTATGACCTTCTTGAGCGTTGCGACGGTGCTCGTCATGAGCGTAGCCAAGTTCTTTCTATGTGGCCTCGTCTCCTATGGGTTCAACCACACGTTCATGGAAACCCTGCTGCTCACCGCGATAGGTGCGTGCTTGGGGACGTTCGCGTTCTTCCGACTTGGCAAACGGGTGATCGAGTGGTTCCGTCTGCGCTATGTGCGACGCCGGACCGAACGTCTTGCAAAGGGCCTTGCACCCAAGCGCATCTTCACGCGCACCAACCGCATGATCGTGCGCGTGAAACACAATTATGGATTGCTCGGCATTGCGCTCCTTCCACCGATCCTCTCGGTGCCGATCACGGCCATGCTCGCAGCGAAGTATTTCCGGCACGACCGTCGGGCACTGCCGATCCTGATGAGCGCGGTGATCGCTTGGAGCGTGGTGCTCAGCACAGCTTGGGGTTTCGTAAGGTGAGCCGCTACGAACATCTCTTCTTCGACCTGGACCATACGCTCTGGGATTTCCGGGGCAACTCGCGCGAAACCTTGCGTGAGATCTTCGTGGCCGAGCGCCTCGATGAAGCTGGTGTCCCCCATGTGGATGAGTTCATTGAGTGCTACGAGGAGATCAACCTGGCCATGTGGGCTGGCTACAGCGCAGGGCGCATTCCAAAGGAAGTGCTGCGCGTGCTGCGGTTCCGGGATGCGTTGCTCCGCTTCGGGGTGAAGGACAACAACCTTGCTGCACGGATCGGGAAGGAGTACGTTGAACACTGCCCGAAGAAGGGAATGCTCATGCCGGGTGCCCGTGAGATGCTCGACACCGTTAAGGAGCGGTTCAAGCTGCACATCATCACGAACGGCTTCGACGAAGTACAGGGCGTGAAGTTGGGCGCAAGTGGCATTGCTTCCTACTTCGATGTGGTGCTCACGAGCGAGCGTGCCGGAGCACCCAAGCCGGATCCCCGCATATTCCAGGAAGCGTTGAAGCGCAGCCGTGCGTCAGCCAAGAACAGCCTCATGATCGGGGATAATGTGGAGGCCGACATGCTCGGGGCACGTCAAGCCGGATGGGATCACGTGCACTACACCGCTGAAACGCCACCGGATGCATTGGCAACGCACCGCATTGTGCACTGGAAGGAACTGCTACCGCTGCTCGGTTGAAGCCTGAGCACTGTCCGGGTAGAAGATGTACTCCATGTCGTGGCTGACACCTGTGATGTGGCTGTGCCGATGGAAACGAACGAGCGATCCGTTCATCACCTTTCCACGATAGCTGATCTCGCCCTTCTCCGGTCGGGTCACGAAGTAGATGCTGTCGCCGCGCACCTCCGGCATCACGTTGTAAAGGCCGATCGATGGATTTCCCTGTGTTTCACGAATGAGGAACTTGGGGAGGTCCGCCTCTCCCTGCTTGTTCCCGTTGGCAAGCACCACACGGCCTTCGGGGAAGAACCGGATGGCGTACCGCAGATCGCCGCGGGATTCCAGGTAGTAGCCATCGTAGCGTAGGCCGAGGTTGGCGAACGGGCTTCGGTCCACCTGCTGCGCGGGTGGTTCTTGTTGAGATGGGGAACTGCCGCACGCGTATGCGCAGATCGCAACGAGCGCAAAGAGATATGAGCGCATCACGCCATGTTGTTGAACCTTGCGATCACCGACTCACTTCCACTGACCCTGTCACCGAGCTTCACGGTGACGGTCGCATCGCGGGGGAGCAGAACATCCACTCGCGAGCCGAACTTGATGAAGCCGAACTCACTGCCTTGCTGCGCTGGTTCACCGGCGCGGCTGTATGTGCAAATGCGCCGTGCCAGCGCACCGGCGATCTGCCGGAAGAGCACTTCGCCGTGACGTGGATGCTTCACCACCACGGTGCTTCGCTCGTTCTCCGTGCTGCTCTTCGGGTGCCACGCCACCAGGTATTTTCCGGGGTGGTACTTGTAGTAACTGGTGGTGCCGCCGATGGGATTGTAGTTCACATGCACGTTCAGCGGACTCATGAAGATGCTCACCTGCACGCGCTTGTCGTTGAAGTACTCGGTCTCTTGCACCTCCTCGATCGCCACCACCTTTCCATCGGCAGGTGATAGCACATCATCATCACCCTTCGGCACATTGCGCCCGGGCACACGGAAGAACCAGACAATGATGCCGAACACGGCAAGCAGTCCGGCAGTGAGCACGATGATCACCGGCTTGGGCAGCACGGGCCAGTTCCACAGGGCGAACAGCGCCGCACAAACAACGGCGATCGTGAGCAGCAGAGTGGGAGTTCCTTCGCGATGGAGACGCATGGGTGGAAGCGTGGCGAAGATAGAAGTGCATCCACTGCACGCGATGGCCTCACCCACCCATGGCGAACGCCACCATCAACAACATCACCGGTGCTGCGAGCAAGTATCCATCGAAACGATCCAGGATACCTCCATGGCCCGGAAGGATCCTGCCGCTGTCCTTCACACCCGCAGCGCGTTTCAAAGCACTTTCAAGGAGGTCGCCAATGGTGCCAGCCAGCGCCACGACCGTAGCGGCCACAAGCCAGAACCGCAATGAAAGAACATCCGTGCTTGCGCTGATCGCCCAACCGACGAGCGCGGTGAGCAACACGCCCCCAACGAATCCCTCCCAGGTCTTGCCGGGGCTCACGGTTGGCATCAGTTTGTTCCGGCCCAACAACTTGCCCACGAGGTAGGCTCCCGTGTCGTTGGTCCAAAGCAGCACCATGAAGCCGATGAAGAGGCGATGGTCCACTTGCACGAGCGCTGCGGCGATCGCCATGGGCATGGTGGCATAGATCACCGTGCCCAAGTGCCCGGTGAAGACCTTGCCGGGATCGGTGCTTCCGCTTCGCAACAACAGGAAGGTGAGGAGCAGGAGGGTACCTGCGATCACGGAAAGGGTGATGGTGCCATTCGTCATGCGTAGCGAGATCTCCAGACACGCTGCCACATAGACCACCAGGGAAAGTACAATGGTCAACCCAATTGGCGGGGCGTCATCGCTGCCCTTCCAGTACAGCAGGTGCCATTCCCATGCGGCGATCAACGCTACAGGCAGGAAGAGCAGGGCCGTTGTACGTGGACCAAGCCACGCCGCACCCAGCACTAGTGCCACATAAACGGCACCCGTGAGCGTACGCGTGGCAAGCTCCTTCATGCTTCGGACGAGTTGCGCAGGATGTGCATGGCGCGCACCGCGTGGTCGGGTTCCACGTACACGCCCACATCGGCCAGCGGCGGATAGAGGCGCGACCCCTGATCCATGACCACCGCGTTTATCCCGTGCTCCTCCAGGCGACCGCGCACCATTTCGGCCTCATGCGGGGATCCGGCGCTGAAGATGAGCGTCCAGTTCCCCATCCGGGATCAATTCTCTTTTGGTCCTTCTTGAGGAACGTCCTGTGGAACATGCGCGGCGATGCCGTTCCCGTTCTTGCTGGGCTGCGCTTGCTCGCTCTTCAAGAAGGGCCGATCGCCGAAGATCTTCTCCAGGTCCTCTTTGAAGATGACCTCCTTCTCGAGCAGTTTCGTGGCGAGCGCTGTGAGCTTGTCCTTGTTCTCGGTGAGGATCCGCTTGGCGCGCACGTACTGGAGCTCGATCAATTTGCTCACCTCCTCGTCGATGGTCTGGGCGGTCCTCTCGCTGTACGGTTTGCCGAAGGTGTATTCGCTTTGCCCCGAGCTGTCGTAATAGCTCACGTTGCCAACGCGCTCGTTCAGGCCGTACATGGTCACCATGGCATAAGCCTGCTTGGTCACCTTCTCCAGGTCGCTCAGCGCACCGGTGCTCACCTTGCCGTACATCACGTCCTCAGCGGCACGGCCTCCGAGCGCAGCGCAGATCTCATCGTACATCTGCTCGGCGGTGGTCAGGTGGCGTTCTTCCGGCAGGTACCATGCGGCGCCCAATGAGCGGCCGCGCGGGACAATGGTCACCTTCACCAGCGGGCTCGCATGTTCCACAAGCCAACTCACCGTGGCGTGCCCTGCTTCGTGATAGGCGATCGCCTTCTTCTCGTCGGCGGTGATGATCTTGTTCTTCTTCTCCAAGCCACCGATCACGCGATCCACGGCATCGAGGAAGTCCTGCTTGTCGACCTGTTTCTTCTGCTTGCGTGCAGCGATGAGCGCTGCCTCGTTGCAGATGTTCGCGAGGTCCGCTCCGCTGAAGCCGGGTGTCTGGCGGGCCAGGAAATCAACGTCCACGTTGATGTCCATCTTCAGTGGCTTCAGGTGGACCTTGAGGATGTCGGCGCGCTCGTTCAGGTCCGGCATGTCCACGAAGATCTGCCGGTCGAAACGGCCAGCGCGCATCAAGGCGCGGTCAAGCACATCAGCGCGGTTGGTGGCCCCGATCAGGATCACACCGCTGTTGGTGCCGAAGCCGTCCATTTCCGTGAGGAGCTGGTTCAGTGTGTTCTCGCGCTCGTCGTTCGCACCCATGCTCACGCTGCGTCCACGCGCACGGCCAATGGCGTCGATCTCATCGATGAAGATGATGCTCGGCGCTTTTTCCTTGGCTTGTTTGAAGAGGTCCCGCACGCGGCTAGCGCCCACGCCTACGAACATCTCCACGAAGTCCGATCCGCTCAAGGAGAAGAAGGGCACGTTCGCCTCACCGGCGATGGCCTTGGCGAGCAAGGTCTTGCCTGTACCGGGAGGACCCACGAGCAACGCACCTTTCGGGATCTTGGCACCCAGATCGGTGTACTTCTTAGGTGTCTTCAGGAAATCCACGATCTCCTGGAGTTCTTCTTTGGCTTCCGCCAGACCGGCCACATCGTTGAAGGTGACGTTGGTCGTCTTGCTTCCTTCGAAGACCTGTGCGCGGCTCTTGCCGATGTTGAAGATCTGGCCACCCGGTCCACCGCCACCGCCGATGCGGCGCATGACGAACATCCAGATGACGATCATCACCCCGAAGAAGAGCACCCAGTAGATCACCTCGCGGCCCCAGTTGTCCGCATAGGTGAAGTCGTATTCCACCTGGTGTTTCTCCGCCTCTTCCACCAAGCGGTCGCGCAGCTTGATGCTGCTACCGATGTTGAAGACGTAATGCGGCCCGGTGACGTTGGACCCGGAAATGGGGGACCCCTTGATCTTGCTCTTGTGCGGTTCGCTCGCCAACCGCTCCTTCTTCACGGTCACCTTCACCACCTGGTCGTTCACCACCTCGATCTTCTGGATATCGCCCGCATCAAGCATGGGCCAGAACTCCGTGACCTTGAGCGGCGCCATGCTGCCCGTGTACTGGAACAGGTTGATCGAGAGGATCACCAGGATGATGATGCCGTAGATCCAGTAGAAGTTGAACGACCGCTTGGGTCCGCCCTTCTTGCCACCTTCGTTCTTTTCGCTATTGCTGCTGTTGTTCTCCACGTTGTCTTTTCGATTCGGCCATCAGGCCACGTTCTCGTACCGCTTGCTGGCGGCATCACCCCAAAGGTCTTCGAGCGCATAATAACCCCGCTTGTCCCGGTGGAAGATGTGCACCACCACGTTCACGAAATCCATGAGCACCCACTCCCCATTGCGCTCCCCCTCGGTATGCCACGGCTTTTCGTCGGCCTCTTTTCGGGCGAACTCCTCCACGGAACGTGTGATGGCTTCCACTTGGGTGGAGCTATCGCCATGGCACACGATGAAGTGGTCGCACACGGTGTTCGGTATTTCGCGGAGGTCCAAGTGGACGATGTCCTTGCCCTTCACCTCCTGGATGCCTTCTATGATGGCTTCCACCAAGCGGTCGGCGCTTGCGCCGGGGAGCTTCTTCATCCGCATTAACTTGGTAGCGTTCAAAGGTACGAAGTTACCATCCCCGGTTCCGGCAACCAGTGCGCCCATGGAAGTCTTGAAGAGTTCGTCATTCGGTGATCATCTCCTCACGTTCGAGGAGTTGGACAGCACCAACAAAACGGCGGCCGAACTGCTTTCCCTGTCGAAGGCGGATCATGGCACTGTCATTCTGGCCAATTCACAACGGGATGGTCGGGGTCAACGGGGTGCGTCATGGACGTCCAGCGCAGGACAGGACATCACCCTTAGCCTGATCTTAAAGCCCAAGGCGTTGCGGGCCGATGCCCAGTTCGCCCTGAGCAAGGTGACCGCGCTGGCCGTGAGCGACACGGTGCGGGCCTACGTGAACGAGGAGGTACGGATCAAATGGCCCAACGATATCCTCATCGATCGCAAGAAGATCTCCGGGATCCTGATCAAGAACGAGATCGTCGGGGAATTGGTCATGGCAAGTATCATCGGTGTTGGTCTGAACGTGAACAATACCCACCTGGATCCCGACCACGTAGCCACCAGCCTGGCCTTGGAAACGGGCAAGAAATTCGACCGCATGGAGGTGACGCGCCATTTGCTGGACCGCTTCCAGCACTGGTGGGATAAATGGAACGGTGCCCGGGAAGAGGGTCTGGTGAGCTACAGCGACCGGCTTTGGACCCGTGGCAGGTGGGTGGACATGACCTTGGATGGCGAGCCGATCAAGGCCCGGACCATGGACGTTGACGAGCACGGAAAGCTCATCATGGAGCGGGAGGACGGGACCGTGGCCGCCTATGGGCTGGACCGCCTTCGCTTTGCCAAGCGATAGGGAGTTTGGAGGGGTAACGAAAAGGAATACATTTGCGCCCCGCCCGCAATTGGGCACCTACCGAAAGACCAGCGGCCATGAAGCGTACTTACCAGCCCAGCCAACGAAAGCGTACCAACAAACATGGCTTCCGCAAGCGCATGAGCACCGCCGCTGGCCGCGCCGTGCTGGCCAGCCGCCGTGCCGCTGGCCGCCACAAGCTCACCACCAGCGATGAGCGGGTGGGTGCCAAGTAGGCCGCTATCGAACCGATCTCCTTGGAGGGTCGCCATAGGGCGGCCCTCTTTTCATTTCCGGTCAGGCCAGGTGCGTTGCGATGGCCCGACCGAGTTCCTCGGTAAGCAGGGCATGGCCGAAGGGAAGTTCCTGCTGGGTGATCCGTTCCGGACCGTATTTCCGCAGGTGCTCCCCGAACGCAGGCCGGATGACCCGGTCGTGCGTACCGAAGAAAAGATGGACGGGGATGCCATGTGCTTGGGCGTTCGCGGCTACGCTGGCCAGGTCCGGTTCGATCAGCCGGTAGCTCAGCCAGACGTCGTGGACCAGTTGCCGCTTGGCCCGGCTGTCCGTCTGGCCCATGAGGAAGCGGAACATCCGTTCGTTCATCAATCGCAGCCCGCGCAGCGATCGCATGATGGCGTGGGTGACCGTGGGGTTCACCACGAAGCGCTTGTACAGGGCACGGCCCACTTTGGAAGCCGCAAGACCTCTGTACCACGGTCGGGTCTTCAGTCCGTCCGGGGCGGCCAGGAAGACGCGTTCGATCCGCTGCGGCGCCTGCTCCAAGAGGCATAGGGCTATGCGACCGCCCAAGCTGTAGCCGAGCAGGTTCACCTTCGGCACGTTCAGCTTGTCCGCGAAAGCGGTGAAGTAGGTCGCCAGTTCCTTGGGGGTGAAGGGAACATCGGCGCGCTCCGGATAGCCGGGGCTTTGGCCGTGGAAATGCAGGTCGAAGGCGTAGAGCGTGCAACGTTCACCCAGCGCGTGTTCCAAGACCGCGAAGTCCGCGCCCGTGCGCCCAAAGCCGTGGAAGGCCAGCACCGCAAGCGGTCCATGACCGTAGGTGCGGTAGGCGAGGGTGGGGCCGTGGGTGAAGTAGTGTACCAAAGGCGCTGAGTTGGCCGCGAAGGCGCGAAGCCGCAAAGAATGCGCATAGATCGCGTCCTTTCCGCTTTGCGTCTTCGCGCCTTTGCGGCTTCTACCGGCATTTCTCCACGATCCCCCACCTTTCCACATTCCCATTCCAGCCGGCCTCCCGGCGGCGGCCCTTCGCGGCCCGGATACCCTCCGGAATGCCCAAAGACACCACCATCAAGTCCGTTCTGCTCATCGGGATCGGGACCCATCGTCATCGGCCAAGCCTGCGAGTTCGATTACTCCGGCTCCCAAGCGGCCCGCTCCCTCCGCAACGAAGGCATCGAGGTCACGCTGATCAACAGCAACCCGGCCACCATCATGACCGATCCGGTCACGGCGGACAACATCTACCTCAAGCCGCTCACCGTCGAGAGCATCGAGGAGATCCTCAAGAAGCACAAGATCGACGCGGTGCTGCCCACCATGGGCGGACAGACCGCGCTGAACCTCGCCATCGAGTGCGAGAAGCTCGGCATCTGGAAGGAGCACGGCGTGCGCATGATCGGTGTGGACACCAAGGCGATCGACATCACCGAGAACCGCGAGCACTTCCGCCTGCTGATGGAGCGCATCGGCGTGCCCATGGCGCCAAGCCGTACGGTGAGCAGCTTCCTCGAAGGCAAGCAGGTGGCGCAGGAGTTCGGCTTTCCGCTGGTCATCCGCGCGAGCTACACGCTGGGCGGCGCGGGCGCTTCCTTCGTGAAGGACCCCGCCGAGTTCGATAAATTGTTGAAGCACGGCCTGCAGATCAGCCCCATCCACGAGGTGATGATCGACAAGGCGCTGCTCGGCTGGAAGGAGTTCGAGTTGGAGCTGCTGCGCGACAAGGACGACAACGTGGCCATCATCTGCTCCATCGAGAACTTCGATCCGATGGGCATCCACACCGGCGACAGCATCACCGTGGCGCCGGCCATGACCCTCAGCGATCGCACCTACCAGAAGATGCGGACCGAGGCCATCAAGATGATGCGCGCCATCGGCGACTTCGCGGGCGGTTGCAATGTGCAGTTCGCCGTGAGCCCCGATGAGCACGAGCACATCTACGCCATCGAGATCAATCCGCGGGTGAGCCGTAGCAGTGCGCTCGCAAGCAAAGCGACGGGCTATCCCATCGCCAAGATCGCCAGCAAGCTCGCCATCGGTTACCGTCTCGATGAGCTGGAGAACCCCATCACCGGCACCAGCGCCTTCTTCGAGCCCACGCTCGATTACGTGATCGTGAAAGTGCCGCGCTGGAACTTCGACAAGTTCGAAGGCAGCGATCGTCGTCTCGGCGTGCAGATGAAGAGCGTCGGCGAAACGATGGGCATCGGCCGCAGCTTCCAGGAAGCGCTGCAGAAGGCCTGTCAGAGCTTGGAGATCAAGCGCAACGGCCTGGGCGCCGACGGCAAGGAACGCGCGACGCCGCCGTGCTGCTGGACAGTCTCGCCAACCCCAGCTGGAGCCGCCTCTTCCACGTGTACGATGCCATCAAGCTGGGCATTCCGTTCAGCAAGATCCACGAGCTCACGCGCATCGACATCTGGTTCCTGAAGCAGATCGAGGACATGATCCTCACCGAGAAGGAAGTGGAGAAGTACACGCTCGACACCATTCCGCGCGACCTGCTCTTCGAAGCGAAGCAGAAGGGCTACGCGGATCGACAGGTCGCGCACTTGCTCGGCTGCCTCGAAAGCCAGGTGTACAAGAAGCGCAACGAGCTCGGCATCAAACGCGTGTACAAACTGGTGGACACCTGCGCCGGTGAGTTCCCCGCGAAGACGCCGTACTACTACAGCACCTTCGAGGAGGAGAACGAAAGCATCCCCAGCGACAGGAAGAAGATCGTGGTGCTCGGCAGCGGCCCCAACCGCATCGGCCAGGGCATCGAGTTCGATTACAGCTGCGTGCACGGCGTGCTCGCGGCGAAGGAGATGGGCTACGAGACCATCATGATCAACTGCAACCCGGAGACCGTGAGCACGGACTTCGACACCGCCGACAAGCTCTACTTCGAGCCGGTGTTCTGGGAGCACATCTACGACATCATCCAGCACGAGCAGCCCGAAGGCGTCATCGTGCAGCTCGGCGGACAGACCGCGCTGAAGCTCGCCGAGAAACTGGAGAAGTACGGCATCAAGATCATCGGCACCAGCTTCGCCGCGCTGGACATGGCCGAGGACCGCGAGCGCTTCTCATCGCTCCTGCGCGACCTCGGCATCCCGTACCCGAAGTTCGCCGCAGTGAACAACGCCGAAGAGGCCGTGAAGCTCAGCCGCGAGCTCGGCTTCCCGCTGCTGGTGCGCCCCAGCTACGTGCTCGGCGGGCAGAAGATGAAGATCGTGATCAACGAGGAGGAACTCGTGGACCAGGTGCTGGACATCCTGCGCCTGATGCCCGACAACCGCATCCTCATCGACCACTTCCTCGACGGCGCCATCGAAGCGGAGAGCGATTCCATCTGCGACGGCGAGATGGTGCGCATCATCGGCATCATGGAGCACATCGAACCGGCGGGCATCCACAGCGGCGACAGCAATGCCGTGCTGCCTCCCTTCGACCTCAGCGAAAAGGTGATCTCGCAGATCCGCGAGCACACGCACAAGATCGCCCTCGCGCTCAAGACCGTGGGCCTGGTGAACATCCAGTTCGCCATCAAGGACGAAGTGGTGTACGTGATCGAGGCCAACCCGCGCGCCAGCCGCACCGTGCCCTTCATCGCCAAGGCCTACGGCGAGCCCTACGTGAACTGGGCCACCAAGGTCATGCTCGGCGCCAAGCTCAAGGACTTCCAGTTCAAGCCGCGGCTGGATGGCTACGCGATCAAGGTGCCCGTCTTCAGCTTCGACAAGTTCCCCAACGTGGACAAGAGCCTCGGGCCCGAGATGAAGAGCACCGGCGA
>JADJDP010000004.1 GCA_016702645.1 Flavobacteriales bacterium
CACGATGGGGTGCTGGCCGCGCTGGACATCCTGGTGCGCGACGGCGATGGCTGGAAGGCCTACGAGGTGAAGAGCAGCACCGGCGTGAAGGAGTACCACGTGAACGATGCCGCCTTGCAGGCGCACGTGATCGAGGGCTGCGGTTTGCCACTGGCGGACATCAGCATCGTGCATCTGAACAGCAGCTATGTGCGGCAGGGTTCCGTGGAGGTGCAACAACTCTTCTCCATCACCAGCGTGAAGGATGCGGTGCTAGTGGAACGTGTGGATGTGCCCGCCCGCATCGCGGCGCTGAAGCAGGTGCTGTCCCTGCCCGAAGCACCGGTCATCGACATCGGCCCGCAGTGCAGCAGCCCCTTTGCGTGCGACTTCATGCACCATTGCTGGTCGCATGTGCCGGCGGTGGGTTCGGTCTTCGACCTTGCGCGCGCCATGGGCCGCGACTGGGAACTCTACCGCGCGGGCATCCTGCTGTTGAAGGACATCCCCGAGCGCACGCCGCTCACGCCCGCGCAGCGCCGCCAGGTGGAGGGCGCGAAGCACGGCACCAACACCATCGACCGTGCGGCCCTGGGCCGATGGCTGAAGGACCTGCGCCACCCGCTGTACCACTTCGACTTCGAGACCTTCATGCCGGCCGTGCCGCTCTTCGATGGCACGCGGCCCTACCAGCAGCTTCCCTTCCAATACAGTGTGCACGTGCAACGCACACCGGGCGCAGTGCCGGAGCATCATGAGTTCCTCGCCGATGGCAGCGGCGATCCGCGCGAAGCGCTCACCATCGCGTTGATCCAGCACCTGGGCGAAGCAGGCGATGTGCTGGCCTACAACGCCCCCTTCGAGAAGAGGTGTTTGGAGGAACTGGCGCGCGATCTTCCGCACCACGCGCCCGCGCTGGAACGGATCCTCGCGCGCGTGAAGGACCTGCACACACCCTTCAAGGCGGGATGGTATGTGGTACCTGCCATGAACGGTCGCACGAGCATCAAAGTGGTGTTGCCCGCACTGGTACCCGAACTGGGTTATGCCGACCTCGCGGTGCAGGAAGGTGGAACCGCCAGCTTGCTGTTCACGCAGTTGGTGGCTGGTAATTACACAGGCGATGTTGGCCAGTTGCGCAAAGACCTCTTGGCCTATTGTGGACGCGACACCTACGCCATGGTGAAGGTGCTGGAGGAGTGGAGCGGGCTGCGGAGGGGTGATCGGCGCGTGAAGGCGCCAGGCGTCCGTACTCGGTTCCATTCTTCCGCAGGGGGTTCCCCCTCAGGTAAGAAGTCACCAACACATCCGGGCCCCAGAAGAAAGCCGGAAGCATTACCCACCTTTCCCGAACGGCGGACCCGGTCTTTTGCGGCCTTCGGCCCAACCAAGACCACCCCTCTCTACGCGTGCGCTTGCACGCGCACTGTGCCGCTGCTTGCGAACGCTCACTTCACCACCAAGCGCTGCGCATGCGCGGTGCCTTCCAGGTGCACGAGGTAAACGCCGGGCACCAGCGCGGCATCCACCGTGTTCGGCCCTGCGCGCATAGGCTGGCGCAGCACACTATGCCCTAGCGCATCGTAGAGGCTCAGCAGGGCAGCCTCGTGCGCGGTGATCGTGAACGGTCCGGCCGAGGGATTCGGTGCGAGGGTGAATTCATCGGCGTGCGTTGTGGCGGGCAGCCCCGTGCTGGCCACGAAGACGCAGGCGCTCTGCTCGCTGCATCCGCCCGCGCTCACCACCACGGCGTAGTTGCCCGCAGCGGTGGCCAGGTAGCCCTGCTGGTCGGCGCCGGGGATCGCCTGGTTGCCATTGTCGCAATCGATCCACTGGTATCCGACGCCTGTGGCATTGGCGGTGAGCATCATGCCATCGAGGAGCAACGAGGTGTCCAGGTCGATCACCTCGAGATCGATGGTGATGATGGAGTCGCATCCTTGCGTGTTGGGGATGGTGTCCGTGTAGAGCCCGCTGCTGGTCCACTGCTGGCCGCTGGGCGCGAGGAAGGACTGGCAGGCCGAGGCGCTGAAGGACGAAGTGGTGGGCAGGCAATCGGCGATGATGGAGACGTTGAAGCGGATGTCGCTATTGGCATAGAGCGCGGCGTTGGTGCCGTTGTAGAACATGCGGCCACCGGGATAGGGGTTGCCGCCGGAGAAGGGGATCTCCAGGCTCATGGGCAATTCGAAGGTGAGCGATTGGAAGGCGACGGCCGGCACGGGTGTGGTGAGGTCGATGCGCAGATAGGTGTTGGGTACAACGGCGGTGGCGGGCACCGCCTGGGTATGGACCGGTGTGCTGGTGACGGTGCTGCCGGCGTAGATGCGAAGCTGGCCCGCCACGTTGGTACCGCCCTCGTTGCAGAAGATCTCCACGTATTCCACGACGCCGGCGCAGGTGGGCATGAAGGACTGTCCGATCTCCACATCGGTGGGGTCCGACCCGGGCGCGTTGCTGTTGCCCACCAGGCATTGTGCGCGCGCTTGCGTGCCCAAAAGCAGAACGGCGAGGAGGAGCGGCAGGGGTCGGCGCATCGGAACGGTGGTTGGTGCCCGAAAGGTATCGGTCCCTCTGCGCATCGGGAACCGCCACCTGCCCATGCCCCTGGCGCGCGACTTCCTGGCGTACGCCCCGGCATTGGAACTCCTCCTCCCGCGCATCAAGGACCTGGCGCGGCCTTTCCTTGCGGGTTGGTATTCCGTTCCGGCGATGCGCGGCCGCACCAGCATCAAGGTGGTGCTGCCCGCCTTGGTACCCGATCTGGGTTATGCCGACCTCGCGGTGCAGGAAGGTGGAACCGCCAGCTTGCTGTTCACGCAGTTGGTGGCTGGCAATTACACAGGCGATGTTGGCCAGTTGCGCAAAGACCTCTTGGCCTATTGCAACTTGGACACGCTGGCGATGGTGGAGATACTGGGGGTGCTGGAGCGGGAGGCTGTAATGGAATGCTAGATCAGCCCAACTTACCCAACCGCTCCACGATCCGCGCCAGCGTCCCCTTGCGCCACTGCGCATCCACCAGTCCGTCAGTGGAACGTTCGCCACGCACCAAGACCGTGAGCGGCCATTGCAGCGGTTGCAACACCATCGCCGCGCGCTATGTGGAGTCGGGTGGGGACCCGGATAAGGTGAAGCGGATACGCGCGGTATTGCGGGAGAGGAAGAAGGGCTGACGGAGCAGCCGCGCAGTGATCAGCGATAGATGTCCTTGCGGTGCCCCACTTCGCGCACCTCCACGATGCGGATGCCGTCGTCTATCACATAGAGAATGCGGTAGGCACCCACACGAATGCGCCACGCTTCCGAGTGTGCGCCCTTGAGCTTCTTGCAACCTGCGGGGCGTGGGTCTTGTGCCAGTGCCTTGATCGCCTTGAACAGTCGTGGCACCACGGCTGCATGCACGGCGGCAATGTCGCGCTCGGCGTCGCGCGCGATGCGTACCTGATAACTCACAACTTGCCTTGCTTGCGCAGCTTCAACTCCAGTGCCTCCAGGCTGATGGTGGGTTGCCCGGCGCGTTCCTCGGCGATGAGGCCGTCCATCACGTCCTCGATCTGCTCGCGGCGTTTGTCCAGTTCGGCGATATCGATCTGCAAGTAGCGCTTCTTGCGCTCCTCGTCCTGCAGGATGGTGATGCCTTTCATGGTCGGGTAAGGTTGCGGTGCAAAGTTAAGCAGTGTCATCAGCGGGGCGGATGGCAAAGGCGCGCAGCCTGTTTTGCAGCGCAGTGGGATGCCGAACGGTTCATCGGGCTTATGGAACCACAGGCGTTCACCTGATCAACACGGACCACCTACCGCATGACATCCACCGCCATCGTCAACGCAGGGTCGACACATGTGTCGACCGATGGCGGCATTGAAACACACAACGATGACCTCGACCGCGATAGTCACTAAGGTCTGGAACTTCTGCCACACCCTGCGCGACGATGGTGCGGGTCTGGGCCTTTCGTTGTGCGGGTGCGCTATCTTTGAACAACACCACCAGCGGCATGAAGACCACACGGGAGTTGACGGCCATTATTGAACGGGAAGGGAACGGCTACGTGAGCCTGTGTCCTGAGCTGGACGTGGCCAGTCAGGGCGATACCATTGAAGAAGCGCGCGCCAACCTGGTGGAGGCGCTGGAGTTGTTCTTCGAGGCTGCCTCACCGACGGAATTGCTGGAGCGGTTGCACGATGAAGTTCTTGTGACCCGTGTACGGATCGCCGTGTGATGCGCACACTGAGCGGGAAGGAGATCGGCACCCTTTACGCCTACACCACCTCACCCAACCGCTCCACCAGCCGCGCCAGGTTGCCGTTGCGCCACTGGCTGTCCACCAGCCCATCGGTGAAGCGATCGCCACGCACCAAGGCGGTGATGGCCTGGCAGCATTCGATCCGATCGAAGCCGTCGATCAATTCATGCTGCTGATGAAAGGGGTGCTCTTGCACGAAGGCGTTCCAGTCGAAGGGGAACACAGGTCCAGGGTGTAGCACAACTGGATGAAGTCGTCCACCCGTTCCACGTTCATGGGCGCATAGCTGAGGGTGCCGTCGGCCCGTGCGCAGGCTAGGCGGTGGCTTCGGCAGCCACCGCGCAATTGGGGCAGCAGGTCCAGCAGCGGCTGGGCCCGCGTTGGGTGTGCCCTCAGCCCACGCAGTCCCTGCCGAGGTAGGCACCCGACGACATCCACGGCCACGCGGATGAACTGGAGGCCTTGCTGAGGAACGGCTCTCCGCTTATCGCTTGTGCGTCCGAGCTGGTCTGCAAGGTACCCCTCCGCATGGGCACGAGCGAAGACTGCTGGACAGAACAGGTGTGCGCGCCTGCGCGCTCAGTTCAAATTCACCCCATGGAAGGCCCAGCCAGGGTTTGCCACCACCGGCCGCCGTTCCTCCACAGGTGGTCCCACCCGCGTGAGCCGAAGCCTAGGGCCGCCACACTGGTGAAGACACCCACCCCGCCGGGAGCACCAGCCCGTGTACTGAGGCATCCCGGGCCGAACCGTTCATGGTGGGGCCCAGCCCCACGAAGCCGCCCATCAAGCTGTTGCGCCGCGGGCCCGCATCGCGCAGCAGGCTACGGTGTAGCTTCGGTCTTGTAGCCCAGACAGGCCGTTGAGGTCGTGTCGAGCGCTGGGGAACACCGGCGGTGGCGGGCGGTACTTCAGCACAGCGCACCAGGTCCAGGTCCAGGCCACGCTTAACGTAGGGTGCGGTGCGCAGGGCCCGTCCACCCCCCGGGGGCATGGTGCAGGGTGTACGCGGTGGATCGATCACCCGGCCGGCGGCGGTGCCCCCAGGCACAGGCGGTGAGGGTGCCGCCGCCAGGCTTGCGCAGGGGGGCCGGGCGACTGCGGTAGAGTCCACCACCAGGGTCACGCCCTGCAACACACGGCATGATGAACAGAGGCTTATCACCAACCGCCAGCCAGGCGCGGAAGTCGGATACGGTCCATGGGCAATGGGCCAAACCCACCGTCCCCGCGGAGTTGCCGGTGCCCCGCGGGACACGCTAGGCGGCCCAACGTTCAACACGGTGCTGGCAGGCGCCGATCGCCGTGGGCGCTTCGTGTTCGTGGATGAGCGCCGCATCCGTTTGGTGGGCTTCAGCCAGTAGAGCGACACAACGGGGATCAGGCTGCGCTCAAAACTCCCACAGGGTCTCCGTGTCACCCCGGCCTTGAGCCGTGGCGGGACACTGCGGCGGTGGCTTATGCGCGACAGGATCCTCTTCGAGAGTTTATGTCGTGGCTTGTAGCCGCTCCTATCCCGTGCCCGGGCGATAGCAACCCGCGCTGGTGCCATTTACCCTACGTTTGATGGACATCCACCTGAACCCACCTCCCCATGACCCGCACCCGCCGCGCCGCATTCACACTCTTCAGCGTGGTAGCGGCCGGTGTGCTGCACGCGCAGTCCTGCCAGCTCGCCTTGCCCGCGAGCGGCAAGATGACCCTGTCCATCCGCACCTTCACCGGACCGATGTTCAGCGACCCGAAGTTCATGAAGGCCAAGGACGAGAAGAAGGATGAGCAGGTCAACGCCTTCAATGCCGGTGTGCTCGGCGGCACGGTGCCCACGGCATCGAACTCGGAGATGGAGTTCAGCCTGAACAAGGCCGTGGTGGAGGCCGGTGACGAGTACACCATCGGCTACAACGTGGGCGGCACGGACTACTTCAGCTACGTGGTGTGCAAGGACGATACGCTCTACATCGCGCGCAACCGCGGCGTGGTCATGATCGGCCCGGCGGACAACCCCATCGGTTTCACCATACAGGGCATCCAAAAGGTGCCCGTGCACCTGAAGGTGGGCGATGTGCTGGAACCCTTCACCGATGCCTCGTTCATGTTCCCGACCACGGCGGACGTGACCCTGAAGAAGAAGGTGTTCTCGCACATGCGCACCACCAGCTCGCGCGAGTTCGGCTTCGCCACCGATTCGCGAACCGGCGAGTCCGGTTTCGGGCCCTACAACAAGACCACCACCAGCGCCGTGTACAAGACCATCGATGTGGCCGCGCGAAAGGAGATCTCGTTCTCCGCGCACAGCATACAGGGCATGAACGCCGTGGTGAGCGGCACGGAGGAGGTAACGGTGGGCGGTGTGGCCTACACGGCCTACATCATCGAATCGGAATCGTGGACCCGGAGCAGCGTGACGACGGACTATGAATCGGCGGATGAGGCGGTGAGCCAGGAGGCCGAGGCCTTCGCCGCGAAGATCCAGACCAAGCAGGAACGCTTGATGACCCGGAAGGGCTTTACCAACAAGCTCGGCTACATGGTGATGTACAGCAAGGTGTGGTTCGTGCCCGCGCTCGGCGGCGCCGTGATCACCGAAGCCTACGACACCACCGGAGCCATCACCACCATCATGCGCCTGGTGAAGGTGGAGTGAGCGGAGAACGGGATCCGCGGGCCCCCGCAAGCTCTGTGCGCACCCCGGTCTCGAGCCGGGGCGAGACCCTGCCTTCGTGGCGTACGCGCGCCGGGGTCCTCTTCGAGAGATCCTGTCGCGGGTTGGAACGCCGCACCGATCACCGCGCCACCATCACGGTGCCTGTGGCTCGCTGCCCGCGCGCATCCACGGCCAGCACACGGTACGTGCCGGGGGCGCAGTTGCGCACATCGATCACCGCGCGATCACCGGTGGTCGTGTTGGTGAGCACTGCACGGCCAAGGGCATCGAGCAAGGTGAACGACAAGCCTTGCAGACCGGGCATGGAAAGCACCACCTCCTCCGTGGCAGGGTTCGGCCAAAGGCCCACTTGCAGTGTGGGCGCATCGGGGATGCCCGTGATCAGTTCCACTTTCCAGAGGTCGATGCCGAAGCCGGGCGTGTAGGTGCCGATGGGATCCAGCAGGTTGCTGGCCAGGTAGAGGTAGTAGCTGAAGCCGCCACTGGTCTCGAACAGCACCACATTGGTGATGGTGCCCCAAGGCGCCGTCACCTCGCCGGAGGCGACATAGATGTAGGTGTCGCTGAAGCTGTTGCCGTTGATGGTCCAGCTGTCGGTGTAGCTGCTGCCCAGGCTGAAGGGATAGGTGCAGTAGGTGCGACCGTCCACCACGGCCTCGGCGCTCACGCCGATCATCTCGGCGTGCGCTGCATCCACGATGTAGTGGCGCCACTCGGTGTTGCCATCCTGCACGCGTTGGGCGCACAAGGTGGTGCCGGGGTAGCTGGCCGCGAACGGACTATCGCCCGGTGCGCGGTAGTTGCTCATGGCCGTGATGCCGAAGGGCGTTACGCCTGTGGCATCCCAGGTGTTGCCCGTACCGGTAAGAGCCCAGCCATTGGCGCTGGACGAGTTGTAGTACGTGCGCGTTTCGGCATAGCCTACGGCGGGGATGCTGTTGGCGTTGGTGAGGGTCTGAGCAGCGGCGGTGCCGACACAAGCCGTGAGGAAGAGCGCGGTGTAGAGGTTCTTCATGTTCGGGTGGTTGGTCCAAAACTGGGACGATCCACGCCTCGTGGGGTTCGGCGATCCCGGTACTTCCTAACCCGCGTCCGTGTGTTCCGCGCGGAGCGATCATTTATGTCTTCGCAGGGTCTTCCGCCTCCTGAGACCCTGCGTTCTGAACCTGCTGCCGGTCATCGGTCTTCGGGGTTCCGCGCGTTTGCGGTCGTGCCTGTCAGGGTCCACTACGTGAGCCCCTGCCGAGGTATAAGACTACGATCAGCTCGGGTTGTGCGCGCCGTTCAGGTGTGATCGGTTTTTCGCTTAGCTTCATCTACGGAACGATGATGACAGCACGCTTGCTCCTGGCCCCGCTCCTGGCCCTTGCCACCTGTTGCCACGGGCAGTGTACCACCACCATCCCCGCCGATGCCGTGATCGTGGACGATGCAAGCCCGCAGTTCGTGTCCGGCAGCAACCTCAACTACTGGGTATGCCAGGATGCCTCGGAGACCATCCTTACCGGGAACAACAACCACATTTGGATCGAGGCGGGCGCTTATGTGAGCGCCGGTGGCGACTACAACACCATCTATTACCGGGGTCTCGTCGCCTTCGGTCTCATGGGTGATTTCAACACGTGCTACGCGGAGAACGATGGTCCGGTGCAGAACCTGGGCCAGAGCAACGCGGTGATCATCTGTGGTGCGGGGCAATTGGCATACACCTACGACAGCGCACCTGCGAACGGCTGCGGTGTGGTGGGTGTAGCGGAAGAGGCGGAAGCTTGGATCGGCATGTATCCCAACCCCACCAGCGGCGAATTGACGATCGTGACGCCTTCGGCGGACGCACACCAGTTGCGTATCACGGATCTGCATGGCCGGGAGTTCATGTTGCGCTCGCTGGACCGTTCCCCGCGGTCGGTGGTTGATGTGAGTGCCCTGGCCAGCGGCCTCTACATGGCGTGGGTGCTCACTGCGAACGGCGATGTTCTTCGTCGGCCCTTCGTGAAGGACTGAGGCGCGTGGGGGCGCGACGCCGTGTTGCTCATTACCCACAACGTGATCGTCACACCGGCCGATGGGTTGGCCAGTGCGGAGGGGAGCGGGTGTCGCATGAACAAGCGGGGCCAAGCTGTCAAACCTTTCTTTCCACCTTTTGCGGGCAAAAGGTCGCGTACCCGGGGTGCCCAAGGCCCGGGCATCAGGCGCCGGGCGCGACCGGGCCGCGCTGTTAGCCCGCCCCGGCGAAGGCGTTGACACCCACCGCACTCCTGCGCCTAAGTTGGTTGCAGATGACGGTGCGGCGGGAGAGCGTCTTGCCTCGACCTACCTTAAGGTCTGCTGCCCGCACACGGAACATAAAGCGCGCGGCTTCCGGTGTGACGATGCGGGTGGGTGCTGCGCACCAGATGCTCATTGCCCACAACGCGATCGGCACGCGCTCCCTTACGGTAGCTGCTGATCCCGTGTGTTCGTGGGCACGCTACCACCCACGTTCTGCAAAATGGGGTCGCGGTCGTTGCCAGCGCCAACATAGCGCACCGTGCCGTCCAGGTTCAGGTCCTCCACATGGTAGCCCGTGGCAGTGGCCGTGGGTGTTACGCCGCCGATCCGCAAGAGGATGGGATCGCGGTCGTTGCCAGCGCCCACGTACTTCAACTGGCCGTTGAAGCTGATGTCACCCACCCACAGCACTTGCTTGGGGAAGGTGCCGGGTACGTTCTTGGTCGGTTCCGTGCCGTACAGTGCGGTAGTGCTCAAGTCCACGCTCACGGGGCTGGCACCAAGGGTGATGGGGCTGGCCGTCATAACACCCAGGTGGTTGCGGTGGCGCACGGCGAGGTGGTAGTTGCCCGTGCCCAGCGCGAAGCCCACGGCGCTCGCACCATCGGTACCCACCACATCGCCATCGCACTGGAGCAGTGCGCTGCGCGTGGCCACCACGTTGGCGGGGTTGCCCGCATCGCGCAGTTCCAGCACCACCCAATCCACAATGGCGTTGGGTCCCGTGGTGGCGAGCACGCTCGCGTTGGTGCTCTCCCCGCCGCCGTTCACATGCACGTAACCGAGCGCGGAGAACGGTTCGGTGAGGGCGAAGGAGGGCAGCGTGCGCAACTGGTCGCGATGCAGGCCCGTGCTGGCATCGTAGGCACCTTCCAGGAACACCCGCGCGCGCACCTGCGGCTGTGCGGTGCCGGTGATCTGGATATCGTCGATGGCCATGTCGCTGCTGGATCCCGCACCCGTAACGCCGCGGAAGCGGATGCGCAGGATGCCATCGATATAGCCGTTGAGCGAGAGCGTGCCTTGCAGCCACACGGTGCCCTGCTGGCCGGTGCGCGACCAGGCGCTCTGCGTCCACGTGCTGCCGTTCCACAGGTCCACGTGCAAGGTGCCCATCTGCGTGCCCTGCATGTGGTACCAGAAGGAGAGCTGCGCGCCGCTGTATCCGCTCAAGTCGATGCAAGGGCCGTATAGTTCGGCGGTGCGCGTGGGGTTGTTGGGGCTGTTCGCCTCCGTGTAGAGGTAATGACCGGTGCCGGTGGTGTGGTCGCTGGCCGGACCGGTGCCCGAGGTGGGTGTTGCGGCATTGGTACGTGTCCAATCGAATTGGTCGCTCACGCCCTGCACCCAGCTCCCGAAGCCGGTGGTGAAGTTCTCCGAGAGCGGCAGTGCCACGCACGGCTGGCCCACGCAGAACGGGGCGGAGGCCGTATTGGTGAAGTTGGACACGGAGGCATAGGCCGCACCGCTCGCATCCACCACGCCGATGATCCCGATGCCGTAGGCACAGCAGAGCCCATCGTTGGCGCTATCGTTCACCGTGAGGGTGTAACAACCCGTTGGCAGGCACAGGTTCACGTCCGGCTGCGGGTATTGTCCGTCGGTGGCTGCCTGCGTGTACGGCCCGCCGCTGGCCACCACGGTATTGTTGCTATTGGTGATCTGCCAGGTGGTCTCGTTGCCGTAACGATCCAGGATGATCCGCACCGTTACCGGTTGGCACGCGGCCGTGGTGAAGGAACGCACCGCGGACCATGGACCGGTGCTGCAGGTGTTCACCGAGCGCACGCGCCAGTAATAGGTGGTGAGCGGCGCCGTGGCCAATGTGGGTCCGTAGCTGGTGCCGGTGATGCCCGTGGCGGATTCCACGAGATTGCTCATGCTGGAATTGCTGGCCACTTCAAGGGTGTAGCTCTGCCCGCTGGGGTCGGCGGTCCAGGTAAGCGCCGTACCACCCGTTACGCCGGTGGAGCCGTCCGCCGGCGTGTTCAGCGCCACTTGCACCGGGGATGCAAGCACCGTGATGGTGAGCGGCAGGCTCTTGTTGCCACTGGCGCTGCTGCCCGTGAGGTTGAAGTTGTAGGTGCCGGGCGCCACGTTGTTGGTACCACTAATGGTGAGGGTGCTGGATCCAGCGGGTGTAACCGGGTTGGTGCCGAACGACGCGTTCAGACCAACCGGCAAGCCGGAGGTGCCCAACGTGACAGCGGTGTTGTAGCCAAGGATGCTGCCCACCTGCGCGGCGTAGATGGCGTTCGCGGGTTGGCACGCAACGGCGGTGGTGCTGGTCGCGCCCAACGTGTAGTCCGGCACGGAGGCCACGGTGATGCTGAAGTTGGTGTTGCTGATGTCGTAGAAGATGTTGCCGTTGGCGCGCACCATCACGCGTGCGGTGGTGGTGTTGATGTTCGGCGTTGTGATGACCTGGGTACCGTCGTTCGGTGTTGCGGTGAGCAGGACCGTTGGATAGGTGAGCCCGCCATCGGTGCTCAACAGGATGTCCACGTTGGCGCAGTTCACCGGGGCGATGTTGGTGCTGGCCACGTCCCAGGTCACGGTCTGCGTGCTCAGTCCAGGCCAGCTCACGGCGGTGTTGGGCGCGGTCACCACGAAGGGGCCCGCCGTGCCGTTCACCGTTACCACCATGTTGTCCTGCTTGGCGCAACCGCCGCCCACGACATTGTCGCGCACGGTGAGGCGGAAGTTGTACGTGCGCGCCACACTGCTCAGCACCTCCCAGGTGGGTGTGGTGCCTGCGACCACAGCGGGAAGGTTGGGCATGTAGCGAACCGGAGTGCTCTGCGGCAACAGCGGCACCCAGGCCGGACCGCCCGTGTTGGTGGGCACCGGGGGCTGCGTGGCAACGGCGTTGTCCATCTGCTCCCAACTGTAGGTGAGCACGTTGCCCGGGTTGGCGTCCGTTCCGCTACCGGTGAGGATGAAGGGCGTGGACCTCGGGATCACACGATCAGCGCCCGCGCTGGCCGTTGGTTGTTCGTTCGAGAGCGCCGTGGTGGTGGGGCAGCCGCTGCTGGCGCCCACCGTAATGTTGGCCGCGATCTCCTGCATGCTGTACCCACCGAACATGGCAATGCTGTTGGAGGCCACGTCCGGTGCGCAAATGCCCGCGTAGCCCATGATGGTGATGCCGCTGCCCACCTCCACGGCGGCGCTGCCGGCACGGTTGCAATCGTTGTTCTGGCTGTGGTTGCCACCGTACTGGTGCCCCATTTCATGCGCCACATAGTCGATGTCGAAGGCGTCGCCCACCGGCGCACCACGCCCCGTTACGCCACCGGCCTTGAGGTTGTTGTTGCACGGACTGTTGAGGTAGGCCACGCCACCGCCCCCCGTGCTGAACACGTGGCCGATGTCATAATTCGCCGCGCCGATGACGCTGTTGCACGTGGTGATGTTCTGCCCCAGCATGGTGCCGCCATCGTTGTTGGTGTAGGGGTCGGTGGCGGGGTTCAGATAGATGAGGTTGTCGTTGTTGGCCACCAGCACCATGGTCAGCGTGGCGTCGCGCTCGAACATGCCGTTCACGCGGTTCATGCTGGTGACCATGGCCGCTGCAGCGAAGGTCTTGTTGTTGTTCGTGGTGTTGCTGCCGTGGAAGTTGGCGTACTCCCCCGTGCAGGCCAGGGCCAGGTCGTAGCGGCGCAACTGGCAATCGCCCACGCGGTCGTCACCCATCGTGGCGATCCACCCGCGCGTGCGCTTTTGCTCAGCGGCCACATCGTTCACCGCATCGTAACCACAGGGTTGGGGGTCCTCGGCCAACACCCTGCGGAACTCGCGCTTGAAATAGCTCTGGTACAGCTCGTCATCACCCGCCACCAGGGGATCGATGAACCAATCATCGCCGCCGGGGGCTAGCACCATGGCGTGCAGGCCATGCGGCGTGAGGTCGAGCTTGAGCAACGCACCGTCCTCCAGGCCGATGCCCGTGTACGTGCGGATCATCGGGAAGCGTGCCTGTAGCTCGGGGTGCATCACCGGCACCTCCAGAAGGCGGAACGCGGTGGAACCTCCGGCGGGCGCGGGAAGCTCGAGCAAGTAGGTGGAAGCGTCCACCTCGGCGAGCGTACCAACAGGAAGGGTGGCCAAAAGCTCACGCATGCCGGGCACATCGAGCGCGAGGATGCGCGCTGTCTCCGGGTTTATGCGGCGCTCGCCGCGAAGGGCGATGCGCGCATTGGTACGATCGTTCCAGAGCTGGCCGCTTTGACAAACACCGAGGGTGGGGAAAAGCGTGGCGATGCTCAGGAGCAGGACGAACGGCTTGGTCATTGGGGCTGGTTTTCGATCGGGTGCTGCCTTGCATAACAACACGCGGGGCGCAAGGTTCTGAATTGTACCGATGCCATACCATGACAGATCGACGAGTGCCCCGCCTGTTCGCGTTCAATACCGGGATCCTGAGCGCCACCGAAGCGCTGTCGCGAACCGGCCCCCGCAGTGGCGTGCGGTACGCTCGCCTACGCGTTGTATCCGTGGTATGGCTCTGCTGCGGTGCAGCATACACCGGCCTTGCAGCAGATGGCATCCATGCAGCATCCCATGCACGGCGTTCCCACGGCACGCGATCGCGGAAGCTCGCTACCGGTGCGAGCAACGTGCGTATGCGCTACGCGCCCGGATGTTCGGTACGATGCCTCGGGGCTACTTCACCTCGATCTCCGTGATGTTGAGGCTGAACTGGCAATCGATGCAGCCCCGTTCCTTCTTCTCCTCCTTGGTGGCGCCGCAGCGCGTCATGGTGTTCGTGAGCAGCTCGACGGTTTCACCGGGCTTGATCTTCTCCTCGTACTTCGCATCCGGCACGGTGTACATCTTCAGTTTCACCGCATGGTCCGTGCTGCGGTTGGTGACGCGGTAGACGTACTGGCAGCCCATGGGGATGGGCTTCTTCAGGCTCACGGAGATCTCCACGGGGATGGGGGCGATCTTCGCCGCTTCCATGTCCGGGGTGATCAGCTCGGCCTTCACCACCTCGCCGAATTCCTTGGGATCGGTCGCGTTCATCGGCGGGTTGAACGACTGGGCCGCTGCGGTGGTGGACAGTGCGCAGAGCAGGAGGAGGTGTACAATGCGTTTCATGGGCTTCGTTGGATGGTGTGGTAGGATGGCGGGGTGTTGGCACCGTTCCCGTGGGAGGGTTTCGCGATACGATCGCCCCTTTGGGTTGTGCGTTGCAATAATAGAAAGAGCGGTTTGGTCCTGTCCAGTTCGTGATCGTCACACCGGAAGCCGCGCGGGTGAGCTGGTGTGTGGTGCGGCTGTCTTGTCTCATGAACGCGGGCAAGCTCATGAGACACCGGATACGCTCCTTGGGTCGCGTTCCGGTGTGACGTGCGTGGGGGCGCTGCGCGCCGTGATGTTCACTACCCACATCGTGATCGTCACACCGGCCGACGGGAGAGCTGGCGCGGTGGGGAGCCGGTGTCTCACCAATGAGAACCAAGCTCATGAGACACCGGATACGCTCCTTGGGTCGCGTTCCGGTGTGACGATCGGGGTGGGTGCTGCGCACCATGATGCTCATTACCCACAAAGCGAACCGGCATCGTTATGAGGCGTTCCTTCGCGTTCAGCACCAATGCCCACCGTCTACACCGTTTACGTCATCGAACTCTCCCGCAAGGTCTTCACCCAGGACCGCAAGTTCCGCGATGCGAACCCGCAGTACAACGGTGTGCTCGAGTGTTTGTATGTAGGCCAGACGAGCAAGACGCCGCAGGAGCGCTTGCTACAACACAAGACCGGTTACCGCAACGCGAAGGGGCACAAGCTCTCATCGAACATCGTGGAGAAGTACGGGCGGTACCTGCGGCCGAGCCTGTACCAGCACATCGGTCCGCTCAGTCGTGCGGAGGCCTTGAAAGTGGAGCTGGGCCTGGCCTTGGAACTGCGCCGCAAGGGTTATGCGGTGTGGACGAATTGAGCCGGGCATTTGTGGAGACACCGGATACGCTCCTTGCGTCGCGTTCCGGTGTGACGATCGGGGTGGGTGCTGCGCACCAGATGATCATTACCCACAACGCGCTGCGCGTGGTGGTGTGTGTGTTACGGCATGGTTCAGATCGCGCTCATGCCTCCATCAACACCCATCACCTGCCCCGTGATCCAGCGTGCATCATTTCCCAACAGGAACACGGCCATTGCAGCCACTTCGCTCGCCTCACCCACGCGCTTCAACGGATGACGATCAGCACCAGCGGCCTCACGCTCCGGTGTGTTCAACAACTTCTCCGCGAGCGGTGTGCGCGTGAGGCTCGGTGCGATGCAGTTCACGCGCACTGCCGGTGCCAGCTCGGCAGCGAGCGAACGTGTGAGCCCCTCCACGGCCCCTTTCGCGGCAGCCACGCCCGCATGGTAGGCCATGCCCCGGCCAACGGCCACCGAACTGAAGAGCACGATGCCACTGCCGGGTGTTTTCCTCAACCGGTCCGCGCAAGCCTGTACTGCGTTGAAGGCCCCCACCACATTGAGCTCGAACGCCGCACGCAGGTCTTCCGCCTTCGTGGAGCGCAGTGGTTTCAGGTTGATGCTGCCGGGACAGTACACGAGTCCGCCGAGTTCCGCCGGTAATTGCTCATCGGGGAACGCATCCGTGGTCGCATCATAGAGGATGTGCGCCACCGGAAAGTCGGTGGGACGTCTGCCCGCCGTGATGAACGCGATGCCCTGCGCATGAAGTCGATCGGCAATGGCACGGCCGATGCCGCTGGAGGCACCGACCAGTAGGATGGGAGCGTTCACGGGCGATGAACATCCGCTGCGAGGGTCTTGTTCGTCGCGCTGCTTCGTGCGCGCACCGGGCCGTGGGAAGCGTGGCCTGCGGGATCAGGTGCTGTTTGCGCGCACCTTCCCTGTAACCTTTCTCTACCTTCTCCGACTATCCGCTTGAACCACCACCGTGTCCACCGATAAACAAGCGGCCTTCATGCAAGCCTACCAAGGCTGCCACGAGCCCTTCGTGCGCTATTGCTCGGCGCTGGCCTATGGCAAGATGGACGCGCAGGACCTCGTGCAGGACGTGTTGCTCAGCGCCTTCCAGCGCTTCGAGAAGATCGAGAAGAAGGACGAGCTGTTGCACTACCTGGTGCGCGCGGCACGGTACAGGGCCATCAGTGTTTGGCGTGTGCAACGGCGCAACGCGGACATCTGCGAGAAGCAGGTGGCGCGCTTGAAGGAGCGGGGTGCCACGGCCGAGATGCTGGTGGACGCACGCATTGTGTATGATGCCCTTCACAAGCTGCCCTCGGCACAGCGCGAGGCGCTCATCCTATTCGAGATCTCCGGCCTGAGCATGGCGGAGATAGCGGAGATCCAGAGTTGCTCCGAAGGATCGGTGAAGACCAGCGTGAGCAGGGGCCGGGCCAAGGTGCGATCGCTCCTGGACGGACGTGCGCGTTCCAGCGGTGCCGAAGTATTGAACGCCATGAAGACCCTATTGCTATGAACCGGCCGGAAGAAATGGACAAGACCTTCGAGGTGCTGCGCGAGCTGCCCGTTGAAGTGACCGTTGAACAGGTGGGCCGGATGGTGGCTGCGTTCACACTGGCAACGCCCGCCACATCCTGGCTCAGCAACATCAACCTCAATTCCATCCTCATGACATCCGCAGGAGCCACCATCATCGCCGGATCCATCTACCTCTTCGGCCCGAACGATCCCAAGCGATCGATCGCGGAGCTGCCTGTTGCGAACACGATCTCCGTTGAGTCCCCGAAGACGGAGGAGCCTGCGCCTGCGGTGAAAGTGGATCTCCCTTCACCGGTGGTGAACGAGGAAATTCCAGCACCGGTCCTGATCGAGGAAGATCCTGCGCCGCCGGTGAAGGAGGAAGAACCGATCATCGCGTTCTCAGGACCATTGTTGCCCGCACCCGCAAAACGTTCCATCACCATCGTCCCCTCGTCATCGGGTGGCTTCGCGCTCCAACCCTGTACGCTGGTCATGGACACCGCTTGGGAAGCATCGGCGAAGGAGCCGATCCGCAACGAAACATTGGAGCTACCACTGGCCGCGATCAGTGCTGGCCTCGTGCCGGGTTCCACCGACAGGGTGTTCGCGCTGGACGGCTTCACCGGGGTCCTCGTGAAAGGCGCCATGAACGTGGTGTTGGAACAGGGAAAGTTCTCTGTGAAGGCGGAAGGGGACGCAGGCTTGGTGGCCGGACTGGAACTCACCCTGGAGGACGGGATGCTCGTGATCAACAGCGGCAGCAACGAAGGCATCCAGGAATGTGGTTCCGGAAAAACGGTGACGGTGCACGTGAAGATGCCCACGCTGGAGCGCTTCAAGTTGATGGGTTCCGGGGATGTGCTGATCGAGGACTTCACCCACACGGGCGACCTGGACCTCCACCTGCAAGGTTCCGGTGACATCCACTTCGCAGCGCTGAAGGGGTATGGCACCATGACCATCGACTTGGACGGCTCCGGCGACATCCATGGCGAAGGAGTACAGGTAACGGGCAGGACGAAGGTCTCGCTGTCCGGCAGTGGCGATGTGCGCATCGCAGGGCGCACGGACGCGATCGAGGTGGACCTCGTTGGTTCGGGGGATGTGGATGCCGGCGGGCTGGAGACGCGCGAATGCGATGTGCAGGTGGTGGGCTCCGGCGATGTGAACGTGAACTGCAGTGGATCCATGCGCGCACGCGCCATGGGCTCCGGCGAAGTGTACAATATCGGGAACGCGGGTGGGGAGGAACGAACGACCAGGGAAGCCGCAGCAACTGAGGGGTTGATGTCATTCTGCTTTTGTTCTTCCGATCCCACTTCGCGTACCCCGAATGCGAGAACGACCATTCTTCCGGGTGAGCATGATGAACGCTGAACGAGGAACGAGCGGCACGCGTGCGATGGACCACCATACCGTTCCGCGCGCTCGTCCTGTGACGGCGGTGAACAGGATCCTTTCCGCAGCGCGTGCAACGTTGTTGCTGTTGGTGCTCCTGTCCACCGCACCGGTGCAATGCGCGGTGCCCTTCGCCTCGGGCCATGCGGACGGGTCCTCTTCCATGGTCCCCTTGTTCGTGATCATCCTGTTGGCCTATTGCGCGCGGCGGATCGCGGTCAGGGCGGTGATGAAAAGCGTTCCCGGCAATACGGCCGCTCCAGGCAGGCACTAGGTCCTTGTCACTGTTCGCTCAACTCCCTGTGTTCGCGATCTGCTGCATCTGATCGTCCAGCCACGCACGTGCCTCGGCTTCCTTGTCCGTAACGAGGATGCGGCTCATCTGCGGGAAGTAGGAGAAATAGATCTTCAGCACCATCTCGATCATGTTCGCGCGCGCCACCACGGCGATGGCGAGCAGCGCACCTTCCTTGCGGTCCGCGGCCAGGTGGTCCACGTTCATGGCTCCCAGTTCGAAATCGGCATCCTCCGGGATGATGCTGAGCATGGCGTACGGCGTGTTGCCCATGAGTTCGCGGCGTACCACCTGCACTTCGGCAACACCAGCGGAGGAGAGCATGCAGCCGGGCCGGTACTGTACCTCCAGGTAGTTCGGTCGAACACGCTTCAGGGTGGCGATGCTCGTTTGCCGTTCGCGTGGTTCAATGGTCATGGCAGTGGGTGCATAACACCAAGATAGGTCACGGACGGACCCGTTGCTCACGTTGCACGCTCCACGTAGTACATCTCCATTTCCCCTTTGCCCTTCACCTGCACCATGCCGCGTGCGGTGAAGCGCAGTCCCTCCTCGCGCTTCACCTCTTCATAGGTGCTCTCGCTGATGTTCACTCGCCCCGTTCCGCCGGTGCTCTCCATGCGCGCGGCGATGTTCACCGTATCGCCCCAGACGTCGTACTGGAACTTGGTATCGCCCACGATGCCCGCCACCACCGGCCCCGTGTGGATGCCTGCGCGCATGGTGAACGCAGGGCGACCGGTCGCGCTGCGCTCGATGGCGTGCTGTGCCATGTAGGCTTGCATGTCCAAGGCAGCGAGCACGGTGTCGCGCGCGCTGCTGGAGCGTGGGTCGGGCAATCCACCCGCGCACATGTACGCATCACCGATGGTCTTGATCTTCTCCAACCCGTAGCGGACAACGATGGCATCGAAGGCCTTGAAGCAGGTATCGATGGTGGCCACGAGTTCCTGCGCGCTCATGCGCTCGCTCTGCGGTGTGAAGTCCTCGAAATCGGTGAAGAGGATGGACACGTTGGCCACGTCGCGGGCCTTGGCCTCGCCGTAAAGTTTCAGTTCCTCGGCAATGGGTTTGGGTAGGATGTTGAGCAGGAGCTTGTCACTTCGCTGTCGCTCGAGTTCGATCGCATTGCGTGATCGGCGCATGTAGCGCAAGCGGCTCCACAACGCGGCAGCGAGCAGAAGGATGCCCACGGCGCTCACGAGGAAGAGGCGCTTCTCCAGCCGTTCGCGATCGATGCGTTGCTGGTAGGCGGCATCGGCGGTGCGCTTTTCCGCGGCACGCGCGATGCTGTCGGTCACCTGCTCCCGTTCGAAGTCGTAGAGCAGTTCGATGCGCATGAGCTCCTTGGCGCGTTGCTGTCCGAACATGGAATCGCGCACGGCCATGTACCGTTGCAGCATGGATAGCGCGGGCGCATGCTGGCCAAGGGCCCTGTGCGCTTGGTACAGGCAATCGCAGGCTTTCTCCTGGATGGGCAGGCTCTGCAATGCATCGGCCATGCGCAGCCCCTTCCCGCACCAGCGGACCGCAGCGTTCGCATCACCGTCGTGCAGGTGGGAGAGCCCCAGGCTGATGGAGAAGCGTCCTTCAAGTGCGGGGTTGTCCAGGGGTTCGATCAGTTCCAGGCTGCGGTGCAGGTAATGGCGTGCGCTGTCCTGCTGTTGGAGCTTGTCGAAACAGGAACCCATGTGAGCATAGGTGAGCGCTACCCAGCTCGTCTTTCCTTCGGCAAGCCGCACCACCAATGCACGCCGGTAGAACAGCAGCGCACTGTCCGGGCGCCCACGGTCCTCCAGCAGTGCCCCGAAGTTGTTGTAGAGCTGTGCCTTTTGCGAGAGCGTACCGCTGCGTTCGCGTAGGACGAGGCTCTTGGTGTAGTAGTCCCATGCCTTCTGGTAGTTCTTGTCGTAGTGGTGGATCGATCCGATGTTGTTGTGGATCTCGGCGAGCAGGTCCTCATCAGCGCGCCCTTCGATCAAGCGCAGGCCCTCGTAGAAATCGTTCAACGCCTTGGTGTAGTCGCCTTGGAGCTGCATGACCACGCCGCGCCGCACGATGGCCCGCGCGAGTTGCACGGTGTCCTGCGCCTCCGCAGCGTGCTGCATGGCCTGTTGCACATGGCGGAAGGCCTCGTCGTATGCGCCAGCTTGTTGTGCGGAGGTGCAACTGTCCATGCAAACGGCGTAGGCTGTCAGCGTATCCGCTTGCGCGCGCGATACGATGGGCAGCAGCGCCAGCGCCGCGCACGGCAGGATCAACGACCAGGAGTAGGTCCAACGCAAAGGCATCGCTGAAAGGTAACCGGCCCCTGGCAATGCCGGTTCAGGGCAGCTTGCTGTCCAGCCGCAGGCGGTAGGCGAGGAGGATGCGCACGTACGGTGCATCGGCCACGGCGTGGTCCGCGTACCTGCGCAGGTGGCTCTCTTCGTTGGTGTAGAGGGGATCGCCCGGTCCGCCGAGCACTTGGCGGAAGAAGCACCAACCGGCTTCGGTACGCAACACGATGGTGCGCGTGATGTAGAGATCACCATATAGACCGAGCGGATTCTCGTTGATGCGACGGTAGTCCCCGTCGCGCACTCCGAAGCTGCTGGTGTATGCGCGGAAGGAGAGCCCCCAGTGGAACCAGGGCGCGCTCTTGCGCTCGATGTTCATGGAGCCGGGCAGCACGCCGTAGAGGTTCGTCTTCGCATCGAGGCGCCAATCCACGCCCACGAGCGGCATCACGAACCAGCCGAACGCATCGTGGTTGATGTACACCCCGGTGCGCAAGGTCAACGTGGGCTTGCACACGCGACTGGCGAGCAGAACACCGCCGTATTGGATGTCGCCGTGCCGCTGTTCGCCGAGCCAGTGATAACGCCCGATCCCGGCAACGGCCAGTTTCCAGCGCTTTCCGAAAGGCGTTACGTAGGTGAGCGCCCCGCCCGCTCCTTGCATGCGTTCGTTCACATTACCATCGCTCATCGGAGCGTACCGATCGCCCGCGGTAACGGTTCGCCATTGCACCCAATAGGGATCGATCACCAGCAGCTGGCCCACCGTATCCAATTGCAGCGGGAGGGTCGCACTGAACTCGGTGCGGTCGAGGTTCTCGCTCACCAGCACGTTCGCTCCCAACAGGTCGATCAGCGGCTGAGCGCACATACCCGCCGGAAGCAGGGACGACCACGCGAAGAGCCATTGGCGCACCATCACCCAAAGAAAGCAGAACGATCGGCCGGTCCACGCTTGTGAACACCCCGCCTTTGGATACTTCCACCACCGCACCCTGCGCCCGCTCCAAGGCCGGGTAAGTTCGCATCATGGTGCGCGTGGTCGTGGTCCTTCTTGTGTTGCTCATCGCCCAAGCTTCCAGCGCGCAACTCACCTCCACGCTTTCGGGATCGGTGATCGATGCTTCTTCACTGCGAGCCCTTCAGGGTGCCGTCGTGGAGATCCCGCTCGCGGACACCTTGCTTATTGCTACCACGGACGCGGACGGTGCGTACATGTTCGCTGCGGTGCCCACCGGCATCCATGCCGTGCGCGTGCGGCACGATGGCCATGAAGCTGCATTGGTTCCCGAGGTGTGGATCCGCGCGGGCAAATCCGAAGTGGTGGACGTGGCTTTGCGTTCTTCCGTGAAGCAGCTCGCTGAAGTGGCCGTGGAAGCGCGGGCCCCGCGAGCCATGTCCACGATAGGAACGCACGCGCTCACCGTGGAGCAAAGCCTGCGCTATCCGGCCACCTTCTTCGATCCTGCGCGCCTCGCCACCACGCGGCCTGGGGTTGCGGCCACCAACGACCAAGCGAACCACATGAGCATACGCGGCAATTCACCCGCGAGCAACGCTTATCTGTTGGAAGGTGCGGAGATCGTGAACCCCAACCACCTGAGCAATGCGGGAACCGCCAGCGATCTACCCGTGCTGAGCGGCGGTGGCGTGAGCATCCTGAGCGCGCAAATGCTCGGCACCTCGCAATTGCTCACCGGTGGTTCCAATGCGGCCTACGGCAATGCGTTGGGCGGTATCATGGACATGCGGTTGCGCAGAGGTGCGACCGATGGCCAGGCCTTCACGGTACAAGCAGGCTTGCTGGGTATCGATCTCAGCACCGAAGGACCCTTCACGAAAGATGGGCGCGCCTCCTACCTCGTCAACTACCGGTACTCCACGCTCGGCTTGTTGAGCGCAATGGGTGTGGACCTGGGCGATGAGGCGATCACCTTCCAGGACCTTTCTTTCCATGTGTCCGTGCCGATAGCGCGGGGCTCGATCTCGCTCTTCGGTTTGGGTGGCACGAGCAGCAACATCTTCGAAGCGAAGGACAGCACCGAATGGGAGTACGACAAGGACAGCCAGAACATCGACTACACGGCGCAGGTAGGTGCGGCGGGTGGTACGTTGCGGCTCGCGCTAGGTAGGCAGGCGGTGTGGACCACCACTGCCGCGATCTCGGAGAACAACCAGTTGCGGGAAGCGGACGGGATCAAGGCTCCTTCTTTCGATTTCCAGGAGCGGGATGAACTGAACGAGCGCAAACTCTCCTTGGTGAGCAACGTGCGGGGCCGTCGTGGTGCGCGCTTCACCTACGAGATCGGCGGGACCGCCATGGAGCGCACGGTGGTCAAGGACGTGCTGTTGGAGGAGATCACCGTGGGGTGGTTGGTGCGTCCCTTTGCGCGCGCCGGGTACGACCTCAACGATCGTGTGCATGCGGAGCTGGGCATTGCCTACGCGCACTATACCGCCAATGGGAACGCGGTGCCTGAGCCGAGGTTCTCGCTTCGCTGGGATGTGGGAAAGCACGCTGGGATCTCCTTTGCTGTGGGGCAGCGAAGCCAATTGCCCAACGTGCAGTCATTTTCCGTTGGTCCGCGCAACAGCTTCTGGGACAACAGCAACATCGGTCCCGATCGAATGCAAGAGGTCGTGATCGCCTACGACCATGCGTTGCGCCCACGCTTGCTGTTGCATGTGGAGGCATACCACCAGCAACGCGATGACGTGGCCGTTGGCGACGCCACCTATTTCGTTCCACCGCTGAACGAGGATGGGAGCATGGCCAACGCGTGGGATGTTCCGCTTCTCATGGCTTTACGACCCGATGGCGAGGTCCGCAACAGCGGCTTGGAGATCTCCCTGGCGCACAACTTCCACAACGGTTGGTACTATCAGGCCAATGGCACAGGGATGAGCGCCACGTACACCGACATCAATGGCGTGGAGCGCGGTGCGCGCTGGAACACCGGGGCGATCGGTAACCTGCTCATGGGTCGTGAATTCGCCAAGCAGAAGGAGGACGCAACACGTACCTGGGGTGTGAACATGCGCGCGAACGTGACCGGCGGGCAGCGCCGTACCCCCATCGATGTGAACTGGAGCTTTATCACCGGCGGCACGGTTTACGATGCGGAAATACCGTTCAGCAAGATGTGGGGTACGTACTACCGCATCGATGTGCGCGTCTATTTGAAGCGGGAGCACCGAGGTCGAACCGGCATGTGGGCGCTGGACCTGCAGAACGCGACCAATGCACAGAACGCGGCATATCGCTACTACGATCGACGCCGGAACGAAGTAGTGACGAAGTACCAGCTCGGCTTGATCCCCAACTTGAGCTACCGCATTGAGTTCTGAGCGTACGATGCACCATAGCGCCAAAGAGACGCAGAGAAACACACCCACCATGAAGAAGACACTGCTCATTCTCGCCGCCATCGCTTTCGCGGCCTTCGCCTACCTCAACCTCAACGACCCGGATCCACTGAGGTGGGTGCTCGCGTACGGCGCCACCGCCGTGCTCTTCGCGTTCGCGGCCTTCGGTCGTGCCGACCGGCGCATCATCGGGGCGCTCGCGGTCGCGCTCTTCATATGGATGTGCACCATGATCACGGGCATGGTCGATTGGTTCCAGCAGGGCATGCCTTCCATCACCAGCGAGATGCAGGCGCACGAACCGCATATCGAGGTGGTGCGCGAGTTCCTCGGCCTCCTCATCGCCGTGCTCGCTCTTGCAGGTCTCCACTTCGCCACTTCCCGCGCATCGCGGATGGGCTGATCGGCACCGCCGACGATGAAGCGCCTGCTTTTCACCATCGCCGGTCCGCTATGCGGTGCGGTCCTCTATTTCGCACTGCGCCATTTGGGCCATGCGCAAGCGGCCATGGCAGGCACCGTGCTTTGGATGGCCATCTGGTGGATCAGTGAGGCGGTACCGATCCCCGTCACTTCGTTGCTCCCGGTGGTGCTCTTCCCGCTCCTCGGTATCACCGATCTCTCGAAGGCTGCGGGCTTCTACGGCAAGGATGTGATCTTCCTGTTCATCGGGGGCTTCCTCCTTGCCTTGGGGATCGAGCGCAGTGGCCTGCACAAACGCATCGCGCTGCACATCGTTCACCGCATCGGTGCGTCGCCGTCCCGACTGGTGCTGGGAACGCTCTTGGCCACCGGGTTGCTCAGCATGTGGATCAACAGCACGGCGGCGGTGCTCGTCATGCTGCCCATCGGATTGAGCCTGCTGAGCGCCGCTCCCGGACATGCCCGGCTTGGTGCAGCGCTCGCACTTGCCGTTGGCTATGGTGCCGCCATCGGTGGCATGGCAACGCCCGTGGGCACGCCGCCGAACCTGGTCTTCATAGAGCAATGGAAGCAGTTCTTTCCGGATCGCGCAGCCATCGGCTTCGGGCAATGGATGCTCTTCGGTGTGCCGTACGCGGGGATCTTCCTCTTGCTCACCTGGTTGCTGATGACGCGGGTGCTTTTCCGAATGCCCGGTGCCGCCAGCGTGGACAAAGGAGCGCTGCGGACGCAGATCAAGGCGCTCGGTCCCGCCTCGCGCGATGAGGTGCTATCTGCCATCGTTTTCGGACTCACCGCCGTGCTCTGGATCACCGGCGACAAGATCGAGTTCACCGAGAACATGGTGTTCAAGGGTTGGCGCAATACCGACTGGACGCTTTTCGGCTGGCACATGAACGGGCTTGTTGACCTCAACGCGCTCGGGGATCCTGCGGTGGCGATGATCGGTGGTATCGCGCTCTTCCTCATTCCCGCCAAACGCGAAGCACGTGCCCTCCTTGACTGGGACTTCGCACAGGCACGCATCCCGTGGGGCGTGGTGCTGCTCATCGGTAGCGGCTTCGCCATTGCAGGAGGCATCGATGCGAGCGGCTTGAGCGCAACGATCGGCCAGGCATTGGCCACCTGGAAGACCGGCTCCGACGCCATGCAGGTCGGTGTGATCGCCATGGGCGTTACGCTCTTGAGCGAGCTCGGCAGCAACACCGCCGTGGCGAGCTTGGTGCTCCCCATTCTCGCGCGCACTGCCGAAGTGTGGGGCATGCTTCCGCAAGCCGTGATGATCCCTGCGACGCTTGCCGCGAGCTGCGGCTTCATGCTGCCGATCGCATCACCCATGCAAGCCATCGTGTTCTCCAGCGGCCACTTGAGCGTGAAGCAGATGGTGAAGGCCGGTGTGTGGATGGATTTGATCGGCGTGTTGTTGCTCATGGGCTTGTGGACGCTGCTGGGCAGTGCGGTGTTCGGTTGAGCGCTGTTCGTCATCTTCACCGCATGTTCAGGGTCCTCTTTGCGCTGATCGTGCTGTTGCGCTGCTGCAACGCGGGTGCGCAGGATGCTGACGGGCAGGACCCCATCGCCCGCTTGAAGTCCATGCGCTCCAAGGGCGAGTGGGATTCGATGCGGATTGTTGCGGTTCGACTACTGAACGAACTTCCTGGATCCCCGAGCGCAGCGCGCTACGAGGCCGAATGGCATCTGGCTTTGGCGGTGGGGATGAACGATGATCCGTTGGGAGCCATCGAGCATGCACAGAAGGCCTGGCTCATCGCGCGCGACATGCGCGACACCGTACGCATCCTTGGATCGCTTTACCAATTGACCAAATTCAATGTGGAAGGTCGGCACTACGAAGAAGCCGATCGTTTCCGCCGGGAGCACCTGGCGTTGGCACGAGGCTATGGTCGCGATACCATCCAACACGTGCTCGCCCTCAACAGCATGGGCAGCATGTTCAGTCGCATCGAACGGCCCGACTCCGAAGAATACTGCTACCGCGAAGGGCTGAGGTTGCTCGGCGACCGCACGCACATTGTGAAGCAGGCCTTGTTGGGCAACCTCGCAAGCACCTTGAGCGCGCGCGGCGAGCACAGCGAAGCAGCACAACTGCATGAACAGGTCCTCGCCGAACTGGACAGCACAGACCTCCACAACAAAGCCTGGACACTGAGCAACCTCGGTCGTTCATTGTTGTATGCCAAGCGCTACACCGAAGCGATCGCAGCGTTCGATACCGGCGATTCGCTCAACGCAGCCAGTGGCAATGCGTTGGACCTGGCCATCGACCTCGCGGAGCTGCGCGCGGAGTGCCTCGAAGCCATGGGCGATATCACCGGAGCTTACGCGATGATCCGTCGTGCGCGCGATCTGCAGGACACGCTCTTCGATCGATCCATGAACGAACAGTTGCTGGAGCTTGAAACCAAGTTCGGGACACAATTGAAGGAAGAAGAGATCGCGCGGCTGGATGCGGAAGCCCGGGAACGCGAGGAGCGGCTGCGCGTGCGCAACGTGCAGCTATACGGAAGTCTCGTGCTTGCTGTGCTGGCGCTGGGTGCTATGCTGCTCGTCTGGCGCAACCTCCGCCAGAAGCGGAAGTACTCCGCCACGCTGGAGAAGCTGAACACGGAACTGGGCGAGCAGAAGTCGCACATCGAGGAGATCGACCGGCTGCTGCAACTGAAAGTGTTGCGCACGCAGATGAACCCGCACTTCATCTACAACAGCCTCAACGCCATCCACAACCTGGTGCGCAAGGGTGAAGCAGTAGCGGCGAGCGCCTACCTCGATGGCTTCGCTCGCTTGTTGCGCATGGTGCTCGACCACAGCGTGAAGGAGCGCGTCCCCCTGGCCGACGAGATCGCCTTCCTGCGCCAGTACCTGAAGCTGGAAGCGATGCGTTTCCAGGATGGACTGGACTATTTGGTGGATGCCGACCGCGCCCTCCATGATGACGAGGACCTGCTCGTGCCCACATTGCTGGTTCAACCTTTCGTGGAGAACGCCGTGTGGCATGGACTTGCGCCGAAGCAAGGCGAGAGAAAGCTGACCGTGCGCTTCGCGATGCGCGGCGAGCAAGTTGTCTGCACGGTGGAGGACAATGGCGTCGGAAGGAACGCCGCACCGAAACGCGCACATCCCGACGGCAGCGCGAGCCTGGGCCTGCAACTCACGAACGAGCGCTTGCAGTTGCTGGCCTTCAAGCTCGGAGATACGGGCCGCGTGAAGTTCACCGACCGGTGGAAGGCGGGGTGCCGGCGGGTACGCGGGTGAAGGTGGGGCGTCCTGGGTTGAGGGGTGCGGTAACTTCCCGCCATGATCACGGCCGTGCAGGTGGATGATGAAGCGAGCGCACGTGAGTTCTTGCGCTCGCGTCTGCGCGATGTGGCACCGGAAGTCCAGGTGCTCGGCGAAGCGAAGAACATCGACGAGGGAGCACGCTTGATCGCGGACACCAAACCGCAACTCGTCTTCCTCGATGTGGAGATGCCCGGTGGCGATGGCTTCGAACTGCTCAAGCGCCTCGGCCGCTGGGACTTCGATGTCATCTTCACGACCAGTCACCAGCACTACGCCATACAAGCCATCCGCTTCAGTGCGCTGGACTACCTGCTCAAGCCTGTGCAGGCCGATGAGCTACGCCACGCGATCGATCGGCACGTGGAGCACAGGGGCCGCACATCCACCGATGTGCAACAGCAGTTCCTCAACAACATCGCGCAGCGCGACGAGCAGGCCCTGAAGCTCACCCTCACGCACGGCGATCGCACGCACGCCGTCGCCCCCGCCGACATCGCCTGGTGCCAGGCGGATGACAACTACACCGCGCTGCACCTCGCCGATGAGCGCCGCTTCGTCTCCGCGCGCACCCTGAAGGACTACGACGAGATGCTCTCGCCGCTCGGCTTCATCCGCGTACACAAGAGCGCGCTGGTGAACCGCCGCCATGTGGACGGCATCGATGGCGAAGGACGCGTGCGCCTGCGCAATGGCGTGCGCGTCGATATCAGTCGAAGGAGGTTGGAGGAGGTGACCCGGGCCCTGCGCGGCTGACCGTTCCCTCGATCCGCGCGTTGCGTTCCCTTGGTCGTGCAATTCCCACGATCATGCGCACTGCTCTCATCCGTTCTCGCGTTCGCCCCTTCGTTCGCCTTCGCCCAGAACGCCAACAACCCCGATTGCGCCAATGCCTATCCCGTTGCGGTGAGCAGCGGCGCGGTGCCGGACGAGTGGGTGTTGAGCAACACCGGCGATGAACCCAACGCGATCAGCCCGGCCGCATGCACGGGTAACGGATACAGCGATGTGTGGTTCAGTTTCGTGGCCACGGCGAGCACGCTCACGATCGTGCATGATGGGCGCACGGTGGATGCCGTGTGCATCGAGGCGTTCAGCGGGACATGCGGTACGCTCAACAGCATCGGTTGCACGGCAGGGCCGGTCAGCAATGGTGCTTTGCCACTTACGGGCTTGGTGGTGGGCAACACCTATTATTTCCGCAGTTTCCAGACGTACCCGGGCGGTGGCAACACGCGGCGTTTGGGGGTGGTGCATCCTATCACGAACGACGAGTGCGCCGGAGCCGTGCAGCTCATTCCTTCACCGAACATCGGCCCAATAAGTCTTGGACAGCAGTTTACCACCGTTGGTGCCACGCAGTCGTTGCCCGGTTGCGGCGTGGCCGCCGCCAGCGACGATGACGTGTGGTTGCGCTTCACGGCCACGGCGCCCAAGCACACGGTGGTGATCGCCACGGACCTTGCGATTGTGGTGGAAGCGTACACGGGGACCTGTGGAAGTCTGACCAGCCTGTGGTGCGAGGACAACTGGGTGCTGGATGCAGAACTCACCGGCCTGACGGTCGGCCAGGAGATCTTCCTGCGCATATACTCAGAGAGCAATGTGGTTCAGTCCTACGTATGGTTCCGCGCGGGCATCGGCAGTCCACCGGCGAACGACGAGTGCGCGAACGCGATCACCATTTCCGTGAACGAAGGTCCGGAGCCAGGACAGGTGTATGGCTTCGACCTCGAAACGGCGACGAGCTCGGCCGTCAACAACTACACGACGCTGGAGGACGTGTGGTATTCGTTCACCGCACCCTCCTCCAACCTTGTTGTGGAGAAAGTGGGCTCGTTCAGCCTGGCGCTCTTCGATGAGAACTGCGTGGATGGCATCGTTTCGGAAGGCGTGTACATCCCTTTGGTGCTGGATGCGCTCGTGCCCGGAACCACTTACAAGCTGAAGGCGGGCAGTGGAACCACGGCGGGCCTCCGCACGCGGGGCTTCACCACCAACGACGATTGCGCGGACGCGATCAACCTGGCCGTGCAGAACGAAGACGACCCATTGGAGTACACGCACGCCGTGACCTACGGCGCCACCGAAAGCGCCACGGCCTGCGTGTCCGGCACTGATGACGATGTGTGGTTCACCTTCACCGCTACCGCACCGACCATTCTGTTGAGCGCCCTCGCCGATGGCACGGCGTTGCGGTATGAACTGAACACTGGTGCATGCGGATCGCTGACGGCCATGGAATGCGGCGCGGTGGACTTCAACTTCGGCACCGTACTGGACAGCCTTGTGATCGGCACCAACTACACCTTTCGCCTGTGGACGAACGGCTCTTCGCCGAAGCCGCTGCGGGTGGCCTTGACAAAGACGCTGTCGAACGATGAATGCGCCGGTGCGCTTCCGCTGCTACCGATGACCTTGGATGACTTCGACGCCGCGCAACGCACCGAGTTCCGTTTTGCAACATCATCGCTTCCCCAATGTGGCAATGCGCTCGGTACCATGGACCTGTGGTACACCTTCACGGCCACGGCACCAACTGCAGCCTTGGTCCTGCAACCCCATTACGTCGACTACGACCTCTCGAGTGAGATCTTCTCGGGCACCTGCGCGTCGCTCACCAGCATCCTTTGCACGGACGAACGGCAGACCAACTACACGGGCCTTGTTCCCGGCGAGACCTATTTCGTGCGCATCTACACCAACGCCGGCGGCGACACCCATCTCTTCAACCATCAGTTCTATGCACCGCCGGCGAACGATGACATGGCCGGTGCGATCCAGCTCATGCCGGACGGCGATGCGTTCGCGCATCCGATGAAGCCCTTTTCGAACTATGGCGCTTCGATGTCCTTCCCGCAGGTGGCTTGTACCGGCACACCCGAGAACGACGTGTGGTTCTACTTCGTGGCAACGGATGTGGAACACACCGTAGGCGCGGACGTGGGCAGCATCGAGTACGAAGAGACCGCATCGACCCTGCGCATCGAGACTTTCCTCGGCTTCTCTACCATCCCTGATACGTTGCTCGCGAATGAGCTGATCTGTGGTACCAGCACCAACGGCATCAACGTATCAGGGCTCGCTGTCGGCGATACGGTGATGGTGCGCATGTTCTCCAGCACGAACAGCCCGCATGTAATCCGCACCTTTCATCCGTGGGTGGGCGGAAGTGGCACAAGCGATGAAGCGAGCGGTGCGGTGCTGATCGCCGATCGCGATGTGTACGCCGTGGAGTTCAACACGAACAACGCCACGCAGAGCCTGCCCAGCAACGGCTGCGGAGTGATCGGCGACAGCCCGGACGACGATGTCTGGTTCAGGTTCACGCACGATGGCGATGCTGCCACGATCATGTGCCACTTCCTCGACAACAACGCGGTGCTCGAACTCTTCCAAGGTCCTGTTGGAAGTCTCACCTCCATCGCGTGCGGCTACAACTATCTCGTGCTACCCAGCGGCATGGTCGATGGGCAGACCTATCACCTGCGCGTGTACAGCCGAAACACCAGCGACCTCCGTGGCAAGCTTGGCATCTTCCATACGCCGCATCCCATGGAAAGCGCATGTGCCGATGTGGATTGCCTAGGGCCGAACCTGGTGATGAACCCCGGCATTGAGCCGGGCGAGCTCAATGCCACGATGTTCCAGACGATCGGACCCCCGGTGCCTATCGGCCATGGGCTGGCGCCGCACTGGCATACAGCGGTGGCCACGGCGGACAGCTATTCCTCCGGCAACGACTTTGCGGATCCCGAGCACCTGCCGACGAACCTGGCGGGGTCCATCGATCTGGCCTCCGATGTGCGGCCACGGAGCGGCGGTGGTACGGGTGGTGCGTTCGCCCGCCAATCGTCCACCTACCATGAAGCGCTCGGCGGAAGGCTGAGCGCTCCCCTCGTGCCCGGCGTGCCCTACCTCATCGCCTTCAACGTGCGGCTGCGCGGGAACATCGGCGGCTGCGATGGTTTCGGAGCGCACTTGAGTTTGGAGCCGATGGCCGTGGCCTATGCGCCGTTCAATCCGCCCATGCAGATCGAATGGCAGGGCGGGCCGATCAACGTGACCAACGAATGGCAGACCATCTGCGGCCAGATCATCGCCGACCAACCCTACGAGCACATCACCATCGGTGTGTTGAAGCCGCAGGACGAAGTGGAGTGCACGGCAGGCACCGCCTACTACTACTTCGACGATGTGACCGTGGCCGAGGTGATCGACGCGCTTTGCGTGACGGTGGATGTGGAGGAGGTGGATCCCGCGACTTCTTCAGCTGTTGCTGGCGACGGTCTGCGCGTATTCCCGAACCCCGCGAACGATCGGTTGAACATCAGCATCGAAGAAGGGATGATCGGTGAAGCGGCGGTGCTCGAGCTGTTCGATGCGACTGGTAAGCAAGTACATGCGCGCGTGGTGCCGTCGCTGGTGAGCAATGTCGTGCTTGAACTTCCGGCGGAGCTGCGCGAAGGCTTGTACTTGGTGATGGTGCGGGTGGAAGGCCAGGAGCCGAAGTCGGCACGAGTGATCCTGCACCGATAGCCACGCATACCTTCATGCGCATGAAGCATTGGATGACATTCGTCGCACTGGTTCTGTGCATCGACCCTGCCAGCGGGCAGAACGCGGAACAAGGTGTGAATGCGCTACAACGCCTCGACGGCTTCTCCTTCACCGTGCTCTATAATGCAGACCATGAAGAACGGGCGCATGCGATGACTCAACTGTGCGAGCGCACCATGGTGTACATGGATGGTCGATTGGACTTCATCCCAGCGCTGCAACTGAAGGTGCTGGCCCAGGTCGACTGGAGCGCGCATACGGCATTCCCGGTGTATGGCATGCCGCATCCCGTGCGCGATACCACCTTGGTGCTCGCCGCCGAGGACAACGACTTCTGGCGCAGCTTTGTTCCGGATACGGCGCAACTGCCAGAGGACCTCGTTATACAAGTGCGCAACGCCTATGGCACACCCGATGGTGGCTTGAGCATGCAGCCTTTCTTCGACCTGCTGGTATTGCATGAGCTTGCCCACCTGTACCATCTGCAACGCCCCGTGGACTTCCCACGGCTTTGGTTGGGCGAGCTCTTCGCGAACGTGTTCCTGCACACCTTCATTGCAGCCGAGAGGCCCGATCGCTTCCGGCGCTCACGGTCTTTCCGCGCATGGTGGTCGCGCGTGGCGCAGGACTTCCAGTTCACTACACTGCCGGAACTCGAAGCGAACTACGAGTTGATCGCCAGCCAGCATCCCACGAACTACGGCTGGTACCAATGTCGGTGGCACAGCACCGCAGCCTCCATCTACGACCGTGGTGGCGCGATCGTCCTGCGGAAATTCTGGGAGGGCTTTAGGTTGCCAAATGGCGAATTGGATGACGCCGCGTTGGCTGAGCTACTCCCGCACGAAAAGGTGCATCCGAGCGTGGCCGAAGTGATGACCAAGTGGTGATGGTCTCTCCTCTTGGACCCCACCGGCATTCCATGCGGAACACACGAAGTGCTTTCCCCATCCTTGTGGCGTGCTTGTTCGCGGCGTGTTCCGCTCCGCGGGAGAACCCACCTGAGTACGTCCTTCCCGCTGAATGGGAGCCGCACGGGGCCGTCTGGTTCAGCTACTATGGCGACGTAACGGACACGGTGCTGGACAAGGTGGTGCTGGCAATGGATACAGCGACGCTTGTCGTTTGTGCAGTGGAAGGCGACAGCGTGGCCAAGTCTATCGCACTTCGTTGGGACAGCCTGGGCATCCCCCGCAACCGTTACCGGATCGAGCTCTTGAGCGACACCATGCCGGGCCCGACCGTCCGCGATGCCGGTCCGATATTCCTGCGCCAGCGCGATGGAACGCTCGCCGTGCTCGATCCCGACTGGAACTACTATGGCGATCTCGCGAACATCATCGAGTCACCACCCGCGGTGCTGGCCTACGAGGACAGCTTCCCCACCATGATCGCACGGCGGCTTGGTCTTCCTGTGGTGCATAGTAACATGGTCATTGAAGGTGGCGCGGTGGAAGTCAACGGCGCGGGCACGCTGTTGCAAGTGGAAGCTGTTACGATGCAGCGCACCCGGCTGGAGCATGGACAGCATGGAGCAAGAACTGAAGCGTGTTCTTGGCGTGAAGGATATCATCTGGTTGAAGGAGGGCCCCGCCGATGACATGTGGTACTTCGAGCCGCGCATCCACGGCGATGTCTTCAACCAAGGCACCGGCGGCCATGTGGACGAGTTCTGCCGCTTCGTGAACGACAGCACGGTGCTGCTCGCCTGGCCGGATGATGTGGACCTCGGCGACAGTTCGCAGGCTTTGACGCGCCGTCGGATGGAGGTGAACTCGCGCATCCTTGAGCAGTTCCGCGATCACGATGGCCGGTCTTTGAACGTGGTGAAGGCGCCCACGCCGGATACCGAGTTCTACAAGCACCGCATCGACAGCCTGCGCGACTACGACCAACGCGTGCTCGTTCGCTACGCCGACCTGCACCATGGGGATACCATCCGTTATATACCTGCGGCCAGCTACCTCAATTTCCTCATCACCAACGGCCGAGTGTTCGCACCTGCCTATTGGCACGAAGGCTTGCCTATTTCCATGAAGGAGAAGGATGAGCGTGTGCGGGCCATTCTTCAGGCGCACTTTCCCGATCGCACCATCGTGCAGGTGGATCCGCGCGCGATCAACTGGCGCGGCGGTGGCGTGCATTGCTGGACGCAGCAGCAACCCCTCGTAATGGAATAGTGTGACCTTGGTGGCGCGATGAGCACTCCCGCCACCCAACGCACCGACCTCCTCGATGCCCTTCGTGGCTTCGCGCTCTTCGGCGTGGTGTTCTCCAACTACGCGGCGTTGGCCTATTGGCTGTTCCTCACGCCGGAAGAGAAGTCCGCGCTGCCGGGCTCTTTCCTGGATGCGCCGCTGCATTGGATCCACATGGTGCTGATCGACGGCAAGTTCTACTCGATCTTCTCCATGCTTTTCGGTATCGGCTTCGGGTTCTTCCTGGCGAAGGGCAACGATGGCCTGCTGCGTTTCTACCGCCGCATGTTCATCCTGCTGATCATCGGTTGGCTGCACCTGCGCTACCTGTGGAACGGCGACATCCTCTTCCTCTATGCCGTGCTCGGCCTTCTATTGCCGCTGTTCAGGACCGTCAGGGATCGCACCTTGCTCATCACGGCGACTGTGCTTCTGCTCATGCCACTTGCCATCGACACCCTGAACGTGATGACGGATGACGCCTTCGACCCGGGCGCATATCCACGCGACATGGCCGATGCCAGACTCGAAGAGCGCGGGCTTACCAAATTGGAAATGCGCCACACCGTGCTGAACGGCGGCCTGCACGAGTTCATGGAAAGTCGCAAGATCACCTGGCTCTGGCGCATGGAGAACCTGCTCGTCAGCAATCGCATCCCGAAGGTCTTCGCCATGTTCCTCATCGGCCTATGGGTGAGCCGTCGCAAGCTCTTCGTGAATCCCGGCGCGCATGCGCCGCTGCTCAAGCGCGTGCTGTTAGTCGGCGCAGTGATCGGCTTGCCGGGGTGCATACTCTCGCATTGGGCACAGGAGAACTTGGAGGAATTGCCGCTGGCCGAAGGCTTGTGGGAAACGTTCGGATACACCATCGGAGTTGTTCCGCTGGGCATGGCCTATGCCAGCGGTTTCGCGCTGCTGTGGACCAAGGAGTGCTGGCTTCGTCTGCTGAACGTGTTTGCGCCGATGGGCCGCATGGCACTCACCAACTACCTGATGCAGTCGATCATCGCCATCTTCTTGTTCACGGGCTTGGGCTTCGGTTGGGGCACACGCGTGAGCGCGGTCACCTTCGAGTCGTTGGCCGTTGGCGTTTTTATCCTTCAAGTGCTCTGGAGCCAGTGGTGGCTGAAGCGCTTTCAATTCGGGCCAATGGAGTGGATGTGGCGGTCGCTGACGTATGGCAAAGTGATCGCGATGCGGAAGTGATCGCTTTTGCCGCCACTTGCTAGCTTTCCTCCATCACCATGGAAGGTCTACTCGTTCTCCTCACCCTCACGCTGCTCGTACTTGTCATCATTTTGCTTGGCCGTTTCTCCGGCCTTGCGCGGGACGTGGGGCAGCTACGCCAGCAACTGAGTGAGTTCACTCACCGGGGTGCCAAGCCCGATGCTATGCCTCCGATGCAAGCACCCGCTGAGCCGCGGCCCGTGGTACCACCGCCACCCGTCATCACACCACCACCGACGCCGGGCATCATATCTCCACCGGTAGTTGCCACGGAGCCGGAAGTCCCAACCGCGGACGAAGAGGCGCTCGCGCGTATGCGAGCTGCCTTCCCGGACCCTGAGCCGGCCACCTCGGTGCGCGTCAATTTGAACAAGCCTCCAGTGGTACAAGCGCCCGTGGTGCGTCCGCCGGGTGCGCCACCGCCACCTCCGCGTCCCGGTTTCTTCGAGCGTCATCCCGATCTGGAGAAGTTCATCGGCGAGAACCTCATCAACAAGATCGGCATCGCCGTGCTCGTGCTGGGCATCGGATTGCTGTTGAACTACGCCATCGGGAAAGAACTGTTGAGCACCACGGCACAGACGCTTATCGGGCTCGGCGCTGGCGGCCTGCTCGTGTTCTTCGCGCATCGCTTGCGCTTGGATTACCGCGCGTTCAGCTCCGTTCTGGTCGCAGGCGGCATCGCGATCTTCTACACCAGCATCTGGTTCGCGTTCCACGAGTTCCATCTCATCGGCCAGACACTGGCGTTCATCATCATGGTCGCCATCACCGGGTTGGCCGTTGCGCTCACGCTCGGCTATGACCGTAAGGAACTGGCGGTGATCTCGTTGCTCGGTGGCTTCGCAGCACCCTTCCTCGCCTCCTCGGGCGAGGGCAACTACAAGGTTCTCTTCACCTACCTGCTCATCCTTGATGCGGGCATGCTCGTGCTCGCCAACTACAAGAAGTGGTACGTGATCAACGTGCTCGCTTTCGGCCTCACCGCGCTCATCATGGCCGCGTGGGCTGTTGGTGGCTACCCGAGCCTGGAGCCCCCTCCGTCGCTCATGGCCTTCACCTTCGCCACCGCCTTCTTCCTCGTGTTCTATGCCATGAACCTGCGCTACAACCTCAGGCACCGGCATAGCTTCACAGGGCTGGATCACACCTTGTTGCTGGTGAACACCGGGGCGTACTACGCTGCGGGCATGTACTTCCTCGGTGATCGTGAAACGCGCGTCACCGGGCTGTTCACCGTATTGCTGGGCCTCTTCTATCTGCTCTTCGCGCTGTATTTCCACCGGCGGGAAGGAGTGCCACGCACGCTCAAGTTGCTGCTGATCGGCTTGGTGCTCACTTTCATCAGCCTCGCTGCACCGGTTCAGTTGCAAGGCAGCTATATCACGCTCTTCTGGGCCGCGGAAGCGGTCTTGTTGCTCTGGTTCGCGCACCGCACCGATCTGCGTTTGGTGGAACGTGGCAGCGTGGCCGTGACCCTGCTCATGCTCCTCAGCCTTTGGATGGACCTGCTTGGCCTCTATTCCACCACAGCGGATGTGCTCATGCGTCCGGTGCTGAACAAGGCGTGGATCACCGGCATGGCCTGCGCGATCTCCTTGGGAGCGACCACCTGGCTCCTTCGCCGGAGCGATCGCACCGTCGACCTGGTACCAGGGATCTCGCGCGGTGGATGGGGGGTGTTCACGCTGGTGATGGGCATCGTCGTGTTGTACGTGGTGAACATCCTCGAGCTACGTTACCAGCTCGTGCGTGTACTGCACCCTACGGTGGCGAACATCGCGCTCATGGGCTTCACCCTCCTGTTCTTGTTGGTGTTGGAGCGCTTCCTGCAACACGTTGCAAAGGCCGGACGCGTGGTGTTGTTCGGCTTGTTCGTTCTCGCGGCCGTTGTCTTCATCAGTGGTTACTACGTGAACAGCCGTGCGGCGCTCTGGTTGGTGTTCAATACGGAACAAGGACAAGGCTTCGTACTGCTGCATGCGCTCGCGTTCGTGCTGATGGTGATCACCGTGGTGCGCATCTCCCTCCACGCGCGTGAGGCGTTCGTGCGCCCTTCCGCCGTTTGGAACTTCTACCTCGTCACGATCTCCACCTTCCTCGTGGTGCTCGCCAGCCAGGAATTGGACCACGTCATGATCTTCGCGCAGCGCAGTACCGATGCGCTCACGGATGCGCGCCGGGTGGGCTATCCGATCCTGTGGGGCATCGGCTCCTTCCTCTTCATGTGGTACGGCATGCGTCAACGGATGCGCCTCCTACGCGTGATCGCCTTGTGCCTCTTCGCCATAACACTGCTGAAGTTGTTCCTCTTCGATCTGCGCAGCTTGAGCGAAGGCGGACGGGTGGCGGCCTTTATTTTCCTCGGCGCGCTACTGTTGGTGATCTCCTTCATGTACAACAAGCTGAAGGGCCTCTTCGTGGATGATGCAACGACCAAGAACGATGCTGGGCCTGCGGTGTAAGGTCCTCTTCGTCGCGATCTTGTTCGCGAGCGTCTCCTGGGCGCAGCAGCCGCGTTGGAGCGCCTCCGTGCCGTCGGTAGGAGCGAAGGGTCTGCACGCCATCGTTCTCACACCAGGATTGCTCGGCGTTTCGCGCGCTGACCTCGGTGATCTGCGCCTGTTGGATAGCGCGGGCAACGAGGTGCCGTACGTACTTCGATCCTCGAAAGATGTCCCATCGCCCGAGTTCATCACGTATCCGCTGATCGAGAACACGGCTTACGACAAGACCACGGTGGTGGAGCTTGAGCGCCCCGATGATCGCGTGCTGGAGGATCTTTCGATCTGGATCCGTCCGTTGGAGGACCAGAAGCGCTTGCGTGTGACGGGCAGCGATGATCGCAAGCAGTGGTACATGGTGAAGGACGACCACCTGGTGATGCAAGGGGCGATGGGAACGCCGCCGCGACAAGTGCTCATGCTGCGATTGCCACCGACGGACTACAAGTACCTGCGGATCCAGATGAACGATTCGCTCACACCGCCGATGCAGGTGTTGGGCGTGGGGCACTTCGAACGAGCACTGGTTGAACCTCGCTACGTCACGAGCGAGAAGGTGGAGTGGAGCCAACGCGATAGCGCTTCGTTCTCGGTGATCAGCGTGCGGGGACCGCATCGGTTGCTGATCGATCGTTTACGTTATGCCGTGTCCGATACGGGGAACTACTTCAGGCGTTGTACCCTCCGCACCTGGAGCGAGCATACGGAAGGGCGTGGCAGGAAGCAACATACTGTCCGGGAGGAACGAACCATCGCTTCGTTCGTCATTGGGTCCGACCGTGATCATGTCGCTGACATCCGGTCTGTGCGGTTGGACAGCTTTGATCTGGTGATCGATAACGGCGATGATCGCCCGCTGCGTTTCACCGAACTGGAGTTGAGCGCACGGGAGCAGCTGATGCTCGCTCACCTCGTTCCGGGCATGAACTATCGGATCACGACAGGAGATGCATCCCTCGGACCACCGCACTACGACATGGCGCACTTCGAGCAGCCAACACCAGCAGGAACGATCACACCCGGTGCGTTGGAAGCCCTTCCGATGGAAGCTGCGGCGGCTCCGCTCTTCGATCCATCGCAATGGTGGATATGGGCGGTGATCATCGCGCTCATGGCCGGTATGGGCTGGATGGCCTGGCGCATGCTGCCCAAGGATCCCGCCTGATCCGTCGCTAAGGAGGCAGCGGCCCGAAGTAGTGCACGCACGGTGTGCTGTACCAAGGGCACTGTCCGTACATGGGGTATTCCACATGCAGGGTATCGCCACCTACGGTCGTGAGCACACCGAAGGGGCCGTGCAGCCAACGGCGCAAGCACGCGGTGTCGATCGGTTCGGTGTACATCGCAGGCTTGGCGTGATCGCGCAGCAGCTCACGGTACTTGCGCTCGTCCACGTGATCACGATCGAGGAAGATGTAGTTGCCCGCAGGCAAAACCAGGTATCCGTTCCCGTCGCTGTTCATCAGGATCGAATCCAGTACCGGTTGCTGGATATCGTTGATGGCCACCCGGCCCGTGCTGTCCGGTCGCGCCGTGCGGATGTACATCCTCCCGCTCCATGGTTGCGCGCGCGGCATGCCTTCCGGTCCCGGGTCGGCACCGCCGCAATAAGGAGCCGTGTACGTACAGTGAAGATGAAGTACCCCCGTCCCCGAAGCCGCGCGGTCCGGATGCGTTCCGCCGTCCAATGAAGGGTGACGCGTTGCACAGGCGGCGAGGACGAGCGCTATTACGATCGTACGGATCATCTTGCTAAGCGGTATCCCGCTCGACCAGCGCCTGATGATGCTGCACGTGATAGATGGTGAAGTAGAGCATCTCGCGCACCGTGATCTTGCCCAACAAGGGATGTGGGAGCAGGTAGGAGTCGAGATCCGAGCCGGACCACTTGTCCAACCGATCCACAAGTGTGCCGATGACGCGTTGTACGGATGCCGCGATCCTTGGCACCTCGGATGCCGTGATGACCGGTGGCACGAAGCGACCGGAAGCACGGCCACCATCGGCGAGCTTTTCCTTGTACCGTTGGACCAAAGCATCGTAGTCACGCACAGCACGGTTCGGCCTCCCGAAGCGCCAGCGCAGGAACCACTTGGGGACCATCAAGGCCATGGCCACCGGCGCGGTTGCACGTTGGATGTGATCCACATGTTGCGCAGGTGTCCACTTGCCAGCGCGCGTCGCATCGAGTTGGGCCACCGGCAATGCCAGGATCCGTGCAAGGAACCGTTCATGGTTCAGTTTCAGTTCGGCTATGAGTTGCGCACGGTCCATCGTTCGCTCAGATCGTCGCTATCACTTTGAGCTCGATCGCGATCGGCGTGGGCAGGCAGTTGATCTCCAACGTCGTCCTGCACGGCGGGTCCTTTTCGAAGTACTCCTTCCAAAGGCGGTTGTAGGTCGGGAAGTCGTCCTTCATGTTGGTCAGGTACACCGTCACATCCACGATCTTCTCCCAGCTGCTGCCGCTATCCTCCAGGATCCACTTCACGTTCTGGAACACGCTGCGCACTTGCATCTCCATGTCGTAGCTGGTGATGTTCCCGTTCGAATCCAGTTCCACGCCGGGTATCTTCTTCGTTCCACGCTCACGCGGCCCCACCCCGCTCAGGAAGAGCAGATCGCCCACACGCCGTGCGTGCGGATAGTGGCCGACGGGTTCGGGGGCTTTGTTGCTGCTGATGCTGCTCATGCGTTGTGGTTGTGCGCCTGTGGCTCGCTACGCGAAGATGCGACCGTCACGTCAATGAGGTCCGATCGATGCCCTGAGCTACTTTGCCGCATGCCCTTCCTGGAAGGCCTTGCTTGGGGCTTGGCGACCGCGCTGTTGCTGGGCCCCGTCTTCTTCACCCTGTTGCGTGCTGCATTGGATCACGGCTTCCGTGGAGGAGCCTTGGTGGCGTTGGGCATCATCCTTTCCGATGTGCTGGTGATGGTTCTGTGCCTGTCGGGAGCGAGCCTTGTGGACCATGGAGCGATCGGCGAACGATGGATGGCGCTTGCGGGAGGCTTGCTATTGCTGGGCATGGGCTTGCACTACTTGTTGAAACGGCCCAAGGCAGCAGCACCTGTGCGTGGTCTTCGTAAACGCGATGCCCTTGGACTGATCACCAGCGGCTTCCTGGTCAACTTCGTGAACCCCTTTGTCTTTGCGGTATGGGCCGGGCTGGTCCTGCATGCCACCAATGCGTTCGGTGAGGGGAGGAGCAGGGCCGAGTTCCTCCTCACCGTTCTCGTGGGCATCCTTGCCAGTGACCTGTTGAAGGCGTGGATGGCCCCGCGCTTGGCACGCTTGCTCTCGAGCGAGGTGTTGAAGTGGATCCATCGCGCGATCGGGTTGCTGTTGTTGTTCTCCAGCGCTCGACTGCTGTGGCTGGCTGCTGCCTGAAGGCGTTGATTGGGACCGGCTAGATTTGACGGACCACCAACCCCATCCATCATGCAAGTCAACTGGCTCGTCCAACTCCTCGCAGCGCTGATCCCCCTCGTGATCGGCTTCCTCTGGTACAACCCCAAGACATTCGGCAATGCTTGGATGAAGGCGGCCGACATGACCGAGGAGAAAGTGAAGGGGGGAATATGCCTCTGATCTTCGGGCTCACCTTCCTGTTCTCGCTCCTGCTGGCGTTCTGTTACAATGGCTTCGCAAATCACTGGGTGCAGTTCCAGACGTTCTTCCGCCCGGTGGCTGAACACGGCGTCGGTGTGGATGTAACCACGCCATTCGGTACGGAACTGAAGGGATTGATCGACGCCTACGGCGAGCGCTACAGTTCCTGGCGCCACGGCGCGGTTCACGGCGTCATCATGTCGTTCATGTTCATCCTGCCGGTGATCGTGATCAACGCCATGTTCGAGCGTCGCGGCTTCAAGTACATCATGATCAACTGGGGCTTCTGGGCCGTGTCGATCATGCTCATGTTCGCCGTGACCGCACAGTTCAGCTAAGAGGATCCAGCACCTCTTGTGGAACGCGGGCCTCGGTCCGCGTTCTTCGTTCACTCACCTTTCAGCCGCACCCACAGCTCCTTGAAAAGTGTGCCGAGGTCCGCTCCTTGCGCGCGCTCCGGCGGGATCAGCTCCACGCGCAGGTCGCTATGCTCTGGGACGAGCAGGTACGAGAACACGAAGGGTTTGTCCGGCCCGGGCTCGCCCATCTGCCCGAAGCGCAGGTCGTTGAACACGATGGTGTCTCCCTGTTGCCGCACGATGAAGTTGTGGTCCGCAAGCACTTGCAGGCGTCGCACCTTCTCGTGTTCGGCCCAAGGCCCCAGGTTCTCCAGTCCCTTGTCCACGCGCACGAATTCCACTTCGGGCTTGGTGTCGAGCAATGAATGGTAGGCCAGTAGGTAATGGTCGCCCGCGTCTACGTTCACCGTCCAGAGTATGCTGTTGAAGGGTGTTGGGCGCGTGGAGAAGTCCGTGTACGCGATGTGCTGACGTTCCAGCGATGCGGCAATGGCGCCAACGGCCACGCGCTTGCAAGCGATGGTGAGCAGCATGTACGCTGAACTGATCCCGATGCCGAGCCAGTTGACCCAGCGGCGTCGATCGCTATCACGGCGCATGAACATCACGGCACCCACGCAGATCATGAAGGGTACGGTGTAGAGCGGGTCCACCACGAAGATGTTGTTCCAGCTCAGTTTCCACGGGAGGGGCCAGAACAGCTGCGTGCCCCAGGTGGTGTGGCAGTCGAGCAGCGGATGCGTGACCAGGCTCCACCAGAAGAGCCAGCCCCATTCCTTGCGGGTGCCACTGTCTTCGTTGCGCTTCCTCCGGAAGATGAGCAGGACGATGCCTGCGCTGATCGCGAGCAGAATACTGCGGGTCACCCAACTCTCCGCGCCCTGTACGAAGGTGAGCGTCACCAACACGCTGAACAATGCAAGCAGCGATGCGGTGTGGCGCTTCAGCCAGAAAGCCAGCACGGGCGCCATCACCGCGCTGAAGAAGATGGAGTGCGTGATGCCGCGATGCAGTTCGTTCGCGCGCAGTGGATCGAAGAGCGAGCGTGCGAGCACATCGAGGTCGGGGATGGTGCCCGCGATGGCGCCCCATAGGATGGCCTTGTTGCCGACCTTCCGCCCGAGCACCGCTTCGCCCACTGCGGCCCCTAGCACGATCTGTGTCAGCGAGTCCATCTCAGGCGGTGATCCGTTTGAAGGGGTCGCGCAGCTCGAACGCGGCCGGTTCCACGCTGCGCAGTATAGGCCCCACCAACTTGTTGGCTACCGGGTTGCGGTGACGCACCAGGAAATACATGTCCTCCGGCACGGCGCCCAGGTTGCTCTTGGCCTGCTCCGCTGTGCGTCCGAAATTGATCTGCCGCACACCGTGTTCCATGGCGCATTTCAAATGATCGACGAGCATACGCTGGTAAACTGCGTGGCGTTCGTTGTGGTCGTTCTCCAGGCCCACATAGTGTGCATCGAGCCGGTCGGTGGTGATGAACGCCGCACTGAAGCCGACCATTTCATTCCCTAGTTCATAGGCGAGGAAGCGTAACGCATCGCCATGTTGCTGTTTCCAGTTCGCGTAAACCGCCACGTTCAATCGGCCCATGACGAAGGGCGATCGCGCGAGCACGTTGTCGAAGAGGAGTTGCAGTCGTTCCGCTCGTTGTTCGATGCCGTGCGCATCGAGGGGACGCACATGGAGCGCATCCGACCGCTTCAGTACGCTCTTCAGTCGGGTGCGTGCCTTGGCGGTGAGCACGGCTTGATAATCATCGAGGTCCTTCCAATTGCGGTCCAACGCCATCACCATGTTCACGTCGGTACGCATCAGGTGGTAGCCCTTCGGTGGTTCAGGAGGAAGCGAGGTCGCAGGTTGTTGGACGATGTCCTTCACGATCAACGCGCTCGCCTTGGTCGGGAACGGATCTCCTTTCTCCAGCCTGAGCAGGGTATCAGCCACCGTTACGATGCGTTGTTCGGTGGATACCCCCTCGACGAAATGGCTTCCGTGATCGCCCGCATGGAACACGTTGCCCGCCACCAAACACCGCACGCGGCGGTCCTCCAGCAACCGGCTGCCAAGATGTTTGCCCAAACGGCAGAGTTTGTCGCCGTATTTGCTGCCGCGATCCTCCAGGTCCACGACTTGGAAGCAGGCGATGCCGATAGGCCGGTTCTGCGTGTTGTAGTAGATCACGTAGCGGAAGTCCATTTCCGCACCCATGCGGTCTTCCAACGCCAAGAGGTGGTCGTACTGCAGATAAGGACCGGCCTCGCGCGCCACGGTGTTCCAATCCTTGCGATGCACCATGTGCAACGATTCGTTGAGGCTGAGCCGGATGTCCGGCACACGTTCACAGGAAAACAGCATGGTGTGGTGCGGCCAAGGTATTGGAGCCCGATGCACTGATGATCGTCGGAAATGATGAGCGGCGGCCCGACCTTCGCCGCATGGACATGCGCTACCGTCGACTCGGCTCTTCCGGACTCCAGGTCTCCGAACTCTCCCTCGGCTCCTGGCTCACCTTCGGGAAGCTCATCACCGATGATACTGCCGAGGCGTTGATGAAGCTCGCCTACGACAACGGCATCAACTTCTTCGACAATGCGGAGATCTATTCGCGCGGGGAGAGCGAACGCGTCATGGGCCGCATCCTCAAGAAAATGGAATGGCCGCGCGATACATGGGTGGTGAGCAGCAAGGTGTTCTTCGGTGCGGGAGGCAAGTTGCCAACGCAGGTCGGACTTCATCGAAAGCATGTGATGGAAGCCTGCCACGATGCGTTGGATAGACTTCAGGTGGAACACCTTGATCTCTACTTCTGCCATCGCCCGGATCCGAACACGCCCATCGCGGAAACGGTATGGACGATGCACTCGCTCATCATGCAGGGCAAGGTGATGTACTGGGGCACCAGCGAATGGAGCGCGAAGGAGATCGCAGAAGCGCACGCGGTAGCGGAGCAACACCATCTCATCGGCCCGGTCATGGAGCAACCGCAGTACAACCTGTTCCACCGCGGGAAGGTGGAGAAGGAGTTCGCACCGCTCTACGATACCGTAGGACTTGGCACCACGATCTGGAGCCCGCTCGCAAGCGGTGTGCTCAGCGGCAAGCATTCGCTGGAAGGTGATGCTTCCTCGCGACTGCGTGCTGCCGGTCTCGATTGGTTGCGCGAGCGCGAGCTCACCGAAGCGCGCCTGAAGAAAGTGGACGAACTGAAAGCGATCGCCATGGGCCTCGATCTACCACTGCCGGTCTTCGCCATTGCATGGTGCCTGAAGAACCCGCGCGTGAGCACGGTGATCCTTGGTGCTAGCAAGACGACCCAACTGGAAGAGAACTTGAAGGCGGTGGTGGCTCAGGATCTTCTCACCCCGGAGGTGATGGCTCGCGTGGAAGAGGTGATCGCAGGTGAGAGCTTGACCACATGGAGCTAGCGGTATTTCGTGTGCTGGCGTCTTCCCACTACCTGAAAGTATCGGCGAAGGCAGAGATGTACTTTGTGCATCGGGCCATAACGGCTGAGCCGCAAGCCGTTGAACGACGCATCGAATGACCGTGAACGAACCATCCACAGCCGAGGCCGAGGTCCTGATAGCGCACGACACGTTCTGGCAGAGCTATGCGCTACGAGATCTGGATGCACGCTTCGCGGTCTGCGCGGATGACGTGACCTTTTTTGGAACGGGCCTTCACGAACGAGCCGTGGGAAAGGCGCAGTATCGCGCAATGAACCAAAAGGGGGTGGACCAGTACCCGCATGCGTTCACCATCGAGTACATCTGGAAGGAGGTTCGCATCTGGGGCGAAGTGGCCTGGGTGGAAGGGGATACCTATTGGATCATCGGCACGGGTGATACCGGTTCAAAGGACCTGATACGACAGACCACGATCCTCAAGAAGGTGGATGGGAGCTGGTTGGTGGCACACGTGCATGGCAGTGATCCCGACTATCGGCTGCGCGAAGGAGAACATATGACCCACGGACGGGTGTTCGCACGGAACGCGGAATTGGAACGTGAGGTCGTTGAGCGAACGCGTGAATTGCGTGAAGAGAAGAAACGCAGCGACGACCTGCTGCTGAACATTCTGCCGGAATAGGTCGCAGCCGAACTGAAGGTAAAGGGCCACGCCGATGCCAAGCATTTCGACAAAGTCACCATCCTGTTCACGGACTTCAAAGGCTTCACCCAAGCGAGCGAGAAGATGTCGCCGCAGGAACTGGTGGAGGAACTGAACACCTGCTTCAAAGCCTTCGATGGCATCATCACGGCGCGCGGCATCGAGAAGATCAAGACCATCGGCGATGCCTACATGTGTGCCGGAGGTTTGCCGGTCCCCGCAACATCAACACCGGCTGATGTCGTGCATGCTGCCTTGGAGATGCAAGCGTTCATGATCCTCCGCAGGATCGAACGCGATGCGCTGGGGAAACCCGCCTTCCAAATGCGTGTGGGCATCCACACCGGCCCTGTGGTCGCTGGCATCGTAGGCGTGAAGAAGTTCGCGTACGACATTTGGGGCGATACGGTGAACACCGCGAGCCGCTTGGAGAGCAGTGGCGAGGTTGGCCAAGTGAATGTCAGCGCGAGCACCTATTCGTTGGTGAAGGACGAACCCGGTCTCTTGTTCACGCCGCGCGGCAAAGTCCAGGCGAAGGGCAAGGGCGAACTGGAGATGTACTTCGTGGGAATGGCCCAGCCCCCGGGATCTCCAAGAACCGATTTTCTCTAAGTTTGCGGACCCGTTCCGGCAGGGGGGTGACATTTTGGGGGATTAGCTCAGCTGGCTAGAGCGCTTGCATGGCATGCAAGAGGTCACCGGTTCGACTCCGGTATTCTCCACTTGAAGGCGGTCCAAATGGGCCGCCTTCTTCATTTGGGTGTGGGCGCCGCACAAAGTGCGGGAAGGTCCCGTTCGACTCGGTTTCTGGGCGGCCATGGGCCGCCTTCATCAGCTGGCCAGCACGTGTTGTTATGCGCGGTAGTAAGCCGGCAGGTAGTGGCATTTCCACTTCACTGTGGCCTACCTATGACACATTCCAATGATAACTGCCCAAGCCCTTGTTGAAAAGCAGGCGATCGTTGGGGCACATGGTTAGAGTACCTGCGGAACTTTGTGCCCGACCACAACAAGGTGGGCGCTCATTGAACGTCTTGAAAGGGGGAGGGGGCTGGTTTTCGGAAACACTCGGAACCTGCTGGGATCTCTTTTCCGATGGTAGGTAGGGCATGGCCCTCTTCCCCCTTTCGCCACCCGTAGATCTTCATGATCCGGATGCTGGTCGCGCTCGCCTTCACGCTCTCTTGATGCGCTTCCGCAGGTACACATAGCTGTCACGCTGTGCGTGGACGGCCTTTACAGGGCCCCGCTTTCGCCGATAGACGTTGTCCTGCGCAGCGTTGATGATGCGTGCCTTGGTATTATCGTTCCACTGGATCTCCAGCAGATCGATCATTTCGTCGCGCAGATCGGGATCAAGCAAGGGGAAGGCCACCTCCACGCGACGATCCAGATTGCGTCCCATCCAGTCCGCACTCGAGAGGAACACCAAGGGATCGCCATTGTTGTGGAAGACGAAAGCCCGGGCATGCTCCAGATATCGATCCACGATGCTGATGGCCTCGATGCGTTCACTGGATCCTTTCACCTTGGGCACGAGACAGCAAATGCCGCGTGCTATCACCCGGACGCTCACGCCGGCGCGGCTCGCGTCGTACAGCTTCGCTATAAGGGCACGGTCCTCCAGGCTGTTCAACTTCAACAGGATCGACGCAGGAAGGCCGAGCGAGGCATGTTCGATCTCCTTGTCGATGAGCGCTTCCATACCACTCCGCAGGAAGAGCGGTGCCATGAGCAAATGGCTCAATGCGGGACGGTGTTTACGGTCCTCGAGGTGTGCGAACACTTCTGCCACCTCGCGGGTGATCGCCTCGCGTTTGGTTATCAGCGCGGTGTCCGCATAGGTGCGGGCGGTGCGTTCGTTGAAATTACCGGTGCCCAAATAGGCATAGCGACGAACCCGCCCCTTTTCCACCCGTTCTATGGAGCAGAGCTTGCAATGCACCTTCAGGTTCTCGTAGCTATAGAGCACTCGGGCACCTGCCTTCTCCAGCAACTCACCCCAATAGAGATTGGTGCGCTCATCGAAACGGGCCTGCACTTCCACGAAAACCGTGACGCGCTTGCCATGACGCAGCGCTTCCAAGAGTGCGGAGCATACCGTGCTGGCTTCTGCGACGCGATACAATGTGATGCTGATACGCTTCACCGTTCGGTCCCGCGCCGTGCGTTGCAACCAGTTGGTGAACACGTCGAAACTCTGGTACGGAGTGTGAAGCAATAGGTCTTTGCGCGTGACCACATTGAAGAGGTTCCTTCCGGAAGTACCGGGTGGATGCGTGAGGGGCACCCAAGGCTTGTCACGCAGCGCTACATGGCCTTTCACGGGCAGTTTCATCAGGTCGCTGAAGTGGTGATAGCGACCACCCCGCACCATGTCCGGTTTGCTCAGCCCCAACAAGCTTCTTAGGGCACGCACCGTCGCACCGGGCATCGAACCATCATAGAGGAAACGGGAGGGCACCCCTGTCTGCCGTTTACGCAGGCTCTTGCGCACCTTGTCCTTCACGTTGCCCACGAACTCTTCGTCCAGGTACAACTCAGCATCGCGGGAGAGCTTGATCGCATGGCACCCCGTGATGCGATGGCCGGTGAACAGGTCGTCCAGACAAAGCCGCATCGCATCGTCCAGGAAGATGATGTCCGTGCGCCCAGCTGGTGCGGGCAAGCGGATGAAACGGCCCAGTTCATCGCTCGGGATGTTCACCAGGACCAGGCGTTCTTTCTGCAGCCCCTTGCCCGTTCTGCGCAATCGGCAAACGAAATAGAGCTTGCGGTCCTCGATGAAAGGTGCATTACCGGCACGCACGTTGGCCGTGCTCAATCGCGGGGCGATATGCTCGGCATAGAAACGCTGCACATGACGAACCTGTGTCGCATCGAGCTCTTCCCCGCGCAGAATGCGAATGCCTTTGCGCCGGAGAGCGGGGAGCAACGTATTGCGCCATAGATGACCGAACTCGCGCTGCTGGCCCAGGGCTTTCTTGTTGATGCGGTCGATGAGCTTGGCCGCGGGTACCTCCAACGCCGTCCGCACCGTCTTCTTGAGCTTGGCAAGCCCGCGCAGAGAAGCCACCCTTACACGGTAGAACTCATCGAGATTGCTGGAATAAATTGCCAGGAACTTCACACGTTCCAACAGCGGGTTGCGCGCATCCTTCGCCTCCTGCAACACACGATCGTTGAAGCTCAACCAACTCAGGTCGCGCTCGAAATACCGGTCCTGCGGCAGTGGTCTTGTGGCAAGCAACGCCTTGGGTTGTGCAGCCTTCAGGCGGAGTTGGCCCAGGTTGATGCGTTTCTGCGCGCTGTAGCGGCGACGAGCATGGACGGTATGGAACACGTGCGCCTCCAAGTAGGCGAGGTTCGTCCTTATCCATTGGCGCTCGCTTATGCGCAGCCCCTTGACGAATTCCAACTCCTGCCTCAGCAACTCGCCGCGCTCCTCGAAATCGGCCTGGCCGGCCTTGGCGCTGTCGGCATCACGCAGTATCGCTTGCAAGGTGCCGCGCACCCTGCTCTTCATGCGTGTCGCCATGATCAAGGAACGCACCTTGCGACGGGTAGTGATGGATACGGCCTGTTTCGCGAGGAACGCTTCGGCAAGCTCCGCGCTCTCCTCCTCATGGCCTTCGTACGCGAGCGCGTAGCCGGTATCGTGGAACAACGCGGCGAGTTCCAGGGCGAAGAGATCGGCACCGGAGATGCGCATGGCGCGACCGATGGCGATCGCGGTGCGCGTGACCGTGAGGGTGTGCTCCAGATCATGGAAGCGCATCCGCTTGGACATGCGTTGCGCGAACCACCGCCGTACATGCAGATGGGCGCGTTCCAATACTTCCGGATCCGAACGTTGCATGTGCGTTGGGCCGCAAGATAGCCGTGGGTATGGGGGCCACGAGCGTGTGTGCCCCCGTCTATCTTCGTCGCGGAGCGCACATGGACCTCGCCGCGGTGCATACCCTGTACGACGTCCTGGCCGACGATCGTTTCGACCTGCTCTACAGCGGCCGCTTCCACGATGAGCACACAGCGAGCCTGATCGCCTTGGGCGAGGACAGCGCACGCGAGAACGAGCGCGCGCACCGGCAACGTCTCTCGTTCGTGATGGTGGAAGCCTATCAGAACATCGTCCGGCACCGTGCTGCGTTGCAGGGTTCCATGGAACGTTCGGCGGGACGTTGTCTCTTCATGCTACGGAGCCGTTCCAAGGGCGATGAAGTGCTCGCGATCGACCCGGTGCGGGCTTCCGAGATCGATGAATTGAACGAGGTGCTTGCCCGTGTGGGTGGGTCCGATGTGAAGCAATTGAAGCAGCTGTTCCTGGACCGTCTGCGCGATGGGTCCCGCACCGTGCGTGGTGGCGCGGGTCTCGGGCTCATTGAAATGGCCCGCCGCTCCGGAAATGGAATGCGCCACGAGCTCCTGCCCTTGGATGCGGAACACCGGTTGTTCCTGTTGCAAGTGATGGTGGGTGCTCCTGCAACGGAGGTGACCCCGGTGGACGAGGTGATGCGCATGCACGCATTGGTCGCCGCCAACGATGTGCTCTTGTTATGCCGGAGCGCGAGAACGGCCGCTGCGCAGGAAGCCATCATGCACATGATCGAGAAGGACCTCGATGATGGTGTTGGTGGCAGTGCCGGGCTCAAGCGTGCCTTCCTCGCCGCGATGGAATGGTTGGAAGAGGACATGGGCGAACGGTCGTTCGTCGCACTGGGGCGGGAAGGAGACGGTCACGCGCTCGTGGCTGGGGGGTGCGTGCCTGAAAAGACCGTGCAACGGTGGATGCAGGAGCTGGAGCGGATCAATGCGATGATGCCGATGGAACGAGAGCAGCATTATCGCAACAGCCTCTTGGGCCGCAGGAGCACCGCAGTGCTGAACACCGGCCTGCTCGATCTCGCACGCCTCAGCTCAGGTCCTCTGCGCGTGGCCACCTTCACGGTTCCCCACGGAACGCGTTTGTTGGTGGAGGCGCGACTGTCCTGATACCGTTCTCCTTTCTCCGTCAACCGTTCGCGGATCCAAGTGCCGCAACGCATACGGATCGGCACGGGATCGGAGTTGTGCAGTTCACAACCTGCAACAATGGCCTCCTTCGCAAATTCAGTGCTTCGTGGTCTGGACCGTTTCCAAGCCTGGTTCGATGAACGCTTCGGTTGGTTCTTCACCAACGGCATGAAGGACGATCGGTCGAAGCGATAGGCGTACGACCTAGAGCTTGATGCACACGTTCTTCGCTTCCGTGAAGAAGCGCAACGCGTCAAGACCTCCTTCTCGTCCCACGCCGCTTTGCTTCATGCCACCGAAGGGTGTGCGCAGGTCGCGCACCATCCAGCAGTTCACCCACACGATACCGGCTTGCAGCTGGCGAGCCACGCGATGTGCGCGTTGTAGATCGCTCGTCCACACCACGCTTGCCAGTCCGTAGGGTGTCGCGTTCGCCGAACGGATCGCATCGGCATCGTCATCGAACGGCTGCAAGGTGACCACGGGTCCGAAGATCTCTTCCTGATTGGTGCGGCGCGCAGGCCCAAGCCCCTCGATCACCGTGGGTGCAATGAACCAGCCGTTCGACATTTCATCCTGCAGTACGACCCGCTCACCACCGCAAAGGACCCGGCCACCCTCCTCTTTCGCCAGATCGATGTAGGAGAGCACCTTCTCCATGTGGTCTTTCGAGACCACAGCACCGAGATCCGTCGTTGCATCGGAGGGATCCCCCACGCGCAAGGCGCGCACGCGTTCAACGAAGGCATCGCGGAAGCGATCATAGATGCTCCGTTCAACAAGGATGCGTGAACCGCACAAGCAGATCTGGCCTTGGTTGGTGAAGCTGCTCCGTACCGTGGTCTTGAGCATCTGCTCGAAGTCGCAATCAGCGAAAACAAGCACAGGGTTCTTGCCGCCCAGTTCCAGGCTCAACTTCTTGAACATCGGTGCTGCAACGCGAGCGATCTCGGCACCGGTCCTTGTTCCCCCGGTGAACGAAATGGCCGGTATGCCCGGATGCGCTGTGATGGCTGCACCAACTTTGGGTCCCAAGCCGTGTACGATGTTCAGCACACCGGGTGGAATGCCCGCCTCATTGCACAAAGTGCTCAATCGGTAGGCTGTGTAAGGTGTCACCTCGCTCGGCTTGGCCACCACGCAGTTGCCAGCGGCCAGCGCGGGAGCGATCTTCCACGTGAAGAGATAGAGCGGCAGGTTCCACGGACTGATGCATCCGGCGACCCCGAAGGGTTGACGATCGGTGTAGTTCACCGCAACATCGTCCATCAAATGCGCTTCGCTGGAGAAGTGCAGGATGGCCGTTGCGAAGAAGCGGAAGTTGGCGATGGCCCGCGGGATGTCCACGCGGCGTGCGAGAGAGAGCGGCTTTCCATTGTCGCGCGATTCATCCGCGACGAAACCTTCGAGGTCGCGTTCGATCAGATCGGCGAGGCGGAGGAGCGCATTGCTCCGTCCTTCTCGCCCGAGCGCGTTCCACGTGGCGAAAGCACGTTGTGCCGCGATCGCAGCGAGGTCCACATCACGCGAGTCGCTGTCCGGAAGCTGTGCGTAGACCGTGCCGCGCGCTGGTTCGTACACGTCGAGCCATGCATTGCCAACGGGTGGCCGCAGTTCACCATCGATGAAGTTGAGGATCCTTTCCATGCGGGCACCGAAGGTAGCCCCATGAAAATTGAAAGGCCCCCACGTTCGTGAGAGCCTTCCAACCCCTTGTTGCGCTGTTCAGAGAACCAAAACCTACATCAGTGATCAGCTCGTTCGATATGTCGTCCCCGGCATTTCCAGGGTGCTTGCCCTTGCTTTCGGGGACAAAACTATCGGCACTGCGGAGGGGCTTGTGTGAATGCTCCGCCAACGAACGTTAAAGAGCGTTAAGCACCCTATACCCGCTGAGGGTGCCGGTAGTTTCGCTTCGTGGACAAACGCTTGATCGCCGGTGCTCTGCTGGCCATCAGCATCGCCTTGGTGGGCCTGGTGGTCATACAGGGGGTGTGGATCCGCAAGACCATTGCGCTCAAGGAAGCGCAGTTCGCGCATGGCGTGGACAACGCGCTCTTCACCGTGAGCGAACGATTGGAGCGGATGGAACGCATGCGCGAGGTGCAGCGCCATCGTTCGGGTCGTCGCTTATTGGCGCGGATCGATCGCCTTCGCGCAGAACAATTGGAGATGGAGGCCACACTGGCTGCTGCAGAGGCTGAGGAAATGGAACTGGCAACCCGGGATACGGACCTCCAGGGATCCCCGGAAGCCCCACCACCAGGGCCCATGGTGAGTGCGCCGTCGGCACCCGAGGTGGGTCCGGAAGAGTATGAGGAACTCGTCACGGACATGGTCCGTGGTATCCTCGCATCGGAGCTTACGCGGGATGTGCGCGATCGGATCGATGCTCAGTTGCTCGATTCGTTGCTCACGGCGGAATTGGCTGCTGCCGGGGTCGGCGTGGGGTTCAACTACGGTGTGTTCACACCCACCGGAACATGGATCGAACTTGCGGCGGAGCACGCAGGCGATACGGCCGCGCTCGCGAGATCACCCTTCCGTGAACGTTTGTTCCGACATGATGTGGCAGGGCACACCTACTATTTGAACGTGTTGCTACCGGATGATAACACGAGCTTCACTGCGGGATTGTGGCCCATGTTGGTCGCCTCGGGGTTCCTCATCCTGCTCATCGCTCTTGCGTTCGTGCTGGCCATTCGCACCTTGTTGCGCCAGAAACGTCTCAATGACATCCGCAACGACCTCGTCAACAATCTCACGCACGAACTGAAGACACCCATCAGTACGATAAGCCTCGCCTGTGAAGCGCTTGCCGACCCGAGCATGCCGAAGACGGAGCAACAGGTGCGCACCTACACCACCATGATCCGCGATGAGAACAAACGGTTGGGCTCGTTGGTGGAGAACGTATTGCAAAGCGCTGTTCAGGACAGTGGTCGAATGGTGTTGAAGCCCGTGGACCTGGACCTGCATGCGGTGATCCAGGATGTCGTGCGCAGCAGCACGATCCGCGTCAGTCGGCGCAACGGCCGGATCGATGTGGACCTTGGTGCTGAGATCCATGGACTGAAGGGCGATCGCATCCACTTGACCAACTTGTTGTACAACCTCATCGACAACGCGGTGAAGTACACGGAGAAGGAGCCGCGCATCCGCATCGCAACGTTCAGTGACGATGAAGGCATCACCGTGCGCATCTCCGACAATGGTATCGGCATACCGGCATCGGAGCATCGCAAGATCTTCGACAAGCTCTATCGCGTGCCGACCGGCAACCTGCACAACGCCAAAGGCTTCGGCCTTGGCCTTAGTTACGTGAAGTCCGTGGTGGACCGCCACGGTGGCCGTATCAAGGTCGAGAGCACACCGGGCCAAGGCACTACCTTCCACATCTTCCTACCGTACGAACATGTCCAAGCCCATCAAGCTGCTGGTCGTTGAAGACGACCCCAATCTGGGAACGCTGCTGGCCGAATACTTGCGTGCCAAAGGGTTCGACACCGAGCTGCGCACCGACGGACAACAGGGCTGGCAGGCCTATCAGAAGGGCAAGTTCGATCTCCTGTTGCTGGATGTGATGATGCCGTTGAAGGATGGGTTCACCTTGGCGAGCGATATCCGGAAGAAGGATGCTGAAGTGCCCATCATCTTCCTTACGGCCAAGAGCATGAAGCAGGATACCATCCATGGGTTCCAGAGCGGGGCGGATGACTACATCACCAAACCGTTCGGCATGGAGGAGCTCCTGCTGCGTGTGAGCGCCGTATTGCGTCGAACGAAAGGCGCGGTACCGAAAGTGGAGGAACCCGATCACTACCGCATTGGCGGAACCGTGTTCGAGCCGCGCAAACAGATCTTGCGCACACCGATCGGGGAGCGGCGGCTTACCACCAAGGAGTCGGAGTTGTTGCGCCTTTTGTGCATGCAACGCAACGATGTGTTGGAGCGGTCGAAGGCCCTCCTGGAGGTGTGGGGCAACGACAGCTACTTCAGCGGAAGGAGCATGGACGTGTACATCGCCAAGTTGCGGAAGTACCTGCGGGAAGATCCAGCCATAGAGATCATCAACATCCATGGACGCGGGTTCCGCCTGGTAGCGAAAGAGCAGTGAGTCGACTTGATGGGGCGCCTTAGGGGCGGGTGGTGAACATACATGCTCGCTCGCTGGGACCGCTGGTTACCTTCGCCCCACTGGTCCGACCAACTAGGACCAGCATTGAACCAAAACCCGATCGCATGAAGCACAATTACGTTCTCTCCGTCTTTTCTGCCAGCTTGTTCGCCAGTGTTTCCGTGGCGCAGGTACCTGCCACGATGCATGCCGCCTCCAACCGCGCAGCGTACGAAGCCAAGCTGGTCCCAGCGCAGCACAGCCAAGCGCAAAACGCGCTTCGCGGCGGCGTTCCGAACGATGATTGTGATGGTGCCATCGCGCTCACCGTGGGAACTTCGTGTTCCCCGACCGCAGGAACCTTGGAGGGTGCCACCGAGTCCCAAGCTGCCGCCGTGTGCAGCGGGTTCACAAGCCCTGCTGCCGTTGATGCTTGGTACACCTTCGTGGCCACCAGTACCACCACGGTGGTTGAGGTCACGGGTGGCGGCGATGCCACCACCGGGTTGGATCCGGTGCTCGAAGTGTTCGCAGGGGTTTGTGTGGATCTTGGATCACTGGGTTGCGTGGACGCCACCTTGCGCGCTGAGACCGAAGCGTTCGCTTTTGCGACCGTCGTAGGCAGCACGTATTTCTATCGCGTTTACTACTACGAGTACACTGCGGGTCAAAGCGACAACACCTTCACAACGTGTGTGTATTCACCCACGAACATTCCAGCCAACGATCTGTGCTCCGGCGCGACGAACCAATCGCTCAATGCGGGTAGTTCGGTCACCTTCAGCGGCGACAACACCGGAGGTTTGGACACCGAGCTGCTCGGGGCTGGCACCGTATGGCACAGCTTCACCACCACCGAATGCACGAACCTTGTGTTGTCCTATTGCGGCACCACACCTGCTTTCGGCAACGCCTTCCTCAACCTTTTCAGCGACTGCCCTCCGGTCACCGCCTTCGGTTCAGCATCCTTCAACACCACGGATTGTTCGGATGGAAACGTGACCATCTACTATGTGAACGTTCCCGCAGGCACATACTACTATGGTGTGCTGACATCCGACATTTCAGTTGGTCCATACACCATCACAGTAGCGGCAAGTGCGTGCGAGGCTCCTGCATCGAACGACGATTGCGCGAATGCGATCACGCTGACCGTGGGCGAATGGTGCAATTTTGTGACGTTCGGGGCGAACCTGACGACGGAGTCGTTGCCAGGGATTACCTGCAACGGCTTCACTGGAAATGCCAACGATGACATTTGGTTCTCCTTTGTTGCCACTGCAATGGGGATGACCATCGGTACACAAGGCACCGATGATGGGGACGGCAACCCCAACACAGGATATGATGCGGTCATGGAGGCCTTTGACGCATGCGGTGGTACTTCCTTGGGCTGTGCTGATGCCACGTTGGGTGGCGAGGCCGAGTCGATCGAACTGACAGGACTAACCGTTGGCAATACTTACTACATGCGTGTTTACCACTATGCCACGGCCTTAGCAAGCCCGAATTCCGTTGGAGTCTGCTTGGTCGAGGGGACGGGAGTGAACATTGGTATTCCTGAGAATTCTAACGGTCTTGAATGGAACATCTATCCAAACCCGAATGATGGGCAGTTCAGTATCACCTGCTCTGGTGGGAATCTTGAAGGGGCGATTGAAATCACCGATGTAACTGGACGAATAGTGCATTCGGAACGTCTCATGCTAATCGATGGTGCCGCTCAGGCTATCCAGCCTGTTGGATTGAGCGGCGGCACTTATTCCGTGTCTATCGAGCGCGGCCGGAGTTTCTGTGCGACGTATTTTGGTGAAGGGATTTGACTGATGAAATGAAAATGGGGAGCCTAGGCTCCCATTTCATTTCATCAGCAGTATCGACTGGTCTACGTATAGTCGATGACGCAATCCGTGAGCGGGCCATGGAACCACAATTGGAAACCACAAGCCGTTGGGTTTGATGGTGTCCAAGTTCCACTTTGACAGGTCCAAGTACTTATGACCGTGATGCCAGACCGGACAGTAACGGAGCAGATGGTGTTGCTTCCGGGAGGTGTGTAGTCGAGGTCATCGTTCGCGTGAATCGTCTGCGTGGTGTAAGTGCTTCCACAAGAGCCAGGGCAAAGCGCCTTCTTGAGAGTAATATCCACGCTGTAGTTGCAACTCGTGTTATTCTCCATATGAAGTTGCTGCCCCGATAGGAGGACAGCATCACTGCCTAAGGCCATGCCGAAAAGCAGTGTACAGGCTAAGACGTGTTTTCATGGGAATGAGTTTGTCCTAAGGTATCTCAAGAGTTCACGATAGCAGAACCCTTGCAATCCACATCCACGTCATTGTTGCATAGCCACCTACAACGACGCGGTTCGCCCACCATCCACCGGCAGGTTGATGCCGTTGATGTATGAGCCGGAAGGTCCGGCGAGAAAGGCGATGGCGTAGGCGATCTCCTCGGGTTCAGCAAAGCGCCGCAAAGGGATCTCGTTCATCATTTCTTCCGCAGCCTCTGATTCCGTGATGTTGCTTTTCGCGCTCTTGTTCCTCACGATGGCCGCGAGTCGCTCGGTGCTGGTAGCGCCCGGCAGTACGTTGTTCACCGTGATGCCGAAGGGCCCGAGCTCGTTGGCGAGGGTCTTGCTCCATTGCGCCACCGCGCCCCGTATGGTATTGCTCACGCCCAAGTTGTGCAAAGGCTGTTTCACACTGGTACTGATCACGTTGATGATGCGACCATGACCACGCGCCTTCATGCCGGGCACCACGGCGCGAACAATGGTCTGGTAGGCGAGAAGATGCAGACGGAACGCGGCTTCGAAGGCCAGAACGTCAGCCTCGTGCGCGGGACCGGGTGGAGGGCCGCCGGTATTGTTCACAACGATATCGAACGGATGCTTGGTGTTGGCCGCCGCGATGACGCTCGCGAGTTCCTCGGTGAACGACATGTCCACCGACAGGTGGTCATGATGTTGTCCATGGGAACCATCCAAGCTTGAGACCACGTGCTGGAGCGATGCTGTATCGCGCGCCACCACCGTAACGTGTGCCCCCAGCGAGGCGAGTTCAATGGCCGTTGCCCTGCCGATCCCCTGTGAGGCACCACATACGAGCGCCCGCCTGCCTGATAGTTCAATGCGCATGTGTCCGCTCCCGCCTTTGCGGGTCGGTCAAAAGTACCGGCACAGGGATCGTGTCAACAATGGTAACCTCAAGGGTCTTTGACGGACCGGAATGAATGAGCACCTTCGCACCCTCTCGATCCTCAAAACAGACACCCATGAGAACATTTTCCGCAGCAGCCTTCTTACTGCTATGTGCTGCCAGTACCACGGTGCTGGATGCCAGCGCCCAAAGCCGCCTTGGTACCTCCCGGTTGAACCGTGCAGCGGCCTCGATCCGAACGACGAGGACCTTCACCCGGCTCCACCAGGAAGCCCAGCAAGCCGAAGGTGCTCGCGGCGGCGGTCAGATCAATGACCTGTGCGCCAACGCTACTGTCCTCACGGTGAACGCAGCCGGGCTTTGCCCCGGTGCAGCCGTGGCGGGAGACAATACAGGTGCCGGGTCCGAGGTTGACCCTACATGCGATGCCACTACCGTCGGGTTCGAGGATGTATGGTACGCTTTCAATTCCGGGAATTATTCCTCCGTTACCATCGATGTAGCGGTCGGAACGATGACGGACTTGGTCGTTGAGGTGTTCGAAGGTGGTTGTGCTGGCACATCCGTCACCTGTACCATTGGAGCACTTAGTAACGTGGTTCCAACCACCCCTGGTACGGACTACGTCATTCTTATCTCCTCCAATCTCGAGTTCGGCCTAGGCGGCACGTTCGATATCTGCCTCAGCGGAACCGGTGGAGGCTCCGGACCTGCGAACGATGAGTGCGCCAATGCCACCCCGATAACTCCGGGAGCAACGTGCGTGCCCACGCAGTCGAACATGATCGGAGCAACACAATCGCTCGCCCCTGCTACTTGCTCCACCTTCACGTCCTCTACCGCGAACGATGTGTGGTACAGCTTCGTGGCCGATGGCCCGAGCGCGACGGTGGCAGTTGGTGGTTTCGGTGATGATGTCACCGGCTTGGACCCCATCGTGGAGATCTTCAGTGGCGCTTGTGGTTCGCTCAGCTCGCTCGGGTGCATGGATTCCTCACTGCGCGCTGGTGTTGAAGCTCTGACTGTGCCCACTACTGCCGGTTCCACGTACTACTACCGCCTCTATTACTGGAACTACGGAACAGCGCAAACGGAACTCGGTTTCGGCACCTGTGTGGTTGGTGCCGCCGGGCCTGGACCAGCCAATGACCTCTGCGATGATGCCATCCAAATAGGAGTGAATCCAACGTGTGTTGCCACACAAGGCAACATGGAAGGTGCCACGCAATCCTTGGCACCGGCAACCTGCAGCAACTTCACAGCCGGCGCGGCCAACGATGTGTGGTACACGTTCACGGCCGTTGGCACCAGCACCACTGTCGAGGTAACGGGTGGGGGTGATGCCACCACCGGGTTGGACCCGGTGCTGGAGGTTTTCTCGGGTGATTGCGCAGGTCTGACCTCATTGGGCTGCGTCGACGCCACGGTACGCGGGGGCACCGAGACCATGGTCATGGCCACCACGGCAGGTACGACCTACCTCTACCGCGTTTACTACTGGCCTTACCCGACCGCACAAACAGTGTTCGATTACACCACTTGTGTATATGGCAGCGGTGGAGGTTCCACCCCGCCCAATGACGCATGCGATGGTGCCGTGGTAGCAGCCTTGGCAACACCGGGAACGATCACCTTGAGCGGCGATAACACGGGTGCGACCGTTGATGCGCCAACGAACTTCGTCATCGTTTGGGAAGCCTTCACGATCACGGAGTGCTCCAACGTGGATATCGGCTACTGTGTGCCGGGTTCGGAGTTCGATGATTTCCTGGTCAACCTGTCCATTGGTTGCCCGGATTTCCTCACCGGTGTGCTTACCGGAACGACCAGCGTTGACCAGTGCACGTTGAGCTTCGTGGAACTGCCTGCAGGCACCTATTATGTCCCAGTGCTCGTTGATCCACTGCTCACCCCAGTGGGCGCATACAGTATCACGGTGACCACGACCGCCTGTGCACCCGTGGGTCCCTATTGTGAGGCTGGCGCTGACGGAGAGCCTCCTGGAGATCTGGATCTCGAAGAGCGCATCATCAATGTGACCTTCTCCAATATCGACAACGACTCACCCGATGCGATCCCGGTCGCTCCGGCCTACCAGGACTTCACCAATGTGGTGGGCGAGGTGGTTGGTGGACAGACCTATCCGATCGCGATCGATGTGGCTCGTGAGGGCGCAACCACGTCCTGGAGCGAGAACCAAGTGATCGTTTGGATCGACTACAACCAGGACCAGGACTTCGAGGATGTGGGCGAACTGGTGCATACGTCGGCCGTCGGTTCGGTGGACATCTACACTGGCGACATCGCGATCCCGGCAACGGCAACCTTGGGGACAACCCGCATGCGCATCCGTTTGCATGACGTCCATGACGGGACGAGCTACCCCAACAACTTCAACGATACACCTTGTGGGCTGTCGAGTTTTGGCGAAGTGGAAGACTACACCATCGATGTGATCGGTATCATCACCGGTGTGAGCGAAGCGAACGTTGCCAGCTGGAGCGTGTTCCCCAACCCCAACAATGGTGACTTCGTGGTGCAATACGCTGGTCCTGATGGACGCGCCACCATCGAGGTGGTGGACATGATGGGTCGTGCAGTGCATGCCGAGCAGCTTGCTGTTGCTGCTGGAAGCAACGTGCAACTCTCCTTGGCCGGCAAGTTGGCCGCTGGTACGTACGCGCTGCGCATCACCACCGCCGACGGCACTGCTGAGCGCCGTATCGTGGTGCAATAACCAGAGGCTCCTTTTCGAAGGGCGCCCACCGCAAGGTGGGCGCCCTTCTTGTTTTTGACTCGGCCATTCCGATTGCAGATGATGGCACTGGGTTGTGGAAAAGTCCTGCGATGGGACGCGCACCGAACCCTATAGGAGGGTCGAATTTTGCCGCATAACGTGCAGCGGTGGAACCCTGTGCACCGTCTATCGAAGAACTCTAGCCATGCGCAACAACATCCTGCTTGTCCTTACCTGCTTTCTTGCACTGCCCACGAGCGCGCAAGTGAACGATCTGTGCTCCGGGATCACGCCGGACGCCCTTACCGTTGGCGCTTCTCTTGTTTGGACCGGCGACAACACCGGGGCCACTTACACCGGTGATTTCGTTGTTGGGTCCGTGCTCGACGGGTTCCAGAACCCTGCGGTCTGGCATGCCTTCACCACCACCGAGTGCGCCGACATCACAGTTGATTATTGCGGCACCGTTCCGGCGTTCGGGGAGTTCTGGAACATCCTCGCCACCACCTGTCCGGCCGGCAATGCGTTCATTCCTTCCCAGCAAACCAGCACGACGGCTTGCGGCGACGGCAATCCGACCTCCTATTTCGTGAACATTCCGGCTGGCACGTACTACTACCCGATATGGACGGAGACCGGTGTGGCAGAAGGTCCGTACACCATCAACGTCACGGCATCCGTCTGTGGCGGTGGTTCAGCGGTGAACGATGAGTGCGGCTCTGTAACGGCCGAAGCCCTGACCTTAGGCGGTTCGCTAACGCTCAGCGGGGATGTCACCTTCGCGACCTCCACGGGGGATTTCGTCACTGGCTCACCCTATGCAGGTGCACCGGTGGTTTGGCATGCCTTCACCACAACGGAATGTGCCGATGTGAGCCTGTCCTACTGCGGATTGGATCCCGTTTGGACCAACAGCTTCGGGTTCTTCGCCCGCGACTGTCCGGCGTCGGACCTGGTGCTCTTCTCGAGCTTCAACAGCACGGATTGCTTGGACGGGAACCGTACCTACCTCTTCGATCAGTTGGCTGCCGGCACCTACTACGTGCCGGTGTTGTTGGACCCCAACGACAACGCGGTGGGTCCCTATGAGTTGACCTTGTCGGCATCGGCCTGCCCTGCGGTGCCCACGTTCTTCGATCTCTGCTCCCAAGTGCAATACCAACCACTCGCAGTCGGGGCCAGCCTCACGCTTTCTGGCGATAACACGGCCGCGACCGGCACCAATGATTTCGATCCGGGATCCCCGTTCAGCGGAGCCCCTGTTGTGTGGCATGGCATCACCACCACCTCCTGTTCCAACATCACGTTGGCATACTGCGGACTTGATCCCACTTGGGACAACACTTTCGGATTCTTCGCCACGGAGTGTCCAATGGTGACGCCGTATTATTTCACCACCTTCAACAACGACGATTGCGTGGATGGGAACCGCACGTACGTCTTCAACAATGTGCCTGCGGGCAGCTATCTGATACCCGTACTTCTCGATGCCGTGAACAATGCGATCGGTCCTTACTCATTGCAAGTATCCGCTGCGGCTTGTGCAGTGGTGCCACCGGCGAACGACGATTGTACGAACGTGATCGCCGAAGCGCTCGCAGTTGGTACGACGCTCACGTTCACCGGGGACAACACCAACGCCACGTCAGCAGGTGATTTCGTCGTGGGCTCGCCGTTCATCGCCGCACCCGTGGTGTGGCATTCGTTCACCACCGGCGAATGCTCCGATGTATTGCTGAAGTACTGTGGACAGGATCCGGTGTGGAGCAATACGTTCGGCTTCCTGGCCACGACCTGCCCCGGTGATGCGCTTGTGTACTTCTCCACGACGAATAGCACTGGCTGCGTGGAGGGCAACACCACCTATCTCTTCAACGATCTGCCCGCCGGGACCTACTATGTACCCGTGCTGAGCGATGCAGCCAACAACTCCTTCGGGTCCTATTCCATCGATGTGGTCGCAGAGAACTGCCTGTTCCTGGCCATGGATGCACGAGCACCTGAGCCGCTCACGGTATGGCCCAACCCCAGCAACGGCCACCTATTCATCGATCATTTACCGGCTGGGAGCATGATGGTCCAAGTGATGGACGCAACGGGCCGAACGGTTCACACCCAACGCACACCTGCAGCTACCGGTGGGAGGACGGAACTTGCGCTCGAAGGGCGCTTGGCACCCGGTACCTACCTGCTCGTGCTCACTTCCGAAAGGCACCGCCTCGAGCAGCGTTTCGTTGTTCGTTGATGTCCGCTTCGCGAGCCACGAGGCCATCGCAGCGGCCGACCCCCAAGCGGTAGGACGCTGAGGCTAGATGTATTTCCTTTGGATCGAATCCCATTTTGAAATCGAACATGAGCATGTTTATCCCCCGGACCTGGTTGGCCACCCTCGGCTTGTTGTTGCACACGGTTACAATGAATGCGGCACCGAGCGAGTTGGGCGGGAATCCGACCAACGATGATTGTGCTGGTGCCATTGAGCTCATTTCGGGCGCGACCTGCGTACCGGTAAATGGCGATGTGGCGGGTGCCACCCAGTCGTTGCCCGCGATCACCTGCTCAGGCATCACGGGTACTGCGGACGATGACGTGTGGTACTGGTTCACGGCAACGAACACGTCGCAGATGATCGAGGTGGTGGGTAGCTCCGGCTTCAACGCGGTGATCGATCTGCGGACGGGGGCATGCAATGGAACGAATTATCGCTGCACCGATCTGGCGATCGCAGGGGGCACCGAGATCCTCACGGCGACGAACCTGACCGTCGGGACCATCTACTACGTGCGGATCTACAGCCGTGACGCCACCGTACCGTCCACCACCTCGTTCACCATCTGTGTGCATGACCCCATCACCCCGACGAACGATGATTGCGGGAGTGCGATCGAACTTGTTCCGAACCCGATCTGCTCACCGGTAACAGGCACTGTTGCATTTGCCACGCAATCCATTCCGGCCATCACATGCAATGGCTTCACAGGCAACGCCAATGATGACGTCTGGTACAAGTTCACCGCTACGGAAACCACGCATACCATCGAAGTCGTGCTGGGTGCCGGTTGGGACGGGGTGTTGGACCTGCGTTCGGGAAGTTGCAATGGGACCAACATCGCGTGCTCGGATTCCCCGACGATGGTGGCAACGGGTCTCACGGTCGGCGAAACCTACTACCTGCGGATCTACCACTATTTCAGTGCAGCACCCACGAACACGAGCTTCACGGTCTGTTTGGTGGGCGAAGCGCCCTCTTCCTGTCCTGCTTCCTCGGGTACCCTCACGGCCGATGCCTCGCCGGTATGCCTGGTTGCTGGAAGCGCGGACATCAGCGCCACGCCGGATGGTAATGCAGTGGTACCCACGGGTTACGAAACCGTTTACGTGCTCACTCAAGGCGCGGGTTTGGTGATCGTTCAGGCTGGTGCCACTCCGAACTTCACGGTGGCCATCGCGGATGACTACACGATCCACACGCTTGTTTACGACCCCACCACGCTCGACCTGTCCGGTGTTGTGCTTGGCACCACCACGGGCTTCGATGTGAACGCGCTGTTGATACAAGGCGGCGGTTCGATCTGCGCCAGCTTGGATGTGGCCGGTGCGCCCATCACCGTGGAGGAATGCGTGGTGTGCGATGCGAACGCGGGAGCGCTCATCGCCGATGCCACACCAGTGTGTCTTGTTGCGGGAAGTGCCACCATCAGCGCCACACCGGATGGCAATGCAGTGGTGCCCACGGGTTACGAAACGCTCTTCGTTCTCACGCAAGGCCCGGGCCTGGTCATCATCGGGACCAGCACCACGCCTTCCTTCGACGTTGCGCTCGCCGATAGCTACACGATCCATACGCTGGTTTACGACCCCACCACGCTCGATCTATCGGGCGTCGTGTTGGGCACCACCACGGGCTTCGATGTGAACGCGCTGTTGATCCAGGGCGGTGGTTCGATCTGCGCCAGCATGGATGTGGCCGGTGCGCCCATCACCGTGGAGGAATGCGTGGTGTGCGATGCGAACGCGGGAGCGCTCATCGCCGATGCTACACCGGTATGTCTTGTTGCGGGAAGCGCGGACATAAGTGCCACTCCCGATGGTAATGCCGTGGTTCCTGTCGGTTATGAGACGGTCTACGTGCTCACGCAAGGTGCGGGGTTGGTGATCGTCAACGCAGGGGCCACGCCGATCTTCAACGTCACCAGCGCTGACGATTACACGATCCACACGCTTGTTTACGACCCGCTCACGCTCGATCCATCGGGCATCGTCCTCGGCGTTACCACGGGCTTCGATGTGAACGCGCTCTTGATCCAAGGGGGCGGTTCGATCTGCGCCAGCTTGGATGTGGCCGGTGCGCCCATCACCGTGCAGGAGTGTGTGGTGTGCGATGCGAACGCGGGAGCGCTCATCGCCGATGCCACACCAGTGTGTCTTGTTGCTGGAAGCGCTGACATCAGCGCCACGCCGGACGGCAATGCAGTGGTACCCACCGGTTACGAAACCGTTTACGTGCTCACTCAAGGCGCGGGCTTGGTGATCGTTCAAGCTGGTGCCACTCCGAACTTCACGGTGACCATCGCGGATGACTACACGATCCATACGCTGGTGTACGACCCCACCACGCTCGATCTGTCCGGTGTTGTGCTTGGAACCACCACGGGCTTCGATGTGAACGCGCTGTTGATCCAAGGCGGCGGTTCGATCTGCGCCAGCTTGGATGTGGCCGGTGCGCCCATCACCGTGGAGGAATGCGTGGTGTGCGATGCGAACGCGGGAGCGCTTATCGCCGATGCCACACCAGTGTGTCTTATTGCGGGAAGTGCCACCATCAGCGCCACACCGGATGGCAATGCAGTGGTTCCAACGGGTTACGAAACGCTCTTCGTTCTCACGCAAGGCCCGGGCCTGGTCATCATCGGGACCAGCACCACGCCTTCCTTCGACGTTGCGCTCGCCGATAGCTACACCATCCACACGCTGGTGTACGACCCCACCACGCTCGATCTATCGGGCGTCGTATTGGGCACCACCACGGGCTTCGATGTGAACGCGCTGTTGATCCAGGGCGGTGGTTCGATCTGCGCAAGCCTTGATGTGGTCGGTGCGTTGATCGAAGTGAGCGAATGCGTGGTGTGCGATGCCGATGCGGGCACCCTCACTGCGGATGAAACACCGGTTTGCCTGTTCGGTGGTTCGGCCCAGGTCGGTGCCACGCCGAACGGCGATGCCGTGGTACCCGTTGGCTACGAGACCGCCTTCGTGCTCACTCAAGGTCCTGGCCTTGTGATCATAGACCTGGGTGTCGGACCCGTCTTCACCGTGAACGCACCCGGAAGCTACACGATCCATACCCTCGTCTATGATCCCCTGACCATCGATCCAAGTCTCATTGAACTCGGTGTCACCACTGGTTTCGATGTGAATGGATTGTTGATCCAGGGTGGCGGCACCATCTGCGGAGCTTTGGATGTTCTCGGAGCTCCGATCAGTGTGAACGATTGTGCTCCGGGCAATAACGACTGCGTGAACGCCTTCCCGATCGGGATCAACGTGGTGGATGATTGTCCCGCCGCAGCGACCGCTGGCGACAACACGTATGCGACCATGGACGGTGGGGACGCGACCTGTGATGATCCGGGCTCGGACCTGCTTGACGTTTGGTACACCTTCAACGCCGGCCCGAACACGAGCGTCACGATCAACTTCGATCAAGGAACGATGGAGGATTGGGCGATCGTGATCAGCGATGGATGCAACGGCAATGAACTCGCTTGTGTGATCCAGCCGGTCACGCCCATCGACTTCACCACCGTGCCGGATACCGATTACCTGGTGCGCGTTTACAGCAATGCCACCTTCGGTAACGGCGGACAGTTCAGCCTGTGTATCACCGGCGATACCCCCACCGTGGTTTGCGATGGAGGGTCCGTGCAAACCAGCACGGGCGCTTTCAGCGTGGACGTTTGCCAGGATGTCGATGCTGATATCATCGATTTCAATACCACCAGCACCAGTGCGGAGAACTACGTGTTCCTGCTCACGGACGAGAGCAATGTGATCATCGCGCAGCTCATGGGCGGTTCGTTGGACTTCAACAGCGCCGGGTTGGGTGTTTATCGCGTTTGGGGCATCAGCTACAACGGGACGCTCGTGGGTGCGGATCCCGGTTCGCTCGCCACGGAGATCACCAGTACAGGGACTTGTGTGGACCTCAGCGACAACTATGTATTGGTGAACGTCGACATCTGTGATGGCATCACGGATATGACCGTAGCATCATGGAACTTGTTCCCCAACCCCGGGAATGGCGATTTCAGCCTCACCTACGCAGGGCCCGATGCCATCACCACGCTGGATGTGGTGGACATGGAAGGCCGCGTTGTATACCAAGAGCGCCAGAGCATGAGCACGGGCCAAGTGGTTCCGTTCGCGCTCCACGGCCAGTTGGCCATGGGCGTGTACAACGTGCGCCTGAACAGCGAGGCGGGAAGCGCCAACCTGCGTCTCGTGGTGCGTTGATGCCCGCAACCTGAATGGAAGGGCGGTCACCTTAGGGCGACCGCCCTTTTCATTTGGCGAAGCTTCGTAACCCCTTCCTGCGCAAAGGGGTATAAGCGGGCATGAAAGCCCTAACTCTGTTCGCTTGGTGCGTGCTTTTGGCTTCGAACGCCATTGCACAGAAGGACGGCGAACCCATGGTCCTGGAGATCGTGGGTCGTATCACCGATGGTGAGAAGAAGCTCGCAGGCTGCCAAGTCACCGTGTATGACGGTAACGACGTGGTAGGCGAACAGGTCACCGACAAGAGCGGCCGCTTCGGTATTGGCTTGGGCTTGCAGAAGGAATTCGCCATCGTCTTCCAACGCGAAGGCTTCCTCCCGAAACGGATGCTCGTGGACACACGCGCGAAGATCCCCGTGGAGGTAGTGGCCATTGCGCCGCTTGATATGGAGATGAGCATGCTCGTTGCTGACAAGTACGAAGGTGCCGATACCGATGTGCTCGATTTCCCCTTCGCCATCGTGAAGTGGAACCGGCAGGTTGGAGCTTTCGTACAGGACCAGGAATACACCGTTGACATGATGCGCGCGAACGGTGCGGCTTTGCTCCAAGCCGGACGGTCCGTGAAACATTGAACCACACCAAATACACCATACGCCGGGGGCGTTCGCTGCGAAGCGGACGCCCTTCGGCTTTCAACCCACCTGCTACCTTTAGCGGCACCGAGCATTTTTGCTGCCATGAGCATCCGCAGACCCTTCAACCTACAAGGCTGGATCGCCGAGAACCGCGACCTGCTGAAACCACCCGTGGGCAACAAGAACCTCTATGCGGATGCGGGCGACTACATTGTGATGATCGTCGGCGGGCCGAACGCACGCAAGGACTACCACTGGAACGAAACCGAGGAACTCTTCTACCAACTGGAGGGGGATATCGAAGTGGGTATCCAGGAGGATGGAAAAGCGGTGACGATCCCGATCAAGCAGGGCGAAATGTTCCTGCTGCCTTCGCGCACACCTCACCAACCCCGTAGAGGTGCGGGTACGGTGGGTCTTGTGATCGAGGTGAAACGCGATGATCGCGAACTCGAGGACGGCCTGCAGTGGTATTGCGAGAAGTGCAACAACCTGTTGCATGAATACCGCTTCGTGCTGCACAATGTCGAGACCGATTTCCTGCCGCGCTTTCGTGCGTTCTATGGCAATGAGGAGCTTCGCACTTGCAAGAAGTGCGGACATGTGATGGAGACGGACCCGCGCTTCGTGTGAGCATGGCGGAGCTCCTCTCCATCGACATCCATACGCACATCCTGCCGGAGAACATCCCGGATTTCGGGGCCAAATACGGCTATCGTGGTTTCATCCACCTGGACCACCACAAGCCGGGTTGTGCCCGCATGATGATGGATGACAAGTTCTTCCGGGAGGTACAGGCGAACTCGTGGGATCCACAGGTGCGCATTGCCGAGTGCGATGCCCACCGCGTGCATGTGCAGGTGCTCAGCACCGTGCCGGTGATGTTCAGCTACTGGGCAAAAGCGCAGGACACCTTGGACCTTTCGATGTTCCTCAATGATCACATCGCGGGTATCGTCCATCGTTGGCCCACACGCTTCGTAGGTCTGGGCACACTCCCGATGCAGGAGCCGGAACTTGCCGTCAAGGAATTGGAGCGATGCAAAAGCATCGGGCTCACAGGTGTGCAGATCGGAACGCACGTGAACGGGATGAACCTCGGGGAGCCGCGTTTGCTGCCGGTCTTCCAGGCATGTGAGGAATTGGGCATGGCAGTCTTCGTGCACCCATGGGATATGATGGGTGCGGACCGCATGGACAAGTATTGGATGCCCTGGCTGGTGGGCATGCCGGTGGAAACCACCACGGCCATCGTGAGCATGATCTTCAGTGGGCTCTTCGAACGACTTCCGAGATTGCGTGTGGCCTTTGCGCATGGCGGCGGCTCCTTTCCTGCAACACTAGGCCGCATCGAGCACGGCTTCCTTGTTCGCCCCGGACCTCTGTGCGGTGGACAACAACGTGAACCCTCGGGAGTACATGGGTCGCTTCTGGATCGATGCTCTCGTTCACGACCCTGCCGTGCTGAACCATGTTGTCGACCTCATGGGTGCCAACCGCGTGGCCATGGGCACCGACTATCCGTTCCCCTTGGGCGAATTAGTGCCGGGCGAGTTGATCAGCAGCATGCCGTACGACCGAGTGACGAAGGAGATGTTGTTGGGTGGAGCTGCTTTGCAGTGGCTTGCGATGGAACGCGGGCGGTTCGCTTAGCCAGCTACCGTAGCAAATTCACATGTCCCACGGCTTGCCGTTCCCTACCGCTGCTCTCGGTGGCCTTCACCTTCCACACGTAGGTGTCGATGGGTGAGTCCGCGCCTTGGTAGGTGCCATCCCAGCGGCCGTCGAGTGCGTTGGTGCTCCAGATGAGTTCGCCCCAGCGGTTGAAGACGAGCAGCTCCACCTCGCGCAAGTCCTTCCCAAGCGCCCCGAAGAAGTCATTGAACCCATCACCATCAGGGGTGAAGGAATTCGGAACGAACAGGCTGCCATTGAGGATGATCACGAGCGCATCGCTGTTCTTGCAACCATTCGCATCGGTAACGGTGACCGTGTAGGTGATGCTCTCCTCCGGTCGTGAAACGGGGGAGGCGCTCGTGCTGTCGTTCAACCATGTAGATGGGCTCCAGGTGAGCGTTCCGCCGCCGGTGGCGTTCAGTTGCACCACTTCACCAAAGTCGATCGTTACGTCGCGACCGGCCTGCACGGCTGGCAACGGGAGGAGCTCCACTTGCACGCTGGCCACATCGCTACAGCCATTGATGTCCGTTACCGTCACGGAATAGAGCGTGCTCATGGTGGCGATCGTCGTGGTGTACGAACTATCCGGATGGCTCAGGCCTGCCGAGGGTGTCCACGCATACGTATCTCCACCAGCAGCCTGCAAGTACACGGGTTGTCCGGGACATACCAAGGTGTCCATCCATGCGCTTGCGTTCACGTAGTAGAGGTCCACGAAGGCGCTATCAACGGTGGTTCCGCATTGATTGAAAAGGTCGGCGATGTACAGCGTAGGGACCGGGGGAGTTACGAATGGGTCCTGCACGTTGAGGTCCACAATACCTGCCGCTGGACGCCACGAGAACCAAGCAGCATCACCGGCCACCAATTGCACGGAAGCTCCTTCGCAGATGGTGGTATCGAACAGTGCGGGTGTAGGTGGATCGATGTACACGGTCACGAGCACGGTATCGAGCACGGTGCAACCATCGGGCGTGGTGATGATGACGCTGTAGTACGTGGAGTCGATGGGAGAGGCGATCGGGTTGGCTAGCGTGGCGTCGTTGAGCGTGGTCGAAGGCTCCCACACGTACGTGCCCCCGCCGGAACCATCGAGCGCGACGCCGGAACCAAGGCAGGTGGAAGTATCCGCTCCTGCTGAGCCCACCGGGTCGATCCAATCGATCGCGACTGAAGCAGTATCGGAACCGCAATCGCTTTCAATGATCACCGAATAGGTCATGGGTTCGGGTGGCGTCACCACCGGATCCGCGATGGTGGTATCACTTACACCGATAGCCGGGAACCAAGCCCATGACAAGCCATCGGAAGCGAAGAGCTGCGTGTTTGCACCGGGGCATATCGGCACCACCGGGTCGATGGTGGGTGCTGGGGTGGGAATGGCGATCACCTGGATGTCCGCAGTGTCGGCGATGGTGCAGCCATAACTGTCGGTCATCAGCATGCTCACCGTGAACACGCCTTCTTCGGTATAGAGGTGTGCGGGTTCGAACTCGGTGCTGGTGCCGCCATCACCGAAGTCCCATAGGTAGGTATCGCCACCTGTGCTGCTGTTGGTGAACTGGACCGTACTGGGGAAGCAGATCACATTGGGGCCATCGATACCGATGCTCGCCAGGGAGGCGGCCAGTTCGAACTTGAACACACCCAAGCTGCAGTTGGGGCTGTTGTTCGTAATGCTCCACGCGCCCGCTGTGGTGGGGAAATCGTCCTGTCCCAAGCAGCCAGCGCATACCGCTTGGTACACGGTGCCGTCCTTATCGAAACGACTGGTACCACCGTCCACATGCTCGTCGCTGTTCGGCCCGCCGAAAAAGGTCGCATAGCTCAGGCTCACTGCGTCCGGGTTCAGCATCAACAAGTAGTTGTCGCTGCCATCAGTGATGCTTTGGAACGCGTCTGGGGTGATCGCTGAGCCGCTGGTGGTGCTGTTGTTATTGCCCGCGTTCGCATTGGTGTTGCCGGCCCACCCACTGAAGTAGACCTGACCGCAGTCGCTCACAAGGAAGGCGGTGGGCGACATGTCCTGTGTGTTCACCCCATTGCCGATGACCGTGCTCCATTGCGAGGCGGACAGCGCGTTGTTGAACTTGTGGATGAACTGCGAGCTGCCGGGGTTGCTGTACTTGCCGGGAGTGACCGGGTAATTGCCGTGTGTTTGACCGGTCACATAAACAGCGTCGTCGGTGTCCACTTGTACGAAGTAGGACTGATCGTATGCGCTGGTGCCGAGGTAGGTGCCGGAAAGCAGACCGCCAGTGATCCCGGAGTACCGCATGATGTAGCCATCGCCGCCGCCGTTGTAACTGTTGTCCGCAGAAACGCCGGGCATGGCAAGTCCGGCGGTGGTGGTACCACCGGTCACGAACAGGTTCCCGCCGCTATCGAACTGTACGCCATACGCGCTGTCATCGCCGGCACCACCGATATAGGTTGCCCATTGCAACACGGTGAGCGCCGGGTCCATGCGGAATACGAAACCATCCTGTGCTCCGGCATGGAGCGGCTGGGGCGCACCGGGGGTGGTTGGCAAACCTGCGCTATAAGTGCTCGTGGCAACCACCGGATCACCGCTGGGGTCGAGTGCGATCTCGCCGCGAATGTGGTCTCCATAGTTGTGGGTGAGCGTGGTCGAATTGTTCAACCCATCCTGGTTCACTCCACCCATGAACGTACTTCCGATCAGTGAAGTCGCCCCCACATTGAAATGGGCCACGAACACATCGCAACCATTGAGGTGCTGGTAGCCGTAGCCGCCGAAGATGTTGGTCCAGCTCACCGCGCCGCCACCCGCACCGAACGTACCATCAAAGGCTCCCGGCGTGGTTGGGAAGTTCGAGGAGCCGGTCGTTCCCATCACGTAGAGCTCATCTTGCTCGTTCACCACCAGACTGTGAGGCGATTCAGCTCCTGTGCTGCCGCCGAGGTAGGTGCTCCACACCAAGCTGGTCCCATCGGGGCTCCATTTCGAAATGCCCACATCGATCGTGCCGCCAGCCCAGAAATTCTGGAGTACTCCAACCGTTACCGGATAACCCGCATTGAACACGATCCCCCCGCCGTACAAGTGACCATCGTTGTCGTAGGTGGCCGTGCAACCGAAGTTGTCGGCCGTGCTACCGGTGAAGCTCGCAAAGGTGAGCGTGGGGTCGATGATCAAGGTCCTGTCCTGTGACGGCTCCAGCACAAAGCGGACAAGGTCTTCGGAGAGCAGATAAGAGCTGGACACCTGTACTCTGTGGAACAAGGGGTCATACGATGGCAATGGGATGGGGTCCTCGCGGAAGGAGACCGGCGCTCCTTCCACCACGTCACCCACCGAGGTCTTCACGATCAGTGAGCCATCCCTCAACTCGATCCCATCCTGCCCTTCATACCGCATGCGCACCAGGCTCGGATCAGCACCAGGAGCCAGGATGAAGTCGTACTTGATCCCGTCCGTACCACTGATACGCAGGTCGATCCCGGGCCACACATCATGTAAGGTCACAACGCCGAACACGCCGCACCCCGTGCCCCACCGCGCGGGGTCGTTGTCGATGAAGTAGTTCTCGTAGTGTTTCTGCTTGAGGGCACCTGCGGAGCTACTGGCATGCCCACCTTCGAAATTCACCCGGTACGCATGTGCCTTGCCTTCACCGACATGCTCCGGTTGATGCGCATGACCATGGTGGGCCAGCGGGCTTTCGGAGAAGAGCACGTATGTGAAGGCCGAGCGTTCCACGAACATCACCCCACCGGGGATGTGAGCACGGTACAGGACCTGCGCGGGCCACTGGCCCTTGTTCTCTGTGAACGTGGCTTTGGGCGGCGTTCCCATGGCCGTGAGGGCCAAGGCGATGAGCAGTATGGAAAGGGGCGCGCGCAAAGGGCTGGCGGGTAGGCCAAGTTACTGGTGGAAGACACCCGGCCACGACCTTTGGTTGCTTGGTCCGGCGAGGGTTCGGACGAGGTGGGAAACGGGTGCGCCGACCCCCGTACCTTCGTCGCCGAAAGCATGAGCGACGCGATCAAGCATGAATGTGGCATTGCGCTGATCCGCCTGCGCAAGCCGCTGGGCTACTACCAGCAGAAGTACGGCACCGCCTTCTACGGATTGAACAAACTGTACCTCCTCATGGAGAAGCAGCACAACCGCGGTCAGGATGGGGCGGGTATCGCATCCATCAAGCTCGATCCGCTGCCGGGGCTCAATAGCATTGATCGCGAGCGGAGCACGGACAAGCAGGCCATCCAGAAGATCTTCGGGAAGGTGAACAAGGGCTACGCCGATGCCCTCGCGGCCGAACCTTCAATAGCCGGCGATGTGGAACGCTTGAAGCAGTCCGTTCCGTTCATGGGCGAATTGCTTCTTGGGCATTTGCGCTACGCCACCTTCGGACGTGACAGTTTGGAGAATTGCCACCCGCGTCGTCGCCTCAACAACTGGCTCACGCGCAACTTGGTGGTAGCGGGCAACTTCAACATGACCAATGTGGATGAGCTCTTCGACCTGCTCGTCTCCATCGGTCAGCATCCCAAGGAGCGCAGTGATACCATGACGGTGCTGGAGAAGATCGGGCACTTCCTGGATGTGGAGAACGAACGCATCGCGCAGATCCACCGCCAGCTGGGCTACAATGACCGGCAGATCACCCAGGTGATCGCCGAGAAGATGGACGTGCGACAGATCCTCGTGAACAGCGCCATGGATTTCGACGGTGGTTACGCACTGGCCGGCATGATCGGTCACGGCGATGCCTTTGTGCTCCGTGACCCTGCTGGTATCCGTCCCACGTTCTGGTATGCCGACGAGGAAGTGGTCGTGGTGGCCAGTGAACGCCCTGCGATCCAGACGGCCTTCCACCTGAAGACGGAACAGATCAACGAACTCTCGCCGGGTCACGCGCTCATCATCCGCAAGGAAGGTTCGTACAGCGAGCAGCAAGTGCGCGAACCGATCGAGAAGCGCGCATGCAGTTTCGAGCGGATCTACTTCAGCCGTGGCAGTGATCGTGATGTTTACCGTGAGCGCATCGCGCTGGGTCGCTCGGTATGTCCCGCCATCCTCGAAGCGGTGGACCACGACTTGGAGAACACCGTGTTCAGTTTCATTCCGAACACCGCGGAGGTCGCGTGCTACGGCATGTTGAAGGAGATGGAGGATGAGCTGGACCGCGTGAAAGAGCGCCGCATCCTGGAGTTGGGGCCGAAGCCCGATCCCGCGAAGCTGCGTGCGATCCTCGCTTTGCGCCCACGATTGGAGAAGGTGGCGATCAAGGATGCCAAGTTGCGCACCTTCATCACCAGCGACGATGCGCGTGATGATCTCGTGGCGCACGTGTACGACATCACCTATGGCACCGTGCGGCCCGGAGTGGACAATCTCGTGGTGATCGATGACAGCATCGTGCGCGGCACCACCTTGAAGCAGAGCATCCTGAAAATGCTCGATCGCCTGGAACCGAAGCGGATCGTGGTGGTGAGCAGTGCACCACAGATCCGCTATCCGGATTGCTACGGCATCGACATGGCCAAGATGGGCGATCTCGCTGCCTTCCGCGCAGCCATCGCCTTGCTGAAGGAGACCAAGCAGGAGAACGTCATCGACGACGTGTACGACCGTGCACTGGCGATGGTGGGTCGCCCGTTCACCGAACAGGAGAACGTGGTGAAGGACATCTACCGACCGTTCACTGCCGAGCAGATCAGCGACAAGATCGCCGAGCTGTTGACGCCGGAGGACATCAACGCGGAAGTGAAGCTCGTGTACCAGAGCATCGAGGGCTTGCACGCCGCCTGCCCGGACCACAAAGGAGATTGGTACTTCACCGGTGATTACCCAACACCCGGCGGCAACCGCGTCGTGAACCGCGCCTTCATCAATTACATGGAGGGGAAGAACGTGCGGGCGTATTGATCGTGAGCGCTCACCTGCGCACAGCGCTTATCCGCACATCGACATCTTTCAGTAGCACACGACCGGTACCGTTCTGTACCGTGTACACGCGCATTTCATCGCCCGGCTTGGCGGCAGGGACATAGAAGGCGTACCGCCAATGCCGCCATGTGCGATCATCGGGTAGCCGAATGTCGTTCAGGCGGTAGGTATTGTAGTACCAATTGGTTCCGCCTTGTCCAAGTGTGCAGACCACTTCCACCGTGTTCGACGCGTTCGTATCGAGCGCTCTACGCCGCAACGATGCCTCCACGTAGAGCACCTGACCGCTGGGAAGTTCAGCAGGTGCAACGATCACGCCCGGACCGAAACGGTCCGCGCTGTCCAATTGCCACGGTACTTCTGGTAGGCGAAGCAGCGTGTCCACGAGCACATCGAAACCATGGGGCGCATACGGTGGGGATGCGCATCCTTCACCAAAGAGGTCGCGATGCTCGTCCCCGCTGCGCAGGAAGATGGTGCGGTACTTCTCCCGGTCCATGTTGAACGGATGCAGGATGCCTTGCTGGTACTGCCATATCTGGAAGCATTGGAGCAACAGGAGCGGTATGGTCAGCGCAAGGAGCGCGTGCTTCCACCGCCTGGAGATCGCCCCGTGGAGGAACGCGATAGGTATGGAAAAGAGCACGAGGTGGTCCAGCATTGGACGCATACCATAGCTATGCCCGTAGTACCAGGTCCACCAGCAGGAGGCCACGTATGCAATGGCCCCGATCGCTATGAGGATGGACGCTGCGGCCAACCGCGATCGTTCCCAGAGCACCAATAGGCCGGGCAAGGCGAGCAGCAACATGGGCCAATAGAGGAAGAGCCCTTTGCGCGCACTGAAGAGCACCTGGAACAGCTTCGGTGCCGACCAGTGGAAGCCTTCGTTGGCGTAGGGCATCACGAAGAAGCGGCCGCATTGCGCATACCACGCCAAGGGTTGCAATGAGATGATGAAGAGGAGAACGATCGCGGCGATGAGCCAGCGTCGAACACCTTGCCGCTTCACCCAGGCGAGAAGCCCGATGGGTTTATCCATGGCCACAACAGGAAGTGCGAACAGTGCGAGCAGATCCACGGGGCGGATCAAAGCGATCAAGGCGATGGCGAGCGCTGCCCGAACGGTCGCATGATCATCCTTCCCTAGCCATGCGCGGCGAGCTTCGTTCAACGCCCACGCGATGGCAGCGAAAGAGGCTGTGTGGGACATGCTCGGGGTCATGACGGCCTGATAGAGCAGACCGGTTCCGACTATAAGTATCCAAAGCGCGAAGGCCACCGCGCCATCCGGCAGTTGGAAGGATCGAAGCAAAGCCCGTAGCTGCCACAAACCGAAGAGCAGCACGCACAGCGAGCAGATGCCGATCGCCACCTGATAGGGAAGCGTGCGTCCGTTGGCTTCCACGCCAGTGACCGCACACCACGCATGGGCCGCCAGGAAAAAGGGCAACTGCACCACGGCGGTTCCGCACAAATACTTGATCACGCGTCCGTCGCCTGCAGGGGCGAAGTGATTGTCCGAAGCGTTGGCATGACGGAGGCCACCATCCACGAAAAGACCCGTGAGGTAGGCATAGTAGCCATCGCCATCGCTGGAGATCGCCGTGCGCCATGCTTCGCCATCGCTTCCGAGATAGCGGTGCGTGGTGCTGAAGTAGAGGTGGAGCAAACCGGCCGTGAACACGGCGATCAGCGATGCTCGTCCGCTCGTTCGTATCATGGCTCGAACACCAGGCGCCCTTTGCGCTTGAACTTCCGTACGAGCTTCGCTTTCGCCTTCAACGTTGCGCTGCCATGCACTACCACGCGTGAAGAACTGTCGATCGTCAACTTCGCTTGCTTGCCGAAAATGATCGAAGCGCCGGGCATCAGGTGCAACTCGCTGCCATGGACCAACTCAAGTTCGGCCCTGGGTTCAACCACCACTTGAGAGCTACCGGTCACCGTCAGGTGCGTTGGTGAGCTGAACCACGTGCGACCATTGGCGCGCTCAGGGTCGATCAAGCGCGTGGGTGTAGCGGAACGATCGAGCTGCAGTCGTACACCTTTGGCGATGGTGAGCGCGACCCTACCGTGATAGGGTGGAGCGTGCAGGACAATGCTGTCCGCGCACCAGCGCAGATCATGATGGATGGTGCGGTCATCGTTCCCAACGCGCAGCACGATCTCGCCGTTCGCCCGCTGTTCAAGGAGTTCCACCGATATACCATTGAGATGGACCGTTCGGTTGTCAGGCGGCCCACCCTTGTTCACCGCATTGCTGCCTTGGTTCAACAGCGTGAGCACGTTCGCAGTGCCCGGGTTCGTGGTCATGCCCAGCTTGCTAACCCCGTTCACCGTGAAGACTTGCCGTGCGTGCCCGAAGTAATGGCCTTGGTCGATCTTGCGACCATCGCGGTATTCGATCCGCGGTACGTAGTGTTTCGCCCGCGTGAGTTTATCGCTGTCGTCAACGAGCAAGGGCTGTTCATTGTCCTGGTTGCCGGTGAGCGCGTTGGCGGTGCGTTCGCTCACATCATATGTTGGTGTGGGACCGGGCCATAGGCATTCGAACGTTTCGGTACCGTCACGCATCAGCCGGTCGTAGTGGCCGCTGGCCGAGATAGCGCGGAGGTAGTCGGAGTGCTGACCGTACACATCGTTACCGTATCGGTTGTCGCGGTCCACTTGCACGTAGGCATAGATGCCGGGCACTGCGCCGCTCACGCACGGCATTTCAAGTTCGTAGTGGAAACGATCACTGAGGATCCCGTTCTTCTTGTAGGTCTGGTGGTTCTCCAACCAGATCCATTGCGCGTACTCGTTCTCTGGAAGGAAGGGAAGGCGCAAGCGCAACGCATCACCGCTCGTCATGAAGTCGCGCAACACATAGATCCCGGTGTCGCCGTTGTAAGGATCGATGTCGCCGTTGCATGAAGCCCCGTTCGCATCGAGCGCGTTGATCCGGTGTTGCACACCCTCCGGTCGCCAGCCCAAGCGATCGCGGTCCCAAGCATTGCCGGTCAGGAGCGAACTGTTGCTGCCGCTCATCATGCTCCAGCCTCCTTGCATGAAAGGGAAGTAACTGGTGAATTGTGCCGCGTTGCCGCCCCCCACGTGGAAGTTGTTGCCGCCGAAGAGCAGGTGGTTGTACTCGTGCTGCAGGATCTCGTAGGGCATGGCGTACATCCCGCCGAAGCGGCTCTGCGAATCGCTTTCATACCCGAAGAGCTTGCCGGGACTTCCAGGATCCACACTGCCTTGGTTGTGGGTGAGACCGCTGTTGCGCACGATCACCATCACATGGTCATAGCTGTGCGGGTCGTCCGTGCCAGCATGTTTCGGCCTTCCTGGTTTGCCTCCACGCTTCCATAGGTCGAAATCCGCAACGGTGAGGCCGTGGTGCGTGCGCAGCGATCCCAGCTTGTTCGCCTCCTTCACTGCCAGCGCCCCTATGGCGTGCGCGTTTCCTACGGTCGGGTATTCGCTCTCGCGCAGTGTGAGGATCGTATCGATGTAATCGCCCAGAACCGTGTACCGACCCATGGACATGTCATGGTAGTACCGCGTTACCTGCCCCAGATAGGCCGCCGCCGGTTGCGCATCGAAGACCTCGTCCTTCCACGTTGGGAGCTGCCCCTTTCGCCAATGATCGGCGCTGTTCGGCTGCGGATCTTTCGCCGGGGTCTTGTCGTATTCGATCTCGCAGAACAGCAGCAGTATGCGGATGGTGCCGTGTGGGCTCATGAACCAGCCGTTGGTGCTGTTCGGCACGTTCACGGTGTCCACTTGCGCAGCACAGAACGAGCAGCGAACCACAACGCAGTACCAGCGAGCAAGGTCGAGCCTTGTCGCGGCATCGCGCTCCCGAACATCGGGTCTTCACGGATGGTCGTCACGCTGGTCCGACCCGCCCTTACGGGCTGGGGTCTCACGAAGGCTTGGGCGCCTTGTACAGAGGAACTGTGCTACAGGGCTCGCCGAACATCAGGCTCTTCACCACGGGAAGGAGCTTCGCGCTCAGCTCCACATAGGCGTTCAGCGGTACAGGCAATTTGCTGCAGCCCTTCACCACGATGCGTCCACCATGGTAGGGCTCGATATCCAAAGCCTGCACGAAGCGTGTGAAGACCGCGCGCTCCAATTGATCGGTATCGCCTTGCGTCACGAACGCTGCAAAGGGCTGTAGGTGCGCAGCCACGAGCATATAGGCCCACGTGGGAATGATGGCATCCGCCGAGCAATGCACCGAAACGAACTTGCCTTTGTACGCTGACCAGTCATGGTCCTTCACGAAGGCGCGCAGGTGATCCTCCTTCAGTGCGATCTCCTGCCACAGCAGCGGCTTCAGGTCGAAGACCACGCGCTCACCCGCTGGGTAGATCTCCTCCAGGTCGAGGGTGATGATCCCGCTCGACGCGACCTTGTTGATGATGGGTTCTTCGCTCGGCCCAGCGCGGGCGCGTTCGCGCGGCGTTTTGGTGTGGCGTCGCGCCGTTGCGGTTCATCTCTTCTCTGCGTCTTTGCGCCTCTGCGGCCCAACTTACATGAAGCCGAGTTCGAGTTGCGCCGCCTCGCTCATCATCGTCCTGTCCCACGCAGGCTCGAACGTGATCTCCACCTTGGCGCTGCTCACACCTTGCACGCCGGCCACCTTCTGTTCCACCTCCCCGGGCAAGGTTCCGGCCACCGGGCACGCCGGACTGGTCAAGGTCATCTTGATATAGACGCTTGCATCGTCGTGGATCACCACATCGTAGATCAGCCCCAGCTCGTAGATGTCCACGGGGATCTCGGGGTCATAGATGGCCTTGAGCGCATTGATGATGCTCTCCTCCAGTTGTTTCTTCTCCTCGGACGTCATGACTGTGGAGGCGGGGGGGGGGGGGGGGCCGGGGGGGGGGGGGGGGGCCGGGGGGGGGGGGGGCCCCCCCCCCCCCCCGAATAGGCGAGGGCGTAGCGTTTCATCTGGTCCATCATCGCGCTGAGGCCATTGCTGCGGTTCGGGCTCAGGTGCTCACGCAGGCCGATGGTATCGATGAAGGTGAGCGGTGTTTCCAGGATCTCTTGTGGTGTGCGGTCGTTCAGCACACGCACGAGCAATGCGATAAGGCCCTTGGTGATCATGGCATCGCTGTCGGCGGTGAAGTGGACAAGGCCGTTCTTTTGTTCAGCGTTCAGCCACACACGCGATTGGCAACCGCGCACGATGTTCTCCTCGGTCTTCTTCTCCGGCGCGATCAAGGGCAGGTCCTTGCCCAGCTCGATCAGGTGCTCGTAGCGGTCCTGCCAGTCGCTGAAGAGGGCGAACTCGTCCACCACTTCTTGTTGGGCTTGGGCGATGGTCTTGTTGGCGGTCATCGCAACATCTTCACGCCTTTCTTCACTCCAGCCACCATCGCATCCACTTCCGCGATCGTATTGAAGCACGCGAAGCTCGCCCGCGTCGTTCCGCTCACACCGAAGCGCTCCATCAATGGCTGGGTGCAGTGGTGGCCCGTGCGCACGGCGATGCCCTGCTGGTCGAGCAAGGTGCCGAGGTCGTAGTGGTGTACGCCTTCGATCACGAAACTGATCACGCCCACCTTTCTCCTTCGCGGTGCCGATGATGCGGAGGCCATCGATGGTCAGCAGCTCCTTCGTCGCATGGGCGAGCAAGGTCTGTTCGTATGCGGCCATGGCATCGAGGTCGTAGTCCTGCATCCAGCGGATGGCTTCGCCCAGCCCGATGATGCCCGCGATGTGCGGGGTGCCCGCCTCGAACTTGAAGGGCAGCTTCGCCCAGGTGCTTTTCTCTAGCGTGACGGTCTCGATCATCTCGCCACCGCCTTGCCATGGGGGCATGCGCTCCAGTAGTTCCTCGCGGCCGTAGAGCACACCCGTGCCCGTTGGCCCATAGGCCTTGTGCCCGCTGAAGGCATAGAGGTCGCAGCCGAGGTCCTGCACATCGATCTTCAGGTGCGGCGCCGCTTGCGCGCCATCCACCAGCGTGACGATGCCTTTCTTCTTCGCCTGCGCGATCAGCTTCTTCACCGGGTTGATCGTGCCCAATGTGTTGCTCACATGGCTGATCGCGAGGATCCTTGTCTTATCAGAGAACGGCACCTGCTTCAGGTCCCATTCTCCGCTGTCCGTGATCGGGATCACCTTCAGCACCGCACCATGCCGCTCGCAAGCCAGTTGCCAGGGCACGATGTTGCTGTGGTGCTCCATGCCGCTGATCACCACCTCGTCGCCTTTCTTCAACAGCAATTGGGCTAGACTGGTCGCAGCCAGGTTGATGCTCGCCGTGGTGCCACTGGTGAAGATCACCTCGTGCGGATGCTTGGCGTTGATGTGCGCGCGAACCGTCTCACGTGCGGCTTCCTGTGCTTCCGTGGCCTTGGTGCTCAGCGTATGCACACCACGATGCACGTTGGCATTGATCGTCGCGTAGTAGGCGCTCTCGGCCTTGATCACGCGGCGCGGCTTCTGGCTGGTGGCGGCGTTGTCGAAGTACACGAGCGGCTTGCCGTGCACCAGCTCCTTCAGGATCGGGAACTGCGCACGGATCTCTTCGACGTCGTAGCCCTTCTTCGTGACCGTGTCAGCCTTGGTGCTCATAGCGCTTCCAGCTTCGCGTCGATGAGCGATGCGAGGTGCTTCCGCCAGTCCTCGTTGGTGATGCGTTCGAGCACATACGTCATGAACGCGTGTGAAAGCATGCGCCGCGCTTCGGATTCGCTCACCCCACGCGAACGCAGGTAGAACAGGCCTTTCTCGTCCAGGCGACCGATGGTGCAACCGTGGCTGCACTTCACATCGTCGGCGTAGATCTCCAGTTCGGGCTTGGTGAAGATGCGCGCGTCATCGCCTTGCAGGATGTTCGCGTTGCTCTGGTAGGCGCGGGTGCGTTGGGCGTCCTGCTTCACGTACACCTTGCCGTTGAACACGCCTGTGCCCTTCTCCGCGATGATGCCCTTGTAGAGCTCATCGCTGGTGCAGTCTGGAACGTCATGGCCGATATAGGTGTGGTTGTCGCAGTGCGTGGTGCCGTTGAGTACGTAGACGCCGTTCAGTTCTGCATGCGCATCCGGGCCAGCGAGGGCCACGTTCACTTCGTTGCGCACCAACGAACCGTTCAATGTCGTGGTGTCTATGCTGAAACGGCCTTTCGCGCCGATCGTCACGCTATCGAGACCGATGTGCGCGGGACCCTTCGCTTCGTTCTGAAGCAGATGGATCGTGAGGTTCGCGCCTTCGCCGATCACGCTTTCGCGGATGCCGTTGATGAGCGAGGTCCGCCAAGTCCCTGCCAAGGTGCTCAATGATCACCTCCACCTTCGCGCCTTCGTGCAACATGAAGAGGTCGCGCGGTTGGATCAATTGCCGATCACCGCTCGTGATGTGCAGGACGTGGATCGGCTTACTGGTCTTAGTGCCTTTGGTGGCGAGGATGATCAGGCCGTTGGTGGGCGCAGCGGCGTTCATCGCCGTGAAGAGGCGGTCACCGATGGGAGCTACCTGCCCGTAGTGGGCCTTCACCGGGCCGTGGGCGAGGTGGTGCTTCAGGCTGTCGATAACGATGCCCTTGTCGCCCTTGAGGTCATCACTCAGATCCACGTTGAAACGACCGTTCACGAACACAACGCGGGTGACGTCGAAGGGCAGACGGGCGGGCAGCGCAAAGTTGGCATCGGCGTTGGGTGCGGCGTAAGGCTGATTGAACAGCTTGCCGACGCGGGTGTATTTCCAAGCCTCGGTCTTGATTCCGGGAACGGGAAGGGCATTGACCTGCGCGAGCGCCTCCGCAGCACCAGGCCATGTACTGCCTTCGAGCAATGGAAGCACTGTGGCCTTCGGGTCGATCGCTGTCATCGTGCTCATCACGCGTGCTCCTTCACCCAATCGTATCCCTTCTCCTCCAGTTCCAGCGCCAGTTCCTTCGGTCCGCTCTTGATGATGCGGCCATCGGCCATTACGTGCACGAAGTCGGGGATGATGTGGTCCAAAAGCCGCTGGTAATGCGTCACCACGATGAAGGCGTTGTCGGTCGTGCGCAGCTTGTTCACGCCACCGGCCACGATGCGCAGCGCGTCGATGTCCAGGCCGCTGTCGGTCTCGTCGAGGATGCCGAGCTTGGGTTCGAGCATCGCCATCTGGAAGATCTCGTTGCGCTTCTTCTCGCCGCCGCTGAAGCCCACGTTCAGGTTGCGGTTCATCAGGTCGGGGTCCATCTCCACCAGCTTGGCGCGTTCGCGCACCAGCGTCAGGAAATCCTTGCCGCCGAGCTCCGCGAGACCGTTCGCCTTGCGCGTCTCGTTCAGTGCCGTGCGCAGGAAGTTCATGTTGCTCACGCCGGGGATCTCCACCGGATATTGGAAGGCGAGGAAGATGCCTTTCCAGGCGCGCTCTTCGGGGGAAAGCTCCAAGAGGTCGTTGACCTTGGTAGGTCACGGAGCCAGAAGTCACTTCATACTCTTCGCGCCCAGCAAGCACATTTGCGAGCGTGCTCTTGCCGCTGCCGTTGGGGCCCATGATCGCATGGACCTCTCCGGGTTTGACCTCAAGGTTCAATCCCTTGAGAATGTCCTTGCCCTCAATGCGGGCGTGCAGGTTTTCGATCTTCAACATTGCGTCTTCTATCGTTTCGGGTTGACCCGTTGGGTCGAGGCTACATGGTCATCCAACAGATCCTTCAAGACTCACCGCCAACAACTTCTGCGCTTCCACCGCGAACTCCATCGGCAACTGGTTCAATACCTCTTTGCAATAACCGTTCACGATCAGGCTCACGGCCTTCTCGGTCTCGATGCCGCGCTGGTTGAGGTAGAAGATCTGGTCCTCGCCGATCTTGCTCGTGGTGGCTTCGTGCTCCACCATTGCGGTCGGGTTTTCGCTCTCGATGTACGGGAACGTGTGCGCCCCGCAACGATCACCGAGCAGCAATGAATCGCACTGGCTGAAGTTGCGTGCGCCCTTCGCGCCCTTGCCGATCTTCACCAAGCCGCGGTAGCTGTTGTTGGAAAAACCCGCGCTGATCCCCTTGCTCACGATGGTGCTCTTCGTGCCCTTGCCGATGTGGGTCATCTTGGTGCCCGTGTCGGCCTGCTGGCGGTTGTTCGTCACCGCCACGCTGTAGAACTCGCCGGTGCTGTAGTCGCCTTTCAGCACGCAGCTCGGGTACTTCCACGTGATCGCGCTGCCGGTCTCCACTTGTGTCCAGCTGATCTTGCTGCGATCGCCCAGGCACATGCCGCGCTTGGTGACGAAGTTGTAGATGCCGCCCTTGCCGTCCTTGTCGCCGGGGTACCAGTTCTGGACGGTGCTGTACTTGATCTCCGCGTCCTTCAGCGCGACGAGTTCCACCACGGCGGCGTGCAACTGGTGCTCATCGCGGATCGGTGCGGTGCAGCCTTCGAGGTAGCTCACGTACGCGCCTTCATCGGCGATCAGCAGCGTGCGCTCGAACTGGCCGGTCATGGCCTCGTTGATGCGGAAGTAGGTGCTCAGCTCCATCGGGCAACGCACGCCCGGCGGGATGTAGCAGAAGCTGCCATCGCTGAACACGGCGCTGTTGAGCGCGGCGAAGTAGTTGTCCGTGCGCGGCACCACGCTGCCGAGGTACTTCTTGATCAGCTCGGGATGCTCATGCACCGCATCGCTGAACGAACAGAAGATGATGCCCTTCTCCTTCAGCGCCGCTTGGAAGGTGGTCTTCACGCTCACGCTGTCGAACACGATGTCCACGGCCACACCGGCGAGGCGCTTCTGCTCCTCCATGCTGATGCCCAACTTCTCGAAGGTCTTGATCAACTCGGGGTCGGCTTCGTCGAGGCTGTTCAGCGTCGGCTTCTTCTTTGGTGCACTGTAGTAGTAGCTGTTCTGGTAATCGATCTTGGGGTAGTGGACGTGCGCCCAATGCGGCTCCTCCATTTTCTGCCAGATGCGGTAGGCTTCGAGCCTCCACTCCAGCATCCACTCCGGCTCGTTCTTCTTCGCGCTGATGAAGCGCACGATGTCCTCGTTCAGTCCCTTCGCCGCCTTCTCGCTCTCGATGTCCGTGATGAAGCCGTAGGCGTACTCCTTCTCGGTGACCTCGCGGAGGATATCGTCGGTGTCCTGTGCCATGGCTCAAATGCGGCGGGGGGGGCGAGAGAAGGGGCGGGGGGGGCTATCTGGTTTGCTCTGCGTCCTTGCGCCTTTGCGGCTTCTTCCTCAGATACTGAAGCTCTCCCCGCACCCGCAGGTCCGGCTGGCGTTCGGGTTGATGAACTGGAAGCCCTTGCCGTTGAGGCCGCCGCTGAAGTCCAGGGTGGTGCCCAAGAGGTAGAGCATGCTCTTCTTGTCGATCACCACCTTCACCCCGTTGTCCTCGAAGACCTTGTCGCCGTCCTTCATCTGGTCGTCGAAAATCAGGTCGTACATCAGGCCGGAGCAGCCGCCGCCCTTCACGCCCACGCGTACAAAGTGCTGTGGCCCACGGCCTTCCATGCCAAGCAACTTGGTGACCTCGCTCTTGGCGTTCTCGCTAACGGTGATCATGGCTTATTTGGAATGGTTCTAAACTCAGTCGCAGCCCCAAAAGTACGGGGGAAGCGGGCAGGTTTTGCAGGGTGGGAACAAGCGTTTCAGGCTGGTGCGGCCAAGTGCTCTTCCGGCATGCTACTTTCTAGGCCCGCCGATCGACGGATAAACCGTCCAAGGCCCGCACATGTTCGCCCGCGACCAACGCACCATCGCCCATCTCGACCTCGACAGCTTCTTCGTGAGCGTGGAGTGCCTTCATGACAAGAGCCTTCTCGGCAAGCCTGTCCTTATTGGTGCGGATAGCGACCGCGGCGTGGTGGCCAGTTGCAGCTATGAGGCAAGGAAAGTGGGTATCCGCAGTGCAATGCCCATGCGTATGGCGAAGCAGCTTTGTCCGGAGGCGATCATCCTGCGCGGCAACAGCGGCGAGTACATGGAGAAGAGCGATGAGGTCACTGAGATCATCCGCGAAAAGGTGCCCTTGTTCGAGAAGACCAGCGTGGACGAGTTCTATGTGGACTTCACCGGAACGGAGAAGTTCTTCGGTGCGATGAAGCTGGCGACGGAACTACGACAACGCATCACTGCGAAGACCGGCTTGCCGAACAGCTTCGGGCTTGAGCATCAACAAGACGGTGAGCAAGGTGGCCACCAATACCGCGAAGCCTAATGGCCAGTTCCAAGTGGAACGCGGTACCGAAAAACCCTTCCTGGCGCCGATGTCGATCGAGGCGATCCCTGGCGTAGGTGACAAGACCGCGCACCTGTTGCGCAGCATGGGGGTGATGAAGGTCCAGACGATGCAGGAGCTGCCCATCGACCTGATGCAACGGCTGCTTGGTGAACATGGACCAGTGCTTTGGCGCAAGGCCAACGGCATCGACGACAGTCCGGTGATCCCCTGGCACGAGCGCAAGAGCATCAGCACCGAACGCACCTTCGCACGCGATACCATCGATGTGGTGAAGCTGCAAGGGCATGCTCACCGCCATGGCCGAGAGCCTCGCCTTCCAACTGCGCAAGGGCGACAAGCTCACCAGTTGCGTCGCCGTGAAGATCCGCTACGCCGACATGAACACGCACATGCGGCAACTACGCATTCCATACACCGCGTGCGATCATAAGATCCTGCCGTTGGTACACGACCTTTTCCGCGCGCTGTACGATCGCCGCCAGCGGATCCGCCTCGTGGGTGTGCGCTTCAGTCACCTCGTGGGCGGCGGCCACCAGATGGATGCCTTCACGGACACCGAGGAGGCGATGGGCCTCTACCAGGCCATGGACAAGATCCGCAAGCGCTTCGGAGATCGCACGGTGATGCGCGCCGCTGGCATGGAGGCACAGAGCATCGGACGGATGGACAACCCCTTCGATGGGCAGGCGCCGGTGCTGCTGGCGAATAGGAGGGCGTAGCCTGACCGATCAGAGCTTGACCACCACGGCCGATCCCAGTAGCTCACCGGAGAAGAGCAACTGCACAGCATAATAACCGGAAGCCAGATCACCGATGTCCATCCGGATGGTGGTGCCTTGCGCCTTGCGCACTTCAACCACCCGGCCGATGGCATCCACCAGTTGAACCTCGGTACCCGCATAGGGAACAGCTACGATGATGTGGTCGCTTGATGGGTTGGGGTAGACCAGCACCGAACAACTGCTCGCCTCCACGGGGGTATAGTTGTGGTTGCCATTGGTGTCCACTTGTTTCACCCGGTAATAGATCAACGGTTGTTCGAAGAGGATGTCGCTGTTGTCGTCCAGCACTTCATAGGACATGGCCATTTGCGTGGTCCCGGCCCCAGGTACCGTGGCAAATACATCCCAAGTGGAGGCATCCAGGCTTCGTTCCACTTCGAAATGATCATTGTTCTGTTGTGTGGCCACCGTCCAATTGACCCTACGGTTCCCCATTTCACATTCAACGTCGAAAGCGGTCCAAGTAACAGGGAGTACGATACTGCAGTCGATCCCGCCACTCGGCATCTCGATATAGAAGGTGGATGACAAACCACCGTTCCCATCGATGATCAGGTAATAGCTGTTCCCGGCCGTAAGCCCCGAGAGGTTGAACTCGCAATTCGCAGTGATCCCGTTCAAGTAAACATTGGCCATTGTACCAACACCACCGTTCGGCGCGGCATAGGATGTATTGTTCACGCCGGGCGGATCCGGACAGCCTCCCGTCGGAACCACGGTCGGAGGACCGGAGCAGATCGGGTTGGTCTGCTGGACCACGACAAGCTGCATATCTGCCGTACCGGTACCGGTGGAGTTCACCATGCCGCTCACCGTGATGTTCGCCGTGGTTCCGGATGCGACAAAGCGGTACCAACCGCTGTTGTTGTTGGCGCCGTTCCAGCCACAGCCGCCCACCACATCACCCGGGTAGAAGGGGTCCAGTGGCGGATAAGCGAGGTTCGTTCCGCGGATCACGGACAATCCATCGATACAGGTGGCGCCGCTGCAGAAGTCGTTCCCCGATCCACCGGTCACATCGGTCACAACGATGGGTGGCCCGAAGACGAGTTCAACGCGTTCGAACGAGACCTCGGATGTCGTGTTCTCGGCCAATTGGAAGGTCCATTGGCCGTTCGGGTCTTCCCCGTTCACCGTGGCGAACGCATTCACCACATCGGTGCGGTAGTAGCCTACGTTCCACGGGTGATAGCCCTGTTGTGTGGTCGTGCTGTAATCCCGGACACGTTCCAAGGCGATATCATCGCGGAACTTGATGTTCATCCATTGGCTCGTGCTTGTCGTGGTGAACGGTCCGAACAACTGGATGACAGTACCCGTAGGTGATACGAGGCGTGCGTAGTACGTGGACAGGTTGCCTTTGCACGCCGCAGTGCCCAGTTGCAGGTTCACTTGGCGCAAGACCGTTCCCGAAGCGCCCAACGGCGTAGGGAGCGCAGCCACTGCGATGGTTCGTTGAAAACCCGTGTAGGCATTTCCTGAATCCCACATGTTGCACCCAGCGGCTGTCGTGTTCGAGAACGTCTGCGCCACGAGATCCGTGCTCAGGATCACAGAGGTCGCCAAAAGGGTGCAAAGTGCTTTCATGACGAAGAGTTTCTGGAACCGCTCTGAACCCCACCATGCGTTCCCGGCTAATACCACAGCACCTCCGCACTGGTTCGTAAGGCAATAATAGCGAACCGGATCAATAATGCGCCCATGCCGACCGTGATACCGATCGTTCGATGGGCAGGCGCCGATGTTGTTGGCGAATAGGAGGGCCTAGTCCTTCACGAACGCCCCGCCCATCACACTTCCATCGTTCAACAACGCGCGCACGAAGTAGAGGCCGGGTGCAAGCGTGCTCACATCGATCTTGCTCGTTCCGTCGTATTGCATTGGCGTCGTCTCGCCAAGCGGTGAGGCGACCCAAAGCCGTGTGATAGGCCGCGTGGTGAGAACGGTGATATGGTCGCAAGCAGGTGAGGGGTACAGGCTCATCCCTCCGATCCCCAGATCGCGAAGCCCCATACCGATGTATGCGAGCGTGTCACTGCTGAAGACACAGCCCTCTGCCGTGTTGACCAGTGCGTGATAGTTCCCGTTCTCGTCGGCCTCGATGCTGGAGGTATCAGAATCCAGGATGATCTCATCATTGAAGTACCATTCGTAGGCCACACCACCGATGATGGTGAGTGTGATCCCGTTCGCTTGTACCGTGAAGTCGGGATCCACTACTTCGTTGATGTACACCGTATCGATGCCATCATCGCATCGCCATTCGCCATATCGTCGATGGTGGTGCTGCCGTAGGTGACCAGGCCCAAGTAGTATCCGCCGAAATACAACTGGTGCGGTGCCACTGCCTGTCGATGGATGCAGAGCGGGACATCGCGCTGGAAACCCTCCGGCCTTTGCACCCAGACCACATCACCCTCGGCCTCCATCTTCGATGATCGCGATGTCCTCGCCACCGACGCTTGTGAGTGAGGTGCCGAAGAAATCCACCGTGTTCAAGAACTGCACGGCCACGTACACATTGCCCGATCCGTCCGCAACAGCCCTCCAGCTCAGATCGCGTTGCGCGGCACCGGTGCTTTTGCCCCATTGGTAGTTCCCGTCCGCATCGAACTTCAAGATCACGAAGTCATCGTTGCTGCTCACTGAAGTGAGGGTGTCATCCGGCAGGAACAGGCTTCCCCACAGCCTGCCGACCATGAACACGTTGCCCAAGGTGTCTGCCGTGATGCCCATGCCCTCGTGGTCGCCCGAGCCATAGCTGTTCGCCCAAAGCGCATTGCCATCGAGGTCGCAGGCCAGCACGAAGGCCTTTCCGGAGTTCGATGTGGTGGAGATCGGCAGCCCATCGAACTCACCGATGGCAAAGCTGAACTGACCAGTAACGAACAAGCGATCATTCGCCACACTGATCGATCGCGAAGACTTGCCCTGACCGATGCCTGTGCTGAGCTTGGCCCAATTCAACGCACCCGTGCTGTCGTAGCTCGCCACGAAGACCTGGCGTTGGTTGTTGCTCGCGATACCGGAGCGGATCGAAACGGACGGTGAAGCCTCCGACGAAACCCGTGATGAACACATCGCCTTCCGTGGAAACGGCGATTCCGCGAGATTCATCGTTGGAACTGCTGCCCGCACGGCGCGCCCAAAGACAGGTGCCATCCGCATCGTAGCGTGCCAGGAAGATATCGTCACCGACATAGGAGTCCAAGGTGATGCCGTTGCCGAAATCCGCGGTGCCATTGTAGCTGCCGGTGATGTAGATGCGGTCCTCCGCGTCGATCGCGATGTCGTAGGCCAAGGCATCGTCGAAGGTGACCAGCACGCTGCGCACCCAGAGGCAGTTGCCGGCGGCATCGTACTTCGCCAATACGCCGGCCGTATTGCTTCCCGTGGTGATGGTGCCGCACCCGAACTGGGATGTTCCCCGTACGCTGCCCGCCCAATACACATTGCCCTGGCTGTCGGTCGCGATGCCATAGCACTGATCGACGTTGCTACCGTCGCCGGCACTGACGGCCCAGTTCCATTGCTGGGCGCTCGTGGTGATCGGATGGAACAACAAGGCCAAGAGGAAGAGCAGGGCAATTCGCATGGGCGCAAGATATTTCCCGGACTTCCGCACCATCGTCACCACGATCGTTACCGTTCGTGTGATCGCATGTGGGGCGTAAGCCTGTGGAAACCATCTTGCCTGCACCAATTCCGACCCCCGATGCAGTTAGAGATACGCGGCCTCAGCAAGACCTATGGCAATGGCGTGAAAGCGCTGGACAATGTGAGCCTTACCATCCCCACGGGCATGTTCGGGCTGCTCGGGCCGAACGGTGCAGGCAAGAGCACGCTCATGCGGATCCTTGCGACGCTCCAGGAAGCGGATGCAGGCACCGCCATGCTCGGCACGATCGATGTTCTCAAGCAGAAGGACGAAGTGCGCAAAGTGCTTGGTTACCTGCCGCAGGAGTTCGGTGTGTACCCACGCGTGAGCGCGTTCGAAATGCTGGACCACATCGCTTTGCTGAAGGGCGTCACGCAGCGGGGTGAACGCAAGGCCCTGGTGGAGGCACTGCTGCAACGCGTGAACTTATGGGAGCAACGCAAGCGTCGGCTTAGCGGCTTCAGCGGTGGCATGAAGCAACGCTTCGGCATCGCACAGTCCTTGATCGGGGAACCCAAGTTGATCATCGTGGATGAGCCGACCGCGGGTTTGGATCCCGGAGAACGCAACCGGTTCTACAACCTGCTCACCGAGATCGGCGAGAACGTGGTGGTGATCCTAAGTACACACATCGTGCAGGACGTGCAGGAGCTGTGCAGCAACATGGCCATCATCAACAAAGGCAAACTGCTGTATGCAGGTCCACCGGACAGCGCATTGCGCGATATGCGGGGAAGGGTGTGGGAGAAGAGCATCGCGAAGGCCGAGCTCGATGGCTATTTGAACAGCGGCAAATTGATCAGTAACAAGTTGGTCGCGGGCAAACCCATCATCCATCTGCTCAACGACGGCTCCCCAGGAGAAGGCTTCGTTACGGCCGAACCCAGCTTGGAGGATGTGTTCTTCGGCTTCATCCATGCAAGCAACCAAGCACCGGTGAACGCATGATCATCCGCTTCTTCCTCTTCGAGCTGCGGTACTGGTTGCGGCAGCCCATGGTGTACATCTTCCTCGTGGTGTTCGGCTTGTTCGGCTTCGGCTTCGTGGCCTCGCCGAACTTCAGCATGGGTGCGGTGGGCAACACCTACAAGAACGCGCCCTACATCGTGTACATCATGTACGCTATCATGTCCTTCATCGGCTTGCTGGCGGTAACAGCGTTCGTGAACGGAACGGCCATACGCGACTTCACCAGCAACACGGCGCAGATCGTATTCTCCACACCGGTGTCCCGCTTCAGCTACTTGGTGGGCAAATTCCTGGGCAGCACCGTGATCGCCGCGCTGCCCTTGCTAGGCCTTTCTCTGGGAGTGGTACTGGGCAGTCAGATGCCCTGGTTGGATGCCGCGCAAGTGGGACCGAACAACCTCTTGCCCCACCTGCAGGCTTTCTTGATCCTCGGATTGCCGAACGTCTTGTTCAGCGCTGCCATCGTATTCGCCGTAGCCGTGAACCTGCGGAGTACGCTGGCGGCCTTCATCACGGCCATCGTGCTCATCGTGGGCTATTCCATATCGGACAGTTTCACGAGTGATCTCGAGAACGAAACGCTCGGTGCCTTGCTCGATCCTTTCGGCCCGAGTGCGATCGGCTTGATGACCAAGTATTGGACCGTGGAGGACAAGAACACGATCGTACTGCCTTTCAAGGGCGTGCTCTTATGGAACCGCTTGATATGGATCTCCGTGTCGGTGATCGTGTTCCTCATCGGCTACTTCCGCTTCTCCTTCACGGACCGAGTGCAAAAGGCGAAAGCGATCGCATCGGAGGCCCCACCCGCACCGTCGTTCTCCAACATCGCGCTGCCAAGGGTGGCGATGAACTTTTCCCGAAGCGCACGACGCCGACAATTCACCACGCTCTTTTGGAGCGAGCTCAAGGGCATCCTGAAGAGCACCCCGTTCATCATCATCATGTCGCTCGGCTTGTTGCAAATGTTCACCTCGCTGGCCTTCGTTACCAGCATGTACGGGAACACGAGTTACCCCGTGACCTATGCGGTGGTGGACATGATCGAGGGATCGCTCACGCTGTACCTCATGATCATCATCGTCTTCTATGGCGGCCAGCTGATCTGGAAGGAGCGCGATCCGAAGATCGACGGTATCGTGAACGCGCTGCCCATGGCGACCCGCACCGGCTTGCTCGCCAAGCTCACTGCGTTGATCGGTGTAGTGGTGGTGGTACACCTGTTCGCCACCATGGCGGGCATGGTCACCCAGCTGCTCAATGGGTACACGCGGATCCAGCCGATGGTGTACCTCACCTACTTCATCATTCCCAGCACGATCCAGTTCATCATCTGGGCGTGCCTTGCCATGCTGGTGCATGTGCTGGTGAACAACAAGTACCTGGGCTTCTTCGCGTTCATCGTGGTCTTCGTGCTCAATGCGTTCGGGTGGAGCGGTTTGGACGTTGAATCCAACCTCGTTCGGTTCAACGGCTCATCGGGACTGCGCTATTCCGACATGAGCGGCTTCGGTCCCTTCCTGAAGAACTGGCTCTTCTTCCGTGCGTATTGGTTGCTTGCCGCCGGACTGCTCATCTATGTCGCCTATCTCTTTGTTGTGCGCGGGAACGATACCACGATGCGTTGGCGGGCCTACCTGGCGAAGGGTCGCTTCCGTGGGTCGTGGCCCATTGCGGCGGTGCTGGGTGGCGCATGGTTGGTGATGGCCGGTTTCGGGTATTACAACACCAAGGTGCTGAACACCTACCAGACAAGTGATGAGGCCGAGGAGGAGCAGGTGCGTTACGAGAAGACCTACAAGCGCTACGAGCACATGGCGCAGCCCCACTACACCGATGTCGAGTACACCATCGACCTGGACCCGGCGAAACGGGCGATCAGCTACACGGCGGACCTGACACTGAAGAACAAGAGCAACGAAACGATCGACACGCTTCACTTCAACGTACCGCACCGGATGGATGTGATCTTGGAGATCCCGAACGCGGAGTTGGTGCTCAACGATAGTGCGCTCGATCAGCGGATGTACCGATTATCGCCACCGCTTGCAGTGGGGGAGGAGATCAAGCTGAAGGTTACAGGAGGCTGGAAACCGAAGGGCATCGAGAACCGCACCGAATTCACGGGCCTGCTGGGCAATGGCAGCTTCTTCAACAACATGGAGTTGATCCCGTCCATCGGCTACTCCGTTGGCGGCGAGATACAGGATCGTGCCGACCGTCGGAAGCATGGTCTTCCGCCGAACGATCGCATGCCGAAGCTCACCGATGACCCTGCGCAGCGCATGCAGAACTACCTGATGGCGAACAGCGATTGGGTGAACGTGCGCACCACCATCGGCACGTCAGCCGACCAGATCGCCATCGCCCCGGGCTCGTTGAAGAAGGAATGGACGGAGAACGGAAAGCGCTGGTTCCGCTACGAATTGGACCACAAGGCGCTCAACTTCTATTCGTTCATGAGCGCACGGTACGAGGTGGCGCGCGAGAAGTGGAACGATCCCGCGAACGCAGGACAAGCAGTTGATCTGGAGGTGTACTACCAGAAGGAACATGCCGTGAACGTGCCGCGCATGCTCAACTCCATGCGCAAGTCGTTGGCCTATTACAGTGAACACTTCGGTCCGTATCCGCAGAAGCAGGCGCGCATCATCGAGTTCAGCAGCTTCCAAGGGTCCTTTGCCCAGGCCTTCCCGGGTACCATGCCGTACAGCGAGAGCATCGGCTTCATCACGGACCTTACGGCCGATGAGGACATCGACATGGTGTTCTATGTGGTGGCCCACGAAATGGGGCACCAGTGGTGGGCGCACCAGGTGATCGGGGCGGAGATGCAGGGCAGCACGATGCTGAGCGAAAGCATGGCGCAGTACAGCGCTCTGATGGTGATGGAGCAGGAGTATGGTCGTGCCCACATGCGTAAGTTCCTCAAGTACGAAGGGGACAAGTACCAGAATGCACGGGGTTCCGAGGCCATGGGTGAAATGCCGTTGATGCGCGTGGAGAACCAAGGCTACATCCACTACAACAAAGCCAGTGTGATCCTCTATGGCATGCGCGAGTTCCTTGGCGAGGATACATTGAACAAAGCGTTCAGGGCGTTGGTGGATTCCTTCGGTTATGCGGAGCCGCCCTGGCCCACGGCGCTCGACATGTTCCGGGAGATCCGTGCGGTGACGCCGGACAGCCTCACTTATTTACTGGAAGACCACTTCGAACGCATCACACTTTACAACAACCAGATCACCGAGGCGTCGGCCACCATGAACGTGGACAGCAGCTATACGGTGACCGTCAAGCTCACGGCGGAAAAGGTCCATGCTGACTCGGTAGGTGGCGAAACGAAGGTGCCGATGAACGACTGGATGGACATCGCGGTGGAACGTCGCCCTGTCTTCGGGAAGAACGCGGACAAAAAGTTGAACGATGTGCCTCTTGTGCAACAACGCGTTCGACTGCGTACGGGCGAGAATACGTTCACCTTCCAGGTGCCCCAAAAGCCGTTGGCCGTGGTGATCGATCCGGATCACTTGTTCTTCGATCGTGTGCCAGAGGACAACCGCAAGCGGGTGGAGGTGAAGTAGGGGCGAGGCTAGTGTCGGCCCTACTTCGCGCCGTAACGTGGATCGGGGTTCCAGGGCAGCTTCTCGAAATGTTGTGTGCGCAAGGCCACATGGCCGAACTCTTCTTCCACTATGCCCGTGAGACGATAGACCCCGCGTCCACGGAACGAATAGCATGCAGCCACATCGGGGAACTGCGAGCTGTCCCAGAAATCACCTGCGGTATCGATGAACGAACCGAAGGTCATGCGTTGGCCATGGCGCGTATCCGTGGCCTTTACATGGATCAGGTAGCCGAGCATGGCCACACGTTTCCCGATATGCGCGTGCATATCGCGCTTTAGGATGGGCGGAGAAGAGAAGTGGGGCAGGGGCCAACCACCGTACGCTCTCCTTCTCCTCCCTCACTTCCTTCCCCTCTCTTTTCTGCATTCAACTCCACCAGGGTGAACGGGTCACAGAGCGGGAAGCCGAGCAGGTCAAGTTCGTCGTAGGCATCGGCCAGCGGGTAGTGCTGCAGGTCGGGCAGTTTGGGTTCTTCCACTTTGGTGATGAAGAGGTCGCCAGTGGTACGTACCGTGGCGGGCCGGTGCAGGAGCGTAAGATCCCACAGCAATGAAGGCTTGCTCTTGCCCGTGAAGCGCAATGCCCCCACACGGATGAGCAAACGTGCCTGTTCCACATGCAGCGGAACACGGGCAAGCAGGTCCTGTATGTCATGGAAGGGTCCATGGCGTTCGCGTTCGTGCAGGATCAGCTTGCACACTTCTGACTCCAGGCTCTTCACGTTGCCCAGGCCGAGGTAGATACGCGTGCCGTGGAGCGAGCAGTACTCCTCGCTCGTATTGATGCATGGCGCTTCGATCGTCGCACCCGCGCGTTTCGCCTCGTGCAGGTAGAACTCGGTGTGGTAGAAGCCGCCAAAGTTGTTCGCCACCCCACGAGGAACTCGAGCGGATGATGCGCCTTCAGGTAGAGGCTCTGGTAGCTCTCCACTGCGTAGCTCGCGCTATGTCCCTTTGCGAAGCTGAAGCTGGCGAAGCTTTCGATCTGTCGCCAGACCTCTTCGGCCTCGCCGGGCGGATATCCGTACGACGTGCAGTTGGCGAAGAATTTCTGCTCCACCACTTTGAATTCCGGCCGATCGCGATAACGGATGTTCATGCCGCGACGCACCTGGTCCGCTTCTTCCAGATCGAGGCCCGCGTACTTGCTGGCGACCCTGAGCACATCTTCCTGGTACACCATCACGCCGTAGGTCTCCGGCATGATCTCCAGCAGTTTGGCGGGCGCATCCTTTCTGCGTTCGGGATCGCGATGACGCAACAGGTACTCGCGCATCATGCCGCTCTCGGCCACGCCGGGCCGTATGATGCTGCTGGCCGCGACAAGGCCGAGGTAGTCGTCCACTTCGAGCTTCTTCAGCAGCATGCGCATGGCGGGACTCTCCACATAGAAGCAGCCGATGGTGTTGCCCACACGGATCAGGTCCTTGATCGCAGGGTCTTCCTTGAAGCGCTTGATGTCGTGGATATCGATGGGTTCGCCTTTGCGCTCCAACAGTTCCACGGCATCGCGGATGTGGCCGAGCCCCCGTTGACTGAGCAGGTCGAACTTGTGCAGGCCGAGGTCTTCCGCCTCCAGCATGCTGAACTGCGTGACAGGAAATCCCTTCGGTGGACGATGCAGCGCGGTGTAATGCGTTACCGGTTTCTCCGTGATCACTATGCCGCCCGCGTGTATGCCCAGATGATGCGGCATGCCGATCAGGTGATGCCCATAACGAATGACCGTTTTTGCCACCTGGTCCAGTTCGCCTTTTGCGCCATCGGGCACACGTCGTTGGTCGCGGTAGTAGTTGCTATCGCCATCGCTCAGCGCATCGATCTCGCTGGGCGCCAGTCCCATGGCTTTCCCCAATTCACGGATGGCGCCGCGCCATTGGAAGGTGGTGTAGGTGGCGATCTGTGCCACATGATGATGACCGCCCTTGCCCTTGTTGTACTCGGCGAAGACATAATTAAACACCTCGTCGCGGTCCTTCCAACTGAAGTCGATGTCGAAGTCGGGCGGTTTCTTGCGCGCAGTGCTGATGAAGCGCTCGAAGTAGAGGTCGAGCTCCATCGGGTCCACATCGGTGATGCCAAGGCAATAAGCCGCCAAACTGTTCGCACCGCTACCGCGACCGACGTGGAAGAAGTTGCGGCTTCGCGCGAAGCGCACGATGTCCTGGTTGAGGAGGAAGTAGCTGATGAAGCCCATGCGCTCGATCACATCGAGCTCGTGGTCCATGCGCGCGATCACCTTGGGATCGGCGTTCGGATAGCGGTAGCGCAGACCCTCGTGCGTATCCCTGTGCAGCTTCTCGCGATCGAGCGCGATGCTCCCGCCAAAGACCTTGCGCGTCTTGTCCGTGCCATCGAAGGTGATCGAGCACTGCTCCAGCAACCGCGTGCTGTTCTCCAGTAGCTGTGGGAAGTCACGATAAACGGTCCGCAGTTCCTCTTCGTTGCGGAAGCATTCGTCGGCTTGCGCGAGTTCTTCCGCCGGCAGCATGCTCACCACGGTGTTCTTCGCCACGGTGCGCAACAATCGGTGCGTGTTGAAGTCGCGTTTGTTCCTGAACGTGACAGGCATCAGCGCCACCAGATCCTGTTGGCGCTTCGCCCATGGGCTGAAGGGCAAACGCGTGAGGTTGGAGGGCTTGATGCCCACGCGCTCGCTGGGCCGAAGCTGTTGAGGTGCTGCGCTGAACGGGTAGATGAAGAAGGCTCCGGAGAGTTCGGGTGCGCGCTCAGGAAGTGTTTCCCCATCCAGGAGATGTGGGCTGAGCAATTCGTTCAGTTGCTGAAAGCCGTCGTTGTTCTTGGCCAGGCCGATGTAGAGTAAGCGTGGTCCTTGGCGGAATTCAATGCCAGCGACCGGCCGCACATCGAAGCGACCGGCATCGCGGATGAAGTCGGGAATGCCGGCCGTGCAATGGATATCGGTGAGCGCGAGCGTGCGCACGCCCGCCTTCTGCGCCTCCTCCAAAAGCGCCTCGGGCTTCATCACCCCGTACTTGAAGCTGAACCAGCTATGGCAGTCGTAGTATGTCATGGTGACCCCGGAGTTTCATGGCGGATCGACATTTTCCCCGTCGATCGCGGGTGCTAGAATGTATGGCGCGTAGCGCCCACCACGATCGTCATTCCGGAACGCGGGGCCGACGAAGAGCAGGACCGCGTATCCGGCATCTCAGCTCCAGGGGGCGTCTGCCTCTGGGAAGCCTTCGGGCTGAAGGCCTTTGATCAGTCAATCAACGGATCGCCGGAACTTCGCGGCCGCATGACAGAGCCAACCTCACGTACCGAACTGTCCGCCTTGGGCGAGTTCGGCCTCATCGAACGCATTGCCTCGCGCGTTCATCTACAACACACCACTTCCCTCAAAGGCATTGGCGACGACGCGGCGGTGATCGATCCGCAAGGGCTTCACCAAGTAGTGACCACGGATATGCTCGTGGAAGGAGTCCACTTCGATCTGGGCTATATGCCCTTGAAGCACTTGGGTTACAAGGCCGTGGCGGTGAACGTGAGCGATATCTACGCGATGAACGCCACCCCGCACCAGATCACCGTTTCGATCGCGATCAGCAATCGCTTCCCTGTGGAGGCGGTGGATGAGTTGTATGAAGGGATCTTGCTCGCTTGTAGGAGCTACGGCGTGGACCTGGTGGGTGGCGATACGTGCAGCAGCACCAGCGGACTGGTCATCAGCATCACGGCGATCGGTGCTGCGAACAAGGAGGACCTCGTGTACCGGAACGGTGCCGGAGACAATGACCTGCTCGTGGTGAGCGGCGACCTCGGAGGTGCTTACATGGGCTTGCAAGTGCTGGAGCGTGAGAAGGCGGTGTTCAAGGAAACCGGGGCACAGCCGGATCTTGTCGGGCATGACTATATCCTCGAGCGCCAACTGAAGCCCGAGGCACGCAAGGACATCATTGAACTATTGAAGAAGCTGGGAGTAAAGCCCACGAGCATGATCGACGTGAGCGATGGACTGGCGAGCGAGGCTTTGCATCTGGCGCACAACTCAGGCACCGGCGTTCGCATCTATGATGAGAAGATCCCCATTGACCCGAGCACATACCAGACCGCGCGCGACTTCAACCTGGACCCCACGACATGCGCGCTGAACGGTGGCGAGGACTATGAACTGCTTTTCACCATCGCGCAAGCGGACTACGAGAAGATCAAGGGCAATCCCAGCGTCACCATCATCGGCCATATGACCGACAAGGCCAGCGGCAGCATGCTTGTGGACAAGCAAGGCGGCTTGCACGAATTGAAAGCGCAGGGGTGGGATGCGTTCTTGAAGAAGTGAGCTACTCCTTCACCACGCGGATCGCGCCTCCGTCCGGTATGCGGAGCAGATAGATCCCGGCATCGAGCGCCGAGAGGTCGAGCGAAGTGATACCCGGCAAATAGGGATCCGCAAAGGCCTGTCCCGTGATCGAGAACAGATCCTGCCTGGAGCTGTGTGCTTGTTGAACGGATCATCAGCCGCGTTCGCAGGAACCGGCCAGGCACTTATAACCGGTTCTGCAACGATGCTGGGCACGTCGGTGCTCAACCCATTGATGCGTCCTACGGTGAACGCCTGCAAACCACCATCGTTCGCGATGAGCGGCGGGAAGGACAACGGGCCGTTCACATGCGCACTGAAATGCACCGTTCCGTCCTGCATTGCGGTAACTGCCATCGCATTGAGGAAGCCGAGGGGCATGCTCGTGGTTTCCCATTGAGGGATCCCATTGGTATCGAAAGCGACGATCGTCTGGCTGCGAGCACCCAACGTGAGCCCGTCGCTCACCACGCCATTGCCCCAATCCACCTGCCCGCGCAGGGTGCCTGTCAGGTATGCGTTGCCATCCCCATCAACAGCAACGGTGTTGCGGGCTGCTGCTTCCAGGTCACCGTTGATGTTGCCACCGGGCGCGTCACTTTCCACGCCCCACAGAAAGTTACCGGTACTGTCCGCCTTCACTAGGAAGGTGGATGACACCCAATCCGCACCGTTGATGGCGATGCCACCCCAATCGGTCGGGTCGAACGCGTTGCATGCCACGTAGGCATTGCCCTCGTCGTCCACGGCCACATCGGGGAACTGGAAGGTGATATCATGTGCGAACTCCGCCCAGTCGCCTTGACCTTGCGCATCGTACCGAAGCAGGAACATGAAGTAGGATCCGCCGACCGGTGGAGTTGCAACAAGACCACCGAACGCGAAGCCGAAGTCGTCGCATGCGCCGCTCACGTACAGGGCGCCAGAAGGACTGAACGCCATCCCGCCGATGGTCTTCGCTCCGTCGATGTAACGCACTTCCACGTCATTGCCCAGGTCATCGACCTTGGCCAATCGCACCAGAAAGAAATCGGAGGTCGCATACCATGCATCGCCGTTCGGGTCGATCGCCATGGCGGTTATCATGCTCGCCTGACCGTCCGTGACCGAGATGTTGCGCGCCCATAGAAGAGTTCCATCCGGATCGAACTTCATGATGTACAGGTCCACGTCCCAAACCGATCCCGTGTGTGCGAGCGTGGAGCCGTCGCACACGGATAGGCCCCCCATGAATTGTCCGGCCACGTATACGTTGCCTTCCGCATCCACTGCACCAGTTTCAACCGTGACCGAGTCCGTCAAGGAACATGTCCAAAACGGTTGCCCGTTGGCCGGGTCAAGGCGTTCGATCGTGCATGGTCCGAAAATGTCCTGACCGAAGCCGAAGGCACCATGGGTGAGATGGGCGCTCATGAGGTTCCCGCTGGGTGATGAAGCGAGCACGTGTCGAGGCAGTCCGGGGTTCATGGAGTAGCTCACCGGTCGGGAAGCAAGCCAATCGGGTTGCTGTGCGTTCGCGGCGAAGGCTATGGAAGCCAGAAGAACGGATACAAGGCGCATGGGTACAAGACGCTTCGAAATGCACCCAACGTTGCCTGTCCACGCGCGGGTATCAAGCTGCACGCGCGAATTCCAATGCGCGCGCTTTCAGCCGCCGAGCGAATGGTTCGCCGCGCAGTTTGCTTTCGGCCCACGCGATGGGATCGAAGTGATCGAACACCGGCCGTTCGAAGGGGTCGCCTTCCAATTGGGCAACCCCGAGCAGGAACGTCTCTATAACGGAGCGACGAACTTCTTCGGGCTGCTTCTTGAGGAGACCGCGCACGAGTTGGAGCAGCAATGGTTCGAAGCGGTGCTTGCGGGACCGCAACCGGAGGAAGCGTTCGGTGTTGCGCAACGTGTAGGGCAGCACATCGAGTTTTCCCATCTCCAGCAGGATCAACAGGTGCAGCAGTCTACCGAAACAGGCCGGGTCGCTTTGGTCATCCGTACGCATATCGTTCAGTAGCGCATTGATCCAGCGCAAAGCGATCTCCGGATGCCCGGCAGCGAAATGTGCGTACGCGAGCTGGTACTGGAATCCTGCCTTGCGCACGGGGCTTATCAATCCGGCATGTTGTGCGAGCCCGCGCTCCACCACGGGCACGAGTTCCAATGCATGTTCCAGATCGCCCATGCGCATGTACATGGAAAGCTCCAAGCTGGTGGTGGTGCTGAAGAGCTTCAGATCGAGGTCATCGGACTCCGGCATGTTCCATTGAGCAGGTAGTGTGCGAAAGCTCTTGAGATGAGCGAACGCCTCGGTATAGCGCCCGGCCTGTATGCACACGTAGATGAGATTGCTCACAACACCGAGCACGAGATTGGGTTCATCCACGAAGCGGTCGCGCTCGGTCGTCAAGAGCCCGAGATTGCTCGTTAGGTGTTCATGGCATGTGGAGGTGTCACCCATGGCGAACGCAGCTGCACCCTTCAAATGGTGGAAAAGGAACTTGGCCTTGGCGGTGGTCAGTTGCTGGGGGTCGCGAAGGATCGGATGGTCCAACAACTCCTTCGAGCGCTCCCATGCCTTTGGGTCGCGGGCCTGTCCATATTGGTAGAGATGGAGGAACACGTTGCTCTTCAGTCCCCAGAGCGTGTCGAGTTGGGTCTGTTGTTGCCGCACCCTCTCATCGGCAGTGATGATGCGGTCCAGGGCCGCCTGATCGATACCGGTGTAGTTCCGGCATTCGATCAGGCGTCGTTCCCATTCCGCAACCGCAATGAGGATGGCGGGGCGTTCGTGGAGTTCGGCGGAACGCCGCACGCCGAGCAGGACCTTCGCCGCATCGTCGTACAAGGCGCGTTGGTGCAGCAATTCAACATGGTGGAGCGAACGGTGCAGCCGGACGTCCACGGAGCTATCGGTATGGAAGGAGTCCAGGCTTCGCAGGATCCCTTCGTAAAGCCGTCGTTTTGTTATCGCGAACCGGTGTGTGAACGCTTCCTGTTTGAAGCGGTCCAGCAACGCCCCTTCATCGTACTCGTCCATGCTGGCGATGGCATCGAACAGGAGTTCCTGGTTCGAGGCACCTTCGGACCCATGCCGGGCGAGGTGGAGCTTGTAGTAACGCTTCTCTGCCGGGGACATTGATCGCACCAATCGATGCACATGGTCCTGGCTTTTGCGGGGCATGATGTTGTGCCGATGAGCGTAGGCACGGAGAAAGTAACATGAGCCATGTGGTGCGCATCGACCTTGCCGGGCAACGGTCCTTCAGGGAAGAGGAGCGGCGCGAAGGATCGAAAATGAAAACGCCCGGCTTACCGGGCGCTTATACAAAGAAGTGAACGGAAGGGGGTTCAGTTCGGCTTCTTCTTGCGATTGCGTTCACCATCTCCAACATCGTCACCATCATCGCTGATCGTGTCACCGTTGCCGTCAGCGTCTCCCTTTGGATCTCCGGAGTTTTCAGTTGGAGCATCCATGCTCAGCACGGTGGGAACGCCTTTGGCCACCCCGGTGGCGCATTCAGAAGGACGATCCAACGGCTCCTTCGCACAGCCCGCCATGATCAACAGAAGAGCGAACAGTGCGCTCCACTTCTGCAATGGATGGATCAAAACGGACTTCATGGCCCTCAAAAGTAGGGTCGTTCTACGGCTGTTGCAAGTTTTCGGTCACCTTTTTTCCCGGAAGATCCACAGGCAGTTCGATCTGCACCCGAGTCCCTAACACCCTGTTCGTCACAGGGTCATGCCATTGTTCGGGCCCTTGGATGCGGATATCCGTGAGTTCCAGTTTGCGCAGCACGTCGGCCCTTCCCTTGGTGATCTCGATACCCCGTGAAATGTGGTCCGCCTCCATGCCTTGCTTGGCCTTCAGGCTCTGCTCCATCCCGATCCCATCGTCTTCGATGCGCACCACCACACGGCCCGGGGTTTCAGCCGGACCGGTGCTGATGGCCACATGTCCTTGACGCTCCATGGGCAGGATGCCGTGCCAGATACTGTTCTCCACGTACGGCTGGAGCATCATGGCCGGTAGACGCACGTGGTTGGCGTCCACTCGGGTATCCATGGTTATGCTGTAGCGGAACTTGTCCTTGAAGCGCATGTGCTCCAATTGCAAGTAGAGTTCCAGCCGCTCCAACTCCTCGGCAAGGGTGGTCGTGTCGTTTTGGCTCGCATCCAGGTTCTTGCGAATGAGCTTGGCAAAACTGGTCAAGTACCGACTGGCGGTGGTGCGGTCCTGCTTGTTGATGTGGAACTGGATGCTGTTTAGCGCGTTGAACACGAAGTGCCGGTTCATGTTCGCATTGAGGGCCTGTTGTTCCAACTGGAGCATGCGCGAACGAAGCATCAATTGGCGCGTGCGTTCACGGCGCTCGCGGCGCACAGCGCGGTAGCGTTGCACGGCGAACAGAACAGCGGCCAGGCCCAGGATGCAGAGCAGGTAGAACCACCAGCGTGCCCAATACGGTGGATCGATGCCGAATCGGAACGAAGCAGGTTCGCTCCATGTCCGGTTGTCCGTGGTGGCTGATACTTCGAAGATGAACTCCCCGTGGGGCAGGTTGCTGTAGCTGGCGAAACGCGCTTCTGTGGCGGGCAGCCAATCCGGATCGTAGCCCACCAAGCGATATCGGTAACGCACGCGTTCAGGTTTCGAAAAGGCGATGGCACCATAGTCGAACGTGAGGTAGTGCCTGCGATGATCCAGGTGCAGTCGCACGGGCAACCCATCGATGTCCAAACTGTCGCACTGACCTTTCCAATCGGTGGCTTGAAGAAAGGAGCGGAGCGCGACCAAGTGCACGCGGGGCGGCGGGGTGGTCCCCAGCAACGTATCGCGTGCCTCATCGTGGTATACCATCCCTGCGGAAGTGCCGAAGAAGGACCTGCCATTGGGTCCCATGTGGGCTGCGTTGAGATTGAACTCCAGGCTTCGCAAGCCATCGGACATGGTAATGTGTTCAAGTGCCGTGGAGTCGGACAGAAGGCGGTCCGGGTCGAAGAGATAGAGCCCATTATTGGTGCCGGCCCAGATCCCACCCTGCGCATCTTTCCTCAACAGATTGAAATAGTTCGACCCGAAATCGGCTCCGAACCGGATCGCGCGCAATCGCCCCTTCTCGTAGCAGGTGAGCCCGTTCGCCGTTCCTGCCCACAGTCGGTCCTTGTTGTCCGTGACGAGGCACAGCACCGTGTTGTCACTGAGCCCATCCACTTTGGTGTAGTGCCGGAACGCGCCGTTCTCCATGATCGCGAGCCCATGATCGCTTGCCAGCCAGAGCCTTCCATTCCGATCGGCCAGAATGCTCCGCACGGAACGACCTGGGCCTTCTTCGCCGGGAGCATGCTCCTTGATCCTTCCGAATGGATCGATCACCGTGAGCCCTTCGCGTGTCCCGCACCAGAGCTTACCATCCGTATCCTGGTGAAGCGCGAACACCCGTTGCCCCGGAAGCGATAGGCTATCCGGCAGAGGTATGATGACCCCGTCGCGCACATGTGCGAGCCCATCGCTGGTACCGAACCACAGGGAACCATCCCGATCCAACAAGCCGCACCAGATGGTATTGTTGGGCAGGCCATCCAAGGTGGTGATCATGGCCATGCCGTCCATGCGGCAGATCCCGTTGTCGTACGTGCCCAGCCAAAGGTCACCGTGAGCGTCGGCGGTGATGCTCATGACCAAGTCGCTGCACAGGCCGTCCTTCACCGTGAAGGTGACGAAACGATCACCTAGGTAGCGGATCGCACCGGCTCCATCGGTGCCGAACCAGATATTGCCTTCCTCATCCTGGAAAGCGCACAGGATGTTGTCGTTCGGCATGCCTTGGTGGATGGTGAAGACGCGTGTGCGCTCGCCATCGATCAGGTTCACGCCGAGCTTGGTGCCTACCCACGTGCGACCGCGATCATCCACCAACAGGCAGCGCACATTGTTCTGCAAGAGCCCGGTCTCTTCGTCGTACTCTTTTTGTGTGCCATCCTTCGCGATGTGGTAAAGCCCACTGCCCAACGTACCCACCCACCAACTTCCGTCGGGGCCCTCCGCAAGCGCACTAACGAGTTCCGGTTCCGCATCGCCCAATTGGATCCTGCGGAAGGCCCCGGCTTTGCCATGGAGCAAGCCGTTGCGAAGCCCCACCAATAGACTTCCATCCGTCAGTAGCAATAAGGACCGAACATTCGTAGCCGTATCGGTAGGGTAGCCGACCATCGAGTGAATGCCTTCCTGCATCGCGCACGAAGAGCCCTCCGCCATCCGTGCCGATGTATACGCGTCCGTCCCGACCTTGCCAGCCCGAGAATGCGCGCCCCTTTGCTTTCCGCAGGCAAGGTCTCGGTCCTCAACGTGCGCCCGATGATCCGCACGAGCGAGTTCCCCGCACCCATCCAGAACGCACCGTCCGCAGCACGAAGCATGGCGCTTACCTGCGCGTCGGGCAATCCATCCTGCAAAGCGAGGTTGCTGAAATACTCGCCATCGAAACGACTTGCACCGCCCAACGTGCCGAACCAGAGATAGCCTTCACCGTCCTGCGCGATGGTACGGACCTGACTTTGAGCAAGGCCGTCCTTCGAGGTGACCTGCTGGAAGGCATGTTGCTGCGGGAGCGATGGGTGTGCGATGACGAGCACCGCCATCAGCGCCGCGATCCGCCACGCCGCGATCCGTTGCACTCAGAAGGTGTTTATCAGTCCCAAGAAATCCGGCAGGCGACGCCGCGAAACAGGAATGAGCGTGCCGTTGTCCAATACCGCCATGTTGCCTTCCGCCCGATTGAACCCCTTGAGGTGCGCGAGGTTGATGATGTATGACTTGTGAACGCGGAAGAAGGTCTTCGGGTCCAGGTTGGTCTCGAACACCCGGATGTGCTTGCTGCTCACCGAGCGCTTACCGTCCTTGAGGTGGATGGTGGTGTAGCTGTCGTTCGCTTCGAGGTACATGATCTCCTCGTGCTTCAGCAGCACAAGGCCATCCCGTCCCGGCACGGCGACGCGTGTGCTCAATGGTGAGGCGGGGTCTTTCATCAACGCGGCTATCGCCGAAGGCTGCGTTCCGCCCAGTTCGTTGATCGCACGCTGGAGTTTTTTCGACGCGCGCTGCAACTCTTCATGGTCGATCGGCTTTTCCAAGTAGTCGAGCGCGTTCTGTTTGAAGGCCTTCAAGGCATACTCATCGTAGGCCGTTGTGAAGACCACGGGCAGGTCCAGCTCGGCGATGGACGCGAGCAGCGCGAACCCATCCTCGCCCGGCATCTTGATGTCGAGGAAGAGCGCGTTGGGCTGCAATTCGGTGATCCGTTCGCGCGCTTCGGGTGCACTACCCGCTTGTCCCACCACTTGCACCTCGGGACAGTGTTCCGCCAGCATCAGCTGCAGGTTCTCCCGTGCATCGGCCTCATCGTCCACGATCAACACACGCCATGACATGGTGTTCTGGTTTGGCGAAAAGATAGCCGTTCGCTCGTGTGCGGTGTGCGAGCGGCAGCCAACGGCATGCTCCGCGCGATGAACGGTCGGCCCCAGGGCATTCATTGTGGCGGCTGGATGATGCGCGAACCGCGCTCGATCGCATCGGTCGTTCGACAGGGGTGCACCGCTCGCTCGAACAAGTGTGCCGTTGCTCGTTCGTCCCTTTCGCAACGCTTCATGCACAGGTAGCTTGGTGGTGCGATACGATACAAATCCCCTCCGTTGCCATGAACACACAAAGCACATCCACCTCCATGTGGATATTCAACGATCAAGGGAGCTAGTCTCCCGTTCCTGGGTTTGTTTTGGTTTGGTGGTGGAGCCCGGTCGGCCGAAAGGTCGGCTGGGCTCGGTGCTTTTGGGAACCTCTTTCCGTTGAATACCGTTGAAATGTCAGCCCCCGGCAAGCTCAGGGCGACAAACTCACCAGCCATGGCCCAGGAACCCCATGAGATCCGCGTGCGTATCGACCAGCTCGAGCGCTTGTTGATGTTCGACTACGAGCCCGGTACGCAGGATGCGTTGTTCGACATCTGCGACCAACAAGGCCATATTGTGAAGACCGGCGAGGTCGAGGGCCCGGTGACCCGTGTGCGCATCACCGACCTGCAAGGCGAGGAGTACTACCTGATGGTGCTCGATGGCGAATTGTCCACCGTGAAACCGTTTCAACTCCGGAAGGCCTCTTGACCTCTTCCACTCCCATTGTGCCCACCTACCGGGCGCTGACCATCGTTGGCAATGTTCTGCAACAGGACCAGGACGGGGATATGCACCACATCGTGGTTGTAAGCACAACGTTGACAAGCAACGTGCAGGTGACCTACGAGGTCGTTAGCAAGCAATAGCTCCTTCACGGCGATCCACGGTTCGATCACATCGACCGTTCGCGCAATGGAACATCGCGTTCCTCGTGAACCGTTCGCGTCAACGAACCTGTGACGCTAGGTTGGTATCCGCAACGGTCACATCCGCCGCGCCCTACCTATGCGGAACAGCTACGCTATTTTTCTTGTCGCACTCCTGTGCAACGCTGCTCAGGCATGGGGACAGGCGTATGGAGAGCTGGAAATCAACAATGTGCGTGCGCGCTTTTATGCGAACGGCCGTGTGAGCCTGGATACACTTTCCTCCTCCGCAAACTTTGAAGTTCCACTGGGCGGAGGGGCCACCACCTTGTATGTCGGGGGACTGTGGGTTGGTGGGCAAACGAGCAGCGGGCAGCTAAGTCTTTCGAGCACCCTCTATGATCAGCATCCGGACGTGGACTTTTATCCCGGTCCGCTCACCACCACGGATGGCACGACCACCCAGGCCATCTCCGACCAGTATGACAGGGTGTGGAGCATAACAAGGGCGGAGATCGCCACACACTTGGCCTACTTCCAGTGCCTTGGTGATCCCAATTGCGATGTGGCCATCGAATTTCCAGGTGGCTACACGATCCCTGCTTCCATCCTGGAATGGCCTGCTATCGGTCAGTTCACCCTTGGGTATGACCTCGACCTCGCCCCCTTCTACGACTACGACCAGGATGGCAACTATGTGCCTGCGAGCGGTGATGCACCGTGCATTCTGGGTGATCAGGCGCTTTTCAATGTGTTCAACGATCACCTGAGTGCGCAGAGCGGTGATCAACCCATGGGCGTGGAGGTCCAGGCAATGCCTTTCGCCTACAACAGCGACGAGCCTGCTTTGGATGGAACGGTCTTCATGCGCTACCACCTCATCAACCGGAGCACACAGACCTACACGAACACCATGCTTGGCTTCTTCAATGATTTCGATCTCGGTTGTGCGAACGATGATTTCATCGGATGCGATCCCTCGCGCAACCTGGCATACGCGTACAACTGGGACGATAATGATGAAGGGTGTCTGGGGGCTGGTGGTTACGGTACACAACCTCCTGCCTTCGGGATGGTGCTCCTGAAGGGACCCTTGATGGATGCGAACGCCGAGGACGATCCCGCATCGAACGAACTTCCCAATTGGAACGGGCATGGCTTCGGTGATGCTATCGTCGACAACGAGCGGTTCGGTCTTGCCCATTTCATGTATTTCAACCGCGAGGCCACCCTGAATTGCTGCAACGACCCGAACACCGAAGGTGACCACTACAATTACCTGCGGGGGATCTGGAAGGATGGTGTAACGATGAGCTACGGCGGTGTGGGCTACAATCCCGACCCGAACGCGCTCGCATGTGCGTTCATGTTCCCTGGTTCCGGCGATCCCGTTGGAGCGGGAACCGGTGGTGCCATCCAAGGTCCATGGAGCGAAGTGCAACAAGTGCTCCCCGATCGGCGCGGCTTGATGAGCATGGGCGCGTTCACTCTTGTGCCTGGCCAACACATGGACCTGGTCTTCGCATACGTGTATGCGCGAGCAGCCAGCGGTGGTGCATTGGCAAGCGTGGCGGCGCTGCAAGCGCGCGTTGATTCCGTCAGCGCATTCGCGAACACATTGCCCATTTGGAACGTGTCCGAAGTGGATGGTTTCCACGGCCAATGCGTGGACTATCCCTTCCTCGGCGTTCCCGATCAACCCGCGTTCGGTCGCTTGACGCTCTTCCCTTCTCCGGCGGCGGAGCAAGTGCGCTTCGATGCTCCGAGCGATCTCATTGGCGGTATCCTCACCCTGCGCGATGCGATCGGACGCATCGTTCTTCGTCAGCGCGTGGTACCGGGTATGAACGACATCGAGATCAGCTTGCTTGCCAAAGGGATCTATACCTGCGAAGCAGTGACAGCGCGTGCGCGCTTCACGGGCAGGGTAGTGAAAGAGTAGGAGAGAAGTCCTGCTGGCACGAAGCCCTTCGATCGATCGAAGGGCTTCGTGCTTTCGTATCCACCTAGTTGGTCGTTGCTCGCGAGCGCATCGGCGGTAGCAGGAACCACAGGGCGCAGACCGACAGGCCTACCAGCAGCAGCATATTGGCACCGGGCCAGTGCATGACCTTGAACACCCCGCCGGTGACCACCGCGATCACCGAGCCGACCAGCATGCCCGGAAGTTGCAGCTGTATGGACAAAGGCCCAGGCTTGCGGAACAGCAGAAGCGAAAGCGTGACGATGACCACTACGCTACTTGCAATGACGATGACCCCGGCGCCCGGCCAGTGCAGCGTCTTGAACAGGATGCCGATGATGAGGCCGGCGATACCGATGGAGCGGATGTACATGGTGGTAGTGTTTGGAAGCTGAATGCGGTCCGGTCGATCGGGTAACGCAGTGTACGCGAGATTACCACCACAACGGCGCAACGGACGTCAAGATTGCGCAACGAAGTGCTTCCAACGAGCGTTGCGAACCCCGTTGTGTTCGTTGGGTCGCTGCGGTGAAAGGAACTATACCACCACCGCCTTCCTGTTCATCATCTCCTCCACCGCATCCGCCTCCACGGGAATGTCCGCGAACAGGTCGATCGGCGCATCGCGCGTTACGAGGATGTTGTTCTCCAAGCGGATGCCCAGCTTCTCCTCGCGGATGTAGATGCCCGGCTCCACGGTGAAGACCATGTCCGGCTGGATCATCTCGTTCCACAGGCCCACGTCGTGTACATCGAGGCCGAGGAAGTGGCTGGTGCCGTGCATGAAGTACTTCTTGTAGAGCGGCTTTTCGGGATCCTGCTTCGCCACATCGTTCTTGTCGATGAGCCCGAGGCCGATCAATTCGCTCTCCATGATCTTGCCCACTTCCTTGTGGTAGTCGGCGAGCAGGGTGCCGGGGCGCAGCAATTGCGTCGCCTCGTTCTTCACGCGCAGCACCGCATCGTACACCGCGCGTTGGCGCTTCGTGAAACGGCCGTTCACCGGCACGCAGCGCGTGAGGTCGCTCGCATAGCCGCCGTACTCGCAGCCGAAATCCATCAGGATCACATCGCCGTCGTTGCACACCTGGTCGTTGGTGATGTAGTGCAGCACGCAGGCGTTGTAGCCGCTGGCGATGATCGGCGTGTAGGCATGCCCGCGCGAACCGTTGCGCAGGAACTCGTGCGTGATCTCCGCTTCGATCTCATACTCCTTCACACCGGGCTTCACGAAACCGCACACGCGTTCGAAGGCCTTGCCCGTGATCGCGATCGCGCGTTGGATCTGCTCCACCTCCTCCTTCGTCTTGCGACTGCGGATGCGGTGCATGATCGGCGCGCTGCGCTTCACGCTGTGCAACGGGAACTGCGCGCGCGTCTCCTTGTTCTTGCGCTCCTCGCGCGTCTCCACCTCGTTGCCCTGGCGCAGGTGCTCGTTGCTGTTCAGGTACAGGTGCTCGCACTGCGGCACCAAGCGCTTGATCGTCGCTTCGTAGCTGCTCGTCCACAGCACCGTGGCGATGCCGCTCAGCTCCGTCGCCTCCTTCTGGCTGAACTTCGCGCCTTCCCAGATCGCGAGCAGTTCGCTCGTCTCACGCACGAAGAGGATCTCGCGGTCCTTCGCGTCCACCGCATCGGGGAAGAGCAGCAGGATCGTCTCCTCCTGGTCGATGCCGCTGAGGTAGAAGATGTCGCTGGCCTGCTTGAAGGGCATCGAGCCATCGGCGCTCGTGGGCATGATGTCGTTGCTGTGGAAGATGGCGAGGCCGCCTTTCTCCATGGCTTGGCGGAAACGGGCGCGGTGCTCGCGGTAGGTGGCGGCGGAAAGGGGGGCGTAACGCATGATGCGAATGTAGGGGAGCGAAATGTGAGGTGTGACGTGTGAGTGGTGAAGTGTGAAGTAGCGCCACCTCACACCTTACACCTCTGCATTCACACCACACACCTGTTCAAAGTTTTGTGGAAAGTCGAGGGCGAGGTTGATGGTACCGGTCATCCCGAGCGGAGTCGAGGGATGGGCGTGCCACCGGCTCAAATCGCCGGGGTCGCGCTCTCCGATTTACTCCTCGGGCGTACTTCCGCCCTGCGGGGTGTCGCTGCGATCGCTCACGCGGAATGCGCCCGGATGTGGAACTAGTCCGCGATAGCCAGTCTGAGAGCGCAGGGTCGAATTCCAAATGCTGCCAACCATCAGCGTTCCCTAAAATTGCCGCAGTAATAACCAACCATGAAACAAACGCTGGTATCGATCGCCCTCTCCCCGGAAGGCATGGAGAAGATCAAGGCAAACCCCGAGTTGCAGAAGGCGGAGATGCAGTTCATCAATGACTGGAAAGAGCAGGGGATCCTCGAGAGCTTCTTCATCACCACGAACCGCACGGGGCCTTCCTCCTCTTCAGTGGCGTGGACGGTGACCGACTGCGTGCGCTGATTGAAGGCCTGCCTTACTTCCCCTTCATGGCAAAGGTGGAATACTTCGAAGTGGACAGGCAGTTCTGAGCAGGCCGCATCGAACCGAGAGACATGGCATCCAAGCCCAACAAAACCCACGCTACCGCCGCCAGCGTGGATGCCTTCATCGACAAGCAGCCGAAGGAGGAAGTGCGCGACGATTGCCGCACGCTGATGAACTTGATGCACGAACTCACCGGCGAGGAACCGCACATGTACGGGCCAACGATCGTGGGCTACGGCACCTACCACTACACGTATGCGAGCGGTCATTCGGGCAGTGCACCCTTGGCGGCCTTCAGTCCGCGCAAGCCGGAGCTCGTGATCTACCTCGGCGCAGAAGCGCAGGAGCCGGAGCTGCTTGCCAAGCTGGGCAAGTACAGGGCAACCAAGGGCTGCTTGTATGTGAAGAAGTTGGCCGACATCGACCTGAAGGTGCTGAAGCTCATGCTGAAGAAGTCGATCGCTCGCACGAGGAAGGCCTATCCGCTGTCCTAGTCCGCGCCCGCAGGGGAGGACACGAGCGGCTGCTCATGTGGAACAATTCCAAACAGATGGGCGTTGGCTACTTGCTTCATCGCCAACGGCCGCGCCCGTAAGTTTGCGGCCGTTCCCAACGCATCAGCATGGCCCGTCAAGGACTCTTCGGTTCCTCCCTCGTCAAGAAGTACTGGATGGCCCTCACGGGCCTTTTCCTTATCAGCTTTCTGGTGGTCCACGCCACGGTGAACGCGATGATCTTCTTCAATGACGGGGGCGTCACGTTCAACGAAGCGGCCCACTTCATGGGCACCAACCCGCTCATCCGCGCGATGGAGTTCGTGCTTTTTGCGGGCCTCATCCTGCATATCGTGGACGGTTTGATGCTCTGGAGCCAGAACCGCGCAGCGCGTCCGGTGAAGTACGCCATGGAGAAGGGCAGCGCGAACCGCAGTTGGTACAGTGCGAGCATGGGCATCCTCGGCACCCTCCTGTTGCTTTTCCTCATCATGCACTTGTGGCACTTTTGGGTGAAGAGCCGCATCACCGGCTTGCGCGAGATCGAAGGCATGCCGGGCCACGACAACCTCTACATCGAGATGGTGGAGGTCTTCGCGAGCCCCGTTCCCGTGGTGCTCTACGTGCTGGGTTGTTTCAGCTTGTTCTGGCACCTGCTGCACGGTTTCCAAAGCGCCTTCCAAAGTGTCGGCATCAACCACAAGCGCTACACCCCGATCATCAAGATGGTGGGTGCCGGTTTCAGCATCGTCATCTCCGCGCTCTTCGCCTCGATGCCGGTGAGCATGTACTTCGGTTGGATCCAATGAAATTGAGCCGCGAGCTTCCAGCCATTAGCCACGAGCTTGTCCGGGGCAAGCTCGTGGCTAGTGGCTCGCGGCTCGAAGCTCTTCAGAACTCCTCGACCATGTCAGTGAAACTCGACAGCAAGATCCCTCCCGGCCCCATCGATAAGAAGTGGACCGATCACAAGGGGCACATCCGCATCGTCGCTCCCGCGAACAAGCGCCGCATCGACATCATCGTGGTGGGCACGGGCCTCGCCGGTGGTGCAGCCGCCGCATCGCTCGCGGAGATGGGCTACAACGTGAAGGCCTTCTGTTTCCAGGACAGCGCCCGTCGCGCGCACAGCATCGCTGCTCAGGGTGGTATCAACGCCGCCAAGAACTACCAGAACGACGGCGACAGCACCTACCGTCTGTTCTACGATACCGTGAAGGGCGGTGACTACCGTGCCCGCGAAGCCAACGTGTACCGCCTCGCCGAGGTAAGCGCGAACATCATCGACCAATGCGTGGCGCAAGGCGTTCCCTTCGCTCGCGACTACGGTGGATTGCTGGACAACCGCAGTTTCGGTGGTGTGCAGGTGAGCCGCACCTTTTATGCTCGCGGGCAGACCGGTCAGCAATTGTTGCTCGGAGCGTACAGCGCGCTGATGCGCCAAGTGGGCAAGGGCGCGGTGCAGATGTTCGATCGTCACGAGATGCTCGATGTGGTGATCGTGGATGGCAAGGCACGCGGCATCATCGCCCGCAACCTGATCACCGGCGAGATCGAGCGGCATGGTGCGCACGCGGTGCTGCTGTGCACCGGTGGCTACGGCAACGTGTTCTTCCTGAGCACGAACGCCATGGGAAGCAACGTCACGGCGGCATGGAAGGCGCACAAGCGCGGCGCCTACTTCGGCAACCCGTGCTACACGCAGATCCACCCGACGTGCATCCCCGTGAGCGGCACGCACCAGAGCAAGCTCACGCTGATGAGCGAATCGCTCCGAAACGACGGCCGCATTTGGGTGCCGAAGAATTTGGAAGACGCGAAGGCGATCCGCGATGGCAAGAAGAAAGGCAGCGACATTCCGGAAGCGGACCGCGACTACTACCTCGAACGTCGTTATCCTGCCTTCGGGAATCTGGTGCCGCGTGACGTGGCCAGCCGCGCTGCGAAAGAGCGTTGCGATGCGGGCTACGGCGTGAACAAGACCGGCGAAGCCGTGTACCTCGACTTCAGCGCGGCGATCGAACGCTACGGCAAGCTCGAAGCGAACGTGAAGAAGATCGAGAACCCGAGCAAGGAGAAGATCATCGAGCTGGGTCGTGCCGTGGTGAGCGAGAAGTACGGCAACCTCTTCGACATGTATGAGAACATCGTCGGCGAGAACCCCTACGACCACGCGATGAAGATCTACCCGGCCGTACACTACACCATGGGCGGCCTGTGGGTGGATTACAACCTACAGACCACTGTGCCCGGCCTCTTCTGCTTGGGCGAAGCGAACTTCAGCGATCACGGCGCGAACCGCCTCGGTGCTTCCGCACTGATGCAAGGCCTGGCCGATGGCTACTTCGTGATCCCGTACACCGTGGGCGATTACCTCGCTGATGACATCCGCACCGGACCGATCGACACGATGCGACCGGAGTTCGATGCTGCCGAGAAGGAGCAGAAGGACCGCATCAACCACTTCCTCAACAACAAGGGCACGAAGCCGGTCGATGATTTCCACCGCCGCCTCGGCAAGGTGATGTGGGACAAGTGCGGCATGGCGCGCAATGCGCGGGGTTTGCAGGAGGCGATCGCAGAGATCCGCCAGATCCGAGAGGAGTTCTACCGCGATGTGCGTGTTCCCGGCAAGGCCAACGAATTCAACCAGGAGCTGGAGAAGGCCGGTCGTGTGGCCGACTTTCTGGAGCTGGGCGAACTGATGTGCGTGGATGCCCTTAACCGCAACGAAAGCTGTGGGGGCCACTTCCGCGAGGAGTACGCAGAAACAGATGGGCCACAGCAGGGCGAGGCTAAACGCGACGATGCCAACTACGCGTACGTCGCAGCATGGGAGTGGACAGGCGATGCCGGCAAAGCGAACCTGCACAAGGAGGCGCTGGAGTTCAACGAAGTGAAACTGACGCAACGCAGCTACAAGTGATGGGTAACATGAAGCTGAATCTCAAGATCTGGCGCCAGGCCGGTCCGAACGACAAGGGCCAGATGAAGGACTATCCGGTGAGCGACGTGTCCGAGGACATGAGCTTCCTGGAGATGCTGGATGTGCTGAACGACGACATCGTGCGCAAGGGCGAAGACCCGATCGCGTTCGACCACGACTGCCGCGAAGGCATCTGCGGATCATGCAGCCTCTTCATCAATGGCGAAGCGCACGGCCCGGGCAAGGGCATCACCACCTGCCAGTTGCACATGCGCCGCTTCAAGGATGGCGATACCATCCATGTGGAGCCTTGGCGTGCACAGGCGTTCCCTGTCATCAAGGATCTGGCAACGAACCGCAGCGCCTTCGATCGCATCCAAGCGGCCGGAGGTTTCGTGAGCATCAACACCAGCGGCAATCTCGTCGACGGGAACGCGGTTCCCATCCCGAAGGATGATGCCGACAAGGCCTTCGATGCAGCAACGTGCATCGGCTGCGGTGCGTGCGTGGCCACCTGCCCGAACGGCTCCGCGATGTTGTTCACGGCGGCGAAAGTCTCGCAGCTCTCGCTATTGCCTCAAGGCAAGCCCGAGCGCAAGCGCCGTGCGCTGGCCATGGTGGAGCAGATGGACAAGGAGGGCTTTGGCAATTGCAGCAACACCGGTGCTTGCGAGATCGAGTGCCCGAAGAACATCAGCCTGGAGCACATCGCGCGGTTGAACCGGGAGTACTTGGCGGCGACGGTGACGAAGGAGTGAGGCACACGTATTGATGAGTTTCCAGCGGTACCTGTCTGCCAGTCGCGCGCCTGCTGCCTCAACAGAATCAGCGCTGCTTCGGGGCGGAGGTTCTTCGATGCCCTGCTCCAGAAACCCGCTCTACCCCAGTGAGCGTCGTGCGATCAGGCCAGCCAGCTGACGGATGGCATTTCGGCGATCCTCCTGACGCACGAACTTGGCCTCCATGAGCACCGAGCACGCCATCAAGCGCATCTTCCATCCCACGGATCTTTCAAGGTCCAGCGAGGTAGCTTTTCACCATGCCCTTCGACTTGCGGTCGAAGCGCGCGCCTCGTTGACCATCCTTCATGTAGGATCGGATACGGAGTCTTGGGACGAGATGCCACAGGTCCGGAGAACGTTGAAGAGGTGGGGGCTGTTGAAGGACGAGAACGACACGGAAGAATTCCTGACCCTTGGCATCCTGATCAGGAAGCTGATGGTCGGGGCCGGTGACCCGTTGAAGGCCTGCAAAGAGTACCTCGAGGATCATCCCACGGACCTGGTGGTCCTGGCCACCCATCAAGACGCGGGGCGCATGGCTTGGTTGAAACAAAAGGTGGCAGAGCCACTGGTGCGCGCTGTCGGGGAGGCGACCTTGTTAGTACCGTCACAATGCCCCGGGTTCGTGCATCCGAAGACGGGAGCGGTCGGTCTGCGCCGCATCCTACTCCCCATCGCATCCGACCCGGATCCTGCACAAGCCGTGCGAGCGGCAACGCTCGTATCACGTCACCTTGGTTCAGGCGAAATGGAATTCACCCTGCTTTATGTAGGTGCAGCGGACATGCCTACTCCCGTTGCCCGTCCAGGACGGCTGGAAATGGGATCGTATCGCGCGCGAAGGCGACATCGTGGAAACGATCCTTGCGGTTGAAAAGGAGATCAAGGCCGACCTGATCGTCATGGCCACGAAAGGGCACGATGGCTTCCTGGACGCCTTGCGCGGAAGTACAACGGAGCGAGTGCTTCGGGGTGCCTCCTGCCCGATGTTGACGGGCGTGGTATAGAACTTCGGTCAGCACAACGTCGCTAGCTTCGGTGCGCATGTCCTCCACCATGATCCGATCGCCTTTGCGCAGCAAGCTCCCCCACGTCGGCACCACCATTTTCACGGTGATGAGCAAGCTGGCGGCCGAGTGCGGCGCCATCAACCTCAGCCAAGGTTTTCCGGATTTCCCGATCGACGAGAAGTTGAGCGACTTGGTCAACGCGGCGATGAAAGCCGGGCACAACCAATACGCGCCGATGCCTGGCCTACCAGCGCTGCGCGAAGCGATCAGCAGCAAGGTGGAACGGCTTTATGGCTTCAGCTATGATCCCGATACGGAAGTCACCGTGGCGTCCGGTGGCACGCAGGCCATCTTCACGGCCATTGGCGCGGTGGTGCATCCGGGTGATGAGGTGATCATCGTGGATCCGGCCTACGATTGCTATTCACCTACGGTGGAGTTGTTCGGCGGCAAGCCCGTGCATGTACGACTAGGCAACGACATGAAGTTCGATGCGGATGCGGTCAAGCAGGCAATCACGCCGAAGACGCGCATGCTGATGATCAACACGCCGCACAACCCGGCGGGTACGATCCTGCGTGATGCCGATATGAGACGCATCGCAACCATGCTGCGTGGCACGGACATCATCCTGCTCAGCGATGAGGTCTATGAGCATCTGGTCTTCGATGGCGAGCCGCACGCTTCCGCGATCAACTATCCGGAACTGCGCGAACGCGCCTTCGTGATCTTCAGCTTCGGCAAGGTCTTCCACACCACCGGCTGGAAGATGGGCTATGCCCTTGCGCCGAAGGAGCTGATGGCCGAGTTCCGAAAGGTGCATCAGTTCAACGTCTTCAGCGCGAACACGCCCATCCAACATGCACTGGCGGCCTACATGAAGGAGCCAGCGAACTACGAGAACGTGCCATCCTTCTACCAAGCCAAGCGCGACCGCTTCGCGAAGGGCATGGCGAAGTCGAGGTTCAAGTTGTTGCCCTGCGAGGGCTCCTACTTCCAAACGGCGGACTACAGTGCGATCAGCCAGGAGGACGACATGACCTTCGCGCAGCGTGTGGCGCGTGAGATCGGTGTGGCCACCATACCGCTGTCTCCCTTCTACAAGCAGCCACCGACCGACCAGCGCCTGCTGCGCTTTTGCTTCGCCAAACAGGACGCTACCTTGGACGCAGCCATCGAGAAGCTATGCCGGATCTGAGAGTGACACTTGTGCAGAGCATGCTCCATTGGGAGGATGCAGCTGCGAACCGCGCGATGTTCGGCCAGAAACTCGCCGCGCTGAAGGGCACGACCGACCTGATCGTGCTGCCGGAGATGTTCACCACCGGCTTCAGCATGCGTAGCGCGGATCTGGCGGAGACGATGGAGGGTGCCACGGTGCAATGGATGCGCGAACAAGCGGCGGCCTGACGCCGCGCTCTATGGCAGCGCCATCATCACGGCGGCGGCAAGTACTTCAACCGGGGCTTTTCGTTCAGCCCGATGGACAGGTCACGGTGTATGACAAGCGCCACCTCTTCCGCTTCGCGAACGAGAACGAGCACTATGCGCCGGGAACCGAACGTGTCGTCGTGGAATGGCGCGGATGGCGCATCCTGCTGCAAGTGTGCTTCGATCTGCGCTTCCCGGTCTTTGCGCGCAACCGAGCCGACTACGATGCGATCCTCTACGTGGCCAACTGGCCCGAAGCGCGGCGTTACCCGTGGAGCCAGTTGTTGATCGCGCGCGCTATCGAGAACCAATGCTATGTAGCGGGCCTGAACCGTGTTGGTATGGACGCCAAGGGCATCCACTACTCCGGTGATTCCGTCGTGGTCGATCCACGTGGTGCAGTGATCGGACAGGTCGATCCTTCACAAGAAGGAACAGCGACCATTGTTTTGGACCGTGCTTCATTGCAGGACTTCCGCGCGAAGTTCCCCGTGGCGCTCGACGCCGATGATTTTTCGCTGAAGCTATGAGGCGGCGTTAGCGCAACACCTGTACGTTCCCCATCTCGTTCTTCTCGAAGCTCGTCTCGCCGTCCTTGTCGGTAAAGAGCTTGTAGGCGATGCGCCAGACGTACATGTCGTTCTTCACGTATTCGCCTTGGTAGGTGCCGTCCCATCCAGTGTTCAGGTCATCGCTTTCGAAAAGCAGCTCACCCCAGCGATCGAAGATCATCAAGCGCATACTGGCGATGCTCTTGCCTACCGGCACGAAGAAGTCGTTCACGCCATCGCCGTTCGGCGTGAACGTGTTGGGGATGAAGATGGTGGCGGGGCAGTACTCGATCACACGAGCCGAATCCTGGGCGGTACAGTCGTAAGCGTTCGTGACATGCACATAGTACCACCCGTAGGCGCTGGCCATGATCACCTGCGTTGTTTCGCCTGTGCTCCAAGAATGCTGCGACCCCGCATTGCCCGCGTCGATCACCACATACTTCGGCTCGTCGTCCAGGCAGGTGTGGAACTCGTTCACCGCCATGCGCGCGGGCGAAGGATTGAATAGCACGGTGATGTCATCATTGCGCGAGCAGTAGCCGTTGTTCACGGTAACGCTGTACGTGCCCGGTTGGCCGATGCCGATGGTCTGTGCATTTGATCCGGTGCTCCACTGGTAGGTGGACCCGGTGTTGCCCGCATCCACCGTCAGCACTCGCCCTTCGCAGAGCACAGTGTCCACGCCGAGGTTCACGCTAGGCGGCGCAACGAAGGCCACGTCGGCGTCGAAGGTGCCGGAGCATCCAGCTTGGTTCGTTACGGTCACGCTGTAGGTGGAACCGCTGCTTACGGTGATGGTCTGGCTTGTCGCGTTGGTGTTCCACAGATAGGAGCAACCCACGTTGCCTGCGTCAAGGGTCACGGTCTCGCCACTGCAACGGGTGCTGTTCGCGAGTACATCGACCGGCCCGGGAACCACCGTCACATTGATGACATCGCTCGCAGTACACCACCCATTGCTCACGGTCACGCTGTAGGTGCCGTTCGCGCTCACGTTGATCGTCTGCGTGGTCGCGTTCGTGTTCCACAAGTAGGTGGAGCCCGGCGTGCCTGCATCAAGCGTGAGGCTTTGGCCTTGACAGATGCTCGTATCGTTTCCGAGCGATACCGCAACCAGCGGAGCCAGCGTCACGACCGCATCGAAGGTGCCAACGCAGTTCTGCGCGGTGGTCACTTGAACAGAGTAGGTGCCGCTCGCAGTGGGTGTTATGCTCTGCGAAGTGGCGTTCGTGCTCCACAGGAACGTACTGCCTGGATTGCCTGCGTTCAAGGTCGGTAGCGAACTGATGCAGGTCGTAACGTCCTGCAAGGCATCGACGGGCATGGCGTTGAACTGCACGTTCACCGCATCGCTCGCGCTGCAATTGTTCGCATTGGTCACCGTAACGCTGTAGACACCGCTCGTACTTGCATTGATCGTCTGTGTTGTCGCGTTCGTGCTCCAGAGGAAATTGCTTCCTGCATTGCCCGCGTCGAGCACCTGGTTCGTTGCGCCACAGAGTGCGATGTCGTTCCCGAGGTTAACCACCGGTAGTGCGTGCAAGGTGACGTTGAACGTGGTGATGGCCTGGCAACCTTGACCGTCTGTGATGGTGACAGTATGAGGGCCGCTCGCGGTCGGCACGATGGACGCAGTGCTAGCGCCGGTGTTCCATGCATAGCTCACGCCTGGCGCTGGTGCGGTCAATGTGGGCGGCACGTTCGCACAAGCAGCCACGCTTTGCGTGGTAGGAGTGCTGGCGAAAGCGCGCGTGATCGTCACTTGGTCGCTCACCGAGCAGCCTCGCGCATCGCTGACCGTGATAGTGTAGGTCGCTGTCACATCATTCGTGATGGTGGGTGCAGCTATCACGCTTGAATTCAAGTTCGCCGCTGGCGTCCACGCATAGTGCGGGTTTGGAACATTGTGCTGCACACCGAGCTGAAGTCCCAACGCACTGCATACCGTCTGGTCGGCACCCGCGTTGGCGGTATAGCCGGTGTTCACCACGATCGTGATGCTCTGGGTGAGCTGGCAACCGCTGGCGGTATGTGTGACGGTACAGTTGTAGGTGGTCGTTTGTGTTGGTGTAGCGATCGGGTTGGCGATCGTGCTGTTGTTCAGTCCAGCCCCCGTCCAAGCGTAGGTGAGGCCGCTACCACCGCCGACAACCGCGTTCAATTGCGCGTTCTGTCCCTGGCAAAGCGTATCGCTGCTCGTGTTCACGTTCAGGCTGAAGAGCTGGCCGACGGTGATGGTGACGTCTTCGGTCGCCGTGCACCCTGAAGCGTTCACCGCGTTACCTCGTACGTGGTCGTGACGTTCGGTGTAGCGATCGGGTTCGCGATGCTGGTAGAACTCAGCGAGCCATCGTTCGGTGTCCAGGTGTAGATGATCCCAGCGCCCGAGTTGGCGTGGCTTGCAGTTGTGTTCCGGCGATGGAGCACAAGGTCATGTCGGGCGTTATGCTCAGGTCGAAGGCGGGGTCCACCTGCACGAACACACTATCGGTGTAGGAGCAACCACCAACAGGATCGATCGCGTTGAGCACGTACCATCCACTCGTTGTGGGCGTGGCGATCGGGCTTGGGCTCGACGCGTCGTTCAACGTACCCGGCTGCGACCATGCATAGCTCGCGTAGCTGTTGTCATAGCGGCCGATCAGCACCGCATCAAGGCTCCAGTTGTCCTGACCCGCCCCGGAGTTGGACGATTGACGGAAGCGGAACATCGTGTTGGACGATTGTGCCGGAGCGCTTATGGGCACATCCATCGGTGTGAATTCCGGATAGCCGTTTTCGTTGAAGGTCGCCAGTGTGTTCCAGTTCAAACCGTTGTTCGTGCTGTACTCGAGCACTACATGTTCGCCCGCGTCGGCATCATCGCAGGGCACCGAGCCGGTGGCTATTTTGAGTTGGAAGTGGATATGCCCACCGCCGGTTGTGTTCGATCCGACCGTTTGCGCATAGCGCTGGCCATTGCCGTTGAAGTAGAGCGCGCCCGCTCCGATACTTCCGCACGCGTTGCTGATGCTGCCACCTTGGATCGCCGTCCACATGCTCCCAGTGGTGGCCTCCAGGTCATCTTGTGCGATGGCACGTAGCACCTGGCTACTGAGGTTGGTGGTGTTGCCCGCGCAGATCACGGCCGGCTGAACGGTCGCGTCCAATTCCACGATCGCACCTGGCTGTACTTGCACGAGGATGCTGTCCTGCAAACTGCCGCAACCGTTCGGGCTCACTACTTCCACATGGTACCAGGTGGAGGCCGTCGGAGAGGCCGAGGGGTTGGCGATGGTCGCATCGCTCAGCGAGACCGATGGTGTCCAGTTGATCTCGAACCAGTTGGGGTCCGGCGATGGAGATAGATCGAGTTGCACGGGTTGATACTGGCACACATTGATCGTCGCACCGCCGTTCGCCGATGGTTCGATGCCCGGTGGCAGGGGAATGCCAACGTGATAGGTGAACGAGCGTGGACAGCCGCTGACCGGTAATTCTCCGGTAACGGTATAGCTCTCGCTGCCCGGAGGTACCACAGTGATGGTATTGCCCGTTCCGAGCACGGTGTTAGGATCGCTCACCGCTACCCAGTAGGCGTTGTTCAAGGGTACACTGCTGTTAAGCGTGACCGGGGTTCCGCCACACACGGTGGAGTCGTTCTGTACGTGCGGTGCGCCGATGTCATTGGCGGAAGTAGCGTAGCTCTCGCCGAAGCCGATCCCGAAGGAATAGGCTTGGAACCCACTGGCCGATTGTAAGCGATGCACGCCTTGTGACAAAGGGATCTTCGCATACGAGCGATCGGAGCAAGCACCGTACGGCTGGAAGAGCGCTGCGTTCACAGGTGCCCCGTCGAGGAAGAGTTGCGACGTGGCGGCGGTTTCCATCACCACGCTCACGCTGTGCTGGTTGATCTGCGTGGTGCTCGCCGAATGGAAGGATGCGCGCTTGGACGTGCGACCCGCAGGCGAAAGCACGAGCATGGATGGATCACCGTTTCCCACGCAGCTGTATCCCTCCATCACTTGCACCACGCTCACCGGTTTGTTGGCATCGATGCACACGGGTGTGCTTACCGTGTTGGCTTCATGCACCTGGCCGGAGTTGAGAACGATGGGCGCTCCACCACTGATGGTGATGCTGGTATTGTTCTGGTGTGCCATCACACGATAGGTGGAACCGCTAACGCCGTTGATGGGGACCGTGTAATAGCGCGTTCCCCATGCCGTGATGGGAAGTAGTTGATCGAAGATGTGGTCGCATGCGGAGCAGGATCCCGGGGCGGTGGCGCACATGGCTCCGCCGAACACTGCGAATGGTCGGCAGGGTCCGCTTTGATCGGTGGCTTCCACGAGCGTACCGGTGAGGTCCAAGATGTCCGTAGCCGCCTGGATCTGGTAGGTCTGTCCTTCGTCAAGGTCCACAACGAAGGGCACACCTGCAGCATGACCACCGGCGGTGTTCGCCGTAGGAGTGATCCGCACCTGCGTTCCATCCTGCGTGGCAAGCACGAGCATTTCGCTCTTGTGCAGGTTGTTGAAGTTGGGCATGCCGTGGTAGCTGTCCACGCGGTACACGGTTCCCAGAGAAGGTTCGGGCAGGACCTGGCTGAGGTCGGTCGTGTAGTTCTGGTAGCTGCTGATGAAGACGTTCACACTGTCCTGGCTCTGTACCAGCACGCCTTTGTTCAGCACGGCTTCGGTCCCGCTGTTCTCTGCGGAATTCGGTACATCCACCACGGCGACCGCGTTCGCCCCAACGGTGAAGTTGGTGCTCCAACCACCACCGGGAATGCTGATGGTACCATTGGTCGCCACGGTGGAGGCGATGTGCACTTTCAAGCTCTGCGCAGCGAAACCGTTCTGCATGTAGCCAGCCCAGAAGCGCGTGCCCCGGGAGGGCAGTTGCTGTGGGTTTTGCGCCAGCACGGGAACGCTCAGCAAGGTCCAAAGGACCAATGTGAACGCCCATGTGGATCGGACGGTCCCGGGGTGCGGGAAAGGGCTATGCGGCATACATCTCCACCGAAGAGCAGGGGTGGTGGCGGCCGTTCTACGCCATCGGCCAAGGCAAGGTTCAGGGGGATGGAAGACCGCTTCCGGACGATGTGTTCAGGGTCTTGCCACCTTCCAGGTGATCCCCAAGTCCCAGGCCGCACGCACGTTCAAGACCTCACGGTGGTGCCAGACCATTTCCGGCTGTAGGCCTGTGGACCAGTTACCGGTATCCCAACGTCCGTTGCCGTTGGCGTCCTCGATCATGCGCAGTGTGTGATTCCCCGGGGTGAGGCGCTCCCATTTCACCGTATTCGCGGTGTTCGCAGGCGCCTCGCGCACCAAATGTCCTTGGCCGTCGAGCAATTGGATCAACAGCGTTGCGGAAGAAGCGGTCGGCATTTCCAGCGTTACGCGCAAGGTGCCGGTACGTTGTTCCGCTGCACGACCGATGCCGACCTTCAAGGTGTCATTGGAACCGGAGTAGATGTCCCGCACTGCTTTGGGCAGGATCATCAGCGTTGCGTTCGCGCCCGGTGCCAGTTCGGGTCTAAGGACCAAGTGTCTTCGATCCACAGTATCGCGCTCCAGTAAGAAAGGGACCGTGGTAGAGTCCTGTTCCAGGACGAAACGCGCAGGATCGAACGACGCGATCGGTCGCTGTGCCTCGATGTGGACCACCAGCCCGGCCGCTTCTTCCTGCATGTGCGCAACGAGCCCCGTGTAGAAAGGCATCTTTTTGATCGCACGGTAACGCAAGGTGTCCAGCGTTCCTTCTTCCGTCTCTATCATGTACCGCCCATCACCGAGCGCAGTGGTGTCCGATGGCCAAAGAAGCACAGTATCCCGCGTGGTGCTCCATTCCGGTTCCCAAACGAGCGAGCCACCGGTGCGCTCCAGATCGCGCAAAACAATTCGTTCAGCGGGACGAGAGAACACGATCCGCCATGCACCATCGGCCTCGACGATCGCTTCGCGTACACTTTGAACCGGACTTGTTTCCTGGAACAGTCGAAGCTCGATCTGTTTGTAGCTGCTGTCGATCAGCTTCGCTTCCACCGTCCGCTCAACGAAAGCGATCTCCTCGTTCGGCAGGTCGTAGCGGTAGTTGGCGTTCTGGTCGCGCAGTGCCCGCACGCGGTAGCTCCCTTCGCGCAGGTGCTGCAATAGGAAGTGTCCCTCCGCATTGGTTCGGGTGGCATAGGTCGGACGGCTTTGCTTGAAGTCTGCTGTGTCGTTCGCAGGGTACAACATCACGAGCACGTCCTTCTGTGCTTCACCCTTGAACGCGTGCGTCACCATGCCAGCTATCTGCAGGCTGTCCAGTGCATCGCCGGTGCTGAGCACGTAGTCCATGCCCGCCGCGAAATTTCCTTCCGTGAGATCCTTCACCACTTCGCCCATGCTGAAGGTGTAGGTGGTGTTCGCACGAAGCGGAGCATGGAGCTGGATCTCCACATCATTTGCTCGCACCACACGCACCGTGGGGATCTCGTCCAAGGGGGGCGAGATCAACAAACGCTCACGTACGCGTTCCACTTGTACGCGCTCATCGAAGTGGAGCAAGATGCGATCACCGGTGAAGCGCGCGCTGTAGTTCGGTGGCTCCGCGCTCTCCAACAGCGGACCCTTTTCATCCTTGTCGCCGCCTGTGATCTCGCGCACTTGGGCGCAAGCGGCCAGCAGTGCGATGAGCAGGAGCGCACCGGCCTTCCCCTTCATTCGAAGAGCGGTTGTAGTTGTTCGCACAGCACTTCGAGCGCGTGCGCATCCACCGCTGTGAAGTCGTCCAACTCGCTGCTGTCGATGTCGAGCACGGCGGCGATGTGGCCGTCACGAGCGCGCACGGGCACCACGATCTCCGATCGCGAATGCGGACTGCATGCGATATGGCCGGGGAACTTGTCCACGTCGGGCACCACCAGGGTCTTCTCTTCCTGCCACGCCATGCCACAGACGCCTTTGCCATAACCGATGCGAACACATGCCACGGGACCTTGGAAGGGTCCGAGCACGAGCTCCGCACCGACCACACGATAGAAACCGATCCAATGCCAACCGAACGACTCTTTCAGCAGTGCGCTGAAATTGGCCATGGCTGCGATCAGGTCGCGCTCTTCGGCGAGCAGTTCGCGTAGCTGCGGACCAAGCGAGGTGTAGATCGCCACGCGGTCCTTGCTGTCCACGGAAAGGGTGCGTTGTTCCATTGCGGCGCCGAAGGTACCCCGGCTCTGCACATCAATGCGGCCGGGATCCCGGCTATGCGCAGGCTGCGGTAAAGAGGCTCACGCGCAGGTCCGGCACAGCGCGCAGGGCATGCACGCATCCTTCGATCGTCGCACCCGTGGTCACTACGTCATCGACGATGAGCACGTGCTTTCCGCGCAAGGCTTCGGGATCAGGCAGGTGGAAGGCCTCCTTCACGTTGAGCCAGCGATCCAATCGGCCCCGTTTGGTTTGGGTGGGTGTGCGCACAACCCGCATCAATTCCTTCCCAACGGATGGAAGCGGCCATACCTCGCGGATTCCGTCCACGAGCAACTGGGCCTGGTTGTAGCCGCGCACGCGCTCTTTCTTGTGATGCAGCGGCACGGCGAGCAGCGTATCCACCGTTGCGAAGCGCGGACTGGCCTTCAACTCTTCACCCATGAGTTTCCCCAGGAACAAGCCGGTTTCGCTATCCTGCTGGTACTTTACCCGGTGCAGCATGTGTTGCACCATGCCGGTACGCGCGAAGTGCAAGAGTGCACTGGCTGCTTCCAACTGCACCTTGCCCCAGAAAAGTTGTTCCACCCGGTTCGCGGGATCCTCATGGAAGCGAGTACGGGGCAGTTCCTCCTCACATCCGAGACAGAGGCATTCTTCGAAACGGAGCAGGGTGGTGTCACAACCGGCACAACGCCGTGGCACGAACAGCGCCGCGAAGTCGCTGATCCATCGTGTTGCCGTTGCTGTGCGCGGGTTCAATACTTTGTTGAAAAGCGGGACGTTGATCCTACAAGGCCCCTTGAGGGTCCCGTAATTTAGCCGCGATATCCATTCGCTCCTCATCCCCCCATGGACCAGCAACCGACCGCCGAGAAGAAGAACCGCTCCAGCACCGGGCTCCTGCTGCTCGTGGTGCTCCTGCTCATCAGTAACGTGGTGATGCTGTGGATGCTCATGCAGCGCGGCGAGGAAGTGGAGCAGACCCAGCAACAGGTGGCCACGCTCACCACCCAAAAGGAGGATGTGACGTTGATGTTGGAGAACATGCTATCGAGCTACGATACGCTGAAGACCGAGAACGACCAACTCACTTCGGAGATGGAACTGCAGAAGCAGCAGATCGAGGAGTTGATGACCAAGGTGAAGCGTGGCGGCTATGACCTGGCGAAGGCCAAGAAGGAGGCTGAGACGTTGCGCTCGATCATGAAGAACTACGTTCACCAGATCGATTCGCTGAACCAGGCGAACCAGGCGCTCACCGCGCAGAACGTTGGGCTCACGCAGGAACTTGGCGTGGTCACCGGGCAGAAAGATGCCCTGACCACCGAGAAGGAAGCATTGCAGGGAAGGATCGCCAAAGGCGCAGTGCTGCACACCACGGCCATACTGGCAGGGGGCCTCTTCATGCGCAGCAACGGCAAACAGGTGGACACCGACCGCGCGAAGAAGGCCGAGATGGTGAAGTGCTGCTTCACCCTTGGCGTGAACAACGTCACGGACCCCGGGGACAAAACGCTTTACATGCGCGTGATCAGTCCCGATGGGAAGGTGCTGCTTGCGGGCGATGGCAACAACCGCTTTTCGTTCAATGGCGTGGAAGGGGAGTACAGCGCCAAGCGCGAGGTGAACTACCAGAACCAGGCGGTGGATGTCTGCATTTTCTGGACCGGTGGCGAGGAATTGCGCACGGGCCAGTACATCGTGGAAGTCTATGAATCGGGGGCCCTCGTTTCCACGGTCAAGTTCGACCTGAAGTAAGGTCTTCAGAAGAACGCGCGTACTTGGGCACCGCCCACGTGCACCACCGGCACGCCTTCGCTGCGCCGCCCGTTGTAGGTAAGATCCACCTGCAGGTTGTTGCTCAGGTTGCGTTGTATGCCCACGCTCCATGTGGCGTTGGTGCCTGGCTTCAGCCCCCCGAGCAGTTCGTTGCCCAGCGATGAGTTCGTTTCTCCGTCGAAGGTGATATCGACGAGGTTCGCGGTCAGGAGGATGCTCCCTTTGCCTGCCGTGTTGTAGCGAAATTCACAACCGAGGTCCTGCATGAGCACCTGCTCGCCGCCGAACTCTTCACGGTTCTTCTTCTCGGTGTACTTGAAGGACACGATCGCACGCAAGGCGGTGTTCGGTTGCAGGGTCACACGCGGTTTCAAACCCTGTTGTTCTATCGACCATGTGCGTCCGCTGAGCAGATCTGAAGCATTTGCCACACGACCGCGCTCCCCCTCCACGTCCAGGGTCCATTGGCGAGTGGTGTTCCATCGCACGCGCACCGTGTTGAAGAGCCGGGAACGTGACTCATATCCGTTCAGCAGGAGACTGCGCGAGCGATCGTTCTGCCAGCTATGGTCCATGCTCCATGTGCGGCTGGTACGGTCGTAGAAGAAGGTGTTCCTGGCGGAGGAAGTGTAGGCGCGCAGGTTGGTGTCCGCGGTTTCCGGCGCAAAGGGGTTGAGCGCGATGAGCACGTCACTTGCACCGGTCTTGCGGTCCACACGCAAGCTGGCCAGATCGCTGAACTTGGCGATGAACTTCTTCACGCCATCCGCATCGGCCCAGCGCACCGCCGGTCGCAGGTCGAGCGATGCACTGGATTGATTGCTGAAGGTGCGCACATAGGTATTGCTGGGCACGAACACGCGCAGGTAATTGGCCTCGTAACTGAAGTTGGCGAGTTCGAATTCGTTGAGGTCCTTGATGCCATCCCCGTTGTAATCATTCCAGATGTAAAGGCCCTGTCCTGCGGGTACTTCCAAATAGATGTACTCGCGCCGCTGTTCGAGCCCACTTCCGAACTCATTGAACAGGTCGATGACGGCGAAGCCCTTCCACAAGGAGAGGTCGTAGTCGATACGCGTGAGGTAGGTGTTCTCCGGCTTCTGCACCGTGAGGGTACTGTCATAGATCTCCAGCTGGCGGTAGGTGAAGGTGGTGCTGAGCCGGTTGCGCGGGTTGCTTGCCAGGTCCAGGTTCAAGGCATAGGCGGTGGCGAGCGTGCTTGTGGTAAGTCGCCCTTCGCGAAGTGCTCGATCACGCCGTTGCCCGCCGCTCGCACGCCACTTCGTACGTGCACTGTCCGGGCTTTGCACGAAGAGTTCCCAGTCGTAGAACTCGTAGGATCCGGTCTGCAGCCCTGGGAGGCTGTCCACTTCATAGAGATTGCGCTCATGCTCGTCACGTATACCGAAGCTGAAGGGCTTCAACCGGTAACGGGCTTGTGCTTTGTGTCGGAGGAAATCACTCTGCCTGGGCTCCGTGCCGTTCAACCAACTCGCAGTCCCGGTCACATCAGCGCGACCGAAATGCAGGTCGCTCAGCAGGTCCTGCTTCCACCCGGTGTACTTGTCCGTGACCTGGAAGGTGTTCAGGCCGTACATCACGCGACCGAGCTTCCTTCCGCTCACGCCCATGTTGACGCCCGCGAGCAACTGATCCCCCACGAGGTCCGCCCCTATCGCGTTCCAGTTGCGCTCGAACTCCACCGCACGATAGCGCTCTACGAACCTAAAGTTCTTGGAGACGGTCTCCGCATCGCCACCGAGCAACAGTTGCAGCGAGGTATCGCGCGCACTGATGGGGATGGTGTGCGCAAGACGTGTCATGAAGCCGAAGCCGGCATCGTCGTTCTCATTGAGCGCACTGAAGGTGTTGTTGTCGTTGTTGCTGAAGGCACCTTCGACCGTTGCGGTGGTGCGCTGCGAGAAGCGGTGGTCGTATCCGAGCGTGAACAGTTGTTGCGCGCGCGGTGCGATGAGCAAGCGGACAGGGGCGTACGTTCCTGTTTGAACTACCACGGTATTGAGCGTGTCCGGGGGGGACCAACGGAACACGCGACCATTGGGCGTGAATTCCTGGAGCACGTAGTCGCCATTGCCCGCACCCACCTCGGTGAACGTGATGCGGTACACGGCCTGCGCTGGATCCGTGCTGTACACGAACACACTGTCGTACCCGAGCGAGTCGGTGAGCAGGTAGAGCACCTGGTCCGTGGCGAAACCCGTGCTGTCGATACCTGGCAACCGTGCCGCGAGGGGGTCATCCCCTGCATTGCCCAACACGGTCCGCTCCAGTTCACCCACCTCTTGCTGCAAGGGTTGGTTGCGGTGGTCCTGCTCACTATAGAGGTGCAGGCGTACGGTACCCTTTCCTTTTTCGTAGGTGTCGTCGAAGCGCAACAACGAACGTGCGTAGTTCTTATCGCTGTACTGGAACTCCACCACGATCCGGCGGTCCTTGGTGATCATGCGGCGCGCAGTGAACACCACTTCTGCGGTGTTGTAGTCGATCACGTAGTCGTTCTCCTGGCCGCGTTGGAGCTGTTGTCCGTCGATGAAGACACGTTCACTTCCGGAAAGCACCACGATGAAGGATCCCGCATCGTTACCTCGCAGGCGGTAGGGGCCTTGGACGCCTTCGATCCCTTGGATGACGTTGCGCGCGAACTTGCCCTTGCTGATCGCGGCGCTCGCGCCAATGCTCATGCGACCTTCGGACCCAAGGTTCAGCCGTGTGTCGTAACTGATGCCCTTGGTCTTCTTCAGATACGTGAGGAAGTGGCTCCTGGGTTTTTGCAGCACGAAGTCACCGGCGATCAGTTCCCACTTGTTACCGGGTGCTTTGGTGTCCTCTTCGAAGAGCTTGATGAAGACCTGGTCGAAGTCCTGCAGTTCGGCCGTGTTCCCCCCTGCTTGTATGGGGATGTTGTTGTCCGTAACGGAGGCGAGCACTTGGATCTTGTCGGTGATGCGGCCGCCGAGTTCCAGGTTGAGCGTCGAGTTCACGCTCAGGTCCTGGTTGTTGCCGAAGAGGATGCCGCGCGAGATGCTGCCACTGCGGTTGAGCCCACGCACCTCCATGAGGTCATTGGTCTGGCGGGGTGGGACGTACCGGAAGGGATCCACCCGGTCACCACTGGTGGTGAGCAGGCTTGGATCCTTGTGTGCAAAGGTTCCACCGAGCAGCAAGGGCATGACGCGGTAGGTGACCAGCACGGAATCGGGAGCCCCTTTCCATATGACCGTCGCCGTGAAGGGGTCCAGGACGTAGCGCGCGGGATCCACAAGTGCGCTATCCGAAAGGATGCGCAAGCTGCCAGGGACGATGCTCAGAGTATCCACACGCAGCGTATCACCGGACGCCTTCACCCAGCGGCTACGCAGATTGCTACCCACTTGGGCATGAGCGAGTGCGGCGCAGAACAGGAACAGTAGAACCCACGCTGGTCGTGTGGAGGTCGCGCCGAAGCACCGTCCCGTGAGGCCGGTTTCCGGTATCGCTGTTCCATGAGGCACCTTGGAGCTACGTGTTCGCAGCCGGAAAAGTATCCCACGTGCGTTGGTCGCTCCCATCGGTCATCACCAAGACGCTGTTGATGGTGGGCCTGGGGCCTGCCGAAGAGCGGCAAACGTCCCCGATACATTTACCCGCCAACCACCATGCCCCGCCCGCTCCTTCCGGCGCTGTTGCTCTTCCTGGTCGCATGTTCCGCTCCGGAACCACCGCGCGAGCGGCAGACCGTCAATGGCAAATTCTATGGAGGCGTTTTCAACGCCAATGAGAGCGAAGAACTGCGGGGGCTTTTCCCGTTGAGCCTCACCCAGGCGGCCGCGCATCGTATAGGTGCGCAGATCTACGAGGGTCTTGTGCGCCTCGACCAGGAAAGCCTTGCCGTGGTGCCTGCCTTGGCGGAGTCCTGGACCGTGGACGCCTCTGGAACGGAGTACACCTTCAGGCTCAGGCCCAACGTCTTCTTCCATGATGATGCTTGTTTTCCGGATGGCAAAGGCCGGGCCTTGAAAGCGGCGGACATCGTGCATTGTTTCACACGTATTTGTACCAACAGTCCGGACAACCAGATGTTCTGGCTGATGCAGGACCGATTGGTCGGTGGAAACGCGCATTACGCGGGGGAGGATGCAGGGGCAGGAGTGAAGGGGCTCGTGGCCTTGGATGAGATGACCGTGCGGTTCTCGCTCACCAGCCCTTGGCCGGGATTCCTGCAAGTGATCGCACACCAAGGTTGTTGGATCTATCCGGAGGAGCAAGTGACGCACTACAAGGCCGAAATGCTTTGGCATCCCGTGGGCACCGGAGCGTTCCGGGTCAAGAGCTTCACGAAAGGCGAGGCGATGGTGATGGAACGGAACGCCTCCTACTGGCGAACCGATACCGATGGGTCCCGACTGCCCTACCTCGACGCTGTGCGCTACACCTTCGAGGAGGACAAGGTCGTGGAACTGGAAGCGTTCGAGAAGGGAGGCCTCAGCGTCATCTACGAGCTTCCGGTGGACCGCACGGACGTGCTGAAAGGAGAACATGCGTACATCGTGCAAACCGCGCCCTCGCTCACGACCCAGTTCTATGGCTTCAATTCGAGCAAGCCACCTTTCAACGATATCCGTGTGCGCAAGGCCTTCTCCATGGCGATCGATCGCCAGTTGCTCGTGGACAGCGTTCTCGGAGGACTCGCCATTGCGGCGGAGCATGGTGTGGTGGCATCCGGTTTCCAGCAGTATCCATATGACCTTGTTCCCCGCCTTGCCTACGATCCCCAGGGTGCGCGTCGCTTGCTGGCGGAAGCCGGATTCCCCGGAGGACGCGGCCTGCCCACCTTGTTCCTGCAGGTGAACAACAACGGGTTCGGCTACGTGAAAGTGGCAGAGGCCACGCAGGCCATGCTCGAGAAGGAGCTTGGTGCCCGTGTGATCTCCAGCGTGCTGCCTGCGGAGCAGCACTACGAACGCATTGCGCACAACGAAGCCATGTTCTGGCGCGAGGGCTGGATCGCGGATCATCCCGACCCAGAGAATTTTCTCGCGCTTTTCTACGGACGCAACGCACCTGCGGATACCACGGAGCCGAGCTATCTCAACAGCACACGTTTCCGGGACGATGCCTACGATTCGCTTTTTTCCAAAGCGGTGCGCACGAGCGATGAGGCATTGCGCATGAGGTTGCTCGCCCAAGCGGAGGAACGCCTGATGGAACTATCGGTGGTGACGCCGTTGTACCACGAACGCTCCGTGCGTCTGTTGCAGCCATGGGTTCGGGACCTGCCCATCAACGGCATGGAGTACCGCGATCTGGCCGCTGTCTGGTTCGATCCCACGGTGCGGGCACAGCCCTAAGCCTTCAAGCGGACTTCTTCGTACACGAGCTGTTTCGCCAGCGGCATGAAGGTCTCGATGTACGGGATCGAAAGCTCCGTTTCGAACGCGAAGACCGCCGGGTTGGGGATGGAGCGGAAGCTGGTGAGCAACTCGCTCTTGATCCGCTCTAAGTTGCACGAAAGACCCACCGTGAAGGTGCTCACGTAGCGCGTGCGAACGTGCATCGATCCGTTGAGCACATCCGGGGTTCGCAACAAGGGGATGCAATAGTGGTAAACACGAGCATCACGACCGGTACGCAGGAGCAGCCAGCCTTCATCGGTGACGAGCGGGAGAAGACCGACCGGCGCGAAGCGGATGTGCGTGGCGATCTCCTCTTTAAGCTCACTTCCTTCCTTCCAAGCGCGATGCAGGTCGGGTAGGGCCATCTCGATCACTTCGTCGATCACACCCAATTGTGGGTCCTGCATCGCGGGTTCGTGCACGGCCTCTCCGGTCTTCGGGTCGAAACCGAGCAGATCGCCTTGGAACGCCCGCCCCAGATCGTTCTTGCTCCGTTTTACGCGCAACAGTTCATCGAGGTGCGCACGGACCTCGTGCAGGTGGGGATAGAGCTTGCGCTCCGCGAATCGCGCCTCTACACGTTGCAGATATCCTAGCAGTATGTAGTGCTTCAATTCAACATCCAGTGCCGGTCGAAAGGCCCAGTCTTGGGGAAGGGTGGACTGCTCCATGTGTCGAGGTGTCATGGTCGAAACGTGTTGTTCAAAAATATTGTTGCCTCCAAGCCATGTTGCAGGGGACCGCGCCCACCTTTGAACACCTTGACCAAGATCATTCCACACATGCGCTCCACCCGTTCCATCCGAACCGCACCGCTTCTCCTCACCGTGCTGCTCGTTGCTTGTGTGCCAGCCCGCAAGTACGAGGAGGCCAATACGCGCGCCACTACCATGCAGGCCGAAGTGGATGCCGCCAACACGAAGGCACGGGACGCGCAAGCCGCGTTGGATGAGTTGCGTGCGGGAACCGAGGAAACCCAGAAGCGCCTCACACGGCTGCAGCAGGACACCACCATCCTCGGCACCTCGCTTCGGCAGATGACAGGGCAGTACGACAAGATCAACTCGCTGAACAACGAACTGTTGGAGAAGTACAACAAGCTCCTGGCAGGCGACCGCAGCGAGAACCGCAAGCTGCTCACGGACCTGGAGGCCTTGAGGTTGGAATTGATGAACAAGGAGGACTCGGTGAACGCCCTTGGACGTCGTGTCTCCGAGAAGCAAGCCGCACTTGCGGAACGCGAGGCGAAACTTGCCGAGCTGCAGGCGGAGCTGGCAGCAAAGGATACTGCCATGAAAGCGTTGAAGGACCGTGTGAGCGCAGCGCTCACGGGCTTCGAAGGGAAGGGTCTCACCGTGGAGCAACGCAATGGCCGCATTTACGTGAGCATGGAGAACAAGCTGCTGTTCCCCAGCGGTAGTGCAGTTGTGGACGCGAAGGGAAAGGACGCCCTGACCAAGTTGGCCAAGGCGATCGAGAACGAGAAGGACCTCAGCATCTTGGTGGAGGGCCACACCGATACGGACAAGATCCAAGGGGGTAGCACCTACAAGGACAACTGGGACCTCAGCGTGATGCGTGCAACCAGCGTAGAGAGGATCCTGCAAGAGAGCAGCGCGATCGATCCCACGCGCATCACAGCGGCGGGGCGTGGAGAGTACATTCCGCTGGATGCCGCCGATAAAGCGAAGAACCGACGCATCGAGGTGATCCTCTCACCGGACCTGCAGGAGCTTTATAAGCTGGTAAAGGAGTAGGGGATGCCTTCATAGGAAGGATCCGGTCGTGCCCTGGCTTGGTCGCGATGGATCCCATCGATGCGGAAAGCAACGACCGGGCTTACTTTGCTCGTCATACGGACACCACCAGAACCACCGTCATGAGAGGACCCCTGTTAGCCCTTTGCTTTACCGTCGCATTCCTGCAGGCCGAGGCCCAAACACAAGACCTGCAAGCCTATACCTACATTCTACACGCTACCTGCGGAAATTCGACCGGCGGTATCACGGTGTCGGTTTGGGGTGGTATGGCACCGTACACCTTTCTATGGTCACCGGTTCCCGCAACCGGACAAGGCACTTCCTCGATCACCAATGCGTTGCCGGGCAGCTACACCGTGACGATCACTGATAGCAATGCGGAGGTGCTCACCTTGGATGCGGAGATCATCTTGACCCCGGACCTTTTTCCACCCTTCACCCCAGCTGCTCCAGCATGGTCCTGCAACGGGGCGTGTGATGGCAACTTCTACTACTGGGTACCTCTCAACGGCGTAACTCCCTTCACCACCACGTTCGACCCACCGGGTCCGGTTGGCAATGCCACGCCGAACGGGATCTACGTCTCGCAGCTGTGCGCCAACGAGAGCTACTTGGTGACGGTGAGCGATGATGCGGGTTGCACGGGAACCTTCGGTCCATTGGATGTCATTGGACCCATGGCACCGCAGTTGATCTCCTCGTCCGTAACAGGTAGTTGCGCGGGCGGAAGCACCGGATCGCTCACTGTGGAGTTCAACCAGGTCGATTCGATCACTGTCACCGGGCCCAACGGCACCTACTTCATCGAATCGGAGAATCCGTACACGTTGACCAACATTCCCGCAGGCACCTACGTGGTTTACGCGAACAGTGGTGGTCAAACAACACCGCCAGGTAGCACGGGAGGTTGCTCGGCCACCTACGATATCGTTGTCCCGGTTTCGACCGGTCCGTGCGGAAGCGTGAACGGTGTGGTGTATGCCGACCTCGACGCGAACTGCGCCCAGGATGCCAGTGACCCCGGACTTCCTTACCGCGTGCTGGAGATCGGACCCGGGGGCAACTACGCGCTCACAGCCGACAATGGGACCTACTCCACCCAACTGTTCTACGGCAGCTATGACCTCGATGCCGCTTTCACGAACTATGACATCATCTGTCCGGCGTTACCAGCTCCCTTCGTGCTGGATGCGATCACCCCTTCAGCGACGATCGACCTTTCCGCCGAACCCACCTTGGGACCGGATGTGCGTACTCATCTCAACGCCGGTGTGCATCGCCCTGGGTTCCCAGTGAGCTATTCCGTGGTTGTCCAGAACGATGGCCCCTACGCGTTCACGGACCTGTTGCTCGACCTCAACTACGACCCCGTTCTCACTTTCACTTCGGTCGAAGGAGGTGGTGGGTTCATGGTTGCCGGTCATGTGCAGTGGACCGCGCTATCACTTGCTCCGTTCCAGAGCGTGACTTATATCGTGCAACTGGCGGTACCGAACAGCACGGCGCTGATAGGGACCAGTATGAACGGCACCGCAACTGTTTCACCCACACCTGCCGACAGCGATCCTTCCAACGACAGTTACAGCATCACCCGCACGGTCGTGAATTCCTACGACCCTAACGACAAGCTCGCACGCACCAGCTCGCAGACCAGTGATGCTTATTACTTCCTGGACATCGACACCTACATCGATTACACCGTTCGTTTCCAGAACACCGGAACTGCCGAAGCGATCAATGTCGTGGTGAACGACACCATTTCCGACCTGTTCGATATGCTCTCTTTGGAAGTGCTTGGTGCGTCGCACCCCTTCACTGCGCAATTGCTGCCTGCCAGAACCTTGTCGTTCACCTTCGCGGACATCATGCTCCCCGATAGCACTACCGATCTGCTCGGGAGCCAAGGCTTCGTGAGCTTCCGGTTGAAACTGGTTCCAGGACTGGAGGTGCAAACGATCGTACCGAACGCTGCGGATATCTACTTCGACTTCAACGATCCGATACGCACGAATACCGCTTCGCTCATCACGGAGATCAGCGTGGGGCTGCCCGAGGCGATCACCGCGATGGGCTTGCGACCGAATCCCGTGCACGACCATCTGCTTGCCGATCTTCCACAGGGAACAGCGATGGTCGAGATCGTTTCGACGGATGGGAGGGTTCTTCAGCGCACTCCGGCGCGAACCGGTGCATTGCGCATGGATGTGAGTTCGCTGCCAGCAGGTGCCTACTTGCTGAGGGCTACCTCTTTGACCGGGGTTGTTGTGCACGAGCGCTTCGTGAAGTACTGATCACCGGTACGCCGGAGATATGTAACGGTCTTGGCCGAACGGCCCCCCTGAAGAGTTCGTCCTCCTGAAGCTGTATTGGGAACTTCATTCCCCCTGATGGGGCGAAAGGGACAATAAATCAGCATATCGAGAATGCTCCTACGGCCCGATCCGAAGGGGCCGGCAGAGCTCGCAAGTGGGTCGAAGATCCTCGATGCGGTACGCCATGTTCGCTCGGTTTCGGACATCTTCCGATCAGAGCTGTTGCGGAACGGAGCGTTTACGGGGTGTGCGTTCGCCGATCTCCCGCATACACTCGTAGAAAACCCCGCGAACCCGACGGAACGGGAAATATCGATGACGGGGCGGACAGGATGGGCGACCGGCGCGGAACCTTGCCCGCTGAGCATGTGGGAACCATCTCGTCATCGGTCTTTCGCACTCCTGTAGCCCTCTAGTTTAGCCGCATCGGTATGCACCATGGAAGCTATTCACCATGGCGCCGAACCGGGATCGATCGAAGTGTTGCTCCGCACTTCGTTGGATGCCGGCGGAACGAGCGATCGTCCGGAATGAGGCATGTGGTGTGGAGCGTTGTGATGAACCTCCCTTCAACCAGCAGCCCCATGATACTACAACGTTCGCTCTTCGTACTGCTGATGACCGTGCAGGTGATCGGGGCCACAGCCCAGACCGCATCCCAGAAAGCAGCCGTGCAGTTGAGCGCCACCGTGCAGGCATCGACATCAACGATCACGCTCGCTTGGACCTCGCTGCCGAGCACAACGTCCATCACCATTTACCGTAAGTTGAAGTCCGCCACCAGTTGGGGAAGTGCGTTAGCGTCCCCTTCCAGCACCGCGACGACGTATGCTGATGGATACTACGGTGATGTCAATGGGACCTGGACGGACAACAGCGTGAACAACAGTGCCGCGTCCCGGCCGGAGAACCGGAACATCCCCGGTGATGGCAAGTTCGACCAGAGCAGCTTCCCTTCGCCGCTGGAATTGCAGGTGGGTCGTGTGGACTTCTACGACATGCCCGCCTTCAGTGCGAACGAAACAGAACTCACGCGAGCCTACTTGAACAAGCTGCATGCGTTCAAGATGAAGTTCTGGGCTCCCACCGCACGCGGCTTGGTGTTCGACAACTTGCAATGGGTGAGCAACCCGCTGGCTGCAAGCGCATGGCGCAACATCGGCGGCATGGTGGCTCCGGCCAACGTGACGGCCGCGAATCAGGGCGGAACGCTGTTCCACCAGCTGGTGGACGATCAGAGCTACTTGTGGACCTACTCCAGCGGAGGCGGACTGCAAGCCACCGTGGGCAGTACCCTTACCTACAACGGTGCTGACCGTGTGGGTACCACGCAGGACTTCGCGAGCACCTCCAACATGGGCGGTGTGTTCAACATGTCCTTCGGAAGCTACTTCGGCGATTGGGACAACAAGAACAATTTCCTGCGCGCGCCGTTGGCGAGCGGGTACGGCCTCACGAATTGCTGGGCGGCGATCCCCGCGTGGTACTTCCACCACATGGCCATGGGCGAGAACATCGGGTACAGCACCATGGTGAGTATGAACAACACCAGTTTGTACACACCGCTCACCGATGGCTGGCAGAGCACCACCGGCAACACGCATTTGGCGCTGATGGGCGATCCCAGTCTGAGGCTCAAATTCCTGGTACCGCCATCGAACCTGGTGGTGACCAATACTGCGGGCACGGCCTCTTTTGCATGGACACCCGCCTCTGAAGCAGTGGACGGATACCACCTCTATCGTGTGAACTCAAGCACCGGTGCGTTGACCCGCCTGACCACGAATGCGGTCACGGGCACCACGTATTCGAACGGGGCGATCCCGTACACAGCGAGCACGGAGTACATGGTGCGGGCTGTGAAACTGCAGACCGACCCAAGTGGTAGTTACTACAACCTCTCGCTCGGGTCCTTCGCGATGACCCCTGCGGGTGGGGTCGCCGATTGCCAAGGGGTGGTCGGAGGTTCCGCTGCACCCGGTGTTGCATGCAATGATGGCAACGCATGCACGATCAATGATGTGTGGACCACGAGTTGCCAGTGTGCGGGCACCGCAGTAAATGGTGCGGCGACCATCACCGCAGGTGGGCCAACATCGTTCTGCACGGGCGGAAGCGTGGTGCTCAGTGCGAACACGGGCACAGGGTACACCCATGTGTGGAAAAAGAACGGTACGACGATCAGCGGGGCCACTGCCAGCACTTATACGGCTAACAGCGCTGGCGGCTATACGGTGGTTGTCACGGTCAGCGGTTGTGCTGCGACTTCTGCTTCGGTCGTGGTAACGGTCAGTGCAGCACCCGCCGCCTCGATCGCGGCCGCTGGGCCAACGACCTTCTGCCCTGGAGGGAGTGTGGTGCTCACCACGAACACCGGCACCGGGTATACCTATGTATGGAAACGCAATGGTACCACTATCAGTGGAGCGACCTCCAATACGTACACCGCCACGCAGGCCGGTGGTCATACGGTGACCATCACGAGCGGCGGTTGCTCGACGACCTCTTCTTCGACCACGGTGACACTTTCCGCATCGCCGAGCGCGACCATCACACCGAGCGGAGCAACCTCGTTCTGCACGGGAGGTAGCGTGGTGCTCAATGCGAACACAGGGACAGGGTACACCTATGTTTGGAAGAAGAACGGAGCGACCATCAGTGGTGCTACCTCCAGTAGTTGCACCGCCAATACAGCGGGCAGTTACACGGTTACGGTCACCTCAGGAAGCTGCGCGACCACTTCTGCAGCTGTGACCGTGGCCGTTGGCAGCGCACCAACAGCCGCGATCACGGCCGTCTCCAGCACGGCGATCTGCGCTGGTACCAGTGTCGTGCTCAACGCGAACACGGGAACAGGATACACCTATGTTTGGAAGAACAACGGGACGACCATCAGCGGAGCCACGAGCAGCAGCTATTCTGCTACTTCGGCTGGCAGTTACACGGTGACCGTCACGAACAGTGGATGTTCCACCACTTCATCGGCGGCATCGGTCACCGTGCTCGCTGCGCCCACCATTGCCTGTAGCGCAAATACGGCCGCGGGGACCGTATCGGTCACGGCAACAGGAGGAACGACGCCATACACCTACGCATGGAATACCAATCCGTCGCAAACCACGGCTACCGCCTCGGTTTCAGCAGCGGGTACATATACGGTGACGGTGAGGGGTGCGAACGGGTGCAGTGCTACTTGTACGGTGGCCTATACGCCCGCCGGTCCGGTCAACTGCTCGGGTACGCACACGGAGGCGCAGGGGTCCTGGGGTTCGACCAGCAGCAATCAATCGGTGTACATGACAGCCAACTTCGTTGCGGGTTTTCCCTCGCCCAACTACCTCACGATCGGTTGCGGTACACGGCTCATGCGTTTCACGACGGCCGCTTCGATCATTGCGGCGCTTCCCACCTACGGTACACCTGCCCTCTTGCCAACCGGTACCACGGTGAACCCGACCACGGTCTCCAACTCGTTCGTGGGCCAGTTGGTCTCTGCGAAATTGAATGTGCGCTTCGATGAGATGAGCACCTCGTTCGCCCCGTCCACCGTTCTCCTGAAGAACATGATCGTTGCGAGCGGCACTTTCGCGGGGATGACCGTTCAGCAGGTGATCAACCTGGCTGATCAAACCATCGGGGGATGTTCCACCACGTACACACGTTCCTCACTGAGCAGCGCGCTCACGCAGATAAACAACGGCTACGACGGTCCGAACGAGAACAGCGGGTATTTGGTGTGTCCTGGAGCCAGTGGAATGCTCTTGCAACCGAACGAACCGGTCACCCTGCTTGAAGAGTCCCCCTTGGAAGTCATCGTCTTTCCCAATCCGCTTCGGGACGCTGCGACGATCCTGCTCACCGGAGGTGATGAGGACGAAGCGGTAACGATCGATCTCTACACGCTCTCGGGCGCGATGGATCGTTCCCTCTACACCGGCAACGTGGGAGCCGGTATGCAGCAGCGCATTGTGTGGGATGCTTCGGATCTTGCTCCGGGCCTGTACTTCTGTCGTGTGCAACAAGGCGAGCGCATGACGGTGGTGAAGGTGCTTGTGCAGTAGGTGGCGGTGAGCTGGATCATGGCTCCGTAGGTTCGCTGGATCGAACCTCTTCGCAAGAAGAGCGTCCGAGAAAAAACCATCGTTCCAATGCGCGGCATATTACCATTCCTTTTTTGTTCGATCACCGTGCGCTTGTGCGCACAGGGTCCTACTGTCACCAGTTGGATCGTCAATCCTGGTAGCGAGACGGGCTATGGCGGTTATCTCACCAACACCCAGGAGGTTTGGTACACCGCAACGGATGCATTCGTGGTATGCACCTGCATTCCCGGATATGACATCGGCCCGTGGGCGGGTAACCCGAACACACCCGCCAACCAGAACTTCACGTTCAAGATCACACGCGCCCCCGTGGAGAACACCGGCACCGATGTGGCCACCGGGCTTGGTCACATCGGGGTGTGGCGCAACGGGGTGAGCATCTTCAATGCGAAGGATGGAATGAGCTACAACAACCAGGGTATCTGGAACCGGGATGCGTTGGTATGGGAGGGGTCCAGTTTCGATGCGTGCCTGGGGCACCCTGCTCCCAACGGGGAGTACCATCACCACGTGAACCCTTCCTGCTTGTACGACCACATGGACGACCAGCAGCATTCGGACCTCATTGGCTATGCGTTCGATGGTTTCCCGATCTACGGTGCCTTTGCTTTTGCGAACACGGATGGTAGCGGACCGATCGCACGCATGCGTTCGAGCTACCGGTTACGCACCATGAGCGATCGAACGACGCTGGCCAACGGAACTGTCCTTACCGCCGGGCAATACGGTCCCGCCATCGGTGGCCAGTATCCGTTCGGTGCTTTTTTAGAGGACTATGAGTACGTGGTGGGCCTCGGTGATCTGGACGATCACAATGGCCGTTTCTGCATCACCCCTGAGTACCCGGCCGGCACTTATGCCTACTTCGTTACAGTGAACGAACAACTCGACCCGGAGTATCCGTATGTGCTCGGACCAACCTATTTCGGTACGGTGCCACCTGGCAATACGGGTCCTGGAAGTGGGCACAACACCATCCCGGGCGGCGCGACCGAGTACGATCCGTCGACGGTTGGGATATCCACCGTGTTGGATGACGGCATGGTGCAGGTGTTCCCGGTCCCAGCCGCGGATGCGATCACGGCGATATGCTCGCGGTCGATCATTGAGGAGGTGGAAGTTCTGGACCGAACGGGCCGCTGCGTGCTGCGTGGCGCACCCCATGCGTCCATTTTCCATTTGGACATATCCGCACTTTCATCCGGGGTGTACATGATGGCCATGCGTTCGGATAGCGGAGTGTTGCGCCGCCCGTTCGTGAAGGACTGAGAGGTTGTTCACAACGCCTCCGCGGCTCGTCACTTTCACCACCCTGTAACCGGGTCGGTGTTGCGTTCGTCCTAGTTTCGTAGGATCCACACAACCACACGCCAATGCATACCCTCACCGCCCTTGTGACGAGCGCCACCATCGTTGTGCTCGCAACCTCCGCTTTTCCGTTCCATGACGACCATGTCAAAGGTGTTGGCGAGCCCGTCAAAAAGAGCCTTGTGGTCCAACCCTTCCATGGTATCGAGGTGAACGGTTCCATGGACGTGGAGATCGTGAGAGCGGATGTGCAAGCGGTGGAGGTTGAGGCGCAGGCGAACATCGCCGAGCTGCTGACCACCGAGGTGAAGAACGGCACCTGGATCGTTTCGACCTCGAAGAGCTATAGCACGGACAAGCCCTTCATCATCCGCATCCGTGTCCCCTCCATCGACCTGGTGCATGTCAACGGATCGGGCGACGTGAAGAGCGTGGATGTGTTCGAGGTGCCGAAGTTGGATCTTGCCATCGCCGGCAGTGGGGACATCATGTTCGCTGCCAAGGCCTCATCGGTGCGAGCAGCTATCGATGGGTCGGGTGATATCCGCATGCGGGGGTCGTGCACCGTTCTGAGCGCTGCGATCGCCGGCAGCGGTGATGTCAACGCCTCGCAACTGTCCGCGACCGATCTCCGTGTTGCCATTGCAGGAAGCGGTGATGTGAGCGCCAGTGCCAGTGGTGCCGTTGATGTTGCCATTGCAGGAAGCGGCGACGTGGTGCTCACGCAGAAACCCGCGAGCATCAACGAGAGGATCGCGGGTTCCGGTGAAGTGCGTATCGCGAAATGATCATCGCGATGGTATGAAATGCAAAGGGGCCCGGCGAACCGGACCCCTTCGTGCGTCGAAGAACGACTACTTCTTCTTCTTAGCGGCCTTCTTAGCTGCCTTCTTAGGGGCTGCTTTCTTTCCGCCTTTCTTCGCTGCTTTCTTTGCTTTCTTAGCCATGGTGAAATGGGTTTGTTGTCAAACGTATGTCAATGCGGTTCCTGTTACGCAATATCGTGTACGAATGTTCCCACCATCCACTGTTGATATCGTGGACCGATCAATGGACGATCCGTCGTTGAGCACGTGACCGCATGCGCGCGATCGCGAAGATCACATGCGCGATCGATGCATTGAACGGTGCTATCATCGATCCGTTCGAATCATCGCATCGATCGCCTTCGTGATGCGCAGGGCGCTCGCTGCAAGTGCTGATAATGCTGGTGGTTCGCTGGTGCTACGTCGGCGACGCACACGCCGATACGGTCACTGCTGTCTCGGTCTTGCGTGCGGGTCGCGCGGCGTTTTGGCTCGCGCCGCGGGTCGGCTTTTGGAGCCCACGTTCCCACCGGGGATCGTGAAATGGCGGGAGCCAACTCCTCGAACGCTCGACGTTCATCATCACCATGAGCGCGCATGGCGAACATTCAACGCGCGCATCACACCCTTCACACAGGCATCGAGGCCGTGGACCATCGCGTGGAAGCGATGCGAGGTGATGCAGAACGCTTCGCTGTATCATGGGGTCGATTCGGCGCATGCTCCTCTGGGGCGCATGGGTTGGGCGGCGGTTTCGGCCGGGGGCGGTCCTGGAAGTCGGTCGTTCCGCATGGCGTCGCGGCTCGATGGGCGTGAGCGCGGGCGGTGCGGCGGACGGTGATAGACCAATAGGCCCCTGCCGGATACCCTGCATTGCCAGGCCCGTCGGTAATTGTCCGCCTCAAGCACCTGAACGCTGCGCAGGGCGAACAGGAAGGAGGCGCCCCCCGGAACGCGGGGTGTTGATCCGGTCTTTCGGGGCGGCACCTAGGCCCAGGCCGATTCGGCGCTATCCGATGTGCTCGAACGGGTGCGCGGTCAGGCGGGGTGAGCAGGGGATGCCCATTCCTGCCCGGTTCGGCGTTTGGGTCCCCGGGGGGCGGTGTCGGTCTCGCGCAAATACCCGGATGCGCGGGCGGCGGCCTGGGTCGGGGCCCCGGGTGGTCCCAGGGGTCGGTGTCGCCTCTCCGACTTTGCTAGCTCCGTAGTGGCGGCGGCCGATACCCGCGGCAATAGGTCCTTGACAAGAGCGACCGTTCGGACCGGATCTCGATGTGCGGCTTCATCGATGTCCACATCGCCTGGCGAACGGGGAGAAGCAGAGGAAGCATCCATACCGGACAAAGGCCGGCGGATCTCGGGCTGCCGAGGACGCGATCATGGCATGCCGCGTCACCAGGCTCCCGTTCCGCCGGGCGCCACGGCGTGATGCGTACCGTATCCTCTTCACCTGCGAACGTCGGGCGACGTTCCCGTGGGCGCGTGGCCAACGAACGGATCGTTCCGTGGGCGCACAAGTGGTTCCGCCATCGGGTGGTACGCCATGGCGGTGGGTCTCGTTGCTGCCTTCCGATCCCCCCTTCGTGTGGCGGTCCTGATCGCGGGGGACCAGAGAGGGGTGTCCGCCGGGGGGTTCGGGCTGGTGCGGGGGGCCATGTGGAAAGAACGGATGCTGGTCTATCCACGGGGAGACTTGGCCGCATGTCCAAGAACATCCCTCCCTCTCCGGCCGCGATGGCAAGGAACTCGACGATGCCTTGTGGGAGCGCCTGCAGAGGCCGCCGATGTGCAGGTGGTACACCGGACGCCCCTGCGCTCACGGAAATAGCCGGTGACTTCCTCATCGGAGAGGCGGTCACATATGGGACCAGTTCCTTCTATGACTTCCTGAAACGGGACAACCTGGGCAAGAAGGCTTTGTGTGCAATGGGAGCACCTGCCTGGTCGCCGGGACGCAGGACCATGTCCACCACGAACTGGGGAAGCACTTCAAGGCGGGAGGAGATCGGCCATATGTGCTGCCTCGGTCGTTGCCATGAGAACAGCGCGTTCAACATGGGAGGAAGGAACTACAGCGGGAAGAGCGTTGACCAATTGGATGAATTGGTGAAGGAGGCAAAGGAAGAGAGGAAGGATGGGTCCGTCGACCCGGGTGGTCGACATCACGTTGGCACCTCAATGGACCATCCCATCCTTATCGCACCCATGCCTGCGCTCGATGATTTCTATGCGACGTGGGAACGTGTTCTGCAAGGCGACAGCGCCGACGTCCTCAACGAGCCGAGATCGCGACCATACGCGGTCGCGGTGGGGCGGGGTTCCCGATGGGATTCAAACTACAGGCTTGCAAGGATGCACAGGACACCACGGGCAATGGAACCCCGCGCAAGTACATTGTCTGCAACGCTGATGAGGGCGACCCCGCAGCCTTCAGCGACCGCTACCTCCTGGAGCAACGTCCGCACCGTGTGTTGTTGGGGATGATGATCGCGGGTTATTGCGTGGGCGCCGATACGGGTGTCCTATACATACGGGCCGAGTATCCCGAAGCAGTGGACATCGTGAAGCAGGCCGTCGCGGACATCGAGGCGAAAGGCTGGATCGGGAGGAACATCAAGGGCAGCGGCTTCAACTACCGGTTCAAGGTGATCAAGGCGGCAGGTGCGTACGTGTGCGGGGAGGAGACCGCCCTGCTGAACAGCATTGAAGGAAAGAGGGAGAGGTACGCACGCGCCCGCCTATCCCGCGCAACAAGGTCTCTTCAACCGTCCTACGGTGGTGAACAATGTGGAGACGCTGGCCTGTGTACCCTGGGTGGTGGAACATGGTGGAGCGGCCTTCACCAAGCTGGGTACCGAGAAGAGCAATGGGACCAAATTGGTTTCCCTCGACAGCGCATTCAACCGGCCTGGTCTTTATGAAGTGGAATGTGGCACACCTCTGAGTAGGGTGATAGATGAACTCGGACAAGGGTTAAGAAAAAGGTCAAGGCCTTGCACATCGGCGGACCGCTCGGTGGGATCGTACCAATGAGCAAGATCCCTGCGCTCAGCATCGACTTCGAGTCGTTCCAAAAGGAAGGATTCCTATTGGGCCACGCCAGCGTGCTCTCGATCCCCGAGAACTTCCCGATGGTGGAATACCTCGAACACCTCTTCGAGTTCACTTCGCTCGAGAGCTGCGGCAAGTGCTTCCCGTGTCGCATCGGATCCACACGCGGTAAGGAGATGATCCAAGGGGCACGCTTGAACGGCAAGAAGATGGATCGCGCGTTGTTCAACGATCTTTTGGAAACCATGGAGATCGGCAGCCTCTGCGCGCTCGGTGGCGGGCTGCCGCTCGGCGTGAAGAACGCCCTTCAGTACTTCGGGGATGAGCTGAACGAGCACTTCAAGGCCTAGGGCCTCTTCGCTATTCCGCTACTTCATTTCCGTTCGGGTCGATGAAGAACTCGCGACCGTTCAGGATCACGCGCGCCTTCCCCTTATCGAAGATCTCCGCGTATTCGTAGTGCACTGGTATCACCTCGCGCGCGTGCTCATCAAGGAAGCCATACTTGTCTCGCTTGCCCACACGTATGCGTCGCACTTCCGGGTCGTAGTAGCCCACCTCATCATAAACCAGCGGGGTTAGCTCCTTGCCGTTCAGGTCCACGAAGCCGCTCCAATAGGTGTCGCCCTTGATGCGCGTCACCTGCCAGCACCATGGGCTCTGGGGGCTCACCTGGTCGTAGTTCATCAGCGCCACGGTCTTTCCTTGGGTGTCGATGATCCGGTACTGTTCGCGCTCCTTCACCATCGCGCGGTCATGGTGGAAGGTCTCGGCAAAGTCGAAGGTGGCGCCGAAACAATTGGTGCCTGCGGTATCTATATAGAACCAACGATCGCCAACCTTCACCATCGCACGGCCACAGCGGAAAGGCTCTGCGTACTCGAAGCCCCATGCTTTGCTGAGCATCGCTGTGTCGACCGGGCCGTTGCCGAGGTCCACGAAGAGGTGTTCCCGACCGTTCCTCACCAGCGCAGTGGAGCCGGTGATGTCGTCCACCAGCATGGTTGTTCGCGGAGGGGTGATCTCCACACCCTTCGCGTCGATGACGCCTTCGGCATGCGTCTCGCCTGCCCCGGACACCACTTTCGCGAAGCCGAGTTCGTTGGCGGGTTCCACTTTGGTGTACTTCATGTGCGATGTGTCAACGAGGAGGATCCCGTCGCCCGAACGCTCGGACCCTCCGACGATCTCGGTAACTCCGCATGCTACCAGGAAGCACAGCGCAAGACCATATGCCATGGATAACCATGTGCGGGGCAGGATCAACGCGCGTAGGTCCGGTGGTTGGTCCACGAACCTACGGAGGACCGTTCAACCCAGCGGGTCAGGGATGGTGATGACGCGTTGCACCGGGAAGGCCTTGTTCGGCCCTGAAGCCATGGGCGCTACCGTGAACGCATGCACGATGTGCGTGAAGCGTTTGCGCTGACGGTCATAGTACAGGTAGGGCTTCAAGCTGCCGACGAGCTTGTCCACCGCAGGCACGTCCATGGGTACCACCCAGCTAGGCGGTATGTCCCTGTCAGGTGCGTGCTCCAGCATCGACTCCGCACGTTCGCGCAACGAGTCGCGCTGGAGCAGGTACACCTTGATGATGGCTTCTTCGATACCTTCCATGATAGCGAACCTTCAGTGCGGCGTGCCTTTTGGCTGAGGGGGTTCTGCCGCTCGCTCCCGGAAGTACGCGTTCTTCATCGAGTCCATCTCCGCCATCATCTGTTGCATCCAGCGGTCGTTCATCTCCATGCGCTTCCGGAAGAAGTCGTCATGGAAGAAGTCGGGGTACAAGAGCGAATCGCGGAAGAACAGGTCGTTGAACCCGGGGTCGTTCATCAGGGGGAAGCGCCTGTTGAAGCGTGGTTCGAAATCCCGGAAGAGGCTGTCCATCAGCGCGGGATCCGCGTTGTGGCTGGAGTAGAATGAGGAATAGGTGGAGTCGAACGCGATCAGGTTGCCGTTCGCATCATACTCCTTGTTCACGCGCACTTCCGTCCGGGGTGTCTCTGCGGGTGCTGCGAGGGTGTCCGTCCGGGCGGTGCTGTTCCCGGGTTCCTGTGCCTGTCCGGTGCATGCGGGCAAAGCCATGGTCATGAAGGCCAACGCATGCACCAGGGATGTTGTTCCAATGGTTCTCATGGGTCGACGATGTTTCAAGTTGAACGTTCGGAAGAACGGAAGGCCGCTCATTGCTGGCGGCCTTCCACTTCCTCACTTGACCGCTCAGCGGATACTTATCGTGCGCGTCTTCGGCTTGGCCTCTTCCGATTTCGGAATGGTCACCTTCAGCACACCGTTCACGTAGTCGGCCTTGATGGCATCGGCCTTCACGCTCTGCGGCATCACGAAGCTGCGCTCGAAGGCCGTGCGGCTGAACTCCCGGCGGGTCCAACGGGTCTCCTCGTTCTGCTCATCCTCCGTGTGCTCGCCACGGATGGTCAGCGTGTCGTCCACCATTTCGATCTTCAGGTCCTTCTTGTCGAAGCCCGGGGCCTGCATTTCCAGCCGGAACTCCTCAGGGCCTTCCACGATGTTCACACGCGGACCGTGGTCCATGAGGCCATCACTTCCGAAAAGGCGGGCGATGTTCGGGCCGAAGATCTCGCTGGCCAGGCGGTCCACCGGGGAAGCTGTGCTCACCGGCGCACTCTTGTACTTCACAAGTGTCATTGTTTTTGGGTTTATCCCGACCACATGGCCGGGGGCGCGTCGCCTTTTTCAAACACGGTACCACGGCCCCGAAGCTGACATTTTGTAAGTGACGTTGAACAAATTTCAGGAACCAACAGCGGGTTCCTCTGTCGCTCTTTCATTGTCACCGAAAAACTGACAGCTCGCGTGCCGCAGGCGGTCGCAATGCGGTCCGCAAGCCGCACGATCAGTTCCTCACCGCCCTTACTTCCGATCCAGGTACCGGTCGCTCAAGTCGATGAGGAACTCCGCCAGTTTTTGGCGCTCCTTCTTCTCGCTCAGTTCGGTGAGCGCTGGAAGGTGGTGCATGGCGAACTCGAGCGAATGGGCCATCTCCACCAACGTGGTTGCGAACGACCGCGACGACTTCATGCGCGGGACACAGGCCTTCAGCTCATTGGCAATGTGCGCGCACAGGTCCTTGTAAGGCTTGAAGAGCTTCAACTTGTTGTCCGAGTCCACGTTCTTGTGCATGAACGACTTCGAGCCTTCGCTGATCACCAGCTCCCGCAACGCGGAAGGATCGAACTGTGCGGCCAGGGCGTCCGTAGGCCACAGACCGCAAAGTGCGCGGATGTCACCGTGCAGACGGGCAAGTGGGTCCTTGAGCGCTCGACCCTCCTGCTGGCAATGCGTGGCGAGCCAGAGCCAATAGATCTGGAAGTAGTACTGCAACAGCCGCTGCTTGGTGGCGAAGTAGTGGTAAACCGTTGCCTCCGTGCAGCCGATGCGATCCGCCAACTTCTTGAACGCGAAGGCCTCCAGTCCGATCTCGTTCAATAACGACAGGCCTTCAGCAAGTATCCGTCCGCCCATCGGACTGCTCGTGTCGCGTATGGCGATGCCGGGTGCGGGCTCGATCATGTAGGGCATGGGTCCGCCCAACGCCGGGCGTGGGGCAAATGTAGAAATGCTATTCTTTGTTATTGCTATACTTCACAGAATTATAGTAAAGCTATATTTGCGGCCCAATGAACCCCATCTCCCCCTGGCAACGCCTCACCCGCCTGCTCCGCGTGGACAAGCGCGAGATCGGGCACATCTATCTGTATGCGTTGGTGGGCGGGGCGATCAGCCTCAGCGTGCCCCTGGGTGTGCAGGCCATCATCAACCTCATCAGCGGTGGACAGGTGGCCACCAGTTGGGGTGTGCTCATCGCGTTCGTCACCATCGGGGTGGGCTTCACGGGCGCTTTGCAGGTCATGCAACTGGCACTCGCGGAGAACATCCAGCAGCGGTTGTTCGCGCGCAGTGCGTTCGAGTTCGCCTACCGCACCACACGCATCAAGTCCGAAGCGCTCAACGGCAAGTACCTGCCCGAACTCGTGAACCGGTTCTTCGACACGCTCACCGTGCAGAAGGGGCTGAGCAAGCTGTTGCTCGATGTACCCTTGGCGTTGTTGCAGATCGTTCTCTGCCTGATCCTCCTGGCGCTGTATCATCCGTTCTTCATCGCCTTCGGCATCCTGCTGCTCCTGCTGCTCTACATCATCTTCCGCCTCACCGGCAAACAGGGCATGGCCACAAGCCTCACTGAAAGCAACTACAAGTTCGCGGTAGCCCACTGGCTCGAAGAACTGGGCCGCAGCGCCAGCACCTTCAAACTCATCGGCGACGAACCTGCCGCCCTGGACCGCACTGACGCGCTGGTGGACGGCTACATCACCGCGCGCAAGGTCGCACTTCCGCATCCTTCTGGGCCAGTACACGGCGATGGTCATGTTCAAGGTGATCATCACCCTGAGCCTGCTCGCGCTGGGCGGCATGCTGGTGATCCATGAGCAAATGAACATCGGACAGTTCGTTGCTGCGGAGATCGTGATCCTGCTGCTGATGGCCGCTGTGGAGAAGATCATCCTTCGCATCGAGACCGTGTACGATGTGCTCACCGCGCTGGAGAAGATCGGGGCTGTGACGGACCTGCCGCTCGAGCGCAACGAAGGCTTGACGCGTCTCTCGAACCGACCCGGCCAAAGGCCTCGATGTGCAGCTCACCGATCTAGGTTCCGGTCGCACTTCAACGAAGCAGCATGTGCTTGAAGGCATCAACCTGCACCTGCACCCCGGCAGAGAAGGTGTGCCTCAGCGGCCCGAACGGTGCGGGCAAGACCACGCTCCTGGGGATCCTCGGAGCGGCCATGTCCGCCCACGAGGGCAACGTGCAGTTCGACGGGCATCCGCTGAACAGCTTGGACCTCGATCAAGTGCGCTCCATGATCGGCGACAGCCTGAACGATGAAGAGGTCTTTGCCGGCATCCTGCAGGAGAACATCACCGTCGGTCGGTCGTGGGTGAGCGAGGATGATGTGAGCGAGGCGTGCCGCGTGACCGGTCTGTTCGATCAGTTGGCGCAATATCCCGGATGGGTTCCTTACCCACCTCGATCCCCAGGGATCACGCCTGCCCAAGAGCTTGGTGAAGCGCATCATCCAGGCGCGGTGCATAGCGGGCAAGCCCCGAATGATACTCTTGGAGGACAATCTGCAGAACTGGGATGCGAAGGACCGCGAGCAACTGCTCGGCTGGATCACCGCACCGGAACGTCCGTGGACCTTGCTCGCCGTGAGCAACGATCCATGGTTCCAACAGCGTTGCGCGCGGACCAGCGAACTTGACGAACGGACGTATCCACGCCGCCTGAGCCATGCTCAACCTCAGCCCCGAAAACCCCGTGCCAGGCTGGGCGCGCCTGCGTTCAAGAGCGTTCCGCACCATCGGCAACGCCACGGCGAACAAACTGTTCGCGCGTTGGCTGATCGCTATCTGCGCAGTGGTCCTCATCGGCCTCTTCCTCCCGTGGACACAGAATATCCGCGCGCGCGGTACCGTGACCAGCCTATCGCCCGATCAACGCCCGCAAACTATCCACGCCATCATCCCCGGTCGCTTGGAGGAGTGGTTCGTGCGGGAAGGCCAGCTCGTCCACAAGGGCGATACGATCCTCCGCCTCAGCGAAGTGAAGGCCGAGTACTTCGACCCGAAGTTGCTCGACCGTACGCAGGACCAGATCACGTCCAAGGAACTCACCGGCAAGAGCTATGAAGAGAAAGTGCATTCGCTGGATGCGCAGATCGATGCGCTGAACAGCGGGTTGCGGATCAAATTGGAACAGGCGCGCAACAAGATCATCCAGGCAGGGCTGAAGGTGCAGAGCGACAGCATCCGCGTGGTGGCGGCACGGACGGAGATCAAGGTGGCCGACGATCAGTACGCGCGCGGCGAACAACAATTCAAGGAGGGCCTGGTGAGCAAGGTGGAACTGGAGCGCAGGCAGGTAGCCCAGCAACGTGCCAACGCCACCCTGATCGATGCGCAGAACAAGTTGCTCGATGCGCGCAACGAACTGCTCAACGCAGAACTCGACATCAACGGTATCCGCAACGACTTCCGGGACAAGCTGAGCAAGGCCGAGAGCGAGAAGTTCGCGAGCATGAGCCAGATGTACACCACCGAAGCGGAGGTGAGCAAGATGCAAGTGGACCTCGCCAATTACACGGTGCGCGCCGGGAACTATATCGTTACCGCTCCGCAGGACGGCTACATCACCAAGGCCATCGTTACGGGGGTGGGCGAAACGGTGAAAGAAGGCGACCCGCTGGTGAGCGTGATGCCCGCCGGCATGGACCTCGCGGTGGAACTGTACGTGCGCCCCATGGACATGCCGTTGATCAACAAGGGACAGGAGGTCCGCTTCATGTTCGATGGCTGGCCCAGCATCGTCTTCAGCGGTTGGCCCAACAGCAGCTATGGCACTTTCGGCGGTGCGGTGGTCGCTATCGACAACTTCATCAGTCCGAATGGCAAGTACCGCATCCTCGTTGCCCCTGCGAAAGACGAACAGCCATGGCCCAAGGCCTTGCGCGTCGGTGGTGGGTCCATCGGCTTCGCGCTCATGAGCGATGTGCCGATCTGGTACGAGCTGTGGCGGCAGGTGAACGGCTTCCCGCCCTGCGGCCCATGCTACGCGACCACTTGGCTCGCATGGCGTTGTGCTGGCCTGCTGTCTTGTCGGCTCACGGTTCACGCGCAAGTGCCGACAGTGCTTACGCGCGAAGCGTTCGTGCGCATGGTGTTGGAGAACCACCCGGTGGCGCGGCAAGCGGCCCTACGACCAGAGCTAGGGGAAGCCACGGTACGCAGCGCGCGCGGCGGTTTCGACCCATTGGCTACGGCCAACTACGACGAGAAGCAGTTCGATGACAAGAACTACTTCCAGCTCTTCGATGCCGGGTTGAAAGTGCCGACCTGGTATGGCGTGGAACTCTTCGCGGGCTACCAAGAGAACAGCGGCGACCTGCTGAACCCGCAGAACACCACACCCGGCGATGGCCTGATCAAGGTCGGCGGACAAGTTAGTGTTGGCCAAGGGCTCTTCATCGACCAGCGGCGCGCCACCCTGCGGAAGTCACAAGCCTACTTGCGCGCCACACAAGCCGAGCAGGAGCAGATGCTGAACGACCTGCTGCTGCAAGCCCTGAGCGATCATACCGATTGGGTAGCAGCCTACCAGGCGCTGGAAGTGAGCAACAGCGCTGTTGACCTGGCGAACGCGCCTGGACAACGTGCGCGGCAGCTGGCGCGGTGGCGATCGTCCGGCCATCGACACGCTGGAAGCGTACCTTGCAATTGCAGGACCGCCAGATGCGCCAGCAACAGGCCAGCCTCAACTTCCGCAACGCGGGCCTGCGCTTGAGCAACCACTTGTGGAACGCCGCGCAGCAACCGCTTGAGTTGCAGCCGGGCGTGATCCCTGATCCCGCAGACCTCGCCTCGCCTGCGACTTTCCAACTGCCCGATACGACCATCGCGAATGCCGTGGCCAACCATCCGCTGCTCGCGCAAGCCGGTGCGCGCATCGATCAACTGGAGATCGATCGCCGCCTGCGCAACGAATACCTGAAGCCCGAACTCGATCTCAAGTACCAATGGCTCGGCAACGGTGGTGCGCTGAACAACGAGCAAGGCACCACGCTCCTCGGCGATGGCTATCAGTTCGGTGTCGGCTTCCAAGTCCCGCTCTTCCTGCGCAAGGAACGCGGCGAACTCACCATCGCGAAGCTGCGCGTTACCGATGCCTCGCTCGGCCTGGAGCGCGACCGCCTGCGCATCCGCAACCGCATCAACGAACGCGTGAACGACATCAACGTCTTCGCGGACCAAGTGCGACTGGGTGCCGACATGGTGGTGAACAACGAACGACTGCTCGCCGGGGAAAATCAGCGATTCACCGCCGGGGAGAGCTCCCTCTTCTTGGTGAACGCCCGCGAAGTGCCGCTCATCGATGCGCGGATCCGACAGGTCGACTTGGAAGCGCGCTTACGGAAGGCCTTCTTCAGTTTGGACCACGAAGCCGGTAAGCTCTGGCGTGCGTGGAGCAGGTAACACCCAACAGCAATGATCCACGTGACTTTCCAAACCCGAACGGTTGAAGCGGCCGAAAAGCTGGCCGCTCACCTGATGGAGAAGCACCTACTGCTTTTCCCCACCATGGACACCGATACGTGAAGAACTGCTATGGGTCGATGGCAAGCTCGTACGCACAAGTCAACTGCTGCTGCAAGGCATGACCAAAGCGCTCCTCTACCGCGAACTGGAACGAACGGCCATGGAACTCCTTGGCACCGACCTGGTGCGCATGCACGCCACACCGGTCACCAACATGGACCCGGAGGCGCAGCGCCTGCTCTTGGAACAAACCGCCAAAGTGTGAGCCGGATGAAACGCTCGCTCCTTCTCCTCCTTTTCGTGCCGTTCGGGTCGCATGCGGAAGCCCAGATCAACAACCGGCTGGAGTCCGTCCAACTCATACAGCAAGGGGATATCGCCCTTCGCGCGGGCAACAGCGAGCAGGCTTTGCTGCACTACACCAATGCTATCCAGAAGGACCTGGCCTTCGCCGATGCGTATATGAAGCGCGCCGCCCTGCTCAGCCGCCTTGGTCAGAACACGCAAGCGCTAGCGGACATGGATCGCGCGTTGGAATTGAACCCTTACAGCGAGTGGATCCATGACCGCCGCGCCAAAACGCGCCTGCTCGTGAACGATGTGAAGGGGGCCCAGGAGGATTGGTCCAATGCCATCGCCTTGCATCCGTACGATGAATTGCTCGTGGAGCAGCGCGCTGATGCTTGGTTGAGCGCGGGGGATATCGAACGCGCGAAGACGGACCTCGACTCGATGATCGCGCATAAGCCCAATGACGTGCTACTTCTGCTGAAGCGCGGCTCGGTGGCACTGCAGTTCGATAATGCTCCGGAGGCGCTGGACTGGTTCGACCGTGCGAGACGCATTGCCCCGCGCCTGGCCATCGTCCATGATCTGCGCGGCGTGGCGCTCATGAAGCTGTTGCGGTGGAAGGAAGCGCTGAGGGTGCTTGATACGGCCATCACCATCGATAACGACTTCGACCTCGCCTACTATAACCGGGGTTTGGTACACCTGCAACTGGGCAATGCTAGAGAGGCGCGCGCCGACATGGACACGGCACTGAGCATCGGCCGGGACAAGGCCCATGTGTTCTTCCACCGCGCACTGGTGCGCAAGCGCGACGGCGATCTGGTGGGCGCACAAGAAGACTATGGTCGTGCTCTGGAGCTGGCCCCCGATTACCTCGAAGCGCAATACAACCGCGCCTTTGTGCGCAAGCACCTCGGCGACCACGCCGGTGCCTTTGCCGATGTGGAACGTACACTGACAATGTCCCCGAACGATCCGGATGCATGGACCTTGAAAGGAACGCTGCACCTGCTCTACGGCGAATACTCGGAAGCCATCGAACACTTCGACCGTGCCATTGGCCTTAGTGCAGACCATGCCAACGCGTTGTTCAGCCGCGGCCTCGCCTACCACATGACCTATCGGCCGTTGCAAGGCTGCGAAGACCTGCGCCGCGCAGCCGATGAGGGCTCCAAAGAGGCTGCTGATGCCATGACCTACTTCTGCGCGTTCTGATCCTCCGAACCGAACGGTGATCCTCGCATGCTCGACTTCATCACAGCCCACGCGCCGCAAGTCGTAGAGAGCGTTGTCGCGCTCGCGGGGTTCATCGGCATCCGCCACGCCGTTCGCTTCGCCATGCATGCACGCGTGCGACGTAGCGGCCAAAAGGCCGGCGAAGCCAGGGAAGTGGGCCGCATTGTGGACCTGCTTCTCGTGATCGTGGCCGGGGTGGTGCTCACCGCCATCTGGGGCGTGAAACAGAGCGAGCTTCTGGTCTTCGCCACCTCGGTGATCACCGTGCTGGGCATCGGCTTCTTCGCCGAGATGAGCATCCTTTCCAACATCACGGCCTTCCTGGTGCTCTTCTTCCAGCACCCCGTGAAGATCGGGGACCGTATCCGGGTGCATGATGGCGATCGCGCATTGGAAGGTGAACTGGTGGACCTTACTTCTTCTTCGCGCACATCCGCTCGGATGCAGGCAGCACCGTCACCGTGCCGAACGCCGTTCTGCTAACGAGCCCGTTCACCATCACCCAGGACCATCGCTCTTGATGCGATCCGCATGGACACAGAACCCTTCTCACCAGATCCGCCATGCTCTATTGCACCGATCGTTCGCAACCGGGTGCCGACATGGTATCGCCGGTGAGCGTTCCCTCTTCCTGGTGAACGCCCGCGAAGTGCCGCTCATCGATGCGCGGATCCAACAGATGGTCTGGAGGCGCGCTTACGGAAGGCTTACTTCGATCTGGACCACGAAGCGGCTACGCTTTGGAGGGTTTGGCAGCGCTAGATGGACTTCCCACCTCCCTGATGGACAACGGGCATAGGCGGCCAAGATCATCGCAGCCCCTCCGGAAGCGGCCACCGCTTGTGCGCACCAGTGAGCCGCGCGATGAGCGCAAAGGATCCGAAGAGCGCATCCTGCAACCACGTGGGCATGCCCGCGAGGCGGTACTCCTTCCGCATCTTCCACATGATGTACATCGCTGGCAGCACAGGCATCTTGTTCCAATCGCCACCGTTCTCCATGGCCCCCTCGCCCAGCGATTGCAGCATCCACTCGATGTTCAGGGCGGGTTCGTACCAGAACTCCGCCTCCACGCGCTCGGTGGTGCTCGCGTTGCGGAAGTTGTGCGCCTCGCCGGAACGGATCACTGCGCTCTCGCCGGGCTCCAGGGTGACTTCCTTCTTCCCGATGGTGACGATCAGCTTCCCGCTCACCACCTTGAAGCCTTCGTCCTGGCCGATATGGATATGCGGACCTGGGCCTTTGTTGCCGGGCCCGAGGCTGAGCGTGGCCTCGCCGCGCTGGCCGTTGGTGCGCTCGCGTGCATCGTTGAAATGGATTCGTTCGCCGATGGCCTGGAGGTCGATGGGGCGTTTCATCTTCGAGAACGGTAGGTGGTGGTGCACGGTGGATCCGTGCTTGAACGCATGGAGCGAATTTGATGAATACCGGTCAGCCCGGCAAGGCAGAGCCTAAGCTGCTGGCAGGGTGGCATCGCCGCCTATCTTCGGCCTTCACGCCTTTCCGCCATGAACACGCCCTCAGGCCAAGACCGGCAACTCTCCTGCTCCGGTAGCCCGTACCCAAAGCGCCCCAGCCTCTTCCAACGCGGCTGCCACCGAGGTCGACGTCGCCTACATCGACGGCAAGGCCTACCCCATCAACAAGAACGAAACGATGCTGGCCTTCATGCGCCGGCACATCGGACCCAACCCGGTGCCCACGCTATGCGATGCGCCCAACCTGGAGCCCTTCGGCAGCTGCCGCGTGTGTTCGGTGGAAGTGGCCTTGCAGGAAGATGGTCCGACCAGGGTGATGGCCTCTTGTCATTCCCCGGTGGGCAAGGGCATGTACATCACCACGAACAGCCCGCGCATGGAGCGGCTGCGCAAGAACATCGTGGAGCTGGTGCTCACCGATTACGACACAGAGCGCCTGAAGAAAGAGGACCACGGCGCCAACGAGCTCTACAACGTCGTCCAGCAGATCGGCTTCGACATCGACAGCGTGCGTTACCCGAAAGGGAAGACGCACCAGAACACGCCGATGGACACGAGCCATCCGTACATGGTGAGCGACCTCAGCGCGTGCATCAGCTGCTACCGTTGCGTGCGGGCTTGTGATGAAGTGCAGGGCGAATTCGTGCTCACCATGGCCGGTCGCGGCTTCGACGCCCCATCGCCAAGGGCACCGACGAGCTTCAAGAGCGATTGCGTGAGTTGTGGTGCGTGCGCGCAGGCGTGTCCCACGAGTGCCATCACCGATGTGTTCAAGAGCAAGGAGACGAAGGCCGATGAGGTGGTGCGCAGCGTATGCACCTATTGCGGCGTGGGCTGCAATTTGGAGGTGAAGGTGAAGGACAACAAGGTCGTCGCCATCACCGCGCCGTACGATGCCGAATCGAACCAAGGCCACACCTGCCTGAAAGGCCGCTACGCCTTCCACTTCTATGATCACCCGGAGCGGCTGCGTACGCCGCTCATCCGCAAGAACGGCGAACTCGTTCCCGCGACCTGGGATGAAGCCTACGATTACATCGTGGACCGCTTCGCCGACATCTCAGAAAGCACGGCCCCGATGCGCTCGCCGGGGGTGAGCAGCGCGCGCTGCCCGAACGAGGAGAACTACCTCATGCAGAAATTCTTCCGCGTGCAGGTGGGCACCAACAACATCGACAGCTGTGCGCGCGTGCCCACCGCCCACCGCCCTCGGCATGCAGAAGACCTTCGGCACCGGCGCGGCCACCAACAGCATCGACGACCTGAAGGACACGCACACCATCATGGTCATCGGTGCCAACCCGACCGATGCGCACCCGGTGACCGGCGCCAAGATCAAGCAGCAGATCGTGAAGGGAAGACCCTGATCGTGATCGACCCGCGCCGCACCGAGCTGGCCCGCTACGCCAAGTACCACCCGAGCTGCGCCCGGGCACCAACGTGGCGCTGCTTAACATGTTCATGCACTACATCGTGAGCGAGGGGCTGGTGAAGCAGGAGTTCATCGACAGCGCACGGAGGGCTACGAGGACTTCAAGAAGGAACTGCTCCGCACGGATATCGCCGAGATGGAGAAAGTCACGGGCGTGGACCGCGAGCTGGTGCGCAAGGCCGCGATCGCCTACGCGAGCTCACCCGCCGCCATGAGCTTCCACGGACTGGGCGTCACCGAGCACTACCAGGGCACCTTCACCGTGATGCAGATCGCCGACATCGCCATGATGACCGGCAACATCGGCCGCCGCGGCGTGGGCGTGAACCCGCTCCGCGGCCAGAACAACGTGCAGGGCGCCGCCGACATGGGTTGCCAGCCGCACCAGGGCGCCGGTTATTTCGCCGTGGACACGCCCGAGTACAGCAAGCTCTACGACGACTTCTTGGCGTGCACTTGCCGAACGTCGTCGGCAAGAAGATCCCGCAGATGTATGACGCCGCGCTCGACGGCACCCTGAAAGCGATGTGGGTCTGCGGCGAGGACATGGGCCAGACGGATCCCAACACCAACCACGTCCGCAAGGCCCTCGGCGCGCTCGACCTCTTCGTGGTGCAGGAGCTCTTCATGACGGAAACCGCCAAGCTGCGCACGTAGTGCTGCCCGGCGCCAGCTTCCGGAAAAGAGCGGCACCTTCACCAACGGTGAACGCCGCATCCAACGCGTGAACGCCGCTGTGCCCCCCGGTGGAAGGCACCAAGCCTGATGGCCAGATGCATCTGCGACATCATGGACGCTACGCCGCCAAGACCGGTCGCAAGAGCAGCGCGCCAAGAGCACCTACGAGCCCGAGTGGATCCTCCAGGAGATCAGCCGCATCGCGCCCTTCTTCAAAGGCGTGAAGTGGGAC
>JADJDP010000005.1 GCA_016702645.1 Flavobacteriales bacterium
GAATCTGGTCGTGCGCGGCTTTGCAAGTCCATTGGCTAAAGCGACTACAACGTGAACCTTTCACTGCGATCGGATCCAAAGTCTGGTGAACGTGATGCGGGTATGGAACAACGGCAGCCTTGTTCCCTATCTCGATGGCCGCGCGCCGAACAGTGGGAGTTTGACACTCGAGCGCGCCCCGTTCGGTGAGGAGCAGGCGAAGAGCGGCGTGAGCGACCAACTCAAGGACCTGCGCAAGAGCGTGTACGATCCGGACGCAGCGCGCGAGCGTCGCATAGAGATCGAACGTGTTGAGGTCGCGAGCACCAGCGGTGAAGCGTTGGTGATGGAGCAACAAGTGAAGCGCGTGGGCAAACTTGTTGAAGGTGTACCCGTTGAGTTCGTGTTCGATGTGAAGAACAACGGCACGAAGCCACTACGCATCACGGAAGTGAAAGCCGACTGCGGATGTACCACTGCACAAGCGCCACCCGATCCGATCGAACCCGGCAGCACAGTGAAGATCCCTGTACAGTTCAGCGGGCGGGCGCCGCAAGGAGACTTCCGCCGCACCGTGCGGTTGATAACGGATGGCGAACCCACGGAGATCGAACTCATCTTGAGCGGGATTATCGTTCCAGCGAGGTGCATGATCATGTTCGCTCATGCGGCTTCTATTGCCCAGCATTCCACCATGCCCGTGAACCATTCTTTACTTGGCCAGTAACCGTCAAAGACTTTCCAGCACATGCCACCGTATCGCATTCGTGCCCTCGGCCGTCTCGTTCAGCATGGATGAGTATGTCGACACCATCACGAAGGGGTTCGATGAGCTGGGCCACGAACCATCAGCCTACATCGCGAGAGCAACCCTGTCGCGGCGTTGGATGGTGCTGCGGCGGTCGCGGTGGGCGGTGGTAACTGTTCCAACTTTTGAAGCTTCTACAAGCACGACCTCGTTTTCGCGCGATCAGACATCGGGTAAAGGACGGCCTGCCCTACCTCGGTTGGAGCGCCGGTAGCAACGTGGCTTGCCCCACTATCATGACCACCAACGACATGCCCATCGTGAGCCGCCGAGCTTGCGCGCCATGAACTTGGTTCCTTGGCAGATCAATCCGCATTACACCGACCAACGCATTGCCGGGCATGGTGGCGAAAGCCGGGATCAACGGATCGCGGAATATCTCGAACTGAACCGCGAGTCGGTGGTGGCAGGACTGCGCGAAGGCGCCGCGTTGCGTATTGAGGGAAATGGAGTGAGCATTCATGGAACTGGCATGCGGGTTTTCCGCCGCACCAAAATGCCCGTGGATGTCGGTGGTGATGCATCGTCCCTTCGGCTCGACCTTGGGGATGTGGACAACGCTTGATACGTCGGTGGAAGACGCGCATTGACGCCGGGGGTTATGTTTTGCGTACCCTCACAATGGACTTTTCAGGCGAGAAACTGGACAAGCTTCTGGACAAGTTGGGCTTCAACCTCGTGTTGCTGGCCAAGGTGCTCATCATCGTATTCGCGGCGTTCCTATTGGAGCGGTTCGTCAGGCTGTTGTTGAGGCGAGCAAGCAGCGCGGGGAGCAGGGGTCGGGGAAGATGCTACGCGTTATCGTTTTCTGAGGAATGCCACACGGTTCATTGTAGGCTTGTTGGCGGCGGGGGCCATCATTTACAGCATACCATCATTCAAGCACATTGCTGTCACGGTCTTCGCTGGCGCTGGCATTCTGGTCGCCATTGTCGGATTGGCCGCGCAGGATGCGTTCAGTAACATCATCAGCGGTGTATTCATCGTCGCATTCAAGCCTTCCGCGGGCGACCAAGTATCCGTTGCGGGACACAGCGGGGTTGTTGAGGACATCACATTGCGCCATACGGTGATCCGTACGTTGGAGAACCGACGCGCGATCATCCCCAACGGCAAGATTCAGCGATGAAATGATCGTGAACAGCACCATCGGCGATGAGGCCATTTTCCAGTTCGTTGTCGTACAGGTGGGGTATGAATGCGATCTCGAAAGCCATTGCCGTGTTGCAGGAAGAAGGCGCCGCGCACCCGGACTTTCGCGACCGGCGCACGGCCGAAGAAGTGGAGAAGGGCTTGCCAGCTATTCCCGTGCGTGTCATTGAACTCGGGGAAAATGGCGTTACACTGCGCGCCGGGGTGTGGGCGGACGATGCCGGCGCAGCGCGCCTGATGCAGTTCGATCTGCTGAAGAACGTTAAGCAGCGCTTCGATTGAGGGTATCACCATCCCCTACCCACAGCGAGTGATCACGATCAAAGGGAACAACCCGGCACCATGAAGAAGGTAAAAAGCCGTAGTGGAAAGGCCGGACTTCCCCCGGGATCGTTGGTCGGGGTTGGCGATATCAGCAAGGGTGTTTCCAAGATCACCCTCTTCACCTTCAACAACGATGTATACGAAGAGAAGCAACTTATCACTATCGGTGATCTGCAGTTGCCGGATCCCAGCACACGAATCAGTTGGTTGGACATTGATGGGCTCGATGACGACAAGGTGGTGACCCAAACAGGTGAGCGGTTCAACCTCCATCCCCTGCTGCTGGAGGATGTATTGAACACGGACCACCGCCCTAAAGTGGAAGAATATCAGGACACGCTTTTCGTTGTGGTGAAAATGCTGAGCCTCGATGAAGAGACCGGCGGCATCGAGAACGAGCAGGTGAGTTTCGTCCTTGGAAAGGGCTATCTGTTGAGCTTCCAAGACAAGCCCGGCGATATCCTCGACCCTATCCGCGACCGCATCCGGCACAAGCTGGGACGCGTGCGCAAGAGCGGCGCTGATTACCTGTTGTATGCGCTGCTGGACGTCATAGTGGACAATTACTTCCTCATCGTCGAGGAACTAGGCAAGCGCATCGAGGCCTTGGAACGGAAAGTGACCGTGCGCCCAACAAGCGACGACCTGCATACCATGCAGGAACTGCGTGGTATGCTGATCACCGTGAGCCGCTACGTGGCACCCACACGCGAACTCGCCGGCCGCCTCAACACCATCCAGAGCGAACTGTTCGACAAGAGCACACGGCGTTACATCAACGACCTGCAGGACCATACCGTCTACATCAGTGAAACCATCGGCACATTGCGCGATATGCTGGCGAGCCTCGAGAACACCTACCACGCGCTGCTGAATTTGCGTAGCGGGCAGGTGATCAAAGTGCTTACCATCATCAGCAGCATCTTCATCCCGCTCACATTCATCGTGGGTGTGTACGGAATGAACTTCGACAACATGCCGGAACTGCGTTGGCACTTCGGCTACTACACGGTAATGGCCTTCATGGCGGTGGTGGCGGTGGCCATGCTCATCTGGTTCAGGGTGAAGAAGTGGCTGTGATCACTGGCGCGGTCCTCCCCACTTTCATGCGGGAACCACGCCATTCTTTGAGGCTCTCATCGAACGAACTTCGCCGCATGGCCGGTACATGTGCGCGAGGTGCAAGCTCCCTCATGGCGGCGGGCCTGCTCTTCGCAGGCCTGCTCGTCGGTGTGCCGATCGTCGCGCAGCAGGTCCCGGCCCCCGAGCTCATCCACCTCGACATCAAGGCTCCCGGCCGGCCGATCACCGCGTTGGTGAAGGACCGGGACGGCTTCCTCTGGATCGGTACCAAGAACGGGCTGTGCCGATATGATGGGATCAATGTGGACCTGTACCGTGCGACACCCGAGGATAGCAGCAGCATCCAAGGCAACTACATCGAGGACTCGTTGCTCGATGGCGAAGGCCGGTTGTGGGTCGCCTGTTTCGGTGGGGTCTCCGGTGTGATCCCGGTGAACATGCGAACGCACGCAAGCCACGCTTCCAACGCAAGGTCCTCTTCGCGAAGGATGAACGCCGTTCCGCCTACGAGGCGAAAGAGCTTTTCCTGGATAAGGAAGGCGGGATCTGGCTGGCCGCGGTGGGGAATGGGTTGGCCGCATATGATCCTTCCAGCGGTGCGTTCCGCGAAGTGAAAGCGGTAAACGCTGCGCTCCAGCCCGAGGACAAGACCGCCTTCACCACCGGTGTGCTGCGTGATGCGAGCGGCATTGCATGGACAGTGGACCACCTCTCCGTGTACCGCTACGACCCGCGCGGCGGCGAGGTGAAGCGCTACATGTTCGATCGCCCCGGATTCGAGGAGTGGCGCGGGGTCACACTTGGCCATATCAAGCAAGATGCGCTGGACCCCGAGGTCCTTTGGCTGAGACCTGGGGGGCGGGCTTGACCAGGTTCCACAAGCACACCGGCGTCTTCGAGCAGTTCACGATCACAGAAGGGGGGCCGGAACCTGACGAACATCGTTTGGGAGAGCCTCCCACAAGCCGACGGTCGCTTGCTGGTCGGCATCGATCAAGAACTGCGTTGGTTCGATCCCAACACGCGCACGTTCAGCAGCACCTTCGGCACCTTCCAATGGAAGACGGGCCGCTTCGATGCGAGCGCCCTTGAATTGTTGCAAGATGAGGACGGGCGCACTTGGGTCGGCACCGTGGAAGGGCTGTTCATGTTACCTGCCGTTTCCACGAACCTCGCGTTGTGGACGGATCACGTGCAACTCCAGTGCATTGCCACAGACCACGAGGGCTATTGGGGAGTACGCCAGTACGATCAGCGCACACTGTTCAAACTTGGTCCTTCCGGCGAGGTGCTCGACTCCCTGCCCATACCCAAGGCCGATGCGGAACGGTTGGAACCGCTCTGCATTCTTCAAGCCCGGGACCATCTCGTTCATGTGGGTACCACGGACGGGTTGATCACCCCGATCCGGAACGAGGACCTTCCGCAGTGAGCGGCTTACAGAACTGCCCGGCATGAACGGTCGTTCGCCCAGCATCCATTCCATGGCGGAGACGGATGACCGAGCGGTGTGGCTCCCTAATACAGGCCGAGGCCTGGCGCGTTACCGGCAGGCTGATGGGATCCAGTATCTGGAACCGGTCGTTGACCCCACGGACAGGCACATCGCCCCGGCTCATGAACTCGGTGGTGAACATCGGCGGTGGCCTGCTAGCCGTGACCTTGCAAAGCCAGGGCGTGGGGGTGCTGGACACGCGCACCATGCGCTTGAGCATGATCACCACCAGCCATCCCGGTGGTGGGGCGTTGGGCAACGTGGTGAGCCTGGTTCCGATCCCGAACGGCAGGCTCTACGCCGTAACGCTGAACGACGGGATCATCGAGCTGGGCCATGATCAACGTTCCTTCAGATCAAGACCACCTACGTCAACGAACAGGATCCGGCGAACAGTTTCACCGAAGCGGCCGCCGATACACTTGGCAACATCTGGATCGCCACCAATACCGGTCTGGTGCGTTTCGACCTCAGGTCCCATACGTTCGAGCACATCGGTCCGCTCGACGGTCTTGGGATGTCTGGTCTGGCCTCAATAATCGCTGGCAATAGCAGCCAGATGCTTGCGTGGAATACGCAATGCATACGCTTCAACGCCAGCACGTTCGCTAGGCGCGCCATTGTCAATGGTCTGTACATCCGCTCCGTGAACGTACACGCCGAACAAGAGGATCCTGCAACGAGCCGCGACGGACAAGCCTCGCGCACCCTGCCGCACGATCGCAACTCGATCACCATCAGCTATGCGCCGATCGCGATGCTCCACGCCGATGAACTCCGCTACGAGGTGATGCTGGTCGGCCGCGACGAGCACTGGCGGGACAATGGCTATGAGCGATCGGTGAGCTACATCGGTCTTCCTCCGGGTCGCTACACGTTCGAGGTGCGCGTGCGCGGCAATGCGCTCGCGAGCATGGCCACCAGCATTGCGTTCACCATCGTACCGGCCTTCTGGCAGACCTGGTGGTTCAAGGTGCTCGGTGCCTTGTGCGTGAGTTCAATGGTCTTCTTCCTCTTGCGCTACATCCTCCTATTGCGTTACCGCCACCAGATCGCTGCGCTCGAGCGCGAACGCGAGATCGGCGCGGTGCGCACGCGCATCGCCCGCGATATCCACGACGACATCGGCAGTGGGCTCACGCGCATCACCATGCTTTCGCGCGAGATGAGCAGCGGCGGCGGGGAGAAGGACCGCCTCGCCGGAAGCATCGCCAGTGCGAGCAGTGAGCTCATCGGGCAATTGAGCGAGATCGTGTGGACCGTGGATCCGAAGAACGACCACGCCGAACGGTTCATCGCCCACGTGCGCGATCTGCTCGGCCGGCAGTTCGAAGAGTTGAGCGCGGGCCTGCGGACCGACCTGTCCATCGAGACCGGTCAGGAGCAGCGGGATATTCCGCCGGACATCAAGCGCAATGTGACGTTGATCCTGAAGGAGACGGTGAGCAACGCATTGAAGCACGCGCAAGCGCACACCATCAGCGTGAAGCTGCACATCTCACAACGGGAGCTGCTGCTGAACGTGCAAGACGATGGCCGTGGCTTCGATGTACACAGCAAGACCGGAGGTAACGGCCTCGGCAACTTGCGCAAGCGGAGCGCGGCCATCGGCGGCACGCTGGAAATGGAAAGCGATGCGAAGGGCACCCGCTACACGCTCCGGACACACCTCCCCCCACCCACTTTCATGCGGGACCCGTGAGCACGGGCGCGCGATAGCTTTGTCGGGCCGCCCGCTCCACACTATTTGCGGCGAACATGCCGATCCGTGTCGCCATCGTTGAAGACGATCCAGTGCTCCGCGCCTCGCTGGAACGCGTGGTCGCACGAGAAGGCGACTTGAAGTGGATGGGCAGCTATGGCAGCGCAGAGGAGTTCATGGCGCGCAGCACCGGGCTCGCTGACCTGGACGTGGTGCTGATGGATATCAACCTGCCCGGACAGAGCGGCATCGAGTGCATCACGGCCTGCAAGCCAAGGCGAACACAGACGCAATACCTCGTGTGCACCATCTTCGAGGACAACGAGAACGTCTTCAACGCGCTGTGCGCAGGCGCCACGGATATCTGTTGAAGAGCGCCGAGCCGGAGCAGATCGTGCGTTCCATCCACGAGATCCATGGGGGCGGATCGCCCATGAGTTTGCACATCGCCCGCATGGTGGTGAACAGCGTGCCGCGCAAGAAGAGCAACAGCGCCTTGCTGGAAAGCCTCACCAAGCGCGAGCGCGAAGTGCTGGACCAGCTCGCCGGTGGTTACCGCTACAAGGAGATCGCCGACCGCATGGAGCTGAAGATCGACACGGTGCGCAGCTATATCCGCGACATCTACACCAAGCTCCAGGTGCAGAGCCGGACCGATGCATTGAACAAGGTGTTCGAGCGGTAAGAACCGAGGAACCGCAAAACGTTGAACCGCAGAATGTAGAAGTGCCAACGCACTCACTTCTGCGGTTCTTCATTCATCGTTCTTCGGTTCCCTCCCCCCACTATCATGCGATTGAGACCCTGCTCCCGCCCCGATAGCCTTGTGCCATCATGCGGAAGCAACACGATCCATCCCTCGTCCGGTCGTTGATCGCGGCCCTGCTCATAGCCGCCAGCGGAAGCGCATTTGCCCAACAACAAGAAGCGGCCAGCGCGACTTCCGTGGCCTTCCCAGCCGCGAACGCGCATAGCGAGGCGAAGCTCACCGCCCGCATCATCGAAGCGCCCAACGGCACCTTCGGCTACGAAGTGCTTTCTGATGGTGCGCTCTTCGTGCGCCAGACCAATGTGCCCGGCCGCCCCGGTAACAACGGTTGCCCAAAACGTGAGCAGGCGGAAAAGCTCAGCGCACTGGTGATCGAAAAGATCCAGCGCGGCGAGATGCCGCCCACCGTAACGCTTGAAGAACTCAAAGCCCTCGGACTCTGATCCTAAAATACCCTGAACCATGATATCCTTTATGAAACCCCTCCTGCTGATCACAGCGCTCGCGCCTGCACCCTTGTGCATGGCACAGAACGGTTGGACCCAAAAAGCCGACTACGGTGGCGGGGCACGCCGCGGTGCAGTTGGCTTCTCCATCGGAAGCAAAGGGTATATCGGGACCGGGCATGAGATCGGAGGCGGCGCGACGGCCGACTTCTGGGAGTTTGACCCGACTACGAACAGCTGGAGCCAAAAGGCCAACGTCTACACGCAAGGCATCGCCTACGGCGTGGGATTCGCTATCGGCGGCAAAGGGTACATTGGATCTCTGCCGGGCTTCTGGGAGTATGATCCCTCGTTCAACACATGGACCCAGAAAGCCGATTTCGGGGTGGTGCAACCAAGGATCCTGGCCGTTGGCTTTTCCATCGGCTCAAAGGGATACGTAGGTACCGGTTTCAATTACATAGGGGGGGATCCACAGAGTGATTTCTGGGAGTACGATCCAACGACCGATGCCTGGACACAAAAAGCGGGCTTTCCGGGTGGTGTGCGTTATGGGGCTGTGGGATTTTCAGTAGGCTCAAAGGGATATGTAGGCACAGGACGTTCGTCTTCCGTTCTCGTCCATAACGATCTCTGGGAGTATGATCCGTCGACGAACGCATGGATCCAAAAGGCCGACCTTCCAGGCAGTGCAAGGGACCAGGCAATAGGTTTCTGCATTGGCGCCTCTGGCTTCCTTGGCACAGGGTACGGCACCGGGAACACTGTGATCAACGACCTATGGCGATACACTCCTTCGTCGGATTCCTGGGCGCAAGTGGTCGACTTCACTGGAGGAGGTCGCGCCCAAGCGATCGGATTCTCCATTGGGCCCGTGGGCTACGTTGGCACTGGACTGACCAACACGATCAGCGATATCGTCGCTGACTTCTGGGAATTCGACCCGGCTCAAGGCTGTTCGGTGGGGAGTGCATGTGATGACGGTGTACCCTGCACGATCAACGATACCGTCACGAGCAGTTGCGGATGTGCCGGAACCAATGCGCCCGATACGGATAGCGACGGTATTTGCGACCTGTCGGATCCATGCCCTCTCCTGCCGAACCTGAGCAACGGCCAATCCTGCAATGATGGTGATGCATGCACGATCAACGACATCGTGACCAACTGCGTGTGCGCAGGCACATTCGCGGATACCGACAACGATGGCATCTGCGATGCGACCGATCCGTGTCCTCTACTTGCCAACCTCACTCCCGGTGACGCATGTGATGATGGTGATGCCTGCACTGTGAACGACAATGTGGACGCGTTCTGCGTATGCCAAGGGAGTTTTCAAGATACAGACGGCGACGGGGTCTGCAACGCCAGCGACAACTGCCCATTTCAGCCTGGTGTTATCGGATCGCCCTGCGACGACGGTGATCCCTGCACCATCAACGATGAAGTGAATTCGATCTGCCTGTGCCAAGGGACCGGCACGCCCGATACGGATGGCGACGGTGTCTGCGATACGCAGGACGATTGCCCGAACACACCGGGTGTTATCGGCTCCAGTTGCGACGATGGCAATGCGAACTCCGTGAACGACGTGCTCAACGCCGTTTGCATCTGCGAAGGCACGATCACACCGCCTGATTCATGGACAGTGCGCGCGGACTTGCCGGGGACAGGGCGCAAGGACGCAGTAGGTTTCAGTGTTGGCAACTACGGCTACATGGGAACCGGCTCGAATGATCTGAACACGTACCAGGATCTCTGGCGCTTCGACCCCGCCACCAATACATGGGCGCAGATGGCGGATGTGGGCGGTACCCTCCGCACCGGTGCGTTCGCCTTCGCCACAAGCAGCCATGGCTATGTGGGAGAAGGCATGGATGAACAAGGGACCTACCAACAGGACCTCTGGGAATACGATCCGTTGACCAATGGCTGGACGCTGGTAAGCCCCACCGACCCTCAAGGCAATGGCCGGTTCCGGGCTGTGGCATTCAGCATCGGGGACATTGGTTACGTAGGGACTGGTCAGACCCCATTCGGTCTCACACAGGATCTCTGGTCATTCGATACCGGTACTGGAACATGGACATCAAGAGCCGCCTTCGGCAACGGCCTGCCGCGCGCCGCTGCCGTCGGATTCAGCATCGGTTCCAAAGGCTACGTAGGCACGGGCACCGATGGCTTCAACAACAACAACGACTTCTGGGAGTATGATCCCGCAACAGATACATGGACGCAGCTCGGCGACTTTGCAGGAACAGCACGCAACTCTGCGGTAGCCTTCGCCATTGACACAAAGGGCTACTTGGGCACCGGCGAGGACAACGCCGGTGATCTTCAGGACTTCCATGAGTATGACCCCCTCACCGACAGTTGGACACCGCGGGCCAACTACAGCGGTGATATCCGCCACGGCGCGACAGGCTTTGCCCTCAATGGAAGGGGATACATCGGAACCGGGGTGAACAACATCGGCTTCCTTGCTGACTTCCGCGAATACACACCAGGAACGACGTGTTGTCGGGGCTTCATGCGATGATGGCCTCATCTGCACCATCAACGATGTGTACGGCGCAAATTGCACCTGTGCGGGAACCCCTTTGAACGACGCCGATGGCGATGGCGTATGTGACGAGAACGATCTCTGTACCGGAACACCGACTGGCGAGCTCGTCAACACCGATGGCTGTTCGTGCACACAGCAGACGTTGGACGATGGCGACCCCTGCACCCTGGATGGCTGTACCGATGGCATCGTGAGCCATACGTTGTTGGATGGCGACGCCGATCTGGACGGCGTTTGCGATGGTGCGGATGCGTGCGCGAACACTCCAACGGGCGAAGCTGTCAATGCTTTCGGCTGTGCCTGTTCCGAGCAAACCGTGGATGACGGCATTGCATGCACGGTCGATGACTGCTTGAACGGCGTGGTCACGCACATCCTTATAGATGCGGATGCCGATGGTGTCTGCGATACGGACGACGCTTGTCCGGGAACGGCGATCGGTGAGGTGGTGAGTGCAGCCGGATGTGCTTGCGCGCAATTGCCCACGGTCTGCTTCGATGGTGCCTGTGCAGCGGGCCCAGTGGTGGTGGGCGTGAACGGACCATACTCCAATGTGGGCGCATCGGTGCAAACGGGAGAACCGCAACCTCCCACCGGATCCCTGCAACAACCAGTTGGGCTGGTGCAGTGGTCAAGTGCCGAGCCACTCGGTGTGGTTCAGTTTCGTGGCCCCACCTTCCGGGAAGATCAGTTTGAACTTCGGCACCACCAATACGTGGGACAGCCAGATCGCCCTCTGGAGCGCACCGGATTGCAACGCACTGCTCACAGGCGGCGCGGTACTGGTCGCGGCCAACGATGACTACGTCGGAACACCCCCGTACCCGTACGATGCGGCGATCGCACCCGTATGCGTTACCGCTGGTGCCACTTATTATGTGCAGGTGGATGGATACAACACGACCACTTTCGACAACTTCCAGCTTGTGCTGGTGGAGGAGGCAACGCCGAACTGCGATGATGGCAACGCATGCACCGTGGACAGCTACAACTGCAGCACAGGGCAATGCACGAACGTGTTCCAGGATGCCGATGCCGATGGCGTATGTGACTTCAACGATACCTGCCCTGGGACGCCCAACGGCGAAGGCGTGAACGTAGCGGGTTGTTCCTGCTCGCAAGTGACCATCGACGATGGCAACGCGTGTACGCTGGATGAGTGTACCAACGGTAACGTGACCCACACCTTGCAGGATGCCGATGGCGATCTGGTGTGCGATGCCAATGACAACTGCCCGAACGTGGTGGGACAGATCGGCTCCAGTTGCGACGATGGCAACGTGGGCACGATCAATGACATCTTGAATGCGAGCTGCCAATGCGAGGGCGTGCCGTCCTGCACAACAAACTCAGTGGCACTTACGCTTCAGACCGATGCCAACGGCAACCAGACCAGTTGGGAGATAAGGCCGATCGGCGGTGGCGCCGCGTTGTGCAACGGCAGCGGATCACCTAGCAATGCTACCGTGGTGGAGGAATGCTGCCTGCCCAACGGCTGCTATCAATTGCTGGTATACGACAGCTTCGGTGATGGCATGACCACTGGTGGCTATGTATTGCGCGATGGGGCGAACAACCGGATCATCGACAATGCGAACGATGGGGTCTTCACCTTCACCAGCAGTCTTGCCGCCGGATTCTGCGTGCCAACAGGAACCGATGTGCTGGCGGCGGGGAGTTGTGACCAGAGCGGCTTGTACACCAATGCGGTTCTCTACGCCGCACCCAATGCGAACGTGAGTGCCCAATACGGCGTGGGCAACCAAACCGACGATGGCTACCAGTTCTGGTTCTTCGATCCCGATGGCGGCGTACGGACGCACCATCTTCAAGAGCCACGCGAACCCCGGCAGCCCCGGATCGCCCAAGCGGTGCAACGGCATGTGCGAGCATCAAGCTGAGCAGTATCGTCACCAATCCCTTGCCGGTGAACAAGTTGCTTAACGTGCGCATCCGCAGCCGTGTGAATGGTATGTACAGTCCATACGGCCCGGCTTGCAGGCTCACGTTGGCCAATCCCACGAGTTCATGCGTATCGCAACTGGTGCCCACGCCGGGTGCGACATTCAGCTGCGGCGCCACCGGCAAAGTGGTGAACGGCACGCACAAGATCCACGCGACTTCCGTGAGCGGTGCAAACCGGTACCAGTTCGAATTCAAACTACCGGGCACGTACCTGCGCACCATTTCCAGCACTACCACGGCATTAGTGCTGAACGCATGGGCTACCAGCCCGTTGGTGTGTGGCACGCGCACGTACAACGTGCGAATAAGGGCCAGCTTCGACAACGGGCTTACGTATTGCAACTACGGACCCATGTGTACGGTAGGCATCACCAACAACACTGCCAACTGCACTCCATACTTACCCACCTTCGGTGGTGGAGGTGAACACATGGCCACGCAGGATGGTGCCGCCATGAGCCTCTACCCTAACCCACTGCTCGATGGTCGTGTAACGCTTGAACTCTCCGGGATCCCTCGGAGGTCACAGGTATCGGCATCGATGTCTTCGACCCTCTTCGGCAAGAGGGTGATGGCGCAGACAATCGCAACCGATGGCGCAGAGGAGTTGAGCACATTGCTTGAGCTACCCGAGCACATGGCTACCGGCGTATACGTTGTGAGCATCACTTCCACAGACACTTCGGGCCAGGCGGGCAAGATCCTGTTCGTGGAACGATTGATGGTTGAGTAAAGCACTGATCGCTTTTGAGAAAGGGCCGTCTCAATTGAGGCGGCCCTTTCCTTATCGCTTTGGAATGGTGCGCAACCTTTTTTCCCAGGGCCGGTCCACGGATCTTCCACACATCTACTTTTGGAGCGTTCAGCGCACTTATGACAAAGCGAAGCACCGGTATCTGCGACCTAACTTGGTCAGCCTTGCTTCCGTGCGCGCACTACCACACGGCTTCCGCTGATGTTCGCGACCGTGGCACCCGGAACCATTGACCATGTGGCCTGTTCCGCTCAGGTGCACGCCTTGTCCCACCTCTTTCCGCCCGTCGGGATCGCATTGTGATCCCTGCGCCCATGCTTGGGAATTCTCCCATCAAGCCTCACGTGCATGCACTGCACGCTTCACTTCACAGCGCGGCCAAGAGCGCTCTTGCCCCAATCGTCAAGTAAATGAAGACCCATTACGTCGACCTGATCGAGCAGACCTTCGACTTCCCCAAGGACGAATTCAATTTCCAGGACGGTAAACTCACTTGGAACGAATTGCCGTTGACGGAACTCATTGAAAGCACGGGACACCGCTGCGCATCAGTTACCTGCCAAGATCGGCGAGAAGATCGACCAGGCCCAGGGAACACTTCCGCAAGGCGTTCAAGGAACACAAGTACATCGGGACATACACGTACTTCTACTGCACGAAGAGCAACCACTTCAACTACATCATTGACAAGGTGCTGGAGAAAGGTGTGAGCCTTGAGACCAGCAGCGCCTACGACATTGAGATCGTGGAACTGATGATCGAACGGGGCAAATTGCCCAAGGACGCTACGATCCTGTGCAACGGCTACAAGGACGACCGCTACATCCGCAACATCGCTCGGCTGGCCAACAGCGGTTTCCAAAGTGGTCCCCATCATCGACAACATGGGCGAACTCAACCGGCTCGATGAAGCGTCGATAGTGCAGTGCGACATCGGTATCCGCATCGCGGCGGAGGAAGCACCCAAGTTCGAATTACACCAGCCGACTGGGCATCGGCTACAAGGACATCATCCCTTTCTACATGCGCAATGTGAGCAACGGCGCAAATTCAAGCTGAAGCTCCTGCACTTCTTCATCAATACCGGCATCAGCGACACGGCCTACTACTGGAACGAATTGGGCAAGTGCGTGAACGTGTACTGCGACCTGAAGAAATTGTGCCCCACGCTGGACACGCTGGATATCGGTGGGCATGCCGTCAAGAGCAGTCTCAACTTCAGCTTCGATGCCGATTACATGATCGGCGAGATCGTTGGGCGCATCAAGGACATCTGCGACGAGAACAAAGTCCAAGAGCCCAACATCTACAGCGAGTTCGGCAGCTTCACCGTGAGCGATTGCGGAGCCACTTTCTTCAGCATCATCGATCAGAAGAAACAGAATGAGAAAGAGCGTTGGAACATGATCGACGGCAGCTTCATGACCACGCTACCGGACACATGGGCCATCAATAAGCGCTTCATCATGCTGCCCATCAACAACTGGGAGGATGAGTATGAACGGTCTTCCTCGGTGGTATGACCTGCGACAGCGACGATTACTACAACAGCGAGCAAGCACGTGAACGCCATCTACCTGCCCAAGTTCCGAGAGGCCGCAAACAGCATATCGGCTTCTTCAATACCGGCGCTTACCAAGACTCGCTCGGGGCTTCCGGCGGCATCCAGCATTGCCTGATCCCGAAACCGAAGCACGTATTGGACCGCGCAGCCGACGGAATCTCGTGGATTGGGTCTTCGCTGAAGAACAAAGCAGTGAACGTATGATGGAACTACTGGGCTACCTGCCAAGGAGAGTAGGTAAAGGAAGTGAACCGACTACTCGTGTGTTGAATATCCACCGTGGATGCCATACGGCTACGGCGCCAATTCGAACATCTCACTTGCGCATCACACCACGCGTCTATATTTCGCCCCGTAACAACCCGAATGAGCAACGCACGTCCGATATCGTCCTTCATCGAGAAGCACTACTTGCACTTCAACGCAGCTGCTTTGGTGGATGCCGCGAAAGGGTATAAGGCACATAAAGCCGCAGGCAAGAAAATGATGGTGACGCTGGCCGGCGCCATGAGCACGGCCGAGTTGGGCAAGATCCTGGCGGAGATGATCCGCAAAGGACAAGTGGACATCATCAGTTGCACCGGGGCCAACCTTGAGGAGGATGTGATGAACTTGGTGGCCCACGATCGCTACGAACGGGTACCGAATTACCGTGACCTGACACCGCAACAGGAGCGTGACCTCTTGGACCGCGGCATGAACCGCGTGACGGACATGTATCCCCGAGCACGAAGCATTCCGTCGTTTGGAAAAGCATGTGGTGGATGTGGAAGTCGGACGACAAGGCGGTAACCGACTGTTCCGCATCAGTACTTCTATGACACCGTCAATAGCGGTGTGCTAAAGCAGTACCAGATGGTCGATCCGAAGGACAGTTGGATGGTGGCCGCTGCGGAACGCAACCTGCCCATTATCTGCCCGGGCTGGGAAGACAGCATTGGGCAACATCTTCGCAGGCCACTGCATCGTTGGCGATTGCAAGCCGGGCATGATGAAGAGCGGCATCGAATACATGATGTTCCTGGCCGATTGGTACCTCAGAATTGTGGTGAACACGGTATCGGCTTTTTCCAGATCGGCGGTGGTATCGCGGGCGATTTCCCCATTTGCGTGGTGCCTATGCTGCACCAGGGACCTTCAGCAGGACAATATTCCTTCTGGAGCTACTTCTGCCAGATCGGCGACAGCACCACGAGCTATGGCAGCTACAGCGGTGCTGTGCCCAATGAGAAGATCACATGGGGCAAACTTGATATCGATACACCGAAGTACATCATCGAAAGCGATGCTACTATTGTCGCGCCTCTCATCTTCGCCTACATCTTGGACATGTAAGCCTCACCCGCTCCCATGCAACGACTCATACGCTCATTCAACACCCTTACCGATGGCCTGAAGAAACACAGCAAGAGCAGTATCCTGATGGCATCGACAACCACATCAAATCGATCACACCGCGAAGGCGACCTGTTGCGCGTGATCGAAGCTGCGAACACCGAGGCCCTGTACCTCATCAAGATCGATCCGGAAAGCCGCGAGGAGGTCCGGGCAGTTCCTTGATCAAGAGGATGGCCCGGAGCCCTGCCGCCGGCGATGATGACGATGCACCGGAGGGCCTGGCGCCGATGGTGCGGATGATGAGGAAGCTGGTGATGACGACAAACCCGACGCGGATGATGACGCCGATGACGATGCGGATGCCGCTGCGGATGAAGATGCGGACGATGACGAGGATTGACCCCGTGAACGGATAGTGGAACGCCGCCCTTAACGGGCGGCGTTTTTGTTTTCAGTACATACACCATAAGCTGTTCGTGGAAGTCTGGATCCTTTATCCGTTCAACTCCTGCGACCTCGTTACTTTTCCGTCATGCTCCAAGGAAAATTCCATATCGCCTTTGCCACCACCGACCTGAAACGCATCAAAGCGTTCTATGGTGGATTGCTTGGTTGTCCCGAAGGCCGTAGTTCCACGCACTGGGTGGACTATAACTTCTTCGGCCATCAGTTGACCATACAAGAGGTTGCGCGCTTGGAGCGCGTGAAACGTGTACAACCCAAAGAGCCATGTACCCAGTGAGCATTGGGGTATCGTGCTCGATATGGACGACTGGAAGAAATTGCGCGATCGCTTCAAGAAGGTCGGCGTCACCTTCTTCATTGAACCCTATACAGGTGATGAAGGGTGATGTTGGAGAGCAGATGAGTCTCTTCATTGAAGACCCGGATGGCCATGCCATCGAGTTCAAAGCATAGCGGAGAAGGGAACTTGTTCAAGAAGGGATAGCCCGCATTGAAAAGCAGAACGGCGGCCAATGGCCGCCGTTCAAATGATTTCCTGTTGCATTCAGTAAGTCCGCTCGGCAATCAACTCGCCTTCAGCGTTCAATTGCTCGGCATAGGCCAACGTGCCATCGGTAAATGCAAGCGGCCAGTGGTCGCATTCGCAGTGTTCCGCACGATCCAGTTACCTGACGCTTGCCATTGTCAAAGAGTTAGCGCACAACACGGTACCGTTCTCAGCGTACTGCTTCCAAGCACCATCGCGCAGCCCGTCACGGAACCCCTACCCATTTCCTTCACACGACCGCTCTCGTAGTAGGTAACAAAGCGCACAGATCACCTACATACTGTGTGTTGCGCAGTTTGCCATTGGGATAGCGCTCCTGCACCAAACCTTCTTGGCCTTGCAGGCCTATGGCAAAGAAGAGCACGACGATGGCGGACAACGTTCTCATGAATGCGCGTGTTTTGTCCATTCAACGCAGCCAAGGTAAATGATCGTTTCAACTGGATGTTACATTAACCCAACATTGAATTTGAGCATCGAACTGCTGCTCTTAAACCGATCAATTGACCGGGACCGGTTCAGAACGCCAGTCTCCCCTGCCCCCCAACGCGGTACGCAGACGGATCACCTCGGTACGCAGGTCCATCACATTGCGTGACAGGTCGTCATGAAACAGGTTGGTTCCGGCAAGTCGTGGCTGATGAAGTGCACGAACTTCCGGTTCTCCAGGATGCTCACCGACCGGCACTCCGTAGGGTTCGTACAAGGGGTTGGTGCTGCATAGCAGGAAACGACCGCTGCCTCCTTGATCTGGATTTATACGACTTTGAAAACGATACCCTCCGCGCGCGTAACAATGATGTACGGTTGGCCATCTCGGAACATCTCCCAGTTCTGGATGTACTCACCGGTCACCCAACTGCCGTGGGCCACGGGCGGCATACTGTCACCATTGATCGGGAAGGTGCGGTACTTCTTCTGCTTGCTCAGGAAGGGCATGCGGAAGGTGGGCAGCACACTGA
>JADJDP010000006.1 GCA_016702645.1 Flavobacteriales bacterium
CGCAAGCCGCGTTGGATGAGTTGCGTGCGGGAACGAGGAAACCAGAAGCGCCTCACACGGCTGCAGCAGGACACCACCATCCTCGGCACCTCGCTTCGGCAGATGACAGGGCAGTACGACAAATCGACTCGCTGAACAACGAACTGTTGGAAAGTACAACAAGCTCCTGGCAGGCGACCGCAGCGAGAACCGCAACTGCTCACGGACCTGGAGGCCTTGAGGTTGGAATTGATGAACAAAGGAGGACTCGGTGAACGCCCTTGGACGTCGTGTCTCCGAGAAGCAAGCCGCGCTTGCTGAACGTGAAGCGAAACTTGCCGAACTGCAGGCGGAGCTGGCAGCAAAGGATACTGCCATGAAAGCGTTGAAGGACCGTGTGAGCGCAGCGCTCACGGGCTTCGAAGGGAAGGGTCTCACCGTGGAGCAACGCAATGGCCGCATTTACGTGAGCATGGAGAACAAGCTGCTGTTCCCCAGCGGCAGTGCTATTGTGGACGCGAAGGGAAAGGAGGCCCTGACCAAGTTGGCCAAGGCGATCGAGAACGAGAAGGACCTCAGCATCTTGGTGGAGGGCCACACCGATACGGACAAGATCAAGGGGGCAGCACCTACAAGGACAGCTGGGACCTCAGCGTGATGCGTGCCAACCAGCGTAGTGAGGATCGCTGCAAGAGAGCAGCGCGATGGTTCCACGCGCATCACAGCGGCGGGGCGTGGGTACATTCCGCTGGATGCCGCCGATAAGCGAAGAACCGACGCATCAGGTGATCTCTCACCGGACCTACGGGAGCTTTATAAGCTGGTGAAGGAGTAAGGGTGGCCTGCATAGGAAGGATGGTCGTGCCCTGGCTGGTCGCGATGGATCCCATCGATGCGGAAAGCAACGACCGGGCTTACTTTGCTCGTCATCACGGACACCACCAGAACCACCGTCGTGGGGGGACCCTATTGGCCCTTTGCTCTGCCTTCGCATTCCTGCAGACCGAGGCCCAAACACAAGACCTGCAAGCCTATACCTACATCCAACACGCTACCTGCGGAAATTCGACCGGCGGTATCACTGTGTCGGTTTGGGGTGGCATGGCACCGTACACCTTCCTATGGTCGCCGGTTCCCGCAACCGGACAAGGCACTTCCTCGATCACCAATGCGTTGCCGGGTATCTACACCGTGACTATCACTGATAGCAATGCGGAGGTGCTCACTCTGGATGCGGAGATCGTCTGACCCCGGACCTTTTTCACCCTTCACCCCAGCCGCTCCAGCATGGTCCTGCAACAGGGCGTGTGATGGCAACTTCTACTACTGGGTACCTCTCAACAGCGTAACTCCCTTCACCACCACGTTCGACCCACCGGGTCCGGTTGGCAATGCCACGCCGAACGGGATACACGTCTCGCAGCTGTGCGCCAGCGAGGAGCTACTTGGTGACGGTGAGCGATGATGCGGGTTGCACGGGAACGTTTGGTCCATTGGATGTCATTGGACCCATGGCTCCGCAGTTGATCTCCTCGTCCGTAACAGGTAGCTGCCCTGACGGAAACACCGGATCGCTCACTGTGGAGTTCAACCAAGTCGATTCGATCATTGTCACCGGGCCCAGCGGAACCTACTTCATCGAATCGGAGAATCCGTACACGTTGACCAACATTCCCGCAGGCACCTACGTGGTTTACGCGAACAGTGGTGGTCAATCAGCCCCGCCGGGTAGCACCGGAGCTTGCTCAGCCACCTACGATATCGTTGTCCCGGTTTCGACCGGTCCGTGCGGAAGCGTGAACGGTGTGGTGTATGCCGACCTCGACGCGAACTGCGCCCAAGATGCCAGTGACCCCGGACTTCCATACCGCGTGCTGGAGATCGGCCCCCGGGGCAACTACGCGCTCACACCGATGATGGTTCCTACTCACCGAACTGTTCTACGGCAGCTATGACCTCGATGCCGCTTTCACGAACTATGACATCATCTGTCCGGCGTTACCAGGCTCCTTCGTGCTGGATGCGATGCGCCCCTTCAGCAACGATCGACCTGTCCGCTGAACCCACCTTCGGACCGGATGTGCGTACCCATCTCAACGCCGGTGTGCATCGCCCTGGGTTCCCGGTGAGCTATTCCGTGGTTGTCCAGAACGATGGCCCTTACGCGTTCACGGACCTGTTGCTCCACCTCAACTACGACCCCATTCTCACTTTCACTTCGGCCGAAGGAGGTGGTGCGTTCATGGCTGCCGGTCATGTGCAGTGGACCGCGCTATCACTTGCCCCGTTCCAGAGCGTGACCTATAACGTGCAACTGGCGGTACCGAACAGCACGGCGCTGATAGGGACCAGTATGAACGGCACAGCGACTATTGCACCCACACCTGCCGACAGCGATCGGTCCAACGACAGCTACAGCATCACCGCACGGTCGTGAATTCCTACGACCCTAACGATAAGCTCGCACGCACCAGCTCGCAGACCAGTGATGCAAACTACTTCTTCGACATCGACACCTACATCGACTACACTGCTCGTTTCCAGAACACCGGAACTGCCGAAACCATCACTGTGGTGGTGAACGACACCATTTCCGACCTGTTCGATATGCTCTCCTTGGAAGTGCTTGGTGCATCGCACCCCTTCACTGCGCAATTACTGCCCGGCAGAACCTTGTCGTTCACCTTCGCTGACATCATGCTTCCTGATAGCACCACCGATCTTTTGGGCAGCCAGGGCTTCGTGAGCTTCAGGTTGAAACTCTTTCCAGGCCTACCGATGCAAGCGGTCGTTCCGAACGCAGCGGACATCTACTTCGACTTCAACGATCCGATCCGCACGAACACCGCTTCGCTCATCACGGAGATCAGCGTGGGGGTGCCCGAGGCGATCACCACGATGGGTTTGCGCCCGAATCCCGTGCATGACCATCTGCTTGCCGATCTTCCACAAGGAACAGGGATGGTCGAGATCGTTTCAACGGATGGGAGGGTTCTGCAGCGTACAGCGGCGCGAACCAGTGCATTGCGCATGGATGTGAGCTCGCTGCCAGCAGGTGCCTACTTGCTGAGGGCTACCTCTTTGACCGGGGTTGTTGTGCACGAGCGCTTCGTGAAGTACTCATCGCCCGTACGCCGGAGATATGTAACGGTCTTGGCCGAACGGCCCCCCTGAAGAGTTCGTCCTCCTGAAGCTGTATTGGGAACTTCATTTCCCCTGATGGGGCGAAAGGGACAATAGATCAGCATATCGAGAACGCTTCTACGGCCCGATACGAAGTGGTCGGAAGAGCTCCTAAGTGGGTCGAAGATCCTCGATGCGGTGCGCGATGTTCGCTCCGTTTCGGACATCCTCTGATCAAGGGTTTTGCGGAACGGAGCGATTAGAGGGTGCGCGTTCGCCGATCTACCGCATACACTCGTAGAAAACCCCGTGAACCCGACGGAACGGGAAATATCGATGACGGGGCGGACAGGATGGGCGACCGGCGCGGAACCTTGCCCGCTGAGCACGTGGGAACCATCTCGTCATCGGTCTTTCGCACTCCTGCAGCCCTCTAGTTTAGCCGCATCGGTATGCACCATGAAAGCTTTTCAGCATGGTGCCGAACCTGGATCGATCGAAGTGTTGCTCCGCACTTCGTTGGATACCGGCGGAACGAGCGATCGTCCGGAACGAGGCATGTGGTGTGGAGCGTTGTGATGAATCTCCCTCCAACCAGCAGCCCATGATACTACAACGTTCGCTCTTTGTACTGCTGATGACCGTGCAGGTGATCGGGGCCACAGCCCAGACCGCATCCCAGAAGGCAGCCGTGCAGTTGAGCGCCACCGTGCAGGCATCGACATCAACGATCACGCTCACTTGGACCTCGCTACCGAGCACAACGTCCATCACCATTTACCGTAAGTTGAAGTCTGCCACCAGTTGGGGCAGTGCGATAGCGTCCCCTTCCAGCACCGCGACAACGTATGCGGACAACACGGTGAGCGTGGGAACCGCTTATGAGTACAAAGTATTGCGCGTCGCCGGTGGTGTTACCGGTTCGGGTTACATCAGTTCCGGTATCCAGGTCGGCCCAGTGGACTATCGTGGTAAGATGATCCTGCTGGTTGACAACACATTCTCCAGCGCATTGAGCGCGGAACTGAGCACCTTGCAGAACGACTTGCGCGCGGATGGTTGGGAGGTGGAGCGTAGCGACCTCGCCCGTTCAGCTTCGGTGGCCACCGTTCGAAGCACGATCGTCGGACACTACAACGCGGATGCGGCGAACGTGAAGACCGTGTTCATCATCGGCCACCTCGCCGTTCCCTATTCCGGCAACGTGAATCCCGATGGCCACAGCGAACACCGTGGGGCATGGCCGTGCGATGGCTACTACGGTGATGTCAACGGGACCTGGACGGACAACAGCGTGAACAACAGTGCCGCGTCCCGCCCGGAGAACCGGAACATCCCCGGTGATGCAAGTTCGACCAGAGCAGCTTCCTTCGCCGCTGGAATTGCAGGTGGGTCGTGTGGACTTCTACGACATGCCCGCCTTCAGTGCGAACGAAACAGAACTCACGCGAGCCTACTTGAACAAGCTGCATGCGTTCAAGATGAAGTTCTGGGCCCACCGCACGCGGCAGTGTTCGACAACTTGCAATGGGTGAGCAACCCGCTGGCTGCAAGCGCATGGCGCAACATCGGCGGCATGGTGGCTCCGGCCAACGTGACGGCCGCGAATCAGGGCGGAACGCTGTTCCACCAGCTGGTGGACGATCAGAGCTACTTGTGGACCTACTCCAGCGGAGGCGGACTGCAAGCCACCGTGGGCAGCACCCTTACCTACAACGGTGCCGACCGTGTGGGTACCACACAGGACTTTGCGAGCACCTCCAACATGGGCGGTGTGTTCAACATGTCCTTCGGCAGCTACTTCGGGGATTGGGACAACAAGAACAATTTCCTGCGCGCCGCTGGCGAGCGGGTACGGCCTCACCAATTGCTGGGCGGCGATCCCCGCGTGGTACTTCCACCACATGGCCATGGGCGAGAACATCGGGTACAGCACCATGGTGAGCATGAACAACACCAGTTTGTACACACCGCTCACCGATGGCTGGCAGAGCACCACCGGCAACACGCATTTGGCGCTGATGGGCGATCCCAGTCTGAGGCTCAAATTCCTGGTACCGCCATCGAACTTGGTGGTGACCAATACTGCGGGCACGGCCTCTTTTGCTTGGACGCCCGCCTCTGAGACAGGTGGATGGATACCACCTCTATCGTGTGAACTCCAGCACCGGAGCGTTGACCCGCCTGACCACGAATGCGGTCACAGGCACCACGTATTCGAACGGAGCGATCCCATATACCGCGAGCACGGAGTACATGGTGCGCGCCGTGAAATTGCAGACCGATCCCAGTGGTAGCTACTACAACCTCTCGCTCGGGTCGTTCGCGATCACCCCAGCGGGTGGTGTCGCTGATTGCCAGGGCGTGGTCGGTGGTTCCGCTGCACCAGGTGTTGCATGCAATGATGGCAACGCATGCACGATCAACGATGTGTGGACTTCGAATTGTCAGTGTGCAGGCACCGCTGTGAATGGTACGGCCACCATCACCGCAGGCGGACCAACCTCGTTCTGCACGGGTGGAAGCGTGGTGCTGAGTGCTAACACAGGGACAGGGTACACCTATGTGTGGAAGAAGAACGGTGTGACGATCAGCGGGGCAACTTCCGCCACGTACACATGCACCACAGCAGGCAGCTACACGGTGACAAGGACTTCCGGAGGCTGTGCCACCACTTCGGCCGCGACCATCGTATCCGTAGGTACCGCACCAGCGGCAACCATCACGGCCGCCTCCACGACTTCCATTTGTTCGGGAGCCAGTGTGGTGCTCAATGCGAACACGGGAACAGGATACACCTATGTGTGGCAGAAGAACGGTACGACCATCAGCGGAGCCACTAGCAGCAACTATGCCGCTACGACGGCGGGCAGTTACGCGGTAACCGTGACGAACAGCGGCTGTTCCACCAATTCAGCGGCGACAGCTGTCACGGTGCTCGCTGCGCCCACCATTGCTTGTAGCGCAAATACGGCCGCGGGGACCGTATCGGTCACCGCAACAGGAGGAACGACGCCATACACCTACTCATGGAATACCAATCCTTCGCAAACCACGGCTACCGCCTCTGTTTCAATAGCGGGTTCATATACAGTGACGGTCAGGGGTGCGAACGGGTGCAGTACTACTTGTACGGTGTCCTTTACGCCCGCCGGTCCGGTCAACTGCTCGGGAACGCACACGGAGGCGCAGGGATCCTGGGGCTCTTCCAGCAGCACACAGTCGTTGTACATGACAGCCAACTTCGTTGCGGGTTTTCCCTCGCCCAACTACCTCACGATCGGTTGCGGTACACGGCTCATGCCGTTCACGACGGCCGCTTCGATCGTTTCGGCGCTTCCCACCTACGGCACACCTGCCCTCTTACCCACCGGTACCACGGTGAACCCGACCACGGTCTCCAACTCGTTCGTGGGCCAATTGGTCTCTGCGAAATTGAATGTGCGCTTCGATGAGATGAGCACCTCGTTCGCTTCGTCCACCGTTCTCCTGAAGAACATGATCGTTGCGAGCGGCACTTTCGCTGGGATGACCGTTCAGCAGGTCATCAACTTGGCTGATCAAACCATCGGGGGATGTTCCTCCACGTACACACGTTCCTCACTGAGCAGCGCGCTCACACAGATCAACAACGGCTACGACGGTCCGAACGAGAACAGTGGGTATTTGGTGTGCCCCGGAACCACCGGAATGGTCTTGGAACCGAACGCACCAGCGACCGTAATTGACGGGAAGCTCTTGGAAGTGATCGTGTTCCCCAACCCTGTTCGGGACGCAGCAACGATCCTGCTCACCGGAGGTGATGAGGACGAAGCAGTAACCATCGATCTCTACACGCTCTCTGGCGCGATGGATCGTTCCCTCTACAGCGGCACCGTTGGAGCAGGGATGCAGCAACGCATTGTCTGGGATGCTTCCAATTGCGCACCGGGCGTGTACTTCTGTCGTGTGCAGCAGGGTGAGCGCATGACGATGGTGAAGGTTCTCGTGCAGTAGCGGTCGCTCCCTTCGATAGGATCCGTAGGTTGGCTGGATCGAACCTCTTCACGCGAGGAGCGTCCGAGAAAAAACCATCCTCCCAATGCGCGGCACGATCCCCGTTCTTCTCTGTTCGCTTACCATGCGGCTCTGGGCCCAGGGCCCGACGGTCACGAGTTGGATCGTCAATCCCGGGAACGAGACCGGTTACGGTGGCCACCTAACCAACACCCAGGAGGTGTGGTACACCGCTTCGGATGCATACGTGGTATGCACCTGCATTCCGGGGTATGATATCGGTCCGTGGGCCGGTAACCCGAATACACCCGCCAATCAGAACTTCACCTTCAAGATCACGCGCACGCCCGTGGAGAACACGGGCACCGACGTGGTGACCGGACTCGGCCACATCGGGGTGTGGCGCAACGGGGTGAGCATCTTCAACGCGAAGGATGGGATGAGCTACAACAACCAGGGCATCTGGAACCGGGATGCGCTTGTTTGGGAGGGATCCAGTTTCGATGTGTGCCTCGGGCATCCGGCACCCAACGGCGAGTACCACCACCATGTGAACCCCGCTTGCTTGTACGACTACATGGATGATCAGCAGCACTCGGACCTCATCGGGTATGCGTTCGATGGGTTCCATCTACGGCGCGTTCGCGTACACCAACACCGATGGTACGGGCCCCATCGCGCGCATGCGGTCGAGCTACCGGCTACGCACCATCACCGATCGTACCACGCTGCCTAATGGAACCGTCCTTACCGCTGGGCAATACGGTCCTGCCATCGGTGGCCAGTACCCGCTCGGTGCTTACTTGGAGGACTATGAATACGCTGCGGGCTTCGGCGACTTGGACGATCACAATGGTCGCTTCTGCATTACGCCGGAGTATCCGGCGGGCACCTATGCCTACTTCGTTACGGTGAACGATCAGCTCGACCCCGAGTATCCATATGTGTTGGGGCCCACCTATTATGGTACGGTGCCAACAGGTAACACGGGTCCAGGAGGTGGCCACAATACCATCCCCGGCGGTGCAACGGAGTACGATCCTTCCACGGTGGGCATTGCGCCACTGATGGATTACCCGATCGTTCAGGTCTTCCCGGTTCCGGCGAACGATGGTATCAATGCGACATGCTCGCGATCAGCCATCCAGGAAGTCGAAGTGCTGGATCGAACGGGGCGGTGTGTCCTTCGTGCGGCACCCCTCGCATCCATGTTCACGCTGGACATATCCTCGCTTTCTACGGGCACCTACGTGATGAGCATGCGCACGGACGATGGCATGGCGCGTCGCCCGTTCGTGAAGGAGTAGGAAGCTACCAGCAACAGCTTCGCCGCCGGTCACATTCAGCAGCCTGTAACCGGGTCGGCTTTGTGTTCGTCCTAGTTTCGTAGGACCAACAAAACCACACGCCTATGCGTACCCTCATCGCCCTTGCCGCGAGTGCTGTCATCGTCGTACTCGCCACCTCCGCCTGCGTGCTCAACCATGATCATGTGAAGGGTGTCGGCGAGCCTATCAAGAAGCCCCTTGCGGTCGAACCCTTCCACGGTATCGAGGTGAACGGCTCCATGGACGTGGAGATCGTGACGGCGGATGTGCAGGCGGTGGAAGTGGAGGCGCAAGCGAACATCGCAGAGCTACTGACCACCGTAGTGAAGAACGGGACCTGGATCGTTTCGACCTCGAAGAGCTACAGCACCGACAAGCCCTTCACCATCCGCATCCGGGTTCCTTCCATGGACCTGGTGCATATCAATGGATCGGGGGATGTGAAGAGCACGGACATCTTCGAAGCGGAGAAGGTCGACCTCGCGATCTCCGGAAGCGGCGGCATCCAGTTCGCCGTGAAGGCCACCTCGGTGCGTGCGGCGATCGATGGGTCTGGGGACATCCGCATGACGGGATCATGCTCCAAGCTCAGCGCTGCGATCGCCGGTAGTGGCGATGTGAAGGCATCGGAACTGGTGACCGCCGACCTCAGCGTGGACATCGCTGGCAGCGGTGATGTGAGCGCCAACGCGAGCGGAGCGGTCAACGTTGCGATCGCCGGCAGCGGCGATGTAGTGCTCATGAAGAAACCCGCGAGCATCAAAGAGAGCATCGCGGGTTCCGGTGAAGTGCGTATCGCGAAATGACCATCGCGATGGTATGAAATGCAAAGGGGCCCGGCGAACCGGACCCCTTCGTGCGTCGAAGAACGACTACTTCTTCTTCTTGGCGGCCTTCTTGGCTGCCTTCTTAGGGGCTGCTTTCTTGGTCGCCTTCTTCGCTGCTTTCTTTGCTTTCTTAGCCATGGTGAAATGGGTTTGTTGTCAAACGTATGTCAATGCGGTTCCTGTTACGCAATATCGTATACGAATGTTCCCACCATCCACTGTTGATATCGTGGACCGCATCAATGGACGATCGCGATCGTTGAGCACGTGATCGCATGCGCGCGATCGCGAAGATCACATGCGCGATCGATGCATTGAACGGTGCTATCATCGATCCGTTCGAATCATCGCATCGATCCGCCTTCGTGATCACGAACGGGGCCGACTCGCTGCAAGTGCTGATAATGCTGGTGGTTCGCTGGTGCTACGATCCTCGGCGAACGCACACGATGTCACGATACGGTCACTGCATGTCATCAAGGATCTTCTTCCACGAACGTAGCAGCAGATCATGATCACGCAGTGCGTTGATGTACCGATCCTCCCTCATCCGACCCTTGGCTCGCATCAGCCCGACGAGGTCGATCTTTTTTTTTGGAGCCCACGTTCCCAGACCGGGGATCAATGAAATGGCGGGAGCCAACTCCTCGAACGCTCGACGTTCATCATCGGACCATGAGCGCGCATGGCGAACATTCAACGCGCGCATCACACCCTTCACACAGGCATCGAGGGCCGATGGACCATCGCGATCCGGAAGCGATGCGAGGTGATGCAGAACGGCTTCGCTGATATCGATGGGTTCGATGATCGGCGCATGCTCCTCATGGAGGATCAACCGCATGGGTTGGGCGGCGAGTTTCCGAAGCACGGAGGGTGCGGTCCTGTGAAGTCGGTCGTTCCGCATGGCGTCGAGCTCCTGTGCTTCGATGGGCGTGAGCGACGGGTCCGTGGTGCGGAACCCGAGACGGTGATAGAACCAATAGGCCCCTGACCGGATACCATCTGCATTGCCATGGCCGATCTGGTAATTGTCCGCCTCGAAGCAGCCCACCTTGAACCGCTGCGCATAGCACCGAAGGATCTGTGCGAACAGGAAGGAGGACGGCCCACCCCGGAACGCGGGGAAGATGTTGATGCCCACCTTGGTCTTTCCGGGGAAGACCCAGGCACCACCATAGGCCACAGGCACCGAATTCGAGAACGCGACATATCCGATGTAGCTATCGAACGAGGTGCGACGGTCGGGCGGAAGTGTGAGCAGGGTGATGCCCATTCCCTGACCCATATCGAAGTGTTCGATCGCGTTTGGGTCACCCAGGGTAGCGGTGTCGGTCTCGCGCAAATACCCGATCAATATGCCGCGGGCGGCGGTCATAGCTCGCTCACGCTGGGTCGTGGACAACCTCGTTGGTGGTCCCAAGGGTGTCCGGATGATCGCCTCTCCGTCCACTTTGCTCCGCAGTCCGCCCGTCCAGTAGTGGCGATCGGCCGATACCCCGCGGCAATAGGTCCTTGACAAGAGCGACCGTTCGGACCGGATCTCGATGTACGGCTTCATCGATGTCCACATCGCCTGGCGAACAGGAGGAGAAGCAGAGGAAGCATCCATACCGGACAAAAGCCATGGCAACGGATCTCCTGAGCTTGCCGAGCGAACGCGGTCTATGGATCCATGCCGCACGTCATCCATGGCTTCCCGTTCCGCCGGAGCTGCCAATGCCACGAGCAGTGATCGTACCGTATCCTCTTCACCTGCGAACGAATCGAGAGCGACGTTCCCCGTGTGCGAACGCGTGAGCCAACGAACGAGATCGATTCCGAAGTGGGCGCACGAAGTGGTTCCCGCCATCCCGGAGTTGTACAGCGCATGGCGGTGGGTCTCGTTCCGTCGCACCATGCCTTCCGCGATCACCGTCACTCGATCCAACTCATGTGTGGCGGTCGCGTGATCCTCTGCATCGCGGGGGAACGCAAGGATGAAGAGCAGCAGATCGTGGTAGTCCATCAAGGGTCGCGTGGAGGTGACCGGTCGGCCGATCAGTTCCTTCCAAGGGTCCTTGTCCCCTTTGTTCTTCGGTTGCGCGAAGCGTTTCCGCAGGTGTGACAGCTCCTCGGTACGCAATGCGGTAGGGGCGGCCATGTGCCCAAAGGAAAGCAACGGATGCTGGTCTATCACACGGTGGAGTAACTTGGAACCGCATGTCCAAGAACATCACCTCCCTCTCCGGCCGCGATGGCAAAGAACTCGACGATGCCTTGTGGGAACGCCTGCAGCAAGCCGCCGATGTGCAGGGTGGTACACCGAACGCCCCTGCGCTCACGGAAATAGCGGGTGACTTCCTCATCGGAGAGGCGGTCACATATGGGACCAGTTCCTTCTATGACTTCCTGAAACGGGACAACCGGGGCAAGAAGGCTTATGTGTGCAATGGGAGCACCTGCCTGGTCGCCGGGACACAGGACCACGTACACCACGAACTGGGGAAGCACTTCAAGGCGGAGGAGATCGGCCACATGTGCTGCCTGGGTCGTTGCCATGAGAACAGCGCGTTCAACATGGGAGGAAGGAACTACAGCGGGAAGAGCGTTGAGCAATTGGATGAATTGGTGAAGGAGGCAAAGGAAGAGAGGAAGGATGGGTCCGTCGATGCGGGTGGTCGACATCACGTTGGCACCTCGATGGACCATCCCATCCTTATCGCACCCATACCTGCGCTCGATGATTTCTATGCGACGTGGGAACGTGTTCTGCAAGGCGACAGCGCCGACGTCCTCAACGAGATCAGATCGCGACCATACGCGGTCGCGGTGGGGCGGGGTTCCCGATGGGATTCAAACTACAGGCTTGCAAGGATGCACAGGACACCACGGGCAATGGAACCCCGCGCAAGTACATTGTCTGCAACGCTGATGAGGGCGACCCCGCAGCCTTCAGCGACCGCTACCTCCTGGAGCAACGTCCGCACCGTGTGTTGTTGGGGATGATGATCGCGGGTTATTGCGTAGGCGCCGATACAGGTGTCCTATATATACGGGCCGAGTATCCCGAAGCAGTGGACATCGTGAAGCAGGCCGTCGCGGACATCGAGGCGAAAGGCTGGATCGGGAGGAACATCAAAGGCAGCGGCTTCAACTACCGGTTCAAGGTGATCAAGGCGGCTGGCGCTTATGTATGTGGTGAGGAGACGGCGCTTCTCAACAGCATCGAAGGGAAAAGGGGAGAGGTTCGCACCCGTCCGCCATACCCTGCGCAACAAGGTCTCTTCAACCGTCCTACGGTGGTGAACAATGTGGAGACGCTGGCCTGTGTACCTTGGGTGGTGGAGCATGGTGGAGCGGCCTTCACCAGGCTTGGCACCGAGAAGAGCAACGGGACCAAGCTGGTTTCCCTGGACAGCGGCTTCAACCGACCCGGCCTTTATGAAGTGGAATGCGGCACACCTCTGAGTAGGGTGATAGATGAGCTCGGACAAGGTTTTAGGAAAAGGTCAAGGCCTTGCACATCGGCGGACCGCCCGGTGGTATCGTACCAATGAGCAAGATCCCAGCGCTCAGCATCGACTTCGAATCGTTCCAGAAAGAGGATTCCTCTTGGGCCACGCGAGCGTTCTATCGATCCCGGAGAACTTCCCGATGGTCGAATACCTCGAACACCTCTTCGAGTTCACTTCGCTCGAGAGCTGCGGCAAGTGCTTCCCGTGTCGCATCGGATCCACACGCGGTAAGGAGATGATCCAAGGGGCACGCTTGAACGGCAAGAAGATGGATCGCGCGTTGTTCAACGATCTTTTGGAAACCATGGAGATCGGCAGCCTCTGCGCACTCGGTGGCGGGTTACCGCTCGGTGTGAAGAACGCCCTTCAGTACTTCGGAAACGAACTCAACGAGCACTTCAAGGCGTAGTGCCTTTGTGCTATTCCGCTACTTCATTTCCGTTCGGGTCGATGAAGAACTCGCGACCGTTCAGGATCACGCGCGCCTTCCCTTATCGAAGATCTCCGCGTATTCGTAAAGCACGGGTATCACCTCGCGCGTGCTCATCAGGAAGCCGTACTTGTCTCGCTTGCCCACACGTATGCGTCGCACTTCCGGGTCGTAGTAGCCCACCTCATCATAAACCAGCGGGGTTAGCTCCTTGCCGTTCAGGTCCACGAAGCCGCTCCAATAGATATCGCCTTTGATGCGTGTGGCCTGCCAGCACCACGGGCTTTGGGGACTCACCTGATCATAGTTCATCAGCGCCACGGTCTTCCCTTGAGTGTCGGTGATACGGTACCGTTCGCCCTCTTTCACCATCACACGGTCGTGGTGGAAGGTCTCCGCATGATCGTAGCTCGCACCGAAAAGGTGGTTCCCATCGCTATCGATGTAGAAGCGGCGGTCATCCATCTGCACCATCGCGCGGGCATAGCCCATGGGCCCGCATACAGGTAATCTTTCGTCCTGGCGAACAAGTCCGGATCCACTGGCTCGTTGCGCATATCCACGAAGGGGCATTCCCGATTGATCCTCAAAAGGTTCACCGCAGGGCCGGCCAAGGTCACCAGCACCTCGTGTTGCGGCTTCTCCGGAAAGCGTCCAAAGCTGGCCACCCCACGGATGGGCAGCAGCATGATGTTCTTGGTGCGGATGCCCTAACGCAATGCCCTGAGCGCTCAGCCGAACCCGTGAAGAACCACGTAGTAGAACATTACGCCCACACCCAGCAGCTGTTGCTTGAGCTGCGGCACACCATGCCGGCGCTCATGCCGGAGGCCAGTACACGGCCGATCAGTAACAGGATGGTCCAGTGCATCAGCACCGAATGCCTCTGAAAGTGAACAGGGTCCAGGAACGGGAGGTGCGTGCGGCCATTTGCGGATGGTTCAGGAAGAGACTTGTCGGGGGGTAAAGGCAAAACAGTCAGAGGCAGCGTGATCGCTTGAACTTGGAAGTGGCAGGTGAGTGGATGAACAACTGGTTGGTTCGACGCGGTAACTTGCGGAGCAAACCGCTCGACACTGGAAAGGCATTACCGCAGCACGAGTTCGGAACTGCTCAGCGCGACGGATCCTTGAGAGATTCGGAGACCTGTCATGCCTTCCTCATTGAATGGCGCATATCATTGAGCAGGTAAACCCTGTACCACCATGGCCCGCATCCTACTTGCCACCGACCTCAGCGAACAGGCCATGCATGCCGCGTGCTATGCCGTGGAGCTCTTCGGACCCACGAACACCTTCGTTCTGCTGCACACTTACGTGGAAGATCCCCTGCTCTTGGGCAAGGCTGAGGAGGAGGCGAGGGCAGCTCAAAGCGGACTGCACGAACACGCCGAGCGGTTCTTGCGCGCCACGGGTTTGGAAAGCGTACAGCGGCAGGTGCGGATCGGGCAGGTGGCCAGCGTACTGGGCGAAGTGGTCCAGAAGCGGAAGGTGGATCTGGTGGTGATGGGCAACCGTGGCGCAGCGGGATCCACCTTCTTCTTCGGCAGCAACACCGCGGATGTGATCAAGACCAGCTTGGTGCCCGCGCTGGCTGTGCCCGAAAGCGCTGCCATCCAGCGCCCGAAGCGCATCCTGCTCGCCGCCGATCAGGGAACTACGGAGCCTCGCGACCTGCATATGCTACGGCACATCGCGCAGTTGAACGATGCGGAGATATTGCTCGGCCACGTGCGCAGCCAGACTCCCGCAGGGCCACCCATGGCCAACGCCGAAGTGTACGAACGCGCCTTGAAGGGCATACCGCACAGCTTCCATCACGCGCAAGCGGAGGATCTCATTGATGGCCTGTGGCAGCTTGCCCAGCACGAACGGGCGGACATGATCGCGGTGCTGCATCGGCACGTTGGCTTCCTAGGTCGGCTGCTGCATCCGAGCGCATCGAAAGTAGTCGCGGAGCGCATCCCCTTGCCGGTGCTGGTGCTGCAGCAGGTTGCCCAATAGTGTGGCGACCCGCGAGGCGTTACCGGCGGCTGCGATATTCGAGTTGGGTGGATTATACAGGGTATTTGTACAGATCATCTACCGACCAAATACCAGAAAGGTGAAGATGGACCGTTAAGCTCCTGCGATCGGCTCTTGCAACACCAGCATGGGAACATGCGTGTGCATCGCCAACCTCGCGGCCGTGCTCCGGTGGAATAGCCCTTGCACCCATCCGCGTTCGCGGTGTACCACGGCGATCATTTCGGCATCGCTTCGGCGAATTTGATCGTCCAGAACACCGGTCAGGTCTTCACCGTCCATGTACACATGTGCGTGGGACACAATACTCAGCACCGTTTCAAAGGAGCAAACCGAAGGCTTCTCGAGGCCGACATGCACGTCCTCATTGATCATGCGCAATACGATGACCAGGGCACCGGTACTCTTGACAATGTCCAGCAACACGCGTGTGGTGGCTGGATCCACGGGGTCATTATCGTCGGTGAGGATGATGTGCTTGGGCAGCTTGAATACCGCTTGCGCTGGCACGGCCAGCACGGGCATGCCCCCGCGCTTGATCACATCGGCGGTGTTGGTCCCCATCAGCACATGCTCGATACCGGTCGCTCCTTGGGTGCCCATCACCACCAGTTCCGGGGCGTTCGGCCGGTTCTTGTACACACTTATCACCTCAGGCAGGTAGCCGCGTTCGCTTTTCATCTCCAATTGGTGTTCCATGCCCGGCAGCTTCGCACGCAGGGAGGTCATGAATTCGGAAAGGTCCTCCTGCGAATTCTTCCGCATACGGTCATCCATGTTCCACATGATGCTCTCGCCATGGCTCGGCATCGCGTAGCAGTGCAGAAGGGTGAAGGTGTTGCCCTCTGCACCATATAGTTCCAGGGCGTACAAGGCAGCGTTCAGCGCATTGGGGCTGAAGTCGGTGGGGATGAGGATGTGGGCCATTGGTTCTTTTGTTAGGGCAGAAAACGACTTACGATAGGGGTCGCACTTCTCATGGGCCGGTGGTGCCGGGATAGGAATGTCATGGTCGTTCGGGCAGCACCAACAGCGGCATCGTGATATGCAGGGCCATGCGTGCGGCCTTGCTGCTATGGAACAAACTTTCCCAGAAACCCTTCTGCCGGTGTATCACGGCCACCAGTTGGATACGCCCTTGTTTCGCAAGGTCGTTTATTTCCTTGGCCACTTCGTCCCCTTGCACCGTTACGAACGAATCTCGGATGCCAACGAGCAGTTCGGCGACCTGCTTCCGGTCTGCGCGCTTGTCGAAGGCCACGCTATTGTCTCGTACATGCGCCAAGACGACCTCGGCGTTGGTGCGTTTCGCCAGGTCGATCAACGGCTTGAGGGAGTTTGAAGCGATCCAGCTTGCCGCCATCGTAGGCGAGCATGATACGTGCGATCGGCGTAGGCACCCACTGCGAGGGCACCGTGATCACCGGTGCGCTCCCACCCATCACAACAGCCTTTGTATTGCTTCCTACCAAGCCGTAGTTGCCGGCGCCTTGCGTGCCCATCACGATCATGTCGGCACCCTTCTCGCGATCCAGATCATTCAGCAGGTCCACCAACAGAAAGTGCGATGCCTTCTTTGCGATCACCGCCTTGCCCACGTACTGGCGGCAACGGCGCTCGAAGCGCCGCAAGCCGTTCACCGCTTCGCGCTGCGTGGAGTTGCCGATCCCGGGCAATAGCGCATTGTCGAACATGGGCTTCAGATAGGTATGCACCAAGGTGTACTTCGTATTCGCCGTGCCGAAGAGGTCGAAGGCGAAGGTGGCCGCTTTGAAAGAGGTCTCGCTGAAGTCGGTGGGGAGCAGGATCCTGGTCATGTGTCAGTGGTTCAGAGCTTGGTCCGAGTTTGGTAAAAAGAAAAACACCTCGGATCGGTTCGTGACTGATGAAAGTCAGTTCGGATAGGTGTCTGACCATGTGGTCTTGTGTTGCAGCACCAGCAACGGCGCAGATCCGACTCCAGCGCCAACTCCTTGGCCACGCTAGAGTTGAATAGCCGCGCGAAGAAGCCGACCTGGCGGTGCAGGATGGCGATCATGTCGGCCTTCCGTTTGCGTGCCGTGCGTTCCAACCCATCCACCACATCGTGGCCATAGCCCTCCACGAAGCTGTGATCCACACCCTTCAGCAACTGCTTGTACAAGACCTCGCTCCGGTCCGGTTTGGTGGTGGGCGTTTCCATGGCAATATGCGTCACCTGCACTTCGGCTTGATGTTGCAAGGCCATCGTTCGCAACAAGGCCAAGTCTTCTGGCAGCACCTCGTGGTGATCGGCCGCCAGCAGAATACGGTGCAGCGGGCGCAGGCGCGCCTGATCAGGTACGGCCACCACCGGTACGGGGCAGTCATGGATCACGGCGGTCGTATTGCTGCCGAATAGCGCGGAACCCGACTCGCCTCGCTTGCCCATCACCACTGCGGCGGCACCATGCTCTTTCACAAAATCGTTCACTACCGATGACAGGGACCCGAACAACACCTCCTGTTCCACATGGTTGGCGCCGGTACTTTCCGCGAATCGTTTCGCTGCCAGCGCCAGTCCCTCCTGTGATGCCTTCAGCAGTTCAGGACCCATGCTGTAGCCCATGGCCCCCGCATAGCCAGCGTCGTAATGGGCGTGCATGAGGATGTAGGTGGCTTCGCTCTTACCGAAGAGTTGCACCGCATAGTTGGCGGCGCGCAGGGCGTTGCTGCTGAAATCGGTGGGGATGAGGATGCGGAGCATGGCGAAGGGACGTAGGGGAATGGTAGCTTCGGCAGTAGCGGCGAAATAGTGTCACGGATTGCAGTTGTTGCAGTGCGTAGGGTCTTCCGTCGCTTTGCCATCGGGTCTGACCGAGTCGGCGTAATGACCGCATGTGCGACACGTACGTCGGTACTCCCGCACACTATGTGTGGGCCAGCCGCACAGGTCGCATGGCAGTCCGGCGATCGCGTCGGTAATGCGGAACCAAACATCGCCGCACGTGGGACATAGTGTGGAGATCTCCCTTGCGAATCGTTCAGCGGTATCAGCGATGACCCGCATGCGCGTGGGATTCGCCATGGCGCGCATATCCGTTTCCACCCAGCAGGAGCCGTGCTCAGCAATAAGGTCCTCCGCCAAGCAGCGCAACCGCTCCCGATCATCGAGGCCCTTGTGCAGCGCATCCCCCCGCTGCCACTTCTCCTTCGCGCGCAGTATCAGGTGATGCTCGGGGAACTTCATGCGGCCCGCGAAGGCGATCACATCGGCTATGCTTCCGCACAACTCCCCGCCGAACACAGTTTCGAGCACCACATGACGGTGGGAATAGACCGATCCGTCGCGTGCATCATAGAGCACCAGGATCTCCTCATCGCAGGAAATGAACGGCGCTGGCGGATAGGGACCGAACGAACCTTCGCTGGCGATCACCAGGTCCAGACCACTGACCTCGGCACCGTGCTTCGCCTTCGCAATGCATGCAGTAAGAGGATCGACGGTGCGCTGCACCTCGCCGCTGAAGGTTCCGAAAAGATCGGTGTCCACATCCGGTATGGCGTTGAAGCCCGAAAGCGGCAATACACGCATCAATGCAGGACCGATAACGCGCTCCTTGCCGTGCAGGGTGGCCACACCTAGCCTGCGCCCGACAAAGCGCCGGTAGAGCGGTTCGTTCATGTTCCACCCGGACCAACTGGACAAGGATCCATCTCTCACCAGCTTCTCTATCGGCTTGTCGTGTTCATTCACCTTGCCCCAGGGAGAAACCACGCACGCCATCGAACAGGTACAAGTTCTCGGTCTTGATGATGTCAACCCCCGCTTCGGTAAGCAGGTGAAGCATCTGCGTGACCTGGCGCTGTCCGATGGCTTGGTAGGTCACCTTGTCATCATCGATCAGCGCATCGGGACCAACGAAACGGCATCGCCAGTGGTCCGTGCAGAACGTCTCGGGGTATCCTTCGGGCCACACCTTCACACCTCGGTTGGTGATAAGCTTGAGCTTTAGCATCCCATGCGAAGCCTTCAACAGCCGCTGTGCGAGCGCATCCGGGGTCGGGTCTTGGTCGCATACGAACACATCCACACCGCATAGCTGGCGCTTCACAACCGGACGCTCGTAGACGAATTTCGGGATACCTTCGCCCTTCAAGTGAACGGCTTTCAATTGCTTCGGTTCCTTGCCTAGGCGTTCGATCACCGCATCCGCGAACTCGGCAGTGCCTGCACGCTTCTTCGAAACGCCCTCCCGGTATACATCGCCGGGGTGTATGCCGTCCTCCAGGGTGCATAACCATGCGTTCTGGATGGACTCCGCCTTTTGCGGCATCCCCAGGTGTACCAACATCATACAGGCTGCGTTCAGCATGGCGCTGGGGTTGGCGATGCCTTGACCGGCGATATCCGGCGCGCTCCCATGGATCGCTTCGAACATGCTGATTCGATCGCCGATGTTGGCGCTGCCAGCCATGCCCACACTACCCGTGAGCTCCGCCGTCACATCACTAATGATGTCGCCGTAGAGGTTGAGCGTGACGATCACATCGTAGCGATCCGGCTGGGTGGCCACCCGCGCCGTACCGATGTCGATGATCTGGACCTCCTGCTGGATGCCCGGGATATTCCTTGCCTACGCGACGGAACATATCGGCGAACATTCCATCGGTGACCTTCATGATGTTGTCCTTCACCAGGCAGGTCAATTTCTTCCGGCCGTTGATGTGCGCATACTCGAAAGCGTAGCGGATGATCTTCTCCGTACCGGGAAGACTGAGGACCTTAAGGCATTGGAACACATCGGTGGTCTGCCGATGCTCGATCCCTGCGTACAGGTCCTCTTCATTCTCGCGCACCACAACCACATCCATCTCCGGATGCATGGTTTTCACAAAGGGGTGATAACTGCGGCACGGACGCACGTTGGCAAAGAGCCCAAGCGTTTTCCGAATGGTGACGTTGAGGCTCTTGTAGCCACTGCCCTGCGGCGTGGTGATGGGTCCTTTCAGGAACACGGGGTTCTTGCGCAGGATGTCCCAGGCTTCCGCCGGGATACCGCTGCTGTTGCCATGGAGGTAGACCTTCTCCCCGACTTCGATGTGTTCATAGGTCACGCCGCATTGCGCAGCATCCAGGATACGGAGCACAGCATCGGTGATCTCTGGCCCGATGCCATCGCCAGCAGCGACGGTGATGGTGTGGTTCATTTGCGTTTGGGGTTGCTGAGGATGATGTGAGGTAGCGATCGGCGAGGTCGATGAGGAACGCGGCGAGTTGCTTGCGGTCCTTTCTCTCGCTCAGCTCTGTCAAGGCGGGCAGGTGCTGCATGGCGAACTCCAGCGAGTGCGCCATTTCCACCAGTGTCGTTGCGAACGAACGCGGGCTCTTCATGCGCGGGGAGCACGCTTTCAGTTCCTTGGCCACATGCGCGCACAAGTCCTTGTAGGGTTTGAAGAGCTTGAGCTGGTTGTCCGAGTCCACGTTCTTGTGCAGGAAGGACTTCGAGCCTTCGCGGATCACCAACTGGCGCAACGTGGCCGGATCGAGCTGCGCGGCCAAGGCGTCCCTTGGCCAGATGCCGCACAGGGCTTTGATGTCTCCATGCAATCGGGCACGTGGATCCTTCAGCGAACGCCCTTCCTGTTCACAATGCGTTTGCAACCACAGCCAGAAGAGGTGGAAGTAGTACTGCAGCAAACTCTTCTTGTTCGCGAAGTAGTGGTAAACGGTGACCTCCGTTGACCCCAAGCTCTCTGCGAGCTTCTTGAAGGTGAAGGACTCCAGGCCCAGCTCGAGCATTAGGCCAAGGCCCTCGGTAAGGATGCGTGCGCCCATGGGGCTGCCGGTATCGCGCAGGCTGAGCGTGGGGTCCGGGATCAGGTGGTAGCGTGTCATTCGGGGTGCAATATAGTAATACTATGGTTCGTTCGTGTATTACTACATTTGGCCCCAACATGATCCACATCACGTTCCAGACCCGCACCATCGCCGCCGCCGAAAAGCTCGCCGCGTACCTGATGGAACAGCACCTCCTGTTGTTCCCCCACCATCGATACGGACCACGAGGAGCTGAAATGGGAGAACGGCCAACTGTACCGCGAAAGCCAGTTGCTGCTGCAAGGCATGACCAAAGGCCTGCTCTATCGCGAGGTGGAGCGCGCCGCCTACGAACTCCTCGGCACCGACCTGGTGCGGCTGCATGCTGTGCCGGTAACGCATTTGGACCCGCACGCGCAGAAGACCTTGCTCGACCAGACCGCCAAAGTGTGAACGCACGCACCATGGGAACGCCGAACCTCCGAATACTGCTCACCGCCCTACTGGCGCTCGCTGTGACTGCGGTGCATGCACAAACGAACAACCGGCTGGATGCTGTGCAGTTGATCCAGCTGGGTGATGCGCAATTGCGTTTCGGCAACAGCGAACTGGCGCTGCAACACTACACCAATGCGATCCAGAAGGACATAGCGTTCGCGGACGCCTACATGAAGCGTGCGATGTTGCTGAGCCGACTAGGTCAGAACACCCAAGCACTCGCTGATATGGATCGTGCGCTGGAACTGAACCCGTACAGCGAGTACATCTTCGACCGTCGCGCCAAGGTGAAATTCCTACTGAACGACATCAAGGGTGCGGAAGATGACCTGGCCCGGGCCGTGGCCCTGAAGCCATACGACGATCTTCTGCGCGAGAGCCGTGTGGACGCACTACTCGCCATGGGGAAGATCGAAGAGGCCGTTAGGAACTGGATTCCTGCTGTTGATGCACCCGGATGATGTCCTCCTGATCCTGAAGAAAGGCACGGCACGCCTGCAAATGGACGATGGCCCCGGTGCCTTGGTGATCTTCGATCATGCGGTGAGGTCGCACCGCGTTTGGCGATCGTACACGACTTGCGCGGTGTAGCGCTGATGCGCCTTCAGCGGTGGAACGATGCGCTTGTGGCCTTGGATAGGGCGATAGCACTGGACCGCAACTTCGATCTGGCGCTGTACAACCGAGGACTTGTTCATGCGCAGCTGGGGAATATGGCACAAGCGCGAGCGGACATGGATGCAGCGCTCGAACTCTCGCATGACCAACCGCACATCTTCTTCCAACGCGCCCTTGTCCGCAAGCGCGACGGTGACCTTGCCGGTGCGCGGGACGACTACGACCGCGCGCTGGAACTTGCTCCGGACTACCTCGAAGCGCAATACAACCGGGCCTTCGTCCGCAAGCACTTGGGCGATCATGCCGGTGCCTTGGAAGATGCCGAGAACGCATTGCGCATGGCACCAGAAGACCCGGACGCGTGGATCATGAAAGGCAACCTTCACCTGCTGTACGGTGAGTTCAACGATGCCATAGCATGCTTCGATCGCGCCATCAGCCTGCACCACGACCATGCCAACGCGCTCTACAACCGCGGCCTGGCCTACCACATGAACTACCAACCGTTGCAAGGCTGTGAGGACCTGCGCCGCAGTGCGGACCTCGGCTCCGCCCAAGCGCTGGATGCCCTGAAATACTTCTGCGCGTTCTGAACCGGTCAGCGCCAATACGCTTTCTAAAGCGCGGCACAACAAAAACCTCAGTTCAGCAACAACACCCGCACAAACCAAACACTATGAACAGGACCACCCTCCCCCTCGCCTTCGGTCTGCTTCTGATCTGGGCTCATGCACCACCGTGCGGCAAGGCACCGTAGGTGTGAAACAACGGTTCGGAAAACTGGATGACCGCATCATCACCGCCGGGCTTGTAGGCGTGAACCCGATGACCACACGGGTGATCAAGGTGCCCGTGCGCACGGTGAACCGTGAAGTAGAGCTCGCGTTACCGAGCAAAGAAGGGCTGAACGTACAATGCGAGATCAGCATCCTGTACAGGATCGCTCCGGAGAAGGTGCCCCAGATCATCGAGACCATCGGGCCGGACTATGAGCAGGCGGTGATCGTGAGCGTATTCCGCAGTGCTGCAGCGGACATCTGCTCACGCTATTTCGCCAAGGATATGCACAGCGCCCAACGTGGAGCGATCGAGCAGGAGATCGCCACGTACATGAACTCCTTGCTCACGGATCGCGGTTTCGTGATCGAAAGCGTGCTGATGAAGAGCATCAAGCTGCCTCCGGGACTTGCCAAAGCCATCGAGGACAAGCTGGAGTCCGAGCAGCGTGCGCAGCAGATGGAATTCGAACTCTTGCGTGAAAGAAGCGAAGCACAGCGCCGCGTGATCGAGGCCGAAGGCATCCGCGATGCGCAGTTGGTGCTCACCGAAGGGCTGAACGAGAACATCATCCGCTACCAGAGCATCGAGGCGTTCAAGAGCCTTGCCGCTTCACCCAACTCCAAGGTGATCATCACCGATGGCAAAACGCCCTTCTTGATCCAAGGTGAAGTGCCAACAGGCCAATGACGAGACCAGTGAACTAAGCGAACGAAATCGAAGAGGATCCTGCTTACCATGCGGCAGAAAACGCACGGCTGACAACCAACTAGAATCCACGAAGACATGGGCACCAGCGAACGAGCACATGACACGACCTATGAGGACCAATACCGGAGCCTCGGCTATCTGTTCTACAGCATCGCGGCGTGCGACAGGAACATCATCCAGGCGGAGATCAATGCGTTGAAAGAGATGACCGCACGCCATTGGTTGATGGAAGATCGCAGCTATGATGAGCTTGGTATCGAATCAGCACGTTACATCGACATTGCCTTCGATCACGCGCTGGAACAACGCTTGTCATCAAAAGACGCCTATGCGCGCTTCGTGGAGGACCAGTTGCGTGAACCCCGGCGGTTCGATGGTTGGACCAAGAGCTTGATCCCTGCGCACGGCGGTGGAGATCGCCAAGGCTTCCGGATCGGTGAACCGCGCCGAAGCAACGCGCATCGGCGACTTGCAAAAACTATTGGGCCTCAGCCACGGGTGACCTGTGGAGCCGCAGACGACCTTCTCCATGAACAGCACAAGATGAGCGCCTCACGCACCTTCAGCATACTCGCAGCGCTCTGCTGCGCCCTTCCTTCCTTCAGCCAAGTGGCCGATACCACCTCCATGCTTCCTGTCCATCGCTCGCTGAAGGACGCGTTGCACGAGCCTGAGCGCGTGCGGATCCTCGACCTGAGCGACCAGCACATCGGGCTTCTGCCAAGGGAGATCGCCCTGCTCATCAACCTGGAGGAGCTCCGCTTGCATAACGACGATCTAACGGAACTGCCCGAAGAGATCGGCGACTTGAGAAAGCTCCGGATCCTCGACCTCAGCGGCAATCCCATTCGCCACCTACCGGTCCATTTCAAGGACCTGAACATGTTGGATGAACTCTACCTGAACGGGGACAGCAATTTCGATCTGGAGCAGGACATGAAGACCCTTGCACTGTTGCCTCATCTGCGGATCCTTCACTTGGAGAACGACGGGATCACGCTGCTGCCGGAGAGCATCGCATCCCTGCATCACTTGGAGGAGTTGTACCTGAACGACAACAAGCTCCGCACATTCCCGAGCGCGGTGATCCGCATGGACCACTTGAAGCTGCTGGACCTCCATCACAATCCCTTGAACCCGCTTGTTCCGCTGGAATTGCAGCAACGCGGGGTGCTGGTCAGGTTCTGATCGGTGGATCGCCCCCGCACTGGCCACCAGCGAACGAACGCCTGATCCGTAATCCGCATGGAAGCATACCACACCCAACTCATCGAGACCCTGATCTGCCTGGTCGCGTTCTTCGTGATTCGGTATTCGAGTCGGTTGATCGTCCGCAAGGCGGTGGTTCGTTCGTCCTTCAAGGCCAAGGAAGAGAAAGAGTCATGCGGCTGTTGAACCTGCTGATCGTGCTGGTGTTGGCCGTGATCCTCACCGCCATCTGGGGCGTGAAGCAAAGCGAGGTCTTGATCTTCGCCACCTCGGTGATCACTGTGCTCGGCATCGCCTTCTTCGCGGAAATGTCCATCCTATCGAACATCACGGCGTGCCTGGTCCTGTTCTTCCAGCACCCGATCAAGATCGGCGATACCATCAAGGTGCTCGATAACGATCATGCTATCGAAGGCGAGCTGATCGACATCACCTACTTCTTCGTGTTCATCCGCACGGTGGACAGGGGGATCATCACCATGCCCAACACCGTGCTGCTGAGGAGTCCCTTCCATATCATGGAAAAGCACGAGGTCTTGCAGCAATGAGCCATTCCATGGACTTCATACGGATCGTGCGCCCCGATGATTGGCACGTTCACCTGCGCGATGGCGCACACCTACGCACCACCGTTCCGCATACCGCCCGGTGCTTCGGTCGTGCCATCGTCATGCCCAACCTGGTGCCGCCGGTAACTACGGTGGAAATGGCATTGGCCTACAGGGAGCGGATCATGGACGCCCTGGGCAAGGGCTTGCATTTCGATCCCTTGATGACCATTTACCTCACGGACCGCACAGCACCCGATGCGATAGCGCGCGCAAAAACCTCACGACATGTGGTCGCAGCCAAGCTCTACCCTGCTGGTGCCACCACCAATTCTTCGGCCGGTGTCACTTCAATGGAAAATGCCTATCCAGCCTTGGAGATGATGCAAGAGGTAGGCATGCCCTTGCTCATACATGGTGAGGTAACCGATCGTGGGATCGATATTTACGACCGCGAGAAGGTCTTCATCGAACGGAACCTCATACCCCTGATCGATCGCTTCCCTCGCCTTCGGATGGTGCTCGAGCACATCACCACCAGCGAGGCTGTCGACTTCGTGACCGACGCACCGGCACACATCGGGGCAACGATAACTCCGCACCATCTTCTGCTGAACCGCAACGACATGTTCGTGGGTGGCATCCATCCGCATCACTACTGCCTACCCCTGCTAAAGCGTGAGGTCCACCGCCAAGCTCTTGTAGGCGCAGCTACCAGTGGCAACGCGAAGTTCTTTTTGGGTACAGACAGCGCCCCCCATGTGCGCGGCATGAAAGAGGCCGCATGCGGCTGTGCCGGTATCTACACCGCCCACGCTGCGATCGAACTCTACGCCGAGGTATTCGACAGCGTTGGCGCATTGGACAAGTTGGAAGGTTTCGCCAGCTTTCACGGACCAGACCATTACGGCCTGCCCCGAAATACAACACATATTACGTTACACCATGATCCATGGCCCGTACCCAACTCGTATGCCTTTGGACAGGATGTAGTGGTCCCTTTCCGAGCGGAAGGCCTGGTCCCATGGCGATCCGCAAATGAGGCGCCCTGATGTTCTTTGTGTTTCGCCTTGCTGATCGTACCGACCATGGATACCCAACTGCTTCTCTCCAACATCACCAACCCCACCTTGCTCTTCTTCCTTTTGGGCATTGTAGCACAACTGGTGAAGAGCGATCTGGAGATCCCGCCGAGCACGATCAAGTTCATCTCCCTCTACCTGCTCTTCAGCATCGGTTTCAAAGGCGGGCAGGAACTGGCGCATGAGGACCTGAACG
>JADJDP010000007.1 GCA_016702645.1 Flavobacteriales bacterium
GGAGCAGGCTTCAACGCCACCATCTCCTGCGTGGCCCAGCCCGTTTGCGCCATTGGCTCCGCTGGAGGCTACGCCATGTGCCAGAACGGCACCGTGCCCGGAGGTCAAGGGCTTACAGCTGCTTCGTGCGGGGCGTTCAATAGTACCAGGATCCTGGATTTCCCAGGCGCCGCGTTCACGACCAAGACCGCCTCGGCTGCCTCGGCGCCTGCTGGCGCAACCTCGGTGCTTACTGTTCCAGCCCTGCCTGTGGGCGCTACGGTGTCGGCTGTCAGGCTATTGGTCCATGGGATCGAGCCCACGGTTGCTGCGAATTCCTGGTCTAATGAGGTGCGTGTTGAACTTTCAGGTGCGCTATCAGGTCTGCCGCAGACCTCGGGTGCACTTACAGGAACAGCAGGCACCACAGCCGCTGTTGCCTTGGGGACATATGTTGTTGCGGGTCCCTTTACCGGATGGCCTGCGGGAGGAACGGTCACCGCCAAACTCTTCGAGTCCGCCCTTGATGGGGGCAATCCGGATGCATATATCGCGGATATGACGCTGGAGATCGATTATTCCGTCCCCACGCCGTTCTGGTACAATGCTGCCACGGGTGGCACCCATGTTGGGAGCGGGCCGGTATTCGATCCGGTTGCCGTCGCCCTGGTGAATCCAGCTGTACCTGGTAGCACATCCTTTTATGCCTCCTGCGTTCCGCCGGGTTCAGCATGCACAGGCGCGCGTACGCAAGCGGTCTTCACGGTGGCAGCGCAGCCCGCAGCCACGGCAGGGGATCACAGACGATCCGCCCATTGGGTACTACCACTGCCTTGAGCGGCAGCACGGCTACAGCTCCACAGGTTGGAACATGGAGCATTGAAACGGCCGGTATCACGGGCACCTTCAGTGGCGGTGTCAACAACCCAACCGCCACCTTCACACACACGGGCGGTCCGTTGGTCACTTCGATCACTCTACGGTGGACGATAACCAATGCACCTTGCTCCAGTTCACAAGCGGACATCACCATCACGGTGAACGACGCGGACCTGGATGGTGTGTGCAACGATGGCACCGACAATTGCCCGACTGTTTCCAACGCCAGCCAGATCAATACGGACGGCGACAGCGAGGGTGACGCTTGCGATGGCGACGACGACAACGATGGCGTTGCCGATGGCTCTGACAACGATCAGCTGAACCCGAACTCCTGCGTGGACGCCGATGGTGACGGTTGCGATGATTGCTCCGGCACCCACGACGGTTTCGGTGTGGCCGCGAACAATGATGTCAACGACGACGGTCCCGATAACGATAGCGACGGCCTTTGCGACAGCTTCGACACGGATGACGACAACGATGGTACTCCGGATACTGCGGAGATCGCCTGCGGTTCCGACCCGCTGAACGCTGCCAGCACCTGCGAGATCTGCGATGGTCTCGACAATGACCTGAACGATGGTATCGATGAAGGTTTCACTGATACCGATAGCGATGGCCAAGCTGATTGCGTGGATGGCGACGACGACAACGACGGTGTTGCCGACGGCTCTGACAACGCTTCGCTGAACCCGGACTCCTGCGAGGACGCCGATGGCGATGGTTGCGATGATTGCTCCCAGAACGGAGGTTCCTTCGCGGCCGGTGCCAACAACTTCCCAGCGAACGACGGCCCCGATGCGGACACCGATGGTATCTGCGACAGCGGTGACAACTGCGTGAACGACCCCAACCCCACACAGGCAAACGCCGATGCGGATGCTTTGGGTGATGCATGCGATGCCTGCCCCAACGATGCCAACAACGACGCGGACGGTGACTTGATCTGCGGCGACGTGGATACCTGCCCCACCTACCCCGGTCAAGTGGGTGACTTCTGCGATGCCGATCCAGGACCCGGCTACACCTTGGGCCGATCGGTCCCATTGGCGTGGCTCCGTTCTGCGGTTGCGCTCCGGTAGCATGCAACATCAACGTGCGCCTGAACATCCAAACCGATGGTGCGGCCTTCATCGGCTGGTCCATCTACCAGCAGGGTAGCAACGTACTGGTGCACCAGAGCGCTCCAGTGCAGTATGCGGCCAACCTGGGTGGTGCCACCTACGGCAACGTATGCCTGCCTGATGGCGACTTCTACCTGGTGGTTACCAGCAGCACCGGCAACGGCTTCGGAGCTGGTGGCGGTTACCGCTTGGAGACAACCGCTGGTGTGCGCCTGATCGACAACACGGCCAACTTCAACAGTGGCTCCGTGAGCCAGATCGCTGGTGGACAAGCCTTCACCCTGCCTGCTGGAACGGACCGCCTGATCTACGTGAGCTGCGACAAGATGGACTGGCGTAGCAACGAGTACATCGTGGCCAACGACAACGCTGCGGTGGCCGCCTATCACGGTGGAGCCTTCGCTGCACAGACCGGCTACGAGATGTGGTTCTACAACCCCAACGGTGGGTACAGCTTCCGCCGCTTCCACAGCCATGCGGTGAGCGACGGTTTTGCACCCAACAACCCACAACGTGCCTGCCACATCCGTGTGAACGGCTGGGGCGGTGTGAACACCATTCCAGCGCAGAGCGATCTGCTGAACGTGAAGGTGCGCGGCCGCATCATGAATATTGCGCAGACCCAAACCGTGAACCTGCCATGGGGTCCTGCCTGCCGCTTCAAGATGGATGCGGAACGTGCGGAGTGCCCACTCACCCACCTGATGGATGTGCCCGGCAGCGTGCAATTGAGCTGTGGTGCAACACGTGCCATTGGCACCGGTGGTGCCAACTTGGTGCATGCGCGCCCGGTGAACCGTTACCTCGGTGGTGTAAGCACACCTGCCAACCGTTACCAGTTCAAGTTCATCGCGGAGACCACCACGATCAAGACCAGCGCTACCGGACAGTACTGGGTGAACACCATTGGATTGGATGCGTGCAAGACCTACGAAGTGGAGGTGCGCGCCAGCTTCAATAACGGTGTCTCTTGGTGTGATATCTATGACCCTACTGGGCCAAATCCGCTGGCATCCAATCCCTACGCACCGCGTTGGGGACGCATGTGCTTCCTGACCACCGCGTGCGCTGCCGGTAGCGGCAACCAGAACCTGGCTGAACTCCAGGCTGGCCTGAACCTCTACCCCAACCCCAACAATGGCGAGCAGCTCTTCCTGAGCATCGACATGGTGAAGGAAGGAGTGGAGAAGGTGAACGTGGACATCTACGACAGCTTCGGCAAGCGTGTGAACGCGAGCACCATCGCTGTCAACGAAGGCTTCGTGAACACCACCCTCGACCTCAACGGCAGCCTCGCCGCCGGTATGTACATCGTGAACATCACCGCCGGCGATGACACCTACACCGAGCGACTGGTGATCCAGCCGTAAGGACCAACAACCTCAACGCGGAACCCCCGTCCTGAAAAGGGCGGGGGTTCTTGCTTGGGGGATCGATCGTCCCACTTCGTCAAGGGATCCTAATGCCCATCCCACCGGAGGTATGCACCGCGACCTAGACAAGATCGAACCTGGCGCACCTTGCAGATCGTTCCAACTGCGAAAAGATGCTGCACATGTGAACCAACTCCCATGCTGTACGTACGACCGGACCGGACACGTATCTTCGTGGTATGAAGACCAAATTGACCCTGAGCATAGATGCCGCTTTGGTGCGCAAGGCGCCAGGCCCACAGCAAGCGCGTGGGCAGAGCGTGAGCGAACTCTTCGAGGAAGCCATTGAAAAGGCCAGCAGTGCCAGCAAACCCGAGCGCAAGCAATGGAGCGACCTATGGGCAGGCACCGTACGGTTCACTGCGGATGATGCCAAGCGCGATGATCGCGTGGGCCGCATGGCCCGCAAGGTGAGAACGCGTGCCACGCAACACGCCAAACAACGCGCATGATGCGGGTACTGGTTGATAGCGATGTGGTCATTGCAGCCATGGCCGGGAACGAGGACCAGAGCGCAAGCAGCACGGTGGTCATGAACGCGTTGTCCGCAGGTGCCTTCACGGGCCTTACCACACCCATCCTGCTGGCCAACATCATGTACATACTGGGCAATAAATGGCGCGTGAGCCGCAAGTACCAGGACCGGCCCCGCGTGGCCAGGGCCATGAACAGCTTGCTACCCATGTTCACGTTGCTGCCGGTGAACATGGCTGATTTCTACGCCAGCTTGGCAAGTGAATTCGCCGACTTGGAAGATGCCGTACAGCATTCCGCCGCCGTGCATGCCGGAAATGTGGATGCCATCCTCACGTGCAACGTGAAGGACTACCGAACCGCCAGCCTCCCGTGATGGAACCCGGCGCATTCGCCAGCCAGTACTTGACCTGACGCACTGGTGCACATCACCGCCGTCGACCCAACGGGGAAGACGGGTGATGACACCTACACCGAGCGACTGGTGATCCAGCCGTAAGAAAACGCACCTCAACGCGGAACCCCCGTCCTGAAAAGGGCGGGGGTTCTTGCTTATGTCCCTCACTGTTCAAAACGGTCACCAACGCGTTCCGAACCCTGCGCACATCCACCGGTCCCCAGCCCATGGCATGTGCTATTATCGCGGTCACGAGTCGGCTCTCGGGAACAGCCTTCCGAAATCCACCGCGCATCACCGAACCCACACCACCATGCATAGCACAGGTGCGAACAAGCGCGATCGTCCCGCAAAGCGTGTGCTCGTCATCGGCTGGGATGCTGCGGACTGGATGATCCTGGATCCGTTGTTCGAACGCGGACGAATGCCGCGACTGCGCCAATTGATGCGCGAACGGAACGCGCGCGGACCTCGGCACCTCGAACCGAAACTGTCGCCACTGCTGTGGACCTCGATCGCCACGGGAAAGACCGCCGACAAACACGGCATCCTCAATTTCGTGGAGCCCCAACCGGATGGGAGCGGTCTGCGTGTTTCGCAGTCCACCACGCGCAAGACCAAGGCCATCTGGAACATCCTGTCGCAAGCCGGATGCACCACCAACGTGATCGGGTGGTACGCGTCGCACCCTGCGGAGCCCGTGCGTGGACACATCGTTTCCAACCTGCTGCAAGAAGGCGAACCGAAAGCACTGGATGCTGCATGGCCGATCCTTCCGGCGTGGTGCATCCCCAGGAGCTTGCTGCCAGCATCGCCGCCAGCCGGCAAGGGGTGCGCAACTTTCCACGCGCACAGCTGCGCAAGCTGCTACCCAAACTCGATGAGATCGGGAAGAACGATGACCATGGAGCAACCTTGCAAAAGCTCATGGCCTATGCCGCCAGTATCGAAGCGGCGGCGCATGTGGCCATGGCGGCAGGCGAGTGGGATGCAACGATGATCTTCTTCGATGCGATCGATACCGTTGGGCATCATTTCATGCAGTTCCGTCCACCGCGCATGGCGCACGTCTCCGATCGTGAAGTGCGCCTGTACGGCGATGTGATGGACCGCGTGTACGAGTGGCACGACGAAGCGCTGGGGAGATTGCTCGATCGTGCTGGCGCGGACACCACGGTGTTGCTGCTTTCCGATCACGGTTTCCACAGCGGTGCGAACAGGCCCAACCTCAAAGGACTTCCACCGGAGCGGCGCATGGAATTGGAATCGAGTTGGCACCGGCCCTACGGTGTGCTGGTTGCATCGGGACCCGGTGTGGTGCCCGGTGCCCTGTGCGGCCCATGCTCGGTGCTGGACCTCACGCCCACCTCGCTCGCCTTGCTCGGCGCGGCCATGGGCGAGGACATGGATGGTCGTGTGTTGCGCGAGATCCTCGAACCATCGGTGGCAACAACGCGTGTGCCTTCCTGGGACCACATCGAAGGCGATGCCGGGCAGCATCCCGCCGATCTTCAGCAGGATCCCTTCGAAGCCACGGCTGCCATCCAGCAACTGGTGGACCTGGGCTATCTGGCCGCGCTTCCCGAGGATGCACGATCGCAGATCGATCTGGTGAGCCGCGAGAGCCGGTTCAATCTCGCCGTCGTCCATATGTCCGGTCAACGGTATGCCCAAGCGATACCGCTCTTCGCCGCGCTCGTTGCCGAGCAGCCCTCCATTGCACGCTACGGGATGTGCTTGGTGCAGTGCCAGAACGGGAACGGTGCACACGCCGACGCGGTTGCCAGTGCGCGCGAGCTCTTGTCCAAAGACCCACGCAGCCAGGAATACCGATTACTGCTGGCGCACTCGCTGGCATTGGCGGGTGATATCCCCTCCTCTCTTCGGGAGAGCGCGTTGATGGAGAAGGCCGCCATGGACAAGCCGGAATTCGCCGCCAGCCTGGCGGCATTGGCCATGGTGCAAGGCCGCTATGATGAAGCCGTGAAGCATGCGGGGCGCGTGGCGGCCACCGATCCCGCACAACACAGCGGGGCACCTCGCACTGGCGCGTGCCGAACTGGCGCGAGGCCGTTTCGAAGAAGCCGCCGGACATGCGCTCGACGCATTGGAGATCACCCAGGCGATCCCCGAAGCACACCATCTATTGGGTGCGGCACTTGCTTGGTACGGCGATCTGCCGAGCGCACAACAAAGCATGGACACCGTCCTGCAGTACGACCCCGATGCGCGGGAGAGCCATCGCTTCGCTGCGCTGCTGTGCGCGGTAGCGAACGATCATGAAGGCAGCGCGCGCCATCGTGCACGCGTTGCTGAGCTATCTGCTTCCGTTTCCCGTGCAACCGACGAGACGCCTTTCGGGCCTGCAGATTTCGCGGTGAAGAACGGACTACCTCCTATCTGAAAGCCCGTCACACATGGCCGCAAAGGCGCAAAGACGCCAAGGCCTTCGCGTTGGATGAATGCTTGACCACGAACAAAGCGATGATGGACCCTACATACGAGGTCCTTCGCCGCATTCGCGGTCAACCTCTTTGCGACTTGGCGCCTTCGCGGCCAAACTCGTTCGTGATGTTCGATCTGCATGCAGCTTCGGTGTGCTGCTTGCCTACACCTTACTACGATGCAGACTGCGGTCCACCACCGCTGCCATGAGCACTTCATCCAAAGTGCCCCCCAGGAACACATTGATCGCCCTGGCTTGCTCATGCGGCGTGCCGATGAGTTCCGCATGGCGCACACGCAGCACCTTGTAGTTCGGCTTGGAGGCGAGCGCCGTGTGGATGCGCACCAGATCCTGCTGGAAGACCGCCTTGAGCCGCTCCGCTGGGAGCGCAGCACCGGGCTTGCCCGAACGCGCCAGCATCTTCGCCTGGCTCATCAGCACTTCGTCCAGGTCGCGGTCCAGGAAGAGCACCCGGTAGGGCCGGTCGTCCGGCAAGCGGGTGAGCAATTGGTGGATCACCTTCACCGCTTTGCCACGCGCCGCATCCAACCACTGGTGGTCCGTTGGCAAGGCCTTCACCTGCTCGAATTCGAAGTAGCCCCTGGGGTTGTCCGCATCGGCAGCACGCGCACCATCGGTGAGCGCCTCCATGCCACCTGCCGCCAGCATCTGCATCACCAAGCTGGTGCCCGAGCGCGGAAGTCCGGATACCACGGTGGTGAAGGAGTGCATGATGCGCAAAGTAAAGTCACCCTCACGCGACCAATGCACGAAGGACCATTACGTCCAACAGGTACGCTCGCCTCAGTTGCCCAGCACGTGGAAGCGCGCGCCACCGCTGCTTGCATCGAAGGAGCGCAGCACATAACCGCCGGGCGCAAGATCATCCACGGCAACCACGTTCACGCCGCTGATCAACCGTACCATGCGCACCGCACGGCCCATGGCATCAAGGATCATGTACGCTCCTGCATCTTGGGCATTCACCGTGAGCAGGTCCGTTACCGCAGTGCCCACCACGGAAAGGACCGCAACGCGATGCCCTTCCTGCACCGTTGTGGTGAGTTCACAGAACGCTTCGTTGGGGTTGAGTTCGATATAGCCAATGGGATCCAACACGCGGCCTTGGATCCGCGGATCATCGGGGGTGATCCACTCAGCTTGGAACAACACCGTAGTGCCATCCAATGCTTCCCCTTGTGTCATGGGTACTCCGTAGTTCATCGGTAGCAAATAGGACCACGCGATGGTGCTGTCCGCGCGCAGTTGCCGCACCCATCCTTGCGCGCCCGAACAAGCAAGCACATTGCCGTTGGGCAATTTTGCCCGCTGCCCTGGCCCGGTGAATACAGGTCGGTCCCCGGGTTCGTAGCAAAGCGCTGCTCACGATCCAAAGGACCATATGCGGTCCCCGGCACATAGGTGTATTGCCCGCTGATGTCAACGGGCGGCACGAGGATATCCACCGCACTAATGCCCGCTTGCGCCCGATTGTTGAACACCATGATCTTGCCCACATCGGGATCGTTCGGCGGCAAACCCGGACCGATCCAAACGGCCGCGTGATTGAAGAACAACTTTTGATCACCTGGCGCACCGTGGTCGTATGCTTCCGGATTGCCCCAGCGGTAGAGAAAGTCACCGCCCTTGCCCGAAGTGCCACCGGTGTGCCCTGCGGCTTCGGCCGTGGTGGTGCTGTGATCGATGATCCAGATCTCGTTGAGGAACGGCACGCTCAACATGATCTGGTCCAGGATCGGGTTGTAGTCTATCGAGTTGGTGTGGAGCCAGTCCGGTCGTATTGAAGGAACGTCCGTGAAGTTGACGTCGAGCAACTCCGGATGTTCCGCCACCACGCCGTAATTGCTCGCGGCTGGGTTGAAGTCCTGCACCAAGTGGTCCCATGCGTGCCACTCCCATACGACCGTTCCGCCATCCGGTCCATCGGGCTGCACCTCCATGACCTTGTCCGGCCAAAGCGTGGTGTAACCAAAACCGACCGTATCACGGCCAGCATCCCATGCCTCCTGCACGGTCTTCAACTCCCAAGCGATGAACAAGATGTTCCCGTTCGGCAGCACTTCTGCATCATGATGGATGCACTCGGTGGTGGAACTGATCTGGTATTGCCACAGGATGTTGTTGTCCCAATCCTTGATCTGCACGCTCTCCCCGGCACCACCAGCTGCAAAAAATGGATTGCCGGCACCATCCTCCACATAGGTGCGCAAAATGGATCCGTTCGAGATAAGTCGGGAGCCGTTGCCAGGCACGGAGGTCGCATCCGGCCAGCTATGCACCACTTGCCCGCATGCGTTCAACAGGAAGACCGTGCCTTGCAGGTCGGGATAGAGGATCATGTAACCGTCCGCCATATCCGCCTCATCGTACACGAGAAGTCCTACGGTGTTCTGGGCCGAAGCGCACAGTGCCGTTAACGACCAGGCCGCGATACCAACGAGTTTGCCTAAGCGGGTTGACATGGAAAGAGGTTGAACGCCAAAGCTAGAAGGGCATCCGGATCCGAACAGGGTTGTATCCCACTGCGTCACGTGCGGCTATCATGGCGATCAGAAAGGAATTTTTCAACCGGACACAACCCATCTCCCGCTCTTTCGTCGCCCGCCGATGACCGATCACGATCGCTTCCCGACGAAGGCGATCCGGCCTACGACAAAATTCACCCGAGGCTTGGAAGTGATCATAGGGTCATCTACTTTTCACGTCCATTTCACGCTCACCTCTCCCGAAACGAACCCTACGCTCCCCATTTTTTAACGCACTGGATCATGTGAGGCCTTGCCCACATACGATCCAAGAACTCCAGGCCCAGCAGGCCTTACCAACGTAAAGGCACGAACGCCTACAAGCCCCTAACCCTTCACCAAGAACCAAAACCAACGAACATGAATTGTCGAAACACTTCAATTGCGCCACTGCGGACGCGGTGGTGGCCTTTCGTATTACTGGGCTTTTTGTGCCTCACCACAAATGTCTCAGCGCAATTCCCCCAGACCTTCGATGGGACTTTTCTACCTGCTGGATGGGTCAAGTTCGAAACCGGACCGGATGCAACCCAGCAATGGGTACAAACCGCCACTACACAATCAGGTGCTGGTGCTGCGTTCATCAGGTATTCCGTTGCTGGTGCCACCAACGTGGATTATTTGGTTTCTCCGCAGTTCACGCCCACTGCTGGTCAATCCCTGACCTTCTGGGAACGTGAGGCTTTCGGAACAAACTATGGCTCCACGTTTTCTGTGTGGTGTCAACGACGTTGCAGACCGGAGCAGCGAACTTTGCCACTTCGATCTTCCAGCCGTGCTGAGAACGGTTCCTGACCTACACACAGCAGACAGTAAGTCTTGCGGCTTATGTAGGCATCCCTATCTATATCGCCTTCGCCAACTCGAACAACGATGGCGATAGCTGGTACGTGGATCAAGTGGCCCTTACTGCAGCACCTGTCGGCCCTTGTGCCTCGATCACGCCCCTAGCGGCCTGTGGCACCACCCAATCCGTGACATTGGTTGGAACCGGGGATGCCGCGTGGACTACAAACCCGTGCTTCAGTTCCCCCGGTCAGGAGAAGATCTACTCCTATACGCCTCCGACAACCGGCGCCTACGCTTACTGTCACCTCGGCTACGGGGTTACATTGATTACCTATACCGGACCACCGCATGCGCCCCAACGGGCTGGACCTGTATTGATGATATTACCCTTGCAAGCACGGTTCCTATCGGTACGCTCACGGCCGGGGTGCCGATCCTCTTCTATTTGGATGCTGAAGGCACAACCTCTCGCACCCACGTTTTCCGGATAGACTGTGTGGCTGGCTACACCCCTGCCCCGCCGGTTGGTAACATCACCGCCTGCGGTGCAAGTGGATCCATTGTATCTGGCACTGGTGCTGGTGCTTACGCGTTGGGTCCATTTGCCCCCACCGGCCAGGAGAAGATCTTCACCTATACCGCCAATGCTACTGGAGTTCACACGTTCAACGTAACCGCCTTGACCGGAAGTTGGATCGACTTTTTCTGGAAACCAGTTGGCACATGCGATGGCACGGGTTGGAACTACTGGGATGATGTGAACGTGACCGGTATTGTACCTGGTGACCCAGGCAACGGCGGCGTTGCCCCGAACTTCACTTCGGGCCAGCAGTACTACATCATGTGGGATGCTGAGGACAACCTCGGCCGTACGGTGAACTTTACGGTGAACTGCCCGGTAGCGGCAGATCCTTGTACGACTCCGACCGCCATGCCTGCTTGCGGCACCAGTGTAACCACCACGGTCGCCGCTGGCGCGGGTGCATGGAGCGGGTATCTTGATTGCACCGTTGCCTTCTATCCGATCAACGGCAACGAGTATGTGTACACCTACACGCCTCCTGCTACGGGCAACTTCACGTTGCAAGCGACAGCGCTTTCCGTTGTTACCGCAGGTACCTATGTCGAGTTCTTGTACACAAGCAATGCCTGTGCTGCTCCCCAAGCGAACTGGACCTGTTTGGCGGATGCCAACGGCGCCTTCACCACGGCACCCTTCCTTCTCACGGGTGGGGTCACCTACCGCTTCCTCGTGAAAGCAGAAGGAACCGGTGGAGCCTCCGCTACCTGGCGTTTGAATTGCCCTGCACCGCCTGCTAACGATGCCTGCGCCGCACCGATCGTGGTGAGCAGCTATCCTTACACGAGCCCAACTCCCATCAATAACGGTTGGGCAACGGATGATTTCTCGACGATCGGCTGTGCCGGCAGCGGACCCTTCAAGAACGTATGGTGGACGGTGACCGGCGTTTGCGGTACGATGACCGCCCAGACATGCGGCGCGAACTTCGACACCGAACTCGCGGTGTATTCCGGCACATGCGGCAGCTTGGTCAGTATCGGCTGCAATGACGATGCGGCAGCTGGCCCTTGCAACGCTACGCTACAGAGCCATCTCACTTGGACAGCTACCCAAGGTACGGTTTACTATATCTCTGCCGGTAGCTATTCCTCCTTCTCGAGCACAGGCGATATCGTGCTGAACGTAACGGTTGCGGATGGCGACGGTGACGGCGTGGGCGATGCCTGCGACAACTGCCCAGCAGTCTCGAACGTTGCCCAGACGAACACGGATGGCGACAGCGAAGGTGATGCCTGCGACGCCGATGACGACAACGACGGTGTGCTGGACGGACCGGATACGGCCGACCTCAACCCCGACCAGTGTGAAGACGCCGACGGCGATGGTTGCGATGATTGCTCCCAGAACGGAGGTTCCTTCGCGGCTGGTGCCAACAACTTCCCCGCGAACGACGGTACCGACACCGACGGTGATGGTCTTTGCGACAGCGGCGATGGCGACGACGACAACGACGGTGTGCTGGACGGACCGGATACGGCCGACCTCAACCCCGACCAGTGTGAAGACGCCGACGGTGATGGTTGCGATGATTGCTCCCAGAACGGAGGTTCCTTCGCGGCCGGTGCCAACAACTTCCCCGCGAACGACGGTACCGACACCGACGGTGATGGTCTCTGCGATAGCGGCGACGGCGACGACGACAACGACGGTGTGCTGGACGGACCGGATACGGCCGACCTCAACCCGACCAGTGTGAAGACGCCGACGGCGATGGTTGCGATGATTGCTCCCAGAACGGAGGTTCCTTCGCGGCTGGTGCCAACAACTTCCCCGCGAACGACGGCCCCGATGCGGACACCGATGGCATCTGCGACAGCGGTGACAACTGCGTGAACGCCGTCAACCCCACCCAGGCGGATACGGATAACGACGGCTTGGGTAACGCATGCGATGCCTGCCCCAACGATGCCAACAACGACGCGGACGGTGACTTGATCTGCGGCGACGTGGATACCTGCCCCACCTACCCCGGTCAAGTGGGTGACTTCTGCGATGCCGACGATCCAGGACCCGGCTACACCTTGGGCCAGATCGGTCCCATTGGCGTGCCTCCCTTCTGCGGTTGCCAGCCTGTTGCCTGCAACATCAACGTGCGCCTGAACATCCAAACCGACGGTGCGGCCTTCATCGGCTGGTCCATCTACCAGCAAGGCAGCAACGTACTGGTGCACCAAAGCGCTCCAGTGCAGTATGCGGCCAACCTCGGAGGTGCCACCTACGGCAACGTATGCCTGCCTGATGGCGACTTCTACCTGGTGGTTACCAGCAGCACCGGCAACGGCTTCGGAGCTGGTGGCGGCTACCGCCTGGAGACAACCGCTGGTGTGCGCCTGATCGACAACACGGCCAACTTCAACAGTGGCTCCGTGAGCCAGATCGCCGGTGGACAAGGATTCACCCTGCCTGCTGGAACGGACCGCCTGATCTACGTGAGCTGCGACAGGATGGACTGGCGTAGCAACGAGTACATCGTGGCCAACGACAACCCTGCGGTGTCCGCCTATCACGGTGGTGCCTTCGCTGCACAGACCGGTTACGAGATGTGGTTCTACAACCCCAACGGTGGCTACAGCTTCCGCCGCTTCCACAGCCACGCGGTGAGCGACGGTTTCGCACCCAACACCCCGCAACGTGCCTGCCACATCCGTGTGAACGGCTGGGGAGGTGTCAACACCATTCCAGCACAGAGCGATCTGTTGAACGTGAAGGTGCGCGGCCGCATCATGAACATTACGCAGACCGCAACCGTGAACCTGCCATGGGGTCCTGCCTGCCGCTTCAAGATGGACGCCAACCGTGCTGCATGCCCACTCACCCACCTGATGGACATACCTGGCAGCGTGCAACTGAGCTGCGGTGCAACACGCACCATTGGCACCGGTGGTGCCAGCTTGGTGCATGCCCGCCCGGTGAACCGTTACCTGGGTGGTGTGAGCACACCGGCCAACCGCTACCAGTTCAAGTTCATCGCCGAGACCACCACGTTCAAGACCAGCGCAACTGGCCAGTACTGGGTGAACACCGCGGGCTTGGATCCTTGCAAGCCGTATCAAGTGGAAGTACGTGCCAGCTTCGACAACGGAGTCAACTGGTGCGATACCTACGCTCCTGCACTGCCGAATCCGTACGCACCAGCTTGGGGCCGCATGTGCATCCTCAACACCGCGTGCGCTGCCGGTAGCGGCAACCAGAACGTGGCCGCACTGCAGGCTGGACTCAACCTCTACCCCAACCCCAACAATGGCGAGCAGCTCTTCCTGAGCATCGACATGGTGAAGGAAGGTGTGGAGAAGGTGAACGTGGACATCTTCGACAGCTTCGGCAAGCGTGTGAACGCGAGCACCATCGCTGTCAACGAAGGCTTCGTGAACACCACGCTCGACCTCAACGGAGGCCTCGCCGCCGGTATGTACATCGTGAACATCACCGCCGGTGATGACACCTACACCGAGCGACTGGTGATCCAGCCGTAAGGATCTACGACCTCAACGCGGAACCCCCGTCCTGAAAAGGGCGGGGGTTCTTGCTTGGGGCCTCACTGTTCAATGCGGTCACCAACGCGTTCCCATCCCTTGGCGGATCACCTGTGCGGGGCCGACGACAGTGCCCATATTGGATAGAGCGAGGTCGGTGCTCGAAGAATGCTCTTGACGCGATCGCCGAAGAGCAAAAGGCGGTTGGATGACGCATCGATCCAACATTGCAGAGGGTGTTTAGATACAGCGTGCGGTAGGCGTCCACGATCAGCGCGGCACCGACCGGATCGGGGAGCTCGTGCGCGTGCCCGTGCGATCCGGGCTGGTGCTTTGATCGTGGTCGCCTTTTGGCTCCACCTTTTGGCGAAGCAAAAGGTGGTAAAGAAAGAGTCCTTTGAGGTTCGGGGGAGCTCCCCCTGGTCAGCAAACGGAGGCACAACACACATCAAATGGAGATCTACCTTCGGAGCTACAATGAAAGTGCTTCTGGACATCAAGGATGAAAAAGCGGCTTCCCTGCTGGAGATCCTCCGCGGCCTGGCTTTCGTGAAGACCAAGCCGCTGTCCGATGAAAAGGCCCTCCTACTCTTGGAACTGAAGGAGGCCGTGGATGAAATGAAGCTGGTGAAGACCGGCAAAAAGAAGGGGCGCAAGATCGAGGACCTGCTCGATGAGCTTTGAGGTAAGGTCCATTGCTCCGTTCGATCGTCAAGCCAAGCTCTTGACAAGTCCGAACAAGCCACCATCACGGACATGGAGGTCATGGAACTCGTGAGACAGATACCCGAGTAGCGTTCGACCTGCGCGCTTGTTCGGGGGATGACCGGTCATCCAAGCCACGCGCCACCCACGGAAGCGATCGTGCTGCGATGTTTCGACCGGCCTAGGTTGGTACCACCAAACCGATCACCATGGTCCGCAACCTCAGCACCCTTTCCATCCTCCACTACGTCTACGGCATCCTGGTCTGCCTCCTAGGTGCCGCCATGCTCGTGTTCATCTTCGTGGGCATGATGATGCAAAGCGACCTGGTGCAACAGGAAAACGACCCACCTCCCATGGCCGTGGGCACCTTCTTCCAGGGCCTCGGCTGGTTCCTGTTCGCGCTGGTGGAACTGATGGGCATCCTCATCCTGCTGAGTGGTCGCTGGATCGCGAAGCGGCGCAACCGCAACGCATCCCTGGTGATCGCGGGCTTCTGCTGCCTCAACTTCCCGCTGGGCACCGCGCTCGGGATCTACACCTTCGTGGTGCTGCTGAACGAGGAGGTGAAGCAGTCCTACGGCGTGCTCTGAAGCGCACCCGCCGCGGAAGTTCAGAGCGTTCCGGTAAGGTGGATCATCCGATAGAGCTGTGCCGGCAGGGGCCATGCATCGTCATAAAGCAGGTTGATGAGGATCACCCAGCCCAACACCTGGACGATCCGCGTGCGATCGAGCCGCGCATGCGCGATACGAACGATCAACAGCAACAACGGTAGCACGTAGGCCATACTGCGGTTGATGTCATGCACGGACATCGCCACGATGTTCAAGATGAAGAACACCAGCACCATCGCCAGCGCAAAGGCCCGCCATTCCTTCCGCAGGAAATGCAGGACGATGATCACGAACGGAACAACGAAGCCTTCGATCCCGATGTACAGGGCATAGGGCCAGCGCACCAGGTTCTGCCGCATGAAATGCAGCACATCCACCGGCACCGTGACCAGGCCCGCGAAATGCGCCAGGCACGAACGGACGAGGAAGTAGCAGCCCCAGGAGATCAACGTCCACCGCGCAACGCCGCTTCGACATCCACGGAGCATGGTGCGGACGGAAGCGTGCTCATCCCGTTCGTAAAGTCCCAGGAGCACCACGGCGGGTGAGGCGATCAAGGCCCGCTCATCGGTGAAGTACGCGAGGAGCAGTGGGATCCACCATCCACGCGCGGCGGCGCAGGAGGATCGCGACCAGCAGCAGATCGAAGGCAAGGGTATCGAAGAGGCCACCGTAGTCCACAGTGTACACATGGCCGCACAGGATGAGCGAGAAGGCGAAGGCCCACGCAAAGGCCCACCGCTTGTTGCCCAAGAGATCCCGCAATACCAGCAGCATCAAGGCTTGGAACAACACCAGCAGGACGAATTGAAGAACGAGCGCTCCTGGAACGGTGTCGATCGAAAGCAGTCGCAACAGCAATGCGGGCACCATGCGGAAACCGAGCTTGGCCCCGTGCGATCGCGCGTCGTGCACCTGCGTATGATCGGTGAACGGCTCGGCGGCCTGGAGGAAGAGCGCGTCCCAATTCGCATCCACTTCGTGCAGCACCAGCGCCACGTCATAGGAAGGAAAACTCCAGAAGACCACGAAGAGCACCAGTGCGGCCACGCTGCACCAATACCGTCCGGCAATGGTGCGGACCAGGGGGATCAGCGAAAGCCGAACGAGATAGGTCCCCGGAATGGTCCCTATACGATCGATCAACCGCGTATCGCGCATCGTTCCGGCCTAGCGGATCCCGAGCAGGGTGGCCGTGCTGTCCCGATCGCTATCGCGCAACGCGCCGATCGTCAAGTGCATGGGCTTGCCGTGCACGGTGACATCCACGGCATAGATCAGGCTGTCACTGGTGCGGCGGGAATCGGTGAAACGGACCCCGGCATTGGGCAGCGCGCCACGCAACACCCGGAGATCGATGGCGCGTGCATCCAACTCCACTTGTGCAGCAGGCGTGGATCTGGTCAACGTATTGATCAAGCGCAATTTCACTTTTGCTTCCGGCAACCAGGCCCCGCTGGTGATCCGTTGGCCGTACATCAGGTACGCAACGATGCCACCGATGATCAATCCGAACAAGTACAGGGTTAGGCGACGACGCAGATCCATGTGACCATGTGGGCATGTGACCATGTGGTCATGCCCGTGCTCACAAATGTGGCACTTCCTTGACCGGTATTCGATCCCTTATGATCGCACATCACCGTTTACCACGTTTGGAGCGACGTTCCTCCAACTGCGCATTCAATCTGGTGCGGGTGGTCGTGAGGATGCTGTGGAAGAGCGGTATGAGTGCTTTTGTGCATCGAACCAGTTCCGGATCACGCGGATAATGGTCCTTCAGGTGACCCAGGTCGAGCGGGTAGTCTGTCTCTTCCAGTTCTTTGTGGGCGATCTTCATGTTATGGAGGAAGTCCGAGAGGCTTTCAGCACTTTGAGCCTCCCGTGTGTGGGAACCGACCGAAGTGCCACTACGAAGGACCTGGTCAGCGAAAACCTCGTTCACCTTGATCAGGCGTTCCGCGAAATCCATCACCCTGCTGGCCAACTCGAATGTTTCCTCCACCACAGCATTCCTTTTTCGGTCTGGTCCACCGTATGGAACAACGGGATCCGACACAAGAGCATCGGACGTTGGCGCGGCAATGCACTCAGCGAACCAAGCCGCTGCATTGAATGGAGATGTGGCTCTCATGGGATGTGCTTTGCCCCAAAATAGCACAACGCACGCCTCAGGAAGCGCCAAGGTCCAGTACCGGCAGGCATTCCATGTTCACATGCTCACATGTCCACATGGTCACATGACCACATGCCCACATGGTCACATGACCACATGCCCACATGCCCACATGTTCACATGACCACATGTGAGCTAGAACGCTGCTAGCAGTATATCCAGGTCCTTGTACGGCAGCTTGAACGATTCGCCGAGGATCACGCTGGTGACGGTGCCATTGTACAAGTACACGCCGTGGCGCACACCCAGGTCCTGTTTGATGAGGTCCTCGAAGCCACCGACCTCGCCCATGCTCAACAGCATCGGGCCGAAGATGTTGCTGAGGGCCGTGCTGGCCGTACGCGGAACGCGGCTCGCGATGTTCGGCACGCAATAGTGCAGCACGCCGTACTTCTTGTAGACCGGATCGGTATGCGTGGTCACTTCGCTGGTCTCGAAACAGCCGCCGCGATCGATGCTCACATCCACGATCACGCTGCCGTTCTTCATCTCCTCCACCATGGACTCGGTCACCACCATGGGCGTGCGGCCTTGCTCGGGACGCAAGGCACCGATGGCGACATCCGCATTGCGCAGGGCCTTCTTCAGCTCCGCCGGTTGTATGACGCTGGTCCAGACGCGCTGGCCCAGATCGCTCTGCAATCGACGCAGGCGATAGATGCTCTTGTCGAAGACCTTCACACTGGCACCAAGACCAAGGGCGGCGCGCGTGGCGAATTCACCCACCGTTCCCGCACCGATGATGACCACCTCGGCAGGTGCAACACCACTGATGCCGCCCAGCATAAGGCCCTGACCGCCCTTGTCCGCGCTTAGGTATTCGCTGGCGATCTGCATGCTGGTGATGCCCGCGATCTCGCCCATGGCGCGGATGATCGGGTAGATGCCCTCGCGGTCCTTGATGAAATCCCACGCCACGGCGGTCATGCGCTTCTCCATCATGCGCCGCAAGGTGTCCTTGGGCTGCACGGTGAGCTGCAAGGCGGAGATGAGGATCTGCTTGTGCCGGAGCATCTCGATCTCGGCGTGCGTGGGCGGCGCCACCTTCAGGATCAAGTCGGCCTTGAAGACCTCAGCAGAACTGTCCACCACCTGTGCACCTGCCTCGCTGTAATCGCTGTCCTGGAACTGGGCTGGCTGGCCGGCGCCACGTTCGATCACCACTTCGTGATCACGTCCCACCAGCACCGCGACCGCCGAAGGGGTGAGCGGCACCCGATGCTCCTGGAAGGTGCTCTCCTTGGGGATGCCGATGTAGAGGCTCTTCTTCTTCCTCCCCACCTCCATCAACTGTTCCTGGGGCAGCATGGACTGCTCACGCGCCAGCTGCTTCATCAATTCGGAAGAGGGGCTCATCAAGGAGAAAGGTGGATGGCGAATGTACGCCGAAGACCGTGTTGGAAGGGCGGGGAAAGAGCACCCCTGCGACGGCAACAGCTACGGTTCGAGGCGGATGGTGCGGGTTCCTTCAGGTGCCACATCAATGCTCAAACGCACTGTGCCCGGAGGTAATCGGTCCCCCGCCAACTCTGGCCACTCGATGAAACAATATGCACCACTATCGAGGTATTCCTCGAAGCCGATGTCGCGCAGTTCGTTCGCGCTCCGGAGCCGATAGAGATCGAAATGGTACACCGCATCACCAGCCGCATTGCGGTACTCGTTCACGATGGCGAAGCTCGGGCTGCTGTTGTGATCGGCTACGTCCAGCACGTTGCAAAAGCCCTTGATCAAGGTGGTCTTGCCCGCACCAAGTTCACCGTGCAACGCGAAGACGCGCGCTTCAGGGTACGAAGCGATGATCAGCCGCGCGACATCCGCAGCTTCATCGGCCTTGCGCAGGGTGATGGTGGCGAGCACAGCACAAAGATCATGTGGCCATGTGGACATGTGACCATGTGCCCATGAAATGCCTAGCTCGCGTTCATGGGCACATGGTGCGCGGGTCCGAGCGCGGCCTCACATGACCACATCTTCACATGTACTCACCTTGGCTTCAGCACCGCCCACGGCACCAACATCTCCTCCAAGGAAATGCCACCATGCTGGAAGGTGTGCCGGTAGTAAGTGACGAAGTGGTTGTAGTTGTTGGGGTACACGAAGAATCGATCGCCCTTGGCGAAGGCGTATACCGTGCTCACGTTCGCTTTGGGCAGGAAGGCCTTGGCGGGATCCTTCACCACCAGCACATCGCGCTCCTCGTAGCTGAGGTTCTTGCCGTGCTTGTAGCGCAAATTGCTGTTGGTGTTGCGGTCGCCCACGATCTTGCTCGGCTCGCTAACACGGATGGTACCATGGTCCGTGGCGATCACCACGCGACCACCGCGCTCGGCGATGCCCTTGAAGATGTCGAAGAGCGGACTGTGCTCGAACCAGCTCTTGGTGAGGCTGCGGTAGGCGGCATCGTCGGCGGCGAGTTCGCGGATGACCTCCATCTCCGTGCGCGCGTGGCTCAGCATGTCCACGAAATTGTACACGATCACGTTGAGCGCGTTGCTCATCAGGTTGTCCAGCCCATCGGCCAGTTTCTTGCCGGCGGCGAGCGTGAGGATCTTGTGGTAGCTGTGCTTCACGTTCTTGCCGAGGCGCTGCAACTGCGCGCTCACGAACTCGTCCTCGTGCGCGTTCTTGCTGCCCTCCTCATCCTCGTTGATCCACTTGCCGGGGTGACGCTTCTCGATCTCGCTGGGCATCATTCCGGCGAAGATGGCGTTGCGTGCATATTGCGTTGCCGTGGGCAGGATGCTGTAGAACATGCCTTGCTCCTCGATGCGGTAGAACTGTCCGAGGATCGGCTCCAGCAAGCGCCATTGGTCCAGTCGCAGGTTGTCGATGAGGATCATGAAGAGCGGCGGCTGCTTCTCGTCGATCAGCGGTGCCACTTTGGCCTTGAAGAGCTGGTGGGACTGCAGCGGGATGTCCGTGCCCTTGCCGTTGACCCAATCGATGTAGTTGTCGCCCACGAAGCGGCAGAACTGTGCGTTCGCTTCGGCCCATTGCGAGCGCAGGATGTCCGTCATGCCCTGGTCCTGGCCGCCGCTCAGGTCCAGTTCCCATCGGACGAGCTCGCTGTAAAGATCCTTCCACTCCTCGGTGCTCAGTCGATCGCCCAGGCGCATGGCCAACTGGCGGAACTGCTGCTGGTAGTTCGTGTTGCTTTTTTCGCTCACCAGCCGACGTCCCTCCAAATTCTTCTTCAGCGAGAGCAGGATCTGGTTCGGGTTCACGGGCTTGATCAGGTAGTCGCTGATCTTGCCGCCGATGGCCTCTTCCATGATGTGCTCCTCCTCGCTCTTGGTGATCATGATCACCGGCACGTGCGGCTGCACGATCTTGATGCGGTTGAGCGTTTCCAATCCGCTGAGGCCGGGCATGTTCTCATCGAGGAAGATGATGTCGTACTCCTTCGCCTTGCTGCGCTCCACGGCATCGAGGCCGTTGTTCACGGTGTCCACGCTGTAGCCCTTGCCTTCCAGGAAGAGGACGTGCGGGCGCAGGAGATCGATCTCGTCGTCGGCCCAGAGGATGTTCGCGGTCATCAGTGGTATGGTGACACCTTTCGGTGCAGCTGGTTCAGGGGCAAAGGTTCGCATGCAAGGCCAACGGGGAAGGCGTTGCTATGTTGCCCTGTACTTTCGGGGCCCGAAGTTAGACCCACTCGCAAGATCCAAATGGTATTTGCCGCAAAGGCGCAAAGGCGCAAAGACCCATTGGGGAGAAATGCCGCAAAGGAGATCCGCCTTGGCGGAACCTCTGCGTCTTTGTGTCCCTCTTACCAAGACCACATCCGTCTTTGCGCCTTTGCGTCCCTGCGGCCGAATTGCGTTCGATCTTCAGGGCACATCGGATGAAGATCCTCAACGACCCCATCTACGGCTTCATCACCGTGCCGAACGCGCGCGTGCTCGCGCTCATCGATCATCCCTGGTTCCAGCGGTTACGGTACATCAAGCAATTGGGGCTTTCGCACCTGGTCTACCCCGGAGCGCTGCACACCCGCTTCCACCATGCGCTCGGCGCCATGCACCTCATGGGCGAAGCGATCGCCACGCTGCGGAGCAAGGGCCACGACATCAACGATGAGGAAGCGCACGGAGCGGCCGTTGCCATCCTATTGCACGACATCGGCCATGGACCCTTCAGCCATGCGCTGGAGCACAGCCTGGTGGAAGGCATCGGGCACGAGGACGTGAGCGCCCTGGTGATGGACGCGCTGAACGAACGACTTGATGGAGCACTCTCCTTGGGCATCCGCATCTTCAGGGACAAGCATGAACGCCACGCGTTGCACCAGCTCGTCAGCAGCCAACTCGATGTGGACCGCATCGACTACCTCAACCGCGACAGCTTCTACACCGGTGTGAGCGAAGGGGTGATCGGAGGGGAACGCATCCTGAAGATGCTCGAGATCCGGAACGACAAGCTCGTGGTGGAGGAAAAGGCGATCTACAGCATCGAGAAGTTCCTCGTCGCCCGCCGATTGATGTACTGGCAGGTGTACCTGCACAAGACCGTGGTGGCCTGCGAGATGATGCTCGTGGAAACGCTTCGGCGAGCAAAGCAACTTGCCCTCGACGGCACGGAGGTTTTCGCTTCCCCCGCCTTGCAGCGCTTCCTCCGCGCCCGGCATACGCGCGAGTCCTTCAAGGATGCGACCGTGCTCGCGGATTTCCTGCGCCTGGACGACCATGACATCATGGGTGCGGTCAAAGTGTGGTGCCGCGACCCGGACAAGGTGCTTTCCACGCTGGCCAGCGACCTCGTGGAACGGCGCAACCTGCACATCCGCCTGCAGGATGAACCATGGGATGCGGACCAAGTGGCCTCCTTGCGCAAGCGCGTGGCGGATCGGATGAAGATCTCCATGGCCGAGGCCGAACACTTCGTGATCACCGGAAGCATCGTGAACAACGCGTACGACCCGGACAAGGACCGCATCGAACTGCTGTACAAGGATGGCAGCGTGCGGGACATTGCCGACGCCAGCGACAATCTGGGGATAGCCGCATTGAGCAAGCCGGTCGAGAAGTTCTACCTAGGCTGGCCGAGGTGGTTGGCCGGGGCTTGATCCGGGCTCCGGAGGCACTGCCCTACCTTCGCGGCCATGAACACCAACTGGGCCAAGATCCTCCTCTTCAGTCTGCTCAGCTTCGCTTTGGGCATGATCCTCTGTTGCCTCCTATGCCACCGTTGCGGCGGTGGCGGGAACTGCCATGGCGGAGGCTGCGGCAAGGAAATGAACTGTCACGGCGGCATGAGCATGTGCGAACACGGCGGTTCGTGTTGCAGCGGCGAAGGCAGCCATTGCGATAAGGGAGGCTGCGACCACAAGATGGGCGCTTCCTGCTGCAAGGGCGGCGGTCATGGTATGGGGCATGGTATGGGCCACGGCGATGAGAACGTGCATGTGATCGTGAAGGAGTTGGAGGGCTCCAACTTCCAAGGCGATACCACGATCAGCATCGACGGCGGCGAAGTGAACGTGAGCCGCACCGGTGACAGCACGACCGTGAAGGTGGAAATGAAGAAGGAAGTGGAGCTGGAACACGCGCACTGACCGGGATATGTCCACGAACCTGAAGCGCGTTCTGATCGGTACCGTGATCGCGGTTGCGGTGATCTTCGGGGTGTTGCGTTACCTGAAGGTGCAGACCAAGCAGGCGAGTCCCGAGGAAACCGTGACCTTCTACCTCGACGGACCCGATGGTGTGCAGGTGGAAGTGATGTACTGCCGCCCCTACAAGAAGGGTCGCGCGATCTTCGGTGGCTTGGTTCCCTACAACAAGGTGTGGCGCACCGGTGCCAACGAGGCCACCACCTTCACGGTGAACAAGGACATCAACTTCGGCGGCACACCGATCAAGGCCGGGACCTACACGCTCTGGACGCTGCCCGGCGAAAAAAGCTGGACCGTGTACTTGAACTCCAAGATGTACAACTGGGGTGTGGACATGGACGGCAATGCGCAGCGCGATCCAGCGTTCGACATCGCAGCCATCCAGGTGCCGGTGGTCATCGAACCAACGATCGTGGAGCAGTTCACCATCAGCGTATCCGACCCCGGCAAGGAGCTTGTACTGCGTTGGGACGATGTGATGGTGGCAATTCCCATCACGTTCTGATCGGGCCATGCAATTCACCGCTGAACAGATCGCCGAGCTCCTCGAGGGAGAAGTGGACGGTGATCCGCAGGTGTTGGTGAACGACCTGGCCAAGATCGAGGAAGCCCGCGGCGGCACGCTCACCTTCCTCGCCAACCCCATCTACACCGAGCACATCTACCGCACGAAGGCCACCATCGCCATCGTGGAGCACGGCTTCAAACCGGCGCAACCCCTGCCGAAAACGCTCACGCTCATCCGCGTGGCCGATCCGCGCATGGCCTTCACCCAATTGCTGGAACGCAACAGCGAACTACGTTACGAGAAGAAGGGGATCGAGCAGCCGAGCTTCGTGAGCCCGAGTGCGAAACTGGGCAAGAACGTCTACATCGGGGCCTTCAGCTATGTGGGTGAGGACGTTGTGCTCGCCGATGGCGTGAAGATCTTCCCCAATTGCTATGTGGGCGATGGTGTGAAGCTCGGGACCAACACGCGCATCCACGCCGGGGTGAAGATCTACCACGGCACCATCATGGGCGCACAATGCGTGGTGCACAGCGGTGCAGTGATCGGCGCAGATGGTTTCGGCTTCGTTCCCAATGCGAAAGGCGAATACGACAAGATGCCCCAGGTGGGCAACGTGGTGTTCGAGGACCGTGTGGAAGTGGGCGCGAACACCACCATCGATCGCGCAACGCTCGGCACCACGTACATCCGCGAGGGCACCAAGCTGGACAACCTAATCCAAGTGGGCCACAACGCCGACATCGGCAAGCACAATGTCATCGTTGCGCAAGCGGGCATAGCGGGCAGCACCAAGGTGGGCGACCACAACCAGATCGGCGGGCAGGTGGGCATTTCCGGGCACCTCACCATCGGCAACAACGTGCGCATCGCCGCGCAAAGCGGGATCGCCAAGAGCGTGGAGGACGGCACAACGGTCCAGGGTTCCCCGGCCTTCGACAAGGGCCAGCATGACCGCAGCCAGGTGGTCTTCCGCAGGTTGCCCGATCTCCAGAAGCGCATCGATCAGCTGGAGCGAGAGCTGGCGGCCTTGCGCAAAGCCACCGAAAGCAGGGGCTGATCCGGAAAAGGCCCCGCTCCTACCTTCGCCCTGCCTCGCAAGAGGATGCGTTCATGAGCGACAAGCAACACACCCTGAAGGGCAGCGCGGTTGTGAAAGGCGTGGGCCTGCACACCGGCGAGCCGGTCACCCTTACCCTACGCCCGGCACCCGTGGGGCACGGATACAAGTTCCAGCGTACCGACCTGCCGGGCGAACCCATCATCGATGCCGACGCCGACCTGGTGGTGAGCACGGCACGCGGCACCACCTTGGGCATGGGTGAAGCGGTGGTGAACACCACCGAGCACGTGCTCAGCGCCCTGTACGCATTGAACGTGGACAACTGCCTGCTCCAATTGAGCGGCCCCGAGGTACCCATCATGGACGGCAGCGCGCTCCCCTTCGTGCATGCCATCGAGAGCGTGGGGCTCGAAGAGCAGGACGCGCCGCGCAACTGGTACGAGTTGAAGGAACCCATCTGGTTCGAAACACAGGAACGCGGCACTGAAATGCTGGGCGTGCCCACCCCTGGAGGTGAGCTCCGCCTGACGGTGATGGTGGACTACAACAGCCCGGTGCTGGGAACGCAGCACGCCAGCATGTACCGCGCGGAGGAGTTCAAGACGGAGATCGCCCCGTGCCGCACCTTCGTTTTCCTGCGCGAACTGGAGCAACTCGCGAAAGCGGGATTGATCAAAGGGGGCGACCTCAACAATGCGATCGTCCTCGAGGACCGCGAGGGAACAACGAAGGAGCAACTGAAGGACCTTGCCAAAGCGCTCGGTCGCGAATACCAGGACGTGGAGATCCGCCGCAACGGCGTGCTCAACACAACGGACCTGAAGTTCTTCAATGAGCCCGCACGCCACAAACTACTGGACATCGTGGGGGATCTCGCGCTTGTCGGCCGCCCCATCAAGGGACATATCCTCGCTGCACGTCCGGGGCACTTCGGGAACACCAGTTTCGCCAAGCGCATCAAGGAGAAGATCCGCGAAGAGGAAAAGAACCCCATCGCGCATCTGGACCTGACCAAGGAGCCGCTCTATGACATCCAAGCCATCGAGCGTATGCTACCCCACCGTTACCCTTTCCTGCTCGTGGACAAGATCATGAGCATGGACGACAACAACATCGTTGGCGTGAAGAACGTGACGATGAACGAGCCGCACTTCACGGGCCACTTCCCCGGCAACCCGGTGATGCCCGGTGTTTTGCAAGTGGAGGCCATGGCCCAAGTGGGCGGCATCTTCGCCCTGAGCAAAGTCGCGGACCCGGAGAACTACACCACCTACTTCCTCAAGACCGATGGCATCCGGTATCGCCGCAAAGTGGTGCCCGGTGACACCTTGGTCTTCTGCCTGGAACTGCTCACACCCATTCGTCGCGGCATCGTGCACATGAAAGGTGTGGGCTACGTGAACGGCCAGCCTGCCGTGGAAGCCGAGATGATGGCCAAGTTGGTACGTGACAAAGTGCCGGCCGGTGGAACCACGGAGAAAGAACCCGCAAGCGTTCCGGCCCGATGAGCATATCGAAACTCGCGTACGTCCACCCGGACGCCAAATTGGGCAAGGATGTCACCGTTGAGCCCTTTGCCAGCATCTACGGCGACGTGGTGGTTGGCGACGGTTCCTGGATCGGCCCGAACGCCGTGCTCATGGACGGCGCACGCATCGGCAGCAAATGCAGGATCTTCCCGGGAGCGGTCATCAGCGCCATTCCCCAGGACCTGAAGTTCGCCGGAGAACGCACCACCGCCGAAGTGGGCGATGGTTCCACCATCCGCGAGTGCGTCACCATCAACCGCGGCACAGCGGACCGCATGAAGACCGCCGTGGGCAGCAACTGCCTGCTGATGGCGTATGTACATCTCGCACACGACTGCATCCTCGGCAACAACATCGTGATCGCCAACAGCGTGAACCTCGCCGGTCACGTCACCATCGATGATTGGGCCATCCTCGAAGGCAATGTCGCCGTGCAGCAGTTCATCCACATCGGTGCGCATAGTTTCATCGCTGGTGCTTCACTGGTGCGCAAGAACGTACCGCCTTTCGTTAAGGCGGCACGCGAGCCCCTTAGCTACATCGGCGTGAACGTGGTGGGCCTGCGCCGCCGGGGCTTCGACGATGAACAGGTGGCCCGCATCGAGGACATCTACCGCGAGATCTTCGTACGCAACAGCAACGTGGAGCGCGCCGTGCAGAACGTGATCGCCATGCCGCGCAGCCATGAGCGCGGCATCATCCTGGATTTCATCAACAACAGTCCCAAGGGGATCATGCGCGGGCTGGCCGAGTGAGGGCATGCCATGTGGGCATGCGACCATGTGAACATGAAATGCGCCCGACACGGGCTCTTCAAGCGAAGTACGAATGCCTGCCTACCGGATGCAGTCATCACGAGTCCCGAGTTGCAGTTGGCGCCCATGGGCACATGCCCACATGGTCACATGCCCACATGGAAGTAGTGCTCACCGATATCGCAAAGCACTTCGGCCGTGAAGTCGTCTTCCAAGGCGTAACGCTCACGCTCGCTTCTGGAAGTCGCACGGCGATCCTCGGTCCGAACGGGAGCGGAAAGAGCACCTTGCTGCAGCTGATCGGTGGTGCGCTCATGCCAACGAACGGAAGGATCGCACACCGCGCGAACGGAACGGAGATCCCGCAGGACGAGGTGTACCGGCACGTCTCTATCGCGGCCCCCTACCTCGGCCTCTATGAGGACCTGAGCCTGCGCCAGACGATCGCTTTCCACACGCGCTTCAAGCCCTTGCGAGCAGGCGTCGGTCCGGAGGAGCTTGCCCGCATCGCCTACCTCGACCACGCGCTTGAGAAACCCGTGCTGCATTTCAGCAGTGGCATGAAGCAGCGGTTGAAACTCGCCCTTGCCATCCTGAGCGATACCCCGCTCCTGCTGTTGGATGAACCCGCCAGCAACCTGGACTCACAGGCGATCGCCTGGTTCCGCGAATTGCTGGGCAAACATCTTGAAGGGCGAACACTGCTGGTGGCAAGCAATCGGCAGGCAGTGGAGCACGACTTATGCACGGCCGTGCTGGAGATGGAGGCCTTCAAGGCACCCTAGGGGCTTCTCCTTCGGCGGCCATGCCCTACTTTCGCCGCCCCAACCGAAGACCCCTCTCCCATGGCCTCCACTGCTGACGTGAACATCGGATCCTACATCCGCTTCAACAACGACATCTGCCAGATCATGGAATGGCAGCACCGCACGCCGGGCAACCTGCGCGCGTTCTTCCAAGGCAAAATGCGCAACCTGCGCAACGGCAAGCTCAACGAGCACCGCTGGCGCAGCGGCGAACCCATGGAGGTGCTGCGTGTGGAGATACACGAACTGCAATACCTCTACCGCGAGGGCGACAACCTGGTGTGCATGAACCAGGAGACCTTCGAGCAGGAGTACGTTCCCGCATCCTTGTTCGGTGAGGCCATGAAGTACATGAAGGAGGAAATGGTAGTGCAGGTCGGCTTCGAGAGCGACGCCCCCCTTTTCGCCCGCCCACCCAAGACCGTTGAACTCGTGGTGGCCGAAGCCGAACACGCCGTGAAGGGCGATACCAGCAACAAGGTGATGAAGATCGCCAAGCTGGAGAACGGTACCGAGATCATGGTGCCCCTCTTCGTGGATGCCGGTACCATGATCCGCATCGATACCGAAAGCGGTGAGTACCTGGACCGCGTGAAGAAGTAAGGATCCATTGCGATCCGCACGAGAGCCCGCAACAATGCGAGCTCTTCTCGTTCCGCCAGATCGCGCCTACCTGTTTTCCGGTAGTGAGCGGTGATAATGTTGCTTAAGCACCACGTTATGCTCGAAAAAATACCTGTTTTCAGGTATTGTGTGGAGCAAGTGCTTGGCCCTGCTTCGTAGTGCCCCTAAAAAGGTCGCTGGGGGCATGAAAGCAAGGTCATGAAAACCTCACAACTCGGTCTATCGCATCGCCGTTTGCTCACAACTTTGATGTACTGCCTCGCGCTGCACTTGTTCGACAACGAGCAATGCACAACTCTATGTCCCTCCCGATTTCTGGGGCGACGGAGAAGCAGGCTCGCTCTGCTATCGCCAGAACTTGGGCCAAGTGTTCGATACGAATGGGAACCAACCAACGGACATAGCCTACTACGCCGAACGCTCGCCAGTGGGGATCTATCTCAAGGAGAAGAACGAGGTGTCCTTCACCCTCGCTGCGCTGCACAACGACAGTCTTATCGAGGACACCCTGTACCGCGTGGACATGCTGTTGGAAGGCACCCGCGAGCAGGATCCGGTCGCGTTTTCGCCAACGCCGGATATCGCCAACTATTACCTCGGCAGCTTTACGGCCGAAGACGTACCCGCTTCACATCGCGTCGTGTACCAAAGCGTATGGGATAGCATTGATGTACACTTCTACCACGGGAGCAGCGGGCCACGGTTGTCCTTCGTGGTGCGGCCAGGTGGTGATCCGGATGAGATCCTGCTCTCCTTCACCGGGCAGGACAGCCTGAACGTGGATGTGGCCGGTGGGTTGAAGCCTACCTCCCGCAACCAGGTGGTTCCGGTTCGAGGAAGCGAAGGCTTACCAGGTAAACACCTCCGACCCGGAGGCTTGGGTACGATCACCCCAGTGCCTTGAATGCCAGCTATCTTAATGAAGACAGCACGATCTACGTGAAGTTCAACCACGGCACGTACAACCCGCAAAGGCGCCGATCTTTCGGATCGGCTACCCGCCCATGATGCTCGGTGGTGGGTAGCAACAACTTCTGTTGAGCACACACTTGGAGGCTTCGGCAACGCTGCTATGGCAACCGACGTGGATGATGACGGTGAGTTGTACGTGGCGGGCAGTACTATCACCGACTTGTTTCCCGCTACCGTTGGCGCTACTGTTAATCCCGGACCTCTTCTCTTCCTCTGGGACACTCGCGAAGTTCAATCCGGCGTATCAAATCGTGTGGGCCACCTACTACGGTGGAGAGACCGACGAGGGGTTCCAGGACATCGCATACAGCGCTTACGGCAACTATGTATTCGGTGTTGGGGACACCTACAGTTCCAACCACCAACGCCATATTCGAGCGGCGAGTACCACGATGGGAGTCTGAATGGAAACAACAACACTGCCGATGCGTTCATGTGTCGATTCAATGCCGCGAGCGGCGCACTCGAGTGGGGCACCTACTACGGGGGTATCGGGGATGACCGAGCGTACTCCGTAGTATGCGATGCAGACGGTGCGCAATATGTCTTAGGCTTTGGGTCCGATGAGTTAGACCTACAGGGCTGGGGTACTGCTTATTTCCAATCCTTTGCCGGCGTTGAAAGCGATCCTTTTGCTACACCCGATGCTCTCATCGCCCGTTTCGACAACGCCCAAACCCTAATCTGGAGCACTTATGTCGGAGGTGCTTCTGGCGACGGTTTCCGTGCAGCGGCGTGGGATGAGAACGGAAATGTTTTCGTGCTCGGATCAGCTGGCTCTCTTTTCCCACAGGTGAATACCTGCGGTTCACTGGTGAATACGCAATATGGCGGGGGGGCCTCCGATTGCGTGCTTCTCAAATTCGATTCGACTGGCGACCTGTGCTGGTCTACGTACGCAGGGGGTATAGGGAATGATGCACCCTCTGTTGAGGGAGGAGTGGCCGTCGGCAACGAACGTGTCTATTTCGGCGCAAACTCGAGCAGCACGAACTTCCCCACGCTTGAGCTGCAGGGTGGCTACTACCAAGAGGACAACGCGGGAGGGCTGGATGGCGTCCTGATGGGCTTCGACCTCAGCACGCTCTCCCTCATTTGGAGCACATATGTGGGGGGGCACGGAGCAGGATCAGATTTCGGGAATCGATACTGACACCTGGGGTAACCTGTTCTTGGCCGGTTTCTCCCAGAGCGACGATATGCCTTTGGTCGAGTTGACCGCGGCATACTATCAGGAATATGCAGGCAGCGGCCCAAATGCATTTTATGGTGATGCATTCGTTGGTGCCTATACCTACCCGGAACATTCCTGTAAATGGTTTACGATGGTGGGCGGAGGGGGACCCAACAATGGCACTAGCGATGGTGCTGAAAGCATCGTGGTCGATGGTCACGCACGTATTTTCATCGCTGGCACTGCGACCAGCGAGTTCCCTCCCTACCCTACGCACGATCCAGGGAATGGTGCCTACTTTGGTCCTACAGCGATGACAGGCAGTTCCGCGATCACTTGCTTCGATTTAAGCGCCGTGCCGGTGTCAGTAGCAGAAGCCGTCGCAATCAATGAGATGGGCTTCGTTCTGGTGCCTAACGCGGACCATTCTGTCATTTCAGCGTTCGTTCAACCCTCGTGCGCTAGGGTCGTACAACTATTCGATGTTTCGGGTAGAACGGTATCGACATTCAACCCTAGCCGACGGTGTGCAGAACTTTGAGATACCCATTGTTCGCCTTTCCAGTGGGGCCTACATGGTATGCATACACGGTGGTGACAGCAACGCTGTGACGGCGCGATTCGTTAAGCCATGATCATGCAGCACAGTCGATTTCTCCTAGTTTGTTTGTGGGTCACCTCGGTTTGTATGTATGTGCAGGCGCAAGATGTACGCGGCTATGCGATCTCGTTGTCGCCGATAGATTTTGTCTGGGGTGAATGGCAGGGTACGGTGCATTTATATGTTGACGGCGTCGCGGAGGTGCCTCGGCCATTCATTCGAGAGTTTGGCTTCAGGTTGGACACCCTGTGGCTGACCAACACGGTACAAGTTGATGATGATCCTGTGATACTGCTGAAAGAGTATGCGGGCATCTTGCATTTGGATCCAGCCCCTCAACAACAGGCGCGGTGTTCTATGGGGGCCAAGGTTGTCGGGGATACTGAATGTGCCCAACTCGGAGGGCACTATCATGGGCATCCAGTCGAGGGTGACCATCAACGGCCTGACCGGAACATTGTGTACGCTGCCGCTCGCAAGCAACTACCAGAGCAACGTGACCGAAGTGAACAGGGTGTACAGCTATTTGCCGGGGCTAGTGGATCCTGACGGAGATAGCCTTGCGATAGAACTGATACCCTGTGTGGATGAAGGGTATTGGTTGCCACCACAAACGCAGATAGACCCTCTTACTGGCGAACTGACCATCAGCCCGGAGTTGCCGGGGGCATATGCGTTCTGCATGTGGATCAGGAAGTTCAGGTACTTCGGACCAACAGGTTCGCAGCAGCTTGCTGTTACAGGAACAACCTACTTGGAGATCATGATAGACGTCACCAACACCGTTGGGCTCGGTGAGTATGGCGCGGACAATGGGTTCGTTGTTTTCCCGAATCCAACCACTGCATCATTCTTCATGCGCGGTCTTCCACCAAGCACCACCACCATTGAGGTGCACGATGTGCTAGGTCGTGTGGTGCTGCGCTCAACCGCTCCCCACAATACCCATCGATGTCGGTTCTCTACCCGCTGCCACCTATTTCGTATCAGTGTTCGATCGCACCGGGCTGCTTTTGGGCACTTCGCGTTTCGTGAAACAATAGCCATCTACAACCTTTCGAAGCCCGCATCGTAGCCGTACGGGCTTCGGTCTTTCGCGGGCGTATGTTGGCATCATCCAAGGTCCAAATGCGCGCGGCTACCTTTGGCATCATCCTCTTCGCGTGCTCCTCGATCCTCCACAGACCGCCGCCGAACTCGCCCGCCTGATCGGCGCCGAGGTTCAGGGTAATGCCGATCGCCTCGTCACCGGTCTCAACGAGATCAATCGCGTTGGCGAAGGCGACTTGGTCTTCGTGGATCATCCGAAATACTACGACAAGGCACTCAACAGCGCGGCCACCACGATCCTCATCAACAAGTCGGTGGAACCACCCTCTGGCAAGGCGCTGCTCATAAGTGAGGATCCCTGCCGCGATTACAACCTGCTCATGCGCCGCTTCATGCCGCGCGCGGGCTGGGTGAAGGATGACATCACCATCGGTGAGGGTAGTGAGGTGCATCCGAGCGCGGTGATCGGTCCGCACGTGCGCATCGGTCGCGATTGCATCATCAGCCCCGGCGTTGTGATCTACGAGCATACCACCATCGGCGACCGCGTAACGCTGCACGCCAATGTGGTGATCGGTGCCGATCCCTTCTACTACAAGAAGCGAGCGACCGGCTACGACAAGATGATCCCGGGTGGTAGCGTGGTGATCGAGGATGACGTGGAGATCGGTGCCATGACCACCATCGATCGCGGGGTGAGCGCCGATACGCGCATCGGCCGCGGCACCAAGATGGACAACCACGTGCAGGTGGGGCACGATACCATCATCGGCGAGAACTGCCTGATCTGCGCGCATGTGGCCATCGCTGGTGCCGTGGTGCTGGAGGATGGTGTAACGCTCTGGGGCCAGGTAGGTATCCCCAGTAAACTGCGTGTGGGCAAAGGCGCCGTGATCCTTGGACAAAGCGGCATCATGTCCAGTGTGGAAGGTGGCAAAACCTACCTGGGCTCACCGGCCCGTGAGGTGAAACAGATGCTGCGCGAGATCGCGCTGAGCGCGCGACTGCCGGAGATCGCCAAGAAGATCGATCTCTGATCCATGGCCCGGCTCGAACGGATCGTGGAGCGGCTGGAGCTGAAGGAATTCCAGCTGCGCTCCTTGCTCGATGTCACCAAGGCCATCAACAACACGGTGGACCGCTCGAGTTATTCGGGCTTTTCGAGCACATCGTGAAGGATGAGCTCGGCATCACGCGGCTCACGCTGTACGAGCGTACCGATCGCTGGGAACGCATCCTCGCCTACGGCACAGACGGACGCGAGCAAGCAGTGGATGTGGAGCAGGTCTTCGCTTCTTTCAAGGACATACAGACCATCGGCTCGGAGAACACCGGCAGCTTGGGAGCCTTCGATGTGGCGGTGCCGGTCTACCACCGCGACAAGCCACTGGCCTTCCTGCTCATCGGTGATATCGACGAAGAAGAGCAGCGCATGAGCCCGGTGGTGAAGCACCTGAACTTCATCCAGACGCTCACCAACCTGGTGGTGGTGGCCATGGAGAACCGGCGTATGGCGCAACAACAGTTGCAACAGGTGCGGGACAAACGTGAGTTGGAACTCGCCGCGCAGATGCAGCAACTGCTCGTGCCGAAGGACCTGCCGAACAATGCGAAGCTGGAGGCAGCTGCCTGGTACCAGCCGCACCAACTCGTGGGCGGGGATTACTACGACCTCCTCCCGCTGGGCGATGACCGCTACCTGATGTGCGTGGCCGATGTGAGCGGCAAGGGCATCGCAGCCGCCTTGCTCATGAGCAACTTCCAAGCGACCCTGCATGCCAGCGTTGGCCAGGCCTCCGACCTGGAAAAGCTCGTTCACGGCCTCAATGACCGGGTCTTCGCCAGTGCACGCGGCGAGCGCTTCATCACGCTCTTCATCGGTCTGCTGGATCTGCGTGCACGCCGCTTGCGCTACGTGAACGCCGGCCACAACGACCCCTTGCTGCACGATGGCACGCGCACCATCACCCTGCACGATGGAAGCATCGCGTTGGGCATGATGCCCAAGCTTCCCTTCCTCAGAACGGGTGACATCGAACTTCCAACGGAAGGCACGCTGCTCTGCTACACCGACGGCCTTGTGGAACAGGAGGACGTTCACGGGAACGCCTATGGCACCGATCCCCTGGAGCGCGCGCTCCGTGATCTTTCACGAGCGAGTGCTGCGGACCTGAACGCGGCGATCATCGCCTCCTTCGATGCACACCGGGGAAGCGAAGTCTATCTCGACGACATCGCGGTGCTAACGTGCCGCTTCCGGTAGGGCTTCGTCCGCCGTTCGCTCCTTCATGTACTTCACATCGAAGAGCACGATCATGGCCGTGAGCGCCCAGAAGGGTACGGAGACCTTGTCGGTATCGAGGAAGTTGTTGAGGGCACCGTGTATGTAGTAGGTGACAAGGCCCAGGAAAGCACCGGACAGCAAGAGACGATCTGGGCCTGCCGGCAACTGCCGGTACAAGCGCATGGCGCGCACGATGGTGACGGTCACCAACGCGAGCATGAGCAGCATGCCGATGACTCCTTGCTCTGAAAGCGGCCCGAGGTACTCGCTGTGGGCGTTCCCCTGCACACCGAAGTTGGTACTGATGATCGTGCGGTCCTCACTGGCCTGGAAGGGGGCATACTGGAACATGTAGGTCCCGGGACCCCATCCGAAGACCGGTCGTTCCTGCCACATGCGCAGCGCGGAGTTCCACCGGTTGATGCGTTCCAGGTTGCTGGCGTCGCTGGAGATATTGGAAATGGACTGCACGTGCTCGCCCAGGTCGTCCGACGATTCCTCGCGGTTGCGCTCAAGCGCGATGGTGATCTGGTCCGCGTTCGCCCAATAAACGATACCCGCGACCGCCAGCAACAGGCCCAGCGCCCATGTAGGTACCTTGAAGCGCAGGAACAGGAACAGACCAAGGGCACCCACCAAGCTCAACCAAGCGGCACGCGTGTACGAGAAGATCAGCCCGAGCACGAGCACCACGAGAACCAGAACGAGGAGCCCACGTTGCGTGCGGCTGTATCCCGGCATGGCGATCAGCGCGATGCAGAACGGGACCAGGAAGGCGATGACGGCCCCGTAGCCGGTGTGGTCCTTGAAGAAGGGCCACATCACCCAGTGCGCCGGATCATGCTCGAAGTTGTACTGCGCATGCACCGTGAGGGTGTACCCGATGGCGATCACCAAGCCCCCGAGGAAGGCGTGCGCGAAGCGCTGCATGTTGCGCTGCTCGGCGAAGAGGCGTGTGGCCAGGAAGTACATGGTGCACACGAACCACAAGCGCGCGGTGAAGAATTTCACCGATACCAGCGGCATGCTGCTGGGAATGATGCAAACGGCCATCCACACCAGTTGCGCCACGATGATCCACGTGATCGGGTGCCGCCAAACGCGCTCATCCACGGTGTTGCCCTGCATGGCGGACTTGAGCAGGAAGAGCACCATGAGCCCCACCATCATGGGCTCCGTGGGAAGTGAAATGCCGATACCACCCAGGTCCAGTTCCTCCAAATTGATGGAGAGCGGGGTTGCGAAAGCGATGAAAAGAAGCAACCGCTCAGGAGCGGCCAGCATGCCCCATAACACGAGCAACACGGCAGGCATCACCGCGAACCACAGGAAACCCTTGGCGGTGAAGATCGAGTTCACGAGCACGAAGAGCACGCACGCAACAGCGATCCAATTGGCCCTGATCGCGCGCACCATGGCTCAACCGCGTTGATCGCGCCAAACCACCAGCACGAAGCAGAGGAAGAGCGCACTGAGCGTGGTGGTGCTCACGATGAGCCAGCGCACCGGATACACTTTCTTGTCGGCCACTTCCGGGTACACGATGGTATTGGTGTAGGTGAGTTCCTTGGTCACATCGTTCACCACGCGCTCGTACTCGGTGAGCAGGCGATCGTAATTGCCCCGGAACAGGTTGCTCAGTTCGGTGAGCTGGCGGAACTCGCCCCCCTTTTCCTCCAGTTCCTTGATCATGCCCTGCACCGCATCACGCTGCGCTTGCGAGGATCCGGTCGAGAGCATGCGCACATAGCCCTTGGTCAGCTCCTTCACCTGCGTATCATAGGAGAGCAGGCCCGCATCACGACGCAATACGTTCAGCTTCGCCTCCACGGTATCGAGCTTGGCGCGCTCGTGCGTCAACGCCCGCTCGGCGATCACCAGCACCTCGCGCGATTTCTCCCGCTGGAGCCGTCGCGAAAGGAGGTTGACCTGGGCGAGCATCGCGTTCACCAGATCGCGCGCCATGACGGGATCCTCGTCCACGATCTCGATCTGCACACTTTCAAAACGCGTCTTGCTGATCTCCACCCGATCGTTGAACTCGTTGTACAGGGCGAAATAGCCGCCGTTCGAGGTGGTATCGACCTCGTACTTCCGGGCCAGGTCGAAATGCAGGATCAGGCTGTCGCGGATGCTATTGCTCTCCAGCAACTGGAGCAACTGGTCCGTTCGTGTCTCGATGCTGTAGCTGTTCAGGTTCACCGGATACACCGTTGCGCTGCTCTTGTAGCGGGGCTTCAGGAAGGCCGGACCACTGAGCACCGTGCTCAACACGGCGGCCAGCACACCAACGATGGCGAACAGCCGCCATTGCTTGCGCACCACGCGGATGAACGATTCGAAACTGATCTCAGTGGCCATGTGCGATGCGGATCTTCTTGACGTTCTCCTGAACGATGATGAGCAACAGGGCGAGCAACAGGGCCGATACACCGCTGATCGCCACCACGAGCCAGCGGATCGGGTAGCTCTTCTTGTCCGCGGGTTGGGCAGCGTTCACCACGAACTTGTGGGGCAGGTCGCTTTCCAGATCGGCCTGGGCCTGCTCCAACTTCATGCGCAACACGCTCATGCGCTTGGTCTCGTTGAAGAGCCGGTCCTGCAAGGTGACGTACGCGCCCCCGTATTTCGCCAGCACCTTGAAACGCTCCTCGAACTCCTTCACCGCGCGCTGATCGCCTTTGAGGATGGCAGCGCCCATGTACTCGTTGTAGCGTTCGGTCTGGGTGTGATAATCCTGGACGCCCAACTCACGCAGCACTTGCATGCTGTCCTGCCACTGCTCGATGTCGGCCTCCAGACCTTCCACCTTGCTGCGAACGAGGGATAGACCCTTGGTGGCCCGCTCGCGCGCCATGTCCATCCAGACGGAATCCACCTGTTCCGCTATGAAGTTGGCGATATCCGCCGCCCGCTGGGGCTGTTCGTCGAGCACATCCACCCGCACGCTACTGAACTTGGTGTACTCGAACTTGATGTGCTCCTTGTAGGCCTCGCGCAACTCGCTGTTGCGGTGCTTGCTCTCCGGCTCGATCTCGTACGCGGTGTACAGATCGAACTTCCTGGCGACCCGATCGCGGATCTGGTCCGAATGGAGGATCTGCAATAGCTGCTCACTGTCCTCTTCGTCACCCAGGGCCAGGATATCGTCACGGCCGGTGCTCTGCTCGTTCAACAGGGCTTTGGAAGCCGAGTTGGTGATGGCGGGGAACATGATCACCTCGCTGTGGTACAGCGGTGTGATGAGGAAGGCGGCAGCCACGCCGGCCACCAGGCCGAACAGGGTGATGCCGATGATCAGTTTCCGGCGTGCCCAGAGGAAGAGCACCAGGTCGAAGGAAGCGGTATCGGCCATTAGGAAATGTGCGGCGCTTGGTGGGGGTCTACGATACGGGTGGCCTTTCTGAAAGGGCGGCTAATGTAGGGTTTGCGTACGGGAAGGCCGGGGCTCAGGCCATGGCCTTGCGCAGCTCCTTCGGGCTCAACAGGCCGGTGAACGCCGCGACCATCAGGGCTATTGCCCCGAAGGTCACCGTGGTCCAAACAAAGTCCAGTCCGACGCGACCCAGCCATGTGTCCACGGCAACGAGCACGCCCGCGTAAATGGCCCCGCGCACAAGCACCGGGACAACGCCGGAGACCTTGTGCAGTCGCATGGCCAGCACCACTTGCACCACGGCGGTGAGCACTTGGGTGATCAAACCCGCCCACGCAGCGCCTTCCACCTGCCAGCGCGGGATGAAGAAGAGGTTGAGGGTGATGTTCAGCAGCGCACCTCCGGCTGCCATCCAGTTCAGTGCCCGGAGGTCACCACCCGCCGTGAGCAAACTCCCGAAGACATAGGTGGTGCACACCGCCGTGAAACACCACACCAAAAGCGCGAACACCGGGGCAGAGCGATCCACATGCTCGGTATAGAGCAGGCCAAGTACTTCCGCAGAATGGAGGCTGCCGAACACGGCCGCAGCAATGGCGCCTGCCAGCACCAACCTGAAGGACAGTGACGCAAGCGGTGAGACGTCCACCCGATCCTTCAGCATGCGGCTGAACATGGGCAGCAACAAGCCAGCGACCAGAAAACCGAGCATGTTCAGCGCCTCGAAAAAGCGGAACCCTTGGTAGTAGATGCCGGCTTGTTCCTTTCCATCCGGAAGTATGCGCTCCAGCATGAGCGTGTCGATGCGGTAGTAGAAGGTCATCAGCAGGATCAGCAACGCGAAGGGGAAGCTGCGTTTCATCACCACCCAGCTGAAGGCGGGCTTCCAAGCAACCTGACACGGCCGCTCAAGCGCAACACCATGACGAGCGCGATGATCAACGTCACGGCATACGCGGCCGTCTGTGCTTGTACGAACCACATGATCTCGAACGGCGCTCCCGTTGCTCTTCCCCACAACAGCCAGCCCACTACGCCGATGAGCAGCACACGGTCCAGCACGCTCAACAAACTGTCCTGCTTGTAGCGTTGTGCACCGGCGATGTTGCTGCGCAAGTACAGAATGGTGGCCACCAAGGCCTGGTTCACCACCAACCAACCGAGCATGCTGAGATCCTCGCCCCGGTAGCCCAGCACAAAACCGCTGACGACCATGAGCGCGATGTAGGCGAGCATGAGCCCGCCACGCACCGCCACCACGCCGCCCACGTACTTGCCCATGAGTTGGGTGTGCTGCGCGATGTGCCGGGTATTGTAGTTGGTAAGGCCCAGGTCCAAGACGATGTTGAGCAGGAAGCTGAGGCTGAGCAGTGCCGCATACCCACCATAGACCTCGGCCCCGACCGCCTGCTGCACGCCCGCATCGATGCCCAGGATGTAAAAGGGCTTCACCAGCAGGTTCAGCACCAGCACGAGGGCGAGGTTGGTGAGGAAGGTGCGCTGCATGGGCGAAATGCGGCGTGAAGATGCGGAGATGGTCGTTGACGCTGGCGATCGCACATTTGCACCACCCATGCGCATCGCCGTCAATACCCGCCACCTCCTTCCGGACAAGTTGGAGGGCATCGGCTGGTTCACGCATGAAACGATCGCGCGGATCGTGCGGGCGCATCCGGAGCACGAGTTCCTCTTCCTCTTCGATCGCAAGTACGACGAGCGCTTCCTGTATGCGTCCAACGTGAAGCCCGTGGTGATCTGGCCGCCCACACGACACCCCCTGCTCTACCGCATCTGGTTCGATCACCTGCTCCCGCGAAAGTTGAAGTCGCTGAAAGCCGATGCCTTCATCAGCCCCGATGGTTTCCTGGCTCTGAACAGCAACGTACCCTCATTGGCTGTCATCCATGATCTCAACTTCGAGCATCATCCGGAGGATCTTCCGAAGAAGTACAGCGATTATTACCGGAGCTACTTCCCGCGCTTCGCGCGCCATGCCTCACGGCTGGCGACGGTGAGCGAGTTCAGCCGCCGCGACATCGCCACGCATTACGACGTGGATCCCAACCACATCGATGTGGTGTACAACGGTGTGGGAGATGTTTTCACTCCGCTGGACGATGCAACGAAGCAGAAAGCTCGCGACCGCTTCACCAAGGGCGCGCCCTATTTCATTTGCGTGGGCTCCTTGCATCCGCGCAAGAACATCGCGCGCCTCCTGCTGGCGTTCGATCAAATGCTCACCGCACATCCAAGCGAACTGCGCCTGCTGATCGTGGGGGAGCGCATGTGGAAGGACGAACGCATGGAGCAAGCCTGGAGCCAGCTGAAGCACCAGGATCGCGTGGTCTTCACCGGAAGGTTGGGTCAGGAGGACCTGCACATGGCCTTGGGTGGTGCACATGCATTGGCGTTCATCAGTTATTTCGAGGGTTTCGGCATTCCCGTGGCGGAAGCCATGCGCTGTGGTGTACCCGTCGTCGCAGCGGAAGCAACCTGCCTGCCGGAGATCGCCGGGGATGCCGCACACTACTGCGATCCCTTCAGCGTGGCGGACATCGCGCGTGCGCTCTTCGAAGTGTGGAGCGACCAAGCACTATGGGAACAACTGCGCAGCGCTGGCCTGAAACGAGCCGCCCGGTACACCTGGGAGAGATCGCCGATTCGTTGTGGGGGAGCTTTGAGCGGATGTGTTCTGATGCGGGTTTGAAGTTGCACTCCTGATCGTCATGGCGCTCGCGGCATACCATCACAAACACCTGCTCGAAGCGGGTTGCGATGAAGCGGGCCGTGGTTGTCTCGCCGGTCCGGTCGTCGCTGCGGCTGTCATCCTGCCAGCGCGGGTGAAATTGCCCGGCTGGACGACAGCAAGAAACTCAGCGAGGCGCAACGCGAAGCACTCCGCCCCCTGATCGAGGAACGCGCGCTCGCGTGGGCCGTGGCAATGGTGGATCCACGGAGATCGATGCCATCAACATCCTCAACGCCTCCTTCCGCGCGATGCACCGCGCCGTGGATGCGCTCATCGTGCGACCCGAGCACCTATTGATCGACGGCAACCGCTTCCTGACCTACGCAGGCGTTCCGCACACCTGCCACATCAAGGGCGATGGCCGCTTCCGTTCCATTGCCGCTGCCAGCGTGTTGGCCAAGACCCATCGCGATGCTTTCATGCGGGATCTGCACGACATGCATCCACACTATCGTTGGGCGGTGAACAAAGGCTACCCCACGTTGGACCATCGCGCGGCGATCGAACGGTTCGGCCCGTGCGAGCACCACCGCCGCAGCTTCCGGCTCTTGAAAGAGCACGTCGAGCTCTCCTGAGCCATCGGCATTTTCATGGGCACATGAACGCATGTTCACATGCCCACATGGTTTTCCCCTGTTCACACCCTGCTGTGCGCAAGCCCACAACCTCCCGGTCGGGGCCTGTTCGTGTCTCGGACACCTTTGCCGATGATGCGTCGCGTGTTCCTTGGTCTGATGTTGCTGTCGATCGTGGCGGCGGCAGCTTGGACGGTCCTGCGCTGGAACAACGGCTCCTCTTCCGCAGCGGATCCTTGGAGCGCCATCCCCGCACAAGCTGCGGTGATCGTCGAAGTTCCTGACGCTTGGGCCCACTGGGACCGTTTCGCCCACACCTCGCTGCTGTGGAGTGCCTGGGAGAAACAACCCGGCACACTGGCATTGTCGCGGTTGATGACCCGCTCGGCCCATGCGATGGAGAAGGACGCCATGTTGCTCAAGGCGCTCGGCGGATCCACTGTGTTGGTGGCACTGATGCGCAATGGTTCAAGGGTGCGGGGTTCGTTGCAGTGGGCACCATCCACGGTGAACCATCCGCCGATGCATTGGGTGATCTACTCGGCGTTGCGGCTTCGGAGCGTTCGATGCTTACCACCGGGCAGGTGACAACGGCGCAGTTCGATGCAGAACTCGCGCCCCTCTCCTTTGCACTACGCCAAGGGTTGTGGATGCTCTCCGATTCACCGGAACTGTTGGAGGAAGCCTTGTTGCAGCAAGATGGTGGCCTGCCCATCACCACCGATACGCTCTTTGCGCAAGCCCGCGCCACCTTGGGCAAAGGCACGGACGCGCATGTGCTGCTGAACACCTCGCGAACCACCGGTTTGTTGAGCAACGTGTGGCAGCCCGAACGTTTGGAGCACCTCGGCATCCCTGAAGGCTGGCTCGCATTGGACGTGAGCGCACTGCCGGAAGCGATGCTGCTGAGCGGCTTGCTCGTTCCCGCTTCACCGCATCCGTTGATCTCTTCCGTCACCGATCAAGGAAGCGGGCCGTGGAACATCAGCCGTGTGCTTCCTGCGAACGTGGTGCAATGGGAAGTGCGCAACGTGAGCGACGCGGAGTCATTCCTTGCAGCCCGCTCGAACGTGGACGAGGGTCCGGCTTCCACCGAGGTGCTCTTTCCGTGGGCATATGGAAGTGCGGGGATCGCAACGGCCTGCGATACGAGCGGCAGACCGGCGCAGCGCTGGCTGGTGATGGACACGGAAGACCCTGAACGCGCTAGCGAAGAATTGAGCGCACCCTGCGGATCCATGCCCTGCGATACGGTGAACCATCGCGGCACGCGCATCACGCATTTCCCGCAAGCGCATCCGTACGAGCAACTGCTCGGGAAGAACGCGATCCTACCCCAACAGCCTTGGTGGGCCATCCTTGGCAACACCGTGGTGATGAGCGATGATGCGGATGCGGTGCGTGCCTCCATCGACACATGGAACGATGGGAACAGTCTCGCCGAGAACAAACGTGCGTCCACTTGGTTCCAGCAGATGAGCGATGAAGCTGGCTTCACGTGGTGGTGCGATCTCGCGCGAGGCGGGACGCTCCTGCGCGAAGGATCGAAGACCGATAGGGACAGCGCGTTCAGTGCTTGGCTCCCGGTACTGCGGGAATTGGGCGGGCTGTCGATCCAGGTATCACCAGCTCAGCATGGCCTACTGCACGTGAGCATCGGTCTGCAACACGCCCCTTCCGCCGGAGCGGTCGTGCCGGAGGCAACCAGCAACATGCTCTGGAGTTGCGCCATCGATGCACCCGTGCAACGCACACCGGACATCGTGATCAACCACACCAACAATACGCGCGAGGTGCTGGTGCAGGACACGCTGCATCGCATCCACTTGATCAGCGCGACCGGAAAGGTGCTCTGGAGCCGTGCCCTCGATGGGCCCATCCTCGGTGCTGTGCATCAAGTGGATCATTTCAAGAACGGAAAGCTCCAACTGCTCTTCAACACAACGGCGTTCGGCTACCTTATAGACCGCAACGGGAAAGACGTGGGCTCGCCGTTGAAGATCCCATCAGCGGCAGCGGTACCGCTCTCCGTGATCGACTACGAAGGCCAGCGCGAATACCGCATCCTCATTCCGGGGCAGGACGGTCGCATCAACAACCTCACCCTGGATTGGACCGGCGTTCAAGGCTGGGTCCTGCCAAAGCTCCCTGCACCTGCCATCGAGCCCGTTCGTCACCTGCGGATCCGGAACCAGGATCACCTGCTGATCATCGATAACGACGGTGGTATCAGCGTGCTCGACCGAAAAGGCAATGAACGGGAACGCGTGAAGACGAAGCTGGCACGTGTGAAAGAAGTGCATGCCGTGATCCTGGATCGGATCTCCTGGGTACCCGCGTTCATTGGCTGGACCAGGACCTGGTATTGCATGAGACCACCTTGGGCGGCGAGGAACGACGCACGATCAGCGCATCCAACGGACGCAGTCGATTCATGGACCTGGACGGGGATGGTGCCTTCGAGGTGGTCCGTATCACGAACGACAGCTTGATCGCGTCCAACGCGAAAGGGCTGCTCTTCGCGAAGAAGGTGGGGGAAGCGCTGCTGCAACAGGCCAGCGCCTATTCGTTGGGAGCGAACACGATAGCGATCGGCATGATCTCTCCTTCCAATGGCAAGGCATGGCTCTTCGACGGCAGTGGCCGTGAGCTTCCCGGAATGCCCGTGGATGCTTCGACTCCTTTCGTTGTGGGCGACCTCAATCTGGACGGCGCACCCGAACTGGTGACCGCGACCAGCTCCCGAACGGTCGTCGCCTACCGAATGATCGCACACTAGGATGGTGCAACGACCGGTGATCGATAACGAAGAGGATGTGCGTGCGCTCGTGCAACGCTTCTACGATCGCGCCACGAAGGACGAACTGATCGGACACTTCTTCGCCGACCTCGACCTGCCAGCACACCTGCCGAAGATCATCTCCTTCTGGTGCATGGTGCTGTTGGGCGATCCCACCTACCAAGGCAGCCCGATGGCGGCTCATATGCTGCTGGACCGACGCATCCGGATGGAGCCGCACCACTTCGACCGGTGGCTCACGCTATGGGAAAGCACCGTCGATGAATTGTTCTCCGGTGACAAGGCGGATGAAGCCAAGCAACGTGCGCGGACCATCGCATCCGTGATGCTGCACAAAGTGCAACAAGCCAGAAAGGACTAGCGGCTCGGCTTGCGCAATGCGATGCGCTGCCCTTCCGTGAGGCGTGCATCCGTGGCAAGACCGTTGTACTTCGCGAGCTTGCTCAGCTTCACACCGTACTGCTGGCTCACACCCCAGAGGGTTTCTCCCGTGTGTGCAGAATGCACAGCGTTCGTCTTGCTCGCGTTGCGCTTCGGCTGGATGTAGATGATCTGTCCTTCGGTCAGCAATGACTCCTTGTCCATGTCGTTCCAGCGTGCCAGCATGCCGTGGGTCATCTCCAGGTCGGTGGCGAGCTTGCGGAAACTATCGCCCTCTTTGGCGCGCACGAACTTGATACGCCCCTCGAACACATCCACCGCACGGCCAGAACCAATGGTGATCTCTTCGCCACCAACGGGCTTGCGACCTCCGCGCACCTGGCGCACCGTGGGACGCTCCTCGGTCTTGGGCTTCGGCTTGTATGCCACGTCAACACCCACGTCAAGATTGTGCAACTCGTAGCGCTCTATGAGGTCGATCAGTTTCTGCGGGTAGCGCGGGTCGGTGGCGTAGCCGGCTTTCTTCAGACCATGCGCCCAACCCTTGTAGTCGGTGGACTTCAGCTCGAACAGCGCCGCATACCGTGAACGTTGGAGGAACTTCGCATGGTCATCGTAGCTCTCGGCGGCATCGCGGTACACGCGGAAGCAGTCGTCCTTCTTGTCATCATCGTGGTAGGTGCGGCCCCCGGTCCAGTCGGGAGTGCATTTGATGCCGAAGTGGTTGTTGCTCTCGCGCGCCAGGACGCTGTTGCCGTTGCCGCTTTCCAGCAGTCCTTGCGCCAGCGTGATGCTCGCCGGGATGCCGTGCTCCTTCATCTTCTTGATCGCCACCGCTTTCCACTGCGAGATGTAGTCCTCGGCGGTGAGCGGCTTGCCGGGCTGACCTTCCATGGGCACAAAAGCCTGCCCGACCACGAGCGCAAGGGCGAGTCCGATGCGAGCGAGGGAGCAGGAACGTGCGGATGAAAGGAGACCTGTCATTATTGCGAGCAGCGAAACTACCGGGGCGTTCAGGGCCTTTAGGCCGCTGGAAGGCCCGTGGTGCCAACAGCGCCGTGTGAAAAGAACGTGCCACCAGCCCCCCTGCGCATGTCCGACAGCGGAACTTTCGCGCCGCCGGACGAACCAAGCAGGGAGTGGAGCGTTAGCCGAGAAGAACAGAATGGACCGCAGCGACAGCAAGCCGCAGGAAGATCGCTATGCGCGGCTTGGTTTGGAGCCGGGCGATTATTACGTCTCCCCCGAGGGTTACCTGGTCTTCACCGAGCAATACCACCGCAAGCGCGGCTACTGCTGCGGGAACCGGTGCAAGCATTGCCCGTATGGGCATGAGGCGGTGAAGAAGGTGCAGGGGTAGTCCCTTCGCCCCGATCTTCGCGGAATGTCCACCGCTGTCGCTTCCGACCTCTCCCTTTTCCAGCAATCCATCCGCGAAGGCATCCCGGATGTCCTTCCGCCTGCGCGACCATTGGATCCTTCCGTGAGCCACGCACCCAAGCGCAAGGACATCCTCACCGCCGAAGAGAAGAAACTCGCGCTGCGGAACGCACTTCGGTACTTCCCCAAGAAGCACCACGCAACGCTGGCATCGGAGTTCGCACAGGAGTTGAAAGAGTTCGGTCGCATCTACATGTACCGCTTGCGTCCGGAGCACCCGATGCACGCACGACCGATCACGGACTATCCTGCGCAATGCCAACAGGCCGCCGCGATCATGCTCATGATCCAGAACAACCTGGATCCCGCCGTGGCGCAACACCCGCACGAACTGATCACCTATGGCGGCAACGGGGCGGTCTTCCAGAACTGGGCGCAATACCGCCTGGTGATGAAGTACCTGAGCGAAATGACCGAGGAGCAGACGCTGGTGATGTACAGCGGCCATCCGCTGGGCCTCTTCCCCAGCCACGCCGATGCGCCGCGCGTGGTGGTGACCAACGGCATGGTGATCCCCAACTACAGCAAGCCCGATGATTGGGAGCGCATGAACGCGCTGGGTGTTTCGCAATACGGCCAGATGACGGCGGGCAGCTACATGTACATCGGTCCGCAAGGGATCGTGCATGGCACCACGATCACGGTGCTCAACGCATGCCGCATGTTGAAGGAGCCGGGAGCGAGCGGAAAGTTGTTCGTCACGAGCGGCCTGGGCGGCATGAGCGGCGCTCAACCCAAAGCGGGCAACATCGCTGGTGTGGTCACCATTTGCGCGGAGGTGAACGCCACCGCTGCGCACAAGCGCCACTCGCAGGGTTGGGTGGATGAAGTCATCGACGATGTGGACGCGTGCATCGATGCGGCACTAGCGTGGCAGCAAAAAGGCGAAGCACACAGCATTGCCTTCCTCGGCAACATCGTGGACCTCTGGGAACGACTTGCCGAGCGCAACATCAAGGTCGATCTAGGCAGCGACCAGACCAGCTTGCACAATCCGTGGGCCGGTGGTTACTACCCGGTGGGCTTGAGCTATGAGGAGAGCAACGCGCTCATCGTGAAGGATCCGGAAGCCTTCAAACAGCGTGTGCAGGAAACACTGCGCAGGCATGTGGCCGCGGTGAACAAGCTCGCAGCTCAGGGCATGTACTTCTTCGATTACGGCAATGCCTTCCTGTTGGAGAGCAAGCGCGCGGGTGCGGACATCGGTGGAATGAATGGGGAAGAGTTCCGCTACCCCAGCTACGTGGAGGACATCATGGGGCCGATGTGTTTCGATCATGGCTTCGGACCCTTCCGCTGGGTTTGTACCAGCGGCGATCCGAAGGACCTGGCAACGAGCGACCGCATCGCTGGAGATGTATTGGAGGCGATGTTGAAGGAAGCACCGACCGAGATCGCGCAGCAGATCGCCGACAACCTGCATTGGATCCGCAACGCGCAACAGAACAAATTGGTGGTGGGCAGTCAGGCCCGCATCCTCTACGCCGATAGCGAAGGGCGTGTGCGCATCGCGGAAGCCTTCAACAAGGCGATCAAGGATGGAAGTATTTCCGCGCCGATCGTACTGGGCCGCGACCACCACGACGTGAGCGGCACCGACAGTCCCTACCGAGAGACCAGCAACATCCGCGACGGATCCCGCTTCACCGCGGATATGGCCGTGCAGAATTTCGTCGGCGATGCCTTCCGGGGCGCGACGTGGATCAGCTTGCACAACGGCGGCGGCGTGGGCTGGGGCGAAGTGATCAACGGCGGCTTCGGCATGGTGCTGGACGGCAGCGGCGACAGTGACCGTCGCCTGAAGGCCATGCTCCACTGGGATGTGAACAACGGCATCGCCCGCAGGGCATGGGCCCGCAACCCGAACGCCGTGTGGAGCATCGAGCAGGAAATGAAGCGCACGCCCTTACTGAAGGTGACCTTGCCGAACGAAGCGGAGGATGACCTGATCGATCGTTCGTTGACCTGAGGAGAAGGACTAATTTTCGGTGATACCCAACCTCCGCCCATTCCTCTCCGTGTTTGGGGTTGAACCGCAAGACCCACCATTCCAAACGCCCCCTCATGAGAACTCTTTTGCGCTCCTTGTCCTTCGGCCTCGGGACCGCGATCGGCCTAGCCGCCCTCGCCCAGCCGCTCCCCCCTTACACCGTTATCGTTGCTGGCTACGTGGCCGGTTGCACGCCGAACAGCTCGGTGAACATCACCACCGTACAGAACACCCAACCCGCCATCGACATCGATGTTCCGCTGGATTCGAACTGCGGATTTTCCATTGACCTCTTGATGGACTCCTACCAGGGTTGGTTCGTGATCACCACACCGTGCTTGGGTGCGATACAAAGCGTTACGGGCACCTACACGGTAAACGCGCTCGATAGCACCGTTGTGTTCGTGACGATCAACTGCGGCAGTGCCACAACGGACTGTCTTGGCGTGGTAGGTGGTAGTGCACTGCCTGGTACCGCCTGCACCAACTTCCTGGGTGTTGTCGGGACTTGGACAACGAACTGCATCTGCGACACGGATACGACCTCAGGTACACTCGATTGCATGGGCGTTCCCGGCGGCTCCGACCTGCCCGGTACGCCCTGCGGTTTCCCGAACGGCATCAGCGGCATATGGAGCGCTGATTGTATTTGCGATCCCGACACCACGAATGGCGGTGCCGACTGCTTGGGGATCCTGAACGGACCCGACTTGCCCGGCGCACCTTGCCAGAGCCCCTTCACGGGTGAGAACGGATACTGGAGCGCGGATTGCATCTGCATCCCGGACAGTACCACGCTCGATTGCCAAGCTGGATTCTGGGTCTTCCAGGCCTATGCGATCGACAGCCTGAACCCCAACGGAAGCGCTACCCCGATCCCGAACGAACTGTGGATCTGGAACACGAGCATTGGAAACGGACCCATGCAGTACTTCTGGAACTTCGGTGATGGAAGCAGTTCCACCGAAGAATTCCCCACGCACTTCTACCCCAATGGCGGACCCTACATGATTTGCCTCACGATCACCGATGCCAGTTGCACCAGCACGAGTTGCGACTCCATTTCCATCGACGGTGATGGCATGTACACTGGCATGATCCTGGAGCAGAACTATGCTCGCGCCGGCTTCACCATCAACGTATTGCAAGCGTTGCCAACCGGTATGGGCGAGCAACCCGTCCTTGCCAACACCGCACTCTGGCCGAACCCCGTGGCGGAGGAACTGAACCTCAGCTTCAACACCACCGTGCGCGGTAGCGTGCCGATGAGCATCATTGACCTCAACGGCCATGTGGTGAACACAACGAACGTGTCCATCACGAACGGCACCAACCGTGTGGGTGTGCCTGTGAACGACCTGGCACCGGGAATGTACCTGGTCCGCTTCGGAACCGGAACGCATGCGGTGACCCTGCGGTTCGTGAAGCATTAACAGCGACCTGATCCGCGAAGGGCGTCCACTCGAAAGGTGGGCGCCCCTTTTCTTTCCAGGCTCCCGTGGGTTCCCGGAGATCATTGTGCGCCGTAATTTTCCTCGGACCCAACCCCGTGCCGCTTCCCCGTGTATGTGATCGAACACAACCCAAGGCCTCCCATGAGATCCATCATCCGCCCCTGCGCCCTCGTACAGCGCTGCCGTCTTCGGTATGGCCGCCACAGCGCAGACCACCGTGACGATCACCGGTACGGTTTCCCCCTGTGTGGGCCTCAGCTATACGGTATACATCATGTCCAACACAGCCCCCGTGCTTATGGACTCGGTGCAAACCGGACCCGGTTGCGCCTTCAGCTACACGTTCAACCCGATCGAAACGCAAGGCACCGTGACGGTGAGCACCTCCTGCGACGGTGGACTGACCTTCGTGAGCGCAACGGGAAGCTGGACCCCCTTCTTTCCTGTGGTCAACATCGATCTCGCTTGCAATGGTGGCTCGGGTCCGTTGAACGATGAGTGCTACAACGCCAGCTACATCGTACCAAGTGCCTCATGCAATCCCACCGCTGGCACTCTTGTGGACGCCACGGAGTCCTTCTCGCCGAACGAATGCGCGGGATTCGTTTCCGGCACCGCGAACGATGTGTGGTATTGGTTCGTTGCAACCGGCACCACAAGCACTGTTCAAGCGGATGGCGATGGCGACCTGGACGTTGTCCTCGAACTGTTCATCGATAGCTGTAGCACCGCAGCTCCCATAGAATGCTCGGACAACACGTTCGACGGAGGTCTTGAAGAATTCACCTTCGCCACCACAGCGGGTCAATCCTATTTCTACCGCATCTACGAATTCACCCCCGGCACGCCTGCGACCACCTTCACCTTCACCACCTGCGTGATCGGCGACAACAGCGTGTTCGATTGTGAAGGCACGCCCGGTGGAACGGCATTGCCGGGTACCCCATGCGATGATGGCAACGCCTCCACGGTCAACGACCTATGGTCCCCGACCTGCGTGTGTACGGGCACCTTCATACCGCCTTGCAACGCATGCTTCACAGCAACATCGAACCAGCCGTGGGTGATCGACTTCAGCAATTGCACGAGTGGCGGTAGCGCTCCTTACACCTTCGTGTGGACCTTCAGCGACGGCACCGTAAGCACCATCGGGAGCCCGACGTGGACCGTGGTGGTAGAGGGTGAATACATCGCCTGCCTGACCATTGCAGACATCAACGGTTGCACGAGCACCACCTGCGATACCTTTTCCGTTGACGCCAATGGCGGTGTCACCACCGGCTTCGTCCCGTGCACCGCGTGCATCGATGTGGTACCCGCGACCGATGGTCCTGCCGGGCCGTTGTTGCCCTGGACGGTTTTCGCCAACAATTGCTCCACAGGCGGCCCCAGCCAATACACCTACAACATTTCATGGGGCGACGGTGTGGACAACGGACCGAACCCCCATGTGTACACCCAGCCCGGCGGTTACATGGTGTGCATCATCATGACAAGCGCCAACGGATGCGCCAGCGTTGCGTGTGATAGCGTGTATGTGGATGATGATGGCACGATCGACCCTGCAGCTCCTTGCAACGCCGGTTTCTGGGTGATGCAAGCCTACGAGACCGACAGCCTTAACCCGAACGTGGGCCAGCCGATCCCCAACGAGTTGTGGGTGTGGAACCTCAGCAGCGGTGGTAGTGGCAACTACCAGTTCTTCTGGGACTTCGGTGATGGCACTTCCTCCACCGACCCCTTCCCAACGCACTTCTACGCGAACGGTGGACCCTACCAACTGTGCCTGACCATTTTCGACAGCAACGGCTGCGAAGACACTGCATGTGATTCCGTTTCCGTGGATGACAACGGCATCTACACCGGCATGATCCTCGAGGACAACTACGCACGCTCCGGCTTCACCATCCGTGTGCTCAACCTGCTTCCCACGAGCATTGCCGAAGCGCCCGCCTTCGAGAACACCGCGCTGTGGCCCAATCCCGTGGAGGATGTATTGAACCTGAGCTTCAACACCACGATGAACGGCAACGTACCGATGAGCATCATCGATCTCAATGGTCGTGTGGCGAGTTCCACCAACGTGCGCATCACCGGCGGTGGCAACCGGATCGAAATACCCGTGACCGATCTGGCGCAGGGCATGTACCTGCTCCGTTTCGGCAACGACGAGAACGCAGTGAGCTTCCGCTTCGTGAAGCGGTAGTTCCGATCGAACACTGTCGGGGGGCTTCCGCTGAAAGGCGGAAGCCCTTTGGCACATAAGGCATGGTACACGAAACGCTCATAGCCCGATGCGTCCGCGAGGAGCCGAAGGCGCAGTATGAGCTCTACCGTGCCCTGCACCCGCAGATGATGGCGATCTGCAACCGCTACGAACGCAACAAGCAGGACGCCGTGGCACGCATGAACCAGGGCTTCCTCAAGATCCTCACGAACCTGGACAAGCGTCGCCCCGATGTGCCCTTCGAACTCTGGACCCGTCGCGTGATGATCAACACTGTGATCGACGATTTCCGCCAGCAGCGTATGCGTAAGGAGCAGGAAACATTGGACGCACCCTTGGACAACACCGACCACGCCGACGCCAACGATTACTTGCGCCACATGGAAGCCGATGCGTTCGCAGCGCTGCTGCAACGCGTTCCGGAAATGTCGCGGCGTGTATTCAACCTCTTCGCCATCGACGGCTACGCGCACCAGGAGATCGCCGACATGCTCGGCATCAGTGAAGGCACATCGAAATGGCACGTGTCGCATGCGCGACAGGTGCTTCAAACAGCATTGGGCCGCATGGCCGTTCCCACCGTCAAGACCGTATCGCGATGAACACGAACAACGAATTCGACGAGCTGGCCCGGCAGAAACTGGGTGAGCAGGTCTTCCCCTACGAGGAGGCCCACTGGCTCGAGGCCCAGCGCATGATAGCCGCGAAGGGCAAGCGCCGCCGGGGCGGAGCGCTTTGGTTTGTGGCCGGCGCAGCGGTGCTCGTGGTGGGTGCATGGCTGCTGTGGCCTGCGGAAGGAACGAACGTGGTGAACAGAACGAAGGAAGTGGCGGTGACGAGTGCCGAACAAGTAGCGCCCGTAGCGAAACAAGGTGGTCGAAACGAACGCCGACAATGGCTCGAAGGAGGAAGCGGCGAGGGCTGTGAAACCAGGAAGTGACCTTCAACGAAGAAACTCTCACCGCCAGCACGACGCTCGATCGTGCGACCAAGGACCAACCGACGACGATCCAGCGCAAAGGCCAGGCTGAAGAAACTCGCACGAGCGGATCACCAACAAAGAGCATCGAACCTGCCCCAGAAGCAACTCTTCCTGTCACCCCTTCCATCGGGATCGATGTGGGTACTTCCAGGGCGATGGATCCGGATGTACCAGCGGCCGACGACGCATCAGCGCTGGATACGACCCAGGATGGCGGGAGCGAGGCAACGAACACGAGCACCAGTGGAGCTGAAGGCGACCCGACGATGAGCGTTGCCTTGATCGCTACCACAGCGATCACAGGTGGCGAAGAACCCACGATAACGGAGCCGGCACCCCCAGAGGCCCTTGCTACTGAGGACACCAACGCCGCATCCAACGATAGCGCTGCGACAGAAGATCGCGGTGCGGAGATCGCTGTTGCGAGCCAAGCGGAAGCGTCCACGACCCCAGCAGCCGTAAGCGACAGCGCGACCGCCTTGATCCCGAACGATCCGGTCACCAGTACTCCGCAACCTGCTGCCATCCCTCCACCGATCATCGGTGCGCGTGCGCCTTGGGAAATCGGCTTGGTAGGTGGTCTCTTCAACACGACAAGCACATATACCGGTGGCACAAGCGACACGTGGGATGTGGATGCGCAACGCACACCGGCCTTCGGTGCCGAGATGATGCACATGGGCCGCAACTTCGGGATCGGCGGTGGGTTGCACTACGGCACCTACGCTGATCGGCTGATCACTCCTGAGGAATACCGGACCATCATCTCCACCAACCAGACCTGGTCGCTGATCTTCGTGGATACCACGGTGCTCGTCATCACCGGCACGTTCACCGACTCATCGGGCCAGATCTTCCATACCGGGCAAAACGTGAACATCACCGTGGGCCAGTTGCGCTCCGATCTGGACAGCACCTTGAGTTCCGTTCGTATCCGCGAAGCACGGGAGCGTATCAATCGCACCAGCTACTTCGAAGTGCCATTGCTCCTGGACGCACACCTTGTGCAAGGCCGGTGGAGCCTCGGCGTCCGAGGCGGCCCTACGGTGGGCATGCTCACCCAGCGACAGGGATCCATTCCCAGCGATGGCGAAGGCTACACGGACTTCAACGATGTCGCCATGCGCACATGGACGCTCGGCTGGACGGCCCGCGCTTATGTGCGCTACCGCTTCAACAGCGCGTGGAGCGTGGGTATCGAGCCGGCCGCTCGTGGGCAATTGATGGACAGCTTCGAGGAACAGGGCATCACGCGCCGATCCAACGCGATCGGTTGTATGCTCAGCCTGAGCTACCGCTTGCCCTAGAGGCGTTGCACCGGAAATGGACCGGCGGCAGTGTGAACGCAAGGTCCGTCAGTAGGTATTCACGTTCATTTCCGTCCATTCACGGTTCGCATTTCCGCAACCCCGGAAGCACGATCTTGTGCGCGCTAGCATCGCGCCATGGAAGATCTCGAACACCTATCGGCTTTCATACGCCCCGGCGTACTGCGTGCGGTGATCGAGATCAGCGCTGGTGCCGCTGACAAGCGCGAGTATGACCCTTTAACAGGCACCTTCCCAGTGAACCTGCGCAACGGCAAGCCCCGCCGCATCCGCTTCCTCCCCTACCCGGCCAACTACGGCTTCATTCCCGGCACACGCATGCATAAGGACCAGGGCGGCGATGGGGATGCGGTGGACGTGTTCGTGATCTGCGGTGCGCTACCCAGCGGAACGATGATCGAGGTGGAACCCATCGGGATCATCGAGCTGCTCGATGCTGGTGAACGCGACGACAAGCTCATCGCCCTGCCCATGGATCCCTCATTGCGGACGTTGGAAGCCTTGGACATTCACGAGCTGCCATCTGCAGCACGCGAGATCCTGGTGACCTGGTTGTTGAACTACGATCCCGAGGATGGTGCGCAGTTGGTCGGCGTGAAAGGCAAAGCGGATGCGCTCGCGACGATCGAGCGATGGCTTACCCCCTGAGTTCTGCCGCCACCTCCTTCTCCAGCGCTGCACGAATGCGGCCCATCGCCTTCTCCACCTGCTCGTCGGTGAGTGTCTTCTCCGCGTCCTGCAAGAGGAAGCGGAGCGCATAGCTCTTCTTGCCAGCTGGCAGCTTGTCGCCCTGGTACACATCGAAGAGGTCCACTTCGCGCAACAACTTGCGCTCTGCGTTCATGGCCACCTTCTGCAAGTGTTCGAATTGAACTTCGTTCGACAAGAGCAGGCTCAGGTCACGGCGCACGGCCGGGAAGCGGGACACCTCCGTGTACGCGATATGTCCCGAACGACAGGCATCGAGCAGCGCTTCCTCGTTCAACTCCGCATGGAACACAGCTTGTGAAACATCAGAGGACTTCGCTTCGCGTTCGGTCACCTGGCCGACGATACCAACCGGCCGCTTGTTCACATGAATTACAGCCGCGTTCTCCAGTAGCGCATGTTCCACGGGAACCCAAGTCGTTCGCGCCAGCAAGCCCGCTCGCCCAAGCAAGGCTTCCACTTCCTCCTTCACATCGTTCAGCTCCGTCGCGCGGTCATCCGCACGCCAATGCTCCTGCCAGCGACGGCCGGTGATGGTGAGCGATAGGGTCTCCGTTTCCTGGGTTCGGTCGACGTTTCGGCCGTAAACACGACCGCGCTCGAAGAACCGCAGATCGCGTTGTTGCCGGTTGATGTTGTGCGCCATGGCCTGCAACGCACCGAAGAGCATGGTCGGCCGCAGCACGTCCAGTTCCGTGCTCAGCGGGTTCGCAAGTCGCACGGCCGACGCCTCCTCGATGATCCCGCTCTTCACCACACGCTCACCGCTCACCAGCGAAGGCGTCATGATCTCGCGAAAGCCACGGGTGGCCAGGTGCATACCGGTCTGTTGACGCAGGCTCTCCAAGGTGAGGGCCGGATGCGTTACCGACGGAACGCTGAGGCGCTCGGGCACGGGCACCTGATCGAAACCGTGGATGCGCAGGATCTCCTCGATCACATCCACCGGGCGATGCACATCCACGCGGTAAGCAGGGACCTGCACATGCACACCTTGCGCGTTGCGCTCACGGATGCGGAAGTCGAGCAGCTCCAAAACGCGCACGACGGCATCGTGATCGATGCGGATCCCGCTGAGGGCAGCGAGTTCACTGAAGCGCAAATGCACCTCGGACCGATGCCTCAACGAGTGGTCGATATCGATGACGGGCGAACTGACGCGCGCACCGGCGACCTCCTTCAACAGCAACGCAGCGCGCTTCAAGGCATACACGGTGATCTCCGGATCGACACCACGCTCGAACCGGAACGAGGCATCGGTGCTGAGTCCGTGACGTCTGGCCGTACGGCGAATGGTGCTCGGATCGAAGCACGCGCTCTCCAAGAACACGGTCGTCGTAGCATCCGAAACGCCGCTCTTGCTTCCACCGAACACACCGGCGATGCAAGCGGGTTCCTGCGCATCGGCGATCACCAGATCGCCGGCATCCAGCTTGCGCTCCTTACCGTCGAGGGTGGTGAACTGCTCGTCTTGGGCTGCCAACCGCACTACGATGCGACCACCGTTCAACTTGTCCGCATCGAAGGCGTGCAAGGGCTGTGCGAGTTCGTGTTGAACGAAATTGGTCACGTCCACCACGTTGTTGATCGGCTTCAGGCCGATGGACGTGAGGCGCTCCTGCAACCACTTCGGCGATGGACCCACCTTCACATTGGTGAGCGTAACACCGGCGTAGCGCGGGCACGCCTTTGCATCCCTCACTTCCACCGCGATCGAGCGGGCCTCATCATCCTGGACGAACCCGGAAATATCCGGTAAGCCCAGTTGGAGGGATGAACCTGTCCGGTAGTTGATGGCAGCGATGAGATCGCGTGCAACGCCCACGTGCCCCATGGCATCGGTACGGTTGGGTGTGAGCCCGATCTCCAGCACGTGATCGCTCTTCAATCCGAAGTGATCGGAAGCGGACATGCCGGGCACCGCCGACGGATCCAATACCATGATGCCCGCGTGGCTCTTTCCAAGACCGAGCTCATCCTCCGCGCAGATCATGCCACAGCTCTCCTGCCCCCGGATCTTGCTCTTCTTGATGACGATGGACGTACCATCCGTCATGTTCAAGGTGCTACCCACCGTGGCGACCAACACCTTTTGCCCGACCGCGACGTTCGGTGCACCACAGACGATCTGTTCGGGTTCTCCATCACCCAGTTCAACCATGCACACCGTGAGGCGATCGGCATCCGGGTGTTTGTCGCATTGCAACACATGGCCCACCACCACTCCGGCCAGCATGCCCTTGATGGGCTCGTGCAGCTCCACGCTCTCCGTTTCCAAACCGGTGCTGGTGAGCACCGCCGCCGCTTGTTGCGGGGTGAGTTCGGTATCAACGTACTGGCGTAGCCAGTTCCAGGATATGCGCATGGGCGGGAACGAGGTCGGCGAAGATACCCCGGGGATACTTTTGTCTCGATGGAATACATCGCCCTGTCGATCCCGCTCTTCTTCCTCCTCATGGGGCTGGAACTGGCGTGGAGCGCATGGAGCGGCCGGAAGGTTTATCGCTTCAACGACTTCGTGGCGAACCTGGGCTGCGGTATCGGATCACAAGTGGTGGGTGCTTTCACCAAGAGCCTGGTCTTCGCGGTGTACATGGCGGTGTACGATCATGCGCGCCTGTTCACGCTGCCGAGCACCGCGCTCACCTGGTTAATCGCCTTCCTGCTCATCGATCTCCTTTACTACTGGTTCCATCGTGCGAGCCACGAGGTCAACTTCCTCTGGGCGGCGCACATCGTACACCACCAGAGCGAGGAGTACAACCTGAGCGTGGCATTGCGGCAGAGCTGGTGGCAGGGCTTGTTCAGTTTCTGGTTCTATGTTCCGGTGGCGCTGCTCGGCGTGCATCCGCTCGTGATCCTCACGGTGGGTGCCTTCGTCACGCTCTACCAGTTTTGGATCCACACCAAAGCGGTCGATCGCATGGGACCCTTCGAGTGGCTCTTCAACACGCCCAGCCACCACCGCGTACACCACGGCAGCGATCCGAAGTACATCGACCGTAACCACGCTGGCACGCTCATCATCTGGGACAAGCTCTTCGGCACCTATCAGCCGGAGGAAGAGGAACCGGTGTACGGTATCACCACACCGCTGGGCACCTGGGATCCCCTGCGTGCCAACTTCCATTATTGGCTGGAGCTCGGTGCGCTCGCGAAGCAGTGTTCCAAGTGGACGGACAAAGTGCGGGTGTTCCTGAAACCGCCCGGTTGGCACCCGGCTGCGCTCGGTGGTTTCCAAGGACCGCGCGCGAAGGACAAGGCCACCTACCATAAGTTCGATACGCATGTCCCGCGCGGCATGAGCATCTATGTCGCCGTGCAATTCACGCTCTTATTGGTGCTCACCACCTTCTTCCTCTTCCGGCAGCAGGACCTTGGCCCCGTGCGCATGTGGGCCACCGCCGGACTGATCGTGCTGTGGGTGATGAACATGGGCCTGCTGCTGGAGGGCAAGCGATGGGCGATCTGGACCGAGGTGGTGCGCGCGATCCTCTTCGCGGCAGTGATCATGGCCTCGGACGACCTGATACCTGCGCCACTTCATGAACTGGTCGCAGTCGCATTTTCTCTCAGCGTGGTCGTGCATCTCTTCCTCGTTCTCCGCGCAAAGCCCCTTGCCGCGTGATCACACTTCCCATTCCTTCCCTGGAAGAGTTCACCACCGATCGGTTGCTGTTCCGCCGCATCGTGCCTGCTGACGTGGACTGGTGGATGGACTACGTCAACAGCGCCGAGGCGATCCGCTTCATGCCGTTCACCGTGGGAAGTCGGGCGGATTGCATGGCGATGATCCAACGTTCGCTGGACCGGTATGTGGAGGACGGTAGTGGGCTCCATGCGGTGGAATTGCGCGCAACCGGCGAACCCATCGGCCAATGCGGATTGCTCACGCAAACGGTGGACGGCTTGCCGGAACTCGAGATCGGGTACCACTTGCTTCCTTCCTATTGGGGCCATGGATACGCTGCGGAAGCGGCGATCGCATGCAAGCTCTTCGCTGTGGAACACCGGCTCGCTCCCTCGGTGATCTCCTTGATCGATGAGGAGAACCACCGAAGCCGGGGTGTTGCCAAGCGCAATGGCATGGTGTTCGAGAAGCGCACCATCCACCGCGGTACGGAAGCACTGGTGTTTCGTGCTGCGCTCGCGAACGGCGATTAAATTCGTCGCCCTGACATGGACATCCGAAAGAACCACCTCCTGAACGGCGCGCTTTACGCGCTGGCAACCGTGGGCACCATCGTGGGTGAGGTGCGCGACCTGCATGCACTCGTGTACGTGTGCAAACCCGTGATGATGGTGGTGCTCTCCAGCTGGTTCTACTTCAACAGCCGCCGCGTGGGCGATCGCTTCACCCTGCTGGTGCAAGTGGGCCTCTTTTTCTCCCTCATGGGTGATATTGCCCTTATGGTGCAGCACACCGATGAGTTCTACTTCCTCATCGGCCTGGGTGCCTTCCTGCTGGCACAGATCTGTTACACGCTCGCCTTTGCACAGAACATCGCTGACGTCCCCGGCGGCCAGGGCCTGCTGGTGTCCTCGGCGCTCGTAGCCTTGGTGATCGCCTATGGAGCCGCGTTCGGCTCCACATTGCTGAAAGACATCGACGCCAACCTGCTGCTTCCGGTTGGTGTGTATGCCGTGGCCATCACGCTCATGGGCGCGGCGGCGGCGCTGCGTTTCGGCCGCACCTTCCTTCCCAGTTTCATCCTGGTGTTCATCGGGGCTGCGTTGTTCATCACCTCGGACAGCATCCTTGCCACCAGCCGCTTCATCCGTCCGGTGGAGCATGCGTCCTGGTCGGTGATCCTCACCTATGCCGTGGCGCAATACCTCATCGTGCGCGGATGCCTGATGCACGTGTTGGACCCGGAAGAGATCCGGCGGCGGGCCACCTTGCGCGCGTAAGGTTCAGCTGATCCTTCCCCACACCACTTCATCCGCGCGCTCGCGCATGGCATTGGCGATGGGAGCATGCCGTGGCTCCGTGAGCGCAGGATCCTCCTCGAGCACGCGCATGGCCACCTGGCGGGCCTGTTGCAAGAGCGCGGCATCCTCCACCAGATCGGCGATGCGCAACTGCGGAAGACCGCTCTGCTGGGTGCCAAGGAGGTCACCGGGACCGCGCAGGCGCAGATCCGTTTCCGCGATGACGAAGCCGTCGTTGGTGCGCACCATGGTCTCGATCCGCGTACGTGCATCGTTCCCGAGCTTGTCACCGGTCATGAGGATGCAGTAGCTCTGGTCCGCACCGCGCCCCACGCGACCACGCAACTGGTGCAACTGGGAAAGCCCGAAGCGCTCCGCGTTCTCGATGACCATCACGCTGGCGTTCGGGACATCAACGCCCACCTCGATCACCGTGGTGGCGACCAGGATGTTGGTCTCGCCCTTCTTGAAGCGCATCATCTCGTAGTCCTTCGTCGCTTGGTCCATACGTCCGTGTACGATGCCCACCGCGTAATTGGGCAGTGGGAAGCGCCGCGACATGCTCTCGAAACCATCGGTGAGGTCCTTGAGGTCCTGCGTTGCGCTGGGTGAACCGTCCTTCTTCTCCGATTCCTCGATGAGCGGGTACACGACGTAGATCTGTCTGCCCAAGGCGATCTCCTGCTCCATGAACCCGAAGACCGCGTTGCGTGATCCATCGTAGCGATGCACCGTGCGAATGGGCTTGCGACCCGGTGGCATCTCATCGATTATGCTCGTGTCAAGATCACCATAGAGCGTCATCGCCAGCGTACGTGGTATGGGTGTGGCCGTCATCACCAACACATGCGGTGGCACCTCGCTCTTGGCCCAAAGACGTGCGCGCTGTGCAACGCCGAAACGGTGCTGCTCATCGATCACCACGAGTCCCAGTTTGTGGAACACCACACGGTCTTCCAGCAGCGCATGTGTGCCAACGATGATGTGTACTTCGCCCAGACGGAGCGCCGTGAGCAAACTCTTCCGTTCGGCGGTCTTCGTACTGCCGGTGAGCAGGCGCACCACCACCGGCATGCCACCCAGCATACGGGTGAGCGTGGCGAAATGCTGCTGCGCGAGGATCTCCGTTGGTGCCATCAATGCGCCCTGGAAACCATTGTCCAGCGCGATCAGCATGCTGAGCAATCCGACGAGTGTTTTTCCGCTGCCCACGTCGCCTTGCAAGAGCCGGTTCATCTGTCGGCCACTTCCCATGTCCTTTCGGATCTCCTTCACCACACGTTTTTGTGCGCCCGTGAGTTCAAAGGGCAGATGCTTGGTATAGAAGGTGTTCAACCGTTCGCCCACCTGCGTGAAGACATGCCCATGGACGTTCCGCTGCGTCGCTTGCTTCTGCCGGAGCAGGCCGAGTTGGATGAAGAAGAGCTCCTCGAACTTCAGGCGACGCCGCGCGACTTCGAGTCGCTCCGGATCCTGCGGCGCATGCACCTGCCGAAAAGCCTCTTCCCTTGAAATTCCACCGAGCAAGTGCAACTGATCACGCCCGAGCGTTTCGGGCAATTGCCCGGCGATCTGCGGCAAGAGGGCCTTGGCCAACTTCCAGATCGCCCGTCCGGTGAGCCCCTTGGCGGCAAGCTTCTCCGTGGTATTGTACACCGGTTGGAGCGAGGCATCGATCCCGTGTTCCCAAGTGGACGCCAGTTCCATCTCGGGATGCGGGAGGTTCGGCTTGCCCCTGAAGCTGGCTGGCTTCCCGAACACGATGTACTCCTCGCCGGGCTTCAGCGAACCCACCAGCCAACGGATCCCCTTGAACCAGACGAGTTCGATGGTGCCGGTACCATCGTTCAACGAAGCGACCAGCCTTCGCCCCTGCTTCTCGCCGATCATCTTCACCGCACCGAGCACGCCACGTAGTTGCACTTGCTGCGCGTCCTCCGTGATCTCCCGCACCTTGTGGAAACGGCTGCGATCGATGTAACGGAAGGGAAAATGGAAGAGCAGGTCCCGGAAGGTGGCGATGCCCAACTCCTTGCGCAGCAGTTCGCCCCGTTGCGGGCCAACACCCTTCAGGTATTCAATGGGAGATGCGAGCACATCCTGCACGGTGGAAAAGTAGAACGACCGTGCCACTACTTTCACCGCATCGGTGAACACGAAGCAGCCATACGGCCCATTTGCGCGCACGGCAGCTCGGTTCCTGCCGATCGCGATCCTGTGTTTTCTCGTGCTCTTCGCTTGGCGCTTCGCGGATGAGCGCCTCCATTCCGATAGTGGTTACTACCTGGCACGGGTGATCAACGAAGGCGGCTTCCACATTGAACATGGCCGTTGGGTGCTCGCACTCTCGCAATTGGGAGCGCTGATCGGCGTGAAGCTCGGTGTGTCGATGACCGGGTTGATCCTCCTTCACTCGCTGAACAACGTGATATGGCTCGGTGCCTGTTTGCTCTTCGCGGGACGCATACTGCGTGATCCACCTGCCGTGGTCACGCTTGCCTGCGTCCACCTCGTAGGACTCACGCACGGGCTCTTCTGCCCGATCTTCGAGCTCTACTATGGCGTTGACCTGTTGGTCCTCTTCCTCGCAGTGTACCGGAGCGAGCAGCTCTCATCCACTTGGAGGTGGAGCTTGCTCGTCGTGTTCTTCCTGGGGGCCCTCGCCAGCCACTTCTTCGCACTGCTGCTGGCAGGAGGCTTGCTCGTACTGGAACAGATCTGGCGCGACCGACGCACCATGATCGTGCTCCTCGGCTTGATCGTGGTCCATCTACTGGTGCGGAGCTTGACCTTGAGCCCCTACGAGAACGAAGGCCTATCAGCGATACTGGCGGCGCTCAGCGTGGAGAACGTCGGCCACCTACTATCGCCCACACACCTCCTTCACCTTGCGAAGTATTTCGTCTGGCACTATCCGGATCTGATCGTGCTCGCGGTGACAGTGACCGTTGTTCTTGTGCGCGAACGTCAACGACGAAGGGCTATGCTCTTCGCGCTCGTTGGTCTGCTGTTGCTGGTGCTTTGCATCCTGTACCGACCGGGATCGATCCATGACCGCTACCGGGAGCAGGTGAACTTCGCGCTCGTCGCTTGGGTGCTGGTGATGTTCTGTATGCAGCTCATCCCATTGGTGCGGTGGCGTACGCTGGCATTCTCGTTGCTCATCGCGGCTTCGCTCTTCCGCATGGTGCGCGCCGAATGGATAGCACCGTGGTACACCGAACGCACGGCAGTGGTGAAGACAGGGATCACCATGGCACGAGCGCACGGCCTCTCCAAGGCCATCGTACCCGCCCCCGTCTACTTCGGACCACCGAGCCACGTGATCGACCTATCCTGGTCCACTTCCGTGGAAAGCCTGTTGCTTTCAGCCAAGGACGGACCCCAAGCAACGGTCTCGCTCATCACCACCCAGGATCTGGAAGCGCCCGATGTCCGTGAGCACCTGGACGGCTTCATCTTCCGCCGCTGGGATATCATGGATCCATCGTGGCTGAACGCACGGTACTTCAAGTTGCCCCCGGAGCGATACCGACCGCTGGGCATCCCATAGCGACTACCAGACGAACGGAAACAACCGCGCCACGCCCTTCATCCGCTGCGGATAGTCCGGATGGCGTGCGGTGAGCAACGCTTCCTCGTAGTACACTTTGATCACCAGGACGACCGCACAAACTCCAAGAGCGATCCAACGCGCCATGCTCGGTGCACCGAAGGAAACCGCAACTCCGCAGAGGAGCACTGCCGTGTACATGGGATGCCGCAGCCAACGGTAGATGCCGCGTTGCGAAAGCGTGTTCGCTCTGCGCGGATCCGGAAGGATGGTGAAGTTGTTGCCGCCGAGCGATGCGACGGCCCAGGCGAACACCAAGAGACCCAGTACAAAGAGCACCCACGCCCACCATGGCAATTGCCAGCCGCCGCCGAAGAGCAGCACGGCGATGGAACCGAATTGGCCAACAACAAGAAGTACGGATCGCATGAGCGATCAGATCGCCCCCACCCCCAACAACAACGCCGGCTCTTCCAACAGTTGCTTGAAGGTGTTGAGGAAAGCCGCGCCGGTAGCGCCATCCACCACGCGGTGGTCGCAGCTCAGGGTCACCTTCATGGTGTGGCCGGGCACGATGGCACCGTTCTTCACCACGGGCTTTTCCATTATGCCACCGATGGCCAGGATGCAGGCATCGGGCGGGTTGATGATGGCGGTGAACTCCTCGATGCCGAACATGCCGAGGTTGGAGATGGTGAAGGTGTTGCCTTCCCAATCGGCGGGTTGCAACTTCTTCTCCTTGGCCTTCTTCGCCATGTCGCGCACTTCGGCACCGATGGTGCGCAGTGATTTGCCATCCGCGAAGCGCACCACCGGAACGAGCAATCCTTCTTCCACCGCAACCGCGACACCAATGTGTACGTGCTGGTTGTAACGGATGCGATCACCGAGCCAGCTGCTGTTCACCTTGGGATGCTGCTTCAGCGCGATGGCCACGCCTTTGATCACGAGGTCGTTGAAGGAGATCTTGTCCGGCGCGATCTGCTTGTTGATCGCTTCACGTACGCTCATGGCGCGCTCCATATCTATCTCCAACGTGAGGTAGAAGTGCGGTGCGGTGAAGAGACTTTCGCTCAAGCGCTTCGCGATGGTCTTGCGCATCTGGCTCACAGCTACTTCCGTGAAGCCTCCACCTGGGGAGCGCTGGAAACTCCACCACCGCTGTAGTTCTCGATGTCGCTCTTGGTCACCCGGCCTTCCGGACCGCTACCACGCACGCGACTGATGTCGATGCCTTTCTCATCGGCAAGGTTCTTCGCGAGCGGGCTGGCTTTTACACGACCGTTGGTCGCTGAAGGAGCAGGGGCAGGCGCAACGGCTTTCGGCGTTGAAGGTGTCGCGGCAGCCGTTGCCTGCGGAGCGGGAGTACTTGTCGCCTGTTCCTGTGCCTGCTCCTTGGGCTTAGGCGCTTCGGGAGTCTTCGGCTGCGAAGCAGCAGCGCTGGCCAATAGCGCAGCAATATCCTCCCCTTCCTTACCGAGCACGGCGAGCACACTATCCACGGCCGCGGTCTTCCCTTTCTCCACCCCGATGTGCAACAGCACACCATCGGTGAAGCTCTCGAACTCCATGGTGGCCTTGTCGGTCTCGATCTCGGCGAGCACTTCGCCGCTCTTCACCTTGTCACCGACCTTCTTGTGCCAGGCGGCCACCACCCCTTCGGTCATGGTGTCGCTCAACTTGGGCATGCGTACGATCTCGGCCATGGTCAATTCAAGGTTGTTGCACCACAGAGGCACGGAGGCACAGAGGAATCTCAGCAAACGGGCTTTCCTCTGTGCCTCCGTGCCTCTGTGGTGAGTGCATTTCAGTCCTTCTCGTAAGGATAATCCGGTTCGCGGTACACGTCGTTGTAGAGCTCATCCACGGAAGGCGATGGGCTCTCCTCCGCGAACTTCACGGCTTCCTCCACTTCCTTCTTCGCGGCTTCGTCCATCGCATCCAGTTCCGCTTCCGTGGCCCACTTCTTCTCAATCAAGGTGGCTCGCACGCTTTCGATGGGATCCTGCTTCTTGTACTCCTCCACCTCTTCCTTGGTGCGGTACTTCTGCGGGTCGCTCATGCTGTGTCCCTTGTACCGGTAGGTCTTGATGTCGAGCAAGTAAGGCCCGTTGCCCGCACGCACATGCGCGCAGGCCATGCTGATGGCTTCATGCACATCCTCGCAACGCATACCGTTCACGCCGAGGCCGGGCATGTCGTAGCTCTCGCCGATGGTGCTGAGGTCATGCACGTTGCTGGTGCGCTCCACGCTGGTGCCCATCGCGTAGTTGTTGTTCTCGATGATGAAGATCACCGGCAACTTCCACGTCATGGCCATGTTGAAGGTCTCGTGCAGGATGCCTTGGCGGATTGCGCCGTCGCCCATCATGCACAGGGTCACATGGTCCTCTCCACGGTATTTGTCAGCGAAGGCGATACCGGCGCCGAGGCCGATCTGCCCGCCCACGATGCCGTGGCCACCGAAGAGGTTGCGCTCCTTGTCGAAGTAGTGCATACTGCCTCCCTTGCCCTTGCTGGTGCCGGTGGTCTTACCGTAGAGCTCGGCCATGACGTTCTTCGCTGGCGTGCCGAGGACGAGCGGATGCGCGTGATCGCGATACCCGGTGATCACCTTGTCGCCTTTACGTATGGCGGTGATCATGCCTGCGAGGATGGCCTCCTGTCCGATGTAGAGGTGGCAGAAACCACCGAACTTCTGCATGGTGTAGAGCATGCCCGTTTTCTCCTCGAAACGGCGCATGAGGATCATCTCCTTGAACCAACGCAGGTAGGTCTCCTTGGTGAAGGCCGAACCATTGGTCTTGGTGGCGCCTTTGCTGGCGGCGGTCTTGGTGCTCATTTGGATCGGCCTGCCCGGCGAAAGCCGGGGTGGACAAATATATCCGCCGTACGGCGGACAGGGCCGCCCCCTTTGGGCGGTTCAGCGCTCCAGCTGGCTCCGGTCGAAGTGCAGCGGGAGCAGGTCGGCGGCGGCGGCGAGTTCGATCACCGTGCCTTCGCTGGTTCCCAGGAGCACGCGCATGGGCGAGCCTTGTCGCGTTTCTTGTTCCAGCAACGCCTGTCGACAGATGCCGCAAGGCGATATGGGCATGTCGCCCTTCACTTGTGGAACCACCACCGCGATGGAATCCACCACTCCAACGGGATGGTTCGACATGGCCGCGTGCAGGGCGGTGCGTTCCGCACAGATCCCAGCAGGAAAAGAAGCGTTCTCCTGGTTGTTGCCGGCGATGATCGCACCATCCTTCAACCGCAGCGCAGCACCTACACGGAAGTTCGAATACGGTGCGTAGGCCATGGCCGCCGCTTCGCTCGCGCGCTTCACCAACTCCTGATCCGCGACCGGCATTTCCGCAATGCTTGCTCGTCGGTAGGAAACAACATGCGAACGGGTCTCGGCCATGGGGTCGTCGAAAAGGGGAACGAAAGTAACCTGTGCCGTTGGACGGGCCGATGGAAGCGGCGTCCCGAGGCAGCGGGTTGCCTAGTTTTGGCACCCTTGCGAAGTACCGTGAAAGAAGCGCCATCCATCATCAACAGCTTCGAGCCCATTACCCTTGCGGAGATGGACAGTGTGAAGCTGCAGGACCGCTCGGACACGAAGTACGTGCTGGCCGAAGCACAGCTCCCGAAGGTGCTGGAAGCGATGCGGGAGCACTACCGCGTGTTGGAAGTGGATGGAGTGCGCGGAACCGCCTATCGCAGTCTGTACTACGATACGCCCGATCTGCAACACTACCAGGACCATCACAACAAGCGGACGTTCCGTGTGAAGGTCCGCTTCCGCGAGTACATCGGGAGCGGGCTCGTTTTCCTGGAAGTAAAGCGCAAGACGGGCCGTGGCCGTACGGACAAGGCGCGCATCCGTGTGGAAGCGATACCGCAGGAAATGAGCGCGGAGCAGACCGCCTTCGTGAACAAGGCGAGCCGCAGCGATGCTCCGCTGGAACCTTCGCTCTGGAACCACTTCACGCGCTACACCTTCGTTTCCAAGACCAGCCCCGAGCGCCTGACCATGGACCTCGGTCTCCGCTACACCGACCCGAACGGCGAGGGGGACCTCGGCGGCATCGTGGTGGCCGAACTGAAGCAGGAGCGCGCCGACCGCAGCTCTCACTTCGTGGAGATCATGCGCGCCATGGGCCAACGCCCGGCAGGCATGAGCAAGTATTGCGTGGGCATGCTCACGCTGCAACGTCCAGTAAAACACAATGCCTTCAAGGAAGTGCTGCTGCGGTTGCAGCGCCTTCGCAAGGCCGCCTGATCCACGCATTATGAACAAGCTCTTCGGCATGCCGCTCTTCCACACCGATATGTGGGAGTTGCTCTTCAAGTTCGGCGTGAACACGCTGGTGCTCTTCGTGCTCATACGGCTCATCTACTACCCCATCCACCGGAAGAAGGACTACCTCTTCACCTACTTCCTCTTCAACATCCTCATCTTCTTCCTGTGCGTGCTGCTGAACAGCGTGAAGTTGAGCATCGGCTTCGCCTTCGGCCTCTTCGCCATTTTCGGGGTGCTGCGCTATCGCACGGAGCAGATCAGCATCAAGGACATGACCTATTTGTTCTCGGTGATCGCGATCGCCGTGATCAATGCGCTCGCCAGCAAGAAGGTGAGCGTGGCCGAACTGATCTTCACCGATGGCATGATCCTGCTGGTGACCTACGCGCTGGAGCATTTGTGGCTCACGCGCCACGAGGCCGTGCGCCTGCTGATCTACGAGCGCATCGACCTGATCAAACCAGAGAACCGCACAGCGCTCTACGAGGACCTCCACAAACGCCTCGGCGTTACCGTATCACGGATCGAGATCGGCAAGATCGACCTGTTGCGCGATACGGCCCAGTTGCGTGTCTTCTACTTCGAGGACGAACAGGGCCACGCCTCCTTCACGGAGATGGCCGGCGACGACGGGGATGACTGAACCCTGCTAAGGAGCGGGATCACGTTTTGTGAACGAGTGCGACGGCGTAAGCGCACGCACCTTCTTCGCGCCCAACGAAACCCATGCTCTCGTTGGTGGTGGCCTTGATGCTCACCGCATCCTGGTCCACACCGAGCAAGGGTGCCATGGCCGCACGCATCGCTGGAGCATGAGGCATCACCTTGGGTTGCTCCATCACCAGTGTGCAATCCACATTGCCAACGGACCAGCCCCGGTCGATCAGCAGCTTCACCACAGCAGCGAGCAAGCGCTTGCTATCAGCACCTTTCCAAGCGGGATCGGTATTGGGAAAATGCTGCCCGATATCACCCAGACCAATGGCACCCAGCAGTGCATCGCACACCGCGTGCAGGAGCACATCAGCATCCGAATGTCCATCAAGACCTGTGGAATGTTCGATCCGTATCCCGCCCAACCATAGTTCGCGGCCCTCGACAAGGCGGTGGGTATCGTACCCGAAACCAACGCGAACGCTCGGCGCGCCGGGCATCATCCCTCGGTCTTCTTCTTGGCTCCTTTGCCGTCGAACATGAAGCCCAAGGTGAAGCGCAAGGTGTTGGCCAGCGGGCTGCGCTGCGTGTTGGCGATGAGGTAGCTCATGTCCAACGAGAACTTGCTGTACCGTACACCGGCACCCAGCGTGAAATACTTGCGGTTGCCTTTGGTGTAGTGCTCCCAGAAGTACCCCGTGCGGAACGCGAATTGGTTGGCATACCAGTATTCGAAGCCACCGGCAAGGTTGATCTCGCGCAACTCCTCTTTCAGCTGGCTGCCAGCCAGGATATTGTAGGTGCTGTCTTCGTTCAGGGTGACCACACCGGGCGCATCGTTGAAACTGCCGAAGATGCCCGTGGCCACACCCACGTCCGGGTCTCGGCCGCTGATGACCTCCAACTTGTTCGTCACGGGATCGATCTTGGTGCCATACACCGGCGGGGTCGGCACCAACAGCTTGTTCACGTCCAAGTTGAACGTGATGCTGTTGTATTCGTCCATCTCCAATTTGAAGGAGGGTCCCAAACGCAGGTTGATGGGAATGAAGTCCTTGTTGGAGGTTTCCGTGTAGGACATCTTCGCCCCCACGTTCGAAACGTTCAGTCCGAAAGCGAAGGTGGCCTCCTTATCACCGCCAATGGCGATGTCGGGCTTTTGATAGTAGAAGGACACGTCGGCCGCCACGCTCTGACCAGCCTTGGAGTTGGCACCTTGCACACTGATGCCTCCTGTGAGGTTGCTGTTGACGTACCGAATTGCCACGCCCCCGGAAAAATTGTCGCCGAACTGCTGGGCGAAGGCGAGATCGACCGCGAACTCCGCCGGTTTGAAATCGCGGATGGTGGAACCGTTCACATCGGTGAAGGTGATGCTGCCCAAGTTGAAGTAGCGGAGCGAGCCGCCTATCGCGCTTCGTTTGTTGCCGAGGCGTTTGAACCCGGCCAGATAGGCCAGGCTCATGTCGGGCACGAGGTTGCGCAGCCAAGGGCTGTAGCTCATCATGAACTCACCATCGTTCTCCGCAAAGGCGAGCTTGGACGGGTTCCAGTGGATCGAATTGGCGTCCGGCGAGGTGGCCACCCCGGCATCACCCATGCCTCCCGCTCGTGAATCCACCGAGATCATGAGGAAGGGCACCGCCGTGGTGATGGTATTGAGCACGCCCGCCTCACAATCCTGGCCGGTGAGCTGGTTGATGCACCCCGTGTTCACTTGGGCGAGCAAGGAGCCCCCGGAAGTGGCCAAGCCAAGGAGGAATAGGTTCCGGCGGACGAACGACAGGGTCATAGGGCGAGGGTTACGGGAAAAGGACGGCGAATATACGGGCCTCCCAAGGGGTTTATTGTGCGTCAGCGCAGGATCACCAGCTTCTCGAACTTCTCGGCCTGCTCACCTTCCGGGGTGGAAACGTGGAGGCGATAGACATAGGCACCACGGCCCAACTTGTCGCCGAAATCATCCAAACCGTTCCACGCCATGGCCTCGGTGCGGAAGCCGTCGCAGGTGAGCTGGCGACTGAGCGTCTTCACGAGACGACCCGCCACGGTGAACACCTGTATCTGCACATCCAGCGTGATGCACGGGCGATTGTGCTCGAAATAGAACTCCGTGTGCGTGGTGAAGGGGTTCGGGTAATTGAGCACATGCTCCAAGGCCAGCTCCGCGCTCGGTGCCACCACGAAGTCGGTCGTGGATTCGGAGGAGTTGTTGTGCGAGTCCCAGGCCTTCAGGCGCAGTGTATGCGACCCTTCGGCCAACTGGTTGAAGCGATAACGGACCTGTCCGCTCCGATAGGTGTCCTGATCCGCTTCGTACAGATCATTGAGCACCACGGCCTGTTCGGTGTTCTCGTCCAAGGTGGCCAGCAGATCATGGCCAATGCTGCTTCCCACGGTGTTGATGCCATTGTCATCGAACAACTTCGCGAAGAGCAAGGGATCCTCCGTGGTGATGCCGCCGCGGACGAAGCGGTCATCGTTCAAGAACAGCTCGATACGCGGTCCCTGCTCATCGAGCGCAACATCGGTAGCGGTGGAACCCACCAAGATGTCATTGCTGTAGCCGCATCCGTTCCTGGTGAGCGATTCCGTGTAGAAGCTCACCCTGCCGGAATCCACCTGGTAGTTGATGTCCTTGGGCACCACGAACGTGAAACTGAACTGCCCGGCAGTGACGGTGGCCTTGCCGCGGTAGATGATGTTCTTGCGGATGTCGAACGGGTAAGAGCCACCACCATCATTGGCCAGCGTGTTCAGCTGTTGCTTCTTGTCGTAGACCGTGGGGATCACGATGCCGTTGTAATCCGTTCGTGGCTGTCCGCTGCCATCGTCCACAAAACCAGTGATGCGCACGGCCGCAAGCGCTTTCAGTGTATCCACTGGATTGCCCAGGGTATCTGTCACCGATGATACACGCAGCCTCTCCGTGGGGATGCCCAAACGCATGCTTGGATCGCCGATCAGGGAGAAGTTCCTGTGGTTACGGAGCGTGGGCTGCGATGTGCTGATCGCGCGTTTCATCCGCCGGTAGGTATCACCCAAGCGGTTGGCACGACCCTGTTCCTCCAGATCCTCCAAGGCATAATCATAGAAGTCCTGCGCCAACGCGAAGTTCTGGCTGGAGTAGGCCAGACGGGTCGTGGACATCAAGCCGATACCCCCACCATCGGGATTCAAGAGCACACGCTCCCCGGCCGAGGTCCGTCCTGGGTCATCCCAACGGGAGAACTCGCATGTCGCGGTCATGAAAAGCGGCAAACGATCCTTGTTCGTCCAGCCCTGGATGGTGGTATTGTCCAATAAGCGCTCATGGGCCCAACCCACTTCACCACCATGCCCCACATAGTTCACGATCAGCAGCCCCTTCTGCACTTTCTCCCGCAGGCCGGAAATAGCATCCGGATAGCGCTCACCCCCCGGCGTTGAAAGCTGCTGATAGGCGTCCATGTAGAGCTTGTCCACATTGAGGTAGCGATGCTCGGCACCGACACGCTCCGCCAGGAAATCGCTTTGGTCCATATGGATCGTTCCTTCGAAGCCATCGCCCTCCTGGTCGTCACTGACGAAAAGAACATGCGTGCGCCAATCGGCGATGCCTCCATCCGCAGTGGTCGAGCAATTCCCGCCCGAGGACCCCAGGATGCGCAAGCCATCGTAGTTGAGCAATTTGCTCACGATCTCCTGGGCCTGTTGCTGGGTATGAGCCACCAAACGGCCGATCCCGATATCGACCAGGTCACCGGTGTATTCGCCTTCGCCCACATCCAGCAGACCGAAATAGTCATCGGACGTGTAGGAGCGGGAAGGGTCGATGGCGTCCTCTGTCTGGTAGGTCGGTATCCAGTTCTGGTTATTGAAGCCGAGGGCGATGTTGTTGTAGGAACCATCGCCGAAGAGCAGGAGGTAGCGTGGCATCAACAGCGGGTCGGTACCGGCTTTGTCGTAGAGCATGCGCATGTACCGCTTGATCGCGGTGGCATCCCGGGAGCCGGAAGAGAATTCATTGAAGATCTGTTGCGGTGACACGATCTGGACGGTGAGCCCTTCGCTCGATCGGCGATCCGCCAACTGCTGCGCTGCGGACATGAAATCCGGCGGACAGACGATCACCAGGTCGGGTGCCTGCCCGGAAGGCTCTCCCGTAGCATGCAGGTTCTGGTTGGCCACCCGTCCCACCTTGACTGGCGTGAGGTAGTTGGCATCGCGGAAGGCGATGAACTGGCGAAGACTGTCGGTGTGCAAGCGGAAGAGCTTCTGGTTGCCATTGATGGTGTAGTCCACTTTTCCCACACGTGTCGGGTCAGTGATCTCCCAAATGCGTTGAACGCTCTGCGCCTGATCCAGAACGAATTCGGCGATGTTCCCAGTTCCGATCGACGCAAGGTCACGGAAGGCCAATTGATCCCCGGCCATCCTCAACTCGCGTGTGCAGTTCAACCGGAGGTAGTTCAACCAGCCCACCGAGGTGATGGGGTCGAACTTGTTGAAGGTGACGGCGACAGGGACATTGCTGCCACTGGCGTTCCATGTCAAATTCTGGTGGAACAAACGGCCCTGTGGCCCCGTGTAGCTATTGGTGACGCCAGCCACGCTGATGGTGCCCGAAAATGCCGATCCGGACGATACCGCGAACGTGCTGTAGTTGGTGATGGCCCCGTTGTTGAACGTCCGCGCCGCACCATCGACCTCGAGGACGATCGGTTCGCTGTTCACCAAGTTGGGGGTTTCGAAATTGTAGGTGTAGGTGGTTGTGATGTCATACACCTCCCCGAACCAGGTACGGCCGGATTTGATCAAGTTCACCAGGTCGCGGTCGATCATCTGCCGGTCCCGGAACCGGGTCACCGTATGCGTGGGTGCATCCGTGGTCAGGGCCGCCGGTTGGATCCTGAACGGAGCATCCACATCGATGCCGACGAAATAAGATGCGGAGTCGGAATAAACGTTCTTCGTGTGCTTGAACAGCGTGTCGCTCAGGTCCCAGCGCTGTGCGCCGGACGCATAGAAAAGCACGTAATCGCCCGACCCGAAAAGTCCGTCCCCCCCATCCACCACTTCGATGTTGTTCGGGATAAGATCAGTGGGCCGGTCCACATTGTTCACGAAGGGGAGCAGACCGAAGTGGTTCCCGTAGATGTTGATGCGGTCCGAAGCGAGCCCGTTCATATCGACCCCTAGGTCCCGGAGGAACTCATAGGACAGGCGATACACTCCATCCTTGGCAACCGTGAAGCGGAACCAATCATGGTCCTGGAGACGGGAACTGGCGGGATAGGACTTCGGGACCCCACCCCCACGCGTGTTCATCGTCTCCACGAGTTCCAACTTGAAGTCCACGAGTTTCTCAATGGCACCCGTGGAAGAGTTCTTCCGAAAGGGCTCAATGGTGACGAGCGCCTGTGGCTGTTTTCTGTGCCAGGAGAGGTGGCTCGTAATGACAGGCTCAGGTCCAGCGCCGTTCACGGAGGGCCAGGCCTCGCGCTCGGCGGCAGAAAGAGGGATGTACCGCGCATCGCGCACAAAAGCGCTGAAGGCCGTGGTACGCATGTTCAAAGGCAGTACCTCTTGGAACAAAGGCAACCCGTTCCGTTCCATATCGATGGCTGCTGTCGGGAATACCAGTTGCGGTACCCCCGAGCCAACGGTCTCGGTGCCCGCAACTCTTCTTTCGCCAGTGGCCGAAGCCCTGTCCACAGGGGCAGGCCATGCCAAGGAGCGTTGAAAGGATCCCTGCCCGTGAACAGATGAGAGGGACGCGCAGGTCCAGATGGTGAAAAAGGCGTCGCGTAGGAGCTTCATAACGGCCGATGAACAGGTTTTCAACAGAACGGATCGAAACTACTACCTTCGACCCTTGCGTTTCGGAACACGGGTGCAACGATAATGGTTCGCTATTATTGCCGTTGCTCCTCCGGGAACCGAAAGCCTTGGGGATACGTACAATTGTCGCTGCAAGGAGAGCCTACACCGATCGAGAGCATGATGATGAGGACCGTTTGGCGTGCGGCCCTGTGCATGGCACTGGGGGTGATCACGACGCTGGGTGCAAACGCCCAGGACCCGCAGTTCACGCAATTCTATGCGAACCCGTTGTACCTGAACCCGGCGTTCGCAGGAACGGCTCGCTGCCCGCGGGTAGTGCTCAACTACCGGAACCAGTGGCCCGCTCTAACCGGAACTTTCGTTACGACCAGTGCCAGCTACGATCAACATGTCGATGGCCTCATGGGGGGCCTGGGCATACTGGTCACCAATGATCAGGCAGGAAAGGGTACCCTGAACACCTCGACGGTGAGTGGTATTTACTCCTACCAACAAGCCATCTCCCGGAAGTTCTCCATGAAGGTCGGCTTCCAAGCCACCTACTTCCAGAAGTCGCTGGACTGGAGCAAGCTGACGTTCGGGGACCAGATCGACCCTCGTCGCGGGTTCGTGTACAACACGAACGATGTACCTCGCGGGGGCAGCGTAGGGAATGCGGACTTCAGCGCTGGTATCCTTGGATACACGGATATTTTCTTCGTAGGGTTCGCCGCACACCACCTTACCCAACCGAATGAGTCGTTGATCGTAGGGAACAGCAAGCTGCCGATGAAGATCACCGGACACGCTGGTGCAGCGATCCCGCTGGGCATGCAAGGGAAATACGGTGAAGCTCGTACCCGCATCTCCCCCAACGTACTATACCAGCAACAAGCAGCGTTCCGTCAATTGAACCTGGGGCTCTATGTGGACCATGGTCCCATCACCGCAGGTGTGTGGTACCGCACGCGCGATTCGTTCATCGCGTTGCTCGGTTTCCACACGGAGAAGTTCAAGTTCGGTTATAGCTACGATCTCACCACCAGTAAGCTCACCACGCAAACCGCCGGTTCGCACGAAGTGAGCGTACAAATGACGTTCAACTGCAAACCCAAGCGACGGAGGTTCCGGGTAGTAGCATGCCCCACCTTCTGAACCAGCCTCGTTAACGAACATCCCCAAGAACATGAGCCTTGCAAGGAAGACAGGGATCCTGCTCACGGGCGCCGCGCTCCTCTCGTCCTGCCAGTTCGAGAAAAGTGGTGCCACGGGTTGGAGCTACAATGATTCCAAGAACGGCGGCTTCGAGAAAGCCTCCTTCGAGGAACAAGAGAACGGCCCCGGCCTCATCCTCGTGGAAGGTGGCCAGTTCACCATGGGCCGGGTCACGGATGACCTGCGCCATGAGTGGGACAACATTCCAAGGACCGTAACGGTCTCCTCGTTCTACATCGATGAGGTGGAGGTCACCAACTTCTACTGGCTGGAGTACCTCTACTGGTTGGAGCGTGTGTTCATCGCTGATTACCCGGAGATCTACAAGAAGGCCCTGCCTGACACCTTGGTGTGGAGGAGCAAACTTGCGTTCAACGAGCCATACGTGGAGTACTACCTCCGCCACCCGGCCTATCGGGACTATCCCGTGGTTGGCGTGAACTGGTTGCAAGCGAACGACTATTGCGCATGGCGAACGGACCGGGTGAACGAGATCATTCTCATTCGGGAAGGTCTCTTTGAGCACTACACCAACCAGATCAACGAAGACCACTTCACCACGGATTCCTACCTCGCTGGACAGTACGAGAGCGGGAAAAAGGTGGATGGCGTAACGGACTTCAACCCGAACAAGGATACCCGTAACGTCAAGATGGAAGACGGTGTGCTTCTTCCACGCTACCGCCTGCCGACCGAAGCCGAATGGGAATTCGCCGCCTACGGCCTCGTGGGCAATACGATCGACGAGCGTGTGGTAGAGCGTCGCATCTACCCGTGGAACGGCCACTGGGTGCGCTACGACAGCAAGAAGAAAGGCGGTGCGTTCTACGGTGACTTCCGCGGCAACTTCATGCGCGGCCGTGGCGACTACATGGGCGTGTCCGGAAGCTTGAACGACAATGGCGACATCACAACCCCCGTGTTCAGCTACTGGCCCAACGACTATGGCCTTTACAACATGGCCGGCAACGTGAGCGAGTGGGTGATGGACGTGTACCGCCCATTGAGCCCTGAGGATGATGACGATTTCCGCCCCTTCCGCGGCAACGTGTTCCGCACCAAGGTGCTCAACAGCGATGGTGCCGTGCAGGACAAACACGACTTGGTGATCTACGATGTGGACGGCATCAAGTACTACCTCACCGAGTTCCAGACGAGCATGCAGGGCCGTGCAACGGACGAGGAAGCGGCCCTGATCGATGAGTTGTTGGTCGCTGTCGACCAGGCCATCGAGTTCAACAACACGCGAAAGCACGACGCTGCCATGCAGCGGGTGCAGGACATGATCGACAACATCAAGAGCAAGGACTTGGAGATCTGCCCGAAATTGCTGAGCGGTCTTAGCGATTACCAAGCCGACCAGCCCGGTGATGTCCGCGTGCGCAACGTGACCGTTGAAGAGAACATCGATCGTCGCAACTATCGCCAGAGCGACAACATCGATTTCCGCGACGGCGATATCGAGAGCAGTATCTATTACGAACAGGCGGACTTCGAAGGCAACCCGATGTACGACTGGGGAAAGACCACGCTCGTGAACGATCGCAGCCGTGTTTACAAAGGTGCCTCGTGGGCCGACCGCATCTATTGGGCGAACCCCGGGACCCGTCGTCACTTGGATGAGCGTCAAAGCACCGCTACCATCGGTTTCCGTTGTGCCATGACCCGTGTGGGCAGTCCGAAAGGACTTGGCGATGACAAGCGCCGTAGCAAGATCGATCAGCAGGAGAAGCGCTGACCAAATTCTCTCGCCACTACTTTCGACCCCCGACCACCTCGTCGGGGGTCGTTTATTTTCAATGATCGCGACCGAGGTACTTCACCGCCGTTTCCTTGAGTGTTCAGGCACGAGCACGGACACTCGCTCCATTGAACGTGGAAGCCTGTTCTTCGCTCTGAAGGGTCCCACCTTCGATGCGAACACCTTCGCGGCGACAGCCCTGACCAAAGGCGCACGATATGCCGTTGTGGACGACCCTGCGGTCGCTTCGGACGAGCGCTTCCTTGTCGTACCCGACGTGCTCCAAGCACTGCAGGACCTCGCACGGCATCATCGCCGGTCGTTCCAGATCCCGGTGATCGGCATCACCGGTTCGAACGGGAAGACCACGACCAAGGAACTGGTTCATGCGGTGCTCAGCAGCACCTTCCCCACCCTTGCCACCATCGGCAACCTCAATAATCACATCGGGGTGCCGCTGACCCTTTTGCGGCTGACAGCCGAGCACCGGTTCGCGATCATCGAGATGGGTGCCAACAAGCCCGGGGACATCGCCGAACTGTCCGCGATCGCTGAACCCACGCATGGTTTGATCACGAACATCGGCAAGGCCCACTTGGAAGGATTCGGCGGTTTCGAGGGGGTACTGAGAACGAAAACCGAGCTCTACACCTTCGTGCGCGCGCATGGTGGCAGCTTGTTCGTGAATGCCGATGATCCGTTGTTGACCGAACACGCCAAAGGAGCACAGTGCATCACATACGGCTCGAACGCCGGGGCCGACACCTTTGGCGAGCTTGCCGGTGGCGGTCCGTTCCTACAAATGAACTTCAGGGGGGTGGACGGAAGTACGCGCAATGCGCCGATGAAGCTCATTGGAAGCTACAACCTTCCGAACGCATTGGCCGCCATCGCGATCGGTCAGCATTTCGGAGTGCCCGATGAGCGAACGGTCGAGGCCCTGTGTTCCTACCGCCCCGGCAACAACCGATCGCAATTCACCGATACCGGAAGGAACCATTTGATCCTGGACGCTTACAACGCCAACCCAACGAGCATGGCCGCGGCACTGGAGAACTTCGCAAGCATGTCCAGCCACCTGCCCAAGCTGGCCATCCTTGGCGACATGCTCGAGCTTGGACCGACCGCGGCGGAGGAGCATCGCGCGATCGTTTCACTGGTACGTAAGCTGGGTATCGAGGCGCACTACGTAGGACCGCAGTTCGCAGAGGTCCTGGACGGCCATGGCGCTCCCGCTCATCCGAACGCGGACGCACTTCTGGCAGCCTTGCAGCAAGAACCCGTGCGCGAACGTTTGATCCTCCTCAAAGCTTCCAGAGGGACGAAACTGGAAACCGTGGTCCCGGTCCTCTGAAAAGCCGGAAAAACCAAAGGCCCTCCTTGTGCAGGAAGGCCTTGGTAAGTAGTAGCCCGTAGGGGAATCGAACCCCTGTTTCATCCGTGAAAGGGACGCGTCCTAACCCCTAGACGAACGGGCCACGATGTCAAAACCCCGAAGGGGTGGCAAATGTAAAAACCTCACTGACATATGAGCATGGCTCACTGAGGGTCATCCAGATCGGATTGGAACCGGAAACCGAGCCGTTTGCCGGTGCTGATGGTCAAGTTGGCGTTGAGTTCGTTCATCTCGCTCACAGTGACCTGGTTCACTTGGTCGTAAGGAGGAGCCAGCAGGTCGAACTCAAGTACATAAAGCACTGCGGACAGGAGTACGTCCTTGATCCGTGCGCGCTCCAACGTGTTGCCTGCCAGGTCATCGTACAAGAAGCCCAATTGTCGCTTGCCTTGGACGAAGAAGCGCTTATCCCGGTTGAGGAAAAGGCGGGCGACGAGATAACCCAAGTCGCGCTCGCGATTATAGGTGAACGAGTCGCTCAGGAAGTTGTACATGTTCACCACACCGAAATAGCCCCGCAACTCATCCTCTTCCAGGTAGCTGGTCTTCCAGAGGCTGTGGCTCTGGTCGAGCTTGAAGACGTTGGTATGCATATGGAAGATGATGACATCACCCGCCACGCGCAGTTCGCAGGCCGTCGCCCCCTTGTCCACAAAGGCCATGGTGAGCCGCTTGTCCTCTTTGGTCACCTCACTTTCCAGGTCCAGTGCGATCTCCTGCAATAGCTCCTTCATCATCGCAAAAAGCGCGATGGTGCTATGATAGACGTCCTGCTTCATGCAAGACTTCGAGCGCAATGCGCCCAAGATGAGCGTACGCGCGTCCGTTGGGGTGTTCTTCTTGCTCATCAGTAGGCTCGGGCGAAGATCACACGCCCTTTGCTGGGTTTTCCGGTGACCATGCATTGGCCCGGGATGCCATCGCCAACAAGCGGAATGCATCGGATCGTGGCCTTCGTTTCGTCCTTCACGCGCGCTTCCGTTTCTGCGGTCCCATCCCAGTGCGCCAGAAGGAAGCCCCCGTCTTCGATGGCCACCTTGAACTCGTCGTAGCTATCCACCGCACGTGTGCCGGCCTCCCGCATGGCGAGCGCCTTCTGGTAGAGGTTGTCCTGAATGGCTTCCAAAAGGTGTTCGACCTTCTCGGCAATGTCCGTCACCTGCATCACTTGCTTCTCCAACGTGTCGCGACGGGCTACTTCGACCGTTCCGTTCTCCATATCCCGCGGACCGATGGCGATGCGTACCGGACACCCCTTGAACTCGTACTCGGCGAACTTCCAACCCGGCTTTTTCGTGTCGTCGTCATCGAACTTGACAGTGATCCCCTTTGCACTCAACGCCGCGATAACGGGGGCGACGTAGGCACTGATCGATGCGAGTTGCTCGGGGTTCTTGGCTATCGGAACGATGGCCACATGGATAGGAGCGAGTTTGGGCGGGAGCACCAAGCCGTGGTCGTCACTGTGTGTCATGATGAGCGCACCGATCAATCGCGTTGAAACGCCCCAGCTGGTCGCCCATACATGCTCCTGCTTGTTCTCCTTGTTCGTGAACAGCACGTCGAAGGCCTTGGCGAAGTTCTGACCTAGGAAGTGCGAGGTCCCCGCTTGCAGCGCTTTACCGTCCTGCATGAGCGCCTCGATGCAATAGGTCTCCTCCGCGCCGGCGAACCGTTCGCTCGCTGACTTGATCCCTTTGATCACCGGTATGGCGAGCCACTCCTCGGCGAAGCGACGGTACACCTCCAACATGCGCTCGGTTTCCTCAACCGCCTCGCTCTTGGTCGCGTGGGCCGTATGGCCTTCCTGCCAGAGGAACTCCGCCGTGCGCAGGAAGAGACGCGTCCGCATTTCCCAGCGCACCACGTTCGCCCATTGATTGATCAGCAAGGGAAGGTCGCGATAGCTCTTGACCCAACCCCGGTAGGTGTTCCAGATGATGGTTTCGCTCGTGGGGCGGATGATGAGTTCCTCTTCAAGCTTGGCCTCCGGATCTACGATCACCCCGTGAACCGGATCGCTCTTGAGCCGGTAGTGGGTTACAACAGCGCATTCCTTCGCAAACCCCTCAACATGACTGGCTTCCTTGGCCAGATAGCTCTTGGGGATGAACAATGGGAAGTACGCGTTCACGTGTCCCGTCTCTTTGAACATGCCGTCCAAGGCCTGCTGCATTTTCTCCCAAATGGCATAACCATGCGGCTTGATCACCATGCAGCCACGCACCGCACTGTGTTCCGCCAAGTCGGCCTTCAGCACCAAGTCGTTGTACCATTGCGCGTAGTCGTCAGCACGCTTCGTCAGTTGTTCGGCCATTCCCCTGTTCGCGGTACTATTTTTGTTCCTAGTCGCGCAGCGACGAAAGTACACAACCTCGAAGGGCGCTCAGACGTTCATGATCAACCCGACCAGCCATGGAAACGAACCTTCGCACCACACCAATTCTCGCTGCAGTTGCTCTGCTGTTCGCCGCGTGCAGCGTGCAGCGTACCGCGCAGCAAAGCGATGATGTGTACTACATGCCGTCGGATGCGCCGGTGGTGCGTGCCGCCGAACCGCAAGAGCCGTTGGCACCCGCCGCAGAGACAGCAACCGACGACTACTATGACGCCAACGCCGCTCAACAGAACAGCGATCCGGGCGGTTATTACAACATGGCCTACAACGACCCCTACTATTACAATTATGGCCGTTTCGGCTTTGGAAGTGGTCTTGGGTCTCAGAACGGGTGGATGATGAACGGATGGGGCCAACAAGCTCAGTGGGGGTTTGGTACAGGGATCTACAGCGGCTGGTATGGCGGGGGTGGATTGGGCCTGGGGTTCGGCTGGGGCAACTATGGCTGGGGCGGTTGGAACCATCCGTGGGGGTACAATTCGCCGTGGGGATGGAACGACCCGTGGTACAATGGATGGGGCTACGGTGGTTATGGATACGGTGGCAATGGTTTTGGTTATGGCAACTATTATGGGCCTTACGGAGGATGCTCCTGCTGCTATACCCCCATCATCATTGGCGGATCGAGCAATACGGTGGTGGCGCATCGCCCCTCCTTCGGCAATAATGCTCCGGCGGTAGGAGGCACTTACCAACGCAGGATGTCCTTCCACGACCCAATAGGGCTTACGAACACGGAACGAGCGGTGAGCGGAAGGCCCAGTTCCCGGGATCAGGTTCGCACACCAGCACGAAGTGGGGTGAACGTCCCATCATCCTCGGGTGTTCGAGGAGGCCAGCCCACGTTGCAACGTCCCACGGAAAGACAGCCCAGCCAACGACCCGGTACGGACCGATCAAGGAGCATCGAGCGCCAAGCACCAGCGCATCGCGGGGGAGGCTCGGACCGCAGCGGTGGTAGCGCCTCACCATCGCGCTCTGGCGGTGGCTCCAACGGTGGTGGCGGCACACGCTCACCCGGAACCGATCGCCGTCGCTAATAGGTCGTCCACGCACGAATGCCCGGTCGCACCGCAGCCACGATCACTGCCTATTTGGTGGCAGGCCTTGTCCTCGCCCAGAACGAGGAGGATGCGCTCCGTATTTCCACGGGGCAGCCCGGTGGTACGGCCCGCAGCAACGGGATGGCCAACGCCTTTGGTGCGTTGGGTGCGGATCCGGTTTCCATCAGCATCAACCCAGCCGGGCTCGCGCTTTACCGCACGAGTGGACTCTCGCTCACTTCACTTTTGGAGGTCAACAACGCGACCACGGAGCACTATGGCACTTCCAGCGCTGCTACCCAGACGCGGTTCGCCTTCAACAATGTGGCATTGATCCTGAACACGCCTTCCAAGGAAGGATCCGATTGGCGCAGCGGCACTTTCGGGGTGGTCTATGATCGCAAACAGAGCCACCACTGGAGCACCATTGCTGGCGGAAATGATGTACCAAGTACGATACTACAGGGATTCGCCGATGAAGCCGAAGGGATCTCCTACACGACGATCGAGGACGACCTCCCCTTCTCTGCCGGACTTGCGTGGAGCACCTTCGCCTTGGACACGATCCAAGGTTCCGCAACCTCATACGAGCCTTTTCTGTTCGGCCCCAACAACCGACAGACCCATTCGATCGAAACGAACGGAGCCACGACCCAGACATCGTTCTTCTATTCGGGGAACTACATGGACAAGTTGTACCTCGGAATGTCCATCGGGATGGCCGGGCACCGCTTCCGACGGACCTCCACGCACACCGAGAACAACCTTGACCTCGGTCTCGACCGAATGGACCGGCTCACCTACAAGGAGGATCTCACCACCAGCGGCAACGGTTTCGATGTGAAGGTCGGCGCATTGGTGCGGATAACCGAACGACTGCGCGCCGGAGCCTCGTTCCATAGTCCGCAATGGATGCAGTTGAACGATGCCTACGCGATGGAATTGCAGACCACCTTCCGCACGCCCGACAACAACGGTGACTACTCCTACAAGGCTATTTCGCCGGACGGCACATTCGCTTACCGGGTGGTGACACCGTGGCGAACCACGGCCAGTGCGGCCTACCTGGCTGGAGCGAACGGTGCCATCAGTGTGGACTACGAATACGCCGATATGCGCTCCATGCGCTTCAAGCCATCGAACCAATTGGAGGACCTATATGACTTCGAGATAGAGAACGCCGCGATACAGGACCGTTTCCGGGCTGTACACACCGTACGCGTAGGCACTGAATGGCGTTCAGGGAATTGGTACTACCGAGCCGGCTGGAGCATGGTACCGGACGCCCATAAGAAGGGTGATGCATTGCACGGCCAGGCTTTGAAGACCTACGCCGCTGGCATCGGCTACAGGAGCGAGCATATTACGGTGGACCTTGGCATGAACTACGCGCTTCAGCAGAGCGCTTTCTTCCAGTATGCACCTTATCTGGTGAAAGCCACCACGGAGGAACGGGCGAGCTATCGCACGTTCTTGACGATCGCCCTCAGGCCATAACGAACACCTGAATTGAAAAAGCCCCCGATGTCGGGGGCTTTCTAGTTCGATTCGGTTAGGAACTACTTGCCGCCTTTCACGCGCTCGACCACGTAGTCATCCACGAGGATGCGACCGCAGTGCTCGCAAACGATGATCTTCTTGTGGCTGCTGATGTCCAACTGACGCTGGGGCGGGATCGCGTTGAAGCACCCGCCGCAGCTGCCACGCTCGACGGCTACCACGGCCAAGCCGTTGCGGCTATTGCTCCGGATGCGATGGTAGGCGCTCAAAAGGCGCTCTTCGATATGCTTCGAGGCGACGTCGCTCTTCTTCTGCAGGTCCTTCTCCTCCTTCTCGGTTTCAGCGATGATGTCGTTCAACTCCTTCTTCTTGATGTCAAGATCCTTCTTGCGCTCATCGTGACGCGTCTTGCTCTCTTCGACGACTGACTTCTTGCCGTCGATCTGGGCCTTGGCCTCCTTGATGCGCTTCTCCGCCAATTGGATCTCCAGGTTCTGGAACTCGATCTCCTTGGTGAGCGAATCGTACTCGCGGTTGTTACGCACCTTGGCTTGCTGGCCCTCGTACTTCTTGATCTGGGCCTTGGCGTCCTTGATGAGGTTCTGTTTGTCGCTCACCTGGGTTTCCACCTCACCCAACTCATCCTGGAGTTTCTTCAAACGGGTCTCCAAGCCGGCCACCTCGTCCTCAAGGTCCTGCACTTCCAGCGGTAATTCGCCACGCTGGACCTTGATGCGATCCACCTGTGAATCCAAATGTTGCAGTCGGAACAGCTCAACGAGCTTTTCCGCAACGGTGATCTCAGCCTTGGCAGCGGCGCTGGCCTTGCCGGTTTCCGAAGGGGCCTTCTCCACTTTCGCCGGAGCCTTCACGTCGGTCTTCGCCATGGGTCAATAATGGTATATGGGATCCGTGACGATTTCCGTCAAACGGACGGCAAATGTAGAGAAAACTTCCCCTAGCCGCCGTTGGACCAAGTGCATCGTGAACTGCTCGCTTCCGTAGTGCCCGATGTCGGCCAGGAGCAGGTCCCCATCCGCATCGAAATACTGATGGTATTTCAGGTCCCCCGTGATGAAGGCATCGGCACCCAAGGCCTTGGCCCTGCCTAGGAGGAAGGCACCCGAGCCCCCACAAAGCGCCACCCGCCGAACAGGTTTCCCCAGCAACCGGGTGTGCCGAACCGACTTCAAGCCAAAAACAGCCTTGAGCCTGGTCAAGAACTCCTCCTCGGGTATGCCTTGGTCCCATGCACCTAATAGACCGCTCCCGGTGCCCTGGTCCGTATTGGCCAGTGGAACTAGGTCATAGGCCACCTCTTCGTATGGGTGATGGGCCCTCATAGCGTCCAAAACAGCGCGCTCCACTGATACTCGGTAGATCATCTCCACCCGCACCTCCGGCTCCACATGCCGTTGCCCCCGCTGCCCAACAAAGGGGCTCGTGTCGGCACCGCCCCGGAACGTACCGGTTCCTTCCACGCTGAAGCTGCACTCGTCATAAGCACCAACGTGCCCAGCACCTGCTGCGAAAAGGGCGTTGCGAAGGGTCTCCGCTTGAGCTACCGGCACAAAGACGCCCAGCTTGCGCAACTGCCTTGGTTTCGGGTCCAATACTTCGAGCGGCTTTAGACCCAGGCGCGCGGCGATCTCACCGTTCACTCCGTTAACCACATTGTCCAAGTTGGTGTGAATGGAATAGATGGCAATACCGTGTTTGATGGCCAATAGGACGGTGCGTTCCACATAGTCCCTTCCTGTAAGGCTTTTCAGGCCTTTGAAAATAACGGGGTGGTGGCTGATGACAAGGCCGCAACCGTGCTTCCATGCTTCTTCCACAACGGATTCCGTGCAATCCAGACAAACCAAGGCCGAGGTGACCTCCCGCTCGGGGTCACCCACTTGCAAGCCGCTGTTATCGTAGTCTTCCTGCAGGGAGCGTGGTGCCCATTGTTCCAGTGCGGCTACGATGTACTTGATCTTCATCTTTGTCCGTGCGCTGCGGTACGCGACGCGCTTGGCAAAGTAACCATGTCCGTCCTGCGGCTCCTGCTCTTCCCTTTCTCCTGGTTGTACGGGGCGGCGCTCTGGGTTCGACACGCGCTCTATGACAGCGGCCTCCAAGCATCGGTGCGGCCCTCGCGCCCAAGCATCGTTATCGGAAACCTGGCGCTGGGTGGCACCGGAAAGACTCCGATGTTGGAACTGGTGCTCCGCGTACTGGATAACACGATGCCACTTGCAACATTGAGCCGGGGATATGGGCGCAAGGGCAGTCATATCCACGAAGTGAGCGAGCAGGACACGGCTGATGCAGTTGGCGATGAACCACTGCAGATCAAGGAAAATTCCCGTTCGTGCATGTGTTCGTTGGGGCGGATCGGGTGAAGTGCATCGAAGCCATACAACAGCAGCTACCCGAAGTGAAGGCCGTGCTTCTGGATGATGCGTTCCAGCACCGCAGGTTGAACGGAAGCCTCAACGTTCTGCTGACCACGTTCCAAAAGCCATGGTTCGATGACCATCTACTGCCCGCTGGTCGATTGCGGGATCTGCCTTCACGCCGCAAGGCCGCACAGATCGTGGTATTGACAAAGTGCAGTACCCTACCCGATGGACCCGAACGGGAGCAGTGGCGCGCTCGACTGGGCTTGCGGTCGGACCAGGAACTCTTCTTCAGCGGGATCGAATACGAAGAGCCGAAGCGGCTGGTGGGCGATGGACAGGAATGGCCAGGTCTCGCCCAGGACAACTGTCTTCTTTTCACAGGAATTGCCGACCCCGCGCCTCTGCTGGAACACACCCGGCGGATCTTCAAGAACGTGGACCATGTGGCCTTCCCGGACCATCACCCGTTCAGCAAAGCCGATCTGGCCATGCTGGCAGGGCGTTACGCTACATTCGCGCCCGGTCCTAAATTGCTGATCACCACGGAAAAGGACGCCATGCGTTTGCGCTCCGTGATCAAGGGAAGTCCATTGGAGAACCTCCCTGTTGGCGTGATCGGTATGCGGGCTGTGATATTGAACGAACCCGGGCGCTTCGCCACCTTGATCCGCGACCATGTTGCAACGTATCCAGCGCATCGCTGACCACCTGAAGAAGGCCACCAACGGCTTCGTCCCGGAAACGGGCATCATCCTGGGTACCGGCCTGAGCGGCTTGGGCAAGGAGATCGATGTGAAGTACGCGATCGCGTACCAGGACATTCCCGAATTCCCGGTGAGCACGGTCCAAGGACACCCTGGCAAACTCCTCTTCGGCACACTGGGTGGAAAACCCGTGGTGGCCATGCAGGGCCGATTTCATTTTTACGAAGGCTGGACCATGGGCGAAGTGGTGCTGCCCGTGCGCGTGATGAAATTCCTCGGCATCAAACGTCTGTTCGTTAGCAACGCGTGCGGCGGAGTGAACGCCGCCTTCGAGACGGGCGACCTCATGATCCTGAACGACCACATCTGCCTATTCCCCAATCCGCTCATCGGTAAGAACATCGACGAACTTGGGCCGCGCTTCCCGGACATGAGCGAGCCTTACGACCACAGCTTCATCACCCGTGCGAAAGCGATCGCGGCAGCGAACGGAATTACCGTGCAAGTAGGCACCTATGTGGGACTTACCGGCCCCACGCTGGAGACCCCGGCCGAGTACCGGTATGTGCGCAACATCGGGGGCGATGTCGTTGGCATGAGCACAGTGCCGGAAGTCATCGCAGCACGGCACATGGGTCTTCCCTGTTTCGCCATGAGCGTGATCACGGACATGGGTGTTGAAGGCCGCATCGAGAAGACCACGCACGAAATGGTGCAACGCGTGGCCGAGAAAGCCGAACCCAGCCTTACCCTGATCATGCGGGAATTGATCGCCCAATGCTGATGCGATACACGCTCACCCTCACTTCTTCGCTGTTGTTATCCGCGCTATTCGCGCAGGACAGCCTCAACGTCCGCAAGCTCTTCCATTGGGACGACCCGACCATCCCCGAAGGGGTGGAGGTGTACTTCAACCAGTACAACGAGGTGTGGGGGTACGCCAAGGAGGGTCGCGAGTACGCGTTCCTAGGAAGCACCTTGGGTGTGCATGTGTTCGATGTGACCGACCCCGTGAACAGCGTGCTCGTGGACCATGTTCCCGGCCGGTTCAGCGGCCAAGGCGTGATACACCGGGACTACAAGGTGCATGCAGGTCATCTCTTTGCCACCTGCGACCAAGGACCGAGCAGCTTGCAGGTCATGGACCTCCAGTACCTACCTGACTCCGTGCATGTGGTTTACGACAGTGATGAGCTCCTCGCTCGCGCACACAACATCCAGATCGATACGGTGAACGCACGACTGTACACCAACGGTGGCAGTACCCAGTTCTCCGTTTACTCCATCGCCGATCCTGCGAACCCCGTGCTCCTGAGCGATTGCGAGGCCGACATCCCATGGTGGGGATCCACCATCGGCTATGTTCATGACTGCTTTGTGCGTGACAACATCGTATGGACCAACGACCAGGATGGCATGCACGTGGTGGACTTCTCCGATGTGGAGAACCCGGTGATCCTCGGATCGCTCACGAACTACCCCGATCAGGGATACAACCACAGCGGTTGGATGAACGATGACGGCACGCTCTACGCCATGGCGGACGAGACACACGGTTCCCCGCTCAAGTTCGTTGATGCAACACAATTGAACGACATGGAAGTCATCTCCACGGCCACCACTGGCGTGGATCCGACCTCGGTGCTCCACAATCCCTTTTTCACCGGGGACTTGGTGCACGTGGCCTACTACTACGACGGGTACTACCTGTGGAACCTTGCCGATCCGTTGCAACCGATGCTGCTCGGCTATTTCGATACGTGCTTGGAACCCAACACCGATAGTTATAGCGGCGCATGGGGCACCTACCCCTTTCTCCCTTCCGGGCATGTGCTCGTGAGCGATATGCAAACGGGTTTGTGGGTGCTGGACATCAGCATTGCAACGAGCACCTCCCAAGCAACCCGGCCAGCCGAGTTCCGCATTTCACCAACGCTCACGACCGGGCCGGTAACCATCACTGACCTGCGACCCACAGCGACGACCACACATGTTGAAGTGCTTGATGCATCAGGGGCGACCGTCATGAGCACGAGCATCGGTGGTAGTTCCTTCGAAGTGGACATGAGTTCGCTGTGCGATGGCCTCTACCTGGTGCAAGTGGTTTCCAACGATGCCATGCACACGCAGCGGGTCGTGAAAACCAGCATTCGATGAGCCACTGGAGCGAGCGTTGGGACCTCGTTGTCGGGTTGGAGGTCCATGCACAGCTGATCACCGCCAGCAAAGCATACAGCACGGACGCCAACGCGTACGGCGATCACCCCAACACGAACGTGAGCGTGGTCACGCTGGGTCATCCCGGCACATTGCCCGTTGCCAACAAGAAGGTGATCGAGCATGCCGTTCGCATCGGCCTTGCTACGCATTGCACCATTGCGCCATGGATGCATTACGCCCGCAAGAACTACTTCTACCCTGATCTGCCCAAGGGCTACCAGATCACGCAGGACCAAACGCCGATCTGCACGCAAGGTCATGTGATGATCCCGGTGGAAGGCGGTGAGAAACGGATCGGCATCACGCGGATCCACATGGAAGAAGATGCCGGCAAGAGCATCCACGATGTGGACCCCTTCAACACGCTGGTGGACCTGAACCGTGCAGGTGTTCCATTGGTGGAGATCGTGAGCGAGCCCGACATCCGCAGTGGACAAGAGGCCTACGATTACCTGGTGGAGATACGGCGCTTGGTGCGCTACCTCGACATCTGCGACGGCAACATGGAAGAAGGCAGTTTGCGCTGTGATGCGAACATCAGCCTTCGCGCCAAGGGCACCACGCCGTTCGGTACGCGGTGCGAAGTGAAGAACATGAACAGCTTCCGCAATGTGATGCGCGCGATCGAGTACGAAGCGCAGCGCCAGAGCGAAGTACTGGAGGCGGGCGGCACGATCCACATGGAGACGCGCACCTTCGATGCGGCCAAGGGTACCACCGTGGGCATGCGCAGCAAGGAACTTGCGCATGATTACCGCTATTTCCCCGAACCCGACCTGCAGCCGCTCACCGTTTCCGAAACGGAGAAGGAAGCGATCCGCAAGGCGATGCCGCCGCTACCTCGCGAGTTGCGCGAGAAGTACACCGCCCAACTCGGCCTGAGCGCTTACGATGCCGGCATCCTCACGGATGACAAAGCCACGGCGCTCTACTACGAAGCCTTGATCGGCATCACTTCCAATTACAAGGGCGCGGCCAATTGGGTGATGGGCGATGTGCGCAGCTGGGTGAACGAGCGCGGCTTGACCATGGAGCAATTTCCGATCACTGCGAAGCGGCTTGCCGGTTTGGTGGAACTGATCGATAACGGAAAGGTGAGCCACACCATTGCCAGCCAGAAACTGTTCCCCTTGATGCTGGAGGACACCGACACATCAGCGGAACAACTCGCCACCAAGCACGACCTCGTGCAGGACATTCGGAGGACATCATTGAAGGACTGATGCGTGAGACCATGGCCCGCTACCCGGACAAAGTGGAGGCCTATCGCAAAGGCAACAAGGGCCTGCTCGGTCTCTTCATGGGCGAAGTGATGAAGGGGACCAAGGGCAAAGCCGACCCCAAGCGCGCCAATGAAGTGGTGCGCCTACTATTGGAACAAGAAAACGCTTGATCATGGCACGTTCGACGAACTTCATTCTTTCCTGCGCAATACTGTTGCTCAGCGCCTGCACTGGTGGTGATGGTGGTACGCGGTCCATTTCACTACGTGTTAGCGGTGGTGCCGGCACCATGGCCTACTTCGACCGTTTCGAGAACAACCTGCCCTACCACGTGGATTCGGTGAAGCTCGACGGCAGCGGCAGCGGAGCCATGGACGTGGCGAGCATGCCGCTCGACTTCTACCGTGTGGTGGTTGGTAGCGAACAATTGCTCGTCGTGCTCGATAGCGCCGAGGAACTTTCTGTGGGAGCCACCAGTGGGTCGCTCGCTACACCATCGAAATTGGAAGGCTCCAAGCACAGCGAACTGCTGCATCGGTTCCAACAGGAGGCACAAGGCTATGAGAGCAAGGTGGCCGCCTTGCGCACGGCCCTGGCATCGGATCCCTCCAACGCGGCGAACATGGCCGAGTTGAACGCCTCCAATCAAGCGTTCTACGAACGCTGCAAGCAGATCGCAAGCGAGAACAGTGGATCACCCGTGGCCATCAGCGCCCTCGGTCGCCTGAACATGCAGCAGGAGTTCGAACTCTTCAAACAGGTGCGTGAGGGGTTGCGCAAGACCATGCCACGCTCGAGTTTCTTCACCATGTTCCGGGACCAAGTGGACCGCTTCGAGCAAGAGCAGCTCATGATCAAACTCCAGGAGGAAGAAGCCAAACGACTGAGCAACTTGCTCCCCTTGGGAAGCGCCGCACCGGAGATCACCCAACAAACGCCCGAGGGTGGAACGTTCTCGCTGAGCCAGTTGCGTGGCAAGGTCGTGCTCGTCGATTTCTGGGCCAGCTGGTGCCGCCCTTGCCGCATCGAGAACCCGAACGTGAAGCGGGTGTACGACCGCTTCAAGGGCAAAGGCTTCGAGATCCTGGGGGTCTCGCTGGACCGCGACCACGCCTCTTGGTTGAAGGCGATCAAGGACGATGGCCTTCCATGGAAACACGTGAGCGATCTCGGCTTCTGGAACAACGCCGCCGCGCAGGAATACGGCGTGAGCAGCATCCCGTACACCGTGCTCGTGGATCGCGATGGGAACATCATCGAGAAAGGCTTGCGTGGTGAAGACCTCGAGGCCAAGCTCGCCGGTTTGCTCGGAAGCTGATCGTGATCTTCGTCCAATTGCTGCTCGCATTGTGTGAGCGGTCGTGCTGTCACCGACCTTCGGCCATCCATCCCTGTGCATGAACCGGGTCCTCCCCTTCGCCTTGCTGCTGCCTTTTTCCGGAATGGCTCAGAACTACTTCCAGCAGCAGGTGGACTACACCATCAGCGTGCGCCTGGACGACGAAGCACACATGTTGCATGCGCTGGAGTCCTTCGTCTACACGAACAACTCCCCGGTCGTGCTGGACACCCTGTGGATCCATCTCTGGCCGAATGCCTACCGCGATCGCGAGACCGCATTGTGCGACCAGTTGGATCGCATGGGTGATCTCGACCTGCACTTCGCATCCGATGAACAACGCGGCTACATCGATAGCTTGAAGTTCACGGCGGACGGTGCCCTGATCGCATGGGGCCTTCACCCCAAGCATGCGGACATAGGCTGGATCAAGCTCGCCTCTCCACTCGCACCGGGCAGAAGCGTCACGATCGCGACACCCTTCCGCGTGAAGATCCCCGACGGCAAATTCTCACGGCTCGGTCACACGGATCAGGCCTACTACATAACCCAATGGTATCCGAAGCCCGCAGTGTTCGACCGCGACGGCTGGCACGCCATGCCCTATCTCACATCCGGTGAATTCTACAGCGAGTTCGGCAGTTTCGATGTGAGCATCACGCTGCCTTCGAACTATGTGGTGGGCGCTACGGGCATCCTGCAAGAGCAGAGCGAGTGCACTTGGATGGACTCGCTCGCAACCGTGCCCTACTCGGAAACACAAGGGTTCTATCTCGACAAACAACGGTCAAGGTTGAACACTTTTCCACCATCGGCGCCCACGACCAAGACCATCCGTTTCAAGCAGGACCGGATCCATGACTTCGGCTGGTTCGCGGACAAACGCTTCATCGTGCGTAAAAGCGCCGTAGCTCTTCCGAAGAGCGGCCGACCTGTGACCACATGGGCGCTCTTCACGCCGAAGAACGCCTTGCTCTGGAGCGATGCGACCACGTACATCAACGAGAGCGTGCGCCTTTACAGCCAGTGGGTTGGTGATTATCCCTACGATGCGGCCACAGCGGTGGATGGTACCATCAGCGCGGGAGGTGGCATGGAGTACCCCATGATCACCATCATCGGCAACATGGACAGCAAGGAAAGTCTGGACAACGTGATCGCGCATGAGGTTGGGCACAATTGGTTCTATGGGATCCTCGGAAGCAATGAGCGCGATCATGCATGGATGGATGAGGGCATGAACAGCTTCGTGGAGCTGCGTTACATGCGAAAGCGCTATCCCACCAGCGGATTCAACCTCGACATCCCGGGCTTCAAGAAGCTGACGGAAGGGACCACGGATGCCCACAGGCTGCAGAGCGAACTGGGCTATCGCTTTAACGCACGCCGCAACCTCGATCAGGCGCTATCGCTCACCAGCAACGACTACACCACCGTGAACTACGGAACGATGGTGTACATGAAGACCGCCATGGTCATGGACCACCTCCTCGCCTACCTGGGCGAAGAGACGATGGACAAATGCATACACGCCTACTACGAGGAGTGGAAGTTCAAGCACCCGCAGCCGAAAGACATGCGGAAGGCGTTCGAGCGGGAAAGCGAAGGAAGCTACTTGGGTGTTCGAGATGTTTGATCGCCACGAACTTGAAAGTGGACATGAAAGGCCCGGACATTGAAGGACTGACCCAGCATTTACATCGCGTACTGGTCTTGATTCGCTGCCAGGTCCCGGTAACGGCACTTGGGCTGGACGGGTGCACTGGGTAACGATGATTCACGTCCACTTCAGCGACGGTTGGACATGAACACTCCTGGCCCAAAGCCGATCGAATCCGCATCGATGCAGGCAACCGCACGCTCGACATCGACCGCCGCAACAACGAGGTGCGCGCACATGGCTTGTTCAAGCGTTGGTGGGCGCCCAAGTTGGAGTCGCTCATGGGCTTGGAGCGGAACGACCGCAGTTCCCTTTACTACTCCCTTCTTCCAGCTTGGAACGGACATGATGGATGGCAGGTGGGCTTTGCGTTGCGCAACACCACCTTCCCCTCGCAGCGCACGGAGTGGGTGCTGGCACCGCTCTACGCCTTTGGTAGCGAACGCTTGGTGGGTGGCGCGCGGATCGAGCACCACTTCGATCGCATCCGGAGCAGATCGTTCCAGAACATCCACGTGGGCTTGAGCGGAAGAACCTCCGGCACCTTCCATGATCATGATGCCGTGGCGTGGTATGAGAAACTTTCACCATCCGTGCGCTTCGACCTGAAGCGTGATCCGCTCACCCGTCCTTGGGCGCACACGATCGGGCTTCGAGGCATCCGGATATGGAACGCTTCGGAGTTCACATCCGATGATGAAGTGGTCCATCACTACAAGACTTCGCAGGACTACGTTGAACTACAGCACTCCATGGCGGACGCGCGGAAGTTGCATCCATCCTCGATCACCACCACCCTCACCGCTGCGGAAGACTGGTTGCGCGGTTCCGTGGAGATGAAGCAGGCCTTCGCGTACAACACCCGCAACAAACAGTTCCGTGTACGGGCTTTCGCGGGATCATTCCTCTACAAAGGCGGAGACTTCCTCACCAACGGGCTCGACGCATGGGGTCTCACCTGGGGGCCTGAGGACATGCTCTACGACCACGCCTACTTCGAACGTGGCGCCACGAAGGACTTCACCGGACGCCAGTTCAACAAGCAACAGGGAGCCTTCAAGACACCGTTCCTGCAAGGAGGCAGCGATACGTGGATCGCATCCGTGGGTGCTGAATTGGACATGCCCTTCAAGTTACCCCTGGCCTTCTTCGCCACAGCTGGTTGGGTGCCCATCACCAAGGTGGACCAGGATGGCAAGAGCACGAGCGCTGCTGCTTATATCGAAGCAGGTGTAGGCCTGCCGGTCATCAAGGACGTGCTGGAGATCTGGTTCCCGCTCTTCGTTTCGCAGCGCATCGCCGATGAGGAGGAGTACCTCGAACGCAGCGTGAGCGACCGGATCCGTTTCGTGATAGCGTTGGAGAAACTCGACCCTACGCGACTTCTCCGGAACTTGCGGCCCTGATGACGCCCGGCAAACGCATCCACTTCCTCAGCGACTTCCACTTGGGAGTGCCTGATGCAGCGAGCAGCCTTGCCCGGGAGAAGCGGATCGTCGCTTTCCTGGACGAGGCTGCGAAGGACGCGGAAGAGATCATCCTGCTCGGCGACCTCTTCGACTTCTGGTTCGAATACCGCCGTGCGGTGCCGCGTGGTCATTTGCGCTTGCTCGGTAAGATGGCGGAACTAACGGACCGTGGTATCCCGGTGCACCTCTTCATCGGCAACCACGACATGTGGATCTTCGACTACGTGCCCAAAGAGACGGGAGCGATCGTGCATCGCGAACCGATGGTCCGCACCATCGCAGGCAAGATGTTCTACCTCGGCCACGGCGATGGCCTTGGGCCGGGCGATCATGGGTACAAGTTCATCAAGAGCGTTTTCCGGAACCCGGTGTGCCAATGGTTGTTCGCGCGATTGCATCCGAACTTCGGGTTGTGGCTGGGGGATGCGCTGAGCGCACAGAGCCGGAAGAAGAGCTACGAGAACGACCGCAAGTGGCTCGGCGAGGACAAGGAGTGGCTGGTCCAATACTGCCGGGACGAACTGAAAAAGGACCGGTACGACTACATGGTCTTCGGGCATCGCCACCTACCCATCGACATGGAAGTGGCTCCCGGCTCTCGCTATGTGAACCTGGGTGATTGGATCACCTACTTCACCTATGCCAGCTTCGACGGTACCGAGTTGAAGCTGATGAAGCGCATGAGCGATGGTCCGTTGAGCGGTGACCTGCGGATCACAGGAGGACCGGCTGCCTAGGGCTATTTCTTCCCCAGCAACACCACCAAGTCCACCAAGCGGCTGCTGTAGCCGTACTCGTTGTCGTACCAGCCCATGACCTTCACCAAGTTGCCCACTACGCTAGTGAGCTGTGCATCGAAAATGCAGCTGTGGGGATCACCCACGATATCCACGCTCACGATGGGATCCTCGGTGTAGCGCAAGATCCCCTTCAACTTTCCTTCGGCAAGTTGTTTGAAGTACGCGTTGATCTCCTCGGCAGTTCGAAGCGTCTTCACGTGACAGGTGATATCCGTGATGGAGCCATCGGGAACAGGAACACGGATCCCGCCACCGCCCAGTCGTCCTTCGAGTTCAGGAAAAATGCGTGTGATGGCCTTAGCCGCACCGGTGGTGGTAGGCACCATGCTCACGGTGGCGGCACGGGCACGGCGCAGATCCTTGTGCGGCGCATCATGCAGGCGTTGATCACCGGTGTAACTGTGCACGGTGGTGATGAAGCCGTCCTCGATGCCACACAGCTCTTTTACGGCCATGATCATCGGTGCCGCACAGTTCGTGGTGCAGCTCGCATTGCTGATGATGGTCTCGGAGCCATCGAGCGTATGCTCGTTCACACCGAGCACAACGCTCTTGATATCGGCATCCTTCGCCGGAGCTGAGAGTATCACCTTCTTCGCCCCAGCTTTCAAATGCAAGGAGGCCAGCTCGCGAGAGAGGAAGAAACCCGTGCACTCGATCACGACATCGATACCGAGCGCCTTCCATGGGAGTTGTGAAGGGTCCTTCACCGCGTACGCCTTGACCTTCTTCCCTCCAAGGATCAGGTGCTCGGGATCGTGGCCCACCTCACCCGCGAACACGCCATGCACCGAGTCGTACTTGAACAGGTGCGCGAGCGTGCGGGTATCCGTCAGGTCGTTCACCGCGACCAGTTCGATGTCGTTGCGTTGTAGGAGCAAGCGCGCGGTTACACGACCGATGCGACCAAATCCATTGATGGCGATGCGAAGGGACATGATAAGGCTGTAGTAAAACGTTGGGAACGGATCGCGGCTCCCACCTCAGAACAGGTGCTTCTCCGCGTGGTAACTGCTACGTACGAGCGGGCCGCTCTCCACGTAGCGGAACCCCTTTTCCATGCCGATGACCTTGAGGCGCGCGAATCGGTCCGGGTGGATGAACTCCTGCACGGGCAGGTGCGCCTTGGTGGGTTGCAGGTACTGGCCGAGCGTCAGGATGTCCACGCCGACCGCACGCAGGTCGTCCATGCTTTCCTCCACTTCGTGATCTTCTTCGCCCAAGCCGAGCATGATGCCGCTCTTGGTGCGAAGCCCCGCGCGTTTCGAGCGCATGAGCACCTCCAAACTACGATCGTACTTGGCCTGCACACGCACTTGCTTTGTGAGGCGGCGCACCGTTTCCAAGTTGTGCGATAGAATGTCGGGCGCTGCATCCGTTACAACTGCGAGGTTCTCCCACTTGCCTTGGAAATCCGGGATCAGCGTCTCCATGGTGGTGCCCGGTGTACGACGACGAATGGCACGGATCGTCCTGGCCCAGATATCGCTCCCGCCATCCTTCAGATCATCGCGGTCCACACTGGTGATCACACAATGCTTAAGTCCCATCAATTCAACACTGCGGGCGACGCGCGCCGGCTCGAACGGATCTACAGCCTCAGGTCTTCCTGTGGCCACGGAACAGAAGCCGCAGCTACGGGTGCAGACATTGCCGAGTATCATGAAGGTTGCCGTGCCCGCGCCCCAGCATTCGCCCATGTTGGGACAGTTTCCGCTCTGGCAGATTGTATGCAGCTTGTGCTCACCCACGATCTCGCGAACCTTCCGGTAGCTCTCGCCGGTGGGTAGTTTCACGCGCAACCAGTCGGGCTTCTTCACGCGCACCTGCCCTTCCACCAAGTTCGTCTCGCTCATTGCACGTACTTCTTGCCGAAGAGGAGGTTCACATAGAACTCGAAGAAGAACTGCTTGTTCTGCACTCCCTCAAGCTCGGCCATGATGGGAACCACCACGGGATAAGCGTCCATGCTCAAGCCCACTTCGATCGCTTTGATGCCGGTGGTCTGGCCCGAGTATTCGAAGTTGAGACCTGCGCGAGCGAACCCACCAGGGTATAGCTTCATCTCTCCGAACCCTTTGAACCACGAAGCACGGCCATAGATGTTCTGCACGTTGTGCACCGCCGGGTCATAGCGTTCGGTCACGAAGGTCTCGTACGGAATGTTGTCCGGCTTGCCGATCTGCAGGTATACCGGTTTGGCCAAACCAAGCGACGGCCCTATTCCCCATACATAGTTCAATTCAACTCCGGTGCGGCGGATCTTGTCGGTGATCTGGTGCTTCTTCCCGTAGGTGGGTCGCACGATCAGCATCGCATTGCTCTTGCCGTAGAAGTAGCCGCGTGAATCCTCGTAGTAAGGGTTGAAGCTCTTCACCTCCTTGGGGTGCTTCATGCCGACCACCTCCATACCGTAGAGCGTGCGGTCGATCGCATTGCGGTGCTTCGCGTAATAGAAATTCAGTCCCCAACCATCGCCATGGACCATGACACCGCCATAGATCTCGCGGCGGAAGGGCACGCGCGTTTCATCATAGATCCCTTGTTGCGCCAAAAGCGCTTGTCCCAGCGATAGGAACAGGAGCGGAAGCAGCAGGTAGCGCATGTGCGAAGGGTGAGCAAAACTACGGCACCTAGGGCCCTAGTAGCTCAACGTTACCTTGCCCTCTCCAAGTACCTGAAATGGATACCGCCCACGTCAATTACCTCGGCGACCTGCGCACCGAAGCCACCCATGTCCGCAGCGGCCAGCACTTCAATACGGACGCACCAGTGGACAACAAGGGCCGGGGGGAGGCCTTCTCTCCTACGGATCTGCTCGCTACCTCCCTTGCCGCCTGCATGATCACCACCATGGATATCGTGGCACGGGACAAGGGCATTGTGCTCCAAGGCGTAAAGGCCCGCGTGGTGAAACACATGGCTTCCGGGCCCCGAAGGGTGCAACGGGTGGAAGTGCATCTGGAGTTGGATGGTTCCACCCTTGGAGCCGCCGAAAGGGAGTTGATGGAGCAGACCGCGCATAGCTGTCCGGTGGCTGTGAGCCTTCACCCGGACCTGGTCCAGGACATACACTTTACCTACCACTGAAAACAGGTAAGCCCCGACTTTCGTCGGGGCTTGGAAGTTCTTGAGAAGGACGGGACCTATCCGCGCTGTTCTGCGGGGACCTTGGTCACCTTGCCGTACGCGGGGCAGCCCGCAGTGGATCCGCAGGAGCTGAGCACCATGCTGGATATTACCACTACCGCGAGTACCAAGAGCACCTTTTTCATCGTTCGGTCGTTTTTGTCCGTGTTGTGGGACTTTGAACGCTTACAACGCGGCCAAAGTTAGCCGTCGGAACGTAGGCTGATCCAGAATGTTTCAACACCATTGCTGTCGATCTTTCGGGGCGCTTCGGAACCATGGCTGAACAAGAGAACGCAAAAACCCGTCCGGATATTGGTGAAGGCTGGTACGAAGCCCTCGAAGCCGAGTTCGGGGCACCCTATTTCGCCGAACTGAAAGCATTCCTTGTGGCAGAACGTGCAGCCCACACGGTTTACCCCAAGGGCCGGGACATCTTCAACGCCTTCAAACACACGGCCTTCCATGATGTGCGGGTGGTGATCCTGGGCCAGGACCCCTACCACGGTCCCGGGCAGGCGCACGGTCTCTGTTTCTCGGTCCCGGTTGGCATACCCCCACCACCCTCCTTGCACAACATCTTCGCAGAGATCACCCGTGATCTGGGAATTCCTGCCCCCCCCTCGGGCGACCTGACCCCATGGGCGGACCAAGGAGTTCTGCTCCTGAACGCCACCCTTACCGTACGGGCGGAACAGGCGGGCTCACACCAAGGCAAGGGCTGGGAGCGTTTCACCGATGCCGCCATCCAGCGGGTCTCTGAAGCACATGAGGGACTCGTCTTCCTGTTATGGGGTCGTTTCGCACAACAGAAGGAAACGCTCATCGACGTTCAGCGGCACTACATCTTGAAGGCCCCTCATCCCTCGCCGCTTTCCGCTCATCGTGGCTTCATCGGTTGCGGCCATTTCGGGCAGGTGAACGAACTACTGGTGGCACAAGGCAAGCCCCCGATCGATTGGAAGCTTTGAGGGGAACATCGAACACTGCTCGTTCTGCTGTCGTGACCACGATCGTGCTCATGGGGCTGGCAGCCCATGGACAAAAGCACAAGGTGGTCTTCACCAGTGACCAGGAACTACCCGATCGCTGGTCGCGGCCGGTGGAAGTAGGTTCCGTGGAACAGGTCCCGTCAGCGATCACGCAACAGATCGCATTTCTGCATGGCCAGGGTTACTTGGAGGCCAGCATAGACAGTTGCCATCGGGATAGCACTACCACCACCTGCCCGCTAACTGTTGGCAGGGCATACCGCTGGGCGCGTCTGAGCGGTTCCGGCATTCCGGTGGAGATCGCCAGCGAAGCCCGTTTTCGCGAGAAGCTTTACAACGAAAGGCCGGTGGACCCCAAGAGCGTGCAGCGGCTCTTCGAGGACCTCCTGGAACGTTGCGAGGACAATGGCTATCCCTTCGCTCGCGTGAAGCTGGACAGCCTCCGGCACTCGGGAGATGGACTCACGGCAAGCGTTCTTCTGGACAAGGGTCGGCTGGTGAAATTGGACAGCGTGCTCGTGCGCGGCACAGCGAAGACCAATCCACGCTACTTGCAGTCGTTGATCGGCATTCGGCCCGGCGACCTGTACAACGAATCGCTCGTGCGCGCCGTGGAACTGCGCGTGCGCGAGATGCCCTTCGTCACGCAGCGACAACGACCCTATGTGCAATTCACGCCGGAACGCAACAAGCTCTTCCTCTTCCTCGATGCCAAGAAGGCCAGCAGTATCAATGGCATACTGGGCGTGCAGCCCGATCCGAACACCGGCAAGGTCAAGCTCACCGGCGACCTCGATCTGCGCTTGCGCAACGCGCTCAAACGCGGTGAGGCCATCGACCTCAACTGGCGCAGTCTCGCCGATGCCACCCAGGACCTGAAGGTGCGCTTCAACCTTCCCTTCGTGCTCAATACACCTTTCGGCGTGGATGCGAGTTTGAAGCTCTTCAAGCGCGACACCACCTTCCTGGAGGTGAGTGCGCGTGGCGCGTTGGAATACCTGCTTTTGCGGGGTGACAAGGTGAGCCTCTTCGTGAACACCAAAAGCAGTGAGCGGCTTGGACGCAACACGTTCTCTGCCGTGGGCCTCGCGGATGTGAACGTGCTGAGCTACGGCCTCGGCATACAGCGGGAACGTTTCGACTACCGCTTCAACCCACGTCGCGGCCACAGCGTGCAGCTGGAAGGATCCGCAGGGAACAAGCGCACCACCACCGCTACGATCGGACAGGATGTCCAGTCGCCCACCATCCGCACTGTGCAATACGAGTTGGATGGCAAGGCGGTAGCGCACCTGCAGATCCGCCGAAGAAGCACGATCCGTTTCGCAGGCCAGGGCGGGTGGATGGTGAACGGCGACCTCTACCGCAACGAGCTCTATCGTATCGGAGGGCTCAAGACCTTACGTGGTGCGGACGAAGCGTCGATCTACTGTTCGTCGTACGCGATAGGCACCTTGGAATACCGTTTCGTTTACGAGGAGAACGCCAACTTCTTCCTTTTTGTGGACCAAGCATGGTGGGAGGACGCGGCACAAGAGCAACTCGTCACGGACACACCACGTGGCTTCGGCTTGGGTACGAGTTTCGAGACCAAGGCCGGGCTCTTCAGCATCACCTATGCGCTAGGGCAGCAGTTCGAGAACCCGATCCTCTTGCGTGGCGGTAAGGTGCACTTCGGTTTCACGAGCTTGTTCTGAAATAAGAGCGCGACGTATTCCACCTTTGTGAAGTGCGGCACTACCTCTTTTCGCTCTTTTCGTCGGCCCGCTTTCGGACGCGAGTTCACAAGCACCCGCATCCATGGCACACCCCAAGCAAGGCCTCATCGACCTGCTCATGGAGTACATGGAAGTGCGTTATGCCGGGCAAGACCTAAGTGCCGATCTGCTCTATGTTTCCGTGCGCCGCCAGCGGCTTTTCCATGTGCGCGATGGCGGTCTCATCGCCGAATACCCCATCGCCACGGCAAGCAAAGGGCTTGGGGCCAAGGTGGACACCTATCGAACACCCACCGGCCTGCATCGCGTGAGCGAGAAGTTCGGGGATGATGTGCCGCCGCTCGGCATCTTGAAGGACCGCGAATTCACGGGGCAGTTCGCCGATCCCGACTTTGCTGGAAAGGACAACGACTGGATCACCTCGCGCATCCTTTGGCTGAGTGGATTGGAACCAGGCGTGAACCAGGGAGACGACGTGGACAGCCATGAGCGCTTCATCTACATCCACGGCACGGCCAACGAAGGATCCGTCGGAACGCCAAGCAGCATGGGCTGCATCCGCATGCGTAACGCCGATGTGATCGAACTGTACGAGGGTGTTGCCGTGGGGACGCTGGTCGTGGTGCTGGACAATTGAGGGATACCCCATCCCTACCTTCGTACACCCATGGAACCCACCAGCCTGCTCCTCGGACTTTTCGCTGGGATCCTGCTCGGCGCAGTCGGCTATGCATGGTGGTTGAGGCAACGAAGCGGCGATGTGCTGGCACCCGTCCGCGAGTTGCATGAACGGGAAAAAGCCGATCTGCAGCGGCGCTTGGATGAGCAGACGCGCGAAGCCATGCAATTGAACGGGCAACTCGCCGGCGAACAGGAACGCGGTCGTGGGTTGGCCAAACGCTTGGAAGAACAGAAGGCCGAGTTGGAGCAATTGCAGGCGCGCATGACCACTGAGTTCGAGAACATCGCGAACCGATTGCTCTCACAACGCGGCAAGGAGTTGAACGAACAGCAACAAGAGAAGCTCGGCACCATCCTCAAACCGCTGCACGACAAGATCAAGGACTTCGAGGAGCAGGTGCGCAAAGCCTATGAGACCGAAGGCAAGGAGCGCTTCCAGTTGAAGAGCGAACTGGCCAAGCTGGTGGAGCAGAACACACGCTTGAGCAAGGACGCCGACAACCTCACGAAGGCGCTCAAGGGTGACTCGCAATCTCAAGGCGCTTGGGGTGAAATGATCTTGGAGAAACTCCTGGAGAGTTCGGGATTGTTGCCCGGCCAGGAGTACAGCATGCAAGAAAGCACCACGCTCGCGGATGGCTCACGCTTGCGTCCGGATGCCGTGATCTTCCTTCCCGAAGACAAACACCTGATCATTGACAGCAAGGTGTCCTTGTTGCACTATGAAGCGTTCGCCTCAGCGACGGACACCGTTGATAAGGATCGCTTGCTGAAGCTGCACGTGGAAAGCCTGCGTAATCATGCTCGCGGACTTTCAGACAAGGATTACACCCGACTGTACAATGTGAACAGCGTGGACTTCGTGTTGATGTTCGTGCCGATCGAACCGGCTTTCCTGCTGGCACTGCGCGAGCGACCGGAGATCTTCCAAGAGGCGTACGATCGCCAAGTGGTGATGGTGACGCACAGCACGTTGATGGCCACCTTGCGCACGATCCACGGCATTTGGAAGAACGAGCGCGTTGCAAAGAACCACATGGCCATCGCAGAGCGAGCTGGCGCGCTCTATGAGAAATTCGTGGGCTTCACCGAGGATCTCGGACGCATCGGCAAGCACGTGAACGATGCGAAGGACAGCTACGAGCGAGCCGTTGGCAAGTTGAGCGAGGGACCGGGCAATCTCGTTCGCCAGGTCGAAATGCTCAAGGAGCTCGGCGCAAAGACGAACAAGAACTTGCACGATAAATTGCTCCAACGATCGTTGGAAGAGTGAATCGATGAAAGCGCTCCTCATACTGCTTGTTGCGCTGCTGATGGCTTCCTGTGGCTCCTCGCCGCAAGCGATGCAGCGCGACAACCAAGTAGCCTTGTACGGAAAGGGCACTTCGCAACTGCGACTGAGCGCGCGGGTGTTCCACACCACGGCCGAGCAAAGCACGGTGTACTACAAGCTGAACACGCGCGACCTGCTGTACAAGAGCGATGGCGGCGGTGGTCCTTACCGTGCCGTGGTTCGCGTACACTACGAGTCCTTCGCCGACTGGGGCTCGAAGCAGCTCCTGGACAGTTCAAGCACGTTGATCCAGGACAAGACCACTGACACCAACGAGGAACGCGAGCTCATCGGCAGCATGGAGTTGCGCAGCAGTGAAGGACGCGCGTTCATTCTGCGTGTAACAGCCCGCGATCTGAACAGGGACACAGAGAGCTCCCTTGTTCTGCGTGTGGAACGCGACGTGAATGGATCGCGGCAGTACTTCATGCCTTCGGACACGACCAACGGACTGCCGTATTTCGACGATCACTTGGTAACGGGTCAGGCCGTAAGGGTGAGGTGCGATCTGCTTGCCGGTCGCACGTTGTTGGGAAGCCATCACCCGAACAGCCCAGCGCTGCCCACACCGGTTTTCGCGGGTTCCAGTGGTGACCATACCGACCCTGCAACCGACAGCACCTTCCTTGTTACCGTGGACCACGATGGTCGCTTCCTCTTCGCTCCCGCCCAACCGGGCATCTACCACTTCGTAGCCGATACCTCGGCAGGTGCCCCAGGTGCGCATTTTTCGCTCTTCGTGCTGGAGCAGAGCTATCCCTTCGTGGACCAGGGTATCGACATGCTGAAACCATTGCGCTACATCACCAGCATGCAGGAGTACGATCGCATGGCCGCTGCGCCCGATCTGCGCAAGGCGGTGGAGCGTTTTTGGATGGACGCCTCAGGCGATCGCGAACGCGCGCGCGAAGCCATCCGCATCTACTATGGTCGCGTGGAGAACGCCAATCGCCATTTCAGCGCGCTTGTGGAAGGATGGAGAACGGACCGTGGACTGGTGCACATCATTTTCGGCACACCCACCACGATCTACAAGACCCAGAACAACGAGTCCTGGATCTACGGCGAGGAGAACAACCTGATGAGCCTCACCTTCAACTTCGTGAAGCGCAAGAGCGCCTTCAGCGATAACGATCTTGTGCTGGACCGCGACCCCATGCTCAAGGGTGCTTGGTATCGCAACGTGGAGAGCTGGCGGAACGGCAGGATCTATCAGAACTAGGGGAGCTTGTCGCGGTGGGCCTGTCGAACCGCCCAATACAGGATCCTGGCGCTCGATGGTCCCCTTCGGCAGGCTCAGGGTGACAACTGCTCTTCCAAGCCCGACCTTCGCCGCATGGCATCCAAAGACCTCGTATGTGGCGTATGGCCGGTGATCGAAGCATTACGTGCGGGCGCCAACGTGGAGAAGATCCTCCTGCGCCGTGAGGCCGGTGGTGATGGCATCAAGGAGATCCGTCAGCTCGCGCTGGACCGTGGCATTCCCTGGCAACCCGTGCCGGTGGAGAAACTGGACCGCCTGACGAAAACCGAGCACCAAGGTGTCATCGCCCTCATCTGCCAGGTGGAAGAACAAGATCTGGACGAGGTGATCACCAGGGCTTACGAGCTGGGTGAAACGCCGTTGATCATCGCGCTGGATAGCGTGACCGATGTGCGCAACTTGGGGGCGATCGCCCGTAGTGCAGAGTGCTTCGGGGCGCACGCCCTGTTGGTTCCGAAGCAGGGCACTGCCCGCTTGGGCGAGGATGCCGTGAAAAGCAGCGCAGGAGCGTTGGTGCGGAAGCCGGTTTGCCGGGTATCGCGCCTTACCGATGGGCTCCGACGGGCAAAGGACCAAGGCACGCGTATCGTTGCCCTCTCGGAAAAGGGCGCAAAAGCACTGGACGAAGCAGACCTGAAAGGCCCACTTGTGGTTGTGATGGGTGCCGAGGACGTTGGTATCTCCGACCCCGTCCTGCGCATGGCGGATGAACTCGTGCGCATCCCCATGGTGGGGTCCATCGGCTCGCTCAATGTGAGCGTGGCCACGGGCATCGTACTGCACGCAGTCCTGAGGCAACGCACGACCTAGGCCCGACCGGTAACATTCCCCGCTCCATTCGGGTATAAACCGCCGATCAGAAAGGCGGTACGGACCACTCATCCGTGCCGGACCTCCTGAACCGACGGACCATGAGGAGCACTGTTTTAAACCGCTTGCTGGCAGCCACGCTGCTGGTGTTCGGCCTGCAACAGGTCGGGCATGCCCAAGCCACGGAACCATCCCTGTATGCTGTGCGGGTCGCCGGCCTCACCAGTGAGGAACGCGACGCCGTGGTGCATGAACTGGCCCGGACCGGTGAGGCCCGGATGGCATTCGCCTGTGTACCCGCCGGGGTGATGGTCTTCGAACCCACACCGAACAGGAACCGCGATGCTGTGGTGCTGAGCGTCGCCAATGTGCTCGAAGCACGCACGCACCGCGAGCGCATCCTCGAAATACCACTCAGCCTTGCCGATGCGGAAGCGGCTTGTGCCGAAGCCCGTAACCGATGAGCGCGATGAACCTCAGGGCCAAGCAGATCAGGGCCGTCCTCTTGGGCGGTCTCGTCGCGTTGACCGGAACCTCTTCCGCCCAATTGGCGGTGAACCCACAAACCGATCCGCTGCAGCTCGCCCAAGCCATCGCGGGCAACGGAGTTCGCATCGCCAACCCGGTCATCGATTGCCATACCGATGGCTTCGGTGAGTTCAGTTACACAGGCAGTCTGCTCGATATCAACGAGGGCATCATCCTCACCAGTGGAACGATCGAGAACGCCATTGGCCCCAACAACGTCTCGAACAGATCCTTCCAACAATACCGACCCGGCAGCGCGCTCCTCGATGTGGTCACCGGCCGAACCACGCACGATGCCTGCCGCTTCGAATTCGATGTGATCCCCGGCGGTGATTCGTTGACCTTCGACTTCACCTTCGCCAGCGAAGAATACAACGAGTGGGTCGGCTCACAATACAACGATGTGTTCGGCTTCTTCATCAGCGGACCCGGCATCACCGGCGATGCTGGCATTGGAAGCGATCACAACATCGCGTTGATCCCCAACAGCACCCAGGCCGTAACGATCAACAACGTGAACAACGGATCGAACACGGTCCACTACCTCGATAACGCAGGCGGTTCGCAGGTGCAGTACGATGGTATCACGCGGAACCTGCAGGCTGTCGCCGCAGTGCAGCCTTGCCAGACCTACCACCTCAAACTGATCGTTGCGGATGCCTCCGACCGCAAACTGGACAGCGGGGTGCTCATTGAACGCATTGAAAGCAATGCCGTGACGATGTCATCCCTCACCGCCAGTGGCATGGCCCACATGGTGGAAGGCTGCAATGCCGGCACCATCCGATTCACCCGTCAGAACGTGACGAACCAGCCGCTCGATGTGCCCTACTTCCTCATGGGCACGGCGGTCAATGGCTTGGACTATCCGCTCATAGGCAATGACCCCGACGCGCTCGTGGCGAAGACCGCCACGATCCCGGCGAACGCAGCGAGCGTGGATGTCACGATCGACCCGATCGCCGACGGTGCACTGGAGGGTACCGAGGAGGTGAAGGTGTACCTCAGCATCTCCGCATGCCCCAATTATTATGTCGATAGTCTCACACTTGGCATCCAGGATTCGCTTTTCGCCACGGTGAGCACACCCACTCCGATATGCGCAGGAGGTCAAGCCCAACTGGTCGCTAGCGGTGGCCTGTCCTACGCGTGGAGCCCTGCCAACGCACTAAACGATGCTGCGGTCGCAAACCCGATGGCATCACCATCGTCCACTTCGAACTACACGGTGACGGTGAGTGCGGGTACCTGCACGGAAACATTGAGCACGACCGTGACGGTGAGTTCCATTGAGTTGAGCGCCAACACGACCGCACCACTTTGCAACGGAGGAGACAACGGCGTACTCAACCTGGATGTGAACGGCGGGGTTGCGCCCTACACCTTCCTATGGACAGGACCGAACGGATACGCGGCCACTTCTGAAGACCTGGTGAACATCGGAGCGGGCACCTACACCGTGAGCGTGGGCGATGGCGCGAACTGCGCGCATGTGCAGAGCTTCAACGTTTCCGCACCGCAGGCGCTGGCGATAACACTTGCTCCCAGCATCCTCGCCTTCGGACAGAACATCGCCTGCTTTGGCGGAAGCACGGGATCGATCAACCTGGGGATCACTGGTGGGACAGGCCCCTATTCGACCGCATGGAGCGGCCCCAACGGATATGCCTCAACGAACGAGGACATCGTTGATCTGAGTGCAGGCACCTACAACGTGCTCGTGACCGACGCCAACGGTTGCACCGCGGGTGGATCGTTCAACATGACGCAACCGGATGCCTTGCAGCCGACCATTACAAGCGTTCAGCAGATCTCCTGCTTCGGATCGAACAACGGTGCTGCAACCGCGGCCATCACCGGCGGCATGCCTCCTTTCAATTACGCGTGGAACACAACGCCTGCGCAGAACAGCGCATCCGTTTCAGGACTGGAACCCGGGAACTACTCGGTAACGATAACTGACGGTTACGGCTGCACCTCGGTCGGTAACGTGACGATCACTGAACCATCGGCACTTGGCCTGTCGTTCGTCGCAGCGAACAACATACGCAACTGCCAGGGACAGGCACAGGAAGATGGAACTGCAACTGCGTTGGCCGTTGGAGGAAGCGGGCCGTACACCTACGAGTGGAACACGACGCCCGCACAGAACATCGCTACGGCGATTTTCAGCACCAGCGGTAACTACACCGTAACAGCGATGGACGCGAACGGTTGCATTGCCAGCTCGGACATCGACATAAGCCAGCCCGGCACTTCCTCTGCTTCCATCCTGTCGCAGACGAACGTCACCTGTTTCGGTGACAACATCGGCAATGCGACGATCGAGATCACTGGTGGCGCGAGCGTGATGGTCATCGAGTGGAACACCGTTCCAATGCAGATCGGAGCGACCGTATCAGGACTTGCACCAGGGACCTATACCGCAACAGCACAGCACGCCGATGGCTGCCAAACGAACATTGACGTTGTCATTGACGGCCCCTTGAACCCGCTGACCGCCACGATCGATCCGAACATCACCAACGAACTCTGCGCAGGGGACTTCAGCGGCAGTGCTACTGTGATCCCGAACGGCGGTGGCGCACCGTACAGCTATGCTTGGAACACCAGCCCGGTGCAAACGAGCGCTACGGCGAGCGATCTGGCGGCCGGGATGTGGAGCGTTGTGGTGACCGATGCCTTCGGCTGCAGCACTCCAGCCACTGCGACCATCGGCGGACCCGCTTTACCGCTGAGCGTGCTGATCACGGACCACACCAACGTGTTGTGCTCCGGTGCGGCCCAAGGCAGTGCTACAGCCGATGGGAGCGACGGCACTCCCACCTACAGCTATGCGTGGGATTGCATACCTCCGCAAACAGGACCCATTGCAACCGACCTGGTGGCCGGGACCTACACGGTGACCGCTACGGATGCGAACGGATGCACGGCAAGCGCGAGCGTTGAGATCCTCGGGCCCAACGACGAGATCCACGCGGTCGTGGAAGACCATAGCAATGTGAGCTGCTTTGGTGGCAATGATGGTTCCGCGACGATCAGCGCAAGCGGAGGCAGCAATTCCTTCTCCTACGTATGGAACACGGTACCCCCGCAAACGGGACCAACGGCAACCGGCCTTGAAGCGGGCACCTATCTGGTCGCAGTTTCAGACAACAACGGATGCGACACCACCAAGTTCGTACCTGTTGGTATCGGCGGCCCAGCAAGCCCCTTGGTCATGGACCTGGCTATCACGGCAATGCGCTGCGGCGAGGTGGAAGATGCAGCGGCCGATGTGACGATGAGCGGTGGTCAAGCACCCTATACCTATCAGTGGAGCGACTCCTTCGGGAACAGCACGGGTATCGAGGATGTGACCAACCTCGGTGCCGGGGACTATTTCCTGCACGTGTTCGATGCCTTCGGGTGCGCGCTCGATACCAGCTTCTCGATCGTCGAACCGGATGCGATCACCCTGCAAGCCACAGTGACGGCAGTTCCTTGCCAGGGATCCACGACAGGCTCCATCGAAGCGATCGTTGGGGGTGGAACCGGGATCGTATCGCTGGCGTGGAGCGGTCCCAACAGCTTCACCTCCAACAGTCCCTACATCAGCGACCTTGAAGCAGGCAACTACATCCTAACGCTCACGGACGACAACGCCTGCACGCTCACGGACACCTTCTCGGTGATCGTCTCCGCACCGCCGTTGCTCACCGTCATTACCTCATCCCACAATGGCTCACCCATCTCTTGTTCCGGCGCGGCGGATGGGGCCATCGACCTCACCATCACAGGCGGCACTGCGCCCTTCAACGTCTCTTGGACGGATGGTCTCGGCTTCATCTCCACACAAGAAGACATCGACAGTGTAGCTGCGGGCGGTTATCAGGTGACCGTGTCCGACGCCCTGGGCTGCACAGCCGACACGCTCGTGATCTTGAATGCACCGACACCGATCTCCATCGCTTCAGCGCTAGGCAGCACCAATGGTAACAACCTCACTTGCGCTGGCGGGAACGACGGAAGCATCGACTTGACGCTGAGCGGCGGGATCGCTCCGTTCACCTATGCATGGAGCAATGGTGACACAACTGAGGATCTTACCGGCGCGATCGCTGGTACGCATTCCGTCATCATCACCGATGCGAACGGTTGCACGGCCATTGGTAACTGGACACTCACGGAGCCGGCACCGATCGACATCACGGCGAGCATCGTTGTGCATCCGAACGGCTTCGGTATCAGTTGCTCCGGACAGTCCGACGGTGCGATCGCCGCGATCGTCGGTGGAGGAACGGCGCCGCACTCGATCGAATGGACCGGTCCGAACGGTTTCAACTCCAACAATGGGTCGATCAATGGGATCATTGCCGGTGCATACACGATCAGCATAACAGACGCCAACGGCTGCGTGAACGACACTTCAGTGACCGTCACTGAACCAACAGCGATCACTGCGCAACTGACCCCGGCCACCTATAACGCCGGCATGAACATCAGCTGCGCAGGAGGATCGAACGGTGCTATCCAGAGCGAAGTGAACGGTGGTATCCCCGGCTACCAGTTCGCTTGGAGCGGACCGAACGGGTACACGAGCACGGATGTATTGGTCCAGGATCTTGCGTCAGGCACATACACGCTCATCGTCACCGATGCCAGTGGCTGTCAACAGAGCGCGTCCATCACGCTGAACGAACCTCTCCCACTGGATGCAACGGTGTTGCTGAGTGATGCAGGTGCCGGCTTCCAAGTTGGGTGTTCAGGGAACGAGGGTTCCATCGACCTCGCCATTTCCGGCGGCACACCACAATACGCGATCGGCTGGAGCGGTCCCAACGGGTTCGGCTCCACGAGCGAGGATATCAATGGACTCGCTGCCGGCAACTATATGCTGGAGGTAATGGATGCCAACGGTTGCGTGAGCAACGATACGATCACCTTGCTCGCACCAGAAGCAATGCAATTCTCCTTCGTGGTGAACGGAACGGACTGCAGCGGCGCACCGAACGGCTCCATTGATCGACCATTGATGCCGGAGCCACCCCGATGACCTTCGCATGGAGCGGGCCGAACGGATTCAACTCCACGGATGAGGACTTGGCCGGTCTCGCAAACGGTGACTACACCGTAACCATCACGGACGCGGCCGGCTGTCCGATCGCACATACGGAGACCCTCAGTGGCCCCATGCCGCTCCACGCGGGAGCCTACCTCTCTTTCTACGGCCAGCACAATCTCCAATGCCAAGGCGATAGCACCGGAGTGATCGAGCTGGATCCGCAGGGCGGGAATGGTCCGTTCAGTGTGAACGTGACCGGTCCCGGCGGCTATTCCTCCAGCGCGTTCGATCACACCTCGCTCGTGGCAGGCGACTACCAAGTGAGCATAACCGACGCCTTGGGATGTTCGCTTGATACCACCATCACGCTCTCCGAACCGAACACGGCGATCGAGGCCACACTGAACGTATCGCTTTACCCGAGCGGGACGAACGTGAGCTGTTTCGGGTCCGCCGATGGCTGGATCGATGCGACCATCAACGGCGGCATCGGACCCTTCAGCTTCCTATGGCGTGGCCCGGATAGCACTGAATTCGCCACGGAGGACATCACTGGTTTACCCGCTGGAACATACGCGTATGAACTCGTGGTGACCGATGCCAACCAGTGCTCCTTCTTCACGAACGTGATCCTCACACAGCCGGATGCACCACTGGCGAACACCTTCGTTCTGTCGCAATACAACGGCAACAACGTCAGCTGCGCAGGTATGAGCGATGGCTCCATCGACGCGACGGTCAGTGGGGCACCCGGCGAATACTGTTTGGTCGTGACCGACGCGAACGGCTGTACGGCACAGAACTGTATCACACTCACCGAACCACCGTTGCTCGTTGCATCAACGACGACCCAGCCCGCCAACTGCGGAGCGAACGTGGGAAGTGCGGACCTGAGCGTGACCGGTGGAAGTACACCCTACTCCTTCCTCTGGGACAATGGTGCCACACAGGAGGACATCAGCGGCCTGCCTGCGAACAACTATGACGTGACCGTCACCGATGTGAACGGGTGCACCGCAAGCGCAACCGCCATGGTCGCCGGCACTCCCGGTGTGGACGGTGAAGCTGCGGTCACGGACAACTTGTGCAACGGCGGGAGCGAAGGTGCCATCGACCTGACCGTTATCACCGGAACCGCACCGTACAGCTACCAATGGAGTGATGGCAATACCAATGAAGACCGCACGGGCTTGCCCGCAGGCAGCTATGGCATCGAAGTGATCGACGCGAACGGCTGCAGTTGGAGCGACGCAGTGAGCGTGAACGAGAGCACTGCGATCGGTATTGATAGCACGATCAGTGTGTACGACGGTGGCCACAACGTGAGCAGCTATGGCGGAAGCAATGGAAGCATTGATATCGAGGTGAGCGGCGGTGCCCCCCCGTACAACATCCAGTGGAACAACGGTGCCACTGGCAGCAGCTTGAACGGGCTTGCTGCCGGGAGCTATGTGGTCACCGTCACCGACGGAAATGGCTGCAGCACCGTCCGCACCATCATCCTCACCGAACCGCAGGACCTGGACATGCCTACCGGCTATACACCCAACGGTGACGGATCGAACGACCTCTTCGTGGTGCACGGCCTCGAAGCCTATCCCAACAACACCTTCACCGTCCTGAACCGCTGGGGCAATGTGGTGTATGATCGGTTCAACTATTCGAACGATTGGGCCGGCGAGAACAGCACTGGGGACCAACTCCCCAACGGCACCTACTTCGTCATCCTCACCATCAACCAAGGAGCACGTACGCTGCAGGGCTACGTGGACCTGCGCCGTTGATCAATGCTCCGAACAACGATGAAGCACATCCGCAACATCCTACTCACCGGTACCGCCGTGCTGGCGATGGTGCAAGCATATGCGCAGCAGGAAGTGATGGTGAGCCAATACATGTTCAATGGCCTCTTCCTGAACCCTGCCTATGCGGGTAGTCATGGCTATGTGAGCAGCAGCCTATTGCATCGTGCCCAATGGGTCCAGATGGACGGTGCGCCGCGCACCAGCATGATGGCGATCGATGGACCCTTGCTCAACGGAAAGATGGGCCTTGGCTTCTCCATGGTCCATGATGAGATCGGGATCAGTCGTGACCTGGACATGAGCGGGCACTATGCCTACCATCTGCGGGTAGGGAAGAAAAGTCGTCTCTCCCTCGGCATGCGAGCCGGCCTTTCCGTCTACAGCGCGCGCCTGAGCGATCTGCAATACTGGGACAGCAACGATCCCGTGTACCAGAACAACATCCAGAACCAGATGGTGGGCAAGTTCGGCTTCGGCTTGTACTGGTACGATGCCACGTCCTACGTAGGTCTCAGCGTTCCCACCATCTATGCAGCGGACGGAAGCATCACCATGAACGCAGGCAGCGCGCTCGATCACTACTTCACCCAACACTACTATCTGCAAGCGGGAAAAGTGTTCCCGCTCGGGGAATACCTGGACATCAAGCCGAGCACGGTGATCAAGTTCCAACCGGAAGCACCGCTCCAGGCCGATGTGAACTGCAACCTCCTCTACAAGGAGCGCATCTGGTTCGGCGCTGGCTACCGCACCGGCGACGCCGTGGTGGGCATGGTGGAATACCAGGTAACACCGCAGATGCGCATCGGATACGCCTACGATATGACCACTTCCCGCCTTCGCACCTACAGCACCGGTAGTCATGAGGTGATGCTGGGCATCGATTTCGGAAAAGACCTCATCAAGATCAAGACACCCCGCTACTTCTGATGCGCACCACGAAACACTTCCCTGCGATCATGGCCGTAGCCCTGTTCGGGTTGCTGGTCGGCTGCGCGCAGCACCAGTTGGTGCAGGGCGATCGAGCGTACGAACGAATGGCTTGGGCCGATGCGAGTTGCCACTACGAGCAGGCAATGCGGAAACTGGACGATCGCGGGATCGCCTTGCGCACTGCTGAGGCATACCGCCAGCAGAACAACCTTGCCAAAGCCGCGGATTGGTACGCCTACGCGGAACGGATGGAAGCGCTCAACCCAGCTGACGCGCTCCACTATGGTCGGGCATTGCACAGTCTCGGACGTATCGGCGAAGCTGCCAAGCTCTACGAGCGCGTACTTGTGGACAAGCCGGAGGACGCAGTTGTGCGCGAACTTGGTCTGGCCATCGCGGACCACGACGCCTTCTACGTGGACACCACCCTGTTCACGGTGCGTCCGATGCATATCGCCGGTGCAACAAGTGCCTTCAGTGCCATTCCCGTGGGAAACGATATCCTGTTCGCTGCGGAGAAACCAGCCGAAGGAAAGAACATCAATCCGTGGAACGGGGCCAGCTACCTGGACCTGTACACGAGTTCACCCACAGCTACCGGAGGTTGGTCCGAAGCGGTGCCCTTGACGGGGGATGTGAACGGTCGCTTCCACGAAGGGCCTGCTGTGATCAGTGCCGATGGCAACACGATGTACTTCACGCGCAGCGACTATTTCAAGTTCCGGTTGAACAAGGATGATGATGCGGTGAGCCACCTGATGCTCTTCCGTGCGGAGAAGCTGGCCGATGGCTCCTGGGGCAACAACCATTCGTTCGCTTACAACGGGCTCGATTTTTCCGCCGGCCATGCTGCCCTCAGCAAGGACGATAGCACGCTCTACTACATCAGCGACATGCCCGGCGGGTTCGGCGGCACCGATATCTATGCCTGCGCCCGCACGCCGGAAGGCTGGGGCTATCCCCGCAATTTGGGGCCTTCGGTGAACACGAGCGCGAACGAAATGTTCCCCACTGTGCATGGGGATACGCTCTACTTCTCCAGCAATGGACACCGCACGCTCGGTGGACTCGACATCTTCAGGACCGCGCTCATCAACGGCGCATGGACCGCACCTGAAAACCTCAACTACCCGATCAACTCACCGTTCGACGACTTCGGACTTGTCCTGCTCCCCAGTGGAACGGATGGATACCTGAGCAGCAACCGCCACGGTGCCGATCGCATCTATTCGTTCGAGGCGCACGAACCAACACTTGCGCTCACGGGAGTGCTACTGGACGAAGAGGAAGGCACGCCCATGGCCGATGTGGAAGTGAAACTGCTCGAAATGGCCGAAGCGGACACCATCGTACAATTCACGAACGATGATGGACACTTCAGCTTTCCACTGAAACCAGGCCGGGACTACCGCGTGCTGGGTGGCAAGGACGGCATGTTCACCGAGAGCCGCGACATCAGCACCCGGGACCAGCGCACGAGCCGCACCTACACGGAGGACTTCGAACTGAAGCGCGTGGTGATAGATAAGCCGATGGTGGTGGAGAACATCTACTATGACTACGACAAATGGGACATCCGTCCCGATGCGGCGATCGAACTGGACAAGCTCGTGCGCCTGTTCAACGACAATCCGGAACTCAGTTTCGAATTGGGCTCGCACACCGATAGTCGTGCCACCGACCTGTACAACCTCGTTCTCAGCGAAGCGAGGGCGAACAGCGCGGTGGACTACCTGATCCGAAATGGTGTGGGGAGCAACCGCATCACTGCGCGTGGCTACGGCGAGAAGCATCCTGTGAACCACTGCGTGAACGACGTGGAATGCACCGAGGAGGAGCATCAAGCAAACCGCCGCACGGAGTTCAAGGTGACACGCTCCCAAGCGCTGTTGCCCTGATCGCTCTTCGGATCACGCAGCGTTCCCCTGCTTGCGCACCACTTCGCTGAAGGGGATCCCTTCGACGTGACTGGAAGCCCATGCGACCACGTCGAAATACTTCAGGACCAAGCTCTCGTTCGGGTCCTTCACCAAGGTCACCAGTTGCTGGTGCAGGCTCTTGAAGAGGTCGCGCTTGGCCGAAGGCTCCGTGATGCGTGCGAGCTTCTTGATGGACTCGATCAGCAAGTTCTCCACTTGATGCGCACGGTGATGTTTGCTCAGGAACCGCTGCGTACTGCGTACGATGTACTCGAGCAGGTCGTAGTTGGCCAACTCGTAGTGCACCACCAGATTGAAGAGCCGTGCATAGGTGAAGATGTCCTGCCGAAGCGTTTGCTCATTGTCGTTGAGCACCTTGTTCAGCCAGAAAAGCGCCTTGTTCTGCTTGCCCGCACCGAAGTTCGCCAGGGCCAGGCCGAAATAGAACTCCACCTCGTTCTCCTTCTGCAATCGCGGACCGAGACGCTCCATGCCGGCGATGATGTCGTCGCTCAGCGCCACGGCCTTCGTATGCTCACCCGCACGGTCCAGCAGGCGCAGCTCGGACAGGTAGCTGGCCACGAACACCTGCGCTTCGATATTGATGCCAAGGAAGCCGGGCTCCCCGGGCAACGTTCGCATGATCGCGATGTTCCTCTTCGCGCTCTCGAGGTCGCGTAGTTCGATCTCCGCGTTGATGATGTAGTGCAACGTGCGTATGTAACGCTTGGGGAGATCGGTCTTGATCAGCGGATTGTCCTCCAGGATCTGCTTCACCCGCAGGAATTTCTCCAGACTGGTCTTCCAATCGCGCTTCGCCCACTGGCAAAAACCCTGCGTGTAGAAACAGATGGTGGCAGCACGACGCGATAGCGCCGTGTTCTTGCCCTTGATCAACGGATGCTCGCTGATCTCCTCCACCATCGCGTGCTCCTCATCGGTACGCACGTAACCTCCACTGCGGAAGACGTAATTGATCTTGCTGTAAAGGATGTGGTAGGCCGCCAGGTTGCGGAGCTTCTCGATCACATCCCGCTCCTCTTCGATCAAGGCATCGAGGTCCTTGGTGAATTCGCCGCTCTCGTACGCCTCTTCCAGCAGCATCTTCTCCCAGTTCAGCAACTCGAACCAATAGTAGAAGCGCTCGTTCTCCCGGGCGATCCGTTTAGCGCGATGCAGCAACTTGTTGCACTCCTCGTAAAGCGCCTTCTGGTAGAGGATCTCGATGTTCTTGATCTCCTGCTTGAGGATGCCGCTCACCGAACTCTCGCTATGGTAGGCACGGAGCGATTTGAGGATGAGCTTGTAGAGGTGGTTCTTCTCGGAGGGCAGGTGCTTGATGAAGGTCTCCTTGGCGAAGAGCTTTTTAAGCGCCTCTTCCTCGTAGGACTTCTGCTTGTCGATGGCATCGAAGATCCGCAGGTAGTTCTTGTCGCCCGACTGCAACGCACTGTGCAGCTTGAAGAAGCGCTTTTCGGATTTGCTGAGCGACTTGATCAGGTCGAATAGTTCGGTGCTTGGCTTCATGGATGATCGTTCGGCGGGACAGGATCCCAACCTGACATCCCAAAGTTAGGGATCACGAGGGGAGGTTTCGGTCACCCGTCATCAGCATTGGCAAGGCTACTTTTGGAACATGCCTTCCCCTCCCATGCCAACCTTGCTGCGCACTGGCCTCCTGCTGACCGCACTATTGTCCTTGGCCGATGCCTTCGCCCAGCAGGATATCCGCTTCCTTGAACACCCGGTTCGACCGGCACCCGGTCATGCCAAGGACGATGCGGTGCTTTGGCCCTTGGACATCCTGCACCAACGCATCGACCTCAACTTGGCGCTCGGCACCACCATCGAAGGGCATTGCACCATCACCGCCGTACCACGCGCTGACGGCACCGACCATTTCCCGCTCCAACTGCTCGCGCTCACGGTCGATTCGGTGACATCGCCGAACGGGGGTCTCGCGTACGTTCAGACCGGTGAGGATCTTGACATCATCCTCGCTTCCGTCATTGGGACCCAGGATACGGTCGAACTCACGGTATACTACCATGGTGATCCAGTGGTCGACGCAAGCGGTTTTGGCGGATTCTACACCACAGGCCAGTACAGCTACAATCTCGGCGTAGCGTTCACTGCGGTGCCCCATTCCTACGGGCGCGCTTGGTTCCCTTGTGCGGACAACTTCACCGAACGGAACAGCTACGAGTTCATCGTTACAACCCCTGCCACATGGAACGCTTGGTGCAACGGCGAGTTGTTGGACGAATCGCAACCCACCCCCACCACCCGCCTTCGCCATTGGATGATCGCTGAGACGATGCCCGCCTACCTCGCATCCGTTGCAGCCTCGAACTACCAAGTAGTGCGCGACACCTTCCCCAGCATTGCCGGAACGGAGATCCCCGTGACCCTCGTGGCCCGACCGCCGGATACCACGAACATGAAGAATTCCTTCGTGAACCTGCCGGACGCCTTCGCCCTTTTCGAGGAATGGTTCGGCCCCTACAGGTGGAACAAGGTGGGGTTCGTGCTCACGCCCCAAGGTGCCATGGAACATGCAACGAGCGTCCACTATCCGCAGTCCATTGCGGATGGATCGCTCTCCTATCAGGATATCATGGCGCACGAGCTGGCCCATCACTGGTTCGGCGACCTGGTGACCTGCGATCGGGCGGAGGAGATGTACATCAATGAAGGCTTCGCGGAATACCTGAGCTATCTCTTCATCGAAGAGGTCAGCGGCCGACGATCCTACTTGAGCACGGTGCGTGCGAACCACAAGAAAATGGTACACCAAGCACACCAACTTGACGAAGGTTGGTGGGCGTTGGACAGCGTGCCACAGGAATGGACGTATGGAGAACACAGCTACAACAAGGGGGCGGATATCGCGCACTCGTTGCGCGGCTATCTCGGTGATAGCCTTTTCAAGGTGGGTTTCACGAGCTTCCTATCCACCTACGCCTTCCAGCATGTGAACACCGAACTGATGCGCGATCACCTCACGCAAGCCACGGGTGTCGATCTCACGGATTTCTTCCGCGACTGGGTGCAGCAACCGGGTTGGTCCGCGTTCGAGATACGCGACGCGCAGACCACCCCGAACGGAAATGAATGGACCGTGCATGCCACGCTTGGGCAGAAGATGCGTGGCCCGGCGAACCGTACCACAACGTGCCGATCACGCTTGTCATGTTCGGCAGCAGCTTGCAAGAGCAACATCGCGTGCGCATCGTTGCGAGCGGTGACCTGACCGAAGTCGATGTTCCCTGTCCGTTCGAGCCGACGAGCATGTGGCTGAACGATGACGACCTCATCAGCATGGCCATCACGGGCAGTACGGACACCATCACGAACGGAGGTTTCCACTCGATGGCGCTCGCGAACATGGACCTCACACTCCCTGCGATCACCGACACGGTGCTCATACGTGCCGAACAATACTGGGTAGGACCTGATAACGGCCCGGTGGAGGATGCTTTTGCGTTCATCGTTTCCCCGGACCGCTACTGGCGCATCGGTGGACAGATACCCGAAGGCACTACCGCACGCATCTTCTATGATGGTCGGAACATCACCACGGGAAATTTGGATCCGCTCCTCATGCGCGACACGCTGGATTTCACCTTTCGTGAAGACAGCTTGGTCATGCTGTGGCGCGAGCGCCCGGGAAGCAACTGGGTGGAATGGCACAGTTCCGTGAACCCCTTGGGCAGTTCAACGGATGGTTACGGCCGTATTACGGTGGATAGCCTGCGGGTAGGCGAATACACGCTCGCCTGGCGCAAGAGCGCAGTGGGTATCGCAGAAGATGAAGGAGATGCCGTTCAGTGGATCGTCTCGCCGAACCCAGCGCACGGCAGCGTTACTGTGACGACGGAACAACGGGACGTGAACGGTACGATGGACTTGCTGGATGCCGCCGGACGCGTGGTCCGATCGGTTATCGTCATGGGGGGCTCCGTGCGCTTCGATCTGCATGGATTGGAAGCGGGGAGCTACCCATTGCGATTCACGACCAAGGCTGCGGACAGACCGAACCGTGCGGGTACCGTTGTGGTGGAGTGACCGGGCGATCGGGTGCTTAGCGGTATGTTCACGCTGCTCAAACCCGGTGGCATGTCCGCGCTCCTGCGCTACCTCATTTCGCTCCTGCTTTGTTGGGTGTTGCTCTTCCTGCTCCAGCAGGCCTGCTTTCTTTTCTTCGACCCCGGGTGGACGCGCGCGTTGAGCGGCACCGCCATACGGACCAGCTTCTTGCATGCGCTGCCCATGGACATTGCAGCGGCGTGCTACCTGACGCTACCGGTGGCACTTCTCGCTGCTCCTCTCTTGTGGACTGAACGACGCTGGCCAAGGAAGGCCATCAAGATCTTCCTGGCGGTGTGCATCGTGCTCAGCGTGTTCATCAACGTGGTGGACATGGCGCTCTTCCGGGCATGGGGAACCAAGATCAATCACAAGGCCCTCTCGTACCTGGTCTATCCGGAGGAAGCCATCGGTGCAACAAGCGGCGCGCACCCCGGGCAACTCATGGTGATCTTCGTCGCACAATGCGCCCTTGCTTGGTTCCTTTTCTCACGGATCGACCACCGGCGATCGATTGTAGGCTCATCCGTGTGGATACGTATCATTGCGATCACCCTCTTCCCTGCGTTGCTTCTGATCGGGATGCGTGGCGGCCCACAGGACGACCCGATCGATCGTAGTTGGTCCTACCATACGGTGCATCCCGTCCTCAACCTGGGTGCGCTCAACGGGGTTTGGAACGTGATCGTGCTGCTCGCGGAACCACCCGAGATCGAGGCGAACCCCTACACCTATTTGCCGAAGGACGAGGCCGAAGCGCGCTTCGTGGACTTGCACGAGGACGGTACCAGCGAACGCACCTACATCCTGAACACCGAGCGACCGAACGTGATGGTGGTATTGCTCGAAAGCTGGACCGCCGATGTGGTGGGTGTGCTTGGTGGAGATCGCGGCGTAACACCGGGCTTCGATCGACTGGCGAAGGATGGCCTGCTCTTCACCAATTTCTACTCGACCGGTTTCCGCACCGAGCAAGGATTGTGCGCACTACTGAGCGGCTTTCCCTCGCAACCCAAGACGACCATCATCCGCCAGTACGGCAAGTTCGATAGGCTTCCCAGCATTGTGAACGTGCTCGACTCCGCGGGATATCATTCCACCTATTTCTACGCAGGGGACATCGTTTTCGCCAACACCCGTTCATACCTGGAGACGATCGGCTTCGATGTCATCCATGATGAGAATTCCTTCCCCATTTCCCGGCGTACGGATTGGGGGGCTTATGATGAAGAACTGTTCGACTTCCACTTGCGCAGCACCCGCAATGAGAAGCAGCCCTTCTTCCACACCATCATGACGAGTTCGAGCCATGAGCCCTTCGACATACCGGTGGATGAGGGCTTTCCCGGTCGCTCGGATGCGCAGCTCTACCGGAACAGCGTTCACTATACCGATCGCACGCTGGCGACCTTCATGGACTCGTGCAGGCACCAGGACTGGTACGCGAACACGCTCATCATCATCGTCGCCGATCACGGCCACTACCTGCCGCACAACCGGGGCAACCACACGGCTGAACGACACCGGATCCCGCTGCTGATCACCGGCGGCGCATTGAAGCCCGAACTACGCGGCACGCAGAACACCACTTTCGGTTCTCATGTGGACTTCGCTGCATCGCTTCTGGGACAACTCGGTCCATCGGCCCATCGGTTCGAGTGGAGCAACGACCTGTTCACTGCGGACGCTCCACACTTCGGCTTCTGGACATTCGATGACGGCTTCGGCATTGCGCGAGCGGACCAGACGATCGTCTTCGACAACCTCTCCAAGCTGGTCATGCAGCGCCGTGACTCCACCGCCAATGCGAGCGACGACACGGAACTACTGCGCAATGGACAGGCGCTGGAGCAGGTGCTGCTGGATCGCTACATCACGCTGAGCCAGAGCCAGTAGCCTTCAACTCACGTAGCGCAGCTTCCGCCCGGGATAATTCCCCGCTGCTCCCAGCTGCTCTTCGATGCGCAGCAACTGGTTGTACTTGGCGATCCTGTCACTGCGACTGGCACTTCCCGTCTTGATCATCCCACAGTTCAACGCCACGGCCAGATCCGCGATGGTGCTGTCCTCCGTCTCGCCGCTGCGGTGGCTCATCACGCTCGTGTAGCTCGCACGATGTGCCATCTCCACCGCTTCGATCGTTTCGGTGAGCGTACCGATCTGGTTCACCTTGACGAGGATGCTGTTCGCGATCCCCTTCTCGATACCCTCTGCCAAGCGCGTCGTGTTGGTGACGAAGAGATCATCACCGACGAGTTGCACTCGATCGCCAAGTGTTTCGGTCAGCTTCTTCCAACCCGCCCAGTCGTCCTCTGCCATGCCATCCTCGATGCTCACGATGGGATAACGCTTCGCCCAATCGGCCCACATGGCCACCATCTGATCGCTGGTAAGCGTGTCCCCGGTGCTCTCCAGCGTGTAGCGCTTCTTCTTGGCGTCGTAGAACTCCGTGCTGGCACAATCCAGTGCGAGCACAATGTCATCGCCCGGTTTGTAACCGGCTTGCTCGATCGCCTGCATCACCAGCTTCAGCGCGTCCTCATTGCTCGGCAGGTCCGGAGCAAAGCCGCCTTCATCACCCACATTGGTGCTCAGGCCTTTCTTCTTCAACACAGCCTTCAACGCATGGAACACTTCAGCGCCCATGCGAAGTCCATCACTGAAGCGCTTGGCCCCCACGGGCATGATCATGAACTCCTGCACGTCCACCTTGTTGTCGGCATGTGCGCCGCCGTTGAGGATGTTCATCAACGGCACCGGCAACGTGTTCGCGTTCACACCACCCACGTAGCGGTAAAGGGGAAGCCCGGCTTCGTTCGCAGCAGCCTTCGCGACCGCAAGGCTCACGCCCAGGATAGCGTTCGCTCCGAGGTTGCCCTTGTTCGGCGTACCATCCAAACCGATCAACGCCTTATCGATCATGGACTGGTCGCTCACCAGTGCGCCGTGCAGTTCGTTGTTGAGCGTTTGGTTCACATGCTCCACGGCCTTGCGAACGCCCTTGCCCAAATAGCGCTTCTTGTCATTGTCGCGCAATTCCATGGCTTCGTGCGCTCCGGTGCTCGCACCACTGGGCACCGCCGCCCGGCCCGTGTGCCCGGCATCGGTCCACACGTCCACTTCAATGGTCGGGTTGCCGCGCGAATCGAGGATCTCGCGCGCCTGGATCTTGGCAATAAGGCTCATGAGGAAAAGATGAAGGCTGAAAAATGAAAGTTGAAAATGGCAGGGCTCAGGTTCATGCGTGGTGCGGGACCGGCCTTGCTACGTTGGCATGAACGCGCATGTTCTCCACGAAGCGATCGAAGAGGTAGCGGCTATCGTACGGCCCCGGCCCGGCTTCGGGGTGGTATTGAACGCTGAAAACCGGGCGGTCCTTCAACCGGATGCCGGCAACGCTGCCGTCGTTCAAGTGCACGTGCGTGATCTCCACAGCGGTGTTCTTCTCCGCATCCGCACGTCGTACTACGAAGCCGTGGTTCTGTGAAGTCACTTCGTCGCGACCAGTGGTGAGATCCTTGATCGGGTGGTTGATGCCGCGGTGGCCGTGGTGCATCTTCTCCGTGGCCATGCCCAAGCTCTCGGCGATCAATTGATGACCAAGGCAGATGCCGAAGACCGGCACGCCACTGTTCACGATCAGCTTCACCTGCTCCACGCTTGCGGGCATGGCACCGGGATCGCCGGGACCATTACTGAGCATGATGCCATCGGGCTTCCAGGCCAGGATCTCATCCACCGACACGGACATGGGGAACACACGCACCAAGCACCCTCGTTCAATGAGACAGCGCTCGATGTTGCGCTTCACCCCGAAGTCGACCAGGGCTACCCGGAAGTCCGAACCCTTCGCCCCGACATCGTAGGCGGACTTCGTGCTCACCGTGCTCGAAAGCTCCAATCCTTCCATGCTCGGCGCCTCCTCCAAACGCTTGCGTAGCACCTCGACGTCCATCTCCGCTGAACTGATCAACGCGTTCTGCGCACCCTTGTCGCGGATGTGGCGCACGAGTTTTCGCGTATCGAGATCGCTGATGCCTACGATGCCATGTGCCTTGAGGTAATCATCCAAAGAACCGGTTCCGCCAGGGCGGCTCCAGACCTCGCTGTACTTCTTCACCACCAAACCCGCGATAGTGGGCTTGCCGCTCTCCTCCTCCCCGTCCTTCACCCCGTAATTCCCAATATGGGGCGAGGCCATGGTCATGATCTGGCCGGTGTAGCTGGGGTCGGTGAAGATCTCCTGGTAGCCGGTCATGCCGGTATTGAAGCAGATCTCGCCGACCGTGGTGCCTGTAGCGCCGATCGCGCGGCCCCGGAAAAGCGTTCCATCAGCGAGCAGGAGGACGGCTTCGGGGCGGTGGCTTACGAGCATCGGGTGCGAAAGTACAGGTGCCGAAAAAAGTGGAGGCCCCACAGGTGGACAAGGTTCTGCACACGGTGTTGAAAACCACCGTCTTCCTTCGCCAGTGCGCATCTTCGCATCGTACCATGGAGCAGGACAAAAACAAGACCCTTCACATGCGGGAGGCCATCCGGCTGTCCGTGCAGAACGTGGAGAGCGGCAAAGGGGGGCCTTTTGGCTGTGTGGTGGTGAAGGGCGGAAAGATCATCGCCCGCGGCGCCAACGAAGTGACATTGACCAACGACCCCACGGCGCACGCAGAGGTCGTGGCGATCCGCAAGGCGTGCAAGGAACTCGGCTCCTTCCAGTTGGACGACTGCGAGATCTATTGCAGTTGCGAACCCTGCCCGATGTGTTTGGGCGCGATCTATTGGGCACGGCCCAAGGCCATCTTCTATGCGAACACGAAAACGGATGCCGCTGCGATCGATTTCGACGACGCGTTCATCTACGCGGAGATCGAGCGGCCGATCGGTGAACGCAAATTGTTCACCCAACAGATGATGCGCGAAGAAGCACTCGTGGCCTTCGAGAAGTGGAAGGTGAGCCCGTTGAAGACCGACTACTGAACCATGGTGTCCTTCATCCTGAACGACACACTTGTCGAGAGCGCAGAGCCGGAAGGCACGGTGCTGCTGGATATCATCCGGTACAAGCAACACCTGCCAGGAACCAAGATCGGCTGCCGCGAAGGCGATTGCGGGGCATGTACGGTGCTCGTGGGTGAACTGAAGCCCCTCGACTCCGCTCGGGGTGACAGAGTGGAATACCGCTCAATGACTTCCTGCCTGCTCGCACTGGCGAACGTCCATGGGAAGCACATTGTGACGGTGGAAGGCTTGAACATGGAGAAGCTCTCGCCCGTGCAACAAGCCATGGTGGATGAGAGCGGCACGCAATGCGGCTTCTGCACGCCGGGCTTCGTGGTGTCGTTGAGCGCATGCTGTCTCTCACGTGAGAGAGTCACCGGATGAACTTGCTGTGCGCGCGATCGATGGCAACATCTGTCGCTGCACGGGCTACAAGTCGATCGAACGCGCCGCAGCGATCGTTGCCAACAAGCTCGGCGAAGAAGGATGCGGACCCACCGAAGTGGTCGGTCGAGAATGGATTCCTTCCTCCTACTTCACAGGCATCAAAGCGTGCCGGAAATCGGGCGTTCCCCACGTGAGCCGGCCAAGCAACCATCAAACGTCAATGAACCGCCATTAGGCGGCGGCACCGACCTCTACGTACAGAAGCATGACACCATGCACCCCACGCCATTCGCTCGGTGTTCAATGACGAGGATCTTAAAGGCCTCCGCATCGAAGGCGATCAGTGCATCATCGGTGGGGCTTGTATCGCGAACGACCTGCTCGCCTCGAAGGAGTTGTGCGCCCATTTCCCGAACATCGAGAAGCACCTGTTGCTGGTCTCTTCCACGCCCATCCGCAACATGGGCACCATCGCCGGCAACTTCGTGAACGCCTCGCCCATTGGGGATCTCACGGTGTTCTTCCTGGCGCTGGACGGCACGATCACGCTCAAGGGCAAGAGCGAGCGCGGCCTGAAACTCCGCGACCTCTACAAAGGCTACAAACAACTGGACAAGTCAACGGACGAGATCGTGACTTCCGTGCGCTTCACACTTCCTGGCAAGAGCACGCGCTTCCACTTCGAGAAGGTCAGCAAGCGCACTTACCTCGACATCGCCAGCGTGAACAGCGCGATTCGCTTGGAACTGGACGGCGATATGATCCGCGAGGCGCACGTGAGCGCTGGCGGCGTGGCGCCCATCCCCAAATATCTGTCGAACACCTCCGCCTTCCTTGCTGGCAAGTCGATCTCAAATGACACGGTGCGAGCAGCCATCAAGGTGATGAACGACGAAATCGCCCCGATCAGCGATGCGCGCGGAACGGCCGATTACAAGCGGTTGCTGCTGCGTCAGTTGTTCTTCGCGCACTTCATGGAACTGTTCCCGGAGCGTTTCACGCTGAAAGAGCTGGTCGCATGAAGAACATCGACAGCTCGGGCCACGTCACCGGGCGTTCCGTATACCTGGACGACATACCGGTTCAGCAAGGCACGCTATACGCCCTGCCGTATGATGCACCATCGGCCCACGCACACATCAAGAAGCTTGACCTGTCGAAAGCCGCCGCGGTGCCGGGTGTTGTGCGGATCCTCACGCACAAGGACATCCCCGGCGAGAACCAGATCGGCGGCATCATCCCGGATGAGCCGCTGTTCGCCGAGCATGAGATCCACTTCTGGGGCATGCCCGTGGCTGAAGAAGCCGGTGAAGCTTGCGATGCATCGCATGGACGACATGCGCATGACCGGTAAGCGGCACCCGTACAGCAGCGATTTCAAGATCGGCCTGAGCAAGGACCTGAAGATCATCGCCTACGAGGCCACCTTCCACCAGAACGCGGGCGCGGCCGCTGACTTGTCACCGGCGGTGATGGAGCGCACACTCTTCCACGCGACGAACAGCTACTTCGTGCCGAATGTGGAGGTGACGGCCTACTCCTGCCGCACGCACCTGCCGCCAAATACGGCGTTCCGTGGCTTCGGTGGCCCGCAAGGCATGTTCGTGATCGAAGCGGCGATCGCCAAGGCCGCGCAGCAGCTCGGTGTGAGTGCGCGGGAGATCCAGCAGCGGAACCTGATGGTGGAAGGCAGCGAGTTCAGCTACGGCCAGATCGCCGATCACGTGAATGCTGAAGCCTGCTGGGAACTGACCGAGCAGAAGTTCGACCTCGACAAGCTGCAGGCCGATGTTGATGCCTTCAACACGACGAACGCGACGCACAAGCAAGGCATGGCCATCATGCCCATCTGCTTCGGCATCTCGTTCACCAACACACCGATGAACCATGCTCGTGCCCTCGTGCATGTCTACCAGGACGGCAGCGTGGGCGTGAGCACCGGCGCGGTGGAGATGGGCCAGGGCGTGAACACCAAGATGGTGCAGGTCGCGGCGGAGGTCTTCTCGATCGACCCATCGCGGGTGAAGATCGAGAGCACCAATACCACGCGTGTGGCGAACACCAGCCCGAGCGCGGCTAGCGCGACCGCCGACCTCAATGGCAAGGCGCTGGAGAACGGCTGCAGCGCGATCCTCGCTCGTTTGAAGGAGAAGGCATCACGCATGTCCGGGCAGGGCAACTCCGGATGCGATCACCATCGTGAACGAGCAAGTGCTGAACAACGGCCAGCCCACCGACCTCGACTGGAAGAAGCTGATCCACGCCGCGCACTGGGACCGCGTGAACCTGAGCGAGAGCGGCCACTACGCCACGCCGGAGATCCACTTCGACAAGACCAAGGAGAAAGGCCACCCCTTCGCGTACCACGTCTATGGCACCGCAGCGGTGATGGTCACGGTGGATTGCATCCGCGGCACCTACGAGATCGATGCGGTGAAGCTGGTACACGACTTCGGCAAGCGCATGAACGATGCGGTGGACATCGGCCAGATCGAAGGCGGGCTGGTGCAGGGCCTCGGCTGGATGACGATGGAGGAGATCGTCTACAACGACAAAGGCAAGCTCCTGAGCAACGCGCTGAGCACCTGCAAGGTGCCCGACATCCCACAGCGTACCGAAGGAGATCACGATCGAAGCGCTACCGACCGACGGCCATCCGCTGGCCATCCGCCGC
>JADJDP010000008.1 GCA_016702645.1 Flavobacteriales bacterium
GGACGTTATCACCCGGAGCAACGGTATCGAGCGCCGAGCCAGGTGTTTTCTAAGCGGTATTCGCACGGATGATGCGCCCACGTTGGAACTCGCTATGATGCGCGCTGATGCGGGCCACCGACAGAAGGCGATGAGCTGATGGTTGGTGTGAAGCACATCGGGTTGCTGCACAGTTCGTTGCGCGATGGTTCGATTGGGGTGAAGGTGACACTGCACCACCGTCCTGAACAGGAGGACCTGAACGAATTGAATGCGCTCGGGCATCCCACCGCGTTGGAGATCGTTGAGTTCCTCCGTCAACAATTTGAGGCGTGCAGCGAGTGCACCATCAAGTCCATTGCGCCGGAGATCGGTGTGCGCACGGAGCAACGGCCGGTGGGTAAGCACATTCTCACACAGACTAGAGTGCTCGGAGCGCAGAAGCCCACAGATGGTGTTGCTGTAGGTGCGTGGCCGATTGAGCATTGGAGACGGACCCGGGGCGGATATGCAATAGCTGCCCGAGGAGAGCATTACTTGATACCCGCTGGAGCTCTCGAATCCGCTGCAATTGAAGGATTGTACTTCGCGGGTCGTGAATATCAACACATCGGAAATGGCGATCGCCAGCGCACGTGTTATCGGCGTGCCTCCGCTGCAGGCTATGCGGTTGGGATGCTGCGGCGTATCATGCGCTCGGAAAGTCGAGGATGAGGCCATTGCACTTCTTCGGGCTGAACAGCTTCCGCACTGAGCCATGAACTTCTTTGACGCCATACGCGACCGGAACGCACTGTATGCACCGAATGCCGCAGTGCGCACGAGCGAAAGGAGCGTCGGCTATGGGTCGCTGTTGCAACAAGTGGAGAGAAGCTTGCGGATGTATTTCGGCAGTTCGGCTTGGTCCCAGCAGCTGCCTCGGCGTCGTCGATGCGCAGCAGCCCGGAGTTCATCATCGCCATGTTGGCCTGGTTGAAGTGCGATGCCAGGGTAATGTGCCGATAGCCAGTAACCTCACCGCATCTGAGCAAGAGCAGCTGATACATGAGGCCCGGGCTTCATGCGGTGCTGCGTGAAGTCGGCATCCGGTGCTGTTGTTATTGGTGTTCGGATGCACGCGTTGAAGCTGTTCGCACGGAGCAACCACAACATCGCACCGGCGCGATGCTGCGTTCATCCGCTTCACCAGCGGAACGACAGGCACCTCAAAGGGAGTGGTCATCATGCATCGCAGCGTGATAGAGCGCGTGGAAGCCGCCAATACAGGTTTGCAACTCGGCCCTGGCTGACGCGGTGGTCTGGGTGTTGCTTGCATTCTCACTTCGTGGTGTCGGTGATGCTCCACCTGTGCCTTGGCGCGACCATTGTGCTCAGCAGAAGATTTCACGGCAGAACAGATCGTCCGTGCGGCGGAAGCCTCCAATGCTGGTGTTGCTCTATGCAGCGCCGATGCGATCGCTTGCTCGTCTCCGATCAAACCTGTACTTCAGCTGAGGCCGTTGCAGCGGGTGATGCTCCACCAGTGCGGGGTCGTCGCCAGAGCTGTGCGCGAGATTCTTCAAGAAGTTCGGACTACCGGTGTCGCAAGCCTTCGGGATCATTGAAGTGGGGCTGCCGATGCATCCAACTTGCGCAGCGCAACTGAACACCCGGAGGCTGTCGGCCACGCACTGCCCGATTTTGAAGTCGCCATATTGGATGACGCGCTGCATCCGATCCTGATGGTGCGGTCGGCCAGCGGCTTTGAAGGCCCGGCATGTTCATGGCTCCTTGGCGCCACCGGTGCTTCGAGGCGACATTCTGCGCGATGGTTGGTTCCGCTTACGGGCGATCGGCAACGCGGGCGCAGATGATCTCATGCGTCCGTTAATGTGGTAAGTCCATGGTCAATGTGGCCGGAAATAAAGTCTTTCCGGAGGAAGTGGGCGGTGATCAAGCGCATCCATTCGCTTGTTCGGGTCACGCGTGCGTAGTGGGGCGCACGCATTCTTGGGCCGAAATCGTGGAGGCTGATGTGGTGCCAAGGCCCGGATGTGGTCCTTGATGTGGAAGACCTGATCGCGCACTGCCGCAAGCACCTCACCGTGCACAAGCTTCCACAGCGGATCCATTTCGTTCAGACCTGGGAAATGACGGCCACGGGGAAGGTGAAACGCGGCTGAGATCAGGCCCAGGCTGCCAGCACACGTTGCTTCTCCTCTTCGCTCAATGCGTACGTGTTGGTGCGGTAGTCGTCATTGGCACCGATCTCTTGTTCCATGAGCGGACGTGCCGTTGCGAATCCGCTTAGCCCAAGTTGGTTGTATGTTTTCTCAAGCGCGCCAACTCGTTGCCCACGGAAGTCCTCGTAGCTGAATTCTACCAACCGGCCCGGCGGGCATGAGCAACTTGTCGCGGTGGTATTCGCCATCATCAGTCGGTAGCTGGCCAGCAAGAAGTCCTCGATTTCCTTGTGGGTCATGGGAGCAACGCCTGTTGGGCAGGATCTTGATGGAGCCTCAAGTTGCTCGCATACACCGTCAGGATCGCGATGGATGAAATGAAGCGCGCATCGGGGGAACAGTTCCGGATCTCCTTCACGCGGGCTGTGTTCGCCGGGCTCTTCATCAACAACGATCGTCCCGGGTATTTCACCGTCAGCTTGCGCATGAAGTAGTGCAGGTGCAGTTGCCATTGCCGCTTGCTCTTGGCATCGTTCAGCAACACAGCATCGTTGAACACCCGACCCAAGTCACGCGGAAAAAAGTAACCCGTCACCAATGACCCATTGCCCATGCACGCCAGCGCGAATTCTTCCTCCTTCGGCGCATCGGCGGTCATTTTCACATTGTCCATGGGCCGTGTGGCTGGCAGGGCTTTGTCGAGCACGTTTCGCAGGAAGCGGCCCATGCCGAGAAACGTCCACGGCATCAGGCTCTCGTACACAGATGCGAAAGCGAACTGCATCGCGGCTCATCACATAATGCAGATGCGTAGTACCACTGCGCGGGTGACCGAGGATGAAGACCGGGGCTTTCACCACTGCTTTCGAAATACGTCGCCCAAAGCGCAAGCGCTCCAGCCAACGCACCGGGGCGTTCAGTACGATCATGCCGGTTATGACCAGCACTCTGGGGATGTACGTAGCACCGATCGTTCCGCCATGCTTCAGAAGCACCCGGAGCCACCCGCTTAGGCTCGCTCCGAACGCGGCGTGCGCGCTGAACGGTGAGCGGGTACCATGGATGGTGGACATTTGCGGTGCGCTACCGTGCGATAGCTTGGCCGCAATATCCGCAATGCGCGCTGCACTGGTATGGAGTTCTTCTGGGGGTGTTGGCCGGCCGGTGTCGTGGCGAGCAGGTCTGGCGATGCGGCGACCCGTGTTGTTGGCTTTCGCGCTGTGCCTTGTTGCAATGGCCAATGCCCAGCGCACGAGGATCTTCGGGCGTGTGCTGGATGCAGCTACGTTGGAACCGGTTCCCTTCGCCGTAGCGGTGTTCAAAGGCAGCAACGTGGGCGCCGATGCGGATAGCAGCGGTAGGTTCTATCTGGAGACCAATCGTGGTTTCGATTCGCTTGTGGTGAGTATGCTCGGCTACCGCTCGCAGGTGGTTCCGGTAAGCGTTGGTGCCACCGATGAGATCGATGTTGAATTGATGCCCGATGCCATGGAACTCGGCGCCTTCACCATCAGCCGACCGAATGAGAACCCGGCCTTTGCCATCCTGCGCGAAGTGATAGCCCGCAAACCCGTTAACCGTCCATCTCGCTTGACGGCGTACGAGTATCAACTGTACCACCGCGTGCGTTTCGACCTGAACCAGTTCACCGAGAAGGCCAAACGCAATCTGCTCCTGCGACCGTTCGATTACATCTGGGACTATGCCGATACCACGGCGGACGGGGTCAACTACTTACCGATCCTCCTCACAGAAAGCAGCGAGGAACACTTCTACCGCAAGCAACCACCGGAATACAAACAAGTGGTGCATGGCAGGCGCACCGTGAAGTTCTTCAAGGCACCGCGCATCACGGAGTTCGTCGAGGATATGTACATCGACCCGGACATCTACGAGAATTACGTGGTGATACTCGATCGCGTTCCCAGTCCCATCAACGACCACTACAAACGCAACTACGATGCACAAACTGTTCGACAGGATGATACGTCGTTGACGGTATCCCTGTTACCGCATCGACTTCAAACCGAAGGGACGCTAGCGATGGCATTCACCGGTTCCATGTTCATACACGACAGCACATATGCGGTAGTGCAAAAGGTCGATCTCGCGTTCAGCATCGAGGCCAACGTGAATTTCGTGCGCAACTACTGGCTGCGGTACAACTACCAGTGGCTCGATAGCGCCCAATGGTTCCTGCACAAGAGCCAGGTGCTGGCCGACTTCACCGTGGTGGAGAACAGCAAGGAGATGACCGGCTTCTTCGGCCGGAAATCAACGGAGGTCAGGAACATCGTGATGGACCGGCCACGCGATGATGACTTCTACTCCGGCGTGGATCCGGTGGTGATGGATCCTTTGGCATTGGAGCGCGACAGCGCGTGGTGGAGGATCGCGCGGCGCGATGCGCTGACGCAGGAGGAGGAGGAGCTCGAAGAGATGGTGGGCCGCATGAACAGCGATCCGAAATGGAAGCGCATCGTCAGTGCATCCAAACTCATTGCGGATGGTTGGCTACCGGCCGGTCCGGTGGATATCGGCAATGCATTCACGTTCTACAGCTATAATGAAGCGGAGGGGAGCAGGGCCAAATTCGGGTTGCGCACCAACGACCGCTTCAGCAAACGCGTTGAACTTTCCGGATATGTCGCCTATGGTTTTGGCGATGACCGATGGAAAGGTGGCGCCCATGCACAATGGCACCTGATCAATGAACATGGGAAACGTTGGTCGATCGGTGGACGCTATCGCAATGATCAGGTGCAGCAGGGTCGAAGCCTGGCATCACTCGACCATGTGCTTACATCGCCGTTCCGCATCGCAGGCCGCGATCACCGCATGATGGTGGAGGGCGGCGAAGGCTGGCTGGAGCGGCAATGGTTCACCGGCTGCAGCAGCAGGGCAGGGGTGTATCGCATGCAAATGGCGCCGGTCGGTTATGACTTCCGCAGGACAACGAGGGCGATACGATACGCCCTGAACAACATTGAAAGTCCGGTGAAGCTGGTCCTACTTTTGCCTGGGGCACTGGGAAATTGCCAGCGGATTACACCGACGCTGACCGCGATCTCTTCTTCTTGAAGTATCCGATGGTGACGTTCGAAATGCTGAGCGGCATGCAGGGCTTCCTTGGTGGTAGCTATGATCACCAGAGCTACAAGCTGAAAGTTGAACACCAACTGCGCGCGAACAAGTGGGGCTACTTGAACATCATCGCCGAAGCGGGAATGGTCAGCGGACAAGTGCCGTATCCCTTGCTGCACACGCCGGAAGCCAACCCGCTGCTGCTCAACGATAACCATGCGTTCAACCTTATGAATTACCTGGAATTCGCCAGTGATGAGCATGCCTCGCTGCAATTGGAGCACCATTTCGAAGGCTTGCTCTTCAACAGGATCCCGCTGATCCGCCGGTTGAAACTGCGCGAGTTCGTTTTGGGCAAAGTGTTCTATGGTGGTCTCCGCAACGAGAACGCCAACGGCCCATACCTGCTCGGTTCCTGGCAAAGCGCGTTGGATCGTCCGTACACCGAAGTGGGTTTCGGCATCGAGAACATCCTGAAGATCGCCCGCGTGGACTTCATTTGGCGGCTCGATCATTTGGGGGACGATCTGGTGCTGCCGTTCATCATCAAACCATCCTTCTACCTGCGGTTCTGAGGCATTCGGGAGCAGCCCCCTCTCCCTTGGATAGCAGCAGGGGGTTGGTCCGCTTGAACAATTGCTTGCTTTGCACCACACATGAATCTGCCCAAAACCATCGCCCTGTTGTTGAGTGCGGGTGCTTTGTTGCACGCGCCGCATGTGCATGCGCAAGTGGATCTGCTCGCCGAACTCCGTGGCAACATCCGTCCGATGTTCACGGACGAAGCCGTGTGTGATAGGCTTTACACCAGGATCACCACGGAGAAGCTTGGGAACGAACCCCTGCAGCAGGGCTACCTGGGCGTGCTCACCATGGCAAAGGGCACTCATAAGATCAATCCGTTCTCGCGGCTGGGCACCTTCAACGACGGCAGGGACATTCTTGAGGCAGCCATCGTCACCGCACCCAACAGTGTAGAGCTGCGCTTTCTGCGCTTCGCTATACAGGTGAACGTCCCCAGCATTCTCGGTTATGGCGAGGAACGGAAAACCGATAAGTCGTTCATAGAGGCGCGCTTGCATGAGGTGCATGATGAAACCATGCGCAAGCGCATGATCGAGTTCATTGCACGGGCCGTTGCCCAGGGAAAGGTTTAGCGATACTGTTCGCTTTGAATGAAGAAGCCCGGTCAGCGCGCTACTGTGTGGTAACGTGCTGCCGGGCCTATTGCTGGTCGAGCGGTGTCGACCTTACTTCTTCATTCCGGCCTTCTTCTGAAGGAAAGCGGCCAATTCCTTGCCCATTTTGGCGTATGCCTCAGCGATACGTCCACCGGTATCGTAGTCGAACCCCATGGCATTGCCACCCGGGCAATTGGCGACAACCAGTTCAGCAAGCACATTGCTGGGGTTGGCTGTTTCAACCAACGTAATGGTGCTGTTAACAGAAGCCGGAACACGGCTGATGCCGATATTGTAACCTGGCTCGGTGCTGGTGGTGCGGATAATGAAGGTGTATTTCGCCTCCGTTTTGTCCGTTCCACCCACCGCCACACCATCCAGCCGATCGTTGAAGAGCTCAACGAACTTCGGATGGAACATTTTCTCGCGGTTCCCCACCCAACCTTCGCGCCAAGTGTCGCCTTTGCCAGCTTCCTTTTCGTTGTATTCCTTCTGCTTTTTCTCTTGGTATTTCTCATCCGGGAATCCTCCCACCATCATGCCTTCGTAAGTGAACTCGAACTTCACTTCCTTCTGGCCTTTCAGTACGGATAGGTCGCCGCTGATAAGCGTGGTTTTCACCATGGAGGGCCCCATTTGGGCCAGCACGGTCGTTCCGATCAGCAGCAATGGAAGCGCTGCCAGGGTCTTCATTATTCTCATGTCCTTTTGTGTTTAGGGGTCCGAAATGTAGATCGTTGCCCGTTGTGGGCGGCGGCGCTTTGCCAGTATCGTGCCGGAGCAGTGAAACTTGGGCGTCCGAGACTTCCACCGGATGTTGATAACGCACTTGGGATCGTTGAAAAAGCGGCAGGGTTCAGGAGCACTTCAACTGCCCTGTCCCACACTGCGATCCTATCTTCGGCCGGTCGCCGGGAACCCTTATGGACATTGAAGTTCCGGCCTTGAACGATGAGCGAAGTAAAGTACGACGAGGAGCATATCCGAACCCTTGATTGGAAGGAACACATCCGCCTACGGCCGGGTATGTATATCGGTAAACTGGGCGACGGCAGCAGTTTCGACGACGGCATCTACATCCTGCTGAAAGAGGTGCTGGACAACTGCATCGACGAGTACGTGATGGGTCACGGAAAGAAGGTGGAGGTGAGTCGATGGCGACACCGTAAGCGTGCGCGACTATGGCCGTGGCATTCCGCTGGGCAAGGTGGTGGACGTGGTGAGCAAGATCAACACCGGGGCCAAGTACGACAGCAAAGCCTTCAAGAAGAGCGTGGGGTTGAACGGTGTGGGTACCAAAGCCGTTAATGCGCTCAGCAAGACCTTCCGCGTGGAAAGCGTGCGCGATGGGCGCATCAAGCGGGCGTTCTTCGACATGGGCCACTTGGTAAAGGAGGAGAAGGAGCAGAAGACCGATCAGCCCAACGGCACGTTCGTGGAATTCGTGCCGGACGAATCCATGTTCAAGCACTTCCAGTACCGCGATGTGCATGTGGAGCGCTTGCTCTGGAACTACTGCTACCTGAACACGGGTCTCAGCCTCCACTACAACGGCCAGCGTTTCCAGAGCAAGAACGGCTTGCTTGATCTGCTGGTGACCAAGATGGACGGGGAGCCGCTATACCCCATCATCCACTTGAAGGGCGACGACATAGAGGTGGCGTTGACGCATGCCAACCACTATGGCGAGGAGTACTACAGCTTCGTGAACGGTCAGCACACCACACAAGGCGGCACACCAAGGGGCATTCCGCGAAGCGGTGGCCAAGACCATTCGCGACTACTACAAGAAGGACTGGGAAGCCGGTGATATCCGCACGGGGATCGTAGCGGCGGTGAGCGTGAAGATCATCGAGCCGGTTTTCGAAAGCCAGACGAAGACCAAACTCGGCAGTCAGGAGATCGAACCCGGTGGCCAGAGCATGCGCTCGTTCATCGGCGACTTCGTCGCGCGCGAGCTGGACAACTACCTGCACAAACACCCCGATGTGTCCCAGGTGTTGCAGGAGCGCATCCTGCAGAGCGAACGTGAACGCAAGGAGCTATCGGGCATACGCAAGCTGGCACGCGAGCGGGCCAAGAAGAGCAGCCTTCACAACAAGAAGCTGCGCGATTGCCGTGTGCACCTCACCGATAGCAAGACAGATCCCTGCAAGCAAGAGAGCACGCTCTTCATCACCGAGGGCGACAGCGCCAGCGGAAGCATTACCAAGCGCCGCGATGTGAACACGCAAGCGGTCTTCAGCCTCAAGGGCAAGCCGCTCAATTGCCATGGGCTGACCAAAAAGGTGGTGTACGAGAACGAGGAGTTCAACTTGATCCAAGCAGCGCTCGATATCGAGGACGGTATGGATGGCCTCCGCTACAACCGGATCGTCGTTGCGACCGATGCTGACGTGGACGGCATGCACATCCGCCTGCTGTTGCTCACGTTCTTCCTCCAGTTCTTCCCCGATCTGGTGAAGAACGACCACTTGTACATCCTGCAAACGCCGTTGTTCAGGGTGCGGAACAAGAAGGAAACGATCTACTGCTACTCGGATGAGGAACGGCAGAACGCGATACACAAGCTGGGCAAGAACCCGGAGATCGCCCCGGTTCAAGGGCTTAGGTGAGATCAGTCCCGACGAGTTCAAGCATTTCATCGGGCCGGATATCCGCTTGGAGCCGGTGATGATCACCAAGGACGCATCGGTGCATGACCTGCTCGACTTCTACATGGGCAAGAACACGCCACAGCGCCAGGACTTCATCATCGACAACCTGAAGGTGGAGAAGGATGTGGTGAAGGAAGAGGAACCCAAGACACCTCTGGCAGCAGCAGTAGGCCGCATGCGCGCCGCGCAGTCAACCATTGAAGAAGTGGAGGCATGAAGTTTCCAGCACCTACGTATCCTGCTCGAAAGAGCCTGCAGCCTGTGGCCTGCGGCTTGCGGCCCTTTGCATTCATCCTCGTGTTCACACATCTGCTCATCTCATCAGCGTCTGCACAGATTCCGGGCACCCTTCGCCTCTTCATTGATCCAGGACATGAGTTCAGTTTCGTGCTCGATGACAAATACCGGATGCAACAGCGGGAGGTGACGTTGCCCGCAGGCCAGCACCGCTTCCAGTTCTGGGCGCCTACACGACGCATTGTCGATACAACCCTGACGGTGCTACCAGACATCACCCGCGACTTCACATTGCGCCTGCCGTACAGTGACGAGTACAAGGTCTATCAGGAGCAATTGCTCCGGTACCGCAACAACCGCAAACTGAACCGACTGTTACCCATGGCCGCTACCGGTGTGTCGGCCATCGTCAGTGTTTCCATGTTCGTGAAGTACAAGAATGCCCACGAACAACTGGCGGATGATGTGACGCAGTACAACACGCTGACTTCCCCTGGCGCCATATCGCGACTGAAGAACGAGACCATGCCCGCGCATCAGGCCGATTTCGACAAGGCTGAGCGGAACTTTATCATCTCCACCAGCATTACCGGCGGACTTGCCGTGCTGACGACCTACTTGTACGTGAAGAGCGCCCGCATGAAAGTGCCGCTCTTCGAGGACAAAGAGCGGTTGAAGTTCGAGGGCCTCGCTTGGGTGCCGGGCGAGCGCGGTGGCACATGGGCCGGTGGATTCACCTTCAACCTGGTGAAGCGATGAGCATGCTGCGCCGGATAATCGCTGTACTGTGCTGTGCCTTGTTGCTCGCGGGTTGCTACAAGGATGAAGTGGCCGAAGCCGATCTGACCACCAACGCGCTGGACCCGGATTACGACGGCCCACCGATCCTGGAGCTGATCTCTACCACCACGGAGTTGCGGTACAACGGTTTCGTGGTGATCGATACGGTCGTGGTGTTCAACATGCGTGTCCGCACGGATCTCTTTCCCTCGTTGATCTCCTATCAGTTGGAAGGTGTACAGACGAACGACGGCACCAGCGACATCACCGACCAGCTCGTACCATCCACTACTGAAGCATCGGTGGAACACCGGCATGTGTTGTACGGCAACGAATACTGTATGGACATCAGTGTTGTTTCGCTCGGCAGCAATTCGCGGAGCTACCGTTTCTGCGGGACGGCAGTACAATAGGAGTTCAATTTTCAGGACGATAGAAGCAAGATGAGCGACGAGAAAGACGAAAGCGTGAACACGCCGGAGGAGAATGGTGCCGACGGCAACGGGCATGCAACGCCCGGCCAGAAGGGAGTTCCCGGTGAAGGCGGCAGTGCGTTCAGTGTGAGCGGCATGTACCGCGAGTGGTTCTTGGATTACGCCAGCTATGTGATCCTGGGCGCGCGGTACCGGCGTTGAACGACGGTTTAAAACCGGTGCAACGCCGCATCCTGCATTCCATGAAGGTGCTGGACGATGGTCGCTACAACAAAGTGGCCAACATCATCGGCCACACCATGCAGTACCATCCGCACGGCGATGCCAGCATCGGCGATGCATTGGTGCAACTCGGCCAGAAGGACGTGGTCATCGACCCGCAGGGGAACTGGGGCAACGTGCTCACCGGCGACTCCGCCGCGGCCCCGCGTTACATCGAGGCGCGACTTTCCAAGTTCGCGCTGGAGGTGATCTTCAATCCGAAGACCACCGAATGGCAGGCCAGCTACGATGGCCGCAACAAAGAGCCGATCCATCTGCCGGTGAAGTTCCCGCTGCTGTTGGCGCAAGGCGCCGAAGGCATCGCGGTGGGCCTGAGCTGCAAGATGTTGCCGCACAACTTCCTTGAACTGTGCGATGCCAGCGTTGCCGTGCTGAAGGGCAAACGTCCGCGCTTAATGCCGGATTTCCCCACGGGTGGTCTGGCCGATTGCGAGAACTACAACGACGGCGAACGCGGAGGTCGTGTTCGTGTGCGTGCTCGCATTCGCAAGGAGGATGCAAAGACACTTGTGATCAGCGAGATCCCTTTCGGGACCACCACCACCAGCCTGATCGAGAGCATCATCAAGGCGAACGACAAGGGCAAGATCAAGGTGCGGAACATCGAGGACAACACGGCCGAGAACGTGGAGATCATCGTGCACCTCGCCGCTGGTGTTTCACCGGACAACACCATCGACGCGCTCTACGCCTTCACGGATTGCGAGATGAGCATCGCGCCCAACGCTTGCGTCATCGAGAACGAGAAGCCACGCTTCCTGACGGTTTCAGAATTGCTGCGCACCAGCACGGAGAACACGCTTCGACTGCTGAAGACGGAGTTGGAGATCCGTCTGGATGAACTCGATGAGCAGTGGCATTTCGCGTCGTTGGAGCGCATCTTCATCGAGAAGAAGGTCTACCGCCGCATTGAGGAAGCCGAGAGCTGGGAAGAGGTGATGGCCACCATCCACAAGGGCCTGAAGCCGCATGTGAAAGACCTGCGTCGCGAGGTGACCGACGAGGATGTGGTGCGCCTCACCGAGATCAAGATCAAGCGGATCAGCAAGTTCGACAGCTTCAAGGCTGATGAGCACATCAAGGGTCTGGAGGACGCGATCGCGGTGGTGAAGGACAAGCTCAACAACATCGTTGAGCACGCCGTCGATTGGTTCAAGGACCTGAAGAAGAAGTATGGCGCCGGCCGTGAACGCAAGACCGAACTGCGCACCTTCGATACCATCGTAGCCACGAAAGTCGCGGTGGCCAACCGCAAACTCTATGTGGACCGTGCCGAAGGATTCGCGGGCTGGAGCCTGCGCAACTTCGAGTTCGTCGACGAGTGCAGTGAGATCGACGACATCATCGTGTTCCGCGCCAACGGCACCATGATGGTGACCAAGGTGGCCGACAAGAAATTCATGGGCAAGGACCTGCTGCACATCGGTGTATGGAAGAAGGGCGACGAACGCACCATCTACCACATGATCTATCAGGACGGCACGCAGGGCGCCTACTTCATGAAGCGGTTCGCGGTTACCGGCATCACGCGGGACAAGGACTACGACCTGACCAAGGGTACAACTGGAAGCAAGATCGTCTACTTCACCGCGCACCCCGATGGCCGCGCCGAAACGGTGCAGATCCTCCTGCGCGCAAGGTCCAACCTGCGCAAGAACAAGTTCGATGTGGACTTCGCGCAGTTGGCGGTGAAAGGCCGTAGCAGCCAAGGCAATCTGCTCACCCGCCACATGGTTCAGAAGGTGACCCAATTGCAAGTGGGAGGCAGCACCCTAGGTGCTATTCCGATCTGGTACGACGAGACCGTGCGCCGCATGAACGACACCGGACATGGCCGCTACCTCGGGCGTTTCTCCGGTGACGACAAGCTGTTGTGCGTTGCGAGGAGCGGCCACTACCTGCTACTGCCGTATGCGCTCAGCACGCACTTCCCCCGATGATGCTCTTACCGTGGTGAAGTACCGCGAAGGCCAGATCATCAGCGCGGTGTACTTCGATGGTGAGAAGAAGCTGCACCATGTGAAGCGCTTCGAGGTGGAGCCTGCACGCGACCCGGTGCTCTTCATCACCGAACACCCCGAGAGCAAGCTGGAACTGCACAGCTTGGTGCATGCACCGCGCATGCACGTGCGCTATGACCAACGCAGTGCGCAGAAGAGCGACGAGCAAGTGGAAATCGCCAAGTTCATCGGCGTGAAGGGTGTGAAGGCCATCGGCAATCGCTTGAGCCCGTTCAAGGTGAAGGAGCTCGAACTGCTCGACCCGGTCTTCATACCGATGACCGCTGAATTGGAAGAGCGCCAGCAGATGCTCATCTCCGAGGATGAGGTCGGGAACCTTGAGCTACCGGAGGAGGAAGACCTCGAGGAAAGTCCCATGGCCCGGCTCAAACGTGAGCAAGCGGCACTTGCGCCCGAACCCGAGCTGCACCCCGATGATCCGCTGATCGGCAAGAAGCCGGGCAAGCAGATCAAGTTGGGGTTGGACTGAACGCCGGACCCTGACGTGAATGAACGCCCTTCGGGAGTAGCCGTCGGCCGTCCGCTTCGAGTTCTCAAGTTCCGGTCGTTCGGCTTTCGTAGGTGAAGTGGCACTCACACGAGCAAGCCCCTCCACAGATCGTGCATGGCGAACCCCTTCCGCTGGACAGGACGCTATGTATTGGCGCTTGAGTAGGACTTGGCGCGACATGTGGCAATGGATGCCCAGAACCAAAACGAGAATATCCATGACCACTCGAATGACCAGAACCATGATCGCGCTTGTCGCCGTCACCGGACTAATGGGTTGCAAAAAGTACGATGACGGCCCAATGTTCAGCCTTCGCTCACGGGAAGAGCGCATCTCCAATACGTGGCGAATTGATCGCGCCATGAACGGTAGCGATGACGTGACTTCCGCTTTCGACCAGTACGAACTGCGGTTGACAAAGGCCCATGACGCTTCGCTTACCGCGACCTACACGCTGTTCGGAACGGATTTTTCGTTCACGACGAGCGGAACGTGGAGCTTCGAGAACAAGGATGAAGACCTGCGCCTTGATTTCGAGGATAGCGATGCCGATGAGACATACCAGATCCTGCGATTGAAGGAAACCGAACTATGGCTGCGCGAGAAAGGTGGTGACTTGGAGCTGCAGTTGGTGCCGATCTGAGCCGGTTCACAAGTCGGTCGCAAAGTGACCGAGCCAATCATACTGTTCAGGAGTGTCAGGCAGGTCGATCCCTCGCGCTTCGCGGATGAGTGCCCATGCAGTTTTCCAATTCACGCCTTTGGAAACCAGAACAGTTCCACAGATCAGCGAGGATCTTCCAATGCCCATGCGACAATGCACGGCAACCTGAGCCCCCTCATCCAAGTACTTGACGATACGTGCAATAGCGACCTTCATATCCGATCGCACCGGTACCGACCTGTCGGGGATGGGAATGCGGATATGGACGAGGCCAACTCGCTCTGCTGTTGAAGCTTCCAGCTCCAGTCCAAGTTCATGTTCCTCGCTTCTTTCCAAGGCAGACACGAGCACGCTGACCCCGCGTTCGGCCAAGTTCCTGAGGTCATCTTCGAGCCAATCGCCACCACGAGGGCGCCCGACGATGGCCAATGAACCGTGAGTGTCGAACGTGATCGGATACAGCTCCACCTGTGCTTATATGATCACCGCACCACCCACAGCTTCTTTGCCTCCAACCTGAAGCGCACCTCTTTCCCGACTTCCACCGGCTCGCCGTCCATGTGCGCGATCACATCGGGTTGTCGCACCAACGCGCGATCAGTGACGATCGAACTGATATGCGGACTGCGTAGCGCGCCGCCGGTATAGATGTCGTAGAACGCCCGCACCAGTCCGAGCAGACCCGGTTTGCGCACAACCTGTAGCTCCGCGAGGCCATCATCGGGCGCTGAGCCGGGACTGATGATGGCACCATTACCGAACTCGCGTGTGTTGGCAAAGACGAGCATCAGCACGTTCTCCTGAACGACCGTGCCGTTGGCCTCCACGGTGATGGGCATCGGCTTGGCGCTGAGGATCTGTTGCAGGATGATGCGCATGTAGCCCCAGAGACCGCGGCTCTTGCTCTTGTCGAACTCCAGCTCACGCGCGCATCGAAACCGATACCTGCAGTGCCGATGAACGCCATGTCGTTGAGGTAGCATACGTCCATCGGTGCAGCGGTGCCGGTAAGCGCAATGCGCAATGCGGCTTCGGTTTCAGGGGCAACTTCAACGACCGTGCATAGCCATTGCCACTGCCCATGGGCACAATGCCTAGCGGTGTCCTTGTACCGATCCCGATCCGCGCGCCACGGCGTTCAGCGTGCCATCGCCACCGGCGAAGACCACGCGGTCCTGTCCGCGCTGTACGGCATCGCGTGCCAGATCCGTTCCGTGGCCGATGCCTTCAATGAGCTTCACCTCCAGCTGGATACCCAGCTCATTCGCTATGCGCTCGGCTGTGGCGATGATGCCCGGTGCCTTGCGCTTACCCGAACGCGGATTGATGATGAGCGTGGCCTTCATCGCACAACGAGTTCGTTCCGCAGCAGTCGGTTGTTGAACTGTTGCACGGCCGCCATCAATTGCTTTTCCAGCAGCGCGGCCCGTACCTTGGACGACTGGACCTTAGCAGCACCGAGTTCGTGTGAGGCGAACCGTTGTGCTCCTTCCTGGTCGATGATCAGATAGGCGCCGGTGGTGTGGGTAACGGCACACGGCATCAAATTGTCGCGCAGTGCGCTGCTCCCGAAACTGAAGAACGGATCGCTGTGCCCGATCAGGTCGAGCACCGTCGGTACGATATCGATGTGCTGCGTGATGCGCTCGACCTGTACGGGTGTTACCGCTGAAGGCATGTAGTACAGAAGCGGCACCCAGTAGTCGGTTGCTTCGGTGTAGTGCTGGCCGTTGCGGTCGATGTCGGCCGTATGGTCGGCGGTGATGACGAAGAGCGTATTGCTGAACCACGGTTGCGCACTGGCCGTGGCGAAGAACTGCCGCAGCGCATCGTCGGTGTATTGAAGTGTGCGATGGATGGGCTGCGGGCCACCCTTGAACCGCGCGGCGTCATCTGGTTTCAGCTCGTAGGGATGGTGCGACGACAGCGTGAACACACAGCTCATGAACGGCTGTTGTTCCTTGGACAGGTCGCGGGCGTAGAACTGCATGAAGGGCTGGTCCCAGATGCCCCAGTGCCCGTCGTTGTCCTGTTGGTCAGGGTATTCGTTCTGCCCCACATAGCGCGCGAAACCGGCGCTCTTCGCGAAGCCATCGAAGCCCATGGTGCCGTTGCGGCCACCGTGGTAGAAGCTGGTGGCGTAGCCCTTGGTGGCAAGCACATTGGCAATGGACGTGAACGGCGTTTGCGCGTAGTTGCTGGTGATGAACGCCTCGTCCATCAACTCCGGAATGCTGGCCGTGATGGCAGGTACGCCATCGATGCTGCGGCGCCCGTTCGCATAGGCCTTGGTGAAGTTCAAGCTCTGGCCCATCAGTGAATCGAGGAAGGCATATAGCCTTCGCCGCCCGTGAGCGTTGCGCTGTATGCGGCCGAGAAACTCTCGAGGATGATGAAGACCACGTTCGGGCGTTGCGTTGCAATCACGATCGGCATAGGCGTGTGCTTGCGGTCGTTGTATTGGTGTACCACGGGCCACAACCTGTCCGCTTCTGCTTGGCTCATGTACTTCTTCTCCTCGATCACCGGCTTGCCCATGCTCATCATCATGGTGAAGGGTGTGTTCAATACCACGGGGAAGTATGCGGGCGGTGCATAGTTGCTCGCGCTGAGGACGCCCAGCGGCATCAATTGCAAACCACCACGGCTCGCGATCACGATCAATGCGATCGCCACAGCCCGCCACGCCAGCCTGCGCCAGAGCTTGGGCCCATCCTCCGCCATGAAGCGCGCGGCCCAGCGGTAGCCCACTTCGGCCATTGCGATACACGCGAAGAAAATCAGCACCACGTACCAGTAGTCGCGTGCGAAGGCAGGGGCGAGGTGGGCAGTGTCGCTGCCCGTGGTCATGATGCTGAACAGGTCGGCCGTGCTGCGCTTCAACGTGAAGTGGTAGTACGCCAGATCAACGCTGTTGAAGAAGAAGCCGATGCCGTTCACCAAATGGAAGACCACCTTCTGCACGGTGCCGAACCAGCCGCGCGCATCGGGCTTCACTAGGAACAGTAAGGCCCACAGCATGTTCATCCACGCAAGGGCGCTCAGGTCGAACCGCACGCCGCCGAGGAAGGCCACCAGTGGTGTGTGCGGGAACGCGTCGTGGTTCAGCAGCACGAACAGCACGCGAAACACCGAGTACAACAGCACCACTACACCCAGACGTGCGAGCAGTACAGTGAGCGGGCCCCGGAACATGAGGGGCGAAGATGGGGGGAGGAGGCTTTGAGCCGCCAGCTTTTGAAATGCAGGCTTCGAGCCTCGAGGCGCGAGCTTCGAGCTTTGCGGTGCATGCTGTTGGCCTT
>JADJDP010000009.1 GCA_016702645.1 Flavobacteriales bacterium
CTTCCATCGGCTCATCACCGAGGCACGCTTAAGAACGCGGACAAGGAAGGCGTGTTCCGCGACAACGATGACGTTGTGGTGGAGACGCCCAACAGGAAAGTTCTATCGCCCACCTGCGCACAAGCACCTGAAGGGGATGCTGAAAGCGTACTAGCAATCTCGCCAATGCCGATGACAAGCAGTTCATGCACCCGATGGTGCGCGGCATCATCCTGCACTTCCTTATCGGGTACATCCACCCGTTCGTGGACAGCAATGGGCGAACCGCGAGGGCCTCGTTCTACTGGTACCTGTTGAAGCGCGGCGGCTTGGCTCGTCGAGTTCCTCACCATCTCCAGGATCGTCATAGATGCGCCATCTGAGTACGCGTACGCATACCTCCATACCGAGTACGATGAGAAAATGATCTGCCTACTTCATCGATTTCAACTTGAACGCCATGAACAAAGCCATGGTGGCGCTTAAGGAACACCTCGCTCTCGGAAGATGGAGGAGCGCAGGAAGCTACCGGTGCTACTCAACAACACATCGCTCAACAGCCGCCAAGCAGAGGTGGTGCTCTGGCTCGATCAGGAACCCGCTCGTATGCTCACCCATTAAGGAGGTATCCAACGCCATGCGCACCGCGCTTCAAACCGCCAGGACCGACTTGAATGGAATGGTGGCGGAGGCTTCCTGGACAAGCGCGTGGTAGGGAAGACTGAGTACTTCTTCGCATCGCCGAACTTTGCGCTCAAGGTGAAAGACGCCGTACGGAGCTAATAATCACTATGAACCCAACAGTGGCAACAAGCCTTTCCCCCCACGCCAACTACATCAACGGAACCTGGTCCTTCGAGGGCGATGGCACCTTCAACACGGTCATCGACAAGTACCACGGCACCGAGTTGGCCAGGATCCCGCACGCCACGGAAGCTCAAATGGAAGAAGCCATCGCCGCTGCTTATGCGAGCCGAGATGCCGTGAGGAAATTGAGCGCTGGAGAACGCAGCGCCAAGTTGGAAGCTCTTGCCGCGTTGATCGCGAAGAACTAGGAGGATCTCGTGATGCTTATCGTGAAGGAAGGTGGAAAGCCCATCGGCTACGCGAAGGCCGAGATCGCGTTGCATCACAACGGTACGTACAGCGGCTGCGGAAGCACTGCGCTTCACCGGCGAAAGCGTTGCGCTTGACTACGGCGCTGGCGCGGGCAAAACGGCCTTCACCAAGCGTTTTCCGATCGGTGTCATCGCGGCGATCACGCCTTCAACTTTCCTTGAACCTGGTGCTGCACAAAGTGGCTCCAGCGATGGCGGTAGGCTGTCCAGTGGTGCTGAAACCGGCGCCGCAAGCACCGCTTAGTTCGTTGGCGTTGGCCAAACTCATCGAGGAGTGGGCTGGCCGAAGGCGCGTTCAGCATACTGATGTGCGGTGTGCCCGTTGCCGAGAAACTGGTGAAGGATGAACGTGTGGCCATGCTCAGCTTCACGGGAAGCGACAAGGTCGGCTGGCATCTGAAGAGCATCTGTGGCAAGAAGAAGGTCGCGCTCGAGCTTGGCGGCAACGCCTCCGTGATCGTGGATGAAGGAGGAGATCTGGCTTCGATCGCCAAGACCGTTGCTGTTGGAGCGAACACCTATGCGGGGCAGACCTGCATCAGCACGCAGCGCATCTATGTCGTTCAGTCGGTCTTTGAACAGTTCCGTGATCTGCTGGTGAAGGAATACGCCGAACTGAAAGGAGGGGATCCGAGCGATGCGTCGGTAATGGTCGGGCCGATCATCGACAAGGGCCACTACGACCGCATCGCTAGTTGGGTGGATGAGGCCCTGAAGGGAGGCGCTGAGATCCTCGCCGGTGGCAAGCCCGTGGACCTGGCGCGGAACATCTACGCCGCAACGCTGCTCACCAACACGCGCCACGAAATGCGCGTGAACTGCGCCGAGGTCTTCGGCCCGGTGGCCATTCTTGAAGCTGTGGCGGACTTCGGCGAAGCGGTCGCCCAGGTGAACAACAGCACCTATGGTCTTCAGGCTGGCGTGTTCACCAATTCCGTGGCGAACATGAAGCGGGCCCACGATGAGTTGGAGGTCGGCGGCATCATCATCAACAACGTGCCTGGGTTCCGGCTGGACAGCATGCCTTATGGGGGCATCAAGGACAGCGGTCTGGGACGGGAGGGGGTGAAATACGCCATGGAAGAGATGAGCGAGCCCCGGTTGCTGGTGTACTGACCGGTTCTTCGGTTTGCTCATGCCCGGCGACTGCCTTAGATTGGTCAGGTTATAAGCACCCTGCCGGTCGTCCTGTTGAGCCGTGCGTGTTGATCCGACCGGTCGTTCCAAATCCGTAGACCATGCGTTTCATTACCGCCAATCGAAAGTCCATCATCGTTCTGTGCGCCATGAGCTTGTTGGCGAGCCTATCGGCCTTCAATAACGAAGATGAAGTGTTCACAAGCGAACGCTCAGGCAACAGCGTTCCCGCGAGCAGCTTCACCAATTTCGAATCGGCGCATGTGAGCCCCATTGCCATTACACCCAATGGCGAGAAACTGCTGGCCGTGAACACTGCGAACAATAGCTTGGAGGTCTTCACCCTGTCAGAAGCAGGCATGGTGCATTTCGCCACCATTCCCGTGGGTCTCGACCCGGTGACGGTGCGTGCCCGCACTGACAACGAAGCCTGGGTGGTTTGCCAAGTAAGCGACGAGATCAGCATCGTAGACCTCACCTTGAAAGCGACCATCCGCAGCCTCGATACCAAGAACGAGCCCGCCGACCTGGTCTTCGCGGGATCCCCACAAAAGGCCTATGTGAGTTGCGCGGAACGCGAGAGCATCCTGGTGTTCGATCCGGCGAACTTGGGTACGGCACCGGCCGAGATCCTCCTGAAAGGTGAGCAGCCGCGGGCGCTTGCCGTAAGCCCCAATGGCAACACGGTCTATTGCGCGTTCTTCGAAAGTGGGAACGCCACCACGGTCCTCAATGGGAACAACTTCTTCAACTTCCAGCACGGTACGTTCGCCGGAGGCGTTCCGCGCAAGGGAATTTGTTCTCCCCAGGGTGGTTGCACAGTGATCCCGAACGATGTGACCAATCCAGCTGGCCCATACGGCGGTGCGGTGAATGCGGCTGCAGGCATCATCGCGAATTCCGGGTCAGGCTTCCAGCCACCACTGAACGGTGCGAACCCACCTACCCCGGAGAGCAAGAGCTTGATCGTGCGCAAGAACGCCGCCGGCAACTGGATGGACGACAACGGCGGGAACTGGAACGCGTTGGTCTCCGGCTCCGCCGCGGGTAAGGCGCGCATGACCGGCTGGGATATGCCGGATCGTGATGTGGCTATCATCGCAACGAGCAACAACGCCGTGAGCTACAAGAGCACGCTGGGAAACATCCTCATGGCCATGAGCGTGAAGCCTGCCACCGGGGAGCTCTTCGTCGTGGGCACCGATGCCACCAACGAGGTCCGCTTTGAACCCAACCTCAATGGCAAGTTCCTGCGGGTGAACGTCTCTCGCTTCATGCCGCCATCGGGCGCAGCTACCATCACCGACCTGAACCCGCACATCAATTACTCCACGCATACGAGCGCGCCCGCTGTTCGCCAGCAGTCCATCGGCGATCCGCGCGGCATCGCCTGGCGCGCCGATGGCAGCAAGGCCTATGTGACGGGCATGGGCTCCAACAATGTGATCACCATCAACGGTACAGGCGCACGCACCACGCCAACACCTATTGTGGTGGGCGAGGGACCCACGGGCATCGTCATTGATGAGGCACGCCAGCGCGCTTATGTGATCAACAAGTTCGGGGCGAGCATCTCCACCATCGATCTCGCAACGGATAAGGAAGTGTCACGCACGGGCTTTTTCGATCCCACTCCGCTGGTGATCAAGACCGGCCGCAAGCACCTCTACAACACGCACACCGGTAGCGGTCACGGCCACATCAGTTGCGGTTCCTGCCATGTGGATGCCCGCTGGGACCGGCTCGCTTGGGACCTCGGCGACCCATCGGGCGCAATGTCGCTTGTGGACGGAAAGAGCTTCCATCCGCTCAAGGGCGTAAAGACCACGCAATTCCTCATCGACATCATCGGTCGCGGACGAGGCAACCTGCACTGGCGCGGCGACAAGGGCGGATTCCAGGATTTCGCGGGTGCCTTCGAGCATCTCCAGGGGCTGGACGCACCCATGGACGTGGTAAGCATGCAAGAGTTCTCGGATTTCCTTGCGCCTTGCTGGTACGTGCCGAACCCATACCGCGTGTTGCGTCCGGATGACGGGACCGTTACCCGCATGAACGCTATCGGTGTGCGCGGGACGGGCATTTCCATGCAAACCGTTCCGGACGCGGTGGACCTGTTCGTTGCCATGAACGTCAATTGTGCACATTGCCACAATGCACAGACGGGGCGGGGTGAACTGGTGGGGAACGCGAATGTGGCGGGGACAGGTGCAGGCACCCTTGTGGACTTCACCCTGAACCGCAACATGGCTAGCGACCTGCGCAGCAGCTACCGGAAGATCGGCTTCTTCTACAACACCACCGAATGCACCTCGGGTTTCGGCCTCATGAGCGAGGGCGTTATGGAAACGTGGTTCAATGATGCTGGAGTAGGCGGCCCGGGAGCGCCACAAGGCTACTTCGGCGATTACGAGCCGGAGATCCTGAGTTGGTCCGGCGGGATCTTCCGATCCAATTGCAGTGCCTGCCTCGACGACTTCCCATTGTCCGACGAGCAAGTGAACGATGTGCAGGCCGGTGTAGGCTTGCGCACACTCGGAACGGTTCGTCGGCACGGACGCACAGATCCAGACCCTGTTCCGATTGGTGAATGACCGGCCTACGGAGTACGCCTGGTGGTCAAAGGACTTTGGCTCGGCGTGCCGCGGGTTTCTATTACAACCCCATAGCAGGTACCAGCCCCGGAACCTACCAGCCCGACCAGAACGGCGCCGGAACAGTGACCCACACCGCATTGCTTGCGAGTGCCGCCGTTACGGGCAACCCGCTCACATGGACCTTGGTACACCCCTCCACCAAGATCCGTCACGGTGTTGACCGCGACATGGATGGCGTGTGGGACTTCACCGATGGCGATGCCGAGCTCGATCTCACTCTCTTCCTCGAAGGCCCCATGAACGGCAGCGTTATGCGCAGCGATCTGAAGACGGCTGATCTCTTACCCGCTGCCGATCCATATGGACAAGGCAACACCGCCAGCCAAGCCTTGCTCGCACGCGCTGGCACCAATGCACCTGTGGATTGGGTGATGGTGCAACTTCGCAACAACGCCAGTCCTACGACGGTAGTGGACGAGATGGCCGCGATGGTCCTCGCAAATGGCAAGGTGGTGATGGCCAACGGCGAAAGCCCCTTGTACTTCGCCGATGCACCTCGTGGCCAGTACCGCGTGGCGGCATGGCACCGCAACCATTTGGCGGCGATGACGGCAACCTCCACTCAACTGGGCACTGGGGTGAGCAGTGTCAACTTCGGTGATCCTGCACTTTCGATGTACGGTACCGAACCGCGACGGATACTCGGTGGCATCGCCGTGCTATGGGCCGGTGATGTGGACGGTAATGGCACACTACGATACACCGGCCAGGACAACGACCGGGATCCCATCCTCACGCGGATCGGTGGCATGGTGCCCACGAACAGTGTCACGGGTTACCATCCGGAAGACGTGAACTTGGACGGTGTGGTGCGCTACGTTGGCGCGGCCAACGACCGCGATCCGATCTTGCAGGGCATCGGAGGGACCGTGCCAACGCTCACGCGAACGGAGCAGTTGCCCTGAGTTGGACCATTGTCAGGAAGGCCGGACGTCAAGCGTTCCGGCCTTCTTCTTTGGCGGCCTTCTCCAATTTCTCCACGCGTTCCACCAACGCATCGAGATTCCTGAAGTGGATGTAGCTCTTGCGGTACTTCTGCACTTCGAAGGCTGGTGAGCCCATGTACGCTTCTCCCGGCTTCGTGTTCTTGCTGATGCCGCTTTGCGCCGCGATGATCGTACCATCCGCGATCTTCAGGTGACCGATGATGCCCACCTGTCCGCTGAACATGCAGTTCTTGCCGATCTTGGTGGAACCCGCCACGACACCACCGGCCGCGTAGTACGTGTTCTCCCCCACCTCCACGTTGTGCGCGATGTGGATCAGGTTGTCGAATTTGACGCCCTTGCGCAGGATCGTGCTGCCCAGCGTGGCGCGGTCGATCGCGCAGTTGGCGCCGATCTCCACCTCGTCCTCGATCACCACATTGCCGATCTGCGGGATCTTGGCACCACCATCCGGACCCGTCGCGAAACGGAAGCCATCACTGCCGATGACCGTGCCGCTATGGATGATGCACTTCGCTCCCACCGTGCAGTCCGAATAGATCTTCACCCCCGCGAACAACGTCGTGTTCTCGCCGATGGTGACGTTGTCGCCGACGTAGCACTGCGGATAGATCTTCACGTTGTTCCCGAGCCGGACGTTCTCGCCGATGAACGCGAGCGCACCGACATAACAGTTCTCCCCCAGCTTCGCGCTGCCGGAGATAGCTGCTTGTGGTGAAACACCTTTCTTGTCCAGCTTGATGGTGTTGTACATCTCCAACACCCTGGCAAAAGCTCCCTGCGCATCGGCCACCCGAACGAGCGTGGTCTTCACCGGTGCCGCAAGGGAGAAGTCCTTCCCGATGATCACCACGCTCGCCGTGGTGTTGTACACGTATTGCGTGTAGGCCGGATTGGCCAGGAAGGAAAGCGTGCCCGAGCCACCCTCTTCGATCTTGGAAAGTTTGCTCACGGTGGCGCTGGGGTCGCCTTCCACGGTGCCCTGCAGGAGCTGCGCGATCTGTGCTGCTGTGAATTGCATGCGAGCAAGGTATCCACCGTAGTTCGAAGTCGAATGATCTTTGGCGCTCCCATGCCCGCCATCGACGTCCACGACAAGGTCCGCCTGCTGCCGCACAGCCCCGGGGTGTACCAGTTCTTCGACTTCAGTGGCCGCATCATCTACATCGGCAAGGCCAAGGACCTGCGCAACCGCGTGGGCAGCTATTTCAACAAGCAACGTTACGAGACGGGCAAGACCGCCAAGCTGGTGGCGAACATCGTCGATCTGAAGGTCATCCTCGTGGAGACGGAGTTCGACGCGCTGCTGTTGGAGAACTCACTGATCAAGCAGCATCAGCCGCGCTACAACGTGGCCCTGAAGGATGACAAGAGCTATCCGTGGATCCGCATCCGCAACGAGCGTTTTCCGCGCGTGGAAGGCATGCGCAACCCGGTGGACGATGGTTCCGAATACTATGGACCCTACGCGAGCGGCCGGGTGATGAAGACCGTTGTGGAACTGGTGAACAGCATGTACAAGCTCCGCACCTGCAACTACGAGTTGAGCCAAAAGAACGTGGAACGGGGCAAGTACAAACGCTGCCTGGAATACCACATGGGCAACTGCAAGGCACCGTGCGAAGGGCTCCAGAGCGTGGAGGAATACGATACCAACATCAAGCAGATCCGCCAGATCGTGCGCGGCCGGACAAGGGGTGTGGCGAAGCTGCTGAAGGAACAGATGCTCGTGCTCTCGGATTCGCTCGAGTTCGAGAAAGCGGAGGTCGTTCGCCAGCGGATCGAACAGCTGGACCGCTACCAAGCGCGCAACACCATCGTGCATGCCGACATCGGCGATGTGGACGTGTTCGCCCTGGCGCACGATGCGGGCGGCGCATGCGTGAACTACCTGCGTGATCGACGGCGCGGTGGTGCATGGTATAACCGTGGAGTTGAAACCGAAGTTGGAAGAGACCCAAGCCGAACTTCTCCAGCTGGCTATCGTGGAATTGCGCGAGCGCTTCAAGAGCACCGCACCCGAAGCCATTGTGCCGTTCGACCCCGGCATTGAAATGCCAGGTATCGTCTTCAACGTAGCACAGCGCGGCGACAAGAAAGCCCTGCTCGATCTGAGCGAGCGCAATGCGCGCTACTTCCTCCTGGACAAACGCAAACAAGAGAAGCTGGTGGATCCCGAAGCCGCCACCAACCGTATCCTGGAACAACTCAAGCAGGATCTGCGCCTGAACGAGTTACCGCGCCACATCGAATGCTTCGACAACAGCAACACCCAGGGCACCGATCCGGTGAGCGCTTGCGTGGTCTTCAAGGACGCCAAGCCGAGCAAAAAGGATTACCGCCACTTCAATATCCGCACGGTGGAGGGACCGGATGATTTTGCGAGCATGGAAGAGGCCGTGGAACGACGCTACACACGGCTCATCAGTGAGGACGAACCATTGCCACAACTGGTGGTGGTTGATGGTGGTAAAGGTCAGTTGCATGCCGCGATGAACGTCTTCGATCGACTCGGGCTTCGGGGTAAAGTGGCGCTGGTAGGTATCGCCAAACGCTTGGAGGAGCTCTACTTCCCGGAGGATCCAGTACCACTCCACATCGACAAGCGCAGCAGCAGCTTGAAGGTGATCCAGCACATGCGCAACGAGGCGCATCGCTTCGGGATCACGCACCACCGGGGCAAGCGCAGCAAGCGCATCGTGCGCACCGGTCTCGAAGGCATTGCGGGCATTGGTCCAAGCACTGCCCAGAAACTGCTCACGCGCTTCGGAAGCATCAAGGGCGTGAAGGATGCCATGCCCGAGGATGTGATCGCGGAGATCGGGGCGAAGAAGGCGGAGGTGGTGTTCAAGGCGCTGGCATCCGCGTAGGCTTCTACCTTGGCCGAATGGAGCCTTGCGCCAATTGCGGAACCTCTTTCGATAGCGCCTATTGTCCCGCGTGCGGCCAGAAGCGGCACAAACCCGGCATCCGGCTCGTGGAGGTCGTGCATGAGTTCTTTGGCACGATCACACACGCGGAAGGTCCTTTCCTACAAACCCTGCTCGGCTTCTTCCGTGGACCAGGAGCGATGACCAGGGCCTACATCGCAGGCAAACGCAAGGCCTTCGTGCCACCTGTGCGATACTTCATCGTCGGCATCGGTTACTACTACCTCATCCGTTTCTTCTTCAACTGGGATCCGGTGGATAGTGCGATGGACGCGGCTGGCGCGGAGCGGACAGTGGAGACCGGCGTGCTGCGCGTGAACCATTGGATGTCCCAGCATGTGAACCTGCTCCTGCCGATCCTCATCATCGTCCTTTCCACTTTCGATCGTGTGCTTTTCCCGCGCACCAAGCTGAGCTGGGTGGAGCGGTACGTCCATTACCTCTTCGCCGCAGGCACCTACCTCATCGTCGCTACCACCTTGCTGCCCTTGAGCATCCTGTGGCCCGCAATGCAGATCCTCAACTTCCTGGTCATCTTCGGCATCATCATCTGGGCCTGCATCAGCGTGCATGGCGGCGGGGCATGGACCTCCATCAAGGCGGTGGTGATGGTACCGGTCAGCTTCGTCCTCTACGTCATGCTCTGCACGGTATTGGTCGCGCTCATGCTGGGGGTGCCGTTGAGCGAGATGGTCGTTCGACAGGCTCCTTGAATTCCGGTCCGCTTGAGCGCCCCGGCCGTTTCCATCCTTCTTCCTTTCCGCAATGCGGCTGTCACTCTCGATGCCGCCATTGCGAGCATCGTCGCACAGTCATTCTCGGAGTGGAAGCTATTGCTGGTCGACAATGCGAGCACCGATGCCAGCACAGCCATTGGGGAACGATGGTCCGGACATGACCCACGGATCGAACTCCTGCATGAACCCCGCATCGGCATCGCCCACGCGCTCAACACGGGCCTGACAAATACAACCGCGCCCTTCATCGCCCGCATGGATGCCGATGACATCAGCCATCCCGAGCGTTTGGCAAAGCAGCTCGCGTACATGGAAACACATCGGGAGGTCGGTGTACTGGGTACACGCACATCCTTCGCCACCACGGTGCGGAAGAGCAGCGGCATGCGCTGGTTCGTTGACTGGCAGAACGCGATCATGACACCGCACGAACACTATGTGAAACGTTTCGTGGATGCTCCGCTCGCACACCCCACGGTCATGTTCCGCCGCGAATTGGTAAATGCTGCATGGCGGCTATTCCACCGACCCGCTACCAGAGGACCACGAGCTTTGGTTGCGCTGGATGGATGCGGGTGTGCGCTTCGCGAAGCTGCCAGAGGAACTGCTCACTTGGCATGATCATGGCGCACGCCTCAGTCGCACGCATCCCAACTACAGCGTCGATGCCTTCTTCACCACCAAGGCGAAGTGGCTGGCGAAATGGATGGCCCGTAAACTGAACGGCAGGCCAGTGATCATCGCTGGAACGAGCGGGCTTTGCCGTGATCGCGCAAGGTTGCTCGAAGCGAACGGCATCCACGTACATGCCTTCACGGATGTGAGACCGCGTAAAGTGCCGGGCGGCGCCTTCATCCCGCACGATGAACTTCCTCCTTCCGGCGAAGCCTTCATCGTCTCCTTCATCAGCCAGCGAGGTACCGGTGATCGCATCGCAACCTTCCTCGCATCGCGCGGTTTGATCGAGGGTGCGGACTTCATCCTCGCGGCCTGAACGAAGCTACCTTGCTGGCGATGGAGGCCACCGCCGTATTGCCTGACAACGCACTGAAGGCGACACATGTCCTGCGCGCGCATTTCGACACGGGGGCGACACGGTCGTTCCAAGCTCGCCGGGCGGCGCTCAAGGCGCTGAAAGTCGGCATCATCAAGCACGAGGAAGAACTCCTTGCTGCCATGAACAACGATATGCGCAAGCCGCGCTTCGAGGCGTACATGAGCGACATCGGACTGGTGCTCGCTGAGATCGATCATGCACTCAAGCATCTGAGGCAGTGGATGAAGCCCCGTGCGGTCCCCTCACCGCTGGCGATACAATTGGCAGAAAGCGAGTTGCATCCTGAGCCTTTGGGCGTGGTGCTCATCATTGCGCCGTGGAACTACCCCGTCCTGCTTTTGCTTTCACCCCTTATAGGTGCCATCGCCGCAGGAAATTGCGCACTGCTCAAGCCCAGTGAGGATGCCCCGGCCACTGCTGTTGTTGTGGATCGGATCGTTCAGGAAGCCCTTCCTTCTGGCTTGGCGACCGTGATCCACGGCAAGGGTAGCGAAGTGGTGCCGCACTTGATGAAGTCCTTCCGCTTCGACCATGTCTTCTTCACGGGCAGCCCCAAAGTGGGGCGCGAGGTCATGTTGCTCGCCGCTGATCGGCTCACTCCTGTCACGCTCGAGCTTGGTGGTAAATGCCCCGCGATCGTTGACCGAAAGGTGGATGTGAAGTCCGCAGCAAGGCGCATAGCGTGGAGCAAGTATTTCAACGCCGGACAGACCTGCATCGCCACGGACCATGTGCTGGTGCACTCCAGTTTGATGGAACCCTTCCTCGAGGCGTTCGCAGAACATGTTCGTCGCTTCTATGGCGCTGACCCACAGCACAGCCCGGATTACGCGCGCATGATCAATGGGCGGCGCTTCGATGTTGTGAAGGACTATCTGGCGCAAGGCCAGCTCTTTTTGGGCGGCGGGCATGATGCTGCGGACCGCTACATCGCGCCGAGCGTACTTACCAATGTTCAGCTCGACAGCCCTGTTATGCGCGAGGAGATCTTCGGGCCTGTGCTACCGGTGATCCAATGGACTGAACGCGAAGAGGTGATCGCGATCACCAAGCGCAACCCCAACCCACTGGCCGCATACATATTCAGCAGCGATGGCAAGGCGCAGCGGTACTTCCGCGATAGCATCCCCTTCGGAGGTGGGTGCATCAACCATTGCATGCTCCAGTTCGGTCCGGCGGAGCTCCCCTTTGGTGGCGTTGGGGGGAGTGGCATGGGGCGCTACCACGGCTACTTCACCTTCGAGCTCTTCAGCAACCGCAAGGGCATGGTGCATGCGAGCACATTGATCGATCCCGCCTTGCAGTACCCGCCCTACACAAAGCTCAAGGAGAAGGTGCTTCGGCGCGCCCTCTAAGGCACGTCCAGCAAGCGTTCGCCGCGCACCGGGCGGAGCGCATCACGAACGGCGTTCAAGTGTTGCTCTTCGCATTCGAGGATCGCCGTATGTCGGGCAGGTGGGTTCGGCAAATGCCAAGAGCGGCCCTGTATCCCCTCCCGCGCGCAGAACTGGTCCAGGTGCCTCACAAAGTGTGCAGCGGTCTCGGGCGCATCGGGCCCGAAAAAGTCCCAGTGGAAGCGTAGCAGTGCCATGTTGTTGCCGCCGCTAATTTGCGAACGTGGACGCATTGATCCTCTTCTTCATTGCAGCGATCGCCAGTTTCGTGGGTTCACTTCAGGCGGGTTTGGTGAACACGGCCGTCCTGGCGCACACCATTCAGCGCGGGCCGGAAGCTGGAAGGCGCATGGCCATCGGCGGAGCGATCCCGGAACTGCTGTACGCTGCATTGGCGTTCCAGTTCGCCTCCTGGGTCCTCCACCGCTTGGGGTTGGGCACAGCGGGCATCGGCCTGCTCGTTGGCTCCGTCCTCATCGTCATCGGCTTGTACTTCCTGGTCGTGTTCAAGCCGAAGTTCGATGCGGAGGCAGTGAAGATCAAGGCCAGCGGTGTGCGAAAAGGGCTGCTCCTCGGCCTCGCCAATCCACAGTTGCTCCTTTTCTGGTGCGGCGTGAAGTTGTCCCTCTCTTCCTTCGGGGTGGAAGAGGAGGGTTGGCTCGGCCTGCTAGCGTTCGCACTTGGTGCGTTCGTGGGGGCGCTCGTTCTCTTGCTGCAGTTGGTGAAACTCGGCAAGCGCGCGGTGGACAAACTGAAGCCACGTACGCTGCAATGGATGTTCCGCGCCGTTGGCATGGTGCTCGTGGTGAGCGGGATCGTTGGCATCATGCGAACACGAACGCCACCCTCCGCAACAAACCCAGCTTCCAGCCGAAGTATGCCTCACAGCGCATCACAAGCGCATGCAAGGTCAAAGGCCGATGGCCTGCTCGCTGCAGTTGCAGGCTGATGGGTCCCAGCCGACGCACATGCCGAAGCAGTTCCGCCCAACAACGGAAGATGCTGTACGCCGGGTCGTAAATGTGTCCGGGCTCGCTGCTCACCCCGTTCAACTCGATCACCGTGAACCGGCCTTTGCTCAACGCCTCTTCACTTTCGCTGCGAACATCGAATCGCCCATAGTGGATCCCTACCGTCCCACTCATGATCTCATCCACCGCCTCCAAGAGCTTGGGCGTGGCCAGATGTCGTGCATCGAAGAAGGTAGTGCCCCGACAATGATTGCCGATCGGCTCCACCGTGACCAACTCCCCCTTTGTGGGTACCGCTTGCAGGCGGTCGCCATGCAGATGACCCAGTCGTTCCAGTTGCTTCTCTCCGCGCCATGAGCGCGCGAGCAGTTCGGCGATGGTGCGCTCACCATCACCGGTTACCGAGAGGAAGCGCTTTCCACAGACTGAAAGCAATTCGGTTCGGCCCGATGCAGGGTCCTTGGCGAACATCAGCCCGAATTCCTGCGAACCGGACGCCAGCGCCTGCATCAGCAAATAATGCGGCTGGTTTGCCAGTGCACGCACCAGTGCTACCTCATCGGTGATGCGCATCACACCTGCGCCTCGCTCGCCTACATCGGGTTTCACGATCAACGGGAACGGGATACCAGCGGCTCGATGTACCCGCAGCACATCATCAACCGGAGTGTTCGGGGGCACTACGACCGTCTTCGGATAGCACTGCTCGGGTAGCAGCGCATAGATCGCGGCCTTGCTCTCGCCGAAGAAGCCGCCCATATCGATGGCCGGGTTCACATTGGTGAAGAAGACCGCGCAACGCTGCCGAACGGCCTGATACAGGTAGAACGGCCAGACCGGCAAGTAGATCAGTTGCCACGGCCAGTACTCGTGGTTCAAGCGGTCCGCGAGACGGTGCCACATACGGACAGGAGCGTGGATCAGCGGACCCGGTGGTTCCGCGTGGAAGCCGCCACACCGAGGTGCTCCGGGAAGGTGATGTGGGACAGCTCCTGCTCCAACGCAATACGGACCATGGCGAGGTGGTGTACGCCGTGATCGGCGAGGTAGGCGAGTTCGCGTTTCAATGTTGTCCGTTGTACGCAGGGGTCGGGCAAACCAGGCAGCTCGCTTTCCATCACAAGATCCCTGTCGCGCGTGAGCCCGCTCAACAAACCGATACTACGCACCGCACTTGCCCGTGCGGCGATCACTTCCGTTTCGATGAGCAGGTTGCGCTGGCGACGATCGTAACTGAAGGTGTTCTCGTTCAGCTCGGTGAGCAGGCACGTGTAGAACTCAAGGATGTGCCGGAAGTGCTGTCCGATGCTGCTGCCGAAGAGCAGCTTGCTCGGACACTTCAACTCCTCGTCGGTGAGCTGCTGCAGCAACGCATCGATCTTCTCCAGAATGGAGTTGTTGTAGGCGACGAGGTCTTGCATCAGCAGGTGTGGAACGCTTACGACAAAGGTGCGGCTTGTGGATCAGTTGACATGGGGGCTTCCGTGACGCAAACCCCTGATGAAGTTCATCCCCTTCCGACGATCACGCCAGAGCACCCATGCGCTCGCAAGCGCCACGATGACCGCGAGTGCAAAGAGGGTTCCACCATCTCCCTGCACCTCGATACCAAGCATGGTGATGTGCGTGAGGATCGCGCCGCACATGGTACCCAAGGCGAGCAGCGCCCCCACCCATATTAACGCGGGCCACAGCAGGAACATGGCCGCTACGAGCTCCACAACGCCCGACCCGATGCGACCCGCAGGTTCGGCTCCTATGGCGCTGAAGATGTACACCGACTCCGGCGCGGCGGAAAACTTGAAGTACAGCGTTTGCAGGAGGATGACCGCCGCTATCAGGTTGGGCAGCCAGCGGAGGGCAGCACGGTGGTTCATGGGTATCGGCGAGGCTACTTCCTGTGTTGGAAAGCGGCCCAATGCAGTTCAGCGCTACGATGGAGTTGTGCCTCGTTCTTGTTCCAGGTCGTGAGCGTGTTGTTGAAGAAGGCGTTGTAGAAGAGGAAGACCTTACCATCCTTCACCTTGAAGGTCTCCGGATCGACCTCCACCTTTTCGTTGTTCGCTCCAAGCGCGTAGGCACACCAACCACCATATTGCGGGAGGTAGTGTTCGGGGTCCTTCTTGAAAAGCGCCAGATGGGTGGTGTTCGAGAACCGGAAGGTGGCCCCCTTGTAGGTCGTGATGATCCGTGCACTGCCCCTCATGGCCTTGCCTTGCACCAAGTAAGCGACCGGGTCATATCCTTCCACCCATAGACCCTCGCCATCCAAATTGAAGAAGGGCTTGAGAACTTGGGCGTGGGTAAGCCCGGCACCAAAAAGAACAAAGGCTAATACGAGGACGCGCATCGGATCTCTGATGGAACGAGGCGGTAGTCACCCACCTCGGGCATTCCTGACAACCACGCCGGAACAGGTGTGGTCGGATCCCTTAGGCCAGCCGATCGCTCAATAGGCGCATTTCCATCGCAGGTGCCATCTTCTCGTACAGCATGCGATAAGTGCTTTCTGTGATGGGCATGTCCACGCCGAGCTTTTCATTGATGGCGTGCACACACTTCACAGCGTAATAGCCTTCAGCCACCATGTTCATTTCCAACTGTGCAGCACGCACGCTGTAGCCCTTGCCGATCATGGTGCCGAACTCGCGGTTGCGGCTGAACGTGGAGTAGGCCGTCACCAGCAGGTCGCCGAGATAGGCCGGTTCTTTGATGTCACGCTCGATCGGATGGGCCGCCTTCACGAAGCGATCGATCTCCTGGATGGCCCTGCTAACGAGCACCGCGCGGAAGTTATCCCCGTAGCCCAGCCCAACACTGATGCCGGAGCAAACGGCGATCACGTTCTTCAGGATGGCCGCGTACTCGGTGCCATAGATGTCGTCGCTCAAGGTGGTCTTCATGAAACGGCCATTGAGGGCAGCGCTCATGGCCTTCGCCATCTCCGGGTCCAGGCTCGCGATGGTGAGGTAGCTCAATCGTTCCATCGCCACCTCCTCCGCATGGCATGGCCCACAGATCACGCCGAAGTCACGTTCGTTGACGCCCCAGTATTGGAAAAGGTACTCCCCCACGATCTGGTTGGTCTCCGGTACAATGCCCTTCACGGCACTGAAAACAGTCTTGCCCTTCAACTCCGCCGGATCGAGTTGGTCCATGGTCCCCTTGAGGAAGGCGCTGGGTACGGCGATCACCAACACGTCCGCGTTCTTCACAACCGTATGGATATCACTATCCATCGCCAGGTGTTGAACGTCGAATTGTGCGGCACTGATGTAGTCCGGATTGTGGCCGTACTTGGTGATGTGGGTGATGGTCTCCGGCCTTCGCACCCACCAGCCCACACGGTCGGCATTGCCGCTGAGCAACTTCACCAAGGCGGTGCCCCAGCTACCCGCTCCAATAACGGCGATCCGTTGTGCGCCCATCAAAAGGTGATGTCCGTTTCGAGCTCCTTGCCTTCGCGAAGCACTTTCACTTTCGAGGTGTCGCCCTTGTTGAACTGCGCGAGCGCTTTCATGTATCCCATCATGTCGGTCACTTCGAGCTGGCCGAGCTTCAGCACGATGTCCCCCACTTTCAGTCCCGCGTTCGCGGCGGGCTTGCCCTCGGTGATGCCGTCAATGCGCATGCCCTTGCCATCGTACATGTAGTCCGGCACCACTCCCAAAGTCACCTTGAATCGCGGGGCATCCTCGCTCTTGGCATCCTCGGTCTTGGTGAAGGCCAGTTTACCATCGTCGTTGAGCTTCGTCACGAAGGCCTCGATGAAGCGCGTGATCCGCAGCATGCCATCGTAATTGACCTTCTCCTCATCATCGCTCGGCTTATGGTAGTCGCTGTGCGTACCGGTGAAGAAGTGGATCGCCGGCACACCTTGCAAATAGAAGCTCGTATGGTCGCTGGGGCCAACGCCACCGGGGCTCGTCTTGATGGAGAGCGTGTCCGCTTCGATCTTGCCCTGCCGACCTCCGATACGCACCGGCTTCCTCAATTCCGCGAGCACGCTATCCCAGGTCGGTGAAGTGCCAGTACCGCTGATCGCAAGGCGCCGTGCGCTATCCAGACGCCCTACCATGTCCAGGTTGATCATGTAGTTGAGCTCCGCGATGGGAACCGTAGGATGCTTTGTCCAGTAGTTCGATCCGTACAATCCCTTTTCCTCTCCGCTGAAGGCGATGAAGAGGTAATCGTTCGCGCGTGCTTGGTCCATTTCGGCAAGGTCGCGTGCAAGTTGGAGCATCACTGCGATGCCGCTCGCATTGTCATCCGCACCGTTGTGTATGGCCGGTTCGCCGCGATGCAGTGAACCTTCATCGCCCATCCCCAAGTGGTCCAAATGCGCGCCGATCACCACCACGTTGGGCGCGCCATTGTCTATCATTCCCACCACGTTGTATGCGGTGCGTTGCGGGCGATCGATCGTGGTCGTGAGCACGCAGGGATTGCCATCCACCATGAGCTCCTCAACATCCCCCTTCACGAAAACCACCGGCACCCCGCAGCCCTGCATCTTGGCAGAGAGCGCGTCGCCGGGCGCTTCCACGTCGGGGTCGTTGTTGTAGAAGATCACCGCGACTGCGCCTTTCTCGATGGCCTTGTCGGCGCGAACACGCAGCTCGTGGTAGGCGAGGAACTTGCTATGCGGATGGATCCCATCCGGAGAACCGATCGCGATAGCAGCGACCGCACCCGTAACATCAATGCCGTTGTAGTCCGTGCGGTCCAGTTCAGGTGCATCGATGCCGTAGGAGACTTTGACCACCTTGGTGCGCAGCGCTCCATTGCTGCTGAACGCGAGCGGGTGGAACTGTTCGCCCACCTTGAATTTCGTACGACCGATCTGCAAGACGTTCGCTTCGCCCAAGGTCGGTTCGGCGTTGAAGGTGAAGGTCTGCAAGTAGGTGGCGCTGTCGCCGTAGGGCATCAGGCCCACATTGGCATACTTCGCCGCGATGTAATCCACCGCGAGCTTCTCGCCCGGAGTGCCAGCCTCACGGCCTTCGAGGCGGTCGCTCGCGAGGTACCGCACATCGTAGCGCATCTGATCGAGCACATCGGCATCCGGCATCAGTTGCGCGAGCAGCGCGGATGGAGCGGCGAAGAGGGAAAGGAAGAGAAGGTGCTTGCTCATGGGGGCTCGAAGATATTCCGGCGCATACCTTCGATCGCCCACATATCGTTGACCTCTTACAACGGCCCGACCAACATGAAGAGCTTCCTCGTCGCCCTCGTCGGCATCTTCTCCTTCATCTACTTGCTCAATCCCACCTTCGGGGTGCTCGAGTTCCTGCCGGACAACATTCCCTTGGTCGGCAACGTGGACGATGCCACCGCCACCATGGTGCTGCTCGGCGCATTGCGCTACTTCGGCTGGGACCTTACCAACCTGTTCCGCAAGCGCACGGCGCTGGACTTCGGCACGCAACAGCACTGAACGATGCGACTTGTTCTTGGTTCGTTGCTGCTCGTACTGGTCGGCTGCTCGCTTGGCGAGCATGCCCACGAACCCATCAACCGCTGGGCGGATGAGCGGCTCTGGCCGGTGCTTGAGGCACAGGAACATCGCGACACCGGGAAACTCTGCGCATTGCTCTCCGATAGCTGTGCCGTCGTGCGCGAAGCCGCAGCTCTGGCCTTTGCCAGTGTTCAGGACAGTGCCTCGACCCAATGCTTGCTGAAAGCGCTGGGCGATGCTGAGGCATCCGTGCGCTCTTCGGCGGTCTTCGCACTGGCATTCGTGGCGGACAGTGTTTCCGTGCAGCGGCTGGCCGAGGCCGCATTGGAAGAGCGTGACAGCAGCGTGCAGCGTGCGTACATGAACGCATCGTTCATCGCTATGCAACGCAACGGCATGCTGAAAGACCCAAATGCGATCCTGTACTACATGCAAAGCGCCACGCCCCACGGCAGTGCTCGTGCCGCAGATGCCTTGCGGCGCCTCCCTGACAGCCTTGTGTATCGTGCAGCATACGAGATCAGTGAACTGATGGGGACACAGGAGACGGCGGCACGGCAGTTCCTCATCCTGGCCATGGGCAAGTTCGAGGACCGCACAAACCCCGAACTCCTTGGCCGGCTAGCTGTGGAAAGCATGGACAGTAATGAGAAGATCAACGCGATGCGTGCATACGCCAAGGTCTTCCCGGCAGACTGGTCCGAAGAGCAGCTGTACAGCACTGCGATGAACGCTGTGGAGGAGCGTGCCGCACTGGACCTGCTCGAAGCGCGCGAGCAAGTGGATGCGCGCGCTTGCTTGTACAACGAACCGCAGCATGGTGATACCGCTATGCGTATAGCGTTGTTGGGCCTTGCCATACGTCATGGCAACGACAGTTCGCGTGCGGTCGCCATGGAACGATTGAACGCTATCGCGACCAAGCCCGCCTCCCCGTTCCGCAAAGCCGCCCTGATGAGCGCTCGCGGCAACGTTCCGGTGGAAGAATGCTTGGCGGTCCTCCGGAGCGAAGTACATCCCGCCGAACGCCAGGCAGCTTTCCTGGCTGCCGTGCGCAGTGTGCGTGAGGTGATGACGCGATCTCGGTTCGCTTCGCGTGAAGCGCAATACGCCCAACTCGGCCAGGTGGTCGGTGCCGCGATCAATACTGGTGACGCCGGGTTGATCTGCGCTACGGCCGAACTATTGCAAGAAGAAGGACCGGATGTGATCGGCATCCTCTTTCCAGCGTCGATGGAAAAAGCGGCCTTCGCACCCCTGCAGCCGATCCGGGATCTGGAGGCCCGCATTCTCTTGCGGAAGGCGATCGCCAAGCGCGATGGTGCTCCGTACAAGCCCCCCTTCGACTCCGCTCAGGGTGGGCGCGTTCCCTACAACCACCCGATCGATAGGGCCGGATTGCATGCACTGAAGCAAGGCCAGCAGTACCGCATCGTTACGAACAAGGGCGAGGTGGTCATCGCCACCGATGTGAACGAATGTCCTAGCAACAGTCTCGCGTTCGACTCGCTCGTGACCTCGGGCTACTACAACGGTAAGTACTTCCACCGCATGGTTCCCAACTTCGTAGTGCAGGGCGGTTGCCCGCGTGGTGATGGTTACGGCGGTATGCCTTGGACCTTGCGCACCGAGATCGGTCGCACACCGTTCACTGCCGGATCAGTTGGTCTTGCTTCGGCCGGCCCGGACACCGAAAGCTGCCAGTTCTTCATCACGCACAGCGCGGCGCCGCACTTGGATGGCCGCTACACGCGCTTCGGCGAAGTGGTGAGCGGAATGGACGTGGTTTGGCAGCTACAGGTGGGCGATGTGATGTCGCGGGTGGAGCGGATCGAGTGATCACCTACCTCTTCCGTACTTCTGTTTGCTCTTGATCATGTACAGGAGACCAGCGCGTATGGAAGAGTCGATCGTGGCATAGCCATGGCCAAGGGCCCAACTTCCTATGCCCGGGCACAGGTGAGCTCCGGTTGTCACAAGCCATCGGTCTGCTACTGGCCACTCTGCGGAGAAGCCGAAGCGCCAATGAGCGTCCCGCACTGCGAATCCCGACTCCGTCTCCGAAGCGGCGCTCGGGGCCGTGTTCCAAGCCATACCGAAGTGATCGGTCCCCTCAAAATAGCGGACACCTTCACGGTCCTCTCGCAACTCCATACCGATGACCGGCCCCAGTTCGAAATAGATGCGGTGCTTCCGGCTCAGGGGCCAGCGCATCTCGAACGACAACCAAAGCATGGTGGATACGCTTGAGAACTCCTCCCTGATGCCACTCTCGCTACTGTTCGCACTTATCGTGTATGCACGCTGACCAGCATCGAGACCGATCCTGAATCCTTGCTCACCTCGCCGCCCTTCCACGATCTGCAAGCCGGCCGTCCAGCCGCTCGTGTTGCTCAACTCCTCCTTCGCCTCCCACACGCCTTGGAAAAAGAGCGGGCCTCCTTGAACGCCAACGCTGTACTGTGCCACGAGCGCCGTGGGAAGCCCAGCGGTTGCGAGCAGGAAGCTGCAAAGGTGGTGGCGCATGCAACTGAAGAACGCTGATGGTCCGGCGTTCCGTATGGTGACGCGACCGGTTGCTCCATCGACGTCTCGACAACTCCACGAAGGGGCGTCCGGGATGGGATGGTCAGTCGAACTTCTCCGGCCGCATCTGCGGGAACAACAGCACCTCCTGGATCGCAGGGTTGTTCGTGAGCAACATCACCAGGCGATCCAGCCCGATGCCGACACCACTCGTTGGCGGCATACCGTACTCCAATGCACGTAAAAAATCCTGGTCGATGAACATGGCTTCATCATCGCCACGTTGTTGCAATTTCAGTTGCTCCTCGAAACGTTCGCGCTGATCGATCGGGTCGTTCAGTTCGCTGTAGGCGTTCGCGAGTTCGAATCCGTTCACGAAAAGCTCGAAGCGCTCCGTCAAGCGCGGATCGTCGCGATGCTTCTTGCAGAGCGGGCTCATCTCCAAGGGGAAGTCGCACACGAACGTGGGTTGGACCAATCCAGGCTGCACGAGTGCACTGAAGAGTTCATCGATCAATTTTCCCTTGCCCATGCTCGGCTCCACGTGGATGTTGTTCGCGGCGCAGAGCGAACGCAGGGCTGGTTCGTCCATCTCCAGCACATCCTTGCCGGTCTTCTCCTGGATGGAACCACACATGGTGATCCGCTTGAACGGCGCCGTGAACTGGATGGTGTTCTCACCGAACGTTGCCGATGAGGACCCATTGGCCGCGATGCACACGCGCTCCAGCATGCCCTCCATGAACTCCATCATCCAGCGGTAGTCCTTGTAGGCCACGTAGAGTTCCATGATGGTGAACTCAGGGTTGTGCGTGCGGTCCATACCCTCGTTGCGGAAGTTGCGACTGAACTCGAACACACCTTCGAAACCGCCTACGATGAGGCGCTTGAGGTAAAGTTCGTTCGCGATGCGCATGTACAATTTCGTATCGAGCGCGTTGTGGTGCGTCTCGAACGGCCGCGCGGCAGCGCCTCCGGGGATGGGCTGCAACACGGGCGTGTCCACTTCGTGGTATCCCGCCTCGCTCATGAAGGCACGCATGGCGCTCACGATCCGTGAGCGCTTCAGGAAGGTCTCCTTCACTCCGGGGTTCACATTGAGGTCCACGTAGCGCATTCGGTACCGCTGCTCGGGGTCGGTGAAGGCATCGTGTACGTTGCCTTCGTCATCGGTCTTCACCACCGGCAGCGGGCGCAGCGCCTTGCTCAACACGGTAAGCTGTTTCACGTGCACGGTTATCTCACCCGTACGGGTCTTGAACACGTGGCCGGACACGCCGATGAAGTCACCGAGGTGCAACAAGTGCTTCCACACTTCATCGTACATGGTCTTGTCCTCGCCGGGGGCCACTTCATCCCGCGCCACATAGATCTGTTGGTCGCCGGTATGATCGCGCAGCACCGCAAAGCTGGCCTTGCCCATGACCCGCACGCTCATGATCCGGCCCGCGATGGTGACCTGCGCTGGCTCACCTTCCTCCTTGAAGAGCCCCTTGACCTCCTGTGCGTTGCTGTTCACCTTGAACTCCGCAGCGGGAAAGGGTTCGATGCCAAGGGCGCGGAGCTTCTGCAGTGCCTCGCGGCGCACGACTTCTTGATCGGAAAGGGCTTGGGACATGGTCTTTGTAAGAAGGCGGCGAAGTTACCCGGCAACCCCGCATGCTGCTGGAGCGTAGCAGCGGTCTAATTTCGACCCGCACTAGCACACCCATGTACCAGCTCATCGACGCATTCCCCAAGCAACTCAAAGAGGCATTGGAGATCGGCCGCAAGGCGATCTTGAAAAGCCCCGGTGGGCCATACGGCAACGTGGTGGTAACCGGTCTCGGCGGCAGTGGCATCGGCGGAAGGATCGCTTCGCAACTGGTGCACAAGGAGGCCAAGTGCCCCATTGAGGTCTACAACAACTACTACCTGCCCGGGTATGTGAACCACAAGAGCTTGGTGATCGCGTGCAGCTACAGCGGCAATACCGAGGAGACGCTCGCCGCCATGGAACAAGCACTGACGAAAGGAGCTCGTGTGGTTTGCATCACCAGTGGAGGTAGCATGCTCGATATCGCCAAGGCGAAAGGGCTCGACCACATCATCATCCCCGGTGGCCACCCGCCACGCACCATGCTGGCCTACTCGCTGGTGCAACAGTTCTTCGTGCTGCACCACTTCGGCATCATCGGTGACGGCTTCGAAGGCGCGATCAACACGGCGGCCAACATGCTGGAGCACGACAAGGAGGACATCAAGAAAGCCGCGCAGGAACTCACGGAGAAGCTCGTGGGCAAACGCTTGGTGATCTACAGCGAAGCGAATACCGAGGCCGTGAGCATCCGCTTCCGGCAGCAAGTGAACGAGAACAGCAAGGAGCTTTGCTGGCACCACGCCATCCCGGAAATGAACCACAACGAACTCGTGGGCTGGGCCGGTGGCAACAGCGATGTGGCCGTCGTGATCTTCCGCCACAAGGAGGACCACGAGCGCAGCCAGATGCGCATGGAGATCAACAAGGAGGTTTTCCGGAAGTACACACCGCACATCCACGATGTATGGAGCCAGGGCGATACGGGTTTCGCACGCCAGCTCTACCTGATCAGCCTCGGCGATTGGGTGAGCTACTACTGGGCGGAGAAGAAAGGCGTGGATCCCACGGAGATCGGGGTGATCAACATGCTGAAGGGCAAGCTGGCCGAAGTGAAGTGAATTGGCCGCAGAGACGCGGAGGCACAGAGGAATGCAAATGCGGGTATGACCTACCGGGAATTATCAGGCGAGATCATCGGGGCGGCGATCGAAGTCCATCGCGAACTCGGTCAGGACTTTGGAGAGTATCTATGAGCACTGTTTGGCGAAGGAGCCGATCGGTCGCGGCCTTCATTTCCTCAGACAACACACAATAGCTGTTCGATACAAAGGGGAGAAACTTGATCTGGGCTTCAAGGTTGATCTCTGGGTGGAGCAACAGATAATCGTAGAGATAAAGGCCATCGATGTATTTCACGAGGTCCACCGTGCCCAGTTATTGAGCTACTTGCGCCTAGCGGATTGTCGCCTTGGCTTGCTCATCAACTTCAACGAGGTTGTAGTGAAAGATGGTGTTCACCGCGTTGCAAACGGCCTCAATGAGCTCTGAGCCCATCTCTTCTCTGCGCCTCCGCGCCTCTGCGGCCAAACCGATGCGTCAAGTCCGTTTCCAAGACCTCGGCCTCATCGACTACGCGAAAGCGTGGGACCTGCAAACGCGTTTGTTCAAGGCGACCATCGACCGGAAGATCACCAACCGCTATTTGCCCGAAGACCAACAAGTCCTGACGGAGGACCACTTGCTCTTCTGCGAGCATCCGCATGTGTACACGCTGGGGAAGAGCGGCAAACAGAGCCATCTGCTATTGAACGAACAAGGCCTGCGCGAGAAAGGCGTTCAGTTCTTCCCCATCGATCGCGGCGGCGACATCACCTACCACGGGCCGGGACAGATCGTGGGATATCCGATCCTCGATCTCGATCACCACTTCACGGACATCCATCGCTTTTTGCGCACGCTCGAGGAGGCGATCATCGGCACGCTCGAAGCGTACGGTATCAAGGCTGGAAGGATCGAAGGTCTTACCGGTGTCTGGCTCGACCACGCCGAACCCCTGAAAGCACGAAAGATCTGTGCCTTCGGGATCCGCGCCAGCCGATGGGTGACCATGCACGGCTTCGCGTTCAACGTGAACACGGACCTGGGCTTCTTCGAGAACATCGTACCCTGCGGGATCACGGACAAAGGGGTGACGAGCATGGCGAAGGAGCTTGGCGGCGAAGTGAACATTGAAGAGGTGAAGAACAGGTTGCGGCTGGAACTCGCCGATCTCTTCGACGTGGAGCTGGTCGTCGCTCCTACTTTCGCATAACGCCCGCTCCATGCGCATCCTCCGCAAGCTCCTCCTCTGGGCCATCGGCCTCATCGTCGTTCTCGTGACGATCTCTTATGCCACGGGCAATGGTCACCTGCCACGCGGCATGTGGTACACCTATCTGCGTGGCCGCACGGCGCCGGAGATCGATGACCGCGATTTCTTCCCGTACACGACCATATCCGCAACCACACCACAGCCTTGGCCCAAAGGGGCACGCTACGGCCAACTTGTGCTGAGCGCAGAGCAGGAAAAGGAACTCACCGACCTGTACAGCGTAGGCTTCGCGGTGTGGCAGCACGACAGTCTCATTTTCGAGCAGTATTGGAACGGCTGGGATGCCGACAGCGTGAGCAACAGCTTCAGCGTGGCGAAGAGCTACATCAGCGTGCTCACAGGCATCGCCATGAGCGAGGGGAAGATCACCAGTGTGTTCCAACCGGTGAGCGACTTCCTCCCTGAGTTCAAGGACGAATGCCACGCCAAGATCAACATTTACCACCTGCTCACCATGAGCACCGGATTGGATTGGAGCGAGAGCGGGGCGGACCCGTTCAGCGATAACGCCAAGGGCTACTACGGAACCAACGTGCGCGAACTGAGCCTCTCGCAACCCTGTCGCGATGAGCCGGGCAAGGAATTCGACTATATCAGCGGAAGCACCCAGATCATGGCCGAAGTGTTGGAAGCTGCTTACGGCAAGCCGCTCGATGCATTGGTCCAGGCGAAAGTGTGGGGGCCTCTCGGTTGTGAGCACGATGCTTACTGGGGCAAGGATCGCGAGGATGGTGACTTCAAAGCCTTCTGTTGCCTCTATGCCACGGCACGCGACTTCGGCCGCATCGGGCAACTCTACTTGGATAGCGGTATGTGGAACGGCAAGCAGATCGTGCCGCGCGAATACTGGCAGGCGTCCATAACACCAGCGCGTATGATGGACAAGGGCGAACCCAACAAGCGCTACGGCTACTTCTGGTGGCTGGCGGAAGTGGACGGGCAGCCCATCTGGTACTGCCGTGGCTTCCACGGCGAGTACGTGGTGGTGATCCCGAACGAGGATCTTGTTTTCGTGCGCACCGGAATGAAGCGCGAAGAGGTGAACCTCACGGGGCATCCCACGGATGTGTTCAAGTGGATCGACATCGCGCGTTCGATCGCGCGCCAGCAACCTGCCTGATCATGCGCAAGGACATCCAGCCGCCGAAAGTGGAAGGCGTCGCGATGGCCGTGGTGCGCGAGGCGGATGAAGTAGGCGATGAGGCGTGGTACGTGTACCTGATCAACCAGAACGAGGCAACGTTGGAGAACGTGCTGGTGAGTTCGCGCGGCTATGGCGAACTGGAGGGCGAGTCGCGCAAGACCAGTGAAATGCGCCACTTCCTGGGCAAGCTCGAGCCGAGGAGCTGGGCCCGCATCGAGCGTATCGTGGAGGACGTGTTCCCATTGAGCAACCAGTATTGGCTGAGTTTCTACATCGGTCGCGAACTGCACGACAAGAAGTACATCTTCCTCGCAGGCAGTATCGATGAAGGCAACTTCACCAACCTGCCACTGATGGACAAGCGCGGGGTGATGATCGAGTAGGAGGCGAAGGGGTGAAAGTGGAAAGCTGAAAAAGGGCTGCGGGGGGTCGGTTGTTCTTTTCTACTTTCAGCTTTCCTATTTCATCCTGCCGAAAATGCGTCCCGAACACGTCCGCGACCTTACCAAGATCCTCTTCCTGGACATCGAGACCGTCCCACAAACTTTTCAGTGGAACCAGCTCGATGAACGGACCGCACAACTCTTCAGCGACAAAACACGCTACGACCAAGAGCGACAGGAGAAGACAGCGGAGCAACTTTACGCCGAACGGGGCGGCATCCTGGCCGAGTTCGGCAAGATCATCTGCATCGGGGTTGGCAGCTTGCACCGGGAGGGCAATGACCTGAAGTTGCGTGTCACCTCCTTCCACGGCGACAACGAGTACGACGTGCTCACCCGCTTCGTGGACATGATGCACAAACACTATGGAACGGATGAGCATTGGCTGTGCGGACACAACGGCAAGGAGTTCGACTTCCCATGGATCGCACGACGTTGCGTGGTCAATCGCATCGCACTTCCAAAGCTGCTGGACATTGCCGGCCTGAAGCCATGGGAAGTGGGTCACTTGGACACGATGAACCTGTGGAGCTTCGGTGATCGAAAGGCCTACACCTCGCTGGCGCTGCTCACTCACATCCTCGGCATCCCCACACCCAAGGACGATATCACTGGAGCTGACGTGGCGCGCGTCTATTACATGGACCGGGATCTCGAACGGATCGCCACGTACTGCAAGAAGGATGTGGTGGCCACCACCCAGCTTTTCCTGCGGCTCACCGGGCGGGAGTTGTTGCCGCAGGATCATATCGCGCTGGTTTGACAGCGCGCGCGATCTTCGGCACCGTGACCGCCGGGACGCAACAACGAGGTACGCATCGATACACCGCCCTGTTCTGGTGGGCAATGCTTACAGCAGTGCTTTCGGTGATTGTCCATCATTTCTACGGGGACGTGTTGAAAGCACCCAACAGCGTACTTCTCGCTGACAAAGGGGACGGCTTGAAGAACTACTTCACGTATGCCTGGCACGCAGAGCATGATGCAGGGACTTTGCACTTTGCCGGTTCAGGTCATCCGTACGGTGACCACGTCTTCTACACCGATGGACATCCGCCGCTTGCCTGGTTGGTGCAGTGGTTCCCTGCGTTGGCCCCTTTCAAGATCGGATTGCTCAATGTGCTGCTCTTGCTCGGGCTTTTCCCTTGTGCGTGGGCGTTGTTCGGTATCCTACGCTTGCACGGACTGCCTCCTTGGGCAGCCGCCATGGCGGCTCTAGGCATCACGCTTTTGCAACCCCAATTGTACCGCCTTTCGGGGCACCTGGCCCTGGCCCATTGTTGGGTGTTTCCCGTGAACTGGTACGCTTTGATGCGGTCTCAAAGCGTGCGCTCTGCGGCTTGGCTGGCCACAACTTCCCTCATCGCAACACTGGCCATGTTGATACACCCCTACCTGGGGTTGATGAACGTCCTTTTCATCTGCGCCTTCCATGCGGTCGACCTGCTGTTCCATTGGAAGGAGCAGAGCAAGCAATGGGGCACCTACGTGCGGCCGTTCTTCGCCGTCGGCGTGCCCCTCTTGGTGTTCCTTTCGTTGCTCCGCCTTTCGGATGTGGCCCATGACCGACCGGAGGAGCAGCTTGGCGGCGAAGAGTTCCGAACGCACCTCTCCAGCTCTGGCGGAAGGGAGGAAGCTGTTCCTCCGACGTGCTCCGCTCCTTCGTCCCGACGAGTTGGGCATCGCATTGTTCGCCGCGATGCTGGTGCTGTTGTTCGCCATGAACATCTGGCAGCGCGCCCTCGGGGACTTGTTTCCAACGCTATCACAATTCCGCGCGACCGGACGGTTCGCTTGGGTGTTCTACTATGTATGCACGGTCTTCGTCATGGTGCGTACCTACAAGGCACTGTTCCATCAGGGCGGTATGAGCAGGGTCGCTGCAATGATCGCGTTCGTCGCGCTTCCAGGTTCGATGGTGTTGGAATCATTACCGAGGCATGCAAGGATGGCAAGCGGCATGGGTGCTACGCCCAACCACTTCGGATCGCAAGCGGTGGATCCGGAAATGGAAGCCATCGTTGATGCACTGGACGAATTGAAGGCGGATGGGATCATCCCACTTCCATACGTCCACATCGGATCGGACAAGTACATGAAGGACGCTCCGGAGGCCTTGTTCGCCTTGGCGTATCCGGCGGCATACCGATCCGCCACTCCGTTGATGTCGGGCAACATGATCCGCACCTCCTTCTCTGCCACGCGTGATCTGCTCGCATTGCTCGCTCCCGTCAGCTTCTACAAACGTGTGGAGCGATCGTTCCCTGACAACGCGCGCTTCGCACTCCTGCGCAGCCCGGACCCTCTGGAGCCTGAAGAGCAACAACTGTGGGATCGGGCAACCCCCCTCTTCGAGAACCAGCGGGGCTCCATTCGCATGATCGGTGCCAAGGAGCTCTTCCGCTGCGACATCGCGGAGCGCCTGGCCCATTTCCGCGAGCACCGCTCCGCCATGGTGCGCCTCGGGCCTTGGATGTTCGAGGCTCGCGACAGCATGGACACGAGGGCAGCAACAACACCTGTGTTCATACAGCAGGGCACTTCGCCGATCCAAGGCAGCTCCAAGGAGTTCGTCCTTGTCCTGGACATCGCTGCCGGTTCGCTGGATACGTCGTTGACCTACGAATTCGATCTGGTGCTGCGCGCCATCGACCCCGATGCCGTCAACATCACCATTGTGCTGGAATACGAAGGGCCCGATGGGGTCATGGTGTGGGAAGGGACCCGCAACTTGCGCGGACAACCCATGCAGTTCCGCGATCGTACGCTTGGAACGTTCACGTTCCGACCAAAGCGGTCACGGACGCACTACCGGCTCTTGCTGAAGGGACCGGACGATCGGCAGTTGCGCTATGAGGTGGAGCACGCCATCGTTCGGCCTGTCTCCCTTGATGCCTGGCGCGAAGGAACATGGAACGGAAGTCGCACGGTTTTCGTGAACAACATCCCATTGGACACGGCCGCCTACTTGGATGACAGTGTCGGACACTGATGCAGTTCAGGGAGTACGGAATGTCCGCACCAGTTCGACCCGAAATCCGTTGATCCGGATCGCGCGTCCGCCCAAATTCCAGATGTACAATTTGTTGCGCACTCCTGCCGCACGCGGTGGCACCTTGCTATGCATCTCAAAGACGCCACCGCGAAGTTTCTCCGACCAATAGCCGATCTTCCCTTCGTCGGTCTCTTGTGTCAGCACTAGGTTGATCTCCCCGTTCCCCTCGCCCTCCACGACAAGGTCGCCCGTCACGATCACTTCGGTGAACAAGGATCCAACGGTGTCCAAGGGTAGGTCGGCCAGTTCGAGCGGGAATTCCGTTGCTGTGAAACAGCGGTCGCCAGGCGCACCTTGTGGGCATGGTACCGTATCGGCGCGCAGGCGCACGGTTGGTAATAGGATGTTCGGTCCGAACACGGTCCGGCGTGTTCTTGTCAGGCCCACTTCCGTTCCGCGTGTGAAAAGAAAGGCCTCGAAGGGTTGACCGCCGAGCACGATCATGCGCTCCTCCGGGACCATCACCTCCAACAACTGCAACCCCGGGTCGTTCATTAGCCGATCCAAGGGGACCCCACCCTCGTTCGGGCCGAAATGCGCATCCCATACCAAGAGGTCTCCCTCTTTCAGGCCCGTGGAGTCCAGTGCCGCTCCAATTCCTTGGATCGTTTCCGATGGGTCATAGGGATCCAGATCAGCAGCATAGGCCACCTGCGGGTGGAAATACAACACCCGACCATACTCATCCTTGATCTCCCCCACGCGTCGACCCACGTCCGAAATGAACCGCTCATAGCTTCCTGCAACCACCGGCAGTGGTTGTTCAACAAGAAAGGACTTGACCGCACATGCCGGATAGATGCCCAACACCAGAAGTCCCAAGGCCCATTGCGCAAAGACGGAGCGTAGGACGGTGGCTCCAGCGCGCACCACAGGCCATACCGCACAGAGCACGACCAATGGCGCGAAGGTGGCCATGATGCGCACCAATCCCAGCGAACTCTTCCATCCCTTCCACCACAGCACCGAGTGCACGAGCAGAATGCCCAAAGAAGGGATCAGGGCACAAACACCAAGCAATCTGAGCATCTTCCGGTCCTCGGATCGGCGGAACCACCAAACAACAGCGATCACCGTTGAGATCCCCACGGACCAGAGAAGCGGTGTACCGAAACTCTCCGGGAGGTGATCGACGAAGTGGGATAATTCCCCGCTACCATAGATGCTCTGCGCGCCTGTGTACGGATCGCTGTTGATCGCCCAGAGCGGATCGCCGAGCGCAACAAGGCCCGCCAATGCATAGACGACATGGCCCGTGAGAACGAAGGGCAAAGCCTTCCACTGTTTGCACCAACCAACGTACAGGATCACGAACGGAGAGAAGGCAATGTGCTCCGGTCGCGCGTACGGCATGAAGGAAACGATGACCATGGCCAACACGAAGCGGTCCTCATGCAAGGCGCGCAACACGAGCACGGTGAGCAATGCGAACAGCGGTTCCGTCATTCCGGCCAGCACCATGGAGCCATATACCGGCACCAGCAAGAGCATTGGCGGGAACAGCCACCGCGCAAGGCTTCCGGCTCTTCGAAGCAAACCGTCGGCGGCCCAGCAGGTAGCCACGAAGCACAGCGCATTGAATAGCGTCATACCCCAATGCCCCAACTGCGCGAAGGGCGAGGAAAGCAGCGTGAACAGGGGCTTGCCCCAGTGATCCAGGAAAAGCGCGGGGTGCTGCCATGAAAAATGCGCGATCTGGTAATGCTGTATGCCATCCCCGCCTTCCAGCAGGCCGGTGGAAAGCAACCGAACGATCACAGCGACCATGGCCAATGCCATCCACCACATGGGGAGCATCGAGATGGCATCGCGATCCCGCTCCTGCGCGATCATCACAGTCCGTATTTCACGATGCACCAGATCGCACGGAAGCCATCCTTCCAACCGATCTTCTTCCCTTCTGCGTAAGTGCGACCATAGTAACTGATCCCCACTTCATAGATGCGCACACCCTTCACACGCGCAAGCTTCGCGGTCACCTCCGGTTCGAAGCCGAATCGTTGCTCGTGCAGATCGAGCCCCTTGGCGATATCACTGCGCATGAGCTTGTAGCAGGTCTCCATGTCCGTCAAGTTCAAATTGTTGAACATGTTGGACAACGAGGTGAGGAAGCGGTTGCCGATGCTATGCCAGTAGAAGAGGATGCGGTGCGGATGATGACCCATGAAGCGCGACCCGAAGACCACATCAGCGAAGCCCTCCACGACGGGGCGCAGCAGGTCGTTGTACTCGCGCGGGTCGTACTCCAGATCGGCGTCCTGCACGATCAGGTATTCGCCGGTGGCCTCCTTGATACCCCGATGGATCGCAGCACCCTTGCCCATGTTCTTCGGCTGCTCGATGAACCGGATGCCCAACCCCGGGTTGGCGACCATATACTGCTGCGTGGCACGCGCAGTGCCGTCGGTGCTGCCATCGTTCACGATGATCACCTCCTTTGCGATGCCGTGGTGCAATTGTGCATCCCGCACCTTGTCCAGGATCAGGTGGATCGTCCGCTCCTCGTTGTAAGCGGGTATGATGATGGAGAGCGTGCGGATCGGAGTGCTCATCGGGGGCACGAATATCGGGCTAACCGTTGATGCGAGGCCGTGGTCGGTTACTGCAGGATCCACAGGTCCGCATCACCCATGTCGATGGGCGGCTCAAGGAAACAGTGCTGGGCGGAGAAGCGCACCACATCTCCCGGCAGCAAGGCCGTTCTCGGCATGTACTCCGCACTCACCGTCCCCCATTCGCCGTATCGCTGCACCTGCCGATGCGATGGCTGTCCTCCCCGTTCGATCACGATCCCGTCCCGCTCCACCTGCAGGGTCAGGCCTAGCCAATTCTCATCGAACCCGCGCCCTTGCGCGTAACACTTCCGGTAATGATCAGGGCGCTGGACCCCGCCTCCGGGGACGGTCCAAGTGAGCAAGGTGAGAAATATCCGCTCCTTGTCCGCTTGCTAGAAGCGCCCGTGATGGACCACCTTGTTGAACGCTGCCGCATTCGCGCGTCACGGAAGAGGCAAGCCCCGTTGCTGTCGGAATGGAACAGTTCATCCAATGCCCATGGTCCACCGCATTCATGGCAATCCCAATCACCAGGTAATAATCGCTGCGCGGGAAACTGTCGCAGCCATCCCGGCGGGTATGCCAAGCCAGTTCCAACGGCGCGACTGGATGTAATAATCCAACGAGCCGGAGCTTTCGAATCCGGCACCGACGACAACCAGCGGCCTGGTTTCCGTGAAGGGCAGATGGTCCTTCTCGATGATCTCAAGGGCGGTACGTACCTCTCCGGAAGGAAGCCATTCATCCGAGCGCACAAAACCGATGCAGCGCCCCGGCATGGGCCAACAACGGAACGCAGAACCAACAAGCCACAGCAACGGAGATGCCACAACGGCCCGGGCCAACGGATGAAGGAAGCCACCACAACGAACGCGCTTAGCGGGAGCAGGAACAGCGCCGTGCGGGTTTCCGGCAAGGGCACGTCGAAGAGTTGTTGCTGCAACCAGAACGACAATAGACAGGCCCCGAACACGAGGGTCCCGAAAAGCATCGGGAGCAATTGTTCCCATTCGTTCTTCCACCATGCGAAGAGCAACACCAGCAAGCACCAGCCACCGCCCCTGACAAGTGCCTTCCCCATGATGTCCAGCGGTAGTTCCCCGTAGTCGACGTGGTAGAGGATCTTCTCGCCCAACGTGCGCACCATGCAGTTCCAGATCGGATCGCAACCGAAGTTGAGCGAGCCACCTTGGAACAAGCCGAGCGCGTTGGGCAGGATCACCGCCAACCCGGCCGCCGCGATACCAGTGAGGACCAGCAAGTGCTTGGTCAATGGCCGCCAACCAGTGGTGCGAGCACGCCAAAGGCCGAGCACAAGAAAGGCCAGCGAGAACGCGAGCAGGTAGTTGATCATGATCACATGCGACATGGCCGCGAGCGAAGCGAACGCCGTGGCCACGGCCAACCGCTGCCAGGAACGGTCCTCCTCGAAGAAGCGCCACGACTGCCAGAGGCTCATCATCATCATGCCGCAGGCAAGCCCATAGCCGCGCGCAAGGGAGAAGAAATCGATGAGGTACGGATGTGCGTTGAGAAGGACGAAGCACGCGGCGGCCATGAGGATCCAACGCGCCTTGAGCGCGATGCGCGCCGTGGCATAGAGGTAGAACGCGTAAGCCAGCAGGTTCGGCAGGCGAAGGGCAAGCTCACTGTTGCCGAAGAGCCTCATGCTCGCCCACATGCCCCACACGTTCAGCAGGTGATGGTTGCCGCCCATCTGGTCGTAGTCCCGCTGGTAGAGCATGCCCTTGCGCACATGCTGCAAGAAGGTGTAGGCCTCATCGTAGGAGAAGGAGACGGTGTGGGCCCTTACCAGCGCATAGGCGAACAGAACGGTGCTCAACAGACCCAGGGTCCATCGGGCGGCCCGTTCGCGACGAACCTCACTCCCCTCCATCTTCCTGCTCCGAGTCTTCCCCCACAACGTACATCGGCCTACCGCGCACCTCTTGGCTGATGCGATTGATGTATTCACCGATGATGCCCAAGCAGATCAGCTGCACCCCGCCGATGAACATGGTGCTGATGATCATGGAGGTCCAGCCGCTGATGAGATCGCCCTGGGTGAACTTGCTCCAAAGCGCGTACAGGATGATGATGAAGGCGAAGAAGGAAACGAGGAAGCCGAAGAAGGAGGCCAGCCGCAGAGGAAAACTGCTGAAGGAAAGGATGCCGGCCATAGCAAGGCCCATGAGCTTGCGCACCGTGTACTTGCGCTCGCCAGCGGCGCGACCATGGCGATCATAGAGGACGAAGTCCGTCTTGAACCCGAGCCACGCGATCTGCCCACGCAAGAAGCGGTCGCGCTCGCGCATATCGCTCAACCGCAAAAGCACCTTGCGGGAGATCAGGCGGAAGTCGCCGGTATCGAGCGGAATATCGAAACGCACGATGGAACGCAACAGCCGATAGAAGATGGCCGCCGCCCATTTCTTCCAGAACACTTCATCCATTCGCGCACGGCGCTTGGCATACACCACCTGGAAGCCTTCCTTGTACTTGGCGTGGAGTTCCGGGATCAGTTCCGGTGGGTCTTGCAGGTCCCCGTCCATGATCGCCACCGTGTTGCCTTGGGCGGCATCCAGCCCTGCGGTGATCGCCATCTGGTGCCCGAAGTTGCGACTGAGCGAGACGTACCGCACACGTGCATCCTTCGCACGCGCGGCCTTGATCATGTCCAGCGTCTCGTCGGTGCTCCCATCGTCCACGAGGATCAGCTCCACGTTGGGCGCGATGCGCGTTAGGGCCGCCATGGATCGCGCGACCAGTTCAGGGATGATCGGTGCTTCGTTCAGCACAGGGACCACCAGCGATACTTCAGGACGGTTCTTCATGGATACCGGTAATACGATAGATCCGCAAGGCACCTTGCTCGTGCAAGATCTCGTGGTCGTAGCTGCGCTCGATCACTTCCTTCACGTAGCCCTCCGTGGCCATGGCGCGCTGCCCAACCTGAAGTTCGTGCTTGTTCACGCTTTGGATCTCATGACCCTGCTCGTTCAACACCATCAGATAGAACATCAGGTGTGCGTTGTAAGTGTCGTGGCACAGGACGTTCGCTTCCAAGGGACCACCACGCACCGCTTTGTGCAGGTAGTGGGAGGCCGCATAGATGTCTTCATCCCATGGATATTCCTTGGGGAAGTAGGTGCGACCGATGACCGCGCTGTACGGCTGCACGAACACGACGAACAAGAACAGCCATGGTAGTACCCGCCGGGAAAGGAACGTCGCAGACCATTGCTCCGTGAAGGTCCATTGTAGTACCACATGGATCGGGATCGCTGCCAATGCGGCAAGCACCGGGAAGAGTGGCGCGGCGTACCATTCCAATTTGGTGCCCGCAGAACTGATCACGTAGAGGTAGGTGGTCCCAAGGCAGATGAGCAGCAAGGTCCATTGGCGCAGGCGTTCTTCGCGATGCACCAAACCGATCAACATGCCCACGGGGACCAGCATCCACCAGAGGTTGAAGTGGTGGTCCATCAGCATATCAGTGTAGAAGCTCCATGGTTCCTCATGTCCTTCCAACGAACCACCGTACCGACCTCCGAGCTCGTTCATCCATACCGCTTGCAGATAGCCGGGGTTCGCGGACTCCCGCAACAAATAGAAGCCACCCACGCACAACACGAAGACGCCGAGGCCGAGGTAGAGCATCCGCGCCTTGAACAGCGCGAGCAGCCGTTTGCGCGCCAGTAGAAAGATGCCAAGGCCGGGAATGAAGAGCAAGGCCTGCACGCTCTTGGTAAGGGTGCCAAGGGTGAGCAGGACGAAAAACCATAGCAGGTCCCGTGGTTTTCCATCCACGCTCCAGCGGAACAACGCCCAAGCGCTGGTGGACATGAACAGTACAAGCAAGGCATCATAGTCGCCACTGCGAGCGACATGCATATGGATGTAGCCATCGCTGGTATAGAGAAGGAGACAGGCGATGAGGCCGAGCCAAGGCGCGCTCAACTGCCGCGTGGTGGTGCGCAACAGGAACCACCCGGTAAGGAAGGCGGCGATCGCCGATGGCAACCGCAACCCAAGCTCGCCGGGGCCAATGAGGGCGAAGAAGGTGGTCTGCAACCAGATCAGCATGGGTGGCTTCGTGCTCCACATATCCGGTTGGCCGTAGAAGTGCGCTACAAGCCAGTCGCCACCGCGCAACATCTCCCACGCACTGATGGCCTGCCGCGACTCGTCCCATATGCGCAGCGGCAAGGTGTCCAGATGCATGAAGAGCGGCCATATGGCCGTGAGCACGAACAGCAATGGAACGAGCCATCGCGGCGAGATGGTGGGTGGCAGGGTCGCCGTCCGTTCGGTCATCACCCGTTCTTCAAACCTCCATTTCGGGTATCGCTCCCTCCACCACCAAACGTCCTTCTGTTTTCGCTTGGATCTCCTCCACGCTCACTCCAGGTGCGCGCTCCAACAGTTTGAAACCACCGGAGGTCACATCGAACACGCCGAGGTCGCTGACGATCTTCTTCACGCAACCCACACCGGTGAGCGGAAGGGTGCACTTCTTGAGCAATTTGCTTTCACCCGCCTTGTTCGTGTGCAGCATGCACACGATGATGTTGTCCGCACTGGCAACCAGGTCCATGGCACCGCCCATGCCCTTCACCATTTTGCCGGGGATCTTCCAGTTGGCGATATCGCCGTTGTCGCTCACTTCCATGGCCCCGAGCACCGTGAGTTGCACATGCTGCCCGCGGATCATGGCGAAACTGGTGGCGCTATCGAAAATGCTACTACCCGCTAACAAGGTGACCGTCTGTTTTCCCGCGTTGATCAGATCGGCGTCCTCCTCGCCCTCGAGGGGAAAGGGGCCCATGCCCAGAATACCGTTCTCGCTCTGCAGCACCACGTTCATGCCGGGTGGGATGTAGTTGGCCACCAACGTGGGAATGCCGATGCCGAGGTTCACGTAGTATCCATCGCGCAATTCCTTCGCGATGCGTTTGGCCATTTGTTCCTTGGTGAGTGCCATTGGGATGAGGGGTCTGCGCCCCCGAGCTATTCACGGTCACGACCAGCACCCCGGACCGAACGGGTTTTCATGAATGCTCCAAATGTAGATGGCCGGGCTGCTAACCCTCGGACCGGGCAATACCCAATTGCACCCTGCTCCCGGTTCGGTTCGATAGTGCCCACTATCCCCGCAAAGTTGCCGGTCAAAGAGCCAACAAAGGAGTGGGGTTGATCGCCGCGGCCCGTCACTGCTCAACCGCGTAGGCGCGCACAAACCCTTCGCGGATCAGCACACGGGATCGATGCGGGTTCCAAAGGGAGACCTCCACCCTTCCTGCATCACGCCGACCGCGAACGAGACGTGTGGTATGGAAGGTTTCGCCTTCCCAGTGCGCTGGTCGGGTGGAAAGAAAGATGAGCTCACCATCCACGGCGCGGCCCAGGGTATCGAACACGACCGTACACAGGCGCAAGTCGACCGGACCGTGTTCGGACTCGATCGCGCCACCGATCTCCACGAAAACGTCCCCATCGCGCAACTTGGGAACAGGCCCGGAGAAGACAATGTTCGTGGTTGCGGTATCGGTCGTCAATACGAAGCCAGTGTCCGCAACGACCAGCGTGGTCAGTGGTTGCTCGCGGATAAACAAGCGCAAGCCGGAAGAAGGAACGCTATCGACCACAACGTAACCGGCCATATCCACATCACCGAACCGGTCCGCGACGATGCGCGCATCATGAAGGCCCAATGGCCAACCATGCGAATTGACGTCCCCTTCGAACCCGAGCATGCGGCTTTGCAAACTCCATGGCAAGCCAACATGGCGGTGCGCGCCCAATACCACGGGCCGACGAAGCTCTTGTTCCAGCTTCTGCACGCGTAGAACGAACCGATCGGGGACCGACTGTTCCGGCCACAACAGGGTGTGTGTCTTGTTCGCCGTGAAGAGCGCGCGCGTGGGCAGGAAGCACAACAAGATGCACAGCACCAGCGCCATTGGTTGCCGCGCTACGAGACGGTCCAAGGCGAAGGCCAGAACCAACAGAAAGAGCAACAAGGTGTGCAGCGCGGTTCGGTCTTCCGCATAGTTCACCTCGAACACGTGCGCCATGATCACGCGACCAACGGATTCGCTCCAGAGCAACATGGCGATGATGAACCCTGGGGAATTCCATGAACGCGTGAGCAACGTTCGCCTCACGATCACCACCGTCGCCAACATGACCATGATGACCATGATGATGGAGGCCGCAGGTTCATCGGTGCCAAGAACAAACCGCACCAAGGACGCAACAGTCACTTCCACGAAACCGCCTGTACTTCCATGGTACAGGAGACCGAAGTGCGACATCAGCATCGCCAGTCCGGCAGCACCCAATAGCGGAACCAAGCCGAACACGGACCAGATGAGCAGTCTCGCCGATCGGGCCAGCAACGCCCGAACAGCAACGCGAGCAAGACCGCCCACAAGGGAAGGAGGGCCAACAGGAACCCGTTCGCGACCAATGCTCCACCAAGGGCGGTAAGCAGGTGACCGCGCCGACCTTCATGCATGAACCGGAACGTCCCGTGCAAGGCCAATAGCAAGAACGCCATGGCCGGTCCGTAACCGCGGAAAAGCGAGAAGAAGTCGAGCAGGAAGGGGCATGTCAACAAGGCGAGCCACATGCACCACCGGACCATTCGATGTTGCACGTATGCGCCCATTTGCCATGCACACCACGCGAACAGAACGTACGACAAAACACTACCCCACCTCAGTGCGATCAAGTGCAACCCGAACAGCTTGTAGCCAAAGAAGCCAAGCAAGCTGTTGAGGTAGTGGTTGTTCGCATCCCACATCGAGGCAAATGGGAGGAAGTGGCCCGTTTGCGCATAGGCAATGAAGGAGGTCGCCTCATCGTGTACGAGCGGCACAGTTGCAGCGCGCACCAGGACATGGAAAAAAACGAGCAGGGACAGCCCCGCGAACCACCAACGCTCTGCGCGGGTGTTCGCCATGCGGATCAGCTACGCTTGCGAACGGTACGCTGCTCGATGCGCTTCTCGTAGTTGCTGCCCTGGAAGATCCGTTGCACGAAGATCCCCGGGGTGTGGATCTCGTCCGGGTCGAGTGTGCCCGGCTCCACCAGTTGTTCCACCTCGGCCACCGTGATCCTGCCGGCCATGGCCATCATGGGATTGAAATTGCGCGCCGTGCGCTTGAACACCAAGTTGCCGAAACGATCGCCTTTCCAGGCTTTCACCAACGCGAAATCCGCGCGGAGCCAGTTCTCCAGGACATGCATTTTGCCGTTGTACTCACGAACTTCCTTGCCCTCGGCCACCTCCGTGCCGTAACCCGCCGGTGTGAAGAACGCCGGGATGCCCGCACCCCCTGCGCGGCACCGCTCGGCCAATGTGCCCTGCGGTATCAATTCCACTTCGAGCTCGCCGCTGAGCATCTGCCGCTCGAACTCCGCGTTCTCGCCCACATAGCTGCTGATCATCTTCTTGATCTGCTTGGTCTGCAACAACAGCCCAAGGCCGAAGTCATCCACTCCCGCATTGTTGCTTATGCAGGTGAGCCCCTTGGTACCCTTGCGCACCATGGCGGCAATGCTGTTCTCCGGGATGCCGCACAGCCCGAAGCCGCCGACCATCAATGTCATGTTGTCCTCGAGCCCTTCGAGCGCTACATCTGCGTTGGCAACGACCTTGTTCATCGTGTTGGTTGCAAGAGCGACGAAGATAGACCGGACGCGATCCCGCCTTCAGTCGCCCCAATCAGGCTCGCTGGTATGCGTGCCTCCGCGTGCCTTCGAACGACAATCGATCTCCACGCCCAGGTCTCCTTCCGGCTTTTCGAAATCGCCCGTGCTGATCTCGATGCTCGGGTCGGCATAGACGCGGTTCATGTAGTAACCGTAGATCGGCAATGCGCTGTTCGCACCCTGCCCTTTTTCGGTGGTGCTGAAGCGTACGCTGCGATCGTCCGCTCCGGTCCAAACACCCGTGACCAGGTCCGGTGTGATGCCGATGAACCAACCATCGGTATTGTTCTGTGTGGTGCCGGTCTTGCCCGCTGTTGGGAACTTGATGTTCGCATACTTCTGTCGCGTGCCCCAACTGGTGCGCAAGCGCAGGCCCGTACCCACCACTTTGCCCGTGCTGGGGTTGTAGGCGCCATCCACCACGCCCTTCAACATCTTCAGCATGATGTACGAGGTTCGCTCGTCCAACGCCTCGTAGGTGTTCGGTGTCACATCGTAGATCGTGTTGCCGTTCTTGTCCTCGATGCGCGTGTAGATGATCGGCTCAATGAAGACCCCCTTGTTCGCAAAGGCGGAGAACGCTCCGGTCATTTCCATGAGCGTAAGATCCGCGACCCCAAGACACAGGGATGGCACCGGATCCAATGGGCTCTTCACGCCCATGTGGCGTGCAAGCACGGTAACCGCTTGCGGACCGTACTGCTTCATGAGCCATGCGGTCACGGTGTTCATGCTGTTGGCCAGTGCGTACTCCACGGTGACCATGCCGCCATATTCCGCATCGCTGTTCTCCGGGCACCAATCCGGCTGGCCGGGAGGCATGTCGAAGCACACTTTCTGGTTGGGCAGTTCACGACAAGGTTCCATGCCCTCGCGGATCGCGGTGGCATAGACGAACGGTTTGAAAGTGGATCCCACCTGGCGGCGTGCTTGTTCCACGTGGTCGTACTGGAAGTGCTTGAAGTCGATGCCTCCCACCCAAGCCTTCACGAAGCCCGTATGCGGATCCATGCTCAATAGCCCGCTCTGCAGGAAACTCTTGTAGTAGCGGATGGAATCCATCGGGCTCAATGTGGTATCCACTTCGCCCTTCCAAGTGAAGACGCTCATCTTCACCGGCTCGTCGAAGATCCCGGGGATCTCATCGTCCTCCACCACAGGCCAATACGTGTCGCAACCACCAAGGTCCGGGCGACAGTGGAAATGCTTCTTTCCCTCGTGCATCACCTCTTCGATATAGGCTGCCGGGCGTTCGCAGTTGCCGCATTGTTTGCCCGTGAGCACCCGGTAACGCACGCTGCGCTTCATCGCTGTATTGAGGATGCCCGCGATCTCCTCTTGGCTCACTCGGAAATCGAACGGCCTGTTCTTCTTGCGGCTGATATCCTTGAAGAAATCCGGTTGCAGCTCGTTGGCGAGGTGCTCCGTGAGGCCCCATTCGGCATAGCTCTGCATGCGTCGGTCGAGGGTGGTGTACACCTTCAATCCATCCGTGTAGATGTCGTACGGTGTGCCGTCGGACTTGTGGTAGCGGTAGTTGCCTTGTTCGTCCTTTTGCTCTAGCAGCAATTGCAACTTGCTGCGGAGTGTTTCCCGGAAATACGGAGCGGGGCCTTCCGCGTGATCGATGCGCTGGAAGTGCAGGCCCATCGGAAGGGCCTTCAGTGAATCATACTGCGCAGCGGTGATGAAGTCGGCCTTGCGCATCTGGTCCAGCACGACCATGCGCCGATGCATCGTCGTATCGGGCCTGCGCACCGGATTGAAGAGCGCCGGGTTCTTGCACATACCAACGAGCAACGCGGCCTCTTCCACACGCAACGAATCGGGTGTGGTGTTGAAATAGACGCGCGCAGCACTGTTGATCCCCACCGCTTGGTTGATCCAATCGAAGCGGTTGAGGTACATGGCGATGATCTCGTCCTTGGTGTACTGTCGCTCGAGGCGTGCGGCGATGATCCACTCCTGGAACTTCTGGAAGGTGCGCTTGAAGAAGTTCGTGGAACGATCGGTGAAGAGCATTTTCGATAGCTGCTGCGTGAGCGTGCTCGCTCCTCCCTTCTTCCCCAGAAAGATCGCGGCGCGAGCCGTTCCACGCAGGTCCACGCCACTGTGTTCCCGGAAGCGTTCGTCCTCCGTGGCGATCAACGCGTTCACCACGTTCGGGCTGATCCGCTCGTACTCCACCGGAATGCGGTTCTCCCGGTAGTACTGTCCCATCAGGCTGCCATCGCTGAAGAGCACGGCCGTGGCGAGATCGCTGCGCGGGTTCTCGAGGTCCTCCGTACTGGGCAGATCACTGAACGACGCCAGCACAAGCATGAAGAAAAGCCCGATGACCGGCGAGAGCACCAAGCCCCACCACATGATCCGTCGCCTGTCTTTCACGGTCTTGGTCATTGTGGGCCGAATTTACCCTTGTGTGCCGGGCAAGCCTTCACGGTGCCTTGCTGCGTTCAACGCTCACTCCAACGTCGATCACCGCAGGCAGCGGCTCCATCCGCATGGCTTGTTCCAACCTCATGGTATAACGACCGGAGGCTGGGAATCTGTTGTGCAACTTGTAGAGCACCTTGGCTTGGATGCGGTCACTGAAAATGAAGCCGGTGCCCTTGCCAAGCCAGCGACCGCTCGGGTCGGCGAGCAGGCACTCCACGGTATCGCGCATGGTGCGACCGCCGGGGCCGGTGAGGTCCACGAAAAGGAAAAGATCGCTGAAGGGATAGTCCCCGGTGTGCCGCACATCGATGTACACATCGTGCTGGTTCACGGTATCGACGATATCGAACGCGAACTCCGGAGTGAAGGTGCGGCTCCAAGCGCCGTCAGGCACGGGCACATCGCGTTGGTAGACCACATCGTCCGCGCAGCCCGTGAGAAGGAGCAGCGTGGCCGTGAACCAAAGCAAATTCGGATCTCAAGCCGCCGGAGGAGTTGGGGGTGCGCCACCTCCCGGTGGGCGATCGCCGCCCCGGTTACCGCCACGTCCACGACGACGTCGGTCGTTGCGGCCGCCACGATCGCCCTGACGCTGGCCTTCGCCACCTTGTGCCTGCTGTGGGCGCGGGCCTGCTTGTTGTTGCTGAGGTGGTCGCGGCGCGTTGCCTTGCGCTTGCTGCGGGCGAGGGCCTCCTTCGGGCCGGCGGTCACCATCCCTTCGGCCCTTGCCGCCACGTGAGCGCTTCTTGCCGCTCCTGGCTTTGTTGTCGAACCGGGTGAGATCGTCCTGCCCAACCACGTTCTCATAATCGGGTCCCTTCACCAGTGGTTCCGGTTCGTCGGCCATGTTCAAGTCAACGAGCGGTTCCACACCTTCCTTGTTCTGCGCCAGAATGTCCCGCACCACTTCGATGGGGAAGCCGGCCATGATGAAGGGTTCGCCGGGCTTCTTGAAGCCGTACCACATCTTGCCACTGAAAATGTCCGTCTTGATGTGTGCGCCGGTGCCTTGTTGGGTCTTCAGTTTGGCGTTCTGCGAAGGATAGCTCTTGATCGCCTCGATGTACATGTCCAACTCGTAGTTGAGACAGCACTTCAACTTGCCGCACTGACCTGCAAGCTTCTGCGGATTGAGCGCAAGTTGCTGGTAGCGCGCGGCGCTGGTGGTCACGCTGCGGAAATCGGTGAGCCAGGTGCTGCAGCAAAGTTCACGTCCGCAACTGCCGATGCCCCCGACGCGACCGGTCTCCTGACGAGCGCCGATCTGCTTCATTTCGAGCCGCACCTTGAAGCGGTCGCTCATGGTGCGTACGATCCCGCGGAAGTCGATGCGGTCCTCGGCCGTGTAATAAAGGGTGGCCTTGGTGCCGTCGCCTTGGTACTCCACATCGGTCACCTTCATGTCCAGCTTCGCCTCGCGCACCATCTGGCGACTGGCGAGCATGGTCTCATCTTCCAGTTTGCGGGCCGCATGCCATCGGTCGATATCCTCCTGCGTGCTCTTGCGAAGCACTTTGCGCAGCTCATAGGTCTCCACGGTCACTTGGCGACGAGCCATCTGCGCGCGTACGAGTTCGCCGGTAAGGCTCACCATGCCCACATCATGTCCGGGGGATGCATCGACCGTAACCAGGTCGCCTTGCATCAATTGCAAGCCGCTGGTGTTCCGGTAGAAGCCTTTGCGGGTGTTCTTGAAGCGGACCTCGATGCCGTCGAAAGCTTGCTGGCCGTTGGGAAGTGGAACGCCGGTGAGCCAATCGAAGACCCCCAGCTTGTTGCATCCGCTGGTGGTGCAAAAGCCGTTGCTCTTGCATCCGGCTGGTTTGCCGTCGGCTCCTACGGTGCTACAACCTGTACAGGACATGGGGGCTAAGATAGGCGGGGGTATTAGGGAAGGAGAAAGGCTGAACACGAAAGGCCAAAGGGGTGAGCCTCATAACCCCCACCAACCTGGACTTTCGGGCCTCGGACGGGATTCGTCCTTCCCACTTCCTTCTCCGGCTTTCTACGCCCTCAAGAGGGCCATCATCCGGTAGCTCATGTCCATGAACAGCACCTTGGGGTTGGCGTTCCGCTCGATGTGCACGTGTGCGGTCTCCAGTTCGCGGCGGATGCCCTCCGCATTGCGCTCGTTCAGCAACTTGCTGAAGTTCTGCACGAACTCCTGCTCCTGGCCCAGCACACGAACAAGCTCGGGCACTTGCTGCCATTGCAATACGCACTGGCGGATGAGGTACAGTCCATAGCGGACCAGCGACTTCTGCCGCTCGCGACCCAATTTCTGGAAACCATCGCCGAAATCGACCGCTGCTATCACCTCCCGCTTGAAACAGGAACGCAGCCAATCGCGGAAGAAGACGAAGAGTTCCTCTTCGCCCTTGTTCGCCATATCCACCGCTTCGAGCAGGTCACCCTCGCTGCGTAGGGCGATCGCCATGGATTCGTCCGCTGAGAGTTCGGGGAATCGTTCGCTAAGTGCTTCGGCCAGGTCTGTTGGGCGCAGCGCGGGGACCTTGGTCAGTTGCGCGCGGCTGAGGATGGTGGCGAGCAGTTGTTCCGCATCGGTGCTCACCATCAGGAACACCGTGTTGGGCTCCGGCTCCTCCAACACCTTCAGCAACTTGTTCGCTGCTGCTGGGTCCATCAACTCGGGCATCCAGATCAGCATCACCTTGTAGCCGCCACGAAAGCTCTTCATGCTCAGCTTCCGCTGGATCTCCTGCGCAATGTCCACACCCATGCGCAGTTGCTTGTTCTCGCTCTCCAGCCTTTCGCGCCAATGCTCGATGTCCAAGTAGGGTTCGGCAAGCACTTCTTTCCGCCAGTCGGGCAGGAAGCTGTCACATGTCTTCACCTTGTCCGTGAAAAAGATGGGGAACGCAAGGTGGAGGTCCGGATGTTCCAGCTTGGCCATCTGCAAACACGAAGGGCATTCGCCGCAAGCATCCACAACATCCCGGTTCTCACACAGGAGGTATTGCGAGTAGGCTAACGCTATAGGCAGGTTGCCGCTTCCTCTCGGTCCCACCAGCAATTGCGCGTGCGGCACGCGGCCTTCGCGGATGTTGCCGATGAGCTTCGCCTTGAGCGCGGCGTGGCCTATGACCTTGGAGAACTGCACGGCGCAAAGAAAGAGCATGTGCCCATGTGTTCATGTGGCCGCCCAGCGCACCATGTGCCCATGAAAAGCCTGAACCTCGATTTCTTGCAGGAGTTGGCGTGCAGGCCATGGTCACATGAGCACATGGTCGTAAGGCATGCCGGGCATGGTATTTTCGCCGCCATGTTAACGATGGACACCTTCGATTTCGCCGGTAAGAAAGCCTTGGTCCGTGTGGACCTGAACGTGCCGCAGGACGCCAACGGCAAGGTCACGGATGATAGCCGCGCAAAGGCGATCGTGCCCACGGTGAACAAGATCCTGAAGGATGGCGGTAGCGTGATCCTCATGAGCCACCTCGGCAGGCCGAAAGGAAAAGTGAACCCGGCAATGAGCTTGAGGCCTATTGCGGAACACCTCAGCGGCTTGCTTGGCAAGCCCGTGCTCTTCGCCACCGACTGCATTGGTCCGGATGCCAGGGCGAAGGCTGCTGTTCTGAAGCCCGGTGAAGTGCTGTTGTTGGAGAACCTCCGCTTCCACCCGGAAGAAGAGGCTGGGGATGAGGTTTTCGCGAAGTCCCTTGCCTACCTCGGCGATGTGTACGTGAACGACGCCTTCGGTACGGCACATCGTGCGCATGCAAGTACCACTATCGTCGCCAAGTTCTTCCCGAACGCGAAGCTCTTCGGCTACTTGATGCAGGCCGAGATCGACAGCGTGGGCAAGGTGCTCGGCTCGCCGCAACGCCCGATGACCGCCATCGTAGGCGGAAGCAAGGTGAGCAGCAAGATCGAAGTGCTGGAGAACCTCATCGGCAGTTGCGACGAACTGATCATCGGCGGCGGCATGGCGAACACCTTCGTGAAAGCACAAGGCGGACAAACCGGAGCCTCTCTTGTGGAAGAGGACTTGCTCGATACCGCACGCGGCATCATCAAGAAGCGAAAGCCAAAGGCGTGACCCTGCACATCCCTACCGATGCAGTAGTGGCCGATGCCTTCGCCGAGAACGCCAACACGGACCAGTGCGCGGCCAATGCGGTGCCGGATGGTTGGATGGCGCTGGACATTGGACCTAAGAGCATTGAAGCCTTCCGCGCGGCGGTGCTGCGTAGCAAGACCTTGTTATGGAACGGCCCCATGGGCGTATTCGAAATGAAGCCCTTCCAACAAGGCACCATCGCCATCGCACAAGCCGTTGCCGAAGCGACAAGCAAGGGTGCGTTCTCGCTCGTCGGCGGTGGCGATAGCGTGGCTGCGGTGAACCAGTTCGGACTCGCTGACAGGATCAGCTACGTGAGCACCGGTGGAGGGGCTATGCTGGAATACCTTGAAGGGAAGGTGTTGCCGGGAATCGCAGCGGTGCGGGGATAAGTTGCCCTGCGGCCACGACCTTCGCGCCTTATGGACCGGTCGCATGGCGAACAAACGCTGGCGCGACCTGACCACCACCCTTTCCAAACGCTTCGACGCAGGCACGCTCGACCTCAACAGCATCCTCTTCCTCATCGGCATACAGGAGTTGGGGCAACATGCGCGCGAGTTCAAGAAGGATGAGAAGGTGGCGCTGATGCACATCGCCATCTGCGTGGTGCTATTGCCCTTCGGCTACTACAAGGAACTTGGACGAGATGCCGATGGCTGGCCGCACTTCGAGCGCGTCAAAGAGCTTCCGCCGCTGGCGGGGGAAGAACAGGAACGACTGATGAAAGAAGCGGTGCTCGCGTACTTCGAAGCGCATTAGAGACCGAAGCCTACTGCGCGGGCAGGATGATCACCGTCTCTTCGGCGGTCTCCTCCTCGATGATCTTGATGATGCCTTCACCCACGAGCGTGTCGTACGTGCAGAGGATGTCCATCACCGCAAAACCGCTCTGGCCCTGCTCATAATAATCGGTATAGTCGAACTCGGCTATCCCGGAATCGTTCGCATTGGTCTCCTTGGTCAAGCGGTTCGGATCGCCCAGCGGGTACTGCGGATTGGCAAAAAGCTTCACGTAGGCCCCGGGCACGATGGAACCATCCTCCCGCTTCACGGTGATGCGGGCCACGGTGGGTTCCTCCTTGGTGCACGAGGGAAACACAACGGCCATGATGGCCAGTACCAGCACGCCGGTAAGAGCGCGACGGAAAGTGGAAGATGTCATTGGGCTACTTTTGGCGCCTTGATAGCCAAGGCTTTGCGGATGTCAAATGTAACAGAGTGCGGGAAAGCCACGCAACGCTTGCTGGTCTTGTGTTGGCTGCTGCTCTTGGGTGCTCATACGGTCAAGACGTCGGCTCAAGCCACGGCGACGCCCACGCGGCCCTTGGTGGAGATCCGCACGGAGCTTGGAACCTTGATCGTGGCCTTGTACAACGAGACCCCCCAGCACAGGGACAATTTCCTGAAACTGGTGCGGGAACACGCCTACGATAGCTTGCTCTTCCACCGGGTGATAGCCGCTTTCATGGTGCAGGGCGGCGACCCGGACAGCAAGCGGGCGGCCCCGGGAGCCCCGCTTGGCCAAGGCGGTCCGGGGTACACGTTGCCTGCGGAGATCGTGCCGGGTCTGATCCATAAGAAGGGCGCTTTGGCAGCAGCGCGCCAAGCGGATCAAGTGAACCCCGAGCGGCGCAGCAGCGGGAGCCAGTTCTACATCGTGCAGGGCAAGACCTACAAAGCAACGGAGCTCGACCAGGTGGTTCTTCGGAACGCACGGTACGGCACGCCCGTCACCTATACCGAAGAGCACCGGAAGACCTATGCTTCCGTAGGTGGCACCCCGCACTTGGACGGCGCCTACACGGTTTTCGGGGAGGTTGTGGAAGGGGTTGATGTGTTGGAGGCGTTGAGCGCACAACTCTGCGATGGTCGCGACCGCCCATTGAAGGATGTTCGAATGTTCATGCGTGTACTGGAATGAGCTTGATCGATCGCATAGCCGCCTTGGAGGCGGAAGTGGAAAAAGCACAGGCACGCACCGTCGAGGAGGTGGAGCGTTTTCGTGTGGCCATGATGGGCCGTAATGGTGCCATCACCGAGCTCTTCGAGGCGTTCAAGCAGGTGGCCGGGGAAGAGAAGCGCCTGCTCGGGCAGCGAATGAACCAACTGAAGCAGTCGGCTCAAGCGCGGTTCGAAGAACTCAGGTCCGGCATCTCGGAAACGAAGCCCGTGAGCGGGCCTTCGATCGATCTTACAGCACCCGCACTCACGGAGCCCGTCGGCAGCTTGCACCCGATCACCATCGTGCGCCAGCGGATCGTGGATGTTTTCACGCGCATCGGCTACACGGTAAGCCAGGGGCCGGAAGTAGAGGACGACCACCACAACTTCAGCGCGCTGAACTTCCCACCGGATCACCCTGCGCGCGACATGCAGGACACCTTCTTCGTGCAAGGCGGCGACCTCGCCCTTCGCACCCACACCAGCAGTGTGCAGGTGCGGGTGATGGAGAACAGCAAGCCACCGATACGCACGATCTCCCCTGGTCGCGTGTACCGCAATGAAGCTATCAGCGCGCGCGCGCACTGCATGTTCCACCAAGTGGAGGCGCTTACGTGGACAAGGGCGTGAGCTTCGCGGAACTCAAAGGCACGCTGGACTACTTCGCCAAGAGCATGTTCGGTCCGGAGGTGAACATCCGTTTGCGGCCGAGCTACTTCCCGTTCACCGAACCCAGCGCCGAGGTGGACATGAGCTGCACGATCTGCGGTGGTGCTGGCTGCAACATCTGCAAGCAAAGCGGCTGGGTGGAGATCATGGGCTGTGGCATGGTGGATCCTGCGGTCCTTGTGAACTGCGGCATCGATGCCGAAGTGTACAGCGGCTTCGCGCTCGGCATGGGCGTGGAGCGCATCGCGCAGCTGATCTACCGTGTGCCCGACCTGCGCATGTACTGGGAGAACGATGTTCGTTTCCTGGACCAGTTCACGGCGGGCACGTTCAGGAGTTGAGCCGCAAAGAGCGCGGAGGACGCAAAGGCGCGCGCGATGGATCGAACCGATAGCAAGCGATACAGAACGATGGCCGCTTCATATAGATGAAAACCGACATCTGCATCATCGGCGGAGGTCCGGGCGGATGCGCGGTGGCGATGCAACTCGCCAAGCATGGGGTGAAGTCCGTGCTCTTGGAGAAGTCGGTCTTCCCGCGTGACAAGGTCTGCGGCGATGCGCTCAGCGGAAAGGTGATGCGCACGCTCGAACGGCTCGATACCGATCTCGCGAACAGCGTGAAGCGCGATGCCCGAGCACTAGCTAGTTGGGGTGTCACCTTCGTTGCTCCGAGCGGACGCGCATTGCGGGTTCCGTTCACCCGTGAGCGGCATGTGGGCGAAGCGCCGGGCGCGATCCTTCCTCGGCTCGACTTCGATGACCTCCTGTTCCAACGTGTGAAAAAACTGGACGGTGTTGTCGTTCGCGAAGGCGTGAGCGCGAAGTCTTTCGTACGCGATCCCGAAGGCTGGAGCATTGTTACCGGCGAGGGCAATACGATATCTGCTCAGATCATCATCGATGCCTCCGGGGCGAACTCCTCCTTCGCCCGTCATGTGGCCGGCTTGGAGATGGAACCGCGACACCACGCTGCCGGTGTGCGGGCGTACTACACCGGCGTTAGGGACCTAGATCCCGATGGCTTCATCGAACTCATCTTCCTGAAGGACCTGCTGCCAGGCTACCTCTGGGTGTTCCCCTTGCCCAACGGCAGGGCGAACGTTGGCCTCGGCTTGCGCAGCGATGTGGTGAAGAAACGCCGTGTGGACCTGAAGGCGCTAATGACATCCCTTCTGGCCGAGCATCCGCAACTGCGTGAGCGTTTCGCGAATGCAACGCTTGAAGGAAGCATTCAAGGCATGGGCCTTCCGCTCGCGAGCAGGCGTTGCAAACTCAGCGGCAATGGCTACCTGCTGGTTGGTGATGCCGCTCACTTGATCGACCCCTTCACCGGTGAAGGGATCAGCCACGCGATGATCAGCGGGGTGCACGCCGCGGATGTAGCGCATGAGATGATCGTGACCAAGGATGTCTCCGCGAACGCAGCGAAACAGTACGACCAGCGGGTTTGGAAGCGCCTTGGAAAGGAACTAGCGATCAGCGCGCGCCTTCAATCGCTCGCGGACAAGCCCTGGCTCTTCGACTTCGTGGTGGACCGCGCGAACAAGAATCCTGCGCTCGCCGATACGATCAGCAGCATGTTCAATGATCTCGATATGCGCGAGCGGCTGAAGAAGCCCGGCTTCTACATGGACCTGTTGCTGGGCAGGGCTCCTGCCAAGGGCTGAACTAGCGAACCCGCTGCGCCGACACGAACCAATCCCACGGGAAGGGCGCCTTCATCCACTTCGGCGGTGTATCGAACTCCGTGGTCCACGGGTATTCGATCTTGTCGATGTCCAGCATCTTGAACCCTCGTTCGATGAAGAGCGCCTCCAGTTCTTCCTTCAAGTAATGCTTCGTTGGTACACCATCAATGTGTACGATGCCATGCTCCAGACCCTTGCCGTTGAGCGCCGCCGCGCGCTGTGCCTCCTTCGCATCCATACCATCGCGCAGGTTCCACTGCAAGTGGCGATATGCGGTGAGCAGCGCTGAGTTGAGCGAGGGAACCACGAGCAACAGGTGGCCATCCTTCTTCACGCCGCGCAAGGTGCGGTCGATCAGCCCCGTGCGAACTTCCAAAGAAGCGTTCAACCAGGTGTTTATGCATAGCACCACGTCGGCAGCCGGATAGGAGTTCCTGTCCTCGCTCACATCGGCATGCACGTACGCGATGTTCGCGCGTCCGCTGTTCGCCTTCGCGGCTACCTCCAAGCACTGGCTGCTCACATCCACCGCGTACACCTTCTCGTAGCGATCCGCCAGCATGGGTAGTGTGCGGCCCACCCCACAGCCGAGGTCGGTGGCAACTGCTCCCGGGACGGCCAACCGATCGACCCAATCCAGGATGATCCCCTTGGTGTCGTTCGCCGGTACGTTGAAGATCTCCTGCTCGAAACTCCCCGCCACCTGGTCCCAATCGCGCTCGTTCATGATAGCGTGTTTGTGTCAGCCGGACGGCGGACGGTTTTCGACGTCGAGGCAAGGTATTCGGGCACCCTGCGCACGATCCATCGGTCGCAGGGCATGTTTCAACGATCCAACGTTGGCAGCGTCGCCGGTCTTCTACCTTTCTGCTGTCAACCACATCGGCTCCATGCGATCCATCATCCTCTCTTTCATTCTCCTTTTCAGCGCGCTCGCAAGCCGTGCACAAACGGGTTGGTCGGTCTTGAACATTCCGAACGCGGGCCGGTATGATGACATCTTCTTCATCAATGATTCCGTTGGTTGGGCGGCGGGTGGAAGCACCGGATGGATCCGCAAGACGGTGAACGGCGGACAGACATGGACGCTCCAATTCACATCGCCCTACTACTTGCGAAGCATCGAGTTCATCGATGCGAACACGGGGTTTGCGGGATCGCTCAACGGCCAGTTGTACCGCACCACGAACGGCGGGCTGGCATGGACCGACATCAGCCCCGGCATTTCACCGGCGCCAGATGGGATCTGCGGTCTCTCCGCTCCAACTGCGAACACGATCTACGGCTGTGGGTTATGGGCGGGGCCAGCGTACATCATCAAGTCGGCGAACGGTGGAGATGATTGGACCTACACGGACATGAGCACGTACGCTTCGCGCCTGGTGGACATCCACTTCACGACACCTGACACGGGCTTTGCAACCGGTACGGCGAACCCTGCGAGCAATGGCGGTGTGATCATTTACACCACCAACGGCGGCATCTCTTGGACAACGATGCACGCAACGCAGGCGCTAACCGACATCGTTTGGAAGATCCAACGGCTTGATGCCGCCAATTGGTTCGCCAGCATTTACAGTGAGCCGACCAACGACGATACGCGCATGCTGCGCAGCATCGATGGTGGGATGACGTGGACACAACTCACGGTGAGCGACGACTACACCTACATCGAAACCATCGGCTTCATGGACCCGCTGCACGGCTGGACCGGTGGCGAGGGAACGCTTTGGGAAACCACCGACGGAGGCGTCACTTGGGAGAACATCGATGTTGGCTACAACTACAATCGCTTCTTCAAGGTGAACGACAGCACGGCGTACCTCAGTGGGCAACGCATCTACAAGTACGAGGGTGATATCTCGACCAGTGTGGCCCTTGCAGAAGAGCGCACGACCGCACATCGCCTGAGCGTGAGGCCGAACCCGAGTGACGGCCACATCACCATCAACGTATCGCTGGACAATGCAACGATCGCGGATCTCTCCATACACAATTCAACAGGCATCACTGTTGAGCAGCTATGCACCGGCAACGCGGACGAAGGCGAATACACGTTCACCTCAAACCTGACGCCAAGCACTGCCGGTGGCTACTTCGTGGTGCTAAAGACCAACGAAGGGATGCGGTATGAGAAGGTGGTGGTGAAGTAGCGCCTAGGCCGGGCTCAACTTCAGCATGTTCGCCATGCCCTGCTCCGCGATGGGCATGCTTGCAACGTTCACGACCAGTTCGCCTTTCTCCACCAACTTCTTGCTGCGCAGGATGTGCTTGATATCGGCGATGGTGTGATCGGTGCTCACGGTCTTGTCGTAGTACTGCGCACGAACGCCCCACACCAGGTTGAGCATGTTGAGGATGCGGCGATTGCTCGTAAAGGCGTAGATGTGCGCCTTGGGCCGCATGCTGCTGATCTTGAACGCGGTGTAGCCGCTGTGCGTCATGGTGACGATGGCCTTGATGTCGATGGCGGCGGCCATGCGCACGGCGGCCATGCAAATAGCATCGGTGACCATGCGATCGTCGTGCTCGAGATCGGGCTGCGGCGTGTTGTACATCGCATCGCTCGTTTCCATCTCGATGAGGATCTTGTTCATCGCCTTCACCACTTCCACGGGATACTTGCCTACGCTCGTCTCGGCGCTCAGCATCACCGCATCGGCATGGTCGAGCACGGCGTTGGCCACGTCGTTCACCTCGGCCCGCGTCGGTGTGATGCTCGTGATCATGCTTTCCATCATCTGCGTGGCCACGATCACCGGGCGGTGTTGTGCGAGGCAACGTTTGATGATGTCCTTCTGTACGAGCGGCACCTTTTCCATGGGGATCTCAACGCCCAGGTCGCCACGCGCCACCATGAGCGCATCGCTCTCCCGGATGATCTCGTCGATCTCCAGCAGCGCTTCCGGCTTTTCGATCTTGGCGATGACGCGTGCGTGCTTTTCCCGCTGGCGGATGATCCCCTTCAGTTCGATGATGTCGCGCGCACTGCGAACGAAGCTGAGGCCGATCCAATCCACCTCGTGCTCGAGCGCGAACTCCAGATCGAGCAGGTCCTTCTCAGTGAGACAGGGCAGGCTCACCCGGGTATTGGGTAGGTTGATCCCCTTGTTCGCACTGAGCGGTCCGCCGTGGATCACGCGCGTGGTGACGCGGGTCCGTCCGTCGGACGACATCACTTCCAGTTTCAACTTGCCGTCATCGAGCAGCACCAGCTCGCCCTTTTTCACGTCCTGCGGGAATTGCAGGTAGCTCGTGCTCACAAGGCCTGGCTTGCCTTCCACCTTTTCGGTGGTGATCACCAATTCACTTCCATCAATGAGGTCGATCGGACCATCGGCCATGGCGCCTACGCGCAACTTGGGTCCCTGTAGGTCCGCGAGAATGGCGGTGGTGGCACCCAACTCTTCGTTGAGCGAGCGGATGGTGCGGATCAGCTCGGCGTAGAATCCATAGGTGCCATGACTGAAGTTCAGGCGGCACACGTCCATGCCGCTCAGCATCAGGTCGCGCAGCACTTCGCGCGAGCTGCTCGCGGGGCCAATGGTGGCGACGATCTTCGTTTTCGGTTCGTTCATAGGGGCCTCAAAGCAACAACTTGTGGCCCATCTTCAATGAGCCTTGATCAACGACATAGGCGGTGAGCACGAACTCCGCGCTGCGCAGGCGTTCGAACAACTCCTGCTCGCGCGCCGCCGTGCCAGCGTCGGCCACCAGGAAGAAGTCCGCCTGCTTCTGCTGGGGTAGCAGTCGCCGCTTGCCACACAGATTGGACACCAGCCACCAACGCAATTCTTCTTCCTCGTCCCGCTGCTCGAAGACCGGATAGTGCAGCGCCCGGCCCTTGACCTCTTCCACGATGTCACCTCGGCGACGAGTGAGGTCCAATCCAAGACCCTTGTTCAAAGACCAGCACAAGCGATAATCGGGGACGTGGCAACTTATACCGAACACCTCCAGCTGTGGCGTCACGTTCTCTTCGAGCCGGTACTTGGCCATGGGTGTTGGGTCAAATGTATTCCGTGATCCAGCCCGTGCGGACCAGCTCAATGCCCGGACGCTATCTCTTTCGCTCGCGCCGATCGAGCGTAACGAAACGATAGGTGATCGACAGGCAGCCGCCTTCGACCGCCTCGAATTCCGTGTTGACCAGTCGAACATGTGGCTCGATCGCGATGCGGAGCGGATAGCCCACGTAGCCAATACTGGGAACCAGTTGCAAACTGCCCTGATCGAGATCGGTCACATAGACCAGTTCGGCGCCGAACGAAAGGAGAAGTCCCACTTGCGCTCCGATGCGAGGAGCAACGATGGTCCGATCGCCGCGTTGGCCAACGGACACGGACGCCCATGCCGAAGTCGTGACCATGGAGCGGCCATACGTACCTCTGGCGATGCCGAGGTCGATCATGTGCATGGGAGCACGATCATCCCGCCCGATCTCCTTACGATAGGTGGCCACCAGGCCCCACTCGTCACGAGAGATCATGCCCGTATGTTCCGCCGTTTCCTGGGCAATGCAGGAACCTCCTACGATCGCCAGTACGAAAGAAAGGATGCGTGCACCGACCACCATGGGTGACCGAAAGTAGATACCGCTGCACCTGCTTACTAACGCGGACGATCTTCCGCTCGATCACCGGCGCCATGGCGCGGGCCATGCGGCTTGCGGGAACGCATGCCGCGAAATGCGCTTTGTGCCGCATCCTGCTCAGCAACCTTCTTGCTGCTCCCGCGGCCCGTACCACGCACCTCACCAGCGATGCGCACTTCGGCAACATAATGCCGGCCCCGCCCGCTGCCTCCTTCTTCGCGCACCACGAACTCGATCTTCTTGCGACGCTTCTGGCCCCATTCCAGCAAGCGGCTCTTGCCATCGCGATCTTCCTTCTGGATCTCCAGCAGGTCGAAGTGCTTCTTGATGAGCCCTACCACGACCTTGCGCGTACGGTCGAACCCCCTTGTCCAAAAAGAGCGCGCCGATCAACGCCTCCAGCGCGTTCCCGGGTACGGACGATTCATGCGTGCGGGCGACGTTGCTCTCCATCACACGCTCAATGGCGATGCGCTTGGCCAACATGTTCAATTGCGTTCGGCTCACCAATTTGCTGCGCATACGGGTGAGAAAGCCCTCTCCTTGATCAGGATAGGTGCTGAAGAGAAGGTCGCCGATGATGGCATCGAGCACCGCATCGCCCAAGAACTCCAACCGTTCGTTGTCGGGAAGGTCCGGCTGTTCATCCTTGACGGCGCTCACGTGCCGGAGTGCCTGACGATACAATGGCAAATTGCCGGGAGTGATACCCAGCGTTGTGCGACACCAAGCCCGCACCCGCTTTTCCTCGGGATTACGCGCTCGGTTGAAGAGGCTGCTGATCAAGGGGGCCTACCGGTACTTGCGGAAGATCACCGACGTATTGTGGCCGCCGAACCCGAAGGTGTTGCTCATCGCGGCGTTCACCGTGCGCTTTTGCGCGGTGTTGAAGGTGAAGTTGAGCTTCGCGTCGATCTCGGGGTCGTCCGTGAAGTGGTTGATCGTCGGCGGAACGATGTCCGTGTTCACCGCCATGATAGCGGCCACGCCTTCCACTGCACCAGCGCCGCCGAGCAAATGTCCGGTCATGCTCTTTGTCGCGCTGATGTTGAGCGCGTAGGCATGCTCACCGAAGAGGCGCTGGATGGCCTTCACCTCCTGCGGGTCGCCGATGGGCGTACTGGTGCCGTGCGTATTGATGTAGTCGATGTCCGCGGTGGTGATGCCGGCTTCCCGGAGTGCGTGCTTCATGCACAACTCCGCCCCGAGGCCATCCGGGTGCGGTGCCGTGATGTGGTATGCGTCGCTGCTCATGCCACCGCCGATCACCTCGGCGTAGATCTTCGCGCCGCGCGCTTTCGCGTGATCGAGGTCCTCAAGAATGATCGCAGCGCCGCCCTCGCCCAGTACGAAACCATCGCGGTCCTTGTCGTACGGACGCGATGCCGTGGCCGGATCGTCGTTGCGGGTGCTCATCGCGTGCAGCGCGTTGAACCCACCGACACCGGACTCGTAGATCGCCGCCTCGCTCCCACCGGTCACTACGGCCACACAGGTGCCCAAACGGATGTAGTTAAAGGCATCGATCATCGAGTTGTTGCTCGACGCGCACGCACTGGCCGTGACATAGCTCGGTCCGCGCAGCACATGACGCATGCTGATGAGACCGGCGGCACTGTCGGCGATCATCTTCGGGATGAAGAAGGGGTTGAAGCGGGGTGTACCATCCCCTCGACCGAAGGCGATGCACTCGTCCTGGAAGGTCTTCAGGCCCCCGATGCCACTGCCCCAGATCACTCCGATACGCTCCCGGTCCACTCGTTCCAGATCAAGCCCGCTGTCCTTGATCGCCTCATCGGCGCAGACCACGGCGAACTGGGTGTACGGGTCCATCTTCCGCGCCTCCTTGCGGTCCATGAACTCCTCGGGGTTGAACCCCTTCACCTCGCAGGCGAACTGCGTCTTGAACTTGCTCGCGTCGAAGCGGGTGATGGGCGCAGCACCGCTGCGGCCGCTCACCAAACCCTCCCAATACGCCTGGAGAGTGTTCCCAAGAGGAGTGAGCGCGCCCAGACCGGTGACGACCACTCGCCTGAGCTCCATGATGCCCGGAAGTTACTTCGCGTTCTTCTCCACGTAGTCCACGGCCTGACCCACGGTCTGGATCTTTTCGGCCTGGTCATCGGGGATGGCGATGTTGAATTCCTTCTCGAACTCCATGATGAGTTCGACGGTATCGAGGCTGTCAGCGCCAAGGTCGTTGGTGAAGCTCGCTTCGGGCGTGACCTCGCTCTGATCAACACCGAGCTTGTCCACGATGATCGCGATGACCCTTGACTTGATGTCCGACATGTCCGTTCGTTTTTGTGATGAGGCAGCAAAGGAAAGACATTTTCACATGCGCAAAACCGGTCTCAGTGATACGGCACAAGCACCTGATCCAGAGGCTTTCGCGTCAGACGAGGCACCATGCAGTCCGGGGCTGGGTAGCCCATGGGGATGAGCAGATAGGGTCGCTCGTTGGCTGGTCGGCCGAGCAGTTTGGCCAGGAAGTCCATTGGGCTGGGCGTATGGGTGAGCGTGGCCAATCCCGCATGGTGCGCGGCGGCCAGCAGCAATCCCGTTGCTATTCCCACGCTTTCCGTCACGTAATAATTCTGGTGCTTGTGCCCATCCGCATCCAGTTCGTAAGCGCGCTTGAAGACCACGATCAACCAAGGCGCGACATCAAGGAACGGCTTGCTCGCATCGGTACCGAAGGGCTCCAGGTCCGCGATCCATTCGGCGCTCATGCGTCCACCGTAGTTGATGCGCTCCTCCGCTTCGGCCGCTTCTCGAATGCGGCGTTTGATGGCGGGGTCACCCACGGCACAAAAGGTCCATGGCTGTTTGTGTGCCCCGCTGGGTGCCGTGCTGGCCGCACGCACCACTTCTTCGATCACGCTGTACGACACCGGTTCATCGCTGAAGTGACGCACCGTTCGCCGACGATCCAGTTCAGCATGAAAGGACTTGGCGAGGGCCAGCATCTCATCCGGCGCGTGGCGGGTGAACGACAGTGGTATGAACTCGGCTTTCTGGTGCATGCACCGAAGGTCGCACCTTCGCAGCATGGTCCGAATCGCCATTCTCGCCTCCGGCTCGGGCACCAATGCCCAACGGCTCATCGAGCACTTTGCGAAGCACCCCGAAGCGCAGGTCGTGTTGGTCGGCTGCGATAAGCCGGAAGCCGGTGTGCTAAGGCGTGCCTGGGACCTTGGCGTTCCATGCTACCTCTTCGATGGGGCGGCGCTCAAGAACGGGGCCTTCCTCCGCGAACTCCAAGGGCAGGGCGTCACCCTTGTCGTCCTTGCCGGATTCCTTCGGCTGGTTCCGGCCGAAGTGATCGCCGCATTCCCGGAAAGCATCGTGAACATCCACCCGTCTCTCCTACCCATGTACGGAGGCAAAGGCATGTATGGCGAGCGCGTGCATGCGGCGGTGATCGCTGCAGGCGATAAGGAAAGCGGCATCACCATCCATTTGGTGAACGAACGTTATGATGAGGGTGAGGTGCTTTTCCAAGCGAAGTGCCCCGTGAAACCCGGAGACGATCCAGCATCGCTTGGTGCGCGGATACACGCGCTGGAACATGAGCATTACCCGGTGGTGGTTGAGAAGCTCATTGCGGGACGCGTGAAATGAGCGGCGCATAAGACACCTTTGTCTCGATGCTCGACCTCGCCCAGATCGGCAAAGCGTTCCTGATCCTTTTCGCGGTGATCGACATCGTAGGGGGAATCCCGCTGATCCTGCAGGTGCGCCAGAAGGCCGGAAAGATCTATCCGGCGCGCGCCACGTTCGTGTCGCTTGCCATCATGGTCACCTTCCTGTTCCTTGGCGAGACGATCCTCAATGTACTGGGTATTGATGTCCGGTCGTTCGCCGTGGCCGGCGCGTTCGTTCTCTTCTTCGTTGCCTTGGAAATGGTGCTCGGCGTTAAGCTGTTCCGGGAGGACCTGTCCGCGCCGGGGTTGAAGGAGGGGGATGATGACCACAAGGTGTTCAGCATCGTGCCGCTCGCATTTCCGGTGATCGCCGGTGCCGGCACGATCACCACCATTCTTTCGTTGCGCGCGGAGTTCGATCGTGCGAACATCCTCGTGGCGATCCTGCTCAACATGATCCCCGTGGTGCTCGTATTGCTGCTCACCAATCGCATCGAGCGGCTCTTGGGGCGTGTGGGGCTCATCGTGATCAAGAAGGCCTTCGGCATCATATTGCTCGCCATCGCGGTGAAGTTGTTCGCCAAGAACATCACCTACTTGTTCCCAGACACAACTCCCTAGCGCCTTTCGCTCCCTCGTTCCTTACGCGCTCGATGAACGTCACGATCTACACCGATGGCGCGGCCAGTGGCAATCCGGGACCGGGCGGGTATGGTGTTGTGCTGGAAAGTGGCAAGCACCGTAAGGAGCTCTGGGGCGGTTATCGGCGCACAACGAACAACCGCATGGAATTGCTTGCGGTTATCGCCGGACTCGAGTCGCTCAAGCGACCGGGAATGGAAGTGACCGTGGTGAGCGACAGCAAGTACGTGATCGACTCCGTAGAGAAGGGCTGGGTCTTCGATTGGGAGAAGAAGGGGTTTGCGAAGAAGAAGAACCCCGACCTCTGGAAGCGATTCCTCGCCATCTACCGGCAGCATCGCGTGCAGTTCCAATGGGTGCGCGGCCATAATGGACACCCGCAGAACGAGTTGTGCGACCAGCTCGCGGTAGCGGCATCACAGCAGAAGGAGCTTGCCGTGGACGAAGCTTACGAACGCGGGGAGCCGGGGCTCTTCGGCGATTGAGCACGCATCTATCTTCGCCCGCCATGCCCGCGCGCCTTTTTGCATCCATCCGTGCCGCCGAAGGAGAGATCGTGCTGGAGCGCGCCACGCCATCAGGCCCATGGTCCTTGCAAGGCGAACCCGCCGCGGACCTTGTACGCACAGGCCCTTCGCAATACAGCGTCCTGTTGAATGGTCGCAGTCACAGGGTACTGGTGCTGAAGGAGGACCGCGAGAACAACACCGTTCGGTTGCGCATTGGTGCCCACACCTGCACGGTTCAATTGCAGGATGACCGTGGCCGCCTCATGCAAACGCTCGGCCTCGACAAGGCGACGAAGAAAGCCGGCGACCTGAAAGCGCCCATGCCGGGTCTTGTGCTCAATATTTTGGTGAAGCCGGGCGACATCGTGAAGAAGAACGACCCCGTCCTCGTGCTCGAAGCAATGAAGATGGAGAACGTGATCAAGGCCCCCGGCGATGCCGTGGTGAAAGCCGTTGCGGCCGAGAAGGGCAAGCCTGTTGAGAAAGGGCAGTTGCTCATCTCCTTCGGCTAGGCCCGGTTGTTGTCGGTGTCCCGTGGTAGGTCATCTACCTTCAGCACCCTATTCCCGAACCATGGACCGCAAGCAATTTCTTTCGCGCTCGATCAGAACCGCAGCAGGAGTGATCCTCGCTCCCGCACTATTGAACGAAGATGTCTTCGGAGCTTCTCGCACCGCATCCGAAGGGTTCGCCCCACCAGCACCGCTGACCTTCGCACAGCTACCCCTCCCCTACGCGTACGAAGCGCTTGAGCCTTCCATCGACAAACTGACGATGGAGATCCATTACACCAAGCATCACGCGGCGTATTTGAAGAACGCGAACGACGCCATCAAGGACGAAGGGGTTGCAGCGACCAGCGAAGAGGAGTTCCTCAAGAACATTTCCAAATTCAGCGCGAAGGCGCGCAACAACGCGGGCGGTGCATGGAACCACAATTTCTTCTGGCAAGTGATGGCGCCCGGCAAAGGCGGCGTCCCGACCGGCAAAGTGCTTGATGCGCTCAATGGCTCGTTCGGCTCGTTCGAGAAGTTCAAGGAAGTATTCGCCGATGCCGCCATGAAACGCTTCGGCAGCGGTTGGGCCTGGCTGGTATCCGATAACAGTACGCTCGCCATTGGCAGTTCACCCAACCAGGACAATCCGCTCATGGACGTGAGCGAACTGAAAGGTGCACCCCTCCTAGCGCTGGACGTGTGGGAACACGCCTACTACCTCAATTACCAGAACAAGCGCGCCGAGTACATCACCAACTGGTGGAGCGTGGTGAACTGGGACGAGGTGGCGAAGCGCCTCGGCTGATCAGCCCTCCACCAATTCGATATCGAAGTCCACCAGCTCCACGAACTGCTGGATGCGGTGATCGATGTCTTCGCGCGTGACCTCCACCAAGCGTTCGATCCCGAATTTCTCGCATGTGAAGCTGGCCATCGCGCTACCCACGATGATCGCGCGCTTCAGGTTGTCGAAGCTGTGGTCCTGCGTGCGAGCCAGGTAGCCGATGAACCCTCCGGCGAACGTGTCGCCAGCGCCGGTCGGATCGATCACATCTTCCAAGGGCAATGCAGGTGCGAAGAACACGCGTCCCGCGCCGAAGAGCAAGGCTCCATGCTCTCCCTTCTTCACCACCAGATACTTCGGGCCCATGGCCAGGATCTTCGCCGCTGCTTTCACCAGGCTGTGTTCACCGCTCAGTTGCCGGGCTTCCGCATCATTGATCGTGAGAATGTCAACTCGCGCGATCACCTCGAGCAACTTCGGCATGGCACTGTCCATCCAGAAGTTCATGGTGTCCATCACAACGAGCGCAGGGCGTTCCGCCATTTGGTCCAACACCTTCCCTTGCACCGCGGGATCCAAGTTGCCGAGCATGACATAAGGTGCCTTGCGGTACGCCTCGGGTAACTTGGGGTCCAGTTCGAGCAACACGTTCAATCGCGTTTCCAGCGTATCGCGCGTGTTCATGTCGTAGTGGTACCGACCGGCCCAGAAGAAGCTTTCCTTGCCCTTGAGCACTTCCAAGCCACCAAGGTCAACTCCCCGGTCGCGCAGTTGCTGCATCACGGCTTCGGGGAAATCATCCCCCACCACGCTCACCAGACCCATTTTCTCCAGGAACACCGAAGCGGCCAACGAGATGTAGGTGGCGGCTCCGCCCACCGTCTTTTCGGCCACGCCGAACGGAGTTTCAATGCGATCAAAGGCGACGGTACCGACGGTGATGAGTTGCATGAACGAGGGGTTGATATTCAGCCGCAAAGGACGCAAAGTGCGCGAAGCGGAGGCTGTTCTTGAACCAGTGGATTGTGCTGAAAAGAAAAAGGGCCGCTGTTGCGGCCCTTCGCTCCCCGGGCTGGACTTGAACCAGCGACCCCATGATTAACAGTCATGTGCTCTAACCAGCTGAGCTACCAGGGAAGGTCCCCCTTTTGAAAGGGACGGCGAAAGTAGGAAGCTCCGCGCAATGGGCAAGGCCCAATGAATTGCGGGTTGGGCACCGCGCTGCCAAGGTCAGCCGTCATCCCGGAGCCAATACCCTCCCCATGCGTCTCTTTTCCGCCCTTCCCGCCCTGCTCCTTGTCTCCAGCCTTCATGCCCAGCCCATTTGCGAGGACCTGAACGCGGGATTCACCCATAGCATCACTCCGAACGGTGTGCAGTTCAGCAATGGCACCACGGGCACCGGCGAGCAAACCACCTGGTTGTGGGTCTTCGGAGACGGCACCGTGAGCTATGAACCCCAGCCCTTCCACACCTACGCGACGGCTGGCACCTACGAGGTCTGCCTGTTCGCCAGCACCCTCTATTTCAATGGAAGCATCCCGCCCCTGACCTGTACGGATACGACCTGTACCGTGCTGACCATTGGTGGAGCCGACCCCTGCGATGATCTTGAGGCGTGCTTCGTGGCGTCACAAACGAGCGCGAACACGGTGTTCTTCAACAACTGCACGCAGCCGGGAACGAACACACAGTACGTCTGGACCTTCGGCGACGGAAGTGATGGCAGTTCCCCTTCGCCAACCCACACCTACTTGCAGCCCGGCTCCTACACGGTGTGCCTCAAGGCATACTGGAACGGTTGTCTGGACGAATTCTGCACGACGATCGTGGTCGAAGGCTCCGTGGATCCCTGCGATGATCTGAACGCGGATTTCTGGTACGGTAACAACGGTATCCCTGGCAACATCTTCTATTCCGCAACCACGGGCATCGGCCAGCACTGGATCTGGAGCTTTGGCGATGGAACGTATTCGGACGACGGCCCACAGGGCACACACACGTACACGGCAGCGGGCACGTACACCCTATGCCTTACCGTTTGGGATTGGATCCCCGGCACACAGGATACCTGTTCCGTGACCTCGTGCCAGACGGTGGTGATCGAAGGCGGCGATCCGTGCGATGACTTGGAGGCGTGCTTCGTGACCAACGACTTCGGCAATGGAACTTTCTTCTTCGACAACTGCTCCAGCAACCAAGGCAATGGACAGTTCTATTGGACATTCGGTGATGGGACGGTGAGCACGGTGGTGAACGCCGAGCATCACTACGCCCAAGCCGGAACATACGAGGTCTGCCTGTATGCCTACTTCGGGAGCTGTGCGGATACCACCTGCACGACCGTGGTGGTAACCGAAGACATCGCCCCGTGTGATGGGCTCGAAGCAGGCTTCACCTGGTTCACCACTCCGAACGGTACGCAGTTCAGCAACGGCACCACGGGTACCGGGCAAACCACCACTTGGCATTGGACGTTCGGTGATGGCACCACGAGCAATGATGCGCAGCCCTTCCACACCTTCCCAGAACCGGGTGGGTATGAAGTATGCCTCCATGCGATCAGCATCTATCCTAACACGGCGGGCGGGGTCATCACCTGCGTGGACACGATATGTGCACTTGTTGTGGTCGATGGCGGCCCGGATTCGTGCGATGACCTCGAAGCCTGCTTCGTGGCATCGCAAACCGGGCAGACGACCGTGTTCTTCAACAACTGCACTTCGCCCGGAAATAACACGCAATACCTGTGGCAGTTCGGCGATGGCAGCACGGGTAGCGATGTTGCACCCACGCACATCTACGACCAGCCGGGCAACTACACTGTCTGCCTCGCCGCTTACTGGAACGGATTGCGTGGACGAGTATTGCGACACCGTCGTGGTGCTGGGCAACAGCAACCCCCTGCAACGACCTGAACGCCGGGTTCGAGGTGTTGGTGAGCGGCAACATCGCCAATTTCCAGAACACCATGGTTGTTTCCGGCGCCATGACCTACACCTGGAACTTCGGTGATGGAATCGAGGGCTACGGCCCGAACCCTGCGCATACCTATTCCGAGCCTGGCACCTACACTGCTTGCTTGCTCGTTTGGGCATGGAACCCATTGACGCAGGATACCTGCTTCGCCGACCATTGTGAACTCGTCACCATCGAAGGCACTGCATCGCCTTGTGATGAACTAGAGGCAGGTTTCATCTGGACCACCACTCCGAACGGAACACAGTTCAGCAACGGCACCTCCGGTACCGGCTTCTCCACCACGTGGCATTGGACCTTCGGCGATGGCGCAACGAGCAACGACGCGCAGCCCTTCCACACCTATGTCGAACCGGGAGAGTATGAGGTGTGCCTCTATGCCGTAAGCATCTACGAGCTCAGTGGCGGCAATGTGATCACGTGTACGGACTCATCGTGCGCAATCGTTGTCATAGGAGGTGGTGATCCGTGCGCTGACTTCGAAGCGTGCTTCGTCACCAACGACTTCGGCAATGGAACCTACTTTTTCGACAATTGCTCCAGTAACCAAGGAAATGGACAGTTCTATTGGACCTTCGGAGATGGGTCCACGAGCACCCTTGTGAATGCCGAGCATCATTACGCTCAACCAGGAACCTACACCGTCTGCCTGTACGCCTACTACTTGAACTGTGCGGATACCACCTGCTCGACGATCGTTGTGCAAGGATCCAGTGTACCCTGTGACGCACTTGAGGCTGGCTTCACATGGACCACCACCCCGAACGGTACGCAGTTCAGCAACACCACTAGTGGAACCGGTTTCTCCTCGACGTGGCATTGGACCTTTGGCGATGGCACCACGAGCAACAATGGGCAACCCTTCCACACCTATGCGCAACCCGGCGCGTATGAGGTGTGCCTCTATGTCACCAGCATCTATGAGTTAAGCGGCGGCAACGTCATCACCTGCACGGACACGGTCTGCGGGGTGGTCATCATCCAGAACGGTGGCGATCCGTGCGATGACCTCAATGCTTGCTTCGAAACCGTGGTCATCGACGACAACTCCTTCGTCTTCGTGAACTGCTCCGCTCCGACGACCAACATCCAGTACCTGTGGGCGTTCGGGGATGGAACCACGGTTGGAGGGGTGAACGCCGACCATAGCTATCAGCAACCCGGCACATATACGGTTTGCCTCACCGCGTACTGGGGCAACTGCGTTGACTCGACCTGCACAACCATCGTTGTTGGTGGCGGTGGTGGATGCCAGCCCTTCGAGGTTGACTTCGGCTACGGCGTGCAAGGAACCGCCGTCGTCTTCGAGGCCACCGCGAGCGTGCCGGTTTTGGGCGTTCTGTGGTACTTCGGTGATGGAGGCGAGGGATATGGACCCGTGGTCACCCACCTCTACGAACCGCCGGGGCCCTTCAATGTGTGCGTTGCCGCGTGGTACTGGAACGACGCCACCCAGGACACCTGCTGGGCGGAACACTGTGAATGGGTGGACCCCTTCCAGAACGGGGTGGGTATCTCGGAGGACCTGGACGATGCGATCCGCGTGTATCCGAACCCAGCGCGCGGGGTCATCTCCATCGACGGCCTTTCCTCAAGCGGAGATGTCCTTATCCACTCACCTGAGGGCCGCGTGGTCTTGCAGCAGCGCACACACGCAACGCGCCATGTGATGTCCGTGGAACACCTTGCTCCCGCGATCTACTCCTTGGAACTACGAACCGCCCAAGGAAGCTTATGGCGTCGTATCGCCATTGAGTGACGTATCAGCTGCGTCGTAAATGAACCGGTAACCGGGGTCGCCCTTGCGACCACTGGTTTCCTCGGGAGTGCCTTCGCGGTATGCGATGCGCGTCGCTGGGACCCCCTTGCTCAACAAATACTGCATCACATGCTCCGTCCGCGCGTATTCCATGTCGCGCTGTTGCGCGCTCACCTGGTCCCTGCCGATCATACCAAGACATCGCTCCTGCAGTGGCTTGCCACCGAGCGTCGGCGTGGCTTGTTCCACGTAACGCATGAAGAGCGAGTCGGTGTTCATCAGTGAGTTGATGCGCGAACTGTCAGTGGCGGTGAGCGCCGTGGCACCCGAGAAAAGAAAGTGGCGTTTCCCTTCGAACAATGCGATCTCCTGCATCTCGGCGAATGGGTCCACGAGCGGGATCAGGTCCGCGCGCAATTCCGGCTTGGCGGCGAGCGCCTTCGCCAATTGATCGAGCACCTTGTACTGTTGGGGGTCTGGTACCGCTTGGCCCGGTTGGAAGTGAACGCCCTCCAACTCGCGTTCATCCGCACCACCAACGGCACGCGCAAGCAGGTTGGCTGGTGCCGTGGCGGCCTTCACGATGAGGTTCTTGAAGATCTGCCAGATGATGGGCCACACTCGGAACTGCGGGTCCTTCAAGTCCCCTTTCACCGGAACATCGAGTTCCACAACGCCCTTTGCATCCTTCAGCAAACCGGCAGCGAGGCGCAATGGCAGTACATATATCCCCGTATCGTGTTCGGTCACCTTGCGGCCGAACTTCAACTTGTCGATACGCAGTGAATTCTGCGAATCGATCATGCCCGCCAACAAGACCGTCTTGGTGGTGAGCCGCAAAACGCCGTCCTCCATCGGATGCGCCGCATACCAGCGGGTGTATGGATCGAAGGGTGGCAAGCGCAAACCATCCACTTCGAGATCGAGGGTCACGTTGCGAATGTCCGCGGGATCGAACACCGCCGTGGCAATGAGCGCCCCGCCTCCATTGAGGTTGGCCTTGCTCGTGACCCGCCCTGCGTCCCGATCGCTGCTCACTCGGTTCGCGGTAAGCGCCAACTCTGTGAGCTCGTAACGGAATGGCAGTCGCGGGGTGTAGTCCTCGAAACGCACCGCACAATCGGTGAGCCTCACACTTTGCGCGGAATAGTCACTGGCGACGAACTGGCCACCCAGATAGCTCACGTAATCCGCCAGCATGACGAAGACGTTGCTCTCTGATGCCGCGCTCGAAACCACCGTGCTGTCCCCGATGGTATCCGTGCTGAACTTCAACAATCTCGTCCAGTTGTCGCTCCAGTCGTTGAGCAGGACGAAGCGCAGGTCCGCTTTGTCCAACAACACTTCGCCCACATCGAAACGTTCTTGTGCGGCGATCAGCGTGTCCAAACCTGCGCGGAGTTCTCCGACGGAGACCAGCGCTTCTCCCGCCGGATCCTCCAGCCGTAATGATCGAAGATCCATGGCTGCGCTCAGTGCCAGTTGGGTGGTGTCCACATAACTGTCGCTCACCATGAGGTCCAAGTCCAAAGCCCCGTCGAGTTTGCGGCAATCCATGAAGTCCTGCAGGTATGGAAGCAGCTGCGATAAGTCGAAGTCTTGCAGGTGTGCATCCACTTCGTAGCGGCCACCATCGGTGTCTATGGTGAACCCGCCGTTCACCTTGCCGCCCCCGTGAATGGCGAAACCCAAGAGGAATTTCATCGCGGCTTGTGCAGAAGAGATCCGTGTACATGAAACGGTGAGGTCTTCCACGCTCACCGGCGTGTGCAGGATGTCACTGGAATAATCGATCGCCCCGGCACTGAGTTCGATGCCCACAACATCGAACGCCATGGCGCTGTCTTCCTCTTCGCTGGTCAATGGCTCATCCTCGCCTCCAAGCTCCAGCAGGTCGCTGAAGTTGAACCGATCGCCGGTCTGCTCGATCCGCACGTACGGTCCTCGAAGCTCCGCTTCCTTGAAGTGCCAGAGGTCCTTGCGATAACCATCGAGGAGGTCCGCTTTCACCCCGAGCTTTTCGAAACGAACGAAGACCACATCGCTCTTGGGTTCGTAACACACCAAGTTGTTCACGGCATACACACCTGTGAACGGGTTGAGTACGATACTGCCGATGGCGACCTTGCGCTGGATCCACTCCTCGCTGTGAGCTTCGACGTACCGCTTGACCAAATAGGGGAACAGGAAAGCGACCGCGACCAACAGGATGACCACAGCCCCGAGCGGAACGTACCATCGCCGACACACCCACCGGATGAACTTCTTGACCATGCGCAAGCAAGGTAGAACGGTGCCTCGTGAACGCAGAAGGGGCGGCCGATGATGGCCGCCCCTTCTGCTCATGATGCATGGTAATTATGCGGCAGCCGCTTCTTCGCGCTTACCCGGGAGCAGTTGGAAGTTGTTCATGACCACCTCCGTGATGTACCGCTTGGTACCATCCTTGGCCTCGTAGCTGCGATGCACCAGCCGACCCTCCAGGATCAGGGGGGAGCCCTTGCGAAGGAGGCGCTCGACCATTTCGGCGGTCTGTCCCCAGGCCACCACCGTATGCCATTGGGTATCGGTCACCTTCTCGCCAGCGGCGTTGCGATAACTGTCGTTGGTGGCCACGGAGATGCGGGCCACTTTTCGCCCTTTGGCTATCTCCCGCACTTCGGGGTCGAATCCGAGATTGCCTACGAGGTGGACTTTGTTCTTCAGCGTGTTCATGGTACTTGGGTTTTGATTGTTTGCTTTTCGTTCCGGATCCGGTGCTGTTGCCGAACCCGAGGCAAACGTCCGGTGGTCGGGAAAGGCGATCCGGCCAGTAAGTGCTTGTAGGCGACTACAATCGTTTGCTGTCGTTTAGCGTGCTGCTCGAGGGCGGCCGGTTCTTGTGACCCCGCCTTACCTTGTAGCTGCCTTCGCCTAGGCAGCGTCCTTGCAGGATGTGGTGTCTGTGGCATAACAGGCCTCCGGTTGCGTGAACTCACTGAACGCGAACTGATAAAGGGTTGCTTGGAGGGCGAACGCCGCTGCCAGGAGATCCTCTACTCACGATACGCACGCCGCATGTATGCGGTGTGCCTTCGCTATGCGCGTCACGAACTGGAGGCCCAGGACCTCATGCAGGAAGGATTCATCCGCGTGTTCGAGAAGCTCAAGGACTTCCGCATGGAGGGCTCCTTTGAGGGATGGATACGCCGCATCATGGTGCATACTTCGATCAACCAATACCGCAAGAAATCCTTCCAGCAGGAGCGCTTCGGCATGGAGCGCATGCCCGAAGGAGAGGTGGGGCCCGAAGCGGTCGGGCGATTGGGCGAGGCAGAGCTCCTCGCCATGGTCTCCTCACTGCCCGATGGCTACCGGATGGTTTTCAACCTCTATGCGGTGGAAGGATATGACCATGCGGAGATAGCGGAACTTTTGGGGTGTGGCGAAAGCACCTCGCGCAGCCAGTTGGCCAAGGCACGACGCCTATTGCAAATGAAGATCAATGCGAGTTCAACACCAGCCTATGCGGGACAAGCACCCCATTGACGACCTCTTCAGAGAGACCCTGCGCAACGCCAGCGTAGAGCCGCCGCCGCATTTGGCGGAGGCCGTGATCGGCGCTGCCCAGCGACGGAGGCGAGCGTTCGGTTGGTTCCGTCGGCGGTACGTTCTGGGCGGACTGCTTTTGTTGACGGCAGGTGCTGTGGGGTATTGGCAGCTCCGTGCGCGTGTTGGAAATGGAGATCCGTCGTTCGGGGAACCTTCCATCGCACACAGCCCAACGCCGCTCGAAGCGGAAACTCCCACGCTCTCGGATGCGAAGAATGGCGAGCATCCCGTCGGGACAATAACAACGAAGACCGACGCGGCGAGCGAGAACGGCGGTTCCACAACTCGGGCGCAAAAGCAAATGGGTGCCTCCTACCCCGACCTAACGAACGAGGGGCTGGCTGCATCGGTAGTCAGCCCGAATGTGGAAGGCGTGAAAGAACAACACGGACGTACACTGGTCGAGCCTGTTGAACCCACCAGCGAGTACCGGACAGACCTGGTTGTCCCTGACCCCGCCATCACCACACTTGTTCCAGCTTCGCCCACGGATGGAGTGGGCACCTACGGCACCTCGTCCGCACTACTTACTTCGGGCACCGTTCTGGCGGATGCCGCCCCGTTGCGTCTTTGGCCACGTTTTCCTTCCCAACAGAATGCGGTCGGCCTTCCTGTCTCCGCCATTGTCCACCCGGCGTATGTGCTTCCCCGCGGTGACTGGTGGCTCGGGGCGCATTCGGCCTTTTATGCATCACATCGCGAGTGGTCCGGCGGGTCGGGCGTGCTCTCCGATGCCTTGAACGAATCGGAGGCGTGGACCTCCACCATCGGCCTCGGACTGATGGGGGGCCGCACATGGCGATCGGGCTTCGGTGTGAGTTCCGGTGTTGAATCGGAGCGCTCGGAACAAGCGTACCGTCATGTGGACAAGGCCACATCGTACGAGAGCGTGGTGAACACGCAAATGGTCACCCTCAATACACAGGTGTACTATACCACTGTGGATACAGTGATCACACCGACCATTCGTGAGCGCGTGAGTGCCGGCTCGGATACACGAACGACCTGGCGGATACCCGTGGAAGCGTCCTGGCGCACGAGGATGGGGCGATGGGTGCTGGGTGCACGTTGTGGATTTGCGGCAGAGTTCACTCGCGCACGCGCCTCGGCATCCTTGATCAACGATGACGCGCTAGGCGGGATCAGCTCAGCTGAATTGCCACCTACGGCCCTGAGCGAGCGCTATCCTTTCTCCATGGTGGGTGTGCTGGGTGCCGATGTGGGATTCCTGCTGCATGAACGCTGGATAGCGACCGCCAGCCCGATCTACATGCGCGGGTTGTTCAATGCTGCCAGCGCCAATAGTGTGAGCAGCTCCCCCGAACGCGCCGGTGTGCGCCTGCAACTTTGTTACACTCTCTAGTGCATGATGACGATGCTCCCGTCCCTTCGATGTTCGATCCCCTGGGCCTCTTGTCTGATCGGCCTTGCCGCCACAGCCCAAACCCAGCTATTGCCCGATCTGGCGGCAGCGCGCGGTGGCGGCATCTTGAGCAACTGCGACACCTCCTTGCATGTTGGCATCAACACGACCATCCAGAACAATTACTACTGCTACTTCGCTCCCGAAGTGCAGGTCGGCAACACTTCCGTTGAGAGCCTGACCTGGAGCTACTATATGAACGGAGCCTTCGGACAACAGACCAGTCCAACGCTCCAACTGAACTATCCGGGCCAAGTGGAATATCCCGTTTGCCTCACGGTGGACGCATACGACCTGATCGCCCAGCAACCATGCAGTACCACCGTTTGCGACTTGATCACCCCCCTGCCGGATGTGAGTTGCATTTCATTGCAAGCCGCGTTCGGGATCGCCTCGGTGAACGGGAACACGATCACTTTCCAGAACAACTCCACGTTCGGGGAGACCATTCAGCAGGTCCTTTGGTCGTTCGGCGATGGGGCCACTATCGCCGCCACGACACCGACGCATGATTTCATCGGTAGCGGACCCTTCGAGGTTTGTTTGACGGTTATCGGACCGGCCCCGGCCTTCTGCACATCCACGTTGTGCCAGTACCTCTACTTGGGACCCGGGAATGTCGACTGTCCGTTACTGATCGACCAGGGATTCATCATGTTGCAGTCTGAAAATCTGGTGGGTGTTCTGGACACGTCCAACACCTCCGGAATGAACAGCCGGATCGATTGGGATTTCGGGGATGGTGCGCTCGCCGAGGGCAATGTGGCCGTACATGCGTACGGCTCCCCCGGTGAATTCCAGCTGTGTGGCACCCTGAGAGCTTGGGGGCCGCTCTTGGTCGACACTTGCGTCACGAGCATCTGTCGTCCCGTCATCGCGTTCCCTGTTCTGGTGACCGAGGAGTTGGTCGCTGTGCGAACGATGTCCGTACGACCCAATCCGTTCTCTTCTTCGATCTCGATTGTCGGACAATTGGTCGGAGCATTTTCGCTTTCGGTATTGGATGCGAGCGGACGCATCGTTCATGGACACGCGGCAAGAGCCGGATCTTCCTTGAACCTGGACCTGTCCCACCTCGAGGCCGGGGCGTATGTTCTGCGTATCGCAGATGAGCACGGCGCTTTGACCAGCCACATCATCAAGGAGTAGCGCACGGAGGGGCTGCCCCCCTCCGTGCGCCGCTTCGGAACTACTACTCTTCTGTAGCGGCCTCCTTGGTTGCGATCAGCTGGTATTCGCCGAGGACCACTTCCGTGCTGTAGCGCTTCTCGCCCTCTTTGGTCTCATAGCTGCGGTGCACCAAGCGGCCTTCTACCATCAGGGCGGTGCCCTTCTTCACCTGCAAGGCCAATCGTTCAGCCTGCTTTCCCCATGCCACCACGGAATGCCATTGGGTGTCCTGCTTCCATTCGCCATCCGCGGTGCGGAAACGTTCGTTGGTGGCCAAGCTCATCCTCAGCAGGTGCTGACCCTTGCCAAGGTCTTTGAGTTCGGGCTCATTGCCCAAATATCCCATCAGTTGCACTTTGTTCCTCATCGTCGTGATCATTGTATTTGGCGTTTTTCGTTCCGGGGACAAAGCACTTCTGCTCACCTGCCGCGATCCGTATCATCCCCATTTATAGTCGATTGTGGCCGTTTGTCTTACGGCTGGAGACCCCGGGACAGGCGTTGCGCATTTTGCCTTTCGCCTATCTTTCGGCGCTTCGCACGCAACCTGCAACGCGGCGATCAATCGCAAGGAAAATGAGCGGAAAGAAGAACAAGATCCTCGTACCGACGGATTTCACGAAGGTGTCCGACAATGCCATTGGGCATGCAATGCAACTAGCCTCCCATACCGGTGGCGAGGTGTACCTGCTGCATGTGGTTCCCAAGCAGAGCGAAGTGGATGAGACCCGCAAGAAACTGGAGATGGAACAGGAGCGCGCGCAGAAACTGAACGCCGCCGTTCCGGTCCACAAACTGGTGCGCGTTGGCTCCATCTTCGATGATATTGGCGACGCGGCGGTGGAGATCAACGCCGACCTGATCATGATGGGTACGCACGGGATGCGGGGGATGCAGTTCATCACGGGTAGCCGCGCGCTGCGTGTGATCACGAGTTCCAATGTGCCCTTCATCGTGGTGCAGGAACGCCCTATCAAGGAGGGTGGTTATGATTCCATCGTGGTGCCGTTGGACCTGCACCAGGAAACACGGCAGAAACTCACCCTCGTTGCCGACATGGCCCGCAGCTTCAACGGCAAAGTGCATTTGATCACGCCCCGCGAGGACGATGAGTTCCTTCACAAACAACTCGTCAATCACATCCGCTTCGCCAATCAATACCTCGACGAGCGCGGGATCGCACACGACGCCACCATCGCCAAGGAGGATAGCGGCGATTTCGTGAACGCAGTGGTGCGCCACGCAGTGGCCGTGGACGCAGACCTGATCACGATCATGAACCTTTCACAGGGCAACATTTTCGGTGTTCTTGGCGTGCCCTATGAGCAAGAGATCATCACCAACGAGGCGCAGATCCCTGTGATGTGCATGAACCCTCGCGATAGGGGATCGGGCGGCGGCTGGACTTTCCAATAGGAACTGCTAGGCGCGCATCCCGATCACGAGGATGTCGTCCACCTGTTCGTGCGCTCCTCGCCATGCGTTGAAGGCATCGTTCAGAAGTGTTCGCTGGCGTTCGGTGGGGTGCGTGCTGATATCCACGAGCAGTTCGCGAAAGCGGCGGTACAGGAATTTCTTGCCCTTGGGTCCGCCGAATTGATCGGCATAACCATCGGAGAAAATGTAGACCATGTCCCCGTCCAATAGTCGGATGCGGTGGTCCGTGAAGGGCTTTCCACTGAGGTCGAAGCTGCCGATGGCGTTCTTGTCCGGCGCAAAAGGCAGCACCTCTCCATCGCGTACGAGATAGAGCGGGCAATTCGCTCCTGCGTACTCGAGCACTTTTCGTCCTGGGTCGAAACTGCAAAGCGCCATATCCATCCCATCTCGCACAAGGCTGTGATCACGGTCCTTGTGCAGGGCTTCGAAGGCAATGCGATTGAGGTCGCCGAGCACTTCGCTCGGACGTGATTTGCCGCGTTCCTTGGCAGCTTGGTTGAGTCCGTTGTGGCCAATGAGGCTCATGAACGCACCGGGCACACCGTGCCCCGTGCAATCCACAGCGGCGAACACCACGCGGTCGTCCACACGTTCGAACCAATAGAAGTCGCCGCTAACGATGTCCTTGGGGCGGTAGTAGACGAATGTGTCAGGCAGCAACTCCTTGATCCTGCGCTCGGGCGGAAGGATCGACTCCTGCAGGCGTTTGGCGTACCGGATGCTGTCGGTGACGTTCTTGTAGAGCTCCACGACTTTGCGGCTCTGGCGCTCCACCTCTTCCTTTTGCCGAACCACCTCCTCTGTTCGCTCCACCACCTTCATTTCCAGGATCCGTTCGCGCTGACCGAGCTCGTCCCGCATCTTCAGCAGGGCGTGGCCCAGAACATCCTCTTCGCTCAACGGTTGATAATCCGCAGCGAAATCCCCGGCGGCTACCGCATGGGAAAAATCCGTCGTACGACGCAAGCCCTCCACGAGCGAGGTCAGCGCCTTGCTCATTTCCCCTATTTCATCATTGGTGGCTCGCACCTTGGTGCGCGGGAACACCCCCCTGCCAAGGCTCAAGAGCACGTTGCGCAACCGTTGCACGGGGGCCACGATATCCCGCACGATCACAAACGCGACTATCAAGCCGATGACCACCAATGCGATCCCCATATAAAGCACGAAGAACTTGAGCGAATCGAAGCTGCGGATCATGCCGCCGCCCAGTTGCCGCCGCTTGGCCTCCTGCATCTCCAAAAGCCTATCCAGTTCCGACAACACCTTCGCGGTTTGTTGATCGAGCGGACCACCCTCTTCGGCGAGGTCGTTCCGTTCCATGTGCACGAACGGGTTGCTGTAGCTCTCCAGCGATGGCAACATGCTCTTGATACGTTCGTGCAGCTCGAACAGCACGCCCAACTCCGTGGAGACCTGGTTCATCAAGGCCACTTCGTCGCGCCCCCAATGGGCCATGAGCGTATCGATGCGGTCGAGCATCTGCGGCAACTCCTGTGTGGTGATCTCCACCAAGGCGGTCTTCTCCGGTGCGTCCGCGCGACTTTCCAGCAATGCCCAGTGTTTGATGAGCATGTGCGAGCTCACCGTGAGGTTGCGCAAACGAACAAGCGCGTCGACGGACGGAGAATAGACCTGGTTGATCTCCTCGTTGATGCCCCGACTGCGCTCCAATGTGCGGTTCGTGAGCACCACCACGAGCAGGGCGAAAAAGATGAACAGGCCGAAGCCCATCCCGATCTTTCGCCCGATGGTCATGCGCAGGGCCATCGCCATCAGCGGTCTTCTCCGGGTGGCAGCAGTTCGTACAACTGGCGGAACCGCTCGGAGTTGGATTCGTCCTGCAAGCTGTAGTAGATGCCTTCCAGACCCAGCAGTGTCTCGCGACGCGTCGGGTTCATGTCATGCGCCTTCAGCATGTAGGGCAGTGCTTCATTGAAGAGTTCGCGAGCCACCTTTTGGATCTCTTCGATCGTGGGGATCTCATCATCGGCGTTGATCGCACGAATACGGTACACCCCAAGGTTGTAGTAGAGCGTTGCCAAATTGTAGTTGGCACCATAGTTCTCCGGTTCAAGGCGCAACACATCCTTGTATGTCCTCGTAGCCTTATCGAACCATTCCAATGCGGTCCGGTCCTGGTTGAAGCGCTTGGTGTAAACGGTGCCGAGCGCATTTCGGAACTCCAGTTCGCGCGGCTTCAGGTCGGCCTTTGGATCCACCCGTATCACGGCTTCCTGATAGTTGTCGAAGAGCAGGAGCGCACGGGTCTCGTCGCCCTCGTTCACCGCTTTCGCGGCCTCGTTGAAGCAGGACCGCGCGAGGTAGTCATACGCCTGCATGGCGTTCTCGGCATAGGTGCTGTCCTTGTCCAATTGCAAGCACCGGTACAGGCTGTTCATTGCATCCTCGCGCGCACGATCGCCATCTGCCTGGTTGGCGGCGCCCTTGTACACATCCTTGTAAACGAACCCTCGCAGCAGCCATGCTTCGGGGTCTTCCGCATGCGCGGGGGCCAGCACCGCCTCGTCGATCAATGTGCGCGCCCGTGCGAGGTCGCCGGCTTGATATGTGCGCAGCGCTTCAACAAAGGGGTCTTGCGCATGGACCAGCGGGACCAGCGCAAGTGCGAAGAGTGCTATGGCGATGCGCAGCTTCATGGTCATTCCTCCACGCGGTGCGCCAGGTTCTTGAGGGTGAGGCCTACGACCAGGCCGTGCTCTTGTGCATTGGACATGCTCAGTTCATACTTCAGGAGGTTGTCCACCTTCACGAAGTTCACCACGGAGCCATCATCGAGCGCTCCGGCATACTCCGTGATCACGAGCGTTGGCTTGCCCTTCATTCGCTTGTAGATCTCGGGCAACAGAGCCAGGTCTCCTTTGCCCACGAAGAGCATGTGGCAACGTTCCACCTCGGCGTTCCTCGGAAGCTTGCGTACCTCGATCGGCTGCTTGCCAATGGTGCGGGTGGAATACTGCTTGATCAGCTCCTGATAAAGGTTCGCCCCGCCTATGACCCCGATTATGAAGTTGCCGCTGCGCATGGATGCGTCCTTCCACTCCACCAACTTCGCTATGTTGTACAGGTAGTTGGCTTGCAGGATGGAGGTGGTATCCTTTTCCGCGTCGCGTTGTGGTGGCGCAGCGGCACAAAGCAACAATGGTAAAAGCGCCAAAGCGCGCACGTATTTGCCCGGCACTGACAACCTGCCCGTAGATTTGGTCGTGCGCCTTGCCGATCCCATGCCGAAGAAGAATGCCACATGGCAAAGTATCTGCCTGCTTTGTCTACGAACGGCAGTGCTTTGTTGCATCTGTCAACACGCCGGTGTTGACGTGCGGGCGCAGGTTCCGACGTGGTCTTCCGCTTTCGAACAAGAGGTGCAAGAGAACGCACAGGGATACCGGTGGCTCCGCTGGAGCACCGAACACATTGGTCACCGCCTCACTGGAAGTGCCCAAGGTGCCCGCGCAGAGAACCTCGCCGACAGCTTGTTCCGCGCCTCCGGGCTACCTGTCGTCGAGCGATTTCCGTTCACCGCTCAGGCATGGTCGCGCGGTACGGTCCAGCTCACTATCAGCGATGGAGCGGGCGCGCTGCACATCGCTGCCGTGGCACTTGCCAATACGCCGCTTGAATCCTCCGTGGAGGCACCGCTGCTGGACGCCGGAAATGGCCTTCCGGAGGACTTGGCCCGTCTCGGAGATCGTGCAAAGGGGGCGGCCCTGTTGATCAACATCGGCTTGGTCGCAGCCATGGAGGGAGCACGCAACCTGCACCGGAGCGAAAAGGCGGCACTGGCAATGGAAGCTGGCGCTGCCGCGCTGGTCTTCGTGAACCAAGTGGAGGGTCACATCCTACTTACCGGAACAGCAAGCATCGATGGCACCCTGATCCCCGTGCCGGCGGCATGCATCGCTACGGAGGACGGGGTTGCGCTTCGTGAACGACTGTCGAAGCACGAGGCACTTACGGCGCGGCTGGCGATGGGCAATCACAGCAACTTGGTGAGCGCATGCAACATCATTGCCGAGATCCACGGAACGTCGATGCCCGAAGAGGTGATCGTAGTGGGTGGTCATCTGGACTGCTGGGACCTCGCTACCGGCGCAACGGACAATGGTCTTGGTTCCTTTTCCATCCTCGACCTCGCACGTGCAATGGCCGGCTTTTCCCACAAACCCGAACGTACCGTTCGGTTCGTGCTGTTCATGGGCGAAGAGCAAGGGTTGTTGGGCTCACGCGCCTTGGTGAAGCACTACAAGGAGAGCGGGGAATTGGCGCGTGTCAAGTGCATGATCAATCTGGACATGAGCGGCAATCCACAGGGTTTTGGCGTAGGCGGCCCCGACGGCTGGGGAGACCTGATAGGTGCGCTCTCAAAAGAGATCAGCACCATCGACACGACTTCGTTCCAGGGTAAGGTTAGCCAGGAGGTTTGGCTCCATAGCGATCATCAGCCCTTCCTGCTCGCTGGCGTTCCTGTGATCTATCCGCTCAGCGATCTGGGGAAGCACGTTTATGGATGCTACCACAGCAGCTGCGACGACATCCACTTGGTGGATCCGCAGGCCATGGTGAACAACGTGCGTTTCGTCGGCCAACTGATCTACCGCCTCGCAGCCACGCGCGATCTTCCTCCGGCCTTTTCCGAAGAGGGCCTGCGACAACGCCTGATCGATGCGAAGCTTGAACAACCGCTTCGCATCGGAGGTGACTGGCCGTGGTGATCTTTACCGTGCCTTGTCCTGGGCGGGTGCGCTTGTCATCACTTCCAGGTCGCGGTCGAAGAGATAAAGCCCGCCCTTGTCGTTGCCGATCAAGTTCAGTTTGTCGATGAGCGTGCGCGCCAAGGCTTCCTCTTCGATCTGTTCTCCCACGTACCACTGCATGAAGTTGTGCGTGGTGTAGTCCTTCTCCTTCAAACAGAGGTCAACGACCTTGTTGATCTCGTGGGTCACCCTGGTCTCGTGGTCGAGCAATGCCTTGAAGATGTCCGTGATGGTCTTGTAATTGGTTCCGGGCTGCTTCAGTGCAGAAACCACTGCATGACCGCCGCGTTCATTGATGAACTTGATGAGTTTGAGCATGTGCAGGCGCTCCTCGTCGCTGTGGCGATAGAGAAAGGCGGCCGTCCCGCTCAGGCCTTGGTTCTCGGCCCAAGAAGCCATGGCGAGGTACGCCTGGCTGCTCATGGCCTCGGTGGCCACTTGTCCGTTCAGTGCTTCTTCGATCTTCTTGCTGAGCATGGTGCTGGTACTGTTGTGCCAAAAGTAACGCCGTCCGGTGCGCCGGTTCAGCGCTTGTTGAAGTTGTTCATGGCGCTGGCCACGCCCAACAGTCCGAACTGGAGAATAGCCTTGCCCGCCAACTCGATCCGCTCGCCCAGGGTCCTGCGCTCCTCCTCGGTCCACGCCCCCAAAACGTATTCGCTCTGACGACCTCGGGCAAAATCGCTGCCGATGCCAAAGCGCAGGCGCGGGAAATCCTCTGTTCCTATGGTCTCGATAATGCTCGTCAGCCCGTTGTGGCCCCCGGCACCTCCTTTCGCGCGTATCCTCACTGAACCGAAGGGCAGCGCCAGGTCATCGGTAACCACCAAGAGGCGATCCCCCGGAACATTCTCCTGGTCCATCCAATAGCGCACGGCTTTGCCGCTAAGGTTCATGAAGGTGCCGGGCTTGATCAGGATGAACGAACGCCCTTTATGGCGAAGCTCTGCGCGATCGGCGTAGCGATCCGGGGCGAATCGTACGGCAGCTGTCGTGGCCAATGCATCCACTATTTGGAATCCGATGTTGTGTCGTGTTCCGGCGTACTCTTCGCCGGGATTGCCCAGTCCCGTTATCAGGTACTTCATTGCGGGTGCAAAAGAAACGGACCCGGCGTGTGCCGGGTCCGTTCATGAAAAGGAATCTGGATCGCTGTAGCCTTGGGACTACTTCTTCGCGGCGGGCTTGGCGTCGGCAGCCTTGGCGTCGGCGGCTGGGGTCGCACCAGCGGCGGGTGTTGCACCAGCGGCGGGTGCGGCTCCGGGAGTAGCGGCTGTTGCTGCAGCAACCTCCTCCACTTTCTTCGGCACCTTCACCGTGGCCACCACATCCTCCGGGCTACCCACGGCTACTAGACCATCGAGCTTCAGGTCGCTCACATGTACGCTGTGGTTCAGTGCCAGGTTGGTCACGTCCACGTCGATGAAAGCTGGTATGCGTGAGGGGAGCCCCTTCACCGTGAGCTTGCGCATGGTCTGGTTGAGCTTGCCCCCTTCGCGCACCCCGGCTGGCTGGCCTTTGAGCCGGATCGAAAGCTGCACGCGCGCCTCGCGGTCCTCCTTCATCTCCATGAAGTCCACGTGGATCACGCGGTCGCTCAACGGGTGGAACTGCTTCTGGTGGACCATCGCGAGCGTCTTGTTGCCGCCGAGATCGAGTTCGATGCTGTTCGCCTCCGGAGTGAAGACAACCTTGCGAAGAGCGGCCTCTTCCACACTGAAGTGAACAGTGCTGGAGCCGCCATAAAGCACGCAGGGTACGCGCTTCGCCCGGCGCAATTGGGCGGCATACTTGGTGCCGATGTGATCGCGGACGGTGCCGCTGAGCGCTACTTTGTTCATGACCGAACGGGTGTTATGCAATTATGAAATGACTGCTGATGCTTTCGTGGCTGCGCACTCGACGGATCACGTCGGCGAACAGTTGGGCCACGGAAAGTTGCTTGATCTTGTTGGTGTGGGCCAACTTCTCCGGCCCAATTGGAATGGTATCGGTAACAATGAGCTCCGTGAGCGTACTGCGCTCTATCCGCTGGCATGCATCGCCGCTGAGAACCGCGTGGGTACAAACCGCACGGACGGAGAGCGCGCCGAGGTCCGTCATCATATCGGCGGCTTTGGTGAGGGTTCCTGCGGTGTCGATCATATCATCGACCAGCACACCGTTCTTGCCCTTTACGTCACCGATCACCGTCATGCGCTCGATCTGGTTGGCCACTTTTCGCTGCTTGTAGCAGATGGCCATATCACAGCCCAGGTGCTTGCTATAGGCGTTGGCCCGCTTGGTTCCTCCGGTATCCGGTGCTGCCATGACCAGGTCTTTCAGTCCCAACTCCTTGATATGCGGAAGGAAGATGCTGCTGGCGAACAGGTGGTCCACAGGAACCTCGAAGAAGCCCTGGATCTGGTCCGCATGAAGGTCCATCGTCATCACACGGTCCACGCCTGCGGCCGTGAGCATGTTGGCCACCAACTTGGCCCCGATGCTTACACGGGGTTTATCCTTTCGGTCTTGTCGGGCGAATCCGAAATAGGGCAGAACGGCCACGATGCGTTTCGCACTGGCGCGCTTGGCCGCATCCACCATCATAAGAAGCTCAAGCAAGTTGTCAGCCGGAGGGAACGTGCTCTGAACGATGAAGACGAGATCGCCACGCACCGTTTCCTCGAAACTTGGTTGGAACTCGCCGTCGCTGAAGCGGCTCACGCTCACCTCGCCCAAGCGCTCCCCGCTCGAGGCCGCTATTTGCTCGGCCAAGTACCGGGTGGCGGTACCGCTGAAGATCTTGGCGCTTTCCTGCATGGCTTGCCGGGAACCGGAAACGGGCGGCAAATGTAGCGATCCGGCCGTGGTTATCAACGATCGTTGGTGAAGGCCCCGCCTGACCCTCCGGTTATCTTGCCGGCCCTCTGGAAAACCCGCCTGGAGCCCCCCCTCGATACATGCCCCGCAACCGTCCCCAACCCTCACCCGGCCAGCTTGCCCAAGATGTGCTTGCCGCCGTCAGAAAGTCCGGGCATGCCGGTATCACCAGCCAGCAATTGGCCCTGCAGCTGGGCTTCAAGGACAAGGGGCACCGCTACATGCTTTTCGACGCGCTGGAAGCCCTTTTGGACGAGGGCCGGATCCAAAGCGGAAAAAAGGGCCGCTACACCGCCCAAGGGGGCAAGGACAGCGTGGAGGGGACCATCGACATCATTACCAGCGGAGCCGGCTACGTGCGTGTGGAGGGAGGAACGGAGGATGTCTTCGTACACGGCCGCAACGTGGGCATGGCCCTGCATGGGGACCGCGTGCTCATCAAGCTGATGGGGGGACGTGGAAGTCGAGCCGAGGGCAAGGTTCTGGAGGTGCTCAGCCGCAGACGCAACGAGTTCGTGGGTACCATACAAAAACAACAGGGTCGCCTGTTGCTGGTCGCGGACGACCAACGTGTGAAGCGCCCCTTCTTCATCCCGCCGCACGAAGCCTTGAACGCCAAGGAGGGCGACAAGGCGATCATCGAACTGGGCGAGTGGAAAGACACGCGCGACATTCCACGTGGCAAGGTGTTGCGGGTGCTTGGCCGGGCCGGCGAGCACCAAGTGGAGATGCATGCGATCCTCGCCGAATTCGGCCTGCCACTGGAATTCCCGGAAAGTGTGGTAAGGGCGTCCGAGAGCATCGCCGATGGGGTCACCGAAGCCGAGATCGCGAGTCGCCGCGACGTGCGGACCATTCCAACGATCACGATCGACCCCGACGACGCGAAAGACCTTGACGACGCATTGAGCGTTCGTCGCTTGGAGAGCGGCCATTGGGAGATCGGTGTGCACATAGCCGATGTGAGCCACTACGTGCGTCCCAAGAGCGTGATCGATATGGAGGCAGCGAACCGGGCGACCAGTGTTTATCTGGTCGATCGCGTGGTGCCCATGCTGCCTGAGAAGTTGAGCAACGACCTCTGTTCGCTCAACCCGCATACGGACAAGCTGAGCTTCAGCGCCATCTTCGAAATGGACGAGCGGGCGGACATCAAGACCGAGTGGTACGGTCGAACCGTAATGCGCTCCCAGCGTCGGTTCGCATACGCCGAGGCACAGGCGATCATCGATGGTGGCGAGGGTGACTTCAGGGCGGAGGTTCTTGTGCTGCACCGGCTCTCGCAGGTGATGCGTAAGGAGCGCATTGAGAACGGCGCGCTGGAGATCGGTGGTAACGAGGTGAAGTTCAAGCTGGATGAGAAGGGTGCTCCCATCGGCGTGTTCGAGAAGGTGATGGGGCCTGCGAACTGGCTCATCGAAGAGTTCATGTTGCTCGCGAACAAGCGCGTTGCCGCTTGGGTGAACAAGCAACGCAAGGGTGGTGTGCCGCCCTTCGTGTATCGCGTACACGATCTCCCCTCCCCGGAAAAGGTGGAACAACTACGTGCGCTCGCGAAAAGTTTCGGGCACTCGCTCGTTACGAAACAGGACGAGGATCTGCCGCACGCGATCAATCGCTTGTTGCACGATGTACGCGGGAAGGAAGAGGAGAACATCATCAAGCAAGTGGCCATTCGTAGTATGGCCAAGGCCATTTACAGCACCGAGAACATCGGTCACTATGGTCTGGCCTTCGAGCACTATACCCACTTCACCTCCCCAATTCGCCGGTATCCCGACCTATTGGTGCATCGTGCCATGGCCCACTACCTGGCCGGCGGAACGCACTTGGACCGCGAAGCGCTCGAGCTGAGCTGCAAACACAGCTCGCGCATGGAGAAACAAGCGAGCGATGCAGAGCGAGCGAGCATCCGCTACAAACAGGCCGAGTATTTGCTGGCCCGCATCGGGCAAAGCTTCGAGGGTATCATCAGCGGGCTCACGGCTTGGGGCCTGTACGTGGAGCTGCGTGAGAACAAATGCGAAGGCATGATCGGCTTGCGCGAACTTCCCGGTGATGTGTTCCGCTTCGATCAAGACCGGTATTGCGTGGTCGGTCAGCGCACCGGACGCAAATTCAGTTTGGGCGACGAGGTGATGGTGACGATCAAAGCCGTGGACATGGATCGACGTGCCGTGGACTTCGTTCTCATGGAGGGTCGTGGGCCGGTAACCACTTCCGGCAAGTTCGAACGGCGCCCGGCAGCAAAGAAGAAACCCGGCCGACGTTGATCGACCGGGTCACTGTGCGCTGTTCTCTTCGAGCGGAACTAGACGAGGTTGAGCCGCTTGGCGAGATCGTCCTTGTAGCTGCCACCGATCGGGATCACTTTCTTATCGTTCTCCAGGATCAGGTTCGGTTGTTCGATCGCCGTGATCTTATCGACCCGGACGATGAAGCTGCGATGAACGCGGATGAAATCGCTTTCGGGCAATTTTGCCTCGATGTCCTTCATGGTGCTGTGGACGGTGTAGCGCGTGTTCAGCGTGTTGATGACCACATAGTCCTTCAATGCTTCGATGAAGTAGATGTCGCTCGTCTTCAGCTTCACCAGGCGACTGTTGCTCTTCACGAAGAGGATGTCCTTGCCGGTGTCCTTGCTTTCGACCAAGGCGTACAGCAGATCTCGCTCCTTCAGGACCTCGGTTTCCTTCTTGTGCTTGTACAGCGCCATCTCGATCGACGTGTGGATGTCGATCTCCTTGAACGGCTTGATGATGTAACCATAGGGTTGCGTCACTTTTGCCTTGGCCAAAGTGCTCTCATCCGCGTAGGCGGTGAGGAAGATCACCGGGATGTTCGTGTTACGCCGGATCGCATCGGCCGCATCGATCCCGTTCATCTCGCCCTTGAGCATTATGTCCATGAGAATGATGTCCGGCATGTGTTCGCTGGCAAGAGCTACCGCCATTTCACCGGTGTTCGCCGCGCCCACCACGTTGTACCCCAATTTCTTGAGGCTGTGCTGGATATCCTTGCTAACAATGCTCTCATCCTCCACCACGAGGACGTTCGTCTGCGCCATGTCCGCTTTGCTTGATACGTTCAAAAGTAAGTAAATACGTTGCCCCCGGAGGGCCGTGTCGCTCAATCTGACCGTCCAGCTGGCCAACCAGCATATGCACGAGCTCCAACCCCAGGTTGCCGTCCCGCTGATCATCGAACCCTTCGGGTAGGCCAATTCCGTCGTCGCCCACGGTAATGACAACCCGGTCTCCGATCAACTGCAACCGCACACGCACGGTACCCGCGCTATCGCTGGGGTATGCATGCTTCAGCGCGTTGCTGATGAGCTCGTTCAGGATAAGACCGCATGGGCTCGCTTGATCGAGCACCAAGGGCACCGGGTCCGGACCCAGGTCCAGATCCAATGAGATGCGTCCGCTGAGGCTGTAGCTCATGACAAGATTCCGCGCCAGCCCATCGATGTAATTGCCCAGATCGATAAGGCTGAACTGTTTGTTCTGGTAGAGGCTCTCGTGAATGAGTGCCATGCTCCGGATCCGGTCGCGGCTATGGTGGAGGATCTCCTGTAGCCGGGGATCGTCATCCACCCGCGCGCCTTGAAGCTTCATGATGCTGTTGATCACCTGCAGGTTGTTCTTCACCCGGTGGTGCACCTCCTTCAGCAACACCTCCTTTTCACCAAGGCTCTGGATCAGTTCCTCCTGTGCCTGTTTTCGATCGGTGATACCGTACGCGAGGCAGGAAACCTCCTGCACCTCGCCGTTGACAACGATCGGGTTCAAGAAATTCTCGACCCATGCGGGCCGCCCGTGCAGGTCTATCAACTCGACTTCGAACTGCTGTGCTTTTCCACGGAGCGCGTTGGCGTAGTTCACCAACAACGCCTTCGCTCTTTCCGGAGCTATGCGCGCGGCCATGCGTTCCGCGAAGCGGTCGCCAATGGCGAAGGTGATGCCGTGCACCTGTTCAATGGAGCGTTTGAAGTGCTCATTGCACGACGTGATACGCATGTCCTTGTCAAGCGTCCAGATCATCATGTTGGCCGAGCTCTCGAAAATGGCCTTGAGCCTGGCGGCTTGTTCGCGCACGGTATCCTCGGCCACCTTCTGTTCGGTGATCTCGTGGCCCACGCCGAACACCTCATTCGCGGATCCCGACCGATCGAACACCGGGCTCAGGAAGATCTCGTTGCATACGCGCCGTCCTTGCTTATCGGTGACATCTGTTTCGAAACGGATCGGAACACCAGCGAAAGCCTCTTTGTACTTCTTCTCCCAAAAGGCGTGATAGCTATCGCTGGCGAATTTCTTCCGTGGACCCTCCTGGCTCTCCTTCAATTCGGGCCGCACGCCGTAAAGCCGCTCGATCATGTCACCGTAGCCCTTGTTGAACGAGGTGAGTTTGATCGAGGGGTCCACCGTCCAGAACATGTGTTCACTGCTTTCGAAGAGCGCACGAAGTTTCGCTTCGTGGTCCTCCACCTGTTGCCGCGCGGCCAGCATCCCGGTGATGTCGCGGAAGATGCTTCGCGTTGCCACTGGTCGGCCTTCGCTCGTGCGAACGGTCATCGTTCCTTCCACCGTGATGGTCCGCCCCTCCTTCGTAACGAAAACCAAGCGGACCGTACCGGGTTGTTCGCCGCGCAAGACCTGCTCCATGAGGTGTTCACAGGATGCCCGCTGGTCGGGATGCACCAGGTCGAGCATCGAAAGCCGGGGTATCTCGGCCTCGGAATAGCCCATCGCCCGCCGCCAGGCATCGTTCACGTATTCAAAGCGTCCATCGGACCCAACGCTTTGGATAAGATCGGTCGCGTTCTCAAAAAGATCCCTGTACCGTTCCTCACTTGCTTTAAGCGCTTCCTGGTCGCGCTTCATCCGCGTGATGTCGCGTGAGACACCCATTGCCCCAACGGCCCTTCCTTCCGGATCGAACAAACGCGACGCTGCGAGGAAGGTGGTGAACTCGTTCCCGAACTTGTCCACATTGCGCACCTCGCCCGCGTAGGCCCCATGTGTGTCCAGTTCGTGCTGCACGCGCCGATACTCCAGAGGGTCCGCGTAAAGCTTCTCGGTGTTGCTCCCCAGTATCTCTTCAGCCTCATAGCCAAAACGGATGCTGGCTGCGGGGTTGTACTCCGTGATGTTGCCCTCTGGGTCGGCAGCCATGATCATGTCCAACGAGCTGTCGATGAGGTTGCGTGCGAAGTGCCGCGATCTGCGCAAAGCCTCCTGTGTGCGTCGGTGTTCCCCGATCTCCTCCCGCAACACTTGGTTCACCTCCTCTGCCATTTGAAGCCGCACACGCTCGCGTATTGTTCGTTGCTGCGCGCCATGGTCCTGTACCGTGAACTGGAGTGCACCATCGCCCTCATGCACTGTGCTGGTGCATACGATCTGGAATTCACGCTCGGGAAGGGCGGCTGAACGCACCCGGATGGGGCTGTCGGTCGGGTCGCTCGTGGCCTTGGTCATCAAATCTTCCAGCAGCTCGTGATCGTCTTTGTTCCACAGCGCCAGGAATTCGCTACCGGTCAGATCCTGTTCGAGCAATCGCTCGGCCGCTGGATTGGCATAGCGGACCCGGCCTCCGGCGACAACGAGAAGCCCGTCATGCATTCGCTCGACAAGGCTGCGATAGCTCGTCATCAATGCGCGCTGCTCGGCCTCCGCCTGGCGGATCGAGGTCACATCGATGAGCATGCCCTGGATCGTCGCTACGCGGCCCTCTTCATCATCAAGGAACACGTTCTCCAACACGTACACGTCCCGGCCGTTGCGATGCCTCAACCTCATCTCGTGGTTGATGAGCTTCTTCTCTTTGCGCAAGGAGGCCAAGTACTGCTCTCGATCCTCGGGCGCATGATAGAGGTCCCGAGCGGTGTGCCGCAAAAGCTCTTCCCGGTTCGTGTAGCCCAGGATGTGTGCGAGCGCATCATTGCACTCGAGCATGCGTCCATCCGGCGTGGTGCGGAAGATGCCGGCGAGGTTGCGGCTGACGAGGTCGTTGTACTGCCTCTTCAACTCCAAATACGCCTGGGCAAGCTCGGTTCCCCGCTTCCACGTCCATGGGACGAACTTACTCGTTGGGGTCCGCCTCAGGGTTGTTCTTCCCCCACGGCATAGGGTGGTGGTACGCGCTCGCCGTCGATCCGGATCTCCATGCCGTCGCGGTACTTGATCACCAACAGGACCACGCCGCCTTCATTGTAGTACGTGAAGTCGCCCTGCTCAAGCCCCATGGTGAATCTTCCCTCAAGGCGCAACTGGCCGTTCGGCCAGTACCACTTGTGCTTCCCGTTAGGTTCACCATCCACGAAAGAGCCCGTGAAGTACTTGCCCCCGTCCTCGTAGGTATAGGTCCATGGGCCATCCTTGAGACCGCCTTTGTAGGCGCCTTCCTCTTTATGATCTCCCACCTCGTAGAGCCACTTGCCTTCGCGTTGACCATCGATGTATTCACCTTGCGTGAGCACCTTGCCTTGCTCGTCATATTCCACTGAGGCACCATCCTCGCGGCCTTTGCGGTAGAGTTCCTCGCGGTGCAGGGATCCTCCCTCGTAGTACCACTGCCAAGTACCCTGCGCAAGTCCGTTCAAGAATTTCCCCTTTTGCTCAACCTTTCCGCTGCGGTGATAGAAGTTCCACTCGCCGTCCTTTTTGCCCTCCTTGTAAGATCCCTCGGCGCGCTTCTCGCCCGTAGCGAAGTATTCAACCCAAGGCCCTTCCATCGCCCCGATGTCGTTCACCAGGCCTTGGCTGATGAGCTGGTCGCCTTGGTAGATCTTGGCCGAGGAAACAGTTCCGTCCAGACTGAACTCCTTGAACAATCCTTCGCGTTTGCCGCTCTTTGAATAGCTGCCGAGCGAGGCGACCTTGCCGTTCGGGTGGAACGTCCGCTTGATCTCCACGGTGAGCGTTTCCTGTGCCTTGGCATCCACCACTCCGGCATCATACTTCACCAGGTCCTTCAGGTTTCCCAGCGCATCGTATTCCTTGAATATCCCCTGCAACCGATCATCCACGTAGGTGCCTTCGGTGCGCACCTTTCCGTTCGGGTGGAACTCTTTCCAAGGGCCTTGTTTCATGCCCGCTCGGTCTATACGGTTGATGTCCTCGCGCTTACGAAGCATACCAGTGCCGTAGTAGAGAAGTGCGACCACTCTTCCATCTTCCGAATACTCCAGCCCCCTGCCCTCTTCCTTGCCCGCTTTGAAAGGCACCTCCCGTTGCACCTTGCCGTTCGGGTAGAAGTAGTGGGCTACACCCTCCCGCAGATCGGCCGTATAGAATTCTTCGCTCAACAAGGTACCCGTGGTATCGTACTTCCGCATGGGACCCTCCTTCTTATCCGCAGCATAGTTGGTCTCGCTCTGCAACGCTCCCTGGGGAGTGTAGAAACGCCAGAGGCTATCAAGTTGGAAACGCTTCCTCCCCCCTTCGCTGCGCAGGATCCCGCTCTCGTAATAGGTCTTCCACCAGCCTTCAGGCTTGCCATCGACCAGGTATCCTTCGCTGCTGACCTTGCCGTTCGAATGGTAGTAGCGCTTGTAACCGTCCTCCTCCCCTTGTGCGATGATCGAGCCCACCACACACATCATCAAGATCACATAACACACACACCTCTTCATCTATATCCTTTAATTAATGTATTGATGTAGATATAGTATGTCCTGTTGAAAGGGTTGATCGTAGTGTGGAATAGCACTTGTTCGGATCGGTTATCAAAGTTAGTCCACCGTGCATGAACGATCGGGTCGGGTCACAGCCAATGGAAGAACGAGCAAGAACAACGGTAGGTATACATTGATCAACGATCGTTGATGGATGGTCGGTGGAACCATTGTTGAAAAAAGGAGGTGCTCATTGGACCCCTCGATCGTTCGATCCCGGTGTAGATCCGGAGCAGAACAAAGTTTGTTTTCCATCAGGGATCGATCATGGGGACCAGGGGATATGAACAGATGGTTCCGATCATCACCAATTATCCACAGCAAAAGCGGGGATTCCACGATCCGATCGTGGGATCGGTCGAAGGGTATCTTCGGCCCATGACGTCTCGCATCGCCATCGGCGCTGATCATGCCGGGTATGAGTTGAAGGAGGAGATCCTCAGGCACTTGCAAGAGAAGGGCATGGAGGTCCTTGACAAAGGGACCAATGCGCCCGACAGTGTTGATTATCCGGATCACGCGCATGCGGTAGCACAAGCGGTGAGCGATGGTAGTGTCCCGCTCGGGATCGTCATCTGCGGTAGTGCCAACGGGGTGAACATCACCGCCAACAAACATCGCGGTGTGCGCTCTGCGATCGCATGGCGTGCTGATGTGGCGCGCTTGGCGCGTGAGCACAACAATGCCAACGTGCTGGCGCTTCCCGCACGTTTCATCACCACGGAAGAAGCACTTGCCATCACGGATGCCTTCCTCTCCGCTTCCTTTGAAGGCGGCCGACATGAACGCCGCGTGGAGAAAATAGAACCGTGACCGCATGCTGTTGAGATACTCGTTCATGGGGGCGTGCACGCTCCTCTTCACCGGCGCGGCCCGCTCACAGGGCGACACGCTGGCGACCCATTATGCAAAGGGTATTACCGAAGCCGAACTACGCACGCATCTGGAGGTGTTGGCGAGCGACGCCTACATGGGACGCGATACAGGCAAGGAGGGCCAGAAGATGGCGGCGGCTTACCTGAAGAAGCACTTCGCGAGCATGGGCATACCGCCTGTTCCTGCCCTTTACGCGGAGAACATCGTTGACGGCTACTTCCAACCGTATGGGCTGATCGAAGAGCGCACCGGTGGGATGACGCTACAGCACAACGGCCAAAGCCTCGGACTGTTGAAAGGGCTTTTGTACTTCAACGAGGTGCTGAAGGAAGATCGTGCGGTGAAAGAGTTGACCTACCTCGGCGATGGGAGCAAATTGCCCGATGCGCTCGACCTCACCGACAAGGCCGTCCTTATCGATGCGTCGGGGATGGGCACAGGGGAGGCGATGTTCCGCCTGTTGCGCACACGCTTGGAGCCGGTGCGCAAAGGAGGAGCGGCAGTGATCTTGGTGAGCATGCCGCAATTCGGGGGCTTGGCAGACATGGTGCATGCCGATGGCTCGCGCTTGAAACTGGCCTACGAGACGAAGAAGGATGGTGTGGGTCAGGCAGGCCAACTTGTGCTTTTGGAAGACACCACGACAAAGGAGATCCTCGGCGCAAGCGTGTTCAAGAAGTTGCGCCGGAGGAAGCCAGGACACAACGTTTCCGTGGATTTCGTTCTGAAGACAACGAGCATGGAGGCGCTCATTACGGCGGAGAACGTGCTTGCATACATCGAGGGCGGCGACAAGAAGGACGAGGTCGTCATCCTCACCGCACACTACGACCATATTGGCGTGGAGAAGGGCGTGGTTTACAACGGTGCGGATGATGATGGCAGTGGAACGGTGGCGTTGATGGAGATCGCGCAAGCGTTCGCACAAGCCAAGGCAGAAGGGCATGGCCCGCGACGTAGCGTGCTTGTCATGCCGGTGAGCGGTGAAGAAAAGGGCTTGCTCGGCTCACGCTACTACAGCGACCATCCGATATTCCCGATCGCGAACACGGTGGCAGACCTGAACATCGATATGATCGGGCGCGTGGATAGTGCGCATGTCACCAGCGCCCCTTACGTGTATGTGATCGGCAGTGATCGTTTGAGCAGTGGACTGCATGCGGCCAACGAAGAGGCTAATAAGCAAGTGGGACTCGTGCTTGACTACACCTTCAATTCGGAGAGCGACCCCAACCGGTTCTACTACCGCAGCGACCATTACAACTTCGCACGTAAGGGTATTCCCAGCGTGTTCTACTTCAGCGGAGTGCACGAGGATTACCACCAACCCGGCGACGACGTGGAGAAGATCCGGTTCGACCTCGTGCGCACCCGCGCACTCTTGGTGTTCCACACGGCGTGGTCGCTCGCCAATGGAGAGGAGCGCATCTTAGTGGATAAGCCCGCGAAATAACGATCAATGCACCAAGGCCATGGTGGCCTCTTCGGCGAGCAGCGTCTCGATGAAGACATCGAGGTTGCGCTTGTAGTGCTCGTAGTGCTCTCCCGTACCAGGGCCATAGAAGCCTGTACGTATGCGGCGCACCAGCCCATTACGATCGATGAAAATGCACGTTGGATAGCTCATTAGATGGTCCAAGAAGGGGAGCTTGTTTCCTGCCTCTTCCTTGGAAGCAGCACCACCATAGAGCACCGGGTATTCAACACCGAGCGTTTTCTTGAAACGCTTCAGCGCCCCAAGCGCCTGTTCGGGGTCCTCGTACTTCTCGAAACCGATAGCCAGGATCTCGAGCCCTCGCCCATGATACTTTCCATAGACCTCGTTCAGCAAGCGGGCCTCGTCCACGCAGTTCGGGCACCAGCTGCCCATGATCTGCACCATCATCGGTTTGCCACGGAAAGCCGCATCTGAACGGGCGACCATATTTCCTTCCAGATCAGGGAAGCGGAAGTCCACCATTCCGTACCCTTCGCGCAACGCGGTGAGCGAGTCGGGGTCGCGCAGTTCATAGTTCGCATCGCGCACAGCCATCCAGGGCTCCTGCCAATGCACGCCGCTCATGTAGCGCCCGTGGAGCGTATCGTCGCGAAGCACGGCATGGAACAGGAAGGCGTGCGAGCCATCGAAGCACGAGAGCATCAACGAATCACCATGCATCACCCCTTCCAGATAGCGGTAGTCGCCGGTCTCCGTCATGAAGGTGCCCGACACGACACCTGCGCCATCTTGGTGGAAGTCGCCGATGGAGTTGTATGCGTCCGGCGTTCCGGCGCTGAAATGCGCGCGCCAAGCTCCACTGATGTTCGCGCTAGCGGTAGATGTTCCTGGAAAACGGGTCTTCTTTCCAGCAACAGCGTGGAAGGGAATACTATACTCAGGACCCTTTAGGTAATTGTGCCAGCGACCAGTGATGGTGCTGTCGTTCACCACGACCCCCTTGAACTCGGAATCGAACAAGGGCATTCGCATGTGGATCGTGTCACCATGCAGCTCCACATCCGTTACCGGGATCTCTTCCGCGCTGTTGTGCACGCGCATGGTCCACGCAGCGCTATCGGTCTTGGCCAGCTCGAACGTGAACGGCAAAAGAGGACCGTTAAGGTCGAGCTCCATGCGCCAAATCCCTTGGCGTGGTTCCGGAGAGGGCTTTTTCTCCCCTCCGCAAGCGGCGAGCACAAAAGCGGCTAAGAGGGAAGGAAGATGGGGGCTCATCGAGAGGGCGGCGAATATAGCCGCATTCCCGGGGCCCGACCGTTGGATCCGGGCCCGAAGAAAGCCCCCGCTAGGAAGGCTTACAGGTCGAATTTGATACCCTGTGCCAGCGGCAATTTGGAGCCGTGGTTGATGGTGTTGGTCTGGCGGCGCATGTAGGCCTTCCAGGCATCGCTGCCACTCTCGCGACCGCCACCGGTCTCCTTCTCGCCGCCGAACGCGCCACCGATCTCCGCACCGCTGGTGCCGATGTTCACGTTGGCAATGCCGCAATCGCTGCCGACCGCACTCAGGAAGCGTTCCGCTTCGCGCAGGTCCAGCGTCATGATCGCGCTGCTCAGTCCTTGTTTAACGTTGTTCTGAATTGTGATGGCTTCGTTCACATCGCCCTTGTAGCGTAGCAGGTAGAGGATAGGCGCGAAGGTCTCCTCCTTCACGATGGCCATATCGGGCGAGGCCTCCACCAGGGCGGGCTTCACGTAGCAGCCGCTCTCGTAACCGTTGCCGTGCAGCACGCCGCCTTCAACAAGCGCACGACCACCTTGGTCCTTGGCGGCCGCCAGTGCCTTGTTGTACAAGCCTACCGCGTGCGTGTCGATCAGCGGACCCACATGGTTCTTCTCGTCCAGCGGATCGCCGATGCGTAGCTGACCATACGCCCTAACGAGCTTCTCCTTGAAGGCATCGTAAACGCCGTCGTGAATGATGAGGCGACGCGTGGAGGTGCAACGCTGTCCCGCTGTTCCGACCGCACCGAACACACAACCGATCAGCGACATGTCCAGGTCCGCCTTGTCGCTGATGATGATGGCGTTGTTGCCACCGAGTTCAAGCAACGAACGGCCGAGACGCTGGCCCACGGCCGCGCCTACGGCCCTGCCCATGCGCGTGCTGCCTGTGGCGCTCACGAGCGGCATGCGCTCATCATGGCTCATCCACTCCCCCACTTCGCTACCACCATTTACGATGATACTCACGCCTTCCGGAACGTTGTTACGCTTGAACACTTCGGCGGCGATGTGCTGACACGCGATGCTGCACAAGGGCGTTTTTTCACTTGGCTTCCAGACACACACGTTACCCGAGATCCACGCTAGCGCGGTGTTCCAACTCCACACCGCGACCGGGAAATTGAACGCGGTGATGATGCCCACGATGCCGAGCGGATGCCATTGCTCGTACATGCGGTGGTCCGGGCGTTCGCTGTGCATGGTGAGGCCGTGCAATTGGCGTGAAAGACCCACCGCGAAATCGCAGATGTCGATCATCTCCTGCACTTCGCCCAAGCCTTCCTGGTAGCTCTTGCCCATTTCATAGCTCACCAATTTCCCAAGGGCCGCCTTGTGCTTGCGCAGCTCATCTCCCTAGTTGCCGCACTACCTCGCCCCGCTTCGGAGCCGGCCATGTGCGCCATTCCAGGAAGGCTTGTTGCGCAATTGCCATCACGGCATCGTATTCGGCGCGACTTGCACCGCGCACGCTGCCGATGAGCGCGCCGTCCACCGGACTATGACTATCAAGGCCGCCCCCCTCCCCTTTCAGCGATCGGCTACCGGTGGAGACGCCGCTGTTGACCGCCTCCAAACCGAGGCTTTTCAGGACATCGGGGATCTTATTGGCGGGAAGGGAGATCGTCGTGCTCATAATCAGATGAGAGGTCGTTGAAATTGGGCCGCAAAGGTAGCAGGTGCCTCTTCCGGCGAAGGAGAGGCGTCGAGGTGCGCCCAGGAGGTGTCCGAGAGCCACCCGGATACCTCCAGCTGCGCAAGCGCCTGATGATCAACCATAGGCGCTGCCACAGGACCAAGCTTCATAAGCGCGTTCAGCGCGCCGATTTCATGGTGCCGAAGGGTTCACCCTTGTGCGAACCGCCCAAGCGCGTCCAGCGCCTGTTCTAAGGCCTTCTCAGGGCTTGGCTTTTTGAGCGAGGTAGAGCGAACTGGAGCTTGGGCGACCGGTGAGGGCCGAGACCACATTGGACCACAGACCGACAAGGACCCCCTTGAACAAGGCCACGGTCGCCCCCGTCCCCCGGTGCTTCTCGGTCAGCATGGAGACGTAGGCCGCATCGAGCCACATACGCTTGATCTCCACGAGTTCGAAGCCATGCTCGTGCAGCAGGCGCTTGATGTCCATTTGCTGAAAATGGGAAAGATGGCGTGGCACATCCCAGGCGGCCCAATCGGGGCCATAGTGTTGTGCGTCCCAGGATCCGCGGTCAGGAACGGCGATCACCAACAGCCCTCTATCCGCGAGCAACGCGAACAGGTTCTTGAGGGTGTGCGCGTGGGTCCGGCAAGTGCTCCAGGACGTGCCATAGGGTGACCACTTTGAAGCGTTCCTGGTGCGCCACCATTTCCAGGTTTGGGACCACCTCCAATGCGTGGTTCGCAATGGCTTGTTCACGTGCCTTGATGCTGGGCTCAACCCCGTGGACCAAGTATCCCCTGCTCTTCAGGTATGCCAGAAACTCCCCCGTTCCGCAGCCTACGTCCAACACTCGTCCATTGGGTTGGTAGCGACGGATGAGCCGGTGTTTGCTCCCAAGCGCCCACTTCCGGGCGAGTTGGTAGATGCGATCCTGTAGGCTGGCCGCCGCATTCGTGTGGCTGATGTAATCCGCGCTTTGGTAGTAGCGGCCAATGTCCGCCTGCGGGGGACGAGGGTTCGTAAAGCGAAAGCCGCAGGCGCGGCAGTCGGTGAGTTGAAAAGCCTCGCGACTTACGGAACGGTCCTCCACGGTGAGCGACGGCGCACGTTCGTTCCCTCCGCAGATCGGGCAGGTGGTAAGTGTTTCCAAGGGGGTGTGTTCCACGTGGAACAAGGGTGTTGATCAGCGGCCGAGATAGACCATGAGCACACTCATATCGGCAGGCGAAACTCCGCTGATGCGACTGGCCTGGCCCAGCGTGCTGGGTTTGATCTTGTCCAATTTTTGGCGTGCTTCGATAGAGAGGGAGGTGAGCCGTGCGTACTCCGTTCCAAGGTCCAATGGGACATCCTCCAGCCGCGCGAGACGCTCCACCATCTCCCGTTCCTTTTCCAAATAGCCGTCGTACTTCACCCCTATCTCCACCTGTTCAACCACCTCCGGATAGAGGTCGCCCATGGTGCTCTTGCGCTCTTCGGTGGCCGGTGAGAGCATCTCTATATCGGCGTAGCTCAACTGTGGGCGGAGCAGCAGGTCGTACAAACGAACGCGCTGTTTTACGGGCGATGTTCCACGTGGAACAAGTACCTCGTTCGCGGTCTCAGGGCTCACGCCTTCGGCCTGTAATTGGCCAATGAGCTCCTTCACAAAGCGGCGCTTTTTTCACCCGACGCATGCGTTCGTCGCTCGCCAAGCCCAAGGCATGGCTCCGTTCCGTAAGGCGGATGTCCGCATTATCTTGGCGCAATAGCAGACGGAATTCCGCCCGGCTGGTGAACATCCGGTAGGGTTCTTCGGTGCCCTTGGTGATGAGGTCATCAATGAGCACGCCGATGTAGGCCTCGTCGCGGCGGAGCACGAACGGGTCCTTTTTCGCGAGCTTCAAGTGGGCATTGATGCCGGCCATGAGCCCTTGACAGGCGGCTTCTTCATAGCCCGTTGTGCCGTTGATCTGCCCCGCGAAATAGAGCCCGTCCACAAGCTTGGTCTCCAAGGTGTGCTTGAGTTGGGTAGGGGGGAAGTAGTCGTACTCCACGGCATAGCCCGGACGGAAAAGACGGGCGTGTGCGAAGCCAGGAAGCTTCCTTAATGCAGCCACCTGGACCTCTTCGGGAAGGCTCGTGCTGAACCCGTTGATGTAGGTCTCCACAGTGTCCCAACCTTCGGGTTCCACGAAGATCTGGTGGCGCTCCTTGTCCGCGAAGCGGTCGATCTTGTCCTCGATGCTGGGGCAATAACGCGGTCCCAAGCCGCGGATGCGCCCATTGAACATAGGGCTGCGGTCGAAGCCCGTACGCAGCGTATCGTGTACCTCAGCGTTCGTGTAGGTGATCCAGCAGCTCAGCTGTATCCGCGTACTTGCAGCGGTGGGGAGGTAGCTGAATTTCCCGGGGTTCTCGTCACCGAGCTGTTCTTCTAGCTGGCTGTAGTCGATGCTCCTACCGTCCACGCGGGGTGGGGTGCCGGTCTTCATGCGGCCTGCCTCGAAGCCCAACTGCACGAGTTGCTCGGTGATGCCGTGGCTGGCTTTCTCGCCCGCTCGTCCGCCACCTATATGGCGCTCGCCGATGTGCATGATACCGTTCATGAAGGTGCCGCTGGTGAGCACTACCGCGCGGCAGGGGACCACCACGCCAAGGCCGGTTTCAATGCCGGAAACGGCACCGTTCTCGATGACGATGCGTGTGACGTTATCCTGCAGGAAATGCACATTCGGAGTCTGCTCCAGCATGCGCCGCCATTCGCTGGCGAAGAGGGCGCGGTCGTTCTGCGTGCGTGGGCTCCACATCGCCGGACCCTTGCTGCGGTTGAGCATGCGGAACTGCACCATGCTGCGGTCGCTCACGATGCCGCTGTAGCCTCCTAATGCATCTATCTCCCTGACTATCTGGCCTTTAGCTACACCGCCCATTGCCGGGTTGCAGCTCATTTGGCCAATGACACCCATGTTCATGGTAACCAGCAGCACACGGCTGCCGAGGTTGGCGGCTGCCGCAGCGGCTTCGTTGCCGGCGTGGCCTGCGCCCACCACCACTAGGTCGTATGGCTCGTGGGTGTACATGGAAAAGGGCGGCAAAGGTAGGGGGGAGGGGGAGGGCGCCATAAGCAACAACCTCGGCGGGTGCCGGTGCTCTTCCTTGAAGGATGAGCTTACGAGTTGGGAACATCGAAATCCGGGGGTGGCTGTCCGGAGCGGCGTGGGTTTCTGCCAGGCCGGCCCCGGCGGGCGGAAGGAATAGGCGCGAACATCATCGGGGACTGCGCGCTGGTACATTTGGGTGAACCCCACGCCAATGCGCCTCATTACCATGCTCGCTGCACTCGTCACGCTGCAACTCATTGCACAGGATCCCTTGCGCATTTGGGGCCTCACGCCCTTTGGCGGCGCCAACAACAAGGGCACTGTCTTCGTGGTGGATGCCGACGGCACCAACTTCACCACCGTCTACGACTTCAGCGATGCTTCGGGCCACACGCCAGAGGGAGGCCTCGTCCTTGCGCCCAACAACATGATCTACGGCCTCACCACCTTCGGCGGTGAAGGCGCACCGGCGGCGGGAACGCTTTTCATGATCGACCCTTCGAACAACACCTTCACGAAGTTGCACGACTTCGCCATCAGCGATGGCGGCTTCAATTGGAGCACGCCCATCGTCGGCACCGATGGCCTGCTCTACTTCGCCGGCTATGGCGGCAGCGGTGGGGGAGGCGGCATCTTCCGTCTGGACCCCGCCACCAACGAGTACACCGAACTTTACGGACTCACACAGGCCACGGACGGCGGCGCCATCACGGGCCGCTTGTTGCAAGCCGCCGACGGCATGTTCTACGGCACCGCATCACAAGGAGGCGCCAACAACGAAGCGGGCACCATCTTCCGCTACAATGCGGTCACGGACGTGTTCGAGAAACTGCACGATTTCGATGGTGCCGCCGGTGGACGCACGCCCTACGGTGGACTCTGCCAGGCGGATAACGGCGTGTTCTACGGCACCACCCACGAAGGTGGGCTCAACAACCGCGGCACCGTGTACAAGTACAATGCGGTCACCGACGTCTTCACGAAGATCTACGACACCGCCGAGGATGATGGTGGGAATACCTGGGCGAGCATCAAACGCTTGGGACCGGACCTGCTCATTGGCGGCGTGGCCACGGGATCGCTCAACAGCAGTGGTTTCCTCTATACCGTGGTGCCCAGTACCGATGCGGTCACCATGGTCACCAATTTCTCCCTTGTCACCGGTGCCAATCCGGTGGGAGACCTGGTAAGCGGGCCGGACGGACAACTCTACGGACTTCTCTCCCAAGGTGGCAGTGGTTTTTTCGGAACGCTCTGCCGCTTCGATGCGCTCACCTTTCAACCGACGGTGCTCCACAACTTCACCAACGGTGCCGATGGCGGCTTGCCGCGCGGCGAACCGCTCGTGATCATTGCGGCAGTGGGCGTTGAGGAGATCGCAGCGCGCCCTTTCTTCTCCGTGGGGCCGAACCCATCTGGGGGCGAAGTGACTTTGCGTTGCGATGCACGGATGCTGCCGGCGCAAGCGCGTATCACGGATGCCCTTGGGCGTACGATGCGAGTGATGAACATCGTGAACTCCTCAACGACGATTGATCTAGGCGATGCTCCTGGCATGCATTCCATCACGCTCACAAGTATGACGCGTGCGCAAACAGTGCGGGTAGCGGTTCATTGAACGAGAGCACAGCGTAGCGTTGTGAAGACATTCTTTCGCGCTAGCGCACCCATGACCAGGTGGGTTTACCGTGCGGCATTTTGGTGAGCCCACCGATTTGAGCCCAAGACGAGGGATGAGCAATTGGTCGCAGGATGCGGATGCGCCCCAATGGTTTTTTCCAATGCGGCTTGGCAAGTAGGTCTCCTTCGGACATCGTTGGTACTATCTATGTATGGTCTTCGGCACGGCGGAACGCACTGCCGTTGTTATTCAACCGCAACACATGACCCGCATCCTCGCCCTCATCGTCGTTTGTTCGTTCGCCACCAACCTCCATGCACAGGCAAAGGATCCGCTCGCAGAACTCGCGGGAACCAGCAAGCAACAGTGGAGCACGATCGGCACCAAGTCGGCGCCAACGGGTGCGTGCACGGGCGGTGAGGCCTTTTACACCTTCCAGCGCAAGCCCGCACAAGTGGTGGTGCAGAAGTGCGCGAGTGGCGCATGGACCTCAAACACGGACGCCATCACCAACTGGACCGCTGGCGGCAAGAGCGGCATCGCCTTCGGCGGCGCGAAGTACGAAGTGAAGTCGCTGCCCGCTTCGGCACCGGCGTGCAAGGGCAATGCGAATTGCGTGCGCCTGGTGACCATGCCCGATGGCAAGACTGACGCCACGCGCACCATCTACCTTGCGCACTGAATGGATCAAACCCCGAAGAGAGGGAGCCGCATGAGCGGAGTGGTGACGCCGCTGCTGACGGTACTGGGCATCTCGGTGGGTGCCTGGCAGTTCACGAGCCAGATGAGCCATGAGAGCAAGATGGAGTTCAGCCGCAGCATGTACAACAAGAAGCTGCAGGCCTATGAGGAGGTGGGAAAGGCCGTTGGTGATCTGCTGGTGGTGCCACACGATGAGCAATTGTGGATAAGCCCGGATGACACGCTCGCCTTCGACAGTTGTCTGGAGCGCTTCCGCACCTGCTATTGGGGTGTGCTACCCTTGGTGGAGGACAGCGCTGTGGAAACGGCGATGATCCAGTTCAAGGACATGGCGCGCTTCTATCGCCGCGGCGAGAACGACTACCACGACCTGGCCCGCGAAGGCATGGCCCTGATGAACGCCTGCAACAATTCGCTGGAGCAGCATTGGGAGAAAAAGGCGAAGGGTGAGTAGGAGAGTGGTTCCCCATTCTCGGTCCGACAGAACAGAGGTTCTCGCCTACGCTTGCTGGCGGTCTTTGCCCCCCGGCCGACGCACATGGTGATCTCCAGGACCGCTGGGTGAGCGACTCGTCACCAAGTACTGAGAAGGACACGACCCCTTTGCCCCTATTTCATCTGCCGGGAGACCGAGGGTCGGATGGAAAGCGAACGAGCTTGTGTGCAGGAATGACCCGGAAACGGGAATGCTTCTCCTCACGGACAGAGCGACTTCGACTTGCCGTGTCTTCCCGGAGCGCAAAGCGTTTCCACGTTCTCCGGTCCATCATCGCCCTTGGCGCTCTTCCACACGGTCAATGGCGTGGCGTTTGGGAAGCTGCACACATGACCACACACACAAAGAAACAGTTCGGGGTATGGATGGATACGCACGATGCGACCGTTGCGGTGAAGGCAAGTCCGGAGAGTGTCGATTTCGTGATCCTCGGACATGTGAAGAACCCGGGAGCGGAGCGGAACTCGAACGAGAACGCCGCGAACCACCAGGAGATCGCACTGACGCACAAGTTCTTCAAGGAGATCGCCGCGATGATGCCCAACATCGACGAGATCCATCTCACGGGGACCGGGCAGGTGCAGGAACAGTTCATCCATTTCCTGGCGGATACGCCGCAGTACAAAAACGCCGTGTCCACGGAAAGCACTTCGAACAAAATGGGCGATGAGCAACTGGCCGCCTTCATCTCGAAGCACTTCAGCTGATCCTCCGTCCAAGGGCATCCGTTGTTTGTACGGATAACACAGTTTTGGGACAACGGCACCATGAGGACCCGATGCGCAAAGTCGTCCTGAACACCTGAGCCCGGAAGCGAAAGAATAGGAACGGGGGGTGCACGTTCCTGATAGCCCAGGTCAGATGAAGCCCTGCACTTGGCCGCCTTGGACTGTGCGGCTGGCCACGCGCAAGCGCCCGCCAAGAACCATGAGGTCGCTCCAGAGTTGCCTCTTGGGAACACGCCCTGAAACATGGGCCGCCCTGAAGCTCACGCGGGACCAACTGCAACGCGTGGGATTTGTGCAGGAGGCCTGCAAAGGAAGAATGCGCCGTAGCTGGGCGAAGAAGAAGGCCAGCACCATCTCCAACGCCGACGGTAGCACCATCATGGGAGAGTTGAAGAGCATCCTGACACCGGAGCAATACCAAGCCTGGGTTGCGTATTGTGGGGGAGGCTCCGTGAGCGGGCACGCCCCGAAGTAGAACGCTCGTGGAAGACCCAGCGGAGGGTGGCTCCATAAGGCCCTTCCTCGGCCAGTACTTTCGGGCGCTTTTGGCCAAAGCGCAACCATGGCACTATTGGAACTAGGACTTGACACGTTCGGCGATGTGACCGTGGACGCGAACGGGGAACCCCGTTATCGCATGCGGAGGTCTTGCGCAACGTGGTGGCAGAGGCGGAACTTGCTGACCGACTTGGGCTGCACTTCTTCGGCGTAGGTGAACACCATCGCGAGGACTTCGCGGTGAGCGCGCCGGAGGTGTTGCTCGCCGCGATCGCGAGCCGCACGAAGAACATCCGGCTTGGGTCGGCGGTCACCGTCCTGAGTTCCGATGATCCGGTGCGCGTGTTCCAGCGCTTCTCTACCCTGGATGCGATCTCGAACGGTCGCGCCGAGGTGATCATCGGTCGGGGCTCGTTCACCGAATCCTTTCCGCTCTTCGGGCTGGACCTGAACCAGTACGAGGAACTCTTCAATGAACGACTGCACCTCTTCACTGAGTTGCTCAAGGAAACCCCGGTGACCTGGAGCGGCAAGACGCGCGGGGCATTGAAGAACCAACGCGTGTTCCCACCAACAGCCTCGGGCAAGCTCGCAACATGGATCGGCGTGGGTGGCACACCGGAGAGCGTGGTGCGCGCCGCGAAATACGGACTGCCCTTGATGATCGCCATCATCGGCGGCGACCCGCTTGCTTTCGTTCCCTTCGTGGACCTCTACCACCGAGCGCTCACCCAATACGGCAAGGGCCCGCTACCCGTCGGCGCGCATTCACCGGGCTACATTGCTGCCACCGATGAACAAGCGCGCCAAGAGTTGTGGCCGCACTTCGCCGCAATGCACTCGCGTATCGGTCGCGAACGCGGGTGGGCGCCATTGACACGTCCGGCTTTCGAGCAAATGGCGGGACCGAACGGTGCGCTGTGCGTGGGTGCGCCGGAGACCGTTGCCACCAAGATCGCGAAGACCGCGAAGGCGCTCGGTCTCTCTCGTTTCGACATGAAGTACAGCGCGGGCACCTTACCGCACGACAAGATGATGACGAGCATCGAACTTTACGGCAGCAAGGTGATGCCGTTGGTACAGGAGATGTTGGCATAGCCAGGGGCGGTGGACCAAAGCCGGAGCTTTGCCGCATGCCCGCAACGCATTTCCGCATCATCATCATCGGCGGCGGGGCATCGGGCCACATGGCGGCCATTAGCGCGAAGCAACAACGGCCGCAAGCGGAAGTATTGCTGCTGGAGAAGAGCGACAAGTGGCTCGCCAAAGTGCGCATCAGCGGTGGTGGCCGTTGCAATGTGACGCACGACTGCGCCGAACCACGAAAGCTCGCGCGGCACTATCCGCGAGGAGAGGCCTTCGTGCGCAAGGTGTTCGCCGCGTGGGGCCAGCCGCATACCGTGGCGTGGTTCGCGCAGCACGGCGTTGTGCTGAAGACCGAAGCCGACGGCCGCATGTTCCCGATCACCGATGATTCACGTACGGTGATCGACGCGTTGCAGGACACCGCGCGATCGCTTGGCGTGGTGTCGCGCTTGCAATGTCCGGTAACGCAACTTGCGCTCAAACCCGATGGTTGGGCGCTCACAACATCCGGCGAGGTGCTCCTTGCCGATCGCGTGGTGGTGGCCACCGGAGGTTCGCCCAAGGACGAGGGTCTCTCGTGGTTGCGTGCGCTGGGGCACGAAGTGGTTCCCGCCGTGCCGTCGCTCTTCACCTTCAACCTGCCGAGCGCCCCCATTCGTGAACTAATGGGTGTGGTGGCACCCAGCGTGCGACTGCGCATCGCGGGCAACAAGTTGGAGAGCACGGGCCCGCTCTTGATCACGCACTGGGGTCTTAGTGGTCCAGCAGTCTTGCGCCTGAGCGCGTTCGGTGCCCGTGTCTTGCACGACATGCGGTATGAGTACACCGTTCTTGTGGATTGGCTTGGCGAAGTAGGGGAGGGCCCTGCTCGCGAGCACCTCGCGCAGGAAGCGCAGGATCATCCCAAACGACAAGCTGGGAACGCCGGGGGCTTCGGCCTACCCGCTCGACTCTGGTCTTATCTATTGGACCGTGCGGGCGTTCCGCTGGAGAAACCCCTGGGCGAGTTGGGCAAGAGAAGCATTGATCGACTGCTGGATGTGCTCACCAACGACCGCTACTTGGCGAAGGGCAAGACCACCTTCAAGGAAGAGTTCGTTACCGCAGGCGGTATCGCTCTGCACCAAGTGGATCCGGTAACGATGGGGAGCCGTATTGCGCCAGGGCTCTTCTTCGCCGGCGAGGTGCTGGACATCGACGGCATCACGGGCGGGTTCAACTTCCAAGCGGCATGGAGCACGGGTTGGTTGGCGGGGCGCGCAGCGGCGCAGAAATGATCAAGTCCCTGTGTTCCAGTGCTGCATGAGCGCGGTCCCCGGCCCATTAACGTCTTTTTGAAGAAGAAGGCCTGCCCGACGCGGTATCCTTGCGCCGACAATGACGACGACCCAATTCTTGATCGACACTCCGTTGGCCGCGGTGGAGCGCACGGCACCACATTTTGCGGAGGTTCACTTCAAGCCCGGAGCGGTCCTCACCGTGGCGGGGATCGCGGCCATTTTGACTGCGCGAGAAGTAATGGGCCGTGTTGGTCCCCATCAGGCACTTATCGTTTTCCCTGCGGAGGAAACGGATTTCGACATGACCATGATCACCGCCGACCACTACAAGGGCCGGCCGGTGGAGGAGTTCACCAGCTCGGTGGCCTGGGTAGCACGCAACGAATACAACGAACGGTTCTTTCGCCTGTACTTCTCGTAATTTCCGAGTCCCGTCCCCAGCGCGATTTCAAAGGAAGAGGCCGAGGCCCGGACCTGGCTCCAGGAGCGTGGTTAGCCGTTCCAGGGGACCGCGAAGTGCCGAGTTGTTTTTGGTGCCGATCGCATTACCTTGGAACCATGGGTACGCGCCGCCATAAACAGGACCGACCGGATCGCAGGTCGCCGCGCGCACTGTTGGAACAGTTGCTCATCAAGCCCGCTGCGCGAAAAGGTCGCAAGCCCGACACGGTAGCGTTCCAGTGGTTGGATGGTGCTGGTGAATTGCACTACGAGGTACTGAGCCCCGCCCAGAGCTGGCCATACCTGACGGAGCGTTGAGCCTTCGGCTGCCCTTGGTTGATCGTTCAACGCACGAACGCCACTACCAGAGGTAGCGGCGTTCGTGCTGTCGGCGGGTCGTTGCCGAACTAGTTGCCCTGCTGCTCCTTCATCTTGGAGACGAAGTGTGTAACGCCGTTGTTCAACGCGCTCATGCAACGCTTGAAGATCTTCTTGAAATCCTCCGCTTCCGGAATGAAGGTCTCGATGCCCACCCAGATGTTGTCCTTAACGAGATAGCTCTTGGTCACCTTGGCCTTGGCGTTGGAGTAGTCCACCGCAACAAGGCATTGCACGCGTTCGTCCTCGCTCTCGATGGGCCAGATGTTGGCCAGCACCACACGGAAGTAGGTGGGGTCATCTTCCACCACATTGATGAAATAGGTCCGGCCCTCGGCCTTGAACTGCACGTCGCCATCGCTATCGATCTCGGGGCGGTAGCCTTCCTCCGTGAGGAAGTCGACGTACATCTTTTGCATGGCGGCCTTTTCCTTGCTCGTTTCTTGGGCGGCAGCGAGGAGGGGACGCAGAACAGGAAGAGGATGCCCAGTGGGCGCAACAAGGAACGCATGGTGTTGGGTTTGGTTGGGGCGTGCAAAGTAGTGGGTGTAATTGGAACGCGGTGCGTTAGGCAAGACGTATGCCGCTAACTAGTGTGTGTAGTAGAACACGATGCTCGCTCTGGCCAAGGTCAGGCTGTTCAGTGTGTAGCCCACCACCGCCGGGGTTGCCGTGGCGTCCAACCCGGTCTTTTCGGATCTGAGCGCATGCACGGTAACAACATACTGGTGCGGCCCATGGCCAGGCGGCGGACAAGGCCCTCCGTAGCCTGGCACGCCATAGTCCGTCCGGCTTTGCACCGTCCCCGCAGGCAGGCCTGTTCTCCCCGGAGTACCAGCACCGCTAGGTAATTCCTTCGTGTCGGCGGGGAGGTCGAAGGCGAGCCAGTGCCACCAGCCGCTGCCGGTGGGAGCATCCTTATCGTACATCGTAACGGCGAAGCTTTTGGTGCCCTCCGGTGCATTGCTCCACGCGAGTTGCGGGCTGATGTTCTCACCCGTGCACCCGAAACCGTTGAACACCTGGCGCAATGTGGCTTGTCCGCCCACGTCGGCGCTGGTTAGGGTGAAGGTCTTCTGTTGTGCCTGTGCAGTGCCGACCAATAAAAGCGAGGAGAGCAAAAGGGTGCGCATGGCACCAAGGTAGGTCGTCACACAGGCAACGCATTCACCCGTACCCGCGTCGAAACACCGGACAAGAAGGTTGGCGATGCGTTTGCAAACCCCGACCTTCATCCCCCCAAACAACGACCCATGAACAAGATGATCCTTGCGGCCTTCGCCGTTTTCGCCGTCGGTACCACCAAGGCCCAGAGCACCGTTGCACCCGCAGCGCAAGCCACCGAGCAAAAGGGAGGCATGAAAGAGGAGACACGAGCAACGAGCGGCCAATTGAAAGAGGTCTACAGCACGGTTTCGCAGCAGTACGCCTTGCTGAGCAAGGAGATCGGCCCCGATGCCACCAAAGCAACAGCCGAGCAAGCGGCACAATTGAACGCACTGAAGATGTCCCTCGCGGAACTTGAGAGCATGCTCACCGCCGTGAACACCGCTACCGAAGCGAACTGGCCGGAAGTGAAGGTGAAGGCCGAAGCGGCGCGCACGTCTGCCCTGAAGATGTTGGCTGCGCGCAAGGAAGCGGCCAAGTAGGGGTTGCGCATCGTCGAGGTTCGCGTGCCCCCGAGGACCTCGGACACCGGGCGTCTTTGGTAGTGATATCGCAGGCGCCCGCGCCGTTTCCGGCGGTCAGCGATAGCGGGCGAGGTACTTGTCCTCCAGCGCGCGCATCGCCTCTTTCTTCGCCTTGTTCTTGTCGCTATGGCCCAGCAGGTGCAGCAGGCCGTGCACCATTACGCGGCGCAGTTCATGCTGGGCGCTCACGCCGTAGGACCTCGCGTTCTCTCGTATGCGATCGTGGCTCATGAGCACATCCCCGCTCACCCCGGTCCCGGTTTGTCCATCGAAGGTTATCACGTCGGTGTAGTCGTCGTGTTGGAGGTATCGGCGGTTGAACTCCAGCAGCGTATCATCGCTTAGTAGCACGAAGACGATCTCGTTCACGGAGTGCCCATGGTCACGCGCAACGGAAGAGAGCCAGCGGCGAAGCTTGGACCGGTCGCGGAACACGTTCGGCACGCCTTGCGCCTTGAACGTGATGGTGGCCATGGTGCTTATTCCTTCACCGCTTCGCGGTCGAAGGAAAGAGCGACGGTGGCGCCATTGTCACTGAACTCCACTTGCTCTGCGAGCGCGCGCATGAGGAAGACGCCACGTCCGTGGGGCTTCTCCAAGTTCTGCGGATCCGTGGGGTCGGGGAGGTGCTCGAAGTCGAAACCAGGACCCTGGTCCTTCACCATGAACACGATACGGTCCGGGCGTACTTCATAGCCCAGTGTCACGGTTTTCGAAGGGTCGAGCCCATTGCCGTGGTGGATGGCATTGTTCACCGCTTCGGTGAGCGCGATGAGGATGTTGCCGTAACGGCTCTCGTGCACGTTGTACTTGCCACAAGCATCGTCAATGAGCTTCTCGGCGATGGAGATGTTCTCCGCCTTCGCGGGGAACTCGATGCGCTCGGTGAAGGCCAGTTCTTCGGTGATCACGGTCATGGCGTCAGGGTCGGTCAAAAGTACCGAAATACGTGTTCACCCGATCGCGGTAGTACGGCTTGAGCCCTGGGGGCACTGTGCGTAACAGTTCCGCCTCGCGCGCCTTGCGTCGTTGCTGGTCGAAGAAGCGTGCAGGGTCGGGCGGAGGCTGCTCCTGGCCCTCATTGCTTGTGCGCTTTTGGTCCAACTCGCGTTCGCGTTCGGCCTTCTCGTGCTCCAATAGACGCGTCATGATCTCCTGCTGGCGGCGCATCGTTTCGGGCGTGATGTTCTTGTTCACGATGTCGCGCTCCTGTTTCTCCATCTCCTCCGCCAGCTTGTTGATGCCGTTGCCAGCACCACTACCATCCTTGTTCAGTTCCTGCGCAAGGCGTTGCATCTCCTTGCGGATGGCCGCCTGCTGTGCGGCCAGTTGTGCCATCTGCTGGCTCATGCCGGGCAGGCCCATGCTACCGGGGTTCTGCTGACCCGGCTTTTCTCCCTTCTTCTTGCCCTCTTGCTGTCCCTTGCGCATTTCCTCCAACTGCTTCTGCAACGCTTCCTGCTGGGCTTTCATCTTGGACATGCTCGGCTTCTTGCCTTGCCCGCTACCCGAACCACCTGGTTTTTTGCAACTGCCACTGCCGGGTTTGCTCTGCGCGTTCATCTGCTGCATCATTTGCTGCAACGCTTCGTCCAATAGGAGCGCAAGGTTGTTCAAGGAGGTCATGGCGTGCTGTTGTTTGTCGGCCGCCATCGGTTTCATGCGTTCGTTGGCTCGCGCCTCGCCCATCATCTGGGTGGCTTCGTCCATGTTGTCGTTCACGGCGTTCATTTCGCGGTTCACGATGCTCTCCAGTTGTGGCACGCGCTTGCTCAACGCGAAGAGCGAATCCTCGATCACCTTGGCGTCGTCGCGCAGTTTGCGCTGTGTGCGACCGTGCTCCACCCAGCGCGGGTCACGCACGCTCGTTTCGCCGAGGTCGCCCATCAAGGCTTCCTCGTCGAAGCTCAACTGCACGATGTTCTCCAGCAGTTGCCGCAACGCGTCCATGTCCTCCTCCTGCTGCTCTTCCGCATTGCTCTGCATGGCGCTCTGCATCTGGAAGGCGAGCTGCTCCATCTTCTCGGCAGCGCTCTTCTGTGCGCCTCCGGCTTTCTGGTTCTGCTTCTTCTCCAGTTGTTCGCTGCTCTGCTTTTGCTCGTCCTGGATCTCCTGTTCCTGCTGATCCGTTTCCGGTAGCTCCATCGGCTCTTCCAACTCCTCGTTCTTCTTCTCCAACTCGTCCATCTCCTTGCGCAGCTCCTCGAACTCCTTGTTCAATTCCTCCTGCTTCTTCGCCAGTTCTTCGGAAGAAGTCTCGCCTTTCTTGCTCTCCTCGCTGAGTTCCTCCTGGCGCTTTGCCAGTTCTTCCAACTGCTTGGCGATGTCCTCGGTCTTCTGCTCCACCTCCATGCGCTTGAACATTTCCAACGCGCGGTCCAGTTCCTTCTCCACATCCTCCTGCCCCAGCTTCATCTCTTTCAACTGTTCCTCCAGTTGCTGCTTGTCCACCTGCTCCATCATCTTCTCCAACTGACGGTAGAGCTCCTTCATCTCTTCGCTCAACACGTTCTCGAAAAGCTCCTGCACCTGCTGCTGCTTTTCCAGCAAGCGTTCGTCCTCCGGACTGAACTCGCGCTTCTCCTGCTGGCTCTGGCGTAACTGTTCGCTGTTGTGTTCGATGCGCTCTTCCAACTCGCGCTGGCGCTGGAGCAGGTTCTCCATGTTCTGCTTGTCCTGCCAGCCCATCTCCTTCTTCTCCATCAACTCGCGACGCATCTTCTCCAGGTCGCGTTGCAGGTCCTGCGCTTCGCGAATGCTCTCCCGTAGTTCGCCCTTGATGGCCTCGCTTTCCAATTCCTGCTTCTCCGAAAGCTCCTTCACGGTGGGAGCTGCGAACACTTGTGGTGTGCTTCGCGCGCTTTTGCTTCCGTTCACCCCATCGTTGTCCCACACCTCGAACCAATGCTCGATGCGATCGCCGGGCACGATGGTGAAGCCATACAAGTCCCAGCTATGGAAGAACTGCTGACGCGTGTTGCGCGGATCGATCGAAAGTTCGCGCACGCCGCTGCGCATGTCGGCGGGCACGCTATCACCGCCCTCGATGAAGCGGTAATGGAAGAGCAGGCGCTTGAAGCCATGATCATCACCGATCTCCCCGCTGTAGAAGAGCCGTTTGATCGCGTTGCTATCGGTCTTCATTTCCACCCCGATGGTTGGATGCAGGTCGGGCACCACTTCCACCCGGTGCCGCATGGCATCCTCGGCGACGCGCTCGCCATTGCTCGGGTTCAATTGGTAGGTGCGGCTTTGCAGCAGGCGGCGCACGAAACGGAACGACGAAAGCCCTTCGTTGCTCGTGAGCGGAGCCGATGACATTGTGGTGTCGTCGAAAGCGAGCCCCATGCGATCGGCGCTGCGGGCGTTCACATCCCAAGTGATCCGTGTGCCTGCGGGAATGGTGAGATCACCGGTGTTCCTGCGTATTTCCTTGGGCAGACCGAGGTAGCCGGGATATTCCAGCGTTACGGCGAAGTCCAGCAGCAATGGATGCGGAACGGTGGCGAGCGTGTAGGTCTCCGAGCGGAATCCTTCGGCAGCGAGTTGGAACTCGACGGCCTCGCGCACATTGCGGAACCGGTGCACGAAGCGCACACTGTTCTGTTTCACCAACGGGATGCGTTGTCCGGCGATCTCCAGGTCCACCTGCTGCGGAATGGCGTCGCCCTCCAACTCGACAAGCAGTTCGAAATCCTGCTCCTCGGGCACCTGGAGGGTGTCGTTCAACACGACGAAACGGAAGGGGGCTTCCGGCAGGAACTCTTTGCCGTGTTGGATCAGACGTTCTGCTGGGCCGGTGATGAGGCTTGGTGCCGCAAAGAGCAAGATGACCAATACAGCAAGTGGTGGCAGTGCGTAGCGCAGGTACTTGGTGTTGCGTCGAAGATCGATCGCGTTGACGAAGGGAACAGGACCCAGTTCGCGACTGCGCTGGGCAATTGCGGCGTCGATAAGGTCGCGCCCTTGTGCCTGGGCGGACGCCATGTCCCGCAGCTGCAAGGTGTTCAAGAGCTTATCGCGTACTTCCGTGAAATGCGTGCCTACAATGCGCGCGGCTTCTTCGTGCGAGATCACCGCCCCCAAACGGAACAGCTTCACGAGTGGCCAGGCAATGAAGCGCCCGATTATCACGGCCATGGTCGTAACGGCTCCCCAGAACAGCGCGGTGCGCGCACCCGTGCCAAAGTGCCCAAGGTTCTCCAGCAGCGCGGCCAGGAGAAAAACACCCACCAACAAGCCCGAACTGTACAGAGCGCCGCGGATCAGCCGGTCCTTGTAGAACTTGCGGATGAAGGCGTCGAGCTTCGCGATCAAGTGCTCGTAGTCGCTGTGCATGTTTTGGCTATGGTGCGAACGCGGAGGTAAGGGCCTTGTTGCGGAACAAAACTACGGCAGGCGAGAGGCCTCGCGGGGCCCGTACACGCTAGCGGGGTGCTTGGTTCGACGAACGGCTCAGCGAACGATGAACCGCGCCACGCGTACGAGCGCACCATCCGTCACTCTTAGCATGTAAGCGCCAGAGGGGACGTCAATGGATACGACTTCGCGTAACGTGCCCTGAGCAGCGACCGATCGTTGCCGATGAACCACGCGGCCGGTCATGTCCAGCAGATCCAGGGAAACGTTCGTCGTGGACAGCCCTTCGGCGACCACCGTGAAGTTGCCGTCGTTCGGAACGGGGAACACCCCGAGGCGCGAACCATCATCGGCCACTTCCTCCAACCCAGAGGTGTCATGGAGATACTCGTCCGTGATGGTGCAGCCGTTGCCAGCATCCACCGTGACCGCATACAGACCGTCGCCTTGGAAGAAGATGAATGCCTCGTTGCCGGCAATGGGTAGGCCATTGAGCGTCCAGGAGTATGTGATGTACCCACTGGGCACGAAGAGCACGTTACCGTTCTGGACGAGCTCGAACACAGGGCAAACCACGATGGTATTGCTCGTGTCAACACACCCGAAGCCATTGGTGCCTACCACCTGCCATAGGCCCGGCCCGGTTGGCTGATAACACGAGTCGTTCGCATCGGCGACCACCGCCCCGTCAAGCAGCCACACGTAGCTCGTGAGTTCCTCATCTTGCACGCACAACTCCCCGGTGAGCTCGTCTTCCACGAGCACCACATCAGGCACGGCGTAGACCGTAACGGTATCGCTGTCCGTGTACACCTGCTGGGGTTCGTTGCTGATCTGCAAGCTTCCCGTGGTGCCACCGGCCACGTTGATGAAGTAGGTGCCTTCGCCGTTCGCGGGAATGTTGTAGGTGCCCAGCAGGTCGTTCTGGCTAACGACATCCTCATCATAGAATGCGATGGAATAAGGCGGGTTGTCCAAGAGGATACCGAGACCGGTCCAGCTAGCCGTATTGGAGTCGTCCACCGTGCTTGACGTGAAGGTTCCTCCACCGCCGTTGGTGAGGACGAAGTAAGGGTCCGGGCTTCCCGTGCAGCCCACGAATGGCACATCGGGTTCCTCCACATCGCCGCACCAGTTGGTGTTCGTTCCCGTCACCGCGACCGCGTTCAGCACGTACCCGCCGATGGTCGTTTCCAATGTGATCACATGATCACCGGGCGTGTCATAGGTCTGGTCAGGAGGAGTTGCGCTCGTGCTGGTATTGCCGTTGCCGAAGTTCCATGCATAACTCGTCGGAGAAGGGCTTCCATCGATCAACGCTTGGAAGGAGCTGGTGACACTTCCACAGCCCGAAGTGGGCGAATAGGAGAAGCTCGTGTTGGCACCCGAGCCGGGTAGTACGTTGACCACGGTGGTGAACTCCTGTGGTACGTCCAGTTCGAAGCCGCTCGCGTTCACATGCGCGAGCACCGTGATCAGCACCGGATAGGTTCCTTGTCCGAGTGGCGTGCCACAGATGCGCCCGCAACCGTATTCGTTCACCGGGGGGTAGTAAACGCCGCTGGGCTCACTGGGGGTGAAGTTCAATCCGAAGGGTAGACCGGAAACTCCGGTGATCGTCAGTTGCAAGAGGTCCACCGTGAAGCCGGAACCGGGATCCGTGAAGGACACTGGCATCCAGAAGGTGATGTCGGCCTCATAGTATACACCGGACGTCGCATCGGGCGGGTTGGCCGGACACAGGGTTGGGAACGGAGGGTCGACCGTACAATTCATGTCGGCCACGCAACCCTCGCATTGCGCACGAGCGCTCAACGAAGCGACGGAGAAAAGGAGGAGAAGAAGGGCGAAGGGTAGTGTTCGTGCCATGCGAGGGATGATCAACGGGCAAGGTAGGAGGAAGCATCACAGACTCATCCACCCAACAGTTGGCGCAGGCGCACCTTGAACAAGTACAGTAGACGTCCGCCGGGCCAGCCGCCGCTCAGGCGCAGGTGAAGAAGCGCGGTCGCCGGGCGTTTGCCGGCGAGCAGGTAGAACCAGCGTTGCCAGTCCTGTTGCAATCGCGTCTCGAACCATTGGGGATGGAAGAGTCTTCTTTTTTGGTTGAACGGTTTCAGCTTTTCCACCCAGGCATGCAATGCACGCAACCGGGTAGTGTCGGGCAAGTCGCGAAAGCACTGCTCCAACAAGAGGTGCGACGCAACTTCCTCGTCGGTTGCGGGGATGTCATAGAAGTGGAACACCTCCCGGAAGATCGCGTGGCGCACGCTGAAGTGATCATGGCCATGGCGGAAGTTCTGCTCACCCAAACGATAACTGGTCAGCGGCTCGGGGATGGTGGCCATACGAGCGTGCTGCGCAATGGACAGCAGGAAGAGATAGTCCATTCCCGGCGCACGCCACTCGGCTTTACAGCGCAAGTGGTTCGCTTCGAGGAGGGGTCGTCGGATCATTGCCGAGCCATAGAGCAGAGGATCCTGGAAGAGCAACACGCCGCGCGCCTCGTCGTCCGTGGTGGGCCACTCCACCACACGGTCACGTGCGCCGAAGACACGCGCATAGCTGCCACAGATATCGATCTCCGGGTGCGCGTCCATGAAAGCGACCTGTTTCGCCAGCCGCTGCGGATCTGCGACATCGTCCGCATCCAGTACGGCCACATAATCGCCACGCGCAGCGTCGTAGCCACGGTTGGCGGCAGCCGCTCGGCCGGTGTTCACATCACTGACAAGTATCCGAATGCGCGGGTCGGAGAAGCGGCGCACTCGTTCGAGCCCATCGTCGGTGCTTGCGTCGTCCACCACCAGGAGCTCGAAGTCGGCGAACGTGTTATCGAGGATGCTCTCAATGGCTTCCTCAACGAAAGGCCCCTTGTTGTACAAGGTGGTAAGCACCGTAACGCGCGGAGCGACCATGGCTTTTGCTCGGGAGAGGGGCGCGCGGGCGTCTGCTAGTGAGGCCCGACCACAAGCGGGCGAGTGGCCACATGCGCCCCGTCGCTCACTTGCAACCTGTATGATCCGTGGGCAACGGTGCCAAGGTCGATCGTTCGCAGGAGTTCATTGGACGGAGCCGTGATGCGCTCGGCATACACGCTCCTGCCCAAAGGATCGAGAACATGCATCCAAAACGACCCGCTCAACGCCCAGCCCGAAGCACGCACCACGAACCGTCCATCGTTCGGAACTGGAAAGACGTCGAGGAGGCGTCCGTTCGCCAAATCGTTCATTCCAACACCGGTAACCTCAAGAGTGGACGAACTCGTGCAACCCTGTGCACTTGTTCCCGTCACGGTCCATTCGCCGTTGGCCGCAGGAACGCAAGGGCCTGTTTCGCCCGGCACGAGCACGCCGTCCAATTGCCAAGCGTAGCTCACCAAGCTCAAGTCAGCAGCACAGAGTTCATTGGTGGTGGTGTTCAGGGTTAGTGCTGTGTTCGGCAGTGGGAAGACATGAACGGAATCGTTGTAGTTGAAGATTTGGACCGTCTGCACCTGAACGTTTCGCGTTCCACTGGTACCCGCCTGGCTGATCGGCAGGGTGCCCAAGCTTGCGTCGAACGTGAAGGTTCCGAGCAGGTCATCGTCGCTCAATCCATCCTCGTCGTACACCTGCAATGTGAAAGGGGGGAAGCCGAGCGGAATGCTCAAGCCGCTCCAAGTATGGCTCTGCACATTATTGATCACCGGTGAGCGCGACGAAGCGAACTGTGCGTCGATCACGGTGAAGTAGAGGTCCGGTTGTCCAACGCATCCAACGAAGGGCAGGTTGGGCTCATCCACGTCCCCGCACCAGTCGTCATTGATCGCACTGATGGATAGTTCCGTGAGCATGATACCGGTAACGGTCGTCTGCAAGGTCACCTCGTAGTCGCCCGCGCCATAGGTCTGTGCGGGAGGGTCGGCCCCCTGGTAAGAGTTCCCGTTGCCGAAGTTCCAGTCGTACGAGCTCAGGACCCCGGCCCCGCTCAGCAACGGAGTATAGTTCACCGTGACCGGTTCACAGCCCGTCGTATCGCTCATGGTGAAGTCCGGAACGGTGTCCTGGCTTGGTGGCAGAACCTGGATCGGAAGGTTGATATCCTGGTTCAGTGTAGTGGCAATGCCACCAACCGTACCCTCTGCGATCGCGTGGATCCGAATGGTATCCTGCCCGGCGACCATGGGCGTTCCGCACACACGCACACAGCCAAATGGATCTTGCTGCGGGTAAAAGACCAGCGTAGGGCTGTTTGTCTCGTAGGTGAGCCCAAGAGGAAGGTTCTCTATGCTGATCAGGGTCACTTCTTCCAAAACCACGTTGAGTTGGGTGGTGGGTTCTGGAAAGGAAGGGGGAGCCAAAAAGTGACGTCGATCGAGAAGGGAACCCCAACGGTGCCCGCAGGGGTAACCGAGGGGCACACTGCCGGGAACGGTGGGTCAACGGTGCAGGTATCGCCCACGACACAGGGGCCGCATTGAGCAACACCATGAGCAACACCGCAGAGCACGGCAAGGGATAGTAGCAGGGAGCGCATGACGACCAAGGTAGGCCGCCGAGACCAATGAACGCATCGTCGCCCGATGCAGGCTGTTCATGGGGTATATGGCCCAACTAGCTTGACCTCACTTGGTTCCTTTTACTTTTGCGGGCCCATCACCATGGCATCCAAGGCAAGCCCCGCGCCCATCGACCTACAGGCATTGATCCTGACGGACGAACCCGACTCACGTCAGTTCGTCTTGCGGGTGGGAGAATACAGGGCGCGACTGGAGTACGACCGTGATGGTGATCGCATCTTCCTTGGCACGCTGGATGTGCCCCGTCCGGTGGAAGCGCTCGGCGTGGCGGATGTGATGATGGAAAAGACCTTGATGTGGGTTGAGGAGAACCGGTTGAAGCTGATCCCCACCCACCCGACGATCAAAGGGTATCTGCGCAAACACACCGCGTGGCAGCGGTTGTTGTTGAAGGGCGTGCAGGTGTAACGACGATCCTCGCCGGGTATCTTCGCCGCCCTTGCGCCCAGCGCATTCATGAGCATATGTCGGTCAGAGTTCGTTTCGCCCCAAGTCCTACAGGCCCCCTGCACATGGGTGGCGTGCGCACGGCTTTGTACAACTACCTCTTCGCGCGGAAGCATGGCGGACAATTCCTGTTGCGCATCGAGGATACCGACCAGACGCGTTACGTGCCCGGAGCGGAACAGTACATCAAGGAGAGCTTGGAGTGGTGCGGCCTGGTTCCCGATGAAAGTCCGTGGAAAGGTGGCCCCGACGGCCCTTACCGCCAAAGCGACCGCAAGGGCCTTTACAAACAGTACGCTGACGAGCTGATCGCAAAGGACAAGGCATACTACGCCTTTGATACGCCGGAAGAACTGGAGGCCATGCGTGCGCGCCTGCAAGCGGCGGGCGTCGCTGCGCCGGCGTACAATGCGGTAACGCGTGAGCATATGAAGAACTCGCTCACGCTAAGTGCCGACGAGGTGAAAGAGCGCCTTGCAAGGGGCGAACAGTATGTGATCCGCTTGAAAGTGCCGCGGCATGCCGAGGTGCGGTTCGAGGACATCATTCGCGGCTGGGTGGTTGTTCACAGTGCCAACATCGACGACAAGGTGCTGTTCAAGAGCGATGGCATGCCCACCTATCACCTGGCGAACATCGTGGACGACCACTTGATGCGAATCACGCACGTGATCCGCGGAGAGGAGTGGTTGCCCAGCGCTCCACTGCATGTGCTCATCTATGAGGCCTTCGGATGGGAGCGCCCTGCCTTCGCACACTTGCCGCTGATCTTGAAGCCGGATGGCAATGGTAAGTTGAGCAAGCGCGATGGCGATCGCTTGGGCTTCCCGGTGTTCTCGTTGGATTGGTACGACCCCACCACCAAGGAGAAGAGCAGCGGCTACCGCGAGAGGGGCTACTATCCGGAAGCCTTCATCAACATGCTCGCATTGCTCGGCTGGAACCCCGGCACCGATCAGGAGATCATGAGCCTGGACGAGTTGACGAAGCTTTTCGACCTGGAGCGAGTGCACAAAGGCGGCGCCAAGTTCGATCCGGAGAAAACGAAGTGGTTCAACCAGCAATACCTGCGCATGCGACCCGATGCGGAGTTGGGGGCGCAGCTACAGGCCAAGCTGAAAGCAAACGGCGTCAACGCGACGCTTGAGCGGGCAACGAGCGCGGCTGTTTTGCTCAAGGAGCGGGCAACATTCGTGGACGACATGCTGGAAGGCGCCTACTTGTTCACCAATGGGACGCCGCTGACCGACAATGCAACTGCGAACGAGGAGCTTAGGAAACGCTGGAAGCCCGAAGTAGCACCAGCCATCGAGGCATACATCGACCGACTTGCCTCCCTCTCACCATTTGAACCGGTCATGTTGGAACCCGCGTTCAACCAAGTGCTTCAGGAGAAAGGCATGAAGGTGGGCCAAGTGATGCCCATCTATCGCCTCTTCGTTGCTGGTCGCATGCAGGGTCCAGGCATGTTCGACGTGAGCGCGTTGCTCGGCAAGGACGAAGTGGTCCTTCGCTTGAAGGTCGGGCTCGACCTCTGCCGCTCATGGGCCTGATCAAAGTGAACGGGATCCGGGTCTTCGCCTACCACGGGTGTTTACCCGAAGAAGCGCGCATTGGCGGCCAGTACGTGGTGGACGTCTCCGTGGAAGGAGCGTTCGACAGGGCAGAAAGCAGCGATGCGCTGGCGGATACCGTGGACTATGGCCGGATCACGGCGATCGTAAAGGAACAGATGGCGCAGCGCAGCAGGCTCATCGAACATGTTACGCGGCGGATCCTGGAAGCGCTCAAGGGCGAATGGCCCGGGGTCGGCCGCTTCCGCGTGCGCGTAGTGAAGGAGCGTCCACCCGTGAACGGGGATGTCGCGCAGGTGGAGTACGTGTTGGAGGGTTAGCTCCGCCTATCTTCGGCCCCGTTCTTTTCCCAAGGTCGCGTGGCCGAGTGGCTAGGCACAGCTCTGCAAAAGCTGCTACTGCGGTTCGAATCCGCACGCGACCTCCACGAAGGGTCCCCATCTCGGTGGGGACTTTTCCTTTACACCCCTACCTTGTCCATACCGATCGCGCCCGAAATGCGTTGACCGCAGTGTCGATACCGAAGCCATGACCTTGATCGTCCGCTCGCTCTTCCTGCTTCCCGTCCTTGTTCTCCACGTGTACGCCGCTGGCCAGCAACCCATAGGCGCATGGCGCGACCACCTACCGTATTTGCGCATGGTGGATGTGGCCGAAGGTGGTGGGCGCGTCTATTGCGCCACCAGCACCGGGGTGTTCTCCTATGATCCCATTAGCGGCGAGATGGAGCGCATCAACAAGACCAACGCGCTCAGCGATGTGGACATTCGAGGCCTTGCTTGGAGCGAACCGTTGCAGACATTGCTCGTGTACTATGGCAATGGCAACCTGGACCTGATCCGGGGTACCACCAGCTACAACATGGGTGATATAGAGCGCAGTGCGATCTTGGGAGACAAGGCGATCTATTCTGTGCACTTTGAAGGATCGACCGCCTATCTGGCGTGCGGCTTTGGTATCGTGGTGGTGGACCTGGAGCGCCGCGAGGTGAAGGAAACCTGGTTCATTGGCCCCAATGGCGGGCAGTTGCAGGTGAATGCGCTCACCTTTTCCACCGACTCCATCTACGCTGCTACTTCCACCGGGCTCTTTACGGCGTGGCGCAATTCCCCGAACCTATCGGCCTTCAGCAATTGGCGCAAGCGGACGGACATGGGGGTCGAAATGGCCGATGGCCCGTTCGATCTGGCGATCACCTTCGCGGGAGACCCGATCATAAACTACCGCAAGACGGTGGATGATAACGACACGCTGCTGATCCTGCAGGAGGACAACACCTGGCAACGGTTCGGTCCTGCGTTCAGCAGGAGGAACCGAGGGTTGAGCGTGAGCGCGGATGGGGCGCTGCTGGTGACGGCACACCAGAACGACGTGCAAACGTTCGACAGCAACCTCGGTTTCATAGGCCAGACATACGGTTATGCAGGACTCAACTGCCAACCCGCCAAGGCGGTGCGCTCCACGGCCGGTTACTTGTGGGTGGCCGATCGTGTTTCCGGCCTGGCCAAAGGCACAGGCGGTGATCAAGGGAGCACGGTGCGCCCCAACGGACCGCTCAATGCTAGCGCGTACCGCATGGACGCTCGTGGTGGCGCCCTCTATGTGGCCACCGGGGGCATCGAGGGCAATTGGGGGAACAAGTTCCTCAAGGACGGGGTGCATCACTACGTGGGGGGAGAGTGGCGCACAACCGATCTCACCAACAATGCGATCATGGCTGCGGGAAACGCGTTCGGTTCGGTCGTGAACGATATGATGGTCGTGGCGGTCGACCCCAACGATCCCGACCATGCCTTCGGCGGAAGTTGGGATGATGGGCTGATCGAGTTCAGGGGCCGCGATGCGGTGGCGAATTACACAGCGGGCAACAGTTCGCTCGGCATCGTTACGAACGACGGTTCGGGAAAGGTGAACGTTGCAGGATTGAGCTATGATGCCTCTGGTAATTTGTGGATGACCAACGCGTGGTCCTCCGAGCCGGTATCAGTGCTTACGCGGGCAGGTGCTTGGAAGAGCTTCACCCCGGGATCGCTCCTTGGCGGTAACCTGCTGTTGGCGGAGATCGTGGCGGCGAGCAACGGCTACAAGTGGATCGTTCGGCCACGCGGCAACTCGCTGCTGGTCTTCAACGATGGCGGAACCATCCAGGAGACGAGCGATGACCAATGGAAGTTGATCAACAATACGCCCGGTACTGGCGGGCTTCCATCGCCCGACGTGTTCTGCGTTGCGGAGGACAAGGAAGGTCAGATCTGGGTGGGGACAAGCAAGGGCATCGCGGTCTTCTACACCCCATCCGCCATCTTCGGGGATGACGGCAGCTATGACGCCCAACAGATCCTCATCGAACAGGACGGCAACGTGCAGATCCTTCTTGAAACTGAATTCGTTAGTTGCATTGCGGTAGATGGTGCCAACAGGAAATGGATAGGTACGCAAACAGGCGGGGTCTTCCTGGTGAGCGCGGATGGTCGCGAACAGATCCAACACTTCACACAGGAGAACAGTCCGCTGCCGAGCAACACCATCACCACGATCGCCATAGATGAGGTCACCGGTGAAGTTTTCTTCGGTACCGATCGGGGTATCATCGGCTACCGCAACGATGCCATTGAAGGCGGCGATGAGGCAAGTTGCGCCAGTGTGTTCCCCAATCCTGTTCGCGAGAGCTACACAGGTCCTGTTGCCATCACCGGGTTGGTGCGCGATAGCGAAGTGAAGATCACCGATGTGAGCGGCAATCTCGTGTATCGCACCACATCATTGGGCGGCCAGGCCATTTGGAACGCCAATGATATGAGCGGCAATCGCGTGGCCACGGGCGTATACATGATCTTCGCCACGGACATCACGGGCACTTATAAGTGCAATACGAAAGTGCTCGTGGTTCGCTGAGCACCCTGTCGTCCGGGCGGGGGTCGAACGGTATCTCGAACGACAAACCCACATGCTGCAGACCTCGCACGCCGTCGTGCTCAGAACGATCAGGCATGGCGACCGCACCACGATCCTGAAAGCATGGACGCGCCATGCGGGGGCTCGTTCCTACGTGGTGCGAACAGGCAGCAAGAAGGGGAACTCCTCAGCGGCGTTGCAACCCTTGAACCGCGTGGAGATCGTTGCCGATGAGCGGCCCGACCTCGAGCTGCACCCCGTGCGCGAGTTGCGGGTGGAGCGGCCATTCCTGAACCTGCATCAGGACCCGATCCGTGCTGCGCTGGCCCTCTTCACCCAAGAGGTGTTGTACAAAGTACTGCGCGCCGAGACGGCGGACCCGGCCCTTGATGGGTTCATCCACGAATCGCTGGAAGTGATCGACACGGGTTCGGACCTCCGCTGCTTTCCACTGGTGTTCCTTGTGCAATTGTCCGGTCATTTGGGCTTCTTCCCGGAGCCACCGTCCGGCAACGATGACCACTTCGACCTTCAAGAAGGGTGCTTCTATCCGGCGGGTGTGCTGCACGGCCATACCATGGCTCCTCCGTTGAGCGTCGCGTTCATCCAACTGCTCGATGTGGACCTCCAACACTTGTCCGGGGCCTCCTTCCCGGTGAAACAAAGGCGCGAGCTGTTGGACCACCTGTTGCTCTACTTCCGCTTGCACATCGACGGCATGGGCGAGTTGCGGTCCCCGGCCGTGTTGCACGATACGCTGGCCTGAAGGCTCACGACCCGGGTGTACATTCGGCCTCCGTTATTCCAACCATGCGCCGCACCACCAGTCCACTTCTGCTCTGCGTTCTGTTGTTGCCTGCTTGCTCGGACGCCCCAACGCCCATGAACGCCACTGAATTGCTTGCGCCACCTGTGGCACCAAAACGCCAACATGAGATCACCGCGCACGGTCATACGCGCAATGATGAGTACTACTGGATGCGCCTGACCGAAGAACAGCGGAACGCCGACCCTCCCGACGCACACACCAAGGAGGTGGTCGATCATCTCAACGCGGAGAACGCGTACACCGAAGCCGCGCTGGCCCCTGTGAAGGAGCTTCGCGAGGACCTTTTCGCCGAGATGAAGGCCCGCATCAAGGAAACGGACCTCAGCGTTCCGTATCGCGAGAACGGATACTGGTACCAGCAGCGCTTCGATGAAGGGAAGGAGTACGCAGTGCACATGCGCGCGAAGGCAACCTCGTCGACCGCGCCGCAGGATGCCGATGCCGCCTGGCTCGAACTGCTCAACGAGAACAAAATGGCCGAGGGGCACAGCTATTTCGACCTCGGCGATTTTGAGGTGAGCCCGAACAACAACATCGTTGCGTACAGCGTGGATGTTGTCAGTCGGCGTAAGTACGAGATCCGCTTCCGCGACATGACCACCGGTAACGACCTGTCCGATGTGATCACCAATACCGGTGGGGGGTGCGCCTGGGCGGACGACAAGACGGTGTTCTATCCGCGCAAGGACAAGACCTTACGCAGCTACCGCATCTATCGGCACGTGCTCGGCACCGACCCCAAGACCGATGTGGTCGTTTACGAGGAGAAGGACAGTGCCTTCAGTTGCGATGTGTACCGTAGTCGCTCAGAGCGTTATGTGATGATCGGTACCGAAAGCACGCTCAACAGCGAGCACCTCTTCCTGCCGGTGGACCAGCCCACGGGCAACTTCCAAGTCTTCCTGCCGCGCGAGGAAGAACACGAGCATTCCGTGATGCATGTGCAGGGAAACCCCGGCAAGTGGTACATCATGACGAATTGGAACGCCCAGAATTTCCGCCTCATGGAATGTGCCGAGGGAGCAACGGCCGACAAAACGAAGTGGAAGGAGGTGGTGCCGCACCGCGCAGAGGTGTTGTTGGAGGATGTGGACACCTTCCGCGACCATTTGGTGATCACCGAACGGCGGGAAGGTCTGACCCATATCCGTGTGCGCCGCCTGAGCGATGGCAAGGAGCATGAGATACAGTTCACCGATCCGGCCTATGTGGCGTACAGCGGAACGAACCCGGAATGGGATACCGACAAACTGCGCTACGGATACACATCCCTAACCACCCCGGGTAGCGTGTACGAGCACGACCTCAACGCCGCCACTGACATCCTGCTCAAACAACAGGAGGTCGTCGGAAGCTTCAAGCGCGAGGATTACACGAGCGAGCGGATCTGGGCACCTGCGGGTGATGGCGTGAAAGTTCCCGTGAGCATCGTTTATCGGAAAGGCACCAAGCTCGACGGAAGCGCTCCATTGCTTCTGTACGGATATGGTAGCTACGGCAGCAGTATCGATCCCACCTTCAGCAGCGCGCGCCTGAGTTTGCTCGATCGTGGTTTCGTTTACGCCATCGCTCACATCCGAGGTGGAGAAGAGCTTGGTCGTAACTGGTACGAGAACGGGAAGATGGAACACAAGGCGAACACCTTCACCGACTTCATCGATTGTGCTGATCATTTGGAGAAGATGAAGTACGCCGACCCCAAGCGGATCTTCTGTCTCGGCGGTAGTGCAGGAGGCTTGCTCGTTGGTGCCGTGGTGAACATGCGCCCCGATCGCTGGAAGGCGGCATGTGCAGAGGTGCCCTTTGTGGATGTGGTGACGACGATGCTCGACGAGAGCATACCGCTCACCACCGGAGAGTTCGATGAATGGGGCGACCCCAAGGAAAAGGAGGCATACGATCGCATGCTGGCATACTCGCCGTACGATAACGTGAAGGACGCGAACTACCCTGCATTGCTCGTGACCACCGGCCTGCACGATAGCCAAGTACAGTATTGGGAGCCGGCCAAATGGGTACAGCGCCTGCGCGAGCACCAGAAGTCGAACGCCCCGATCCTTCTCTTCACCAATATGGAAGCGGGCCACGGCGGTGCTTCAGGCCGCTTTGAATCGCTGAAGGAGGTGGCGCTGATCTACGCGTTCTTCCTGGAGCAGGCAGGCTTGGTGAAGTAGCGCCCTTGTCCATCGCCACCGTTGCTGGCCGATGGCGGACCGTTGTTCGCTTGCCCCGGCGCGAGTTGCCGGGGACTCCGCACATTCGCCTGCGATGTACCTCGTCGTCGATCAGAGCAACATCAACGCGCCCCGTTCGCGCATGACCGGACCGGTGATGGGGTCCTCCGTTTTGCAGGCGCTGGACCGCGAGATCCCTTTCGGGGGCTTTGCCATCAAGTACGTGATGCATGGCACCGAGCGCTATACGGTGAACGGGAACCATTATGCCGTGCGGGATGGGAGCTACCTGCTGGCGAACGCCCACTGCAGGGGTCGTGTATCGATCGAAAGCGCCGCTCCTGTTCTCGGGCTTTGCGCCGACCTCACCCCCGGCGTGCTCAACGGTATGGTGTCGGCTTGCACCCTCCCTGAGGCGATGGATGAGCCATCCTTTGCATCGTTCTTCACGAGCGAGGAGTTCCCGGAGAACATCCACACCGCCAGCGGAACGCATGTGGGTGTCATCATGCAACGATTGTCGGATGTAATTCACGTCGACCCCTACCGCGCGCATGATATCGGGCGGGAAGTGTACCTGGCCTTGGCAGAAGCCGTGATCGCCGATCACTGGGCGCTTGTACCGGGCTTGCGGAGGATCGGGGCGATAAGGTCCGGTACGCGCAAGGATCTCTTCCGCCGCGTGGAGCGAGCCCGAGCGTTCATGCACGCCAACCAAGAAACGGCTCTCGATGTTCGCGTCATGGCAAGTGAAGCGGCCATGTCCGAGTTCCATTTTTTCCGGGCCTTCCGCGCTTTGCATGGTATCACACCACATCAATACCATCTGGCGCTGCGCCTCGTGCATGGAAGAGAGATGATCATGAAAGGAGCCGAGGTCTCGATCGCCGCCATGCAATGTGGCTTCCCGGACCTTGCGAGTTTTAGCAAGGCGTTCAAGCGGAGGTTCGGCCAACCACCCTCGGCAACGGTTGGTGGATCGAGCAGGATTTGACAACCCATGTGGTTGCAGGTCGGGGTTGCTTTGGGCACCAAGTCTACTACCATGAAGCAAATGCTACGCGCCGCGCTCCAGTTGGCTGTCGTATTCCTAGGGGTCGCGGCCAGGTCCCAGACACCCGTAAGTCCAGCCTTTGCGGCCGTGCTCCAACAAAAGCTGGACAGTTGCGTGAACGCGTACGATGTGCCCGGCATTTCGGCCACATTGCTGTTGCCAGGTGGTCGTTTTTGGAACGGAGCCGCGGGTGTAGCGAACATTTACACGCAGGAGCCGATGGACACGGCGCTCCTTTTCCAGCAGGCGAGTGTGACCAAGTTGTTCACGTCGACATTGATCATGCAATTGATGGAGGAGGGCGAGCTGGAACTCGACGACACGGTGGGGGCTTTCTTGCCGACGATCCTGCATGTTCCTTCGAACACCAGGATCCGCCACCTGCTCAAGCATCGAAGTGGGCTGGCCGACCTGGTCGCGGATCCGAACGCGGCCAACTCGTGGCTGCTCAACCCCAACTACATCTGGGACCCGCAGGACGCCATCGAAACCTTCGGTGATGACCCGCTCTTCGCCCAAGATGCGGCGTTCACCTATTCCAATACGAACTACGTCCTGCTTGGCATGATCATCGAGCAGATCACAGGTGTCCCTTATGCGGAGGCGCTTCGTACGCGGATCCTCGAACCGTTGGGCATGGATCAGACCTTCTTCAGGCCAACCGAGGCACTTGGTGGCCCGCTTGTTCCGGGCTGGAGTTCGCTGAGCGCGGCGAACACGTACACGGACGACATGACCTACTTCCTCGGGCCGAGCTTTGCCAGCATGGTGTTCGCTGCGGGGGCTTTGGTCTCGCGGCCTTGGGACGTGGCGCGTTTCAACCGTGGACTTTTCAGCGGCGGCCTTCTCGAACCTGCCACGAGGGATACCATGCGTGTATCCACCAATGTGAACATGGGCGGTGGGGCAACGGGCTACGGCTTCGGCACTATGCGGTATGTGTTCGCGGGCCGCACCTACTTCGGGCACGGGGGCGATATCAATGGGTTCACCCAGCTCAGCATCCATAACGAGATGGACAGCGTTACGCTCACGCTCTCCATCAATCGCAACAATGCACCTCGCGGTCCGATCGCATCAGCGCTGCTTGATATCGTATTCCAGCAGCTACAGGTAGGACTATTGGATCACGCGGACCTCGATGGGGCCTTCGATCTGTTCCCCGTGCCCGCGAAGGATCATGTGGTCTTGCGCATCTCTCCGGCCGCTGGATCGCAGCGCATCGAAATGATGGATCTGAACGGTCGGGTCTTGATCAGTGGACCGGCCTCGGGTGTCGACCAGTGCACGATCGACCTTCGACCTTACCCATCAGGCACCTACTTGGTCCGCCTGATCACAGAAAACGGCGTGCGCACGCGCAAGCTGATGGTGCAATGAACCAAGGCCAAAGCGATCATTGGTTGCGCACGCACGCCGTTGACCTTTCAGTGGAAGAGCACGATCGGAGCTCGCCGACGAGCCGCGTGTCCTAGCTCGCCAAACTTTCCACGCCAACGATCTCTTCGGGTTGCATGGAGATCACCTGCACGGGTGTTGCACTGCTCTGCAACCGCTCGTAGTCGCGCACACTAGCGAAGAACAAGCGTTTGCTGGCGCTACCGCCAACGTTGTCCGAGGTCTCCACTTCCCACACCACGCCGTAGATCTCCTTTCCGCTGCGCAGCTTGAAGCGACAGTGGCGATGAGCGTATTGACGGATATGAGCGAAGTCCATGGATCGGTGAATGCTCCGGAAAAGTAGATGGATGTGATACCGAACGCACGTTCCATTTTTCAACACAACGCGCCGCGCTGTGGATAAAACGACACCGCGCAGGATGCTATTGCTTGAAGGTCAACGAACTCGCAACGATCACCCCTGCGGTGCGCGCACCGCGCGATGCTCCACAGCGTATCGCCTGGCTGTACCACATGGTAGATGCCTTCGGTGTTCGAACCGGGCTCGGCAGCCGCTGTTCGCTCGGTGGTCTTCGCCGGGCTTCGCTTTACCACGAGCGTTTGTCCGGGACGGATCATATCGCTGCGCAATCCGTTCAATCGCTTCAACGCGCTCACGGACGTGCCGTATTTGTTGGCGATACTGCCGAGCGATTCCCCGCGTCGTACAGTATGTTTCTTCTCCGTTGTTTCCTGCGCGATGGCTGGTAGTTGGGCATCTGTTGCCACCGTTGCCGAAGTAGCACGTGCAGCCTGGTAGCTGTAGCGCATGGCCTCTTCGTTGGAGACGTAAATGCCAGCCGCGTCCTTGGGCAAGTAAATGCTCACGGGTTCGTCCACGTCCGGCACCACCCCCAGCTTGAAGGAGGGGTTGAGGTCGCGGAGCTCTTGCACGGTTCCGCCGGTAAGTACCGCGACGGCGGCCAGGTCTAGCGGATAGCACACTTGTACCGTATCCACTTCGTACGCGCAATAGGCTGGCGCGATGGGGTAGATGTTGTGGTCCGCGTGATGGGAGAAGAGATAGTTCACGGCGATGAAAGCAGGCACATAGCCGCGTGTTTCGCGTGGAAGGTGGTCGTAGATCTTCCAATAGTCCATCTGGCCACCGCTTCGGCGGATCGCCTTGTTCACATTGCCCGGCCCGCAGTTGTATGCAGCCAGGGCCATCTCCCAGTTGTCATACAAACCGTGTAGGTACTTCAGGTAGCGGCATGCGGCCTCGGTGCTCTTGTACACGTCGTGCCGCTCGTCCACATAGCTGTCGGCATGAAGGCCGTACATCTTGCCCGTTGGCAACATGAACTGCCACAGGCCCACGGCACCTGCGCGCGAACGTGCAGCGGGATTGAGCGCGCTCTCCACCACGGCGAGGTACTTCATCTCCAGCGGGATGCCGTAGCGATCCAGTTGCTCCTCGAAAACGGGGAAGTAGAGTTCCGCAAGACCGAGCATGCGCGAACTCATTTCGCGCTTGCGCACGGTGTACAGGTCGATGTAGGCCTGGACCGGTTGGTTGTAGATGAGGTTGAAGGGTGTGCGCTCATCGAGCACCGTGAGGCGGTGCTGCACTTCGCCTGCGGACCAAACGGGAACTTGTGCAGAGGTGAAGCCATGCACGTTGTGCGCTGCGGTGTCAGTGCTGAAGGTGGAACGCTGGATCCACGGTAACGCGGCCAGGTCGTCCAGACGTGCGACGACCGGATCATCGGTGCTGAGTCGAACGGCGGTACTGTCCGGTTGCGCCAACAGCAAGGCGGGAGCCATCGCGCAGCAGGAAAGGAGCAGGTGGATATGCATCTGTTTCATTCCGCCAAAGCGGGAGTGCCGAAGGTACTTGTACTACGCAGGAAGCTCCCCCGTAGTATGTGGGCGGTTCGTCCACAGGGGGATGTGGACGCCTAGAACAAATGCTTCACCGCCGCCAGCAGGCGCGCCTCATCGAAAGGCTTCGCCATCAACTGCACGCCAAAGGGGAGCCCATTGGTATGAATACCGGTGGGCAGGCTGATCGCAGGAGTTCCAGCGAGGTTCGCCTGCACGGTGAAAATGTCCTGCAGGTACATGGCCACAGGATCGGTGATGGCACCGTGCGCGAATGCCGTGGTCGGGCAGGTTGGCCCGAGCACCATATCGTACTTCTCGAAAGCCTCCAGCGTTTTGTTGCGGATGATGCGGCGCACTCGTTGTGCCTGGCCGTAGTATGCATCGTAGTAACCCGCACTGAGCACGAAGGTGCCGAGCAGGATGCGCCGCTTCACTTCCGGGCCGAAGCCTTCGCTGCGACTGAGGCGATAGGTTTCCTCCACACCATTCGCGGCTTTGCTACGGTGGCCGAAGTGGATGCCATCAAAGCGCGCGAGGTTGCTGCTCGCTTCCGCCGTGGCCAGGATGTAGTAGGTAGGTACTTGGTGGTCCAGCAACGGAACATCGATCGGCTCCACCACATGACCATCCGCCTTCAATCGGTCGATATGTGCTTGCAGGTGGGCTACCACCTCGGGATCCATGCCGGCCCTTTCCAGCCCTTCGCGGAAGTAGCCGATGCGGAGCTTTCCAGGATGTGCAAGTGTGACCCGCTCAACCGGTTTGCGGCTGGTGGTACTGTCGCGCGGATCGTTTCCGGCCATCGCCTCATACACCGCAGCGATGTCTTCGACCGTATGTGCGAAGGGGCCGATCTGGTCGAAGCTGCTTGCGAACGCGATGAGGCCATAGCGGCTCACGCGTCCATAGGTGGGCTTGAAGCCGATGGTGCCGGTGAACGATGCCGGTTGGCGGATGCTACCACCGGTGTCGGAACCGAGCGCTGCGTGAACGATGCCTGCTGCGACGCTGGAGGCCGCGCCACCACTGCTTCCGCCCGGCACCATGCGCTTGTCCACGGGATTGAGGACCTTGCCGTAGGCGCTGTTCTCGTTGCTGCTGCCCATGGCGAACTCGTCGCAGTTGGTGCGACCGAGTATCACCGCATCGGCGGCGAGCAAGCGCTCCACTACCGTTGCGCTGTACAGCGAAGTGAAGCCTTCAAGGATACGTGAGCTCGCGCCCACTTTGTGGTCCTTGTAGCAGATGTTGTCCTTGATGCTCAGGATCAGCCCGGCGAGTGGGCCAGCATCGCCGGTGGCTCGTTTCGCATCCACACGCGCGGCTTGTTCAAGCGCACTGGTGGAGAACACTTCCAGAAAGGCGTTGAGGTCCTTGTTCGCTTCGGCGGAAGCAATGGCCGCTTCCGTGGAGGATACAATGCTGCCATTACGGGCAAGCACATCGCGTGCTTCGCTCAGGGTCTTGCTCGTGGTCACGATACTTGGAGCGCTCGGCGGCGCAAGCGCACTACTTGCCTTCTTCCTTCTTCTCGGAAGCGCCATCCTTGGCGTCCTTGAATTCCTTGATGCCCTGGCCGAGCCCCTTCATGAGTTCGGGGATCTTCTTGCCCCCGAAAAGCAGGAGGATGGCCAGCACGATGACGATGATGTGCCAAGGGGCGAGCAACTGGAGCGCGAAAAAGAGAGGGAGGAAGCTCATGGGCAGGGACTTGATCCGGCCCCAAAGGTAGGTCTTGGAAGGCGGCAAAGTGGCCCCCTCAGCGGAAGATCCACCCCGCCGGATCCACGTTCACGAGGCCCTCGCTGGTGATCTTCCAGACCTCGATATGGGCTACCGCCCCATCATCTCCGGTGAGCACGGTCCCCAAGGTCTGTTTGGTATCCACTTTCTGGCCCTTGGCCACGCTCACCTCGCGCAAATTGCTGTACACCGTCCGGTAGGCCCCATGGCTGATGATGACGGCTTTCCCCGCACCGGGTAGCACGATCACACTGCTCACCTCACCCCGGAACAGCGCTCGCACACTGGCGTTCTTCTCGGTGGTGATGTCGATGCCGTTGTTGTCGATGGTGATGCCCTTGAGCACCGGGTGCGGTTGCTTGCCATAGCGGCTCGTTATCACGCCTTTCTCCACCGGCCATGGTAGCTTGCCCCTGTTCTTTTCGAAATCGGCATTGAGTTCGCGTGCCTCGGGAGTTAGCGACAGCTCCAGCTTGGCCGGTTTGCTTCCTGCGGCACCGGGCTTCGGTCCCATGGCGTCCTTGATCGCCTTGCGAATTGCCGCCTCCAGATCCTTGCGCTGCTTTTCCTGCTTGCGCTGGGTTTCCCGCAAACGGCCCTCCTCCTTCTTCAAACTATTGAGTGCGCTCTGTTGGCCGCTGCGGTCGCCATCGAGTTTGCGCTTCTCGTTCACCTGCTGGCCCAGGAGGCGGTTCTTCTCTTCCCGCTGCTCCTTCAACCCAGCGATGCGCGCATCGATGGTCGTTTGCGTTTCGGTGATCAAGGTCACCTGTCGTTTGCGTTGCTCCGCGATCTGGTTCAGGTAGCGGCTGCGCTTGTAGGCCTGCTGGAAGCTGCTCGCCGCGAAGAGGTAGCTCATGCGATCGTACGCACTGCGATTGCGGTATGCGAACTGCAACATGCGTGCATAGTCGGTACGCAGGTTCTTGAGGTCATCGCGGAGCGAGGCGATCAACTCCTCGTCCTCGATGATGCGTTGGTCCACACGGCGCAACTCCCCGTCCATGGTGCGGATAAGGGCCGAACGTGCCTCGATCTGGCTCTCGAGCAAGTGCAGTTGCTCCTGTGTCACGCGCTGTTCCTTCCGCGCTTGTTCGATCAGTGCGGTGGTGGTGCGGATCTGTTTGTCCAATGCATCGCGTTTCTTCTCCAGTTCCTTCTTCGACTGACCGTGGGCGGAAGCAAGGAGCAGGAGCAGTGGCAAGAGCAGCAATGCTCGCCAGGGACAGTTACGGCATTGGCTCATACTTCTCGGGGATCTTGAAGTTCAACTGCAAGGGACCTTCGAGGTCGATACGGGAGATCTCCAGGGTGCCACTGGCCATGCGTGTGGGTTCGCTCAGGGTGATGCGGATCCGGGTTGGAAGGAAGCCTTGTTCGGCACCGCCCCGCTCTTCATAACGCACATCGGCGGTCTGGTCGCGTACGAGGTCCACGATTTGTACGCGCGAGACCCGGAAGCTGTCCGGTTCCACCCAGTAGCGGTACACAATGGCATCGCGCTCCTCGGCCTTTCGCAACGTTCGCTCCAACCTTCGTTCGCCCATATCCCGGTCGCGGGCAAGGGTGTCACTTGGGCTCATGTCCTCCGCTGCACGCACGAAGCGGCGTTTCTCCTTGCTGGTGAGCACGTACTGCCCATCCTCACGGTCGATGCGGTATTTCTCCGGGGATCGAGTCCGATGGCCTTGCCGAGCAGCGCTTGTTGGAAGAGCGATAGGCTCGGCTGCATGCCGAACCTCTTCTTGGCCGCCGCAGTGTCACCAACGAAGTATTGGTCGTGGAGTTTGTCCAACATCTTAAGGCTATCATCCGTGAGCAGCACGCGCGCAACTTCGATACCGAGCGCTGGCACCACACTGATCCACGCCGCGCTATCGCGCACGCTCTTCACCTGTGCCTTGAAGCTCTTGTGCTCGTCGGCCACCTCGATCTCCACCCCCGCTTTCGCGGTGTAATAGCGTGCTTGAAGTGTGTCGCGGGCGAGCAGGCGCTCGATGATCTTCTCCGCCGATCGGGCGGGCACCTCTCGGTTCGACAGGGTAATGGGGCGACCGCTCTTGCACGCAACGAACAGGAGCACCAGGGTGATCAGTGCTGCTGCGCCCTTGCTCATTCCACGCGCTTGCCTTCGTTGATCTTGCGGTCGATCGCGTCGCTGGTTCCTCCGCGTTGTTTGGCCAGTTTCCACTGCTCCAATGCGTTGGCGGCTTCGCCCAGTTCGAAGAGGATGTCGCCATAGTGCTCCAGCAGTTCGCCGTTGGGCAAGGGCGACCCCGCGATGGCCTTCTCCATCCAAATACGCGCCTCGGCGTACTTCTTCGATCGGAAGAGGACCCATGCATACGTGTCCTGATAGCTGGGTTGGCCCGGAGCGAGTTCGTTGGAACGCTTGCTCATGCGCTCCGCCTTTTCCAATTCCTCGTTCCGCACGCTGAGGTAGTAGGCGTAGTTGTTCAACGTGTTGGCATCGTCGGGAACGATCGCGAGCGCTTTGTCATAGGCTTGGTCGCTCTTGGCGAACTGCTTCGCGTCGTTGTAGCTCTCGCCCAAGCTGCTCCAGAACTGTGCGGTGAGTTGCGGATTGTCGACCACCAGGTCCCGTCCTGTGATGAAGGCCTCCTCCGCATCAGCGAAGCGGCCCAATTGAGAGAGGCCCAAGCCTTTGTAGAGATAGGGCTCGGGTACCGTGGGGAACAGCTCGATCGTGCTGTCGGCATCGGCAGCCAGAGCGGCGTGGTCGCTCAACTGCAGGTCGAGCTGCAACACTTGAAGGTGGATCGGGAAGCGGTCCTTCTCCAGCATGAGCGCCTTCTTGAACTCATCGCGCGCCTCGGGGATCTTGCCATCGCGCAGCAGGAAATCGCCGTGGATGGTGTGCGGCTTGCCGCTCTCGGGGTGCGCTCGCTCCAGCGATTCGATCAACGCATACGAACGCTTGATGAGGTCCTCGCGTTGTCCCGGTTTTTCGCCCTCCCGCTCGGTCATCTCGAAGAATCCGATGAGCACCTGCATCTTGGCATCCACCTCCAGTTCGGGGTCCATGAAGGCTTCGCCGAGTTCGCGGTAGGCGTCGTCCATACGACCGGTGCCGTAGTAGTGCTCGGCCAGCGCGATGCGTAGCATGCTGTTGCCCGGGTCGAGCGCAAGGGCCTGCTGGTACTTCTCCAGCGCCTGTTCGTGCAAGCCTTGTTGGTCGTAGAGGTCGCCGAGCATCGCCGCGTACTGCGCGTCACTTGGATATTGGGCAATGGCGCGCTGTACCAACTGCTGTGCCTCCGGGTACTTCTCCGCCTCCATCAGCGTACTGAACTGGTGGGAGATCAGCTCTTCGTTCAACCCGAAACGTTTCTCCATATCGGCGTAGACCTTCAGCGCCTCTCCGATCTTGTTCGCGTAGGCGTAAGCCCCGGCCATGTCCAGGTATACTTCGTAACGATCGGGCCACTGCGCAACGATGCCCTTGTACACGGCTGCGGCGTCTTCCGCCTGGCTGTTCTGTTTGTACAGATCGGCAAGCAGGAAACGGTACCAGATGTTCGAATTCTCCGTTTCCACGGCTTGCTTCGCCATGGCTACCGCAGGCTCGAACTGCTGGGATGCGTGATAGAGCTTTGCGAGCTCGAACATGCTGGCAGCGTTCTGAGGATCGGCCTTCAAGCACTGTTGGTACAACGAGACCGCCTTTGGTAATTGACCCCCCAGGCGCGCCTGCGTTGCCTCCATGAAGAGGCGCATGATCTCGGTTCGTTCGTCGGCGCCATCCGCGCTGGGTCGGCCTCCCTCATGGTCTGTTGGAGCAGGCTCCATGGCGGTCTTGGTGCCCCCACAGGCCACAAGCACGAACGGAAGGAGAAGGAGGAGTTGGCGCATATTCAATGGTCAGCCCACGGTGCTATCGTCGCTCACACTAAGGTCCATGGCACGACCGGTCACACTTGCGCGCTCCCCGATCATGCTGTTGTCAACGACGGAGTCCTGTACACGCACCATGCCGCGAAGGATCGAATTGCGCACCACGCTACCGGTTACCGTCGTGCCCTTCTCGATCGAAACGTTCGGCCCAACGATGCTGTTCGTGAGGATCACGTCATCACCGATGAAGCAGGGGGCGATCACCACGCTGTTCTCGCTCTTCAGGCTGTTGCTCACCAGGCCCTTGTCCCCCTTCAGGTAGCCAAGCACTTTCGTGTTCGTGTCCACCATCGCGTTCTTGTTGCCGCAGTCCATCCACACATCCACACTGCCAGCCTTGAAGCGCGCGCCTTTCTGCTTCATGTTCTCCATGGCGTTGGTGAGCTGGTACTCGCCCTTGTCGCGCACATCGTTGTCGATGAGCCACTGCATCTCCTTGCGCAGGTACTCGCCGTCGGCGAAGTAGTAGATGCCGATGATCGCCAGATCGCTTACGAAGGTGGGCGGCTTCTCCACGAACTCCGTGATGATGCCGGTGGAGTCGAGCTTCACCACACCGAAGGCGCGCGGGTCCTCTACTTTGTTCACCCAGATCACGCCGTCGCAATCCTTGTCGAGTTTCAGTTGCGCGCGGAAGAGCGTATCGGCAAAAGCCACGATGATGCGCCCATTGAGCGCGGGCTCGGCGCAGAGGATGGCGTGGGCCGTGCCGAGTGCTTCTCTTTGGTAGTGGATACTGCCTTTGCTGCCGATCGCCTTCGCGATGCCGAGCAACTCGTCCTCCACCTTCTTCCCGAAGGATGGGTGGACGATGAAGGCGACCTCTTCTACGGCCTCACCAGCCACGGCGGCCAGGTCCTCCACAAGACGTTGCACGATGGGCTTGCCCGCGATGGGCAGCAGGGGCTTGGCGGTGGTGTGGGTGTGCGGGCGCATCCGCTTGCCCATACCCGCCATGGGGACGATGATCTTCATTCCGTGGGTCTCGCTCAGCGGGTACCGGTGTGGCCAAAGCCCCCAGCCCCTCTTTCTGTGCCGCGAAGGTCCGCACTTTCCTCCAATGTGGTCCGGACGTAGCGCGCCACCACCAATTGGGCAATGCGCTCCCCGTCCTTCACCTCGAAAGGCTCCTGGCCGTGGTTGATGAGCAGCACGCCCACCTCACCCCGGTAGTCGGCGTCGATGGTGCCCGGCGCGTTGAGGACCGTGACCCCGTGCTTGAAGGCCAACCCACTGCGGGGACGCACCTGGGCCTCGGTGCCTTCTGGGAGTTCCAGGAAGAGGCCGGTTGGGATGAGCGCGCGTTGGCCGGGAGCCAGTGGTATGGACACCTCGAGGTTGGCGCGGAGGTCCATGCCAGCGCTGCTTG
>JADJDP010000010.1 GCA_016702645.1 Flavobacteriales bacterium
TAGTGCTTGCATTGAACTACGAACTGGATTGGCTCATCAGTACGGGCGTTCTTGAAAAGCGAAGTGAAGACCATTCTCCGGATCTGTTCTCGCGAAACTTCCGCGCCTCCGCATTCGCTCAGCCATACGCTCGATTGAGTACGGACGGAGATGGGTATGGGCTAAGAGAATGCGCATTCCGATTCAAGGACAGCATTCTCCATCGCAAAAAATGGTATGCGCTGTCTTTCTTTTCGATTTACGGCTCCCACGATGGCATGGACTTTCCGAATGTTTTTTCCACTGAACTGAAGATTCAGGGCTTTACAAGGTTCGTTTCCGCCTTCGTCCAACACAAAGCTCCAGGCAGGGTCCCATACCACGCTTGGAACCACGCACTGAACTTCCGCTTCCTGGTAACGATGTCGAAAATTGCGCTCGTGATTTCGACCTTCGCACTAATCCTATTGGTCTACCAACTTTGGGAATTGTTGTGGGCTGGAAACATCAACTCAGTCGCTCTCCGCTGGAATATTTTCGGCATGCTGGCTTCGATCGCGCTCTTCTGGGTTACTGGCGGTAGAATAAGTTGGGTCGGGAATACGCGAAAGCTGCGTACCCATCATGTTTTCTCTCAGGCATAGAGTCGGGCCTGAACTAATCGCTTCACCTGACGATGACGACTGATTGCAGCCCGTCGCGGAGCAACTACTGGCAACTACATACACCTTCATCCGTTGAACGCGCCCGATGGGCGCCACCAACACTCGCTTCCGCCTTAGTGCAATGCGCTGGGGGGTACTATCCGCTGCGGCGTTGGTGTTGTCCTCGTTCCTTCGACCTGTAGAAAAGCCAGCACCCTACGCCCGTTTCGAGTTCGGCTTCAGCCTGAACCCCACAGCGCAAGGCGAGATGTATGCGCTCTTCATGTACACCGTGCTCGACAACAAGGTGGTGGACAGCCGGCCGATGCGCGTGGGGACCTACATCCTTCAAATGGCAGGGCTCGAAGAAAGCCGTGCGAACATTGAAGGTCTCGACCTTTTCGAGGAATACGGCATCGCTGGTTGCGCGGCGTACAGTGAAGACGGCCAACTGCACACGGGCCTTGACTGTTCGTCCATTCGCGATCTATGGAAGTTGCGCTACAGAGGTGCCGCAGTGGAGGGACGTGGAACTGGGTGGGCCGGTGAGGAATTCCGCCCTTCCGACCGCCAGCAGATCCTGCTGCAAGCCTATCGCACGGAAGAGTACCCGCATTGGCACGGACCTTACTTCGGCAAGGATGCCCTGCGCTTGCTGCGCGACATGCAGGATCCCGAATGGGTGCGCATGTACCGCGATGGTGGCTGACGATCAGCCCTTGAGCACACGCCGTGCAACTCGGCGCACCATGCGCATCGGTGGCTTGACAAGACGATGCTTCAGTGCGAAAAAGATCGATCGCACAACGTTGATCCGTGTGGGGCCGGGGATCCCGAACTCCTTCTCCAGGTCCATGCTGAACCGGACGCTGGCTGAGGTAAGCCCGTTCTCCAGGTTGCCCCTGTGGATCAACTGCAACCAAAGCGGGATGGTATCCACGTTACGAAGAAGGCCGGTGGCCGCCGCATCGTGGTGCATCACATCCAACACCGTGAGTGCCTTGCCCCCCTTGACCCGTTCGATCCGTGCGATGAAGGGATTGCTGGCCTTTCGCACGAACACGAGCACTCCGTTTTCCTGATCGTACTGGAGGCCGTTCAGGAAGTTGATGATCTCATCTTCCTGGCCATGGAATTCGTTGCGCAACCGCTCGATGAAGCTGCGATGGAAGGCATCGTCGTTGTCGATACGCGCGGTGATGATGTATTCATCAATCGGCTCCAACCGCGCATGGACTTCAAGTTTGAAGCGCCTTTCCTGCTGCTGGAAGGCCGGCAGGAAGCAGGGGATGAAAGGAGGAAAGCGTCGGTGAAGTTCGGCGATGCGCTTGAGGAAGGGCTCCGGCGTTCGGTCGCTGAAGAACACGAGCCAATGGAAGTCGGTGTCCGTTTGGGCCATCAACGATGGAAGGCAAACCCGCTCGAAAAGTTCGAAGCGCCTGGTGAGCCACTCATTGGTGCGCGTGGCGGTACCGCTCTTGTCCGTATGGTGTACACCCCCCTTCATCACCATGTTGAAGCGGGTATTGATGAAGACCTTTGGGCGCATCGAAGGCTGGCGGCAGGTCGCTAAATGTAGGAGGGGCTTCCACGGCGACGGGGCCTTCCCTACTTTCGTCCCTGCGCCCACGATCGTTCGTTGTTGCGCGCTTCCATCCTTTCCCGATCCGCTCCCATGAGCACAGCACCGTTCGACTACAATACACAGCGTCCGCGCCTCATCATCCCCGAATACGGGCGCAACGTGCAACGCATGGTGGAGCATTGCTTGGAAGTGGACGACGCGAAAAGCGCACGCGCACCGCCAAGGCCATCATCCAGGTGATCGCACGCCTGAACCCGCACTTGCGCAACCACGACAATTTCGAGCGTACGCTATGGGACCATCTGTGGATCATGAGCGAATTCAAGCTCGATGTGGATGCGCCCTTCCCCATGCCCAAGCCGGAGGAACTGGAAAGCAAGCCTGAGCGCGTTCCCTATCCGCAAACTGCGGTCAAGTATGGGCACTATGGCAAGATGGTGGAGCGCATGATCGCCCAATGCGCGGCCATGGAAGCTGGTGAGGTGCGGGAAGCCTACACCCTGCTCGTGGCGAACCTGATGAAGCGACAGTTCCTTGCTTGGAACCGGGACACCGTTCCCGACGCGATCATCCTGAAGGACCTCGCAGAAATGAGCAAGGGCAAGGTGAAGCTTGCACCCGATACGCAACTCGCCCACACTGCGGACCTCTTGCGCGCGCAACAGAACGGCCCGCGCAACGAAGTGGACCTGCGTAGACGCCCCGGCGGAAGCGGCGGTAAAAAGCGCCACCGGAACCGGAAGAAGCGGTATTAGGCCGAGTGCGCCCAAGGAGCAGGAGCTGGGGCATTTGATCTCGACTTCGGGCTTTCGAGTCAACGGGTGGATCCCTGCCCTCAGAGGAAGGGCTTCCCTGCTCCTGCCAAATGCCCCTGTTCCCCTCACCACAGCACATTGTTAGTACCGCGCTCGGAACGCAAGGTGCAGTGCTTCGCGCACGTTGTTGCTTCGCGCAACGAACGTCGAACACATGGGAAGTTTCCGCATTGAGGGTGGCCGCAGGTTGAAGGGTGAACTGGTGCCGCAGGGTGCCAAGAACGAAGCGTTGCAGATCCTCTGCGCCGTGCTGCTCACGAGCGAGCCGGTGACGATCCACAACATCCCGGACATCGTGGACGTCAACAAGCTCATCGACCTGTTGAAGGCAATGGGCGTGCAGGTCGAAAAGTTGGGACCGGGGTCCTATCGCTTTGCAGCGAAGACGGTGAACCTGGAGTTCTTCCTGGACCCGGAGTACAAGAGCCTCGGTGGCAGCTTGCGCGGAAGCGTGATGGTGGCCGGTCCGGCGCTTGCACGCTACGGTCGTGGCTACATTCCATCACCAGGGGGTGACAAGATCGGGCGACGCCGGATGGACACGCACTTCACCGGCTTCGAGAAACTAGGTGCCCAGATCCGCTACGATGTGAAGGAAGGCTTCTACCGCGCCGAGGCGAAGCAACTCAAGGGCTGCTACATGCTCCTCGACGAGGCCAGCGTGACGGGCACGGCCAACATCGTGATGGCCGCAGTGCTTGCCGAAGGACGCACCACGATCTTCAATGCAGCGTGCGAACCCTATTTGCAACAGCTCTGCAACATGCTCGTGCGCATGGGTGCCAGGATCACCGGCATCGGCAGCAACCTGTTGGTGATCGACGGCGTGAAGGAACTCGGCGGTACCGAGCACCGCATGCTACCGGACATGATCGAGATCGGCTCGTTCATCGGCCTCGCGGCAATGACGCGCAGCGAGATCACCATCAAGGACACCGGTTACGACCACCTGGGAGTGATTCCCGAGGTCTTCCGGAAGCTGGGCATCGCAGTTGTGCGCAACGGCGACGACATTTTCGTTCCGGCACAAGAGCACTATACCATCAGCAAGTTCATCGACGGTAGCAACATGATCGTTGCCGATGCCCCTTGGCCCGGCTTCACGCCCGACCTATTGAGCATCGTCCTCGTGACCGCCGTTCAAGCGAAGGGCAGCGTGCTCATCCACCAGAAGATGTTCGAGAGCCGCCTGTTCTTCACGGACAAACTCATCGAGATGGGCGCGCAGATCACGCTCTGCGATCCACACCGCGCCTTGGTCATCGGTCATGATTTCCAGATGCCACTTCGGGCCATCCGCATGACGAGCCCTGATATCCGCGCGGGTGTTTCCCTGCTCATCGCCGCCCTGAGCGCAGAAGGCACCAGCACCATCGACAACATCGAGCAGATCCGACGCGGCTACCAGGACATCGAGGGCCGGTTGAACGCCATCGGGGCACGGATCGAAGCGATCTGAGAAAGGAGGCAGTTGGCAGGAGCAGGGGCAGTGTTCCACCAACAGGTGGAGCTTCCTGGGACGAAAGCATCGGAACCCGAGGGCCCCGCTCCTGCGCTAACCCTGGTTCCCCGTTCCGGCATGATCTTGGCGAAGCGCCCGGCAACCTTCGCTTACTTTCGCACCATGCAATTCCGCACCCTCATGTCCAAGATGCGTGTCATCACCGTCGCAGCCGTGGCCCTGCTGGCCATCTACGGTTTCTCAAGCCGCCTCGATAGCGGTTCCTCACCTGCACCCGGCGATGCCAAGGTGGGTACGAACATCGGTGACAAGGCGCCCGAACTGGCCTTCATGAACGCCGACAGCACCAAGGTGCTCAAACTTTCCGAACTCAAGGGCAAGTACGTGCTCATCGACTTCTGGGCCAGCTGGTGCCGCCCCTGCCGCATGGAGAACCCGAACGTCGTTTCCGCATACGCTAAGTACAATACGGCCAAGTTCAAGGATGGCAAGGGCTTCGAAGTTTTCAGCATGAGCTTGGACCGAAGCCGCCAAGCGTGGCAGCAAGCCATTGCACAGGACGGGCTCAAGTGGAAGTACCACGTGAGCGACCTCAAGTTCTGGCAGTCGCAGCGTGCACAGCTGTACGGGGTGAACTCCATCCCGATGAGCTTTCTGGTGGATCCCAATGGCATCATCATCGCCAAGAACCTGCGCGGCATGGCCCTGCACCAGGAACTGGACAAGCATGTGAAGGCGCTCTGATCCCAACAAGATCCCACTAGAACCCCCGGAACATCACCGGGGGTTCTTCTTTTCCCTGGAGCGTCGAAAAGGTTGGCCGATCGGCCGATGATCGACCGCAACCGAGCGATCTTGTTGAAAGAACATGACCCAGGAATGACGGTACCTGTTGCGTCATATGTTCCTTCCGGCTAGTATCGCGGTGACGAACCGTTCCCTTGGACGGCCTACAAAAACAAAAACCCTTTCGATGACGAACTTTTTCCGCTCGGGAAGGATGCATGCCTTGCTCTTCGGCCTCTCCTTCTCCCTGTTCGCAGTTGCCCAGCGCAACTGTGGCAGCATGGATTACCTCGATCAACAAATACAGGCCGATCCCGATCGTGCCGCGCGTTTGCAGGAGATCGAATCGTTCACACAGACTTGGATCGAGGAACACGGCGCGGAGGATCGAGCGGTGGTCACCATACCAGTGGTATTCCATGTGGTTTATGCCAACAGTGCACAGAACATCACCGACGCCAAGGTGCAGGCGCAGATCGCACAGCTCAACGCCGATTTCGCACGGTTGAACAGCGATGCCAACCAAACGCCAGCCGTGTTCGCCGCGCTGGGCGCGAACACCGAGGTCCAGTTCTGCCTCGCACAGCGCGACCCGAACGGTGCGGCAACCACCGGCATCGTGCGCCGCAGTACCACAGTGAGCAGCTTCAGCGGCAACGATGCGGTGAAGTACACCGCCAATGGTGGCAGTAACGCATGGCCAAGGGACAGTTACCTGAACATCTGGAGCTGCAACCTCGGGAGCAGCTTGCTCGGCTATGCGCAGTTCCCCAGGTGGAGCCGCAGCAACCGATGGAGTGGTCGTTCTCTATAGCTCCATTGGCAGTCTCGCAAGCCCCGGCACGGCTTCACCGTTCCACTATGGACGTACCCTCACGCACGAGGTGGGCCACTGGCTGAACCTTCGACACATCTGGGGCGATGCAACCTGTGGCAGCGACCTGGTGAGCGATACCCCCACACACAATACCAGCAACGGTGGCTGCCCTACCTATCCGCACTACAGCACATGCAGCGGCACTCCCATCGAGATGACCAGCAACTACATGGATTACACCAATGACGGTTGCATGAACATCTTCACCACTGGTCAGAAGACGCGTATGCAAGCGCTCTTCGGAACGGGCGGTTCACGGGTGTCCTTGGCCAGTTCATTGGGCTGTGTGCCTCCAAACGGGGGAACATGCGCTGTACCAGCAGGTCTCGCGAGCAGCAACATCACGAGCAGCAGCGCCACTGTCAGCTGGGGTGCGGCGAGCGGCGCGGTGAGTTACAATCTGCAATACAAGACCAGTGCAGCCACCACTTGGACAACGGTGAACACAGCGAGCACGAGCTACGGGATCAGCGGTCTTGCAAGCAGCACCACGTACAACTATCAGGTACAGAACGTCTGCACCGCAAGCAGCAGTGCCTTCAGCAGCGCCGGCAGCTTCACCACCAGCGCGACAGGTGGAACGTGCAGCACGCCAACGGGCCTTGCCTCCTCCAGCATCACCAGCACCACTGCGACGGTATCCTGGAGCGCAGTGAGCGGAGCCGTGAGCTACAACCTCCAATACAAGCTGGCGAGCAGCGGCACGTGGACCACGCAGAACTTCACAGGCACTGCGGTCAATTTCACCGGGCTCACGGCGTCGACCAGTTACAACGCACAGGTGCAGGCGGTATGCAGTTCCGAGAGCAGTGCGTACAGCTCAGCCATCACCTTCACGACCAGCGGAACCGGCTGCACGGATACGTGGGAAAGCAACAACTCCACGAGCACAGCGAAGACCATCGGCGTGAACACCGATATCCAAGCCCTGATCAGTTCAACCACGGACGTCGATTGGTTCAAGTTCAACAACACCAGCAGCCAGCCGCGCATCCGCATCAACCTCACCAACCTGCCTGCCGACTACGATGTTCGACTGTACCGTGGAACCACAACGCTCATCGCGACCGCACAACTCGGCGGTACCAGCAGCGAACAGATCATCCACAACACGAGCACCGTGGCCACCTACTACGTGCGGGTTTACGGATACAACGGCGCGAACAGCACCACCCAGTGCTACAACCTGCGCGCGAACATCAGCGCCAGCAACTGGCGGGAAGGAATTTTGGACGAGGAGGTCCTCGATCTGGAAACCGAAGAGGCTTTTGGTCTGATGGGCCTTTTCCCGAACCCGGCCAGCGACAAAGTGATGCTGGACTATCTGGGCAAGCATGACGGAACGATCCAGGTACAGCTCTTCGACGCCATGGGACGTGAGGTGCTGAGCATGCAGGAATCGGTGATGGAAGGACCTGCGACCTACGGATTGCCACTGCCTGAACTGAGCAAAGGCATTTACGTACTTGCATATCATCGACGGCGACCATCGGTATCAGCAGCGTCTGCTCATCGAGCAATAACCAACGACCCCTCGTTGCGCGAAAGGGCCGCCTCTCCCGGATAACTCCGGGATGAGGTGGCCCTTTCTCATTGGGCTTTTCGGAATCGCGGCCCGAGGGCACCGAAGAGATCGAGCGGCGTCCGTTCGCTGCCCACTCATCATCCGTGGATGTAACACCGAACTCATCGTTCTGCCAAAAAGTCCCCGACCTTCGCGCCCCGAAAGCCGGACCGGCATTGGCACCCCGCTTGACCAAGACCCCATGATCTTCAAAAAGAGCCGAAAGACCATGTCGGAACGACCAGACGTCAGTGCGGCCAACGAAAACCCTGACAACGCGACTGCCAGCGTACAGCCGACGGACCAACGTTCGCAAGATGCGCTCAGCGCCGCAAGTGAAGCGGCAGCAGAGCATGTGATTCACGACGCCGAGGCGGAAGGACGTGAGGATATCAGCGAACTCACTTCGCAGCTGATCGCTGCCAGAGCCGAAGCTGCGGACCTCCGCGACAAGTGGCTTCGCCTGAGCGCGGATTTCGACAATTTCCGCAAGCGCACCGCGAAGGAGAGGCTGGAGTTGATCCAGTTCGCGGGGAGAACGCGTTGAAGAACCTCCTTCCTGCGTTGGATGATATGGAGCGCGCGATCGCCAACAACACGAACCTGGAGGATATTGCGGTCGTTCGCGAAGGCTTCCACCTGATCCATAGCAAACTGCTCGGCATCCTCGGCGCACAAGGAGTGAAGCCAATGATGGACGTGAAGGGCCAGCCCTTTGATACGGACAGGCATGAAGCGATCACCAAAGCGCCCGCAGCCAGTGCGGACCTGAAAGGCAAAGTGATCGACGTATTGGAGAACGGCTACACCCTTCACGACAAAGTGATCCGATACGCCAAGGTGGTCGTCGGCGAGTAGGTGCGGACATGATCCGCCCGGACGTGCCACGCACCAGACCAGAACAACAATGAGCAAAAAGGATCCTTACGCTGTCCTCGGTGTCGAGCGCAACGCAAGCGCGGACGAGATCAAGAAGGCGTACCGCAAACTGGCCATCAAGCACCACCCGGACAAGAACCCGGGCGATAAGGCTGCGGAAGAGCGCTTCAAGGAAGCAGCTTCGGCCTACGAGATCCTGAGCGATCCGGAGAAGAAAGCCAAGTTCGATCGGTTCGGCCACAATGCCCCCGGTGGTTTTGGTGGAGGTGGTGGGTTCCAGGGTGGAGGCATGAACATGGAGGACATCTTCTCCCAGTTCGGCGACATCTTCGGTGATGCCTTCGGTGGCGGAGGCTTCGGCGGTTTCGGCCAACGGGGTCGCGGAGGTAGAACGGTGAAGGGCAGCAACCTGCGTGTGCGTTTGCGCATGACCTTGGAAGAAGTCGCCAACGGTGCGGAAAAGAAGATCAAGGTGACCAAGCTCGTGCGCGGCAAAGGCAGCGAGTATGGCACCTGTTCCACTTGCGGAGGCAATGGACAGGTGCGCCGTGTGCAAAGCACCTTCCTGGGCCAGATGCAAACGGTGACCACCTGCCCCGCATGCAGCGGTGTGGGCCAGACCGTGAGCAAGCGAGCGCCCGGTAGCGATGAGCACGGCCTCGTGCGCGAAGAGGTGGTGGTACCGATCAAGATCCCCGCGGGTGTGGAGGAAGGCATGCAACTCAACATCAGCGGCATGGGCAACGAAGCACCGGCTGGTGGCATTCCCGGCGATCTGCTCGTGGTGATCGAAGAGGAGCCGCACACCGAGTTGAAGCGCGACGGTGCCCACTTGCACTATGAGACCTACATCAACGTGGTGGATGCCGCGTTGGGCACGAGCATCGAAGTTCCGTTGGTGATCGGCAAGGCAAAAGTGAAAGTGGAACCCGGCACACAAAGCGGCACCACCATGCGCCTGCGCGGAAAAGGCTTGCCCAGTGTGAACCAACACGGCACCGGCGACCTGCTCGTACACCTGATGGTGTGGACACCGAACAACCTGAGCAAAGAAGAGCGTGCTGCATTGGAAAAGCTGCGCGACAGCCCTGGCTTCCAACCCAACTCGACCGCCAAGGACAAGGGCTTCTTCGATCGGGTGCGTGAGATGTTCGGGAACTGAGGAGGCCGCGACTAGCTTCGTCCTATGCGCAAACTCGAACGGATCCTCTGGATCGTGGTTGGCATAGCGGTCGTGCTGAAGCTCCTGCACCTACCGCTTGCGAGTTTCCTGCTCATCCTATCGCTTTCGCTATTACAGACGCTCTACTTCGCGTTGGGATGGGTTGTATTACCATCGCCGACAAGGAAGGACCAGCACATCGGCCTCACCATCCTCACCAGTGTCGCTCTCAGCACGCTCTGTTGCGCTGTCGTCTTCAAGGTGCAAGCCTGGCCCCTGTCAGATGTCTTTTCGCTCATGGGGTTCGTTCTCGGGTGCTCCGCTGCGCTATGGGCCATCCTTCACGCCCGGTTGCGCAGCGATCGTCGCACGTACGCGAAGAACATCCTTGTGCGTGTCCTTCCGCTGGTCGTGATCGTGGGAATACTGCTGCCTGTGAGCGATCGCGAGATGATCCTTTTCCACCACCGAGACGCCACACCGGAGATGCGGGATCTGTACGATCGCTTGCACGCGACCGAGGATGATGTGGAGCGCGATGCGATCTGGCATCGAATCGACAGCCTCGAACATGCAGCATACTTGCGGCAAACCGGACAGCACCCTTGAGTGTTCGCGCCCACCGCCACTTCTATCTTCGGCCACCATCCTTGCCATGCGCTTTCTCGCGATCCTAACTACCGCGTTGCTTGCCTTCCCCCTTTCGGCACAAGACAGCACGGCCTATACCGACTCTCTTTTCGAGGACCTCCACGTGGCCCTCAACACCGACTCGATCGAAGCCACCTTCGAGTACCAGTTCGGGGCAGTGCAGGTAGCCGAAGGAGCGGTCACCCTCAACCTGCCCGATTCGTTCAAGTTCCTCGGTGGCGAACAAGCGCGCCAGTTGGTGGTGGATCTCTGGGAGAACCCACCCGTGATAGCCGACAAACTGCTGGGCGTGATCTCCTATGCCGATGCAGGGGCCTTCGACGCGCGCTCTTCCTTCATCGTGTACTTCGAACCGATCGGCTACGTGAGCGATGAAGATGCGGACGGTATCGACTACGATTCCATGCTGAACGACATGCTCAAGGAGGACAGTTTGGAGAACGCGCAGCGCCTTGCGGATGGATACAGCGCACTGTGGTTGGTGGGCTGGGCATCGCCACCGTTCTACGATAAGAAGGCCAAGGTGCTGCATTGGGCCAAGGAGATGCGCCAGGACTCCACTGAGGACAATGTCCTCAACTACAACATCCGTGTACTGGGTCGTCGTGGTGTGATCATCATCAATGGCGTTACAGGCATGGCGCGGCTGGAAGAAATGAAAGCGGAAGTACCAGTTATGATCGATCTCGTCGCATTCAACGATGGACATCGCTACGATCAATTCAACGCGGCGACCGACGAAGTCGCCGACTGGAGCGTAGGCGGCTTGATCGATGGAAAGGTGAAGGAGAAATTCGCGAGCGTTCTCAAATTGCTGTTGAAAGTGGCGGCCATCGCACTGGTGAGCTTGATCGCCATCGTCGCGCTCATCGTCATCCTGGTGCGACGCAAGAAAAAAGCACCCATGTCGTGACGGCAGGACACTCGCATCGTTTGATCGGCAACCTCGTGGACGTTCCCGCGCGGCGCATCGTTCCCGCGGAAGTAACGATCACCGATGGCAGGATCGCTTCGATCACGGAAGTGGCTGGACCTTTTGACGGCTACTTGATGCCGGGCTTCATCGATGCGCATGTGCATGTGGAAAGCTCGATGCTCGTTCCCAGCGAGTTCGCGCGGTTGGCGGTGATCCATGGTACGGTCGCCACGGTCAGCGATCCGCACGAGATCGCCAACGTGGTGGGTGTTCCCGGTGTGGACTTCATGATCGCCAATGGTCGCCAAGTCCCCTTCCACTTCTTCTTCGGCGCGCCGAGTTGCGTCCCGGCCACTGTTTTTGAAACCGCCGGTGCCCGCATCGATGCCGATGCCGTGGGCCGCCTGCTCGAACGTGACGAGGTGCGCTACCTCAGCGAAATGATGGACTTCCCCGGCGTGCTCAACGGCCATGAGGAAGTGATGAAGAAGATCGCGCACGCCCATCGTTTGGGGAAACCGGTGGATGGCCATGCCCCGGGGCTTCGCGGTGAGCAGGCGAAGGGATACATCGAAGCGGGTATCAGCACGGACCATGAGTGCTTCACTTCTGAAGAAGCACGCGACAAGCTGCTGCACGGGATGTGGATCCTTGTGCGCGAGGGCAGTGCCGCGAAGAACTTCGAAGCGCTGATCGACCTGTTGCACGACCACACGGACCGCATGATGCTTTGCAGCGATGACAAACACCCCGATGGGTTGGTGGAAGGTCACATCAACATGCTGTGTGCACGTGCGGTAAAGCGTGGCATCGACGTGTTCAAGGTCCTGCAAGCTGCGTGCATCAACCCGATCGCGCACTACAAGTTGCCGGTCGGACAATTGCGTGTTGGGGATCCTGCGGACCTGATCGTGGTGGAAGACCTGAACGACTTCCGCGTGATGCGCACCTTCATCGCGGGAGAACTGGTGGCCGAGGAGGGTCGAAGCCTGATCCAACGCGTTGCCATCGACCACATCAACCGTTTCGATCGTTCGCCGATATCGATCGACGACCTCCATGTGCCAAAGCAGGAAGAAGAGCTGCTCGTGATCGAAGCACTCGATGGCCAGTTGATCACCCGCAAGCGATGGATGCCACCGACCGTGAACGGTGACGCATGCGTTTCGGATGCAACGAGGGACCTGTTGAAGATCGCCGTGGTGAACCGGTACACGGAAGCACCGGTAGCGGTGGCGTGGATCACCGGCACCGGTTTCCAGCGCGGCGCGATCGCCGGAAGTGTCGCACACGACAGTCATAACATCGTGGCGGTGGGAACGACCGACGAGGACCTCTGCGCAGCGGTCAACCTGGTGATCGAACACAAGGGCGGTGTCAGTCTCGCTGATGGCGCTCACCATCGGGTGCTTCCGTTGCCGATCGCGGGGTTGATGTCCGACGGAGATGCGTGGACCGTCGCCGATGCATACGCCACCTTGGATCGCGAGGCGAAAGCACTGGGCAGCACGCTCACAGCACCATACATGACACTCTCCTTCATGGCACTGCTGGTGATCCCCCACCTGAAATTGAGCGACCTCGGGCTCTTCGATGGGGATGCTTTCCGTTTGATCCGCTGATCCGCGCCCTGCGCGTCGGGTACATTCGCTCCGTGCGCGCGCTTGCCCTACTTCTTATCCTACCGGTGATCCTCTCATCCTGCGGCACGCACCGCGATGTGGTCCAAGAAGGCCGCTTCCAAAAGCGCACGCACCAAGGTGGATGGCATATCGATCTGCATCGTTCTGGTGATCACGATAGGGGTGCCAGCGCACATCTTCATCGGGTGAAGCCTCGACTCGAAGCCGCACCATTGGCCCTCAAGGATCCCCACGAGCGTTTGCTCGCCAGCAAGGACCGGACTGAGATGGTCCTTCCTCGACCCTCACAGTTGGTGCAGCGCAAATGGGAACCAGCTTGGGTCCAGATCAAAGCACCGCTGATCGTTCAGCCGCTCGCTTCCAATGAACAAGACGGCGATGAGAACGTGGTGCCAAGGAAGAAATGGAACCGGCTCGCCGTACCAACACTGGTATCCGCTGTGAGCATCATCGCCCTGGCGATCTTCACAACGAGCACAACGGCCGTCATTCTTGCGGCCATTACCACCTTGGTGCTTGGCGGCATTTCGCTGCGTCAGATCAGAAGGCGCGAGGAGGCTGGCAAGGGCTTCGCGCTCGTTGGCCTCATTCTGGGGCTGATCGCAACGCTCATCACCGCAATGGCGATCGCCGTGGTGGGCTTCGTTTAGTGGTCCGTGGCATCGCCATGGCGCAGGCCAGCCAGCATACGCTCGGCACTCGCGTGCAACTCGGCCGGCGTTGTTCCGTTCGCCCGCATGGTGCGTAAAGCCTCCGCCCCCTCGGACTTCGACAACTTCTGTCCATGTGCATCCGTGATCAATGGGTGATGCACGAAACGGATACGCTTGAACGCCTCCAGACCAAGCCGATCCGCGAGGTAGAGTTGGCATGCCGTGGATGACAGCAGGTCCTCTCCCCTCACGATCATGGTGCTCCCCTGGTCCACGTCATCCATGAGGGAGGCGATCTGGTAAGCCGGTCTTCCGGCTCCTTCTTCTGAGATCCGTTGCCGGATCACCGGGTCCGTCATAAGGTCGGCGGGGACCAACATCCGCGTATTCCCGAAAAGTTCGTCCATGCGCACCATCGCATCAGCCGGTATGTGCAGGCGCCATGTAGCTTCCGTCTCCTTGAAGCTGCGCTGCTTCGCACGACAGTCGCAGTTCTTCATGCCTCGCCGGGCCAACTCGCGCAGTGCGCTTCGCGAACAGGTGCAGGCATAGAGATCACCTTGCTCCTTCAGGATGTCGATGTTCTCCAGATACCGAACGGTGCGCTTGGCTTGCGAATGCTCACGCTCCTGCTCGTTGACATTCCGCGGCCCTTGGTCCCAATCGATCCCGAGCCATCGAAGCGAGTCGAAAATGTCCTCCACATACGGTAGGCGACCACGCTCGGCGTCGAGATCATCGATGCGCAGTCGGAGCGATGCCTTGTACTGCCCGGCGAGCCGGTACGTGAGCAGAAAAGCAACGCCGTTCCCAGCATGCAGATAGCCGCTCGGAGTAGGTGCAATGCGCGTACGTTCGGCCACGATCAAATGTAGCGGGGTCGGTACCCGTCAAAGCCCGGGAGCCGGGTGTTGGAACTGTCCCCATCGCCGTATGGTCGCGATCGCTATTTTTGCCGCCTTCTTTGGGAAGGGGTATCCGAACCCATTGATGGACAAGAGGTTGCAAACGCTAAACATCGTAGAATGGAACTGATGTACTACATCCCTGTAATGGGAGTGATCGGCTTGGTGGTAATGGTCGCCAAGGCCATGTGGGTGACCAAACAAGACGCGGGCGACGCCAACATGAAGGAACTGGCGGGTTACATCGCGCGCGGTGCCAGCGCGTTCCTCAAGGCCGAATGGAAAGTGCTCGGCGCTTTCGCAGCCATTGCAGCGGTCTTGCTCGCTTGGAGCGGAACGCTGGTCGAGCACAGTGATTGGGTGATCGCCGTGGCCTTCCTCATCGGTGCCTTCTTCAGCGCCTTCGCGGGTTGGATCGGAATGAACATAGCCACCAAGGCGAACGTGCGCACCACACAAGCTGCACGAACCAGCCTTGCACAAGCCCTCAAGGTGAGCTTCAATGGAGGTACGGTGATGGGGCTCGGCGTTGCCGGTCTTGCAGTGATCGGTCTCAGTTCGCTCTTCATCGTGTTCCTGGGGATGTACGTGACCGATGGTGGTGCCAACGGCGACCAGATGATGAAGTGCCTCGAAGTGCTTGCGGGCTTCTCGCTCGGTGCTGAGAGCATCGCGCTCTTCGCACGGGTGGGCGGTGGCATCTACACCAAGGCCGCCGACGTGGGTGCCGATCTCGTGGGAAAGGTGGAAGCGGGCATTCCTGAGGATGACGCGCGCAACCCTGCTACGATCGCCGACAACGTGGGTGATAACGTGGGTGATGTCGCAGGCATGGGTGCCGATCTCTTTGGCAGCTACGTGGCCACGATGCTCGCCACCATGGTGCTCGGGCGCGAGGTGATCAGCCAGGACAACTTCGGCGGCATGGCCCCGATCCTGCTCCCAATGGTGATCGCGGGCGTGGGGTTGTTGTTCTCCATCGTCGGCACCTTGTTCGTTCGCATCAACAAGGACACTGACAGTGTGATGGCCGCCTTGAACAAAGGCAACTGGTTCTCCATCCTGTTCACCGCGGTGGCCGCCTACTTCATCATCGATTGGATGTTGCCGCACACCGTCCACTTCGTGCGTGATGGCGTTTACACAGGCATCCTCAAGATCAACATCTTCTTCGCGATCGTGCTCGGCCTCGTCGTGGGTGCGCTCATGAGCATGGTCACCGAGTACTACACCAGCATGGGTCGCCGTCCGGTGAACAGCATCGTGCAGAAAAGCGGTACCGGCCATGGAACCAACGTGATCGGCGGTCTGGCCATGGGCATGGAGAGCACGGTATTGCCGATCCTCATCCTCGCTGCTGGCATCTGGGGTTCGTTCTACCTCGCAGGCATGTATGGTGTCGCCATTGCTGCAGCCGGTATGATGGCCACCACCGCCATGCAACTCGCGATCGATGCTTTCGGCCCCATCGCCGACAATGCAGGCGGTATCGCCGAGATGAGCGGTCTTCCGAAGGAAGTGCGCGAGCGCACCGATAACCTGGACGCGGTAGGAAACACGACCGCCGCCACCGGCAAAGGCTTCGCGATCGCTTCTGCAGCGCTCACCGCGCTTGCGCTCTTTGCTGCTTATGTGGGCATGGCCGGTATCGATGGCATCGACATCTACAAGGCCGATGTGCTCGCCATGCTCTTCGTGGGCGGCATGATCCCCTTCTTCTTCAGTAGCCTCGCGATCAGTGCAGTGGGCAAAGCCGCCATGGACATGGTGAAGGAAGTGCGTCGCCAGTTCCGCGAGATCCCTGGCATCATGGAAGGCACCGGCAAACCCGAATACGAGAAGTGCGTGGCCATCAGCACCAAGGCGTCCATCCGCGAGATGATCGCTCCCGGCGCATTGGCATTGCTCTCGCCCATCATTGTTGGTTTTGCGTTCGGTCCCGAGGCGCTCGGCGGATTGCTCGCCGGTATCACCGTGAGCGGTGTGCTCATGGGCATGTTCCAGAACAATGCCGGTGGTGCATGGGACAATGCGAAGAAGAGCTTCGAGAAAGGCGTGGAGATCGATGGCAAGATGTTCTACAAGCACAAGGCTGACAAGCCTTCTGCTCCGCACCAAGCTGCGGTTACCGGTGACACCGTGGGTGATCCATTCAAGGACACCAGCGGCCCCAGCATGAACATCCTCATCAAGCTCACATCACTCGTAGCCTTGATCATCGCGCCGCACATCAACGAGGCGGACCATGCCGAGGCAGCCGCTGATCCCATGGACGCGCTGGTCGTCCTCGTAGCGCCTGACAGTACTTCCATCAACGCCGGTGGTGAAAGCAACGGATCCACGACGAGCCGTGATAGCCTCGCCACCCTGGAGCCTCGCGTGACCGGTTACACCACCAAGCTCATCACGGGCTTCGAAGTGACCGGTGCCGAAGGCGGCCTGGAGAACGATCTCATGCTCTTCATCAGCCGTGCGGTACCTGCCGACAAGACCACGTGGATCGGCTTCGATCAAGTGGGAGCGGACAACAGCTTGAGCAACGGTAATGCCGATGCGCAGATCAACAACGTCGCCGAGATCCTCAAGGCGTTCCAAACGTTGAAGTTGGAACTCGGCGCCAGCGGCGATGGCTCACAAGCTCGCGCCGATGCGTTGCGGAACGCGATCATCGCAAAAGGCGTTGCGGCCGAACGCCTCACGGCCAAAGGCTATGGTGCCGATGCGCCTTTCGCCACCAAGCCGCTCTACCTGGATCGCGCACCAACGAAAGGTGCTGCGCTGCGCGTGAGCGAGCGTTGATCCGCAGTACATCCAACGAAGAAGCCCCGGCACAAGTGCCGGGGCTTCTTCGTTGGCTTCCATTTCAGGGAACTACCGCTTCTTCACCACCGCCTTCGCCCCGTTCTTGCTCGGTGCTCCCTTGGCGGTCACCTTCACAGTTGTCTTTGCAGCAGGCTTGGCTTCGGTCTTCGCCTTGGCAGGGGCTTTCTCCATTGGGAAGAGGCCATGGATCTCGGCATCGATGGCGTTGATGATGCGGCCAAGGTCCTCCGGGTTCTTGTGATAGGCATTGTCCTCCACATCGATCACCAACAACTTGCCCTTGTCGTACTTCTCGATCCAACCGTCGTAGCGCTCGTTGAGGCGCTTGAGGTACTCGATGCTGATGGAGTTCTCATACTCACGGCCTCGCTCACCGATCTGGCGTACCAGCTTGTCCACCGGAGCTTGCAGGTAGATCAGCAGATCGGGCGGAGCGATGCTGTGCTCCATGTTGAGGAAGAGACGGTGGTAGTTCTCGAAATCGCGCGTGGTCATCAATCCCATCGCGTGCAGGTTGGGGGCGAAGATGTACGCGTCCTCGTAGATGGTGCGGTCCTGGATCACGTTGCGGCCGCTCTTGCGGATCTCCATCAACTGTTCGAAACGACTGTTGAGGAAGAAGATCTGCAGGTTGAAGCTCCACCGCTGCATGTCCTTGTAGAAGTCGAAGAGGTACGGGTTGTTGTCCACGGCTTCCTGCAACTGGTCCCACTTGTAATGTTTGGCCAGCAGTTGAGTGAGCGTGGTCTTGCCGGAGCCGATATTGCCTGCGATCGCGATGTGCATGTGGACGAACGTTTCCCTTGTGGGGCCGACGAAGATACCGGCGCTCGTGCTCGTGTGCGGACTTGTGGAAAAGTCGTGGAACCTCAGTGCTCCACATTGTTCTGCCGATGAACGCTGATCCGATCCTCCAGCAGCAGGAAGACCCGGCCGTTCTCCACCCGAAGGTCACGGATCCTGTCGGCGCTTGTTCCGGTGTCGACCGTTGCAATTGCGAAGGAGAGCATGTCGTAGATGTGCGCGCCGGTCGCGTCGAAGAAGTAGAGGAACTGGCCGCGCACTTGGATGCTCCGAGCATCCTTGATACCGATCGTCTTCACGTAGGTCCCGAAGAGGTCGAACACGAGGATGCCGTGGACCGGATCGTTCAGGTACAACTTGCTGTCATACTCCATCATACCGGCGGGTTCCACGGAAAAACCCAGCACCTGGTCCAGGCGACCGGAATGCGCCAGCTTGTTCAGCTGCCCGTCCACCCGCACGAGCGCCATTTCGCGTTGATCGAAGAACCAGAAGCAGTTCTGAACGCTCATGCAGGCACCCACCACTTGCACGTAGCCTTGGCGAGAGAGGTTGATGACGCTGCCCTGCAGGCTCAGCGTGTTGTCCAACAGGGCCAACTGTCCCTGCTCCGGTGCGAACAACATCGGCTTCAGGGAATAGAACGCATCGATCACGCCGATACGCCCGAAGGTCTTCACACTATTGCGCAGCCAACTGCGTCCTCGCGCATCGAAGAGGCGGAGCTCATCGCCCTGCAACGCATGAACGTTGCCCATTTCATCCGTGGTGAACGCATCGAAGCGCCCCTCGATGGTATAGCCCACGGGTGGGAGCTGCTCTTCTTGGGCCAACAGCGACAACGACAACAGCGGGAGGAGCGGGATGAAAATGCGGCGGGTCATGCAGGCACTGGAGCGAGGATGGACTCTATCAGCACGCGATCGTTGCTGAGACGGGGCACCTTGTTCTGTCCGCCCAGCTTACCGCGCTGTCGCATCCAGGCATGGAACGTGCCGGGTTCGACCGAATGCACCACCGGGCGTCGCAAGGCCATATCGCCCCGACGTTTGGCATCGTAGTCCGAATTCAGCGACCGCATGGTGGTGTCCATCGTATCGATGAAAAGATCGAGGGAGGCCGGCGAGTGTGCGAACTCGATCACCCACTCGTGACCACCCGATGCTCCCGCCTCCATGTAGATGGGAGCTGCGGTGTACTCGCTCACCACGGCACCGGTCGCCTGCGAGGCGGCTTCGATCCCGCGATCCGCGTTCTCCACGATCAGTTCCTCGCCAAAAGCATTGATGAAGCTCTTCGTGCGTCCGCTCACTTGTATACGATAGGGCTTCACGCTCGTGAACCGCACGGTATCACCCGGCATGTAGCGCCAGAGGCCCGCATTCGTGCTGATCACGAGCGCGTACTGCACGCCGGGTTCCACTTCGCCGAGCAGCAAGGTGCGCGGAGCGGCTTTCCCCATTTCTTCCATGGGCAGGAACTCGTAGAAGATGCCATAGTCAAGCATGAGGAGCATGTCATCGGCACCCTTCCGGTCCTGTATCCCGAAATGCCCCTCGCTCGCGTTGTAGCTCTCCAGGTAGTTCATCGTGGGCGATGGGATCAACGCCTCGAACTGCGCACGATAGGGTTTGAAGCTCACACCTCCGTGCATGAACAACTCGAGGTTGGGCCACACTTCCATGATGTTGCGTGCGCCGCTGAGCTCGAGGATGCGGCGCAACAGAACGAGCGTCCAACTCGGAACGCCAGCGATGCACCGGACATCCTCGCGCATGGTCTCGCGTGCCATCTGCTCGATCTTCACTTCCCAGTTGTCCAGCAACGCGGTTTCAATGACCGGTGTGCGCCTCACCTCCACCCACAAGGGAAGGTTGCGGATGATGATGGCCGAGAGATCGCCGCTGTACGCATCCGGTCGGAAATTCTCTATGGACGAACTACCGCCCACCACGAGGCTCATGCCTTGGTAGAGCTTGCTCTCCGGGTATTGCTGGTAGTGCAGCGCGATAAGGTCCTTGCCGGCTTTGTAGTGGCAATCCTCCAATGCCTCGCGGCTAACGGGAATGAACTTGCTCCGATCGCCGGTGGTGCCGCTGCTCTTTGCGAACCACTTCATGTCAGTGGGCCAAAGGAGGTTCTGTTCGCCACCACGAAGACGCTTGATGTACGGCTTCACATCCTCGTAGTCCTGCAAGGGCACTCGCTCACGGAACGTGTCCGGGTCGTTGATGACATCGTAGCCGTACTTGTGCCCCCATTCCGTGTAGCGGGCCGAACGCACCAAATAGTGGAAGGTCTCCAGCTGGGCCATGAGCGGGTGCTCCCGGAAGAGCTCGATCTGCTGCAAGCGCTTCTTGATGAGGAAGGAGAACAACGCGTTGAAGGGCATGGCGCGAATGTGGAGGTCTATCTTCAGCCCAAAAGATAAGCACGCGTTCCAATGGGCGATGGCCAACCTCTTTTCAAGATGCTCGCCGGCCTTAGCGGCACGGTGACCTATGCGCTGCCGTTCGAGCCGCAGCCCTTCGAGCTTGCGCCCTTCATCGGACACCAATTCATGGTGCGTTCAACCGGCGTTCTTAGTTGCGTGAGTTGCGGAAAACGTGTGAAGAAGCTCTTCGCACAGGGCTTCTGTTATCCCTGCTTCACCTCTGCTCCGGAAGCGGCGGAGTGCATCGTGAACCCGGAGCTATGTCGTGCGCACTTGGGTGAAGGCCGTGACCCGGAATGGGAGATCGCACATCACGCCACCGAGCATGTGGTCTATCTCAGTTACACCGGGAACGTGAAGGTGGGCGTAACGCGAAGCACCCAAGTACCCGTGCGCTGGATCGACCAGGGCGCGGTTGCGGCATTGGTGATCGCACGTGTCCCCTATCGGCAGCTCGCCGGACTGATCGAAGTGGACCTAAAGCGCGCCTTTGCCGACAAGACCAACTGGCGCGCAATGCTGAAACAAGTACCACCGGACACCGACGCGTTGGAAAGCGCGCGCGGTCATGCGTTCCATACACTGCGCGGGGACCTGCAGCAGCATTTCCTGCGCAATGAGGAACCCATGGTGATCGATTTCCCTGTTCTGGCCTATCCGCCCAAGGTGACCAGCGTATCCCTGGAGAAAACACCCGAGGTGAGCGGCCGTTTGATGGGGATCAAGGGACAATACCTGATGTGGGAGGATGGGCGCGTGCTCAACGTCCGCAACCATAGCGGTTTCCACGTGGAAGTGGGCTGACCGAAACCTTCGTTACCCACCTCCCGTTCGAGTACCCAGGTTTTGGTAAATGGTCAGGGAACTGATCAACAGGGCAAGCGAAAGCCCCGGAGCGATCCGGGGCTTTCGTGATTCCAATGGGTAGGTGATGTTACTGGATCACCAGATCGTAGGGCATGCGTGCTTGTATCCCGAAATTCTGCTTCGCATCGCGCACGCGCTTGTACTGATCGAGCAACTGCACGTCTTCGCCCAGCCACTCGCTGGCCACCCACATGCGTGCCTGTCCGTTGAGGTCCTCCATCAATTGCTGGAAGAAGTCCTTCTGTTCGGGTAGTTCCACTTCGGAGTAGTTGGTGAGACCCGCGAGAGCAGCAGCAGCCTTCACCGCATCCTCCAAGCCACCGAGTTCATCCACCAATCCTCGCGCCTTCGCATCCACGCCGGTCCACACACGACCTTGGCCGATGCTGTCCACTTGCGCGATCGTGAGCTTGCGTCCTTCGCTCACACGTTGAACGAATCCATCATAGAACTCGTCCACGTAGCCCTGTATCACCAGCTTCTCCTGCTCGCTCAGCGGACGGCTGGTGGTCATCATGTCCGCGTATTGGTGGGTCTTCTCCCCATCGAAGGTGATGCCCAGCTTGTTCTTGAAGAAACCCTGCATGTTGGGAATGATCCCGAACACGCCGATGGAGCCGGTGATGGTCGTGGGTTCGGCGTAGATCTTCGTTGCAGGCGCACTGATGTAGTACCCACCCGAGGCGGCCACGTTGCCCATGCTCACCACAACCGGCTTCACTTCGCTGGCGAGCTTCACCTCGCGCCAGATCACTTCGCTGGCCAGGCCGCTGCCCCCTGGCGAGTTCACACGGAAGACGATGGCCTTGATGGTGCTGTCCTCACGCGCTTCGCGGATCGTTTCGCTCAGCGAAGTGCTTCCGATCGTACCATCCGAGCTTTTGCCGCTGCTGATGCCACCTTCGGCATAGATGATGGCGAGCTTGCCCTTGTCATCGGCCTTCGCGTCACCGTGCGTGCGCTTGCCGAAGGAGCGGCTGTACTTGCCCATCTCCACGAACTCGATCTCCTTCTTCACATCCAAGGACATCCGGTCCTTCATATCGGCGAGCACCTCATCGCGATACTTCAAGCCATCGATCAATTCGAGCTGGAGTGCTGCTTCGCCGTTGCGCACGAGCAAGCTGTCCACGATCGTGTTCAAGCGCGCCGCTTCCATACCGGTCTTGCTGGAAACAGCAGCGAGGTGGTCGCTCCAAAGTCCGTCGAGCAATCTGCGGATCTGCTCGCGGTTCGCAGGGCTCATGGCATCCTGCGTGTACACTTCCCCGAAGCTCTTGAACTTGTTGTTCTTGCCGCGGATGAACTGCACGTCGATGTCGAGCTTCTCGAACATCCCCTTGAGGAACATGTACTCGCTGTGAAGTCCACGGTAGTCGAGGTCGCCTTTGGGTTGCAGGTAGATGGCATCGGCAGCGGTGGCCAGGTAGTAGGAACCTTGGCCGTACATCTCGGCCCACGCAACCACAGGCTTTCCACTTTCCTTCTTGAATTCCAGGAGCTTCTCGCGGATCTCGCGCAACGTGGAGAAACCTGCGCTCGCGAACGACAGGTCCAAGAAGACGCCCTGGAGCCGTCCTTCACCACGGTGCGTTCACCTTTTCCAAAGGAACCACCACTGGCGAGCGCACCGCCAACGGCACCGGCGATGGCCACTGCGAAGACGATGATGAGCACGATGCCGATGAGGAATGTGCCCACCATGCTGGCGAACATGAACTTGAAGAACTGTCTCATGGAAAATGGAGCGTTGGATGTTTCGGATCCGAAACTAGGAGGAAGCGGTCCCCCGGACAGGAAGGGTATACACGAGCGGGGCACAAGGGGGATGGGAGGCCCGCGCGGATAGTTTTGCCGTGATGGCCGTTGCTTACGAATCCGTGCTCCTGATCGGAGGCAATGTGGGCGATCCGCCCGCATTGTTGGCCAGAGCGGAGGCCCTCATCGATGAACGGATCGGCCGGATCGTTGCGCGAAGCCGCGATCACTGGACCGAGCCATGGGGCTTCGAGGACGAGCGGCTCTTCCTGAACAGGGCCTTGCTCCTGCGTACCGTGCTCGAACCAACAGCGTTGCTGGATGGCTTGTTGGGCATCGAACGCGCACTCGGCCGAGTGCGCGATCAAGCGGTGCGCTATGCACCACGTGGTATCGATATCGACATCCTGCTCATCGGCGAATCGGTGATCGACCTGCCCCAGCTGCAGGTCCCGCATCCGTGCATGCACCAACGCGCCTTCGCCTTGTCACCTGCGGCGGACATCGCACCGAATTGGAAGCACCCGGTGTTGCACCGCACGGTGTTGCAACTCCTGAACGACCTTCGCCATCCCGTCCCGGCTCTAGGCCGGGATGACGGGATGAGAGCCTGTTGAGCGCATGCGCTACTCCTACATCGCCATAGAAGGGCTCATTGGTGCGGGCAAGACCACGCTCGCCAAGCGCCTTGCAGCGCAATGGAACGGCCGTTTGGTACTGGAAGAATTCGACGAAAACCCCTTTTTGCCCGAAGTTCTACGAGGACCAGCAGCGTTATGCGTTCGCGGTGGAGCTCTCCTTCCTGGCACAACGCTATCACCAGTTGAAGCGCACCACGGAGCAGGACCTTTTCAGCAAATGCACCGTTGCGGATTACTCGCTCGGCAAGTCGCTCGTCTTCGCCAAGGTCACATTGGCCCAGGACGAGTACGCCCTTTTTCGCGATCTCTACCAGATCATGTACGGCGATCTGCCCCAGCCGGAACTGATCGTTTACCTGCATCTGGGTATCGATCGAGTGCGTGAACGCATCCGCTCACGCGGTCGCGGCTACGAACAAAGCATTGGCGCCGATTACCTCATACGGTTGCAAGAGCGATACCTCGATCATTTGCAGAAGAAACCGGGCTCGCGTGTGCTGGTCGTGGACCTTGAGCAGCACGACCTGTTGCGGGACGCACGGGCTTTCGACCAGTTGATGGCCTTGATCGAGCAGGAGGTGCCCGAAGGCCATCGTGTCGCAACCCTTTGATCCACACGACGATATGTGGAGAAGTGTGGATAACCCGAACCGGGTGTCCCAGCGGGCAGTGATTATACTTGCGGCCGAAATCACCAACACGAATCGAATTCATGGAAAAGCGCCACCTGAAGGGCATGTCCCTCTTGATCGCGGCAACGCTTGTGCTCGCCGGTTGCAACGGCTTGGGCAAGATGAAAAAGTACGTTGAGAACATCAAGTACACCGTCGATCCCAACCCGCTGACCGTGCAAGGCGATTCCGTAGCTATTAGCATCAACGGCACTTTCCCTGGGAAGTACTTCGCCCGTAAGGCGCAGGTGGAACTCACTCCCACACTGACCTACGCTGGTGGAGAGACCCCCTACAAGATGGTGGGCTTCCAAGGAGACAAGGCCGTCGGGAACTACACCGTTATTCCTTACGAGACCGGCAAGGCCTTCAGCTACACCGGGAAAGTGGCCTACACACCGGCCATGAGCACGAGCGAACTCGTCACCAAGATCCTGGGCAAGCAAGGCAAGAAGGAAATACCCTTCGACCCCTTCAAGCTGGCTGATGGTGTGATCACCACACCCTACCTGATGCTGAGCGATGACAAGGTGCTCATGGCGCGCGATGCGTTCCAACGCATCACCGAGCACAGCGAAGCCGCCACGATCAACTACCTCGTGAGCAGCAGCGTGGTTCGCCCCGGCGAGCTGAAGGACGCCGATGTGAGCGCGATGGCCGCCTTCGTGAAGGGCGTTCCCGCTGCCGGCAACATCAACCTCACCGGTGCGAGCTTCGATGCATGGGCGAGCCCCGAGGGTGAACTGAGCAAGAACGAGAACCTGGCCACCGACCGTGCGAAGAGCGCCATGACCTGGCTGCGTGGCGAACTGAAGCGCGCGAAACTGAAGAGCGACAGCTTGGAGACCTTCTACACCTTGAACCCACGCGGGGAGGATTGGGACGGTTTCAAGAGCGCGATGCAGGCGAGCAGCACTGTTCCCGACAAGGACCTGGTGCTGCGCGTGTTGGAGATGTACCCCGATGTGACCAAGCGCGAAGAAGAGATCCGCAACATGGCGGCCACCTACAAGGAGATCTCCGAGGAGATCCTGCCCCAACTGCGCCGCAGCGAAATGCGCCTCAACTACCAGCGCGTGGGCAAGAGCGATGAGCAGCTCATCGCCATGAGCAAGAGCACGCCCGATTCGTTGAACGTGGAGGAACTCCTCTACAGCGCCACGCTCACAACGGACATGAACGAGCAACTGCGCATCTACCGCGAAGCCAGTCGCATCTACCCCGGCGACTACCGCGGACCGAACAACGCCGGTTACATCCTGATGATGCAGAACAAGATGGCCGAGGCCGAGACCGAGTTCCAAAAGGCCAACAGCATCACCGACAACCCGATCAGCACCAACAACCTCGGCGCTGTGGCCCGCTTGAAAGGCGACCGCAAGAAGGCCATGGAACTCTACCGCAAGGCCACCGCCGCTGGTCCGGAAGTGAAGTACAACATGGGCATCATCGACATCCAGAACGGTGATTACAGCAGCGCCAACAGCAACATGAGCGGTGTGAACAGCTTCAACGCTGCGCTTGCCAAGACCCTCGGTGGTGACGCCGCTGGTGCACAGCGCATCCTGGAGGCCAGCGCCGACAAGGACAGCGCACAGGGCCACTACCTCATGGCCATCATCGGTGCCCGCCAGAGCAATGGCGACATGGTGCGCAACCACCTCGGCATGGCGGTGCAGAAGGACGCCAGCCTCCGTGAGAAAGCCATGAAGGACCTCGAGTTCCGCGCCTTCGCAGGCCAGCTCGGTCTCTGAGCCGAATAGCCTGAACGTATCGAAGCCCTCGCCGAAAGGCGGGGCTTTTTGTTGTACGTTGGAGACGACGGAGATTGAACGATGAAACTCCGCATGAACCTATTTGGAGTGGTGATGGATAGCGGACTGGCGCTGACCATCGGAGCCATCCTCATGAATGGGCATGTCCTGTTATCACTCGTCTTCTTCGTCATCGCTTCCTATCCCATCATGCACTTGAAAAGAGTGGATCTGCTGGATGGCTTGATTCAGATTCGATACCCGCTAGCCCTGATCAAGAGAGAAGTGATGCTCCCTCCGCAGGATTTGATATCGTACCGATTTTCGGGAGGGCACTACACGGAATCGGGGTCTGTATTTGTGAAGTATCGTCGAGGAGAAAGAGAGAATACGCTGAAGATCCCTGTGGACGCTTCGGAGCGGCTCGCCGCGGAGTCCTGGTTTCGCACTTGGTTTCCGAATCACGAGCACCACTAGTGGTCTGTCGCGAACGTTGACAGTGTATTCCAAAACAACCGGGTTAGGCACTCTCCGTCATTGATACTGAACTTGTTTCGGCATCTGCTCTTGCTTCCCTTGCCCCAGCAGTGGATGAGCGCCAAATGCAGAATGCGTTGAACGCGGATGCTGAAACAAGTTCAGCATGACCGCTCACAGAGAACAGCCTGCTGCTGCAACAAAAACAGAACGCCCCGCCAATTCCTAGCGGGGCGTTCTGCTCAGATCCGTTGGTGGGCCTAGAACACGATCTTCTGACGGCGGATACGGGCGCGGTACTTCTTGCTGCCGCTCTTGTACTTGTAGAGCTTCCAGTCCGCAGTGATCTTCAGGAAGATGTAGGCATCCAGGTCCGTCTCGTCGCCGCGTTGCTCACCCGTGGCTGTAGGGTTCAGGCCCGCTTCGTAAAGAGGTCCCGTGCGCAAGCTGGGATCCGCGAGGTAGGCCGCGATATCACCGTTGGCCGCGCGGATGGAGGCGTTGTCGTAGTACTGGGTGCTCACATCATCGATGTAGTCCGTGAAGGTCTTCGTGTACTGCAATTCCAACCCGTCGCTCCTTTGTTTGGTGAAGGCCCTGCGAAGACCAACGCCCATCCGGATGCAGAGCTGGATGTTCTTGTACTCTTCAGCCCCTCCGGGCAATCCCTGACCCTCGGTACCAAGCGGCTGCAAGCGCACCCACGCATTGTTGAACTGGGCGCGAGGATCGAAATAGAAGCCGCCGACCCCTCCGAAGAAATAGAGCCCGAAGCGACTGCTCTTGGTGCCCTTGACACCGCGCAGGTCATAGATGTGGCCAAGCTCCTCCCGGTACAGGTGGATCTCGCCCACAATGCTGAATTCGATCACATCGGACTTGAAGTTCAGGTTCCGGTTCATCCGGAACGGCTCACTGGTGAGGTTGTCGTTACCGGCAAGCACACCGTAGGTCAGTCGCGCCCGCAAAGCGATCTTACGCGCGAGGTAGTACCGGAACGCGATACTGGCGGCGGGCCGGGTCTGGCTCAGTTCCAAGTCCCACACGAAGGGTGATCCGATCTGGTTCCGCCCCCCGAGTTCGCCGAGGAAGTTGGAGATGCCGAAGCCGAACTCCAACTCTTCCCGGTGGGTCTTCCAATAGCTGGACTGGCGGAAGTACTGCGCGCTTACCGGGCCGATGGCAAGTACACCCAGAACGATCGCGAGTAAGAAGAAGCGGGGTCGGGATAGCAGCATATGAGCGTAACCGGGGCGTCCAAATATAGACGGTTCCCTTGTACGGCAAGGAAACCGTCGTGGGTTCCATCCCCAAGACCCCTCGAAAGGCCGGTGGTTGCCTTGCATTTTTTCAACGCCCCATGGGAACGGGCCTTCCGGCGAGCCAATGGAGCACCACCCCTGCGCACACCGAAACGTTGAGCGAGTGCTTGCTTCCCCGTTGGGGAACTACCACGCACTCATCGCAAACAGCGATCGCACCATCGGAAACGCCGTGGAGCTCGTTCCCGAAGACCAGCGCCACAGGCTCATCCACCGGAAGGTGCAGGCCATGCAGCGGACGGGCGTTCAGGGTCTGTTCCACGGCGATGACGCGATAGCCCCGTTCGCGCAAGCCCCTGACGGCGGTAGCGGCATCCGGCGCATGCTCCCATGGCACCGAAGCCGTGGCTCCAAGGGCGGTCTTCTCGATCTCCCGATGCGGCGGCAAGGGTGTGAAGCCGCAGAGCACCAAGCGCTCGACCCCGAAGGCGTCCGCCGTGCGGAAGAACGAGCCCACATTGTGCCTGCTGCGCACATCGTCAAGCAGGACCGTCACTTTGCGGTCCAAGCCAACAGCGTAGTCCTCAGGTTGGACCCTCCCCAATTCTTCCATGGAGAGCTTTCGGTCATCGGCGGGCATGGCGGGGCTGTCAGCAAATTGTGGGTGGGGGCCGCAGGGTCGGCCGTACTTTTCCGGCCGGTGAAAGTAGGTGCCGCAAGGCGCGCGGAACATGGCCAAGCAAGCGACCAGCGAGACCCCCTTGATGCGGCAATACGCCACCATCAAAGGCAAGTACCCCGATGCGCTATTGCTGTTCCGTGTAGGCGATTTCTACGAAACCTTCGGCAGCGATGCGATCACAGCGGCCCGTGTATTGGGCATCATCCTCACGAAGCGCAACAACGGTGGCAGCGATGTGGAACTGGCAGGTTTCCCGCACCATTCCATCGAGAACTACCTGCCCAAGTTGGTGCGGGCCGGTTTCCGGGTGGCGATCTGCGACCAGTTGGAAGATCCCAAGCTGACCAAGACCATCGTCGCGAGGGGTGTCACGGAGTTGGTAACGCCCGGGGTATCCTTCAGCGAACACGTGGTGGACCGCCGCGACAACCATTGGCTTGCCGCCATCTGCGGTGGCAACGGGAGCTATGGGGTCGCTTTCCTGGACGTGACCACCGGTGAATTCCTCGTGGCCGAGGAAGATGCCGATGCGGTGATGAAACTCATCGATGGGCATGCCCCCCGCGAACTGCTTTTCCCCAAAGGCATGCGTGACGCGTTCGTGGAGTCCGCTTCCACCCGTTCGTACAGCTATGCACTGGACGACTGGGCTTTCGCCGACGATTTCGCGAGAGAACGTTTGCTCGCACAATTCGGGACCACCTCGCTCAAGGGTTTCGGCATCGATCACCTGAAGCTCGGACAACGGGCAGCAGGCGCTGTGCTCCACTATTTGGGCGAAGCACGTCATGATCGTCTTGCGCACATCGCAAGCGTTCGCTGGATAAGACCCTCGGTGCATGTGGGCCTGGACCGCTTCACCATACGCAATCTGGAACTGGTCGCGCCCGTGAACGAAGGTGCCCGTACGCTGCTGCAGAGCATGGACCGCTGCGCCACGCCCATGGGCTCCCGTCTGCTGAAGCGATGGTTGCTCTTCCCCTTGCTGGACCGTGCGGCCATCACGCAGCGCCTCGATCGGGTGGAAGCATTGGTGGCTTCTCCGGCGCTCACCGAAGACATCGGGAACGAACTTGCGTGCATCAATGACCTGGAGCGACTGGCTGGGAAAGCGGCTGCAGCGCGGATCGCACCGCGCGAACTCCTGCAGATGCGACTGGCGCTCGAAGCGTCGGAACGCGTGCGCCAACTGCTGGCCGGAAAAGAAGGAACGCTCGCCGCAGCTTCATCGGAGATCCAACCACCTCTGGACCTCGCAGCGGCGATCACGGACGCCATCGAGCCAGAAACACCAGCCACGCTGGCCAAGGGTGGCGTGATCAAGAAAGGCGTGCATGTCGAGTTGGACGAGTTGCGCCACGTGACCACACATGCCAAGGAACTGCTCTTGGAGATCCAACGACGTGAAGGCGAACGCACGGGGATCGCTTCCCTGAAGGTTGGCTACAACAATGTCTTCGGGTATTACCTGGAGGTGCGCAACACGCACAAGGAGAAGGTGCCGGGCGAATGGGTGCGCAAGCAAACGCTCGTGGGGGCCGAGCGCTACATCACCGATGAATTGAAAACGCTCGAGGAACGCATCCTGGGTGCCGAAGAACGGATCCTCGCGTTGGAGACCGAACTCTTCGCCGCATTGGTGGAGAAGGTGGTGGCACGGATCGCCGGTGTGCAGTCAACGGCGCAGGCCATCGCCTCGCTCGATGTCCTGCGTGCGTTCGCGTTGAACGCAGTGGCGTTACGTTATTGCAAGCCGATCCTCGATGACGATCGTGTGCTGGACATTCGTGACGGCCGCCACCCGGTGATCGAACAGCAACTTCCCGCAGGCGAGCGCTATGTGGCCAACGACGTCCTCCTGGATCCCGCTGATCGCCAGCTGATCGTGATCACGGGCCCGAACATGAGCGGTAAATCAGCGCTGCTCCGGCAAACGGCGCTCATCGTGCTCATGGCGCAGGTGGGTAGTTACGTACCCGCGAAGGCAGCGCGGATCGGTATCGTCGACCGGATCTTCACGCGCGTGGGTGCAAGTGACAACCTCAGCACCGGCGAAAGCACCTTCATGGTGGAGATGAACGAATCGGCCAGCATCCTCAACAACCTGAGCGATCGTAGTCTCGTTCTGCTGGACGAGATCGGACGCGGCACCAGCACCTACGACGGCATCTCCATCGCATGGGCCATCGCCGAATACCTGCACGAACATCCCACGCATCCGAAGACGCTCTTCGCCACGCACTACCACGAGTTGAACGAGATGTCGGACACCTTCCCGCGCATCCGCAATGCCAATGTTGCCGTGCGCGAGATGGACGGTCGAGTGCTCTTCCTGCGCAAATTGGTCCCCGGAGGCAGCGATCGCAGCTTCGGGATCCACGTGGCACAAATGGCCGGTATGCCGAAGCCCGTGGTGGATCGTGCGAAGAAGGTGCTGGCGCATCTGGAACGAAGCCATGCCGGGGACCTCGGCGATAGCGGCGATGAACCAACCGCGAAGCGCACGTCCGTGAAGGGGCTTACAGCCGAACCCCAATTGAGCTTCTTCCAACTCGATGACCCCGCGTTGGAGAGCATCCGCGATCAGCTCAATGATGTCGACATCGACACGCTCACGCCCGTGGAAGCCCTGCTGAAGCTCAACGAGATCAAGCGTATGGCGGGTGCGGGCAAGGTGCGTCTGAAGAAGGCGTAAGCGTCGGTGATGAACGCAGCGCTGGGCGATCCGCAAGAGACCTGGGCAAGGCGCTGGGGGTGGCTGGTGATCAGCGCGGCTGTGCTCCTCGCCTACTGGCCGCTCTCCACCTTCCAATATGCCTTGACCGACGGCGACACGCTGAACTGCTGGCTGCCTTGGCGATCCTTCATCTCCAGCTGCCTGAAGGACGGCCACTTCCCTTTGTGGAACCCGCACCAGCAATTCGGGTATCCCATGCACGCCGATCTACAGGGGCCGGCATGGCATATCGAGTCGCTGGCCATCGGTGGCACCATCGGCCACAGCATATACACGCTCCAGTCGCTCTACCTGCTCTACCTCATCATCGGCGGGCTCGGTATGATGCGCCTTGTTCGTACGCTGCACAACGATGCGCGCATCGGCCTTGTGATCGGTGCAGCGTACGCGCTCGGCGGCTTCTTCACCGGGCACCAAATGCACTTCTACACGATCATCAGTGCTGCTTGGTTGCCCTGGCTCTTCGAAGCCTTCTTGCGGCTTCTGAAAGAACCGGGGTGGAAGAACGCGGCGCGTGTCGCGTTGGTGCAAGGGCTGTTGTTGACAGGAGGGAACCACACCTTCACCATCATCGGTTGCTACATCCTGGTGGCGCTCTTCATCGTTCAAGCGTTGGAACACTGGCGGGCGAAGCGATGGGCCGGTGTTCGTGACCTGGTCAGCTGGTGTGCTGCTGCGGCCATTGGTGCGATGCTGATCGCTGCGGGGGTATTCCATGCATGGTGGGAAGCGAGCCCCGAACTCGCCCGTGGTGGCAGCCTGGCCTACGATGCAGCGAAGGTGGATCCGGTGACCACCCGCTCGTTGATCTCGCTCCTGTTCCCCTACGCCACGGGAACCGACATGGAGCATCTTGGAACCGACGCGCCAATGGCGAACCTGTACACGGGCGCGCTCCTGCTTCCGCTGGCCATAGCCGCGTTGTTCCGCCGCCGGTCGAAATTCGAGAACGTGATGCTCGTCACCGGGATCATCACCGGCATAGCCGCCCTTGGTGAAGCAACACCGGTTCACCGTTGGTTATGGTCCGCGCTTCCCGGCATGGACCTGTTCCGCTTCCCGGCCTACTTCCGCTGGTTCACCTGGTTGGCGGTCCTGGTGCTGGCCGCCGGGAGCTTGCGCGTTTGGTGGAATGGAACAGCGAAGCGTGCATCGATCGAAGTGCCGATCATCCTCACCCTGCTGGTGGCCCTTCTCGTCGGCGTCCTCGCGGTCGCTGATATGAAGCCGGACGGCGAGGCTTTTTCGCTCTTCGAACGGATGCGCGCGATGGACCTTGGTCGACGCGTAGTGCTCTGCGCGGCGGTAACCGTTCCGCTACTCATCGTCTCGATCGTCCTTGCCGTTCGGCGCAGGCTCACCTTTCCCATCCTGCTCGTGCTCCTCTTGGTGGACATGGGTTGGAACACCTCCCTCGCACAATGGAACACGGCCGTATCGGATATCAAGCCGCGCTGGTTGCATGATCGCATTGGTTCGTTGAGTGAAGGACCGGTCATCCCGGAGACGGTACCTACACCACCTATCATGACAATGGTGAACGTCTGCACCACCTCGCACACAACACGCAGGTTTTCCTCGGCGGCTTCTCGCGCAACGGGGTGAACAGCTTCTGGCTTCGCAATGCGATGGAACTGGAGGTGGAGCACACCGCATTGTGGAATGCGATGTCGCGCCAAGCCGTGGCCTACCTCGCGGATAGCATCATCCCGCTGGCGCGATACAGCCGCCATACGATCCGCGACCGTGATAGCGGACTTGTGGTGCTCATGCACGACAACACCATCCCGGTCTTTCCGCGCAGTCCGGGTGACGAGGTCCGCATCACGGACTTCGACCCGAACACGTTCACCATTGCTTGCAGAGCGGCGCGGACATCACTGCTGGTGCTTCAGCAGAGCGCCTACCCCGGCTGGGAGGTGCTTGTGGATGGCCGCTCGATGCCACTGCTGCGCGTGAACGTCGCAGCCATGGGCGTGCCCGTGCCACATGGCGACCATACGGTCGAGTTCCGTTACCGCAAGCCGATCGTTGGCTGGTTGCTCGCCGTTTCACTCATCACCTTCTTCGGTCTGCTGTTCGCGATCGTCTTCATCACACCCGGTGCATTGGCCAAGGGAAGTGCCCTGATCTTGTTCGCCGCGGTCGGCTGGTCGCTCTTCGCCCATGGGCATGGAAGCCTGCCACGCGCGGAGGAAGGCATGAATGCGGCGATCCAAAGCCTGCCCGACAACGCTTCCGTGGTCTTGAACGACGACGGATCCAGCCCGATGCCAACCCAGGGCGACATGGTGGGCTGGCGACTACGCGCGGACGGCCCCCGATCGGTCGGACAAGCCGCATCGATCCTGCACGCCGCAGGAGAGCACCGCACAACAGGGGCACCAGGAACTGAGCGCGAGATCCATTGGATCGATGCCGCGCTCAAGGCCGATCCAGCAGTGCGCGCGATGATACTCGACCACTACGACATCGCACGCGCCACCGAGCAGGACGGTTCGACGGACCTACAATTAGCGCCCCGGAAGCATCCTGCGGAATGGCGTGCGCTGCACCAAGCAGATGATGAACGGTGGTTGACAAAGGATGCGCCCTTTGGCAGCGGATGCGCGATCCCAATGGACAGCTTGGAAGAGATGGAGCAGAGGAAGTATCGTGGTTGATCTCTTGGCCGGTGCGCCGTACGAGGCCGATGCGAGCATCGTCTTTGAGCGTAAACGCGGGGACCTGACCACGGACTATCGCGCGCTACCCATCCGGGCACGAGGCATTGGCGCAGAGCCCTGCTACGCCGTTCTACCGGTGGATGAGGTCCTTCGCTCCGGCGAAGTCCTGAAGATCTACCTCTGGTCGCACCAAGGAGACAGCATTTCGGAAAAAGGCTTCCGCGTTCGTGTGGCACCGCGCACCTTCTACCGTTGGTGATCGTTTGGAGCGGATCGGAACACGGCTATATTTGCCGCCCCATTGCGAGAGTAGCTCAGTTGGTAGAGCACGACCTTGCCAAGGTCGGGGTCGCGGGTTCGAGTCCCGTTTCTCGCTCAGAAGATGCCTCCCTCACGGGGGGCATCGCTCGTTGAAGCTGTTCTGGGTGCCCGGGGCGGGACTTGAACCCGCACAGCCCTTACGGACCAAGGGATTTTAAGTCCCTCGTGTCTACCATTTCACCACCCGGGCGGGCAGTCGGTCATTTCACCAAATACATCACCTCCTTCACGGCTTGGACCGTTCGGGCTACACTCGGGAGTGAGGCGTCGATCAAACCCGGAGCAAAGGGCAAGGGCGTATCGGCTTGGTTCACACGCAGCACGGGAGCATCGAGCGAATCGAAAGCGTCCTTCTGCACGCGGTAGGCGATCTCGCTGCTGATGCTCGCCACAGGCCAGTTCTCGTCCACCACCACCAGCCGGTTGGTCTTGCGTACGCTGGCAAGGACGGTCGCGTGATCCAGCGGGCGTATCGTCCGCAGATCGATCACTTCGGCATCGATGCCTTCCTTCTTCAGTTCATCGGCAGCACCCAAGGCCACCTTCATCATCTTCCCGAAGGAGACGATCGTAACATCCTTCCCTTCCCGCTTCACATCGGCCTTTCCGATGGGCAGCAAATACTCGCCATCAGGGATCTCGCCTTTGTCGCCGTACATGCGTTCACTTTCCATGAAGAGCACCGGATCGTTGTCCCGGATCGCAGCCTTCAGCAGGCCCTTGGCATCGTACGGGGTGCTCGGGCTCACCACCTTCAGGCCAGGTACGTTGGCGTACATGGCCTCGAAGCTCTGGCTGTGCGTGGCCGCTAGTTGACCTGCACTTCCGTTGCCACCGCGGAACACGATGGGCACATGGAACTGGCCGCCGCTCATCTGCAGCATCTTGGCCGCATGATTGATGATCTGGTCGCTCGCGAGCACCGCGAAGTTCCAGGTCATGTACTCTACGATAGGTCGCAGTCCGTTCATGGCAGCGCCAACAGCGATCGCGGTGAAGCCCAACTCGGCGATCGGCGTATCGATCACGCGCTTCTCCCCGAATTCAGCAAGCATACCCTTGCTGACCTTGTAAGCACCATCGTATTCGGCAACCTCCTCGCCCATGAGGAAGACGTTGGGGTCACGGCGCATTTCTTCGCTCATGGCCTCGCAAAGGGCCTCACGGAACTGGACGGTACGCATTGGTAGTGAGTGGTATGGGTCCCGGCTCAACGCCGAAAGGGAGGCGAAGGTAGTCGCCTCCGGCGGAGGTCCCGATCGGACGATGGCGGTGGTTACTTTCGCCGCCCTGATCGTTCCGAAACCGTATGAAGATCCTCGTCCTCCTGAGCCAGGTGCCCGACACCACAGCACGCATCGCCTTCACCAACGACAGCACGCAATACGACGGTAACGGCGTCACCTTCATCGTGAACCCTTACGACGAGTGGTACGCGTTGGTGCGCGCGCTGGAACTGAAAGAGGCCAAAGGCAGTGGCAGTGTGACCACCATCACGGTGGGCGGTGCCGATACCGAAGCGACCATTCGCAAGGGATTGGCCATCGGTGCCGATGAGGCCGTTCGGGTGGATGCACAACCGACCGAAGCGTTACAGGTGGCCGAGCAGATCGCCGCGTATGCCAGGGACAAAGGCTTCGATCTGATCCTCGCAGGCAAGGAAACGATCGATCATAACGGCGGACAGGTTGGCGCGATGGTCGCCGAACTATTGGACCTTCCTTACGTGCCGCTTGCGAGCAAACTGGATGTGAGCGGAACAAGCGCGACCGTGGAGCGCGATGTTCCCGGAGGAGTGGAGGTGGTGGAAGTGTCCCTACCCGTTGTCATCGGTGCTGCCAAGGGCATGGCCGAGCAGCGCATCCCCAACATGCGCGGCATCATGGCGGCGCGCACGAAGCCATTGACCGTGATCGCTGCCGCTGCCGTGGACAATACGGGCGGCACCCTGAAATTCGAGTTGCCACCGGCGAAAGGCGCGGTGAAGATGATCCCTGCTGAAGAAGCCGGGAAGCTGATCGAGTTGTTGCACACCGAAGCCAAAGTGATCTGAAGAAATTAATCCGCAGAGGGCGAGAGAATACAAGGGACCGTAGTGTCGACCATCCAAACGAAAAGAGAATGAGCACCATCGTCTTCATTGACACACGCGGGGAGAAGATCCCGAAGGCGGCGCAGGAAGCCGTGACCTATGCGAGCCAACTCGCTGGCGGACCCGTGACCGCCGTGACCTTCGGAAATGGCAATGGTCTCGAAGGCCTTGGTGCGTGCGGCGCGAAGAAGGTGATCGTAGCCCGTGGTGTTGCCTCTGTCGACGGCCAACAGCTGACCAAGCTCGTTTGTGATAGTGCCGCCAAGGAAAGCGCGACCACCATCGTTTGCGTGCATGATGCCACCGGTAAAGCGGTTGCTCCACGTGTGGCAGCGAGGTTGAAGGCCGGTCACATTGCCGGTGCCCTCGGGTTGCCGGTCGATGGGAAATTCAAGCGCAACGTGTTCAGCGGAAAAGCCCAGGCGTGGATGCAGGTCACGAGCCCCGTGAAAGTGATCAGCTTGATGCCCAACTCGATCCCCATAGCGAAGGTCGAAGGCACGGCCAGCATTGAAGAGTACAGCGGCGACCTTGGTGCAGCGCGTATCACGGTGAAGGAAGTGCGCAAGGCCGGAACGGGAATTCCCTTGCCTGAGGCGGAGATCGTGGTGAGCGCCGGCCGCGGCATGAAAGGCCCTGAACATTGGGCACCGGTGGAAGAACTCGCACAACTGCTCGGCGGTGCCACGGCGTGCAGCCGTCCGGTCGCTGATATGCACTGGCGTCCGCACCACGAGCATGTGGGGCAGACCGGCGTGGCCATCCGCCCCAACTGCTACATCGCCATCGGCATCAGCGGAGCCATCCAGCACCTTGCCGGCGTTAACCAGAGCAAGGTGATCGCGGTGATCAACAAGGATCCCGAAGCCCCTTTCTTCAAGGCGGCGGATTATGGCATCGTGGGCGACGCCTTCGAGATCCTTCCCAAACTCATCGAAGCGGCCAGGAAGCTCAACGCGGAACGCTGAACCGGTAAAGGGGCGTCGCGTATCTTCACGGCCCGCCAAGCCAAGGATGGACAAGGTCGAGCTGAAGTTCCTGCGCATCACGTACAGCCACACGCATGCGGGGGCTTATGCGCTCATCCTTGCCGAGGTTGTCGGCGATCGCCGCCTGCCCATCATCATCGGTGGTGTGGAGGCCCAAGCCATCGCGATCCAGGTCGAGAACATCAAACCCGCTCGCCCGCTCACGCACGACCTCTTCAAGAACGTGGCCGATGAACTCGCTTTCAACCTGAAAGAAGTGATCATCAACGACCTGGTGGAGGGCATCTTCCACGCCAAACTGGTGATCGAACAGAACGGCCGCGAAGTGGGGATCGATGCGCGCAGCAGCGATGCCATTGCGCTCGCACTTCGGTTCGATTGCCCGATCCACACGTACGAGTTCATCCTCGGCGCCGCCGGCTTGAAGGTGGAAGAAGGTGACGAGGAAAAAGAGAAGGAAGCGGAAGCAAGCGAACCGAAGAAGCCCGGCAAAAGCAAGGAGAAGCGTTCGGTGACAGCGGCGAGCATCGATGAGTTGCGCGGGATGCTGGAAGAAGCATTGGACAACGAGGACTACGAACGGGCCTCCAAATTGCGCGACGAGATCAAGCGACGCGAACAGACGAACTGAGCTGGTCCGGTGCGCTCCGGCCCTCTTGCCCACTTCCGAGAAACCCTACATTGCCACGACCTAACCGTGTCGAATGGCGAACACTGATTCCTGGGGCTCGCGCGTGGGCCTCATCTTGGCGATGGCGGGCAACGCCGTGGGCTTGGGCAACTTCCTTCGGTTCCCGGTTCAGGCGATCCAGAACGGAGGTGGGGCGTTCATCATTCCGTACCTCGTTTGCTTCCTGCTCATGGGAATTCCGCTCTTGTGGGTGGAATGGAGCATGGGTCGTTTCGGTGGTCGCAAGGGAAATCATAGCACACCGTTCATCCTCCACGAGATGGACCCGAAGCGTGCGATGTGGAAGTACATCGGTGTCTTCGGCATCTTCACCAACCTGGCCGTAGCCGCCTACTACTGCTACTTGGAAAGTTGGACGCTCAGCTACATCTGGCACAGCATCGCGGGCAGCTTCAACGGCCAGACCGCGGACCAGGTCGCCGGGTTCTTCAGCAACTATGTGGATATCAACACCACCACAACGGGGATCCCTTTTGAACCGATCGTGTTCTGGTTGATCTGCCTCGCACTGAACACATGGATCCTCGCCCAAGGCTTGAGCGGTGGCGTGGAGAAGGTGGCCAAGATCGGCATGCCCCTCTTGATCATCTTCGGCATCTTCCTCGCCGTGAAAGCCGTCACGCTCACCGCTGGCGAGAACGGGGCGATCAACGACGGCACGGTCGGACTCAACTTCCTTTGGACACCGGATTACAGCAGCATCTGGAGCGCCAAGGTGTGGCTGGCCGCTGCGGGGCAGATCTTCTTCACCCTGAGCGTGGGCATGGGCAGCATCCATTGCTACGCCAGCTACGTGAAGAAGAAGGACGATATCGCCCTGAACGCCATGAGCGCCGGTTGGATGAACGAGTTCGTGGAAGTGGTTCTGGGCGCAAGCATCATCATCCCCATCAGCATCGGGTACCTTGGCATCGACCGGGTGGTGGAACTCACACAGAGCGGCGGACTCGGTCTCGGGTTCAAGACCCTGCCCTACTTGTTCACCCAGTGGGGCCCCACCCTCGCGCTGATCGCCGGGGTGTGTTGGTTCGGCTTGTTGTTCTTCGCCGGCATCACCTCGTCCCTCGCCATGGGTACACCGGTCATGGGCTTCCTGAAGGATGAGTTCGGCTGGAAGCACAAGCCGGCTGCCTGGTTCTTCGGCTTGCTGATCCTGATCCTGGGACTGCCGACCGTTATCTGGTTCCCATCCGTGTTCGATGAGTACGACTACTGGGCCGGTACGGTGAGCTTGGTGGTCTTCGCCCTCGTGGAGATCATCCTTTTCGCATGGGTCTTCGGAATGGACAAAGGGTGGAAGGAGATCACCACCGGCGCCGACATCAAGGTGCCCACCATCTTCCGGCTCATCATCAAATTCGTTACTCCGCTCTTCCTCGGCTTCGTGTTCATCATGTCATTGCCCGGTATCTGGGACAAGATCACCGACACCTCCGCGCCCTGGCAAGTGCATGCCTCGCGCGTGCTCCTGCTTGTGCTGTTCCTCACCATATGCTGGTTCGTGCGCGTGGCCTACCTCAAGCGCAAGGCAGCCTACAAAACCACCCACCGATGACCACGAGCGCACTTACGCTGATGCTCTTCTCCATGGGCATCGTCACCTTCTTCACTGCGTACTTCTTCTGGCGCGTGCTCACGGCCAAGCCGAAGCGCGAACCCGATAGCTACACCGACGACGACAAGGATTGACGGTGGCGCCATGACATCGGTGGACGATGATGCTCGCAGGTACCTGAGCGCGTTCAGGTTGCGCAAGGTGCTCTTGCCGGTGGCTATCGGCTTGGGAATAACGGCGCTTTTGGTCTGGCAATACTCCGACTGGACCGCGCTCAACGCCGTACGCTGGACCTGGTCCACCACCTTTTGGATGTTGCTCGCTGCGCTGAGCGTGGTACTGCGTGATTACGCCTACATGGTGCGCATCCGCCACCTTACGGAACAGCACCTCACGTGGTACAGGACCTTCGTCGTGATCATGCTCTGGGAGTTCGCTTCGGCGCTGGCACCGGGCATCATCGGCGGAGGGTTCCTCTTCGCCATTTTCATTCTCTCGCGCGAAGGCGTTGAAGCGGGCAAGAGCATCACCATCATCACGTTCACGTCCTTCCTCGATGGCATCTTCCTCGCGTTGATGGCACCGCTGGTGTACTTCACGATCGGTCGCGAGGAACTCTTCAGTGGCGCGCAATTGGAGGGCAGTTGGATCGGCGGCGGCTTCTTCGTTTCGTTCTGGACGGTCTACTTCCTCATCCTCGGGTACAAGCTCTTCGTGGCCTATGCGCTCTTTGTGAACCCGGTGTTCGTGAAGCGTGCGCTCGTGGGCATCTTCTCCGCGCCGTTCCTGCGTCGCTGGCGCCGCAACATGGTCACCACCGGAGATCAATTGATCACGGCCGCAAATGGATTGAAGAAACAGCCATGGAGCTATTGGTGGCCCGCCCTCATCGCCACCTTCGTTTCATGGACCGCGCGGTACTCGATCGTCAATTGCATCCTCCACGCCTTCCACCCGGAAATGGGTTTCTCCAACGACCTCGTGATCTACGGCAAGCAGGTTGTCATGGGCATCCTGGTTCTGCTGAGCCCCACTCCCGGGGGCAGCGGGTTGGCGGAGTTCATCTTCAACGATTTCCTGGGCATGTTCATCGCCACCGGGCTTGCTCCGGCGCTCGCATTGCTCTGGCGCATGATGAGCTACTATCCTTACATCGTCATGGGTTCGGTGCTGCTGCCCCGCTGGGTGCGCCGCAACGTCCTTCGTCCCACCACCAACGACTGAACTTTCCACCATGCAATTGGAACGCTTCACCGGCCTCATCGGCATCGCGCTCATCCTGGGTCTCGCCTTCCTCGCCAGCAACAACCGCAAGGCGATCAACTACCGACTGGTGGGCAGTGGCCTGCTGCTGCAGGTGGTGATCGCCCTGCTCGTGCTCAAGGTGGCACCGGTAACCCAGTTCTTCCAGTGGCTCGGCCGTGGCATGGGCCACATCGAGGAATTCGCGCGTGCCGGTGCCGCCTTCGTGTACGGCGGGGTCATCGCGCAACAGCCCGACGGCAGCATGGCGAACTATTGGGGCGGTGGCTTCGTGTTCGCCTTCAACGTTACCGCAACGATCATCCTGGTGTGCGTGATCGTAGCGGTGCTCTACCACATCGGCCTCATGCAACGCGTGGTGAGCGTGATAGCCAGAGGCATGAACTGGGTGATGCGCGTGAGCGGTGCCGAAGCATTGAGCAATGTGGCCAGCGCCTTCGTGGGGCAGGTGGAAGCTCAGGTGATGATACGCCCCTACCTCGCGGGCATGACGCGCAGTGAACTGCTGGCGAGCATGAGCGGGAGCCTTGCCTGCATTGCAGGTGGCATCCTCATCGTCTACGTGAACATGGGGAAGGCCGCAGGAATGGACCTCGCACCTTTCCTGCTTACCGCGAGTTTGATGGCAGCACCTGGCGCTTGGTCATCAGCAAGATCGTGTGGCCCGAGACCGAAGAGAGCCAGACCATGGGCAAGGTGAAGCTGGAGGTTAAGAGCAACTACACCAATTTGGTCGACGCCATCGGTCACGGTGCGGGCGACGGCTTCAAGATCGCCATGAACGTGATCGCCATGCTCATCGGCTTCATCGCGCTCATTGCCATGATCAACTGGATCGCCGCGTACTTCATCCACATGGTGGATCCCACCTTCGGCGCGGATGGAACCACCGCGTTGAACTGGCTCTTCGGCAAGCTCTTCTATCCGATGGCCTGGGCCATGGGCGTGCCCAGCGCCGATGTGGCCAATGTGGCCACGCTCCTCGGGCAGAAGCTCACCATCAATGAATTCGTCGCGTTCAAGAGCCTCACGGACCAAACGATCCCGATCGTAACGGAGAAGGGCCTGCTCATCGTGAGCTTCGCGATCTGCGGCTTCGCCAACTTCAGCAGCGTGGGCATGCAGATCGGTGGTATCGGGGAACTTGCTCCCTCGCGCCGGGCCGACCTTGCCAAGCTTGGTTTGAAGGCGCTCTTCTGCGGCACGCTCGCGAGCTACATGAGCGCGACGATCGCGGGAATACTCATGTAGTCCTCATCGACGGTCGCTGGTTACTACAGCAAGCGTGTCCTCGGCTGGTTGCGCATGCCACGGAACGCCGCTCTACCTTCAGCCCTTCATCTCCTTCGTCATGATACGATCGCTCTTCTCCATCTATTTGTTCGCATTCGGCACCTTGGTGAGCGCACAAGCCACCCTGGTGCAACATGGCAAACCTTTCAGCAAAGTGTTGAAGGGGTCCAATGGTGATCTCTTCACGGTTGTCGATGGCCTCTTCGCGAAGGATGGCCGTCATGTGCTCTATGCGGAAGAGGGGCTTGTCCCGAAAGTGGTCCGGCTGGATGCGCTTTTGCAACCAACGGAGGAACTGGTGTTGAAAGACCTGGCGATCGACGGCCTGAAGTGGACCGGTGTGGCGCCCGTTGTCGTGAACAATGAACTGCGCTGCGTGCTGGTGAGCAACGGGAAGAAGAACGCGGAATACGGCATTGGCACGGTGAACACGAGCGGCACGCTTGCGATCACCGGATTCCGCAAACTCGCCGCGTTCGAGCTGCCCTATGTGAACGATCCCGCCAACACGCTGGCCGAACGACCGCTTCCGGACCCGATCCTCTTCACGCACGGCCTCGCTTACGCCCAGCAGGAACGCATCGTGCGCAGCACCGATGGCTTCTACCTCCTGAACCACTTCACGCACAATGGCAAGGGGAACAAGCGCTTCTTCTTCGCTTACCTCGACAAGGAGTTCGATGTGCTGTGGAGCGGCTCCGTGGAACTGCCATACGAGGATGCGAAGAGCAGCATCCACCAGATCGTACTGGCACCCGATGGCGTCATCCGCCTGCTCACTTACGTGTTCCAATGCAAGAGCGAGGAACAACTCGGCGACAAGAACTGCCACGAACTGCACCTGACCACGATCACCGAAAGCGGAAAGACCGTGACCGATATCCTGCTCGACAAGGACTTCGTGAGCAGCGCGCGCATGCTGGAACGCGCCAAGGGACGCGTGACGCTCGCGCTGCGCTATGGATCGCTCACCGGCCAACCCGGCGTGGTGGTCACCTTCGATCCTTCCGATCCAAAATTGAAACCAACGCCGTTGGTCCCACAGCGCCTGCCGAGCATCCGCAAGGCGCGACTGATGGCCTATGGCGATCCCACCGCCGATCCGCGCAAGTTGGTATCGCGCACGGCCAAGGTGCCCGACGAGATCGTGGATATCCTGCCTGCGTCGGACGGAGGAACGATCGTGGTGGAGACCTTCTTGGAAAACGCGTTCCCTCTGCAGATGGGTGAAGCGATCGCCATGCGTCACCTGAGCGGCCCGGTGCGCGTGACCCATGTGTTGCCGAACGATAGTCTCGGCTGGCAGAAAGTGGTCGATCGCGCGCTGATGACGACAGCTGGTCAGGGGTATGAAGGATCGGAAGTGATGCAGGGTGCCAGCGGATTGCTCCTGCTCCACGGCCACACACCAAAAGGCTATGAGGCCATCCTGCGCGCCGGATCCGAAGCAACAGGTGAGAAGGGCTCCATGCCTGCGGAGCCTCAGGTGCTCAAGGCCGTGATCATGGACAAATCCGGACAAGTGACGGGCGAAGGAACCGCCTTGATGATGGAAGATGCCTTCGTTCCCTGCCCAATGGGTGTGCTGCTGGAGCCCGGTGGCACCAAGGCGTTGGTGAAGAGCTACGACCGCGGCACGCAGTACCGGTTCAGCGTGATCGACCTCGCAAGGCTGGGCCAATAGCGACTGTTGATCACTTGCTCCTGAACGGCCGAAGGGCACAAGAGCACCCGGCTACTTTTGGCCGCTCCCGAGGGATAGGGACCCGGAAGCATGCCAGTAGAACGCTCATCTACGCTCACCGAGAAGCTGAAGGCGCTCTTTTCGGGCTTATTGGAGCGCGTGCGACAATTCGTGGCGCGCACGAACGCGAAGGACTTCATCCTGCTCGCACTGCCTTATCAAGTGAGCGCTGTCCTCACAGCGCTGGTGGCCGTCGGCTACACTTGGCTCTTCAACTGGATGGAAGAACGGAACGCTGACCTGCTCGCGATCGATCACCGCCTCATCTTCCTTTCCGCTCCCATCAGTTTCCTCCTCTCCTGGTGGCTGGTCTTCCGTTTTGCACCGCTCGCTGGGGGAAGCGGTATCCCGCAGTTGATGGCCGCCGTGGAAGTAGCCACCGAGAAGAAGACCGATCGTTCGTGGCGCTTCCTCAACGTGCGCATCATCATCGTGAAGATCGCCAGCAGCCTCGCCATGGTGGTGGGCGGCGGTGCCGTGGGACGCGAAGGACCCACCTTGCAGATCGCGGGCAGCATCTATCGGAGCGTACACAAGTTGTTACCGCCTTTCTGGCCGCGCGTGAGCCGCCAGGTGATGATGATCACCGGTGGCGCAGCGGGACTGAGCGCAGCATTCAACACACCGCTAGGCGGGATCGTGTTCGCGGTGGAGGAACTGACGAAGACGCACATCGCGCAATTCCGCACGGCGGTGCTCACAGCGGTCATCCTCAGCGGCATGACGGCGCAATGGCTGCTGGGCCCCTATCTCATGCTCGGCTATCCGAAGCTCGCCCCTGCCACCGTGAGCTTCATGTACAAGATCCTGCTGCTGTCGGTGGTCGCCGGGATCCTCGGTGCCTTGTTCTGTCGAGGCCTGCTTGCCATGGACAAGTTGCGGCGCAAGCTGAAAGGAGCATGGATCCCGGCAGGGTTTGCGGTCCTGTGCTCCCTACTCTTCGCTTGCACGGTGTACTTCTTCGGTGCATCAGCGCTTGGTTCCGGGCACCATCTTTTGCAAGACCATCTGTTCGCAGAGAACGTGGATCCCTCCTGGCGAACGGTAACCGGTCGCTTGCTCGGTCCGCTCTTCTCCTTCTCATCCGGTGGAGCCGGTGGGATCTTCGCGCCTTCGCTCGCCAGTGGAGCAGCTGTGGGCGGTTGGCTCACTGAACAACTCGGCCTTGCCGAATCGCGTGGCCAATTCAACCTGCTCGTGCTCGCCGGTATGACGGCCTTCCTCACGGGAGTTACCCGCTCGCCCTTCACCAGCGCCATCATCGTGCTGGAGATGACCGACCGCCACAGTGCCATCTTCCAGTTGATGTACGCCAGCATCGTGGGTTACCTCATCGCCTACGTGGTGGACCGCAAGAGCTACTACGAGCGGATGAAGGACCGGCTGCTGAAGGGACTGCCCGATTGGCCGCCGAAGGAAGAGGTGCAACCTGCAGGGGTGCGACCGAAAGCGGTGGAGTAATTTCGACCCGCAATGAAGCAATACCACGACCTGCTCCGGCACATCCTCGACAACGGAACGCGCAAGACAGACCGCACCGGCACGGGCACGATCAGTTGTTTCGGCTACCAGATGCGCTTCGATCTGGCGGAAGGATTTCCGCTGCTAACGACCAAGAAGTTGCACGTGAAGAGCATCATCCACGAGTTGCTCTGGTTCTTGAAGGGCGATACCAACATCAAGTACCTGCAGGAGAACGGCGTGAAGATCTGGGACGAGTGGGCCGATGCCGATGGCAACCTCGGACCGGTCTACGGCTACCAATGGCGTAGTTGGCAGTCGCCCGATGGTCGCACGATCGATCAGATCAGCGACCTGGTGGCGATGATCAAGAAGAACCCCGATAGCCGTCGGCTGATCGTGAGCGCATGGAACCCGGCCGATGTGCCGAACATGGCGCTGCCTCCGTGCCACTGCCTTTTCCAATTCTATGTTGCAGATGGCAAACTGAGTTGCCAACTCTACCAGCGAAGCGCGGACACCTTCCTCGGCGTGCCGTTCAACATCGCGAGCTATGCATTGCTCACGCTCATGATCGCACAGGTGTGCGGATTGAAGCCCGGCGAGTTCGTACACACCTTCGGCGATGTACACCTCTACAACGATCACCTCGAGCAAGCGAAACTGCAGTTGACTCGCGAACCGCGCACCCTACCGAAATTGGAGATCGACCCGACGGTCACGGATCTCTTCGCATTCCGCTTCGAGCACTTCACATTGAAGGACTACGACCCGCACCCGCACATCAAGGCGGCTGTCTCGGTATGATCGTCAGTGCGATCGCCGCTGTGGCGGAGAACGGTGTCATCGGGCGTGATGGCGACCTGCCTTGGCACCTGCCCGATGACCTGAAGTTCTTCCAGCGCACGACGCGCGGCCATCATGTGATAACCGGTCGTAAGAACTACGAGAGCATTCCGCTGAAATACCGTCCATTGAAGGACCGTGTGAACCTGGTGATCACCCGCGAACGGGGATATGATGCCCCGGGGGCCGTGGTCCTTCATTCCTTGGAAGACGCTCTGCATTTCGCACGCGAACAAGGCGAGCAGGAAGCCTTCATCATCGGTGGCGGGCAGGTCTATCGCGAAGCCTTGGAGAAGAACTTGGTCGATCGGCTCTACCTCACACGTATCCACGCCAGCGTGGAAGGAGATACCCGGTTCCCGACCATAAAGGAGGCCGACTGGCGGGAAGTCTCGCAAGAAGCACACGCAGCGGACGAACGCCATCAGCAAGGCTTCAGCTTCGTTGTCCTGGAGCGGATCTAAACCTCCGGCCCGAAGCTTGCGTCATAGGGCCCAGAAACAATTGAACGCACCCATGCGGAGAGGGCGGAGGATGCCTTCAGCGACATCATGGCCCAAGTGGACAAGGCCGTGACGGACAATGGCCTTCGGGACGCGTGCGATGCCACGGTGACCTTCGATACGGTAGCCACCCCGCATGTGATCACCCTCGACTTCGGCGATGTGAACTGCACGACGCTCAATGGTCGCCTGCGTCGCGGCCGCATCCACGTGAGCTATACCGGGCACTACCGCGACCAAGGCACCGTGATCACCATCACACCGGAGAACTACTACGTGAACAACAACCTCGTGCTCGGAAGCAAGGTGGTCACGAACATGGGTCCCGATGCAAATGGAAATCTCTATTTCACCGTGGTGGTGAACGGCAGCCTCACCGCAGGCGATGGTAGCTGGATCGCAACCCACACGGCGGCACGCACGCGCACCTGGATCGAAGGTTCCGACACGCCCGAATGGAGCGATGACGTGTACGTGATCACTGGCGCAGGAAGTGGCGTGAACCGCAACAGCGTGCCGTACACGGTGAGCATCACCAATGCATTGCGCGTTGAAATGGATTGTCCCTTCATCACACAAGGCACCGTTCAGATCACCCCGACCGGTCGCCCGGCGCGCATCATCGACTACGGCAGCGGAGCCTGCGATGGGACCTTCACCGTGACCGTGAACGGACAGACCTTCACGGTGACGATCGGCTGATCGCAACAACCTCTCCAGCGAAGCCCCGAGAGATCGGAGCTTCCTTGTTCTCGCGGAGCCGTAGGCGCGGAATGAGCATCCAACCGTTCATCCCACCCATTGCCGCTCATCACCTTTGGCAATGGCGCGGGTAGCGCGCGGGTCTAGTTTCGTTCCGCTGGCCCCCAGCCAGAGCGGCAACCGGACCGAGTTCGTCACGATCGGTGTTGCGGCTGTGATCCGAGCGAACCCGATGGCCTACTTCAGCCGCGTCCCGATCCGATACCGTACGGTGCTCATCACCGCAGCGGTGCTTGCTACGCTCTTCCTGCTCCAGGCGTACATGCACCACTACGTGTACAGGGACCTCAAGGAAATGGGAGAGTTCAGCTGGTGGCGCGAAGCACCTGTTCCCTACCTCAACTTCCTCTTTTGGGCACTGCTCTGCCCGCTCGTGTTCTCCATTTTCCGTCGTTGGCCTTTCACTGCGCGCCCGCTTTGGCGAGTGCTGCTCATCCATATCGGTTTCGGCTTCGCCATCGCCGCGTTCCACGAGATCACCACGTCGAGCATCTACTACGCCATTCTGCAGAGCATTGGTGATTTCGACTTCGCCGATCCCAAGTACCGCAGTTGGGCGTACCATGCATTGTTGCCCGCGGTCTTCACACGCACGATGGAGTATTGGGTGCTCATGGGTGTGCTCATCGCATTGGATGGCGTACGCATGCAGCGTGAAGAGCACGAACAACTCCTGCGCCTGCGCAACGAGTTGCATGTGACACAGCTGAACGCGCTCAAGAAGCAGCTCCAACCCCACTTCCTGTTCAACACCTTGAACACGGTGAGCGCCTTGATGGACGAGCACCCTGGGGATGCGCGCAAAGTGCTCAGCAGGCTGGGCCAGTTGCTGCGGACAACGCTGGACAAGACCAAGCGCGACAAGGTGAGCTTGGAACATGAGCTCGACCACATCCGCAACTACCTGGACATCGAGAGCATCCGGTTCCGGGACCGGTTGCGCGTGACCTACGACGTGCCGACCGAACTGTTGAACGGAGAGGTACCCAGCATGGTGCTGCAACCCCTGGTGGAGAACAGCATCAAGCACGGGACCGATGCCACCAACGACAGGGTGGATATCACCGTGCGGGGCCAACGGCGTGATGGCCGGTTGACGCTGCAAGTGGAAGACAACGGAAAGGGATGTCGCGATGTCAATGAAGCAATGATCAATGGAGGCATCGGCCTGCGGAACGTGAGCGAGCGCGTGCGCCTGCTCTATGGTGATTCCGGCTAGTTCAACATCTCCTCACCGCAAGGACGCGGCTTCATTGCAACGCTCGATCTGCCTTGGGAACCGAACCTGTAAGGAAAACACGACCATGAAACACATCCGCACCATCATCGTTGACGATGAACCCGCAGCACGCGCACGCCTTGTACGCCTGCTCGCACAGGACGCTGAAGTGGAGCTCATCACCGAGTGCCGCAACGGACAGGAAGCCGTGGAAGCCGTGAACAAGCACCGGCCCGACCTGCTCTTCCTGGACGTGCAGATGCCGCAGATGAACGGTTTGGAAGCGGTGGACCGCATGGGCGCCGACCGTATGCCGTTCGTGGTCTTCGTCACCGCGCACGACCAGTACGCATTGAAGGCCTTTGATGTGAACGCTGTGGACTACCTGTTGAAGCCCTACGACGATGACCGCTTCTTCGCATCACTGGAGAAAGCGAAGAAGCACATCGACATGCGCATGAACAACAAGCTCACCGGGCGCTTGATGGACCTCGTACGCGAACACATGCATGCGAAGAGCGAATACACGGAGGTCTTCACCATCCGGGACAAGGGACGCGAGCACAAGGTGAACGTGGCGGACATCCTCTTCCTGCGTGCCGAGGGGAATTACCTGTGCCTTCAGTTGAAGGACCGGCACTTCCTGTATCGACTCACCATGAACGCAGTTGAATCGGAGTTGGATCCGGCCCGCTTCCTGCGCATCCACCGCAGCTTCATCGTGAACAACGCCCATGTGCGCAGCAGCCGCTACAGCGGCAACAACGAGTTCATCTTCACCATGGCGAACGGTGAGCGCATTGTGAGCGGCCGGAGCTACAAGGAACAGATCGCGAAAGTGCTCCAAGAGCAGGCGGCGTAGCTACCACGCGTCTCTTTCCATCCCCAAAAGCACCGTTCACCCTTGCCGTTCAAAGGCATGCGCGCGTGAGGGGTAGCTTCATTGCATCAACCCCTCCGTCATGTTCAAAGCCGTACACCTCGCCGTTCTATCCGGCACGCTTCTGTGCGCCTCCCCCTTCCGTATGAAGGCGCAGTACTCCCAATTGGATCTCCCGCGCGAGAGCCAAGCGGGCACGGTGATCCAACGCATCGGTACCACCGATCTAACGATCAACTACAGCCGACCGAGCGTGAAGGGCCGCACGGTCTGGGGAGATATCGTCCCCTACGACCAGATCTGGCGTGCTGGGGCGAACGAGAACACGGTCTTCACTTGCACGCACGACATTACGGTCGAAGGCCAGCCACTTCCCGCTGGCACCTATGGTTTGCACGCCATCCCCAACAAGGACAAATGGACGATCATCTTCAGCAAGGACCATACGGCCTGGGGATCCTTCTTCTACAAGAAGGAGAACGACGCGCTACGCGTTGATGTCATTCCACGCGCTTGCTCGATGACCGAACAAGTAACGTATGACTTTGCCGATCTGGTGAAGGACGGGGCTACGCTCACCTTGCGTTGGGAGAAGCTCGAAGTGCCGGTGAAGCTTGGTGTGGATGTGCACGGCATTGTGCTCGCTGAGATGAGTGCTCAGCTTCGGGGTCTCGGTGCTTTCGCATGGGAAGTTTGGTACGAAGCCGCCCACTACTGCCATCAGGAGAAGATCGCCCCGGAAAAAGCGATGAAGTGGGTGGATGCGAGCATCGCCCGCCAGCCGAACTTCGAGAACCAGGCCCTGAAGGCCACCATGCTCGAGGAGCAGGGACAGACCGCCGAAGCCGCCGCGCTGCGAAAGACCATGATCGATGGTGCGACGAACGCCCAGTTGAACACCTATGCCTACACCTTGGCCAACCAAGGCAAGATGGACGAAGCGGTGCGCATGTTCGAACTGAACGCGAAGCGTCACGCGAATGACCCCAACGTGCATGACAGCTTGGGCGAGGGCTATATGATGGCCGGAAACAAGGAAGCTGCGATCAAGGCCTTCAAGAAGAGCCTTAGCATGAACCCGCCGCAGAACGTGAAGGACAACTCGCTGAAGTGCCTGAAGAAACTGGGTGTGGATACGAGCGCGTGGGAGACCGCCAAGAGCTGAGGGCTTCGAGCTTTGAGCCACGAGCCGCAAGCTTGCTTCGGTTGGAGAGCAAGCTCGCGGCTCACAGCTAGTGGCTCGCAGCCTCGCTCTACCTTCGACCCATGCACTTCCGTTCCGCTCGCGCAGGGCTCACCCTCAGCGCCTTCCTCGGTCTTTCGTTCATATCCTTCTCCCAACGCCCTCCGCAACAACCCAACGCCGCCGAGATCCTGCACAAGATGCAGAAGCTCAATGTGCTGGGCAGCGTGCTTTACATCGTAGCACATCCGGACGATGAGAACACGCGGTTGATCACTTGGCTGGCCAACGGCAAGAAAGTGCGCACCGGTAACCTCAGCCTCACCCGCGGTGAAGGCGGCCAGAACTTGATCGGCCCTGAACTCGGCGATGCGCTTGGTATCATCCGTACGCAGGAGTTGTTGGAAGCAAGGCGCATCGATGGCGGCGAACAGTTCTTCACCCGCGCAGTGGACTTCGGGTACAGCAAGACCGCGGAGGAGAGCTTCGCGAAGTGGGGGAAGGAACAAGTGCTGGCCGACGTGGTCCGAGTGATCCGCACCTTCCGTCCAGATGTGATCATCACACGCTTCCCGACCGATGGAGGCGGTGGGCATGGTCACCATACGGCTTCAGCGATCCTGGCACAGGAGGCCTTTGATCTCGCTGGCGACCCGAAGGCTTTTCCGGAACAATTGATGAAGCAAGGTCTTGAGGTATGGCAACCGCGCCGCCTCTTCTTCAACGGCAGCAGTTGGTGGCGGAAGGACGTCGCGGATCTGGCGAAGACCGATCCCGATTGGTTCAGTGTGGACGTGGGCGGCTACGACGCACTGCTCGGCCTGAGCTACACGGAGATTGCAGGCCGCAGCCGTAGCATGCACAAGAGCCAGGGCTTCGGAGCTGCGGAAACTCGGGGCGAGATGCTCGAATATCTCCACTTGGAGAAGGGTGACCGGCCCAAGACGAAGGACATTTTCGAGGGGATCGACATGACCTGGAGCAAGGTTTCGCCATCGGCATCGATGCAAGCCATCGCATCACGTCTTCCCGTCAACTTCAAGGTGGATCGACCGGATGCGAGTATTGCGGACCTCCTGTTGTTGCACAAGGCGATCACTGGTCGCGATAAGAACAGCGATCCGCAGCACTGGCTTGCGGTGAAGCTCAAGGAAGTGGAAGCACTGTTGGTTGCTTGCTCCGGCCTGGTGGTGGAGGTGCTCTCCCCCACACCCACTGCCATCACTTCGGAGACCGCGAAGCTCAAGGTGGTCGCCACCAACCGCAGTTCCCAACAGTTCGACCTAGTTATCGATGGCCGTGTCACACGCTTGGAAGAGAACAAGACCACCACGATCGATATCGAACGGACGGCCCCATCGGAAGCCGACGTTCCCTTCTGGCTTGAAAACCCGCATACATCGTTGTACACCATCCCGGATGCTGCCGATATTGGGGTGGCCGATCGCCCACCGCACTTCACCGTGTCGTACGAGTTGCGTTTTCCGGATGGTTCGAGCACAACGGCAAGCCCCCCGGTGCTCCATCGTTGGGTCGATCGCGTGAAGGGCGAGGTCACCCAACCCCTGCCATGTGGTGGCTGCCGCATCGGTGCATGCAGCAAGGTCGATCGTGCTCGTTCCCGAGGATTCCACCAAGGTGGGCATCGGCGTGAACATCCTGGCCGATTCGTTGAGCGGTGTGGTCGCATGCTACCAACCCGATGGCTGGCTCGTGTCCCCCATGCGGCAACCTTTCAGCGGCAAGCAGGGGGATGCTCTTGGATTCGATGTCACAATCACGAAGGAACAGGGTAGCGTGCGGCGCGACTTCGAAGTACAACTAGGCACGGCGGACGGCATGCTCGGTAGAACGCAACGCACCATCGAATACGACCACATCCAACGGCAGCGTTACACCACGCCTTCGTTCTTCCGGGCCATCCCGCTCGATGTGGAAGTGGGCGCGAAGACCATTGGTTATGTGAAAGGTGCTGGTGATGAAGTGGGCAGGTGCATCGAACTGCTCGGTGTGACGCTGGAGTACATCGATCCAGCCACGGCTTCGCTCGTTGACCTCGACAAATACGACGCCATCGTCACCGGCATTCGGGCCTACAACACCGTGGAAGCGATGAAAGGCTTCAACGCTGTTTTGATGCAGTACGTGGAAAAGGGCGGGACACTGGTGTGCCAGTACAACACGCGCAGCAGCGATATGATGGTGCCCGATTCGCTCTTCGGCCCCTACCCTTTCAAGCTCACGCGCGACCGCGTGACCGTGGAGGAAGCGCCGCCGACCTTCCTCGCGAAGGACCATCCGCTGTTGAACACGCCCAATAGGATCACCACCGCCGACTTCGATGGCTGGGTACAGGAACGCGGCCTCTATTTCTGTGGAAGCCTCGACAAGCATTACACTCCACTGATCGCTTGGAACGATCCCGGTGAGCAGCCGCTCAACGGTGGGCTCATCACCTGCGACTACGGCAAAGGGCGCTATGTGTACACGGGCATCAGCTTCTTCCGGCAGTTGCCTGCGGGTGTTCCCGGTGCGTATCGGCTCTTCGCGAACTTGATCTCCCGGCGCGAGGCCCAATAAGCGGTCCCCCTGCCATGCATTGGCTCGACTGGCTCATCCTCATCGGCACCCTGGCTTTCATCGTGGGCTACGGTGTATGGAAAACACGCCGAACCGAGACCGTTCAAGGCTACCTGCGTGGGGACAACGAGGATCGCTGGTGGGCCGTGTGCCTGAGCGTGATGGCCACGCAGGCCAGTGCGATCACCTTCCTCAGCACGCCGGGCCAAGGGTTTCTCGACGGTATGGGTTTCGTGCAGTTCTACTTCGGGTTGCCGCTTGCGATGGTGGTGATCGCGTACGTGTTCATACCGCTCTTCTACAAATGGAACGTGTACACCGCGTACGAGTTCATTGGCAAACGTTTCGATCATCGCACACAGCTGCTTACCGCGATCCTCTTCCTCATCCAGCGCTGCCTCTCGACAGGCTTCACCATTTATGCACCGAGCATCGTGCTGAGCAAGGTCTTGCATTGGCCGCTTGGTTGGACCTGCGTGTTCATAGGTGGCCTCGTGATTCTTTACACCACGACCGGTGGCGCAAAGGCAGTGGGCGTGACCCACAAACAGCAGATGGCCGTGATGTTCGGTGGGCTCTTTGTCGCCTTCGGATTCATCGTTCACCAGTTGAGCGATACCATCTCGTTCGGGGAGAGCTTGCAGCTTGCGGATGCCCTGGGCAAACTGGATGTCATCGACACCTCGTGGGATCCGGCCGTGAAGTACACGCTATGGAGCGGTTTGATCGGCGGCTTCTTCCTGCAACTCTCCTACTTCGGAACGGACCAAAGCCAGGTGCAGCGTTACCTCACGGGGCAAACGATGCAACAAGCACGACGAGGATTGCTCGTGAACGGATTGCTGAAGATCCCCATGCAGTTCTTCATCCTGCTCATCGGTGTGCTGGTGTTCGTGTTCTACTTGTTCAACCCGGCTCCCGTGCATTGGAACGCAGCGAACGTGAAAGCACTCAGCACCGAAGTATCAGGCGAACTCGGGAACGGGAAAGCACGAACTATCGGGACCATGCACGCGCAGAACACGATGGCGATTGAGGAGCAAGCGAAGGTGTGGGTCGCAACTAACCGCTCGGGCCAACCTGTGGTTGATGACGCGACCAGCGGGCTTCGAGCCGCGCTCGCTACGGGTGGTGCTCTGCGCGAGGACTATCGTGAGCAAGTGAAAGCTCTTTCGAAGGACGCGGAACCCAACGACAAGGACTACATCTTCATCAGCTTCATCATGGACCACCTGCCTGTGGGAATCGTAGGCTTGCTGCTCGCGATGATCTTCTGCGCTGGTATGGGAAGCACCAGTTCCCAACTCAGCGCGCTGGCCACCACTGCGGTCGTGGACATCTTCCGGAGCGATCGAAGTGGGACACAACAAGTATTGGCCACCAAGTGGGCAACGGTCGCGTTCGGGATCCTCGCGCTGGGCTTCGCTGCAGTGTTCCCGCTCTTCGACAACTTGATACAAGCTGTGAACATCCTGGGCTCGCTCTTCTATGGCACAATCCTCGGAGTCTTCCTCGTTGCTTTCTTCCTGAAGCGGATCCAAGGACGTGCGGTGTTCATCGCCGGTCTCGCAGCACAGTTCCTGACCCTCGTGCATTTCGCCTTGGACAAGTTCGACGTGTTCGCAAGTTCCCTACCGGACGGAAGCCTCCATGATCCATTGGAGATCGCTTTTTTGTGGTACAATCTGATAGCACCGGCGATCGTGATCGCACTGGCTTTGCTCGTCCAGCGGATCTCAAAACCGCCGTTGGCTGTTCAGGACCTTCACCGTTGACCACTACGGCCACCGCTCCTTCATAGAGACCTGGTCGGGAGCCTGCAAGAACGGTCCGCGTTCCGTTGCACCGGTCGCCACTTATCCCATCACAGCCGTGATGTGGCCATCTACTTTTCTTCCATCACACGGAAAACCGATAATACCAACGTGAAGATGAAGAAGACCCTACTCCTTGCAGTATGCATGGCCACAACGCTGGCCAGCGCAGCCCAAACGAACAGAACCTTCCCGGACCGGAAGAGCCGGTCGGTTCTGCGCCCACACCCCACCCCGATCACCTACGCGAGCGATCGGGCGATCATATGGGAGGACGATCTCTCCAGTGCGGCAACTTGGACCTTCGGAGATATCGCGGATCCGAACGACGATCACTGGACGATCGGCACCGACGAACCACAGGGGCCGTTCTCGTCGACCTATGGAGCGATCGAATCCACAAGCGCTGCCAACGGTTTCGCCCTGTTCGATTCCGACTTTCTCTGTGGGGGAAGCCAACAAGCCTGGGTACAAACAGCTGCACCGATCGATCTTTCATCCTACCCCGGTGCGGTGCTCCAGTTCGAACAGTACTTCACACGCTTTCGTGGCGACTGCTTCGTGGATGTGAGCATCAATGGCACGGATTGGACGGAGTTCGAAGTGAACGCCGATGTGGCCGTGAACGCCTCCACGGCGAATCCCGAACTCACACAGATCGATATCTCGTCCGTGGTTGCGAACCAAGCCACCGTGTGGATCCGGTTCCGATACTTCTCCACGGTCGCGGTCCATGGTGCTGGATCGGGTTGCGACTACGCCTGGATGGTGGACGATGTGGCGGTGATCGAACTACAGCCCTATGAACTGGTGATGAACTACGGTGTCATCTCCCACACCGGTGCCGGAGAGGAGTACGGTCGCGTTCCATCGGATCAGCTCAACCCCCAAATGAACTTCGGTGCAGAAGTGCACAACTTCGGATCCGAGGACCAGACCGGCCTGAGCGTGCTCGTGTTGGTAACGGATGCGGGCAGCACAATCATCTTCGAACAGAGCTTCGGCCTCGGCGACCTCGCTGCAGGCCAACTCGCGAACTTGGATGAGCTGGTGACCCTCCCGGCAATGGCCGATGGTGTATACGACGTCTCGTTCACCGTCACCTCCAACGAAACCGGCTTGGAAAGCGACCCCGCGAACAACTCCACCCAACGACAGTTCGCTATTGATGGGGATGTCTACGCGCTCGACGGCATCGACGTGTATGATAGCAACGTGCTCACCGGCATGGGTAGCACGAGCTTCGCAGGAGCGGCCGACGGTCTGGAGATCATGACGTACTACGAATTGGCCGCACCGGCAACGGTTTATGGCGTATCCGCCGAACTCGCCAATGGCACCGAGGTGAACAGCGCGGTCATCGTATCGCTGCACGACACGGCCCAGGTCTTCAACAACAACTTGAACACACCGATAGCGCAAAGCGATGTGATCTCCGTGACAGCAGCCGACCTGGCTGCAGGCCGGGTTCTGGGGTTGTTCCTGCCAGCGGTGGACCTTGCCGCCGGTGGCTACTACGCCTCGGTTCGCTTGTTGAGCGGGGCGAACGAGTTCGACATTTTCGTTTTGGACGATATCACGGTTCCGCAACCCGGTGGCGGGAGCCTGATCTATGACCCCAGCGACCAAACGGTTTATGCTAATGGCAATGCCTCGGCCGTGCGCCTCCAGTTGAACCCGACGGTAGGCGTGAACGATCTCGGCTCTCTTGAGGGAGTGTCCATGTACCCCAACCCAACCAGCGGTTTACTAAGGATCAACTCCCCACACGCTGGACAACATATGGTGGAAGTAAGATCGGCACTTGGCGAAGTGATCATGTCCACTCGCTTCTCCCAGACCGTGACCATGGACCTTACCGCACTTGCCAAGGGGGTTTATATGGTGCAAGTCAGCCACGGCTCTGGTTCGTGGGTGCAACGTGTAGCGGTGAACTAGGAAGCTCGATCCAAAGGTCCCAGAGCCCTGTGGTGTGCGAACGCCACGGGGCTTTGTGCATTCGGGAATTGGTTCGGCAACATCGCACCATCCGGACACATACAAGCGGTGGCCATCCCCCCGGAGACGAGCCAGGAAAACCCCATGGCAAACCCGATCCAACCGTTCCTTGATCCATACCTACCGGCCGCACGGCCGCGCGACGATCGTGGGATACCATGAACAGTGCATAGCCATTTAGGTCGTTTTGGCCCAAAATGAACCGTTCAAAGCGCGCTGTAGGTTACCTTCGGACCCCTCTTCAAAAGGAAAAACAACCCTATCCATAACCCGATGAAAAAGACATTACTCGTTGGCGTTTGCCTGGGCCTCACCGTTGCTGGTGTCGCCCAGTCCGGCCGCAGCCTCCCGGAAAAGCGTGTGGCAGGTCCCACCATCACCCGTCCCGGCGTCCACCATGGCTCGGCCGACCGTGTTGTGATCTGGAGCGATGACCTCTCCAGTGCCAGCACTTGGACCCTTGGACAAGACCCCGGCGCGTTCGATCTCGATTGGGAGATCGGTGTCGGTCTGGAGAACACGGGCAGCTACCCCACCGCTCCCATCGAGAGTACGACCGCTGCGAACGGCTATGCGATGTTGGACTCCGATGGAGCCAACAATACCTCCGGCACCGAGGAAAGTGCCCACATGACCACCGCAACCTCCATCGACCTTTCGAGCTACTCCAATGTGGTACTTGAATTCGAGAACCACTACCGCAAGTTCCCACCCGAGGCATGCTATGCCGTGGTGAGCACGGATGGAACGTTCCCATTGTTGAGCAGCAGCACGGACATTTCCGGCATGCCGAACGTGTTCCGTCTGTTCGCCAACTTGGCGACCAACGAGTCCACCACGAACCCGGAAACCGTGAGCTTGGACATTTCGTCCATCGCTGGCGGCCAATCGACGGTTTGGATCCGTTTCCATTGGACGGGTGCCTACGGCTATAGCTGGTTCCTGGACGATGTGTCCCTGATCGAGCAGCAGCCCTACGATCTCGTGATGAACTATGGCGTGATCTCCCACACCGGCAACGGTGATGAGTACGGTCGTGTTCCTGTCGCTCAGTTGAACCCTGACATGAACTTCGGCGCAGAGATCCTCAACTTCGGATCGCTCGCCCAAACCGGACTGCAAGTGCAAGTGCTGGTAACCGATGCCGCTAGTGCAACGGTGATCGACCAGACTTTCACACTGGGCGATCTCGCTTCGGGCGCAACCGTGAGCTTGGACGAGATGGTGACCCTGCCTGCGATCGGTGTAGGTATTTACGATGTTCGCTTCGAGGTCACGTCGAACGAAGGCGGTTCCGAGGTCATTTTGGACAATAACGTTGTGAACCGCCAGTTCGGCGTGGACAACGACCGCTACGCACTGGACGGTATCGGTGTGTATGATGACAACGCCCTACTTGGTATCGGCTCCGAGAGCTTCACCGGTGCAGAAGATGGTCTTGAGGTGATGACCTACTACGAATTCGCAGCGAACGCCACGGTACACGGTGTTGAGGCCATCCTCGCCAACGGCACCTTGGTGGGCAGTGCGGTGATCGTATCCCTTTACGACACCACCACGGTGTTGAACACCCCTGCTTCGGCTGCTTCCCTCTCGAACCCGATCGCACAAAGCGACGTGATCGAGATCACACAGGCTGATCTCGACGCCGGTCGCGTGGTGGGTCTTTTCATTGCCCCTGCGAACATCGCTCCCGGTGGCTATTACTGCACCGTGCGACTGCTCAGCCAAGGAAACCTCTACCCCATCACCATCCTGGATGACAACACCGTTCCGCAGCCCGGCAACGATGGCCTGATCTTCATCCCGAACGACAACGTCTTCGGCAACGGCAATGCGCCTGCTGTGCGCGCGGTGCTCAACCCCTCGGTCGGCATCAGCGAAGCCGCTCTGGAAGGTGTGGGTCTGTTCCCGAACCCCACCACGGGTGTGCTGCGCTTGAGCACGTCCTACACGGGTTCGCACACGATCGAAGTGATGGACCTCCTCGGTGCGCGCGTTATGAGCGAGCGGATCAATGGTAATGGCACCATCGACCTCACCGGTATGGCCAAAGGCCTCTACCTCGTGCGTGTCAGCAATGACAAAGGGTCCTTGGTGCAGCGCGTAGCGCTGGACTAAGAGGTCAGCGTATCTCCTTTGGAAGCCCCGCAGCGATCGCTGCGGGGCTTCTTCTTTTCCCTCCCCGCTACCTTGGTCGCATGTTCAAGTGGGACCTGAAAGGAAAGCGTGCGCTCATCACGGGCGGTACGCGGGGTATCGGTGCAGCGGCCGTGGAGGAATTCCACGAACTGGGCGCTGAGGTGGTGTACACGGCCCGTCATAGCGATGGCGATCCGCGCTGCATCACAGCGGATATCACCATAGCAACGGACCGCCTTCGCTTGCTTGACGCGGTCCGCGAGCGTTGGGGAGCCTTGGACATCCTTGTGAACAACGCGGGGACCAACGTGCGCAAGCCGTGGGTGCAACTGAGCACCGCTGAGGAACTCACCGTGATGGTGACCAATTTGTCCGGCCCCGGTGAATTGCTTCGGGCCATGCATCCATTGCTCATCAAGGGTGCTTCTCCTGCAGTGGTGAACGTGGCAAGCGTTGCTGCCGTGGTGGATGTGGGGAGCGGTGCAGCCTATGCCACAAGCAAAGCGGGGCTTCTTCAACTCACGCGCAGCCTGGCCGTGGAATGGGCACACGACGGCATCCGCGTGAACGCTGTGGCACCATGGTACATCCGCACGCCACTCACGGAGCCCGTGCTGTCCCAGCCCGACCGCTTGGCCAAGATCCTCCAACGTACACCCATGGAACGGGTGGGCGAGCCCCGCGAGATCGCAGCCGCGATCGCGTTCTTGTGCATGGACAAGGCGTCGTTCATCACCGGCCAGTGCATCGTTGCTGACGGAGGCTTCCTTGCCAAGGGCATTTAACGAAGAAGGCCCTCATTGCTGAGGGCCTTCCGATGCGATCGTACGTTGCGGTTCACTTGCCCGTCTTCATCCACTCCTCGATCTTCTCCTTGTTCATCTTCACATAAGCCTCGGCCTTCGCCTCCTGTGCCAGCTTCATGCTTTCCTCGGCAGCAGCGATGGCCTCCTTGGTCTTGCCGTTCGCAGCAAGTGCTCGCGCATAGGTGTGCGTGTTCCAATACTTGCGCTCCATGCTCACGCTCTTACCGGCCCATGTGAGCGCATCTTGAAGCTGGATATTGCGGTCCAAGCAAAAGCGCGCACTTCCGTGGTAAGCTCCGAAAGTGGCCTTCGGATCGGCGAGTGCCTTCTTGATGTTCGCGAGCGCCGGCTCCGTGGCGTCCGCGTAGAGGTCAACTCCAACGAGCATGTTCTCCCAACTGAGTTCCATACGTGCGTGGTCGTCCTTCACCGCATCGAACCCGATGGTGAAGGTCTCAACGGCTTCCGTCTTGCCCCGGCTCACTTTCACACGGAGTGCGTCCATCTCGTCCTTGCGGTCCTCTTCACCCCAAAGAGCGGTGTCCTTGTTGAAGATGAACACCCAGGTGTCCTCGCTCGGGATGGTGAACAGCGAATAAATGCCGGCCGGAAGATCCTGGCCCTCCACCTTGATCGGTCCGCTGGTCTCGAACATCGTACAGCGGTTGGCACCTGTGCGCCAAACCTTGCCGTATGGCACCAGATCACCGAAGATCTTCCGGCCCTTGGCACTTGGGCGCGAGTATTCCACGGTCACCTTGGTAAGTCCGACGATCTGTTCCACCTTGCCAGCAGGGCTGGGTTGAGGGAGGTCCTGGGCCGTTGCGAAAAGCGGAGCGGCCAGGAGCGAAACGAAGAGCAATTGCTTCATGGATCAACCTCCCCAAGGAATGGCCTTGGAAAAGGATGACGAAAGTAGGAAGCAATAGGCCTAGGCCACCTTCAAGTTGCTCAGTCGCGAGCGGTCGAACTTCTCGCGGGCATAACTGAGCGTAACGCGCAGTTCGGCAGGGCGGTCCGGGGATCCGGGCATCTCGTACATGGCATCGGTCATGATCGCCTCGCAGATGCTTCGAAGGCCGCGGGCACCCAGGCGGTATTCCATCGCCCGCTCCACGATGAAGTCGAGCACCTTCTTGTCGAAGGTGAGCTTCACTTTGTCCATGTCGAACAGCTTCACGTACTGCTTGATCAGCGCGTTCTTCGGCTCGGTGAGGATCCGGCGCAGGCTCTCGCGGTCCAGAGGGTCCAGGTAGGTGAGCACCGGGAAGCGGCCGATCGAGTTCAGGTATGAGACCGAAGCTCCGTAGGTCCGCCGGGCTCACATACTGGAGCAGGTTATCATCATCGATCCGGCCATCCTTGCTCGCACTGTAACCGACCGCGCTGCTCTTCACGCGGCGTGCGATGATCTTCTGGATACCGTCGAAAGCTCCGCCGCAGACGAAGAGGATGTTCTTGGTCTCCACCTGGATGAGCTTCTGCTCCGGGTGCTTGCGGCCGCCTTGCGGAGGCACGCTCACGGTGCTGCCCTCCAACAACTTCAACAAGGCCTGTTGCACGCCTTCTCCGCTCACATCGCGGGTGATGCTGGGCGTATCGCTCTTGCGACTGATCTTGTCGATCTCGTCGATGAAGACGATGCCCCTTTCGGCCTTGCTCACATCGTAGTCCGCAGCTTGCAGCAGGCGGCTGAGAATGCTCTCCACATCCTCTCCCACGTAACCAGCCTCGGTCAGCACCGTCGCATCGGCAATGGCGAAGGGAACATTGAGCATCCGCGCGATCGTCTTGGCAAGCAGTGTCTTGCCACTGCCCGTTTCGCCCACGAGGATGATATTGCTCTTCTCGATCTCCACATCATCCACCGATGTGACCGGCTTCTGGAGCAGGCGCTTGTAATGGTTGTACACGGCCACGCTCAGCACCTTCTTGGCGTCATCCTGCCCGATCACGTACTCGTCAAGGAACCGCTTGATGTCCGATGGACGCTGGAGGATGAGGCTGCCCTCCATCTCCGTACGTGAGCGTTGGCTGAGCTCCTCGCTGATGATGTTCTGCGCCTGCGTGATGCAGCTATCACAGATGTGTCCCGTGATACCGGCGATCAGGACATTGGTGTCCTGCTTGTCGCGGCCGCAGAACGAGCACTTGATCTCTTTCTTGTCCATGGGGGAAGCCAAAGGACCGGCATACGCCGGAAAGGCCCCGCAAGATACACCAAGGCCCGGAGGGGTCCTCCGGGCCTCGGGCCGATCCTGCGGAAGGTGGGCTTATTTGTGGCGCACCAACAATTCGTCGATCATGCCGTAAGCCTTGGCTTCCTCGGCGATCATCCAATAGTCCCGGTCACCGTCCTTTTCCACCTTTTCGAAGGGCTGGCCGCTATGGCTGCTGATGATCTCGTACAACTCCTTCTTGAGCTTCTGGATCTCCCGTACGGTGATCTCCATATCCGTGGCCTGCCCTTCAGCACCGCCCATGGGCTGGTGGATCATGACACGACTGTGCTTCAAGGCACTACGCTTGCCTTTGGCACCGGCACAAAGCAGCACGGCTCCCATACTGGCCGCCATACCGGTACAGATCGTGGCCACATCACAGTTGATGTACTGCATGGTGTCGTAGATGCCCAGACCGGCGTATACACCCCCACCGGGGCTGTTCAGGTAGATCTGAATGTCCTTCTTGGCATCCACGCTCTCCAGGAACAGCAGCTGTGCCTGGATGATGTTGGCCACCTGGTCGTTGATGCCCGTGCCAAGGAAGATGATGCGATCCATCATCAAGCGGCTGAACACGTCCATCTGGGCCACGTTCAACTGACGTTCCTCGATGATGTAGGGGGTCATCGAAGAAGTGATGTATCCATTGAGCGCGGTGCTGCTGATCCCGCGATGCTTCACGGCGTACTTGAGGAAATCGTCTTTGGGGAACATTCCGATACGTGTTTGGGTCACTAAGTACGAAAGCGGATCCGTACGGACCTACGCCGTACGCGCCAAGGTTATGAACTCTTCGAAACTCACCTTCTTCTCCTTCGGGTCCAGCAGGGTCTTGAAGTGCACGGTGAGCTTCTGCTGCACGATGCTGTCGCGCATCCGCGAAAGTTGCTCCCGATCGCCCAACAAGCGGCCGGCCATCTGTTGGAGTTTTTCCCCCTCGGGTGCCGGCATGCCGTATTGCGCGAACTGGTCCTCGATGTAGCGTTTGGCGAACGCGTCGATCTCCTCGCCCTTGGCCTCCAATCCGTATTTCTCGATCACACGGTCCTCCACCAACTGTCGCTTCAATCCTTCGGCGTAGCTGGTGTAGTTCTCCTCCACTTGTTCAGCGCTCACCGGTTCCTTGCTCGTCTCCTGGATCCAGCGCTTCAGGAAGTTGTCGGGCAAACCGAAGCTGGCTCTTTCATTGAGCCCCTTCATCACCGATCGCTTGAAGATGCGGTCGCTATCGCGGAGAAAGCTCCGTTCCAGACCTTCCTTCACTTTCGCGCGGAAGCCAGCCTCGTCGCTCACGGCATCCTTGCCATACACGCGATCGAAGAGCTCAGGACCCAATTCCACCGGGGTCATCCGCTTGATCTCCACGATGCGGAAGATGAAATTCCCCTGAATGTGGTGGATGCGATCATGGTCCACACCAAGCATTCGTGCAAGGTCCTCGTGATCGCGGCTCACTTTGTGGGGATCCACCACCACTTCCTCTCCCACCGTCTTTCCGGTGAGGAGGCTACGCGTGGCTTGATCCTCCAGGTACTCCAGGCTGATGGTAGCACGGTGCATGATACCACCCTCCTTGATGGTTCCATCCGCATCGAGTTCGATCATGTCGCCCAGCAGCATGTCATTGGTTTCGCTGGTCGCACCATCTTCCAACTTGCCGAACCGGCGCTGCATGTCCGACACTTCCCGTTGAACGAGTTCGTCGTTCACATCCATCACCGGGTACTCGATCTTGAGCTTGTCCAGTTCCACCTCGAATGCCGGGGCCATGCCCAGTTCGTAGGCGAACTCGAAATCACCTGGCTCGTCCCAGTTGTTGGTATCAGCGCTTTCGTTCTTGGGCAGAGGCTGACCAAGGACACGGATCGCGTTCGTTTCCAGGTAACTGCGCAAATTTTCGTCGATCAAACGCTCCACCTCGTTCACGAGCAGCGCCTTCCCAACGCGCTTCTTGATGAGCGTCATGGGTACTTGACCCGGGCGGAAGCCGGGCAACACAGCGCTCTTGCGTTGCTCCTTCAGGGCTTTCTCCAAGCCGGGATTGTAGTCCTCGGGGGTCAACTTCACCTTCAGGGTGGCGGTGAGCGTGCCGGTCTCTTCTTTCTGGATGTTCATGTCGTCATCTGCGCTCGCGCGCCTTGCTTGGTTGTAGTTCTGGTACGGACGGGGGGACTCGAACCCCCACACCTTGCGGTACTGGATCCTAAGTCCAGCGCGTCTACCAATTCCGCCACGTCCGTGCTTTCGAAATGGGCCGCGAAGATAGCCCCCTAGCGGCGTTCTTTCGGGGGTCTTGTTCACCCGTTTACCTTCGCCCGCCGCCTTCCGGTTCGTGTTCAAGATGAAGTCCTTCGACGCCTCCAAACTCTCCGTGGGCGAGGTCCACGGCTTGCTCGTTGGGGCCATCGGTCCACGGCCCATTGCATTCGCCAGCACCATCGATGCCCAAGGACGGCCGAACCTGAGCTCATTCAGCTTCTTCAACTGTTTCGGAGCGAACCCACCCCTGCTGATCTTCAGCCCCGCGAGGCGCGGGCGCGACAATACCACCAAGCACAGCTACCACAACGTGAAGGCGGTGCCTGAGGTGGTGATCAACGTGGTCACCTACTCCATGGTACAGCAGATGTCGGTGGCGAGCGGAGAATACCCGGAGGGAGTGAACGAGTTCGAGAAGTCGGGTTTCACACCCGTGGCCTCGGAGAAGGTGAAGCCCTTTCGCGTGAAGGAGAGCCCGGTGCAATTCGAATGCATAGTGCAACAAGTGATCGAAACGGGTACCGGCGGTGGGGCCGGGAACCTCGTCCTCTGCGAAGTGGTCATGATCCACGTGGACCCGTCCGTTCTTGATGCCAATGGAAAGATCGATCAGCGGAAGATCGACCTGGTGGGGCGAATGGGGGGGCACTTCTACGCACGAGCGCACGGAGATTCGCTTTTCGAACTGGCCCAACCCAATACCAATATCGGCGTGGGGGTGGATGCCCTTCCGTCCGAAGCGCGCCTGAGCACCGTGCTCACCGGAAACGACCTCGGCAAATTGGGCTCGGCGCTCGCGATTCCCGATGAAACCGCTGTGAACGAGTACAAGCTCACCGAGTTGAGCGATACCTTCATCACCTTGGAAAACCAACCAGAGGCCTTGCGTACATCCCTGCATCGGCACGCGCACGAACTGCTTGAGCAGGGCCGCGTGGAAGAAGCTTGGAAGACGCTCCTCTCCTACAACGGACAATAGGGTTCGATACGCTCAGCCCGACAACTCAACACGCAAAGCACACATCATGGCACAAGTCACCATCACCGGCAGCATCAAGGTCGTCGGTAAGACCCAACAGGTCAGCGAAAAGTTCAGCAAGCGCGAACTCGTGGTCACCGAACAAGGCGGACAGTTCCCGAAACACATTCCCATCGAGTTCAAGCAGGACAAGACCGGTCTGCTCGACAGTTTCAACCCCGGCGATGAAGTGAGCGTGACCGCTTACGTGGATGGTCGCGAGTGGACCGGCAAGGACGGCGTGACGAAGTACTTCCTCAGCCTCAGCGGAAACCGGATCGAGCGTGCTGGTGCGGGCGGTGGTAATGTGGGCGGCAATGGTGGTTCCCGCCAAAGTGCGCCTCCGCCTTCCGTGGCCGACATGCCGCCAGTAGGTGGAAGTGATGAGGACGATCTGCCCTTCTAGGAGACTGCGTACCAAACCCCAGCTTTGGCCGTGAACCACCGGTTCCGGTCGGTGGGCTTCAGTTCGTTCAAAGGTTGCGTCCTTTCCATTTCGGTCGAACGATAAGCGACGTGACCGCGATGATCGGTGCGTAGCACGCGAAGGCAACGAAGCTCGTGCACGTGCCCAAGGACGATGCTGGTCGCTGCATCCTGTTCCGCACCGCGTGAACAAGACCGATCACGGGCAGCATCCACACGGCCCAGGCACCGGTGAGCAACGCGGCCGTGAACAGGGCCTGCTGGCCCATGCCCTCCCGGAAGTTGAACGTGAGCGTTTGATAAAGGAGCGCCCACGGCAACAATAGACCCAACATTCCGGACAGGTTCATCGCTCCTCGAACGCCACGCATCTTGCCGGCCCAACGCATCCGCTGGAGGATGGCGGTTCGAAGTGAGGGCTCCGCTTTCGCTATGACGATCGCATCGGCATGGAACAGGGTGGTGATGCTCTTCCCTTCCCCCTTCATGCGTTGCAGCAGGAACACGTCATCCCCACTGGCAAAGCGATCGTTGTGATAACCACCAACCGAATGGAACGCGGCGCGCGCAAAAGCAAGGTTGGCTCCGTAGGCCAGCGATGCCGTACCCATGCTCATGCCCAGCAAGGCAGCTTGTTCATCCTCCTGTATTCGCCCCAGGATGCCGTGACCGGTGGTCCATACCGGAAGAACGATAAGGTCACTCCGCTCCTTCAACCAATGCCCTGCGAGCGTTCGAGCCCGTTGTGGGCCACACCGAACATCTGCGTCGGTGAGAAGGATGAGGTCGCCCGTTGCCGCGTTCACACCGGTGGTGATCGCGGCCTTCTTCCCGGGCGCATCACTTCGTAGCAAGCGCAAGTCGGGCCAGCTCCGCATCATGCCTTCCACGATGGAAGCCGTGCGATCCGTGCTGCCATCATCCACTACCAGCACTTCCATGCGATCGCGCGGATAGTCTTGCGCGTGCAGGTCCTGAAGCAGAGCCCCTATGCCATCCTCTTCGTCCCGAGCAGGAACCACGAGGCTCAGGCGCGGAGCTCCGGGATCGCCAAGGTGACCGGGAGCGGAGGGATCCGATATCGCCTCGCGCCAGCCCGTGACCACCGAAGCATAGACCAGTGCCAACATGAAAAGCACAAGGGGCATCAAGGGAAATGCGCTCATGCCTTCGACGTGCTGCGGATCCTTGCCACCAAGAGAATGATGCTGCCGGATAGGGCAGGCAGCGCGATGTTGACCAGCCAGAGCGCGGTTGAAGCAAGAAAGACACCCTTATCATAGGTGACTTGGGGCGATATCAAAGCTACCGCGACCGAACCACGAACACCGAGTTCGGTGAGCATGACCGTGGGTATCAGGGTGGAGAAGAGAAAGGCCACGGGGATAGCCATCAGGGAGTCGCCGATACCAACACCGGCGAGCACCTGCAGGATGATGATGAACTGAACGGTGAAGACCACATAGCGCAACGCGCTGAAAAGAAGCACGATCAGCAGCAGGCGTGTCCGAAAACCCTCCAGCACGGCCGCGTGTCGTTCCCATTTCCGAACAATGGGCAAACGCGCCACCACAGCTCGCAAAAGATCCGGGGTGAAGTACAGCAACAACGTGCACACGGCCACCACGGCACAAAGTGCGATCCAAGCAACGCTCTGTGGCCCCGCTCCGTCGGCCTGAGCGGTCAGAATAAGGGCTATCAACCCAACCGTGCCGAACAGCAGCGTGATCACGAACTGGGCAATGCTGCCGACAGCTGTTGCGAAGCTGGCCGGTATGCGGTTCTCCGGTGCAAGGAAGAGCACACGGCCCACGAACTCCCCCACGCGGTTCGGGGTGATCATCCCGATGCTCGTACCTGCGATGGTGGCCTTGAACGCTTCGGCGAACGAGACCGGCTCGATCCCGCGCACGAGCATTCGCCACTTCATGGACTCCAAACCCCAATTGAGCACCATGAGCAGGAGCACAACCCCCAACGCGCCGAACAGCATATCCGGATCACGGCCTCGGAACACCTCGGCAAAGCCAACGAGGTCGCCGTGCTTCGCAAGGCGCAAGTAAAGGAAGGCGCACGCCAGCACGAAGACGCCCCAACGGATGAACAGAATGGTGCGGCGGCTCACGATACCTTCGTCGGCGTTGATAGGAAGACGATCAAAAGTAGACCGGTGGCCACACCCACGGAGCGTATCATACTCGGCATAGATCCCGGTACCACGGTGATGGGCTACGGCGTGCTGATCGTGGAAGCAGGCAAGGTGCGCCTCCTCGACTCCGGTTCCATTCGCTTTGCAGTGGGCGATGACCATACGCTGAAGTTGCGCGCGATATTCCGCGAGACCACGCGCATCATCGCACGACATCATCCGGACGAACTGGCGATCGAGGCGCAGTTCTTCGGCAAGAACGTGCAGAGCATGTTGAAGCTGGGACGTGCGCAAGGTGTTGCCATCGCAGCAGCATTACAACGCGATCTTTCGGTGGTGGAATACGCCCCAAAACGCGTGAAGCAGAGCATCACCGGCAACGGGAACGCCAGCAAGGAACAGGTGGCGGCGATGCTGCTGAGCATTCTTTCCATCACCGAACTGCCCGCGAGCACCGATGCCACGGACGCTGTGGCCGTCGCGGTGTGCCATCACTTCGCGAACACCGGTCGCGCCGTACGTGCGTCATCGGGTGTCGGAAAAAAAACGGCATCCGGTTGGTCAGGCTTCGTACGGAACAATCCGGACCGGATAAAGAGCTGAGCCAGGGTCATCAGGCGTTCCTGATCCTCTCGGCGATCGAAGCGAGCTCCTCCTGTGCGAATTTCAACTTGGGGCGGCTGAGATCCATATCATGAACGCTGTCGATCGGGATCAGGTGGACGTGCGCATGCGGCACTTCCAAGCCGATGACGCTCACACCTACACGTTCGCACGCAACAACCTTCGCGATCTTCTTCGCCACCCCTTGGGCGAAGGGCATGATGTCCGCGAGCACATCCGCAGGAAGCTCGAAGAACTTGTCCACCTCCATCTTGGGGATCACCAACGTGTGGCCTTCGCGCAGTGGCGCGATGTCGAGGAAAGCCAGGAAGCGTTCGTCCTCGGCCACCTTGTGACAGGGTATCTCGCCACGCACGATACGTGTGAAGAGGCTCGCCATGTCAGCGAGTGATGCCGATGACCTCGAAACGGGTGGTGCCTGCCGGGGTGGTCACCTCTGCAACCTCACCCACAGCCTTGCCCAGCAATCCTTTGCCAATGGGAGAGTTCACGCTGATCTTGCCCGTCTTGATGTCACTTTCGCTTTCTGCCACCAAGGTGAAACTGCGTTCGGCACCAGCGCCTATCTGCTTCACCTTCACGGTCGTATGGATGTACGCCCGGCTCGTATCCATCTGTGCGGAATCGATCACGCGTGCATTGGCCACCACCGCTTCCAACTTGGCGATGCGCGCTTCCAATAGACCTTGATCCTCCTTGGCCGCATGGTACTCGGCGTTCTCGCTCAGGTCGCCCTTATCACGCGCGTCGGCTATCTGCTGGCTCAGATGGGGCCGCTCCACGGTGCGCATGTGGTGCAACTCGTCCATCAGTTTCTTCAGACCCTCTTCGGTGTAGTAGGCCGGCGTGCTCATGACTACGGACTTGGTGGTTGTACAATGGAAGAGGACCCCGAAAGGTCCTCTTCCAAAGATAGATGCAGGTACCTAAAGACTGATGCGGATACCGACGCTGTGGAACCCGTTGAACGGATTCGTGGTACGGTAGCCGTAATCGATGGCGATCGCTGATTTCTTCTCGGCCCCGAAAGGAAGGTCGACGCTGAGCCCGGCCGAAGGTCCGGTGAACCAGGTTGCACGCTCCTCCGCGCTGGTTACGTCCTTTTCATACAGGAAGCCGCCACGAAGGTGGATCATCTTGCGGAAGGCGTACTCCACGCCCACGACGCCCTGGTCCTTGGTGAAGGAGTTGGAAACGAAGGTTCCCGCGAAGGTGACACGGTGCATATCGTTCAGGTTCCAATCGTAGGCCGCGCCGATATTGAGCAACGAGGGGATCTCGAACTTGCCCGAACGCTGCTCCAAGGTCAACTGGTCACTGCCCGCGATCAGCAGTCCTTGCACGGCAAGACCATCACCACTGAACTGCATGGCGGGGCCTACGTTCTTGAGCGCAATGCCGAAATGCACATTGTCGGTTGGGCCTGTCACGTAATGGATTCCGGCATCGAAGCAGATACCCGAAGTACGGATGTTGGCCGTGGCCTCCGAAACAACGCGGATGAGAAGTCCACCGAAGATGCTGTTGGAGAAGCTCTTCGCATAACCAACACCGATGTTCGCAAGGCTCGGAGTGAACCCGCCACGCCCACCCTCTGGGTTCTCGAAGGTGGTCACCTCCAGTTCACCAAAGTTCATGGTGGTGGCAGTGATACCGATAACGCCCGAACTTCCGAGCTTCTGGCCGAAACCGATGCTGTTCACCGAAATATCAGCGTTCGGAATGCGGGTGTTCGAGAAGACCACCTCGGTCTTGTTCAACTGGCTCAATCCGGCAACGTTGCCGAACATGGCCTCCACACCACGCACGCTGGACGTATTGGCCAAGCCCCAGCCGCTGCTGCGTGCCCAAGGGTTCAGCAACAACTGCGTCGCTCCGGCCGAACCGGCGCGATCGGGATTGCCCGCCTGCACGGTGCCGCTGGCGATCATCGCCAATGCAGCAAGCATCACCGCTGTGTGTTTCATCGTTCGCATCGTTTCCATGCTTCAATTCGTCAGGTACGCTCTTAGAAGTTCTGCAGGTCCAATGGGCGCAACACCCCGAACCACTTGATCACCTTTTCGCCCACGCCGGGCACATCCACATGACAGATGTACACACCGCCTGAGATCGGGATGTTGTTGGTGTTCTTGAGGTCCCAATCCAAGTAGGTGAGCGCGTTGTCCTTGCGGTACTTGCGCACGAGCGTGCCGCTCACCGTGTAGATGGAGATCGTGCAGCTCTTCGGCAGGTTGATGAACTTCACCCGGTTGTCCAAGCGTGAGGTCTCGTACCCACTGAACGCGTAGTACGGGTTCGGTGTGATGTTGATCTCGTCCAGGAACTCCTCCTGCACCGTGGCCTGCTGCGTTTGTGTGGCAAAACCCGAAGTGCTGAACGTGTAGAGCGGAAGACCGTTGTTGTACTGTGGCACGATGGGGTCCGGTGAGCCGTTGTAGTTCACATACTCCTTGTATGGCTTCGCGACGTTCAGTCGTATGCGCACATCCGTGGCCAGAAGGTCGGTGCCGCAAATACCCATGGCACTACCCACCCAAGCGAGACCACGGAAAACCTTCAACCGGGACTGGCCAGGCAACGGCAGCGTGGTGTGGATGTAACGGCCCTCATCGTACTGGCCCACGCGATCGGCGTTGTTGCTTTGACGGCGATCGTTCTTCCACACATAGATCCAGTGGCCGCCGCCGAAATAGGGTTCACCTGCGGCAGTGAGCAATTCGCAGTTCGGGTTCCAGATCATGTCACGACCGATCTCACCACCCCAATAACTGTTCTCACCATAGCCGATGTTGAGGCGTTCGCCGGTCTCCAGATCGATCGCGTAACCAGGGAACCAGCCCATTCCGGTCGGCTGCACGCCGCCCAACGTGGCTTCTCCTTCATCACAACCGGGCGTACCGGATTTTCTTCCCTGCTTGTCGATGCTCGGTGAGGAACGCAAGGCCATCTTGGCCACACCACCAACAGAGAGTGTGGTGTTCGCCTCCTGTTCCAGAACAGGTGAGCGGCTCCACTTGCTCTTGTCGCTGGTGATCACCACCTGGATGCTCGGGATCTCATTGATCCGGGACAGCGCTTGTGACTGGTTCACCTCAGGTGCTGCGGCGGGCTGGAAATCAGCTTCACCAACCACCGGCCACGGGGCCCATGTACCTCCAAGCATGTCCTCATAGGTCTGGGTGTCATCCTTGCCCACACGATCGCTGTAAACCGCCACCTCGGGTGCGGTAACCTCCTGCACGAAGGTGCCGCTGCGGATCCAGTTGAACGGGCTTTCGCCTTCCGCATCGGGGATCCCGGTGAACCATGCCCTTGATGGATTATCGAACTCGATGGATCCATTGGTCACTGGCTTCGTGTAATCATTGGTGAAGTAGGACTGACCAATGGTGATGGAGATGCCGTAATCCGGGAACAACTGCTCATAGGGCATATCGATCGCGCGATCGCACGTATCCACTTCACCGGTCGAGGTGTTCACCAAGTACCAGTATGCGTCGTCCAGATCACCGGGTGTGATGGAATCTCGGAACCACACCTGGAACTGTGCATCGGGTACCCGCAGTGGATCCACCACTTTCACATCGATGGGACCCAAGCCGCGCTTGTAGGTGAGCTGGTCCTTCCTCCATGGCGATGCCGATACGATGGCGTTCTCCGTCGCTTCCTCCAGCTCGATCTCCAACGAGCCATTGCCCTGGCCCTCCAAGCGGGTCACAGGCAGGCGATCATCGTACGCTGCGTTGAGGATGGTACCTCCGGTTTGCGGATCGTTCTTGTGCGGAATACCGGAGTAGGTGCGAATGGCACCGAACGCGGCTTTACGACCGGCCACATAAGGGAACGGCTGACCCGTTCCGTTCGCGATGTCATAGTCCTCGTAGTTGTTGTAGCCGTATGCGAGGGCTATGTAGTAGTAGGTCTTGAAGTTCACCAGCCTGGGGTCGCCTTGGGCGAACAGGTCGGTCGTTACACGGATCGAGTGCTGGATGCCTTCGTTCGCGCCGTTCACCATTTCAGTTGGCACGGCCTGTTGCAGCGCCTCGCTGAACGGGAAGTTCACGATCTGCCCAACCTCATCCTCCACATCCCCTTGATAGACCAGGCGAGCCAACTCCACGTTCTCCAGATCGGCAACGCTGGCTTCAGCGTTCTTCATCTGGTAGATCTTGTAGCCCTGGAAGCGGTACTCGCGATCGTAAGGAGGGCCGCCGCTGCCATTGTCCAATGGAATGATGGGGTCCACCTCGCGATAGGCCTCGTTCGCGTTGTTGCTGCCCGGATCCGGATTGGAGATGAACAGGATCAACTCGCGGTCCAGTTCACGTATGGTGAGATCGGGTGCATCCGGTCCGTCAAGGATCTTGAAGCAGTTGTCGAACAGGGCTTGTGCCTTGTCATCCGCTACACGCAGGGGACCAAGGCTGCTGATGGCTCCGCCGGATTGGGATCGCGCCCATACCACACCAACGGTGATATTGTTGAAGGCACCTGCCTCCAAGGTGAATGGACCTGCGCTCTGCACGAAGCGACGGTCCGGCGTTGCAGGTGTGGGTGCGGTTTCGCTCCACGCTGGTTGCGGAACGCAGCTCGTACCCCAACCCACCGGATCGCTATCACCGGGGAACATGTAGTAGGCGCGGATCGCGTTCGGGTCTTCGCTGTATCCGTTGCCACCGTACGACTGCGGGATGCCGTTCTTCCAGATGCTCTGGAGGTAATTGTAGAACTGACCGGCACTCGCTGGATCGGTGATGTTGTTGTTCGGCGAGGAACGGTTGAAGTAGATGTAAGCGCGCATACCAAAGCGCTCGTTATCGATCACCCCGTCGCCGTAGCCGATACCGATCCCCTTGTAAGGGATTCCATTGATGGCGGGATCCGCAGCTGTCTGACAGTCGAAGATGTCCTGATATGACTGTGGACCGGGATTGTCCGTGCCATCGGAATCCTGGAAGGGTCCTTCGAAGAAGTCAACCCCGATAGCCGGAGGGGGCGGTGCAGGACCACCGTAACCCACGGCACCATTGCAACCATTGTCCACATCCTGCCAGTTGTACACGTAACCAAGACCACGGCGCACGTCGCAGCCGGCGAAATCGTCATCGGCACAACCAAGGTCAGGATCCACGAAGTGACCGAAGTAGGTGTTCTCCAGCGTTTGCGAAGCCCAGTTGATGACCGTGTAATTGTAGAAGGTCATGTTGTTGATCTCGTTGTTCGCGCTGAAGGCGAAGGCCTGCGCACGCACTTCGAGACCGATGGGCGTTCCGTTCGTTTCAGTGTGGGCGTCGCCCTTGTCATTGAAGATGTAGAAGATGTTGTAGTCACCGAACAGCGGCACGGGATCCTCGCGCAATTTGTTCTTGCAGTCCTCCACGCTCTGCTCGAAACCATAATCCGGATAATCGCCGGAGAACGGGTCGTAATTTCCATCGTCGTTGTAGTCGAAGAAGGGAGCCAAGTAGAGGTCCTGCCCGGCTTCCACGTCGCCTATCGCGGGCCACTCCTGGAAAGCGGTGGGCACCGAGTAGCCATCCGGGAACAAGGCTCCGATGCATACCGGGTCTCCAGCACAGTTCACCCAAGCCAAATGCGCCTCGGCCTCCGCACGCTGCGTGATCCAGAAACGATCGTACTCCTGGCAGATCGGTTCATCCGTGGAAGCATCGGCCGTGTTCAAAGGGCCGGGCCAGAAATCGTTCCCGTCCTGACGATAGAGCACGGCGGCGATCTTCAGCTGACCGGTACTGCTCAATCCTCCCATCCACAGAGCACCCGCATAGATCGCGTTGGGGCCACTGAAATCCTCGGTCTTCGGCACCTCATAGCCGCTGCGGCTCACGCCGCGCCGTTGCCAGAAGTTACCTCCGTTCTCGATCACCGCGCGCACGTTGTTGAACGCGATCTGGGTGACCTGTGAGGCCGGGTTGCACGCCGCAGCTTTGGGAGCACCCGCTGCATCGGCAACGGTGTTCCCGCCCTGTGTGGCCATGCCACCAGTGCTCGGCGGGTTCCATGCCCAAGCCGCAAGGCCGGTGGCGATGGAGAGGCTCAGAGCGAAGGTTCTGGTTGGGATCGCGCTAGTGAGGCCTTTCATGTTCGTCGGTCGTTTGTTCATCAGAAATCGAAGCGTACACCCAAGCGGATCGTGCGCGGCGCGCCGAAATTGCCGGGGTTGTTGATCTTGAGCGTGTACATGTCCCGGAACGCATCGGGATCCACCTGTGTGCGGTCGTTCAACTGCGCCAGGTAACCGTCGTTGTCGGGTGACCCGGTGTAGCGGTAAACACCCACGATGTTCTCCGTGTTGAACGCATTGGTCACGAGGAGGTAGATGTTGAGGTTCGCGCTCTTGCCTTTGTCTCCCTCGCCGCCACCGAACGTGAGCGTGATGTCGCGGTCCAACTGGAAGTCCGTCGTGAACTGCCATGGGAGGCGAGCCCCGTTCAGTGTACCGTCCAGACGATAGTTCCCGGCACCGGTGCCTTCGCTCACCACCTGGCTACTGCGGCTGTATGGCGTGCCACTGCCCAAGATGCTCACCACGTTGATACCCGTGCGCTGGAAGATCGCCTTGCCGAACAGCATGGGTCCATTGTAATCCTTGCCACCACCGTAGCGGAAGTCGAAGGTCGTCTGGAAGCGGTGGCGCTGATCGAAGTCAAGTGGGGAGATCGTGCGCAGGTTGGGTTGGCCGCTGTTGATCAGGTTGATCCCGGTGTTGGGACCGGAACCGGTACCATCGGCGAACTGCAGGGTGTAGCTCGCACGCATCCACACGTTGCCGGTGCGGCGCAGGTCGAAGGTGGTGGTGAAGCCCTTCACCGTACCGAAATCGAAGTTGTCGTAGGTGCGGTAGTCGCGCGGCCAAGCGTTCACCACGTTACGGATCTGGATCTGGTCGCGCAATTCGCGATAGAAGGCGGAAAGCTTGAGGGAGGAGGACTTGCTCAACACCTGCTGGAAACCAAGTTCATAGTCGATCGTCTTGGTCGGCTTCAGTGCAGGGTTGGACTGTATGTCACCCGTGTTCTCGATGTAGGCCAAGGCGGCCAGGTTCATCCGCGACTGACCAGCGCTCGGGCGCTGCGTGAGCACATCGTAGTGCGCGAAGAACACCGCTTCATCACTGATGGGGAAGCTGAAGGCCACGCGCGGCATCACGTTCACCACCGGCGTGTAATCCGTGAAGGCGGACTTGGCGAGCGGTGAACCGTTCAGGTCGGTACGCTCATCACCACCTATGAGGTAAGGCCGTATCGACCCACCCTCTTGGAGCGAGTTGCCGTCGGTGAGTTCAACACCGGTTGCACTGTACCAGGTATCGCCATCACGGTAGCCCTTGATCTGCGATGGGCTGTCGAAATTGTTCACGTACACCACGAAATCATCACCGATGTTGCCAGGACGGTTGGCAAGTGCGTTGCGGATATCGGAGTCAGGTACACCATCCCCCGCCTTGTAGGCTTCGCGCCAGAGGTACTTGTCCTTGAATACGTTCTGGTTCGCATCATAGCGGTCCACACGAACACCCACGTTGAAGATGATATCGTCGAACGCGAACTTGTCCATGATATAACCGGCCATGTAGATGGGCTCGAACGGAGCTTGCTGGCGGGTGTAGGCACCACGATCGTCCTTGGCATCGAAGAAGTCATCGAAGCTTGGCTTGCGGGTAAGCAAATTGCCCAGGTAATCGTAGCCGACGAAACCCACCAACCCGTTGCCGTCATTGATCAGCTCGTCCGGCGAGAACATGTCCAAAGCGAAGACATCGGGCGACAGCGCGTCCACATCGATGAAGTCAGAGCCGTTCGGATCCAACCCGAGCGAACTACGAAGGCTGCGATCGAAGAACTGCTGGTCATCACCCACCAATCGCCGGTGGTAGAAGAAAGGGAACGGACTGCCTGGGATCTCAACGATCTGCGAGGCGGGTACGCTGTCGTTCTCCCAGTTCGCCAGATGGAAGTTGGTGAGCTGGCGAGCACGGGTCCACAACCCGATGGGTGCCAAGTCATAGCGTCGCTGGGTCAATTGCTCATACTCCACACCGAGTGACACCGCGTGCTGTCCGATGTCGGCGCTACCGATGGCCGTGAAGCGGATCTGATCGTTCTGGCGTTTGCTGTACGTGCCTGCACGACTACCTGCGTTGCTCCAGAGGTCGTACAAGGAGGGAGGTCCGGATCCGTTCCAGCGAACACCACGGTTGCTGGTCTCGGTGAAATCCTGGTAGTACCCGAGGTAGTCACCCCCGGTGATCTGTGCACCGAACAGGTTGGGGATCGGGTACTGCTCCTGCGGCAGTGCATTGAAATAGAAGCTGTTGACAGCCGCAAGCTCAGGGTTCTGCGATCCAGGAGAGAAGGTGACGAGCGTGTCGCGCTCCCCGATCTGTACCCAACCTGGTTCCCTGCAATTCGAATTGCGGGGCCCGGTAGGTGGTGAAGCGGCCTATGTAGCCGTAGTCCCAAATGTTCTCGCCGTGCTCGAAATCCTGGATGCTGTTCTGGTAGCGGCTGTAGTCCAGCTGCAGGCTGTAGAAGGCGTTCTTGATCGTGGCGGCACGCTCCTCCTCCTCATTGCGATTGGTGAAGCGCTGCGTGAACTTGATGAACGAACGCCACGTGGTCTCCTTGGTCCGCCCGTTGTTCTCGGAATTCAACAGGGAGTTGTTGCGGTTGAAATCCTGGCGGTTCCCATAGTCGAACGAACCACCGAGCGTGAGGGTGACCGTTGGCGTGGTGGTGATATCGATCTTGCCCGAAGCGAGGTAGCTCGTGGAACCCGCGTTCTGACGGGTTTTGATGGATTCGATGTCACCGCTCCGAAGGAACTGGCTGCCGTACCCATAATCGTTCTCCCCTGCTGGAAGAAGCACGGCCGGATTCGCGAGCAACTGGCTCCGCAGCGTGGGGTTCACGCGCACATCACCCAAGTAACTGGGACCACCATCCACGACATTGGTGTACTGTCCACTGAAGAAGAAGCCGATGAGCGGCTTCGCCTTGTTGCCGAGGCTGTCCTTCTTGAACAGGATGGGACCGCTCAAGCTCGCTTCCACTTGGTTGAATCCGAACTTGTCCAGACCGACAACGTCCGTGATGTCTTCACCCACTTTCCAGCCGCTGGTGAGGTATTCCACACCGCCGAAGAAGTTGCGGCTGGGACCGCGCGTGGTGATGTTGATCAGACCACCGGTCACATCACCATAGTTGGCGGGAACACCGCCGGTGATCACCTGCACTTCCTCGATCGCGCTCTTGGGCAAGCCGGTACCGGCACCCGCAGGCACTTTAACACCATCGATGTAGTAATAGGTGTTCTCTGTTCGCGAACCACGGATGCTGATACCGCCTCCGGTTCCTGCATCGCTCGCACCAGCAACGGTGGTGGCAATGGAGTTGGCCGAACGACCGGGCATCTTGGCGATCTGGTCCCGCGTCACGGTCCCACCGGAAGCACCACCGTCCCTTTGGATCAAGGGGAACCGTGTAAGCGATGACCTCCACGTCCTTCAACTCGATCCCCGAAGAGGTGAGCCCGAGGTTGAGGAAGGTGATGATGTTGCTGTTCACCACCACACCGGTCTGCTTCATGGTCTGGTAACCCACATAGCTCACCACCACATCATAGGTACCCGGTTCAATGGGCTTGATGAAGTAGTTGCCGTCGAAGTCGGAAGAACCACCGGAGACCTGCGTACCGCGGTTCTCCAACACGATGCTCACAAAGGGGAGCGGCTCGTTGGTCTTCTTGTCCGTGACCTTGCCCTTGAGGCTGCCGGTGCCGACTTGGGCCTGCACCGAAAGCACTGCGATGAACGAAAGGGCGACCGAGGAGAATAACCTTCTCACCATCAACGATAGGTTTTACGTTCTAACTGAACTGCGCAACGAGGGGGCGCTAATATAGAAAGTTCCCGGATCGGAAAAACCTTCGCTTTTCCGCGCTGGACGGCCATTTCCGAGGGTTCATCCCTTCCGGTCCCGGGATCCATGGTCATCTGTCGGACATCTTCCGCGAACATGGGGGCAAGATACCCGTGCATCGATCCCTTGTATCGCGCGCACCCGCCGAAGCTGAGTGCATTCTATACAGGTCCGGATCAGCGCCTGCGCCCGAAGAGGCGGGTGAAGAAACCGTCGCGATGTCGCCCGCTGCCGCTGCGGTCGGCACGGCGGTCGTGCTGCTTCAATCGTTTACGTGTGGCCTTGTCCTGTATGGCGAGGTGCCGCTTCTTATCGTCCTTCTCCTTCTTCACCTTGGCCTTCTTGTCCTCCTTGGCCTTCTTCGCCAGGATCTTCTCCTGTTGCTTCTGGGATATGCCATCCTGGGCGTGCGAGATCATGGGCGCACTTGCCAGGGTGAACATCAGTAGCCATCGGAACAAACGGGCCATCATGGCGCAAGGATAACGCATGCCGACCCCGACGCACATACCTACTTTCGTACCGCGATCGTTGTTCGCCCATGCACATGACCAAGGTCCACCTCATCGGTGTGTGGGTGCTTGTTTCCGCCGCTTACGGCTGCAGGAAATCGGAACCAGGTGGGGTCCCACCCGTCGCCGTGGACATCAGCTTCAATATCAACAACCCGGCCTACAACGCGCTCGCAGTGCCGAGCGGCTGGCTCTACCTGAGCGGCGGCTCCCAAGGATTGATCGTGTACCGCAACGGTCCGAGCGAATTCACCGCCCTGGACCGGCACTGCCCTTACCAAACAAGCGACCTGTGCCGCGTGTACGTGGACAGCAGCGAAGTGATCGCCAGGGATAGCCTTTGCTGTCACTCGGCCTTCCTCATTACGGGTGGTGAGGTGATCGAAGGTCCGGCAGCGCTCAACCTGCAGCAGTACAACACGTCCTTCAACGGGACCACACTGCGTATCTACAACTGAGGTCGGATCTCAACAAAATGGAAAGGCCCTCCGAAGAGGGCCTTTCGTTGGTTGGGATGTTGGTTCAGTAGCGGTAAGCGTCGCTCTTGAACGGGCCGTTCTTCGGCACGCCGATGTACTTGGCTTGGGCTTCGGTGAGTTCTTCCAGTTCCACGCCGATCTTGGCGAGGTGCAAACTGGCCACCAGCTCATCGAGGTGCTTGGGCAGCACGTAAACCTTGTTCTCGTAGTTCGCGTGGTTCTTCCACAGCTCCATTTGCGCCAGTGTCTGGTTCGTGAAGCTGTTGCTCATCACGAAGCTCGGGTGACCCGTCGCGCAACCCAGGTTCACCAGACGGCCTTCCGCCAGGACGATCACGTCCTTGCCGTCGATGGTGTACTTGTCCACCTGCGGCTTGATCTCCACCTTGGTGTTGCCGTAGGTCTTGTTCAACCAGGCCATATCGATCTCGTTGTCGAAGTGGCCGATGTTGCACACGATGGCCTTGTCCTTCATTTTGCGGAAGGCCGCCTCCGTAACGATGTTGAAGTTGCCCGTGGTGGTGATGATGATGTCCGCGCGGTGCACGTTCGGCACCAGCTTCTTCACCTCGAAACCGTCCATCGCCGCTTGCAGCGCGCAGATGGGATCGATCTCGGTGACGATGACGCGCGCACCCGCGCCACGCAGTGATGCAGCGGTTCCCTTGCCCACGTCGCCGTAACCGCAAACGATGGCCACCTTGCCGGCCATCATGATGTCGGTAGCACGGCGGATCGCATCCACCGCGCTCTCCTTGCAACCGTACTTGTTGTCGAACTTGCTCTTCGTAACGCTGTCGTTCACGTTGATAGCGGGCATCACGAGCGTTCCGTTCTTCTCACGGTCCATCAGGCGCAATACGCCCGTGGTCGTTTCCTCGCTCAGGCCCTTGATGCCCTTCACCAACTCAGGGAACTTGTCGAAGACCATGTTGGTGAGGTCGCCACCATCATCCAGGATCATGTTCAGCGGCTGACCACCTTCGAATGCGAAGATCGTCTGCTCGATGCACCAGTCGAACTCCTCGTTGTTCATACCCTTCCAGGCGTACACGGGAATGCCCGCTTTGGCGATCGCCGCGGCGGCGTGGTCCTGCGTACTGAAGATGTTGCAACTGCTCCAGCTCACTTCGGCCCCGAGTTCCTTCAAGGTCTCGATGAGCACCGCTGTCTGGATGGTCATGTGCAGGCAACCGGCGATACGGGCGCCTTTGAGCGGCTTTTCCTTACCGTGCCGCTCGCGCAGCGCCATGAGGCCCGGCATTTCGGCTTCAGCCAGTTCGATCTCTTTGCGGCCCCAGTCGGCGAGGTTCATATCCTTCACCTTGTACTTGAGGGCGGTTTGTGTGCTTGGCATGGTCGTGTTCATTGCGGGCGCAAAAGTAGTCGGTTGGAGCAAGGAAGGCCAGCGCTGATGGGTTGAGTAAGTTCGCAGCGATGGGTACGGTGCTCAAACACATCGAGGAAGCGAAAGTTCGCGGCAACAAGCTGTTGGCCGTGCTCATCGACCCCGACTTCGGGCAGGATGAGGCCTTACTGGAGCAAACGGTCCAAAACGCTTGCATGGCCAAGGCCGACCTCATCTTCGTTGGAGGCAGCTTGCTCACCTCGGCCTCGTTCGATTCCTGCGTGGGCTTGGTGAAGCGCTGGAGCGACCGCCCCGTGGTGCTTTTCCCTGGTAGTCCTGCGCAATTGAGCGGCCATGCCGATGCCGTGCTCTTCCTCAGCCTCATCAGTGGCCGCAACCCCGAACTGCTCATCGGCCACCACGTTACCGCCGCCCCGACGGTCCGAGCGCTGGGCATCGAGGCCATCCCCACCGGCTACATGCTGGTGGACGGCGGCAAGCCCACCACGGTGAGCTATGTGAGCCAGACCCTTCCCATTCCACACGATAAGCCGGGCATTGCTGCGGCCACTGCCGTTGCTGGTGAACTTCTTGGGCTGCGTACGATGTACATGGATACCGGCAGCGGCGCACAGCGAACCGTGAGTGCCGCTATGATCGCTGCGGTTCGCAAGAGCGTGGAGCTTCCCATTATTGTCGGCGGTGGGATCCGCGATGCGAAAACAGCCCGGACATTGTGCGAGGCTGGTGCAGATGTGATCGTGGTGGGCACTGCGGTGGAGCAGGATCCCGAGACCGTCTTCGCCCTGAGCGAAGCTGTGCACGGGTGAGCTGCGAGGATCGTACATCTATCTTCACACGGTGACCTCGCTTCGGGCCATTTACTTGGTGCTCAGCATCGCCATTGGCTTTGTTTCAATGGCACAAACGGATTCGCTTTGGCGTGTTTGGAGCGACACCGCCAAGCCCGACAGCGCACGTTTGAAGGCCATTCAGGTGCTTGCTTGGAAGACCGTGTTCGAGCAACCCGACAGCGGTATGGCATTGGCCTACGAACAACTGACGCTGGCCAAGCGTAGCAAAGCGCCCCTCTCCGAATTCGAAGCCTACACCACCATGGCGGTCGGCAGCAGCATGAAGAGCGACTACACCGCCTCGCTCGGCTACCTTCAGATGTGCCTGACCACCGCGCAAACCTTGCGGGACCGAAAACGCGAAGCGAACACGTACAGCAATCTGAGCAACGTGTACAAGAACCTGGGCGATCTGCCGCAGGCGTTGCAACAGCTGGAACGCAGCCTCCGGATCGATACGGAGCTCGAGAACAAGGAGGGCCTTGCCGGAACCTTCAACAACATCGGGAACATCCATACCGAACTCGGGGATCTGGACAAGGCCTTGGAGAACTACCAGCGCAGTGCGGCGCTGGCCGAGGAACTCGACAACAAGAGAGGTCGTGCGCAGGCGCTGCTGAACCTGGGTGCCACACACTTGGAACTCGGTGCATTGGACACCGCACTCACCGAGTTCGAACAAAGCCTGGAGTTGTATCGGAGCATGGGCCGCAAGCTGGAAATGGGTATGGCGTTCAACAACCTGGGGCGGGTGCTTGCACGGTTGGAGCGCATACCGGAAGCATTCGCGAGCCTTGATTCAGCAGAGCAATTGTTGAGCGCCATGGGTGGTATGCGACAACTGGCCCGCACGCATGTCAATCGCGGGAACCTGTTCCGCCAATTGGGGAATGCACGGAAAGCGATCGCGGCTTGTGCGGAAGGGGAGCGCATCGCAACTGCGAACGGTCTTCTTCAACAACAACGCGAATGTCTCCAATGCCTCATGCAAGCGCACGAGCTCGCAGGCGACTTCCGCACGGCATACCGTGAACAAGCGCGCTACATGGCGGTGAACGATTCACTGTTGGGCCTCAACAACAGCAAGGAAGTCACACGCATGGAAGTGACGCGCTCGTTCCGGGAGCGCATGCTCGCCGACAGCTTGGACAACGTGCGCCAACGATTTGAACAGGAGCTCGCCTACCAGGAGCAGTTGGGCAACGAGCGTGATCGGCGCAATTTGTTCCTCATTGCGAGCATCGCGGTGCTGGGCATCGCCGGCGGGTTATGGGCACGGTTGCGCTTCGTGCGTCGTTCGCGTGCCGCCATCCAAAAAGAGAAGGACCGCAGTGATGACCTGTTGCACAACATTCTGCCCGTTGAAGTGGCGGCAGAACTCAAGGACAAGGGCCACGCCGACGCGAAGCACTTCGACCAAGTGACGGTATTGTTCACCGACTTCAAAGGATTCACGGAGGTGAGCGAGCTATTGTCCCCAGCCGAACTGGTGGACGAACTGAACGTTTGCTTCAAGGCGTTCGACAAGATCATGGGCGAACACCGGATCGAGAAGATCAAGACCATCGGAGACGCGTACATGGCCGCCGGTGGTGTTCCCGAAGCGCGGTCGGGTTCCGCACGCGATACCGTTCAGGCAGCGCTGGACATGCAGGCGTTCATGGAAGATCGCATCCGTATCCGTTCGAAGGAAGGGAAACCCGCTTTCCGCATGCGAGTGGGGCTAGGCCCCGTGGTGGCCGGCATCGTGGGTGACCGCAAGTTCCAGTACGACATCTGGGGCGATGCCGTGAACACAGCGAGCCGCATGGAGAGCAGCGGCGAAGTGGGCCAGGTGAACATAAGTGCAGCCACCTACGCATTACTGAAGGACGAACCCGATCTGGTCTTCACCCCGCGCGGCTTGGTGCAGGCCAAGGGCAAGGGCGAATTGGAGATGTACTTCGTAGCCCGTCGCTGACGACATCCGGTACAAAACCATGATCCCCAGCCTTGCGGCCGGGGATCACGCGGTCACGGGCAGGCACATACCAAGCCCGTGGCGGATGGGATCAAGGATGCACCACCATGCGCTCCGTCAGGACTGCCACGCCATTGGTGGCCGACACGACGTACATGCCAGTGCCCAAGGACATGGAACGAAGTACGACGGTGTCACCGCCCTCGACAAGGGTCGTGCGTGTGCTGTGTACGACCTTTCCGGTCAAGTCGTGGATATCAATGGTCCACGTTCCAAGTTCAGCTCCAGTTGGCAATCGCAGCATGAACTCACCGCCTTGGTTCGGGTTCGGATAGAGCACCAACCGGGTGCTCGTCCCTTGGATCTCACGAACGGGCATTCGAAGTTCCCCTCCGCCTCCGCCATTGATGGTGAGCGTGCATACATCCCCCCACGGATCAGTGAGCACCGGTAGGATGTGGTCCGTACACCAAGTGATACCGCCATCGAAACTGGCACGCACATCCACATTGTAGGTGGTGCCGGGCACCAAGGGATTCGATGGCCAGTTCAGCAACAGGATATAGTTGTTGCTTGTACGCGTGGTCACCGGCGTACCATCCTGCAACCGGAAACGGAACTGGTACCTATTGGCATTCTGCGACCCATTGTTGGTCACCCGTGCAACAGGGCGGGCGACGATGCGGTTGGAGCCGCCCCAATCGCGCGAACTACCACAGCTATAGTGTACGTTGCCCGGAACATCCATCAGCTTGGTGAGCGGGCACTGCGCGCGCTGTGTATCCAGTTTCATGCGGCACGCAGGTCCCCACTCGGCGTATGCGCCGTTGGCGCGGCCACGCACCCGCACGTTGTACAATACCGTCTCCTGCAACTGGTTCCCGCTCCAGCCGTTGATCTTGAAGTGGCATGCACGGGTTGCGCTCATGGTGAGCCCGTTGGGAGTGCTGTGGCTTTGGAACCGCCGGAAGCTGTAACCACCGTTGGGGTCGTAGAACCAGATCTGGTAGCCACTGTTGGCGTTGTTCGAACCGAATTCGGAGGTCACTGCATCGCTGGGGTTCGCAACGATGTATTCGTTGTTTCGCCAGTCAAGCTTGTCGCAACTGGTATAGATGAGGCGATCCGTGCCCAACGGCAGGCAGAAGCCCTCGTTGTTGTTGATCGCACTGAAGCTCCCGCTGGAGAAGTTGACGGTGTTGTCGATGATCCGCTGCCCACCGGCGGTACGCAGCACGTAGCCTCCGCCAGCGATACCATCACCGCCGTTATCGTAAACCCGCAGCAGGTAGCAGCCATCAGGCAGACAGCACATTTCGGACAGCGTTTGCGCCTCGTCGGTGAATGGTCCACCTGTACAGACCACGGCTTCGGTGCCCTGCACCACGATCTCCCAACGGTTCTCACTTCCCAATGCATCCGTGGTGATGGTGAACTCCAGGTTGTTCGTGCATCCACCACCCGACCCGGTTGTGAGACCCTTGCTGTAGAGCGAGGAGAGGTCCGTGGCGTGGATAAGCGTGTTCCCTGCGCGCTTGACCTTCGCCGAGGAAGCAGCGACACTGCGCAAAGCATCCTCCGCATAGAACGTGTAGCAACCACCCGGCGGTAGGTTGATGTTCTCCGTCACCGTGCTATTGGCATCCTCGTATGGGCCACCGCTCGCCACTACAACGTTCAGCGAGTTCTTCACCGACCATGTGACCGATCCCGGATCCTCGCCAAGGGCGACCTCCACCTCCACATCACCACCAATGGCTGATGCTGGTGCTTGGTCAAGCTCCACTGTCAAGATGTTCCCATCGGCATCTTCATCCGGTACAGTGTTCACACTGATGATCCGGAACTCCAGATCATCACCCAATTGCACGTTCGGAACGGCAGGCAACGTAGGCTGCCTTGTTTCACCGGAAAGCGCGGGAACTGCCAGCTGCCAGTCGAAGGAGTTCACTTGGAGCCCGTTCTTCCAGGTCTCCACCACACAACCGCTCATGGTCTGCGTGCCGATGTTCTTGATGCGCACCACCGGTGTTGCCCCACCCGCACAGGGGTACTTCAGGCCGGTGTACTCCAGGATCTTGGCGTCGTAGTTGGTTTGTGCCGAGGCGGCGAGGCCGCTGGACAAGATCAACACTGAAAGGAACTGGGTGCGCATCGTGATCACCGTTTGTTGGGCTTACGAAACTAGGTCCTTCCCGGAGACCGCACTTATAACCTTTGTTAGGGTCCCGGTTCAGAACCGAACCGTCACTCCGCCCAGCACATGGATGGGTGCCTGGGGGTAGAGCCCCACCATTTCCTGTCTTCGCCCTTCGTACACGTAACTGTACACCCAGCCATTGCTCTCGTAGAGTTCGCTGAAAATGTTGCGCACGGTGAGGTTGACGTCGATGCTGCGGGCTCCCTTGATCCCGAGCAGCGTGATGTTCGCGCGCGCATCGTTCACGAGGTAAGCATCGAGCATACGAGCTGCGCTTGAGCTGTTGTCCAAGTATTGCTCCCCCACGTATTTGGTCACGAGCGTGACATGAGCGTGGCCTTTCGCCTCCTTTTCCCAGATGCGGAAGCTCAGTTCACTGCTGGCGATCGTGCTGGGTGAGAAGGAGAGATCGCTCTCGCTGTATGTCGTGACATCCTGCCCACCATTGTCCCAGTCATCCACGAACTCCGTGAAGTTGCGGACCTTGTTCCGGCTGAAGGTGGCGTTGCTTCGCCACTGCAACCAACGGGTGACCTGGACCGCAGCCATCAGTTCCAAACCCGCGCGATAGCTGCTCTTCACGTTGGTGCGCAACGCGGCCCCAACATCGTTCAACTCGCCGGTCAGAACGAGTTGGTCGGAATAGTCCATGAAGTAGCCGTTCACACCCGCGCTCCATTTGCTCGAACGTTTCTCGTAGCCCACCTCGTAGTCCAGCATCCGTTCACTGTTTGGGCGGCTTTCCGGGGTTGTCTCCTGAAGATCCTCGCGATTGGGCTCACGATTGCCCACGGCTACCGAAGCGTAGACCTTGGCTCCATCGCGCAAGTGATACAGCAGGCCCGCTTTCGGATTGAAGAACGAATAGCGCATGGTCTGCTGCGCACTGGCGAAGTCGCTATTGAAACCAAGGTACGAGTGCTCCACTTGGCGGAACTGGGCATCGCCGAACACATCCATCCGGTCTGAGAGCTTGTAGGTGAGCTTTGCGAATGCGTTCATGTCCGTCTTGGTCGCATCATCGTTATAGTAGCGATCACCGATGTTCGTGTTCCCTGCGTAGCTCGCCCAGATCACTTCGCCGAAGTGCGCACCGCGATAGTCGCTGTAGCTGCCACCCAGCACAAGACGATGCGCACCCAATTCGACCTCCGTGCTGAGGTTCGCACCAGTGAGCGCATTGTCCAACCAGCGCCGCCGGACAATATCGCTCGTGGTGATGGTATCGCCATTGATCAGGGCTGCAGCAATGCCATAGTTGGCGAGGTCGTCCTCTTCCCGGAACTGTTCGAAGTAACCAGCGCCGTTCACGCGGAATAGCGTGAGGTTGAGCGCTGCGTTCGTTCCCAGCTTCTGATCGAACAGCAATTGATAATGCGCCTGGTCGTAGTTGTCCACCTCGTTCTCGTAGGTGTAGCCGTTATAGGTACGGTTGGTGTCGATCACCTCGCGCGGTACACCGCCCCATGCTTGGTAGGTCTCTTCCTTTCCCCGGAAGGTCACGAAGCGGAGCGAACGCTTCGCACCGATCCATGCACCTTGCATGAAGTAGCTCTTGAGGTCCGCTGTTGCGCGATCCACATAACCATCACTGGTGATCGATGACAGGCGCATATCGAAACTGAAATGCCCCTTGATCAAGCCGGTGCCCGCGCTCACCGAATATCGCTGTGTATTGAACGAGCCGCCGCTCACGCTGAGCAAGCTCCAAGGCTCTCGCTTCACCGATGTGGTGCGCACGTTCACGCTCGCGCCGAAAGCCGCTGGTCCGTTCGTGCTTGTGCCAACACCTCGCTGCACCTCCACATCTTCTGCACTGCTCACCAAGTCCGGCATGTTCACCAAGAAGGCACCCTGACTTTCCGGGTCATTGAAAGGCACGCCGTTCACCGTGATGTTGGTACGTGTTCCATCGGTACCTCGAACGCGCATGTAGGTGTAGCCGATCCCCGTACCACCATCACTGGTGGATACCACGCTCGGTTGGAGGTCCAGGACATAAGGCAGGTCCACCCCGGTGTTGATGCGGTCGAGTACTTCACGGGTCACCAGCGTCCGTGCGAAAGGCGCGCGATCACCGGCACGCAACACGCTCACTTCGATCCCGTCCAGGATGAACGCGCGCGGACGCAACCGAAAAGTGTACGCACGACCATGTGCGACCGTGATCATCGTGTCCAGGACCGGATAACCGATGTGGCTGATACGCGCGCGTTGAGGTCCATCCGGCAATCCCACCAACGCGAAGCGCCCTTCAGCGTTGGTGGCATCGCCGATACCGTCCGTCTCCCCCACTGCAACCTGTGCGTCAGCGAGCGGAGCACCGCTCTCATCCAGCACCACACCTGTGATCATGGATTGAGCGTTCGCATCGAGCGATGTGGACAGCGCGACAAGAATGATGATGTTCTTCATGGTCCTCCGTGTTGAACGTCCTTGCACGGAGGCGTCCGCCACAGGCGAACCGGGTTCCCTTCACAGCATTACCTGCGCAGGTTCTACGGGTTTGATCTCAGACCACCGTACGGCGGACACCCCGATGCAAGACGGCACGAAAGTACATGTGCCCATGCGACCATGTGGTCCTGTGCCCATGAAATTCCAGCTGCGGTCAGACCTTGCGCTGTCGCAAAGGATCTGCGATCGCCTTGGAAGCATCGGCCAGTCGATGTTCGCGATCGCCTTGCATGATGACGTAAGGCTTCTCCAGCCATTTCAACATACCCTCGTAAACACCGAAAAGGCGATCGCGGTCGTGCGGATTTTCGCGCAACGGATCTGCCTGCCACGGCATGTCAGGCTTGCACAAGAGCCACAAGTCATAGTGCCGCTCTTCGCTTTGCTGCATGATCCATGGATCGCAGCGGCCGTATTTCTCCTCGCTCCAAATCCGCACCGTGATCACGTCGGTATCGCACACCACCAAACCACTGAACTCCCCGGTGACCATGTCCTCGTTCTCCGCCTGCGCCTTCGCGATCGCCAACAGATCGGCTTCCACATAGGGTCGGTCCAGTTCCCCGAGGAATTCACGCGCCACTTCGGATACCATCCACGCACGAAGGTGCAGCATGAGCGCTTCACAAAGCGTGGTCTTGCCACTGCTCTCCGGACCGACAACGGCGATCTTCAGCATGCACCCGCAAAGTAACTTTCGGTCACGCTTCAGGCAGCGCTCGACGACCCACGCCCCGTCATGGACCTGAACAAGACATCGTACACGAAATCCAACGGCCATGAGAACAACCTTCCTCCTCGGTGCCTTCATCGCTTCCACGGCAGCGGCCCCGGCCGCCCTGCCGCCAAGTGCCAAGACAACGCTTTCGGACCATCTGCTCGAAGTGAACGCGCAATGGCGGGCGCAAGATCCGCGGTCCTTTGATGCACAGGGAACGATCTCTTTCGCCAACGAAGCCGATCGTATCGCGCGGCATTTGCACATGGTGCGCGAACGGCTCACCGCGCGATCCGCTGATGGGCTTTCCGCTGAACAGCTGGGCAACCGCCTTTTCCTGTTGACGAAACTGGATGCGTACGCCGATCGCGGTCTCTTCCCACAGAACCACGTACTCCCCTATCGCAACCCGGTGTTCATAGATCCACACGGCACAGCTTGCGCCGTGGGCCAGCTGATCATCGAAAGCGGCCATCGCGATCTGGCGGAGCGCATCAGCAGCGAAATGAACCTTGCGTATGTGCTTGATATGCCCTCCTCACCGCTGTGGCCTGAGATCGCGGCATGGGCGAACGAGCATGGCTTCACTGCGGAAGAGCTCGCTTGGATACAGCCCGCCTACGGACCGAACCTTCCATGGGCACCGCTCGGAGGCGGCACGAACGGAACCGTGCGGGTGATGAAGAAACTCAACAACGGTGACGTGCTCCTGGCAGGCGACTTCACGGAAGCGGGAGGAACACCCGCGAACGGCGTGGCCATTTGGAACGGAACGGGCTACACGGCGCTCGGCGCTGGCGTGCAAGGGATCGTGAACAGCGTGGTGGAGTTCAATGGCGAGATCTACCTCGGTGGTGCAGAGTTCCCCGGCTTCAATGACCTGGCTAAGTGGGATGGTGCGTACTGGACCTTCAGCATGGTGTTCCAGGGGAAGTACCCGCTGATCAATGCACTGCACGTTCACAACAACACGCTGTACGCGGCCGGTGCCATGAGCGGGTTCGCAGGGAACACCGACTTCGTTCAACGCATGGACGGCTCGACCTGGTCGGCGGTGGGCAGCGCGTTCGATGCTCCCGTGCATGCACTGGCCACGCACAACGGAACGCTGATCGCCGGTGGTGCGTTCACAAGCATCCAAACACCCTCCCTACCTCCTCCGGTGCTGCATGTGGCCGAACTCGAAGGCAACGAATGGGGCCAGCATGGTGACGGGCTCGATGCCACCGTGCGCACCCTGCTCGATGTGAACGGCACACTTTACGCCGGCGGCGATCTCTACGCCAACATCGCGCTCGCATTCGGCCTTGCGCGCATCGAACAAGGCGGGGCCACCTGGGAACACTTGCTTCCGAACCATGTGAGCTATATGCCAGCTGGTGCAGGACCAACTTGGATCGGTTCCCTTGCGGACCACAACGGCGAGATCTACTTCGGAGGGAACTTCAGCATAGCGCCATTGCTCGGCACCTACGGCAACAACCTCGGGCTGTTCCACGGGGAGGGGGATTCGGTGGAGGCGTTGATCCTGCTGGACCAGCAAGTGAACTGCGTTGCCATCCAAGACCAGCACTTGCTCATAGGGGGTGCGTTCCAAGCAGCATATCCATATGCAGCGATGCTTGACCTCACGACCGGGATAGCTGGGGCAGGGCGACTCGACTTCACGCTCGCGCCGAACCCGACGACCGACATGCTCCGCATGACCCGTGGAGACATGGATACGGAACGCATGTCCATCACCATCACCGATGTTTCCGGGCGTGTGATCACCACACCCTTGCAGCGGAGTGCGGAGAACATCACCATCGATGTGCGCAGCCTGCCGGCAGGCTGCTACCAAGTTCGCCTGGATGCTGGCGGCACCGTGAGCGCCCAACGGTTCGTGAAGCAGTAGGTCGCAGTATTTTCCTGTGCGGCGCCGATGGAAGCATCGGCGCCGCACTTTTTTGCATCCCGCGTGTTCCTTTGCGCAACCGTATGGAACGTTATTTCTACCTCGCGCTCGATCTGCTGAGCATCGCGTTCCCGCTGGTGGCGAGTTTTGAACCGCGCATCGCCTATTGGAAAAAGTGGCGCGGCCTCTTCACCGGCATCGCGGTAATGGCAATGGTCTTCCTCTCGTGGGATGCCATCTTCACCGCCAACGGCGTTTGGGGCTTCAGCCCGCGGTACACCCTCGGCATCCGGTTCGTCCATTTGCCGATCGAGGAATGGTTGTTCTTCCTGGCGATCCCATACTCATGCGTCTACCTCTATGAGGTGATGCGGTACGCTGTGCGGCGCGATGTATTGGGCGGTGTAGCGCGTCCCCTGAGCATCGCATTGATCATCGTGCTGACCGTTGTGGGTGTGCTGTACTTCGATCGGATCTACACGGCAGTCACTTTCCTCTGCACGGCCGCGCTGCTCGCTGTGCACGTGTTCCTGCTGAAGAGCCCCTACCTCGGTCGCTTCTACATCGGCTACGCGATCAGCTTGGTTCCGTTCTTCCTCATCAACGGCATCCTCACAGGATGGCTCTTGCCGGAACCCATCGTCTGGTACAACAATGAGGAGAACCTCGGCATCCGCTTGAACACGATCCCCGTGGAGGACAGCGTGTACTTGCTGTTCTTCCTGTTGCTCACCATCACCTTCCACGAGCGTGCATTGCAGCGGGCGCATGGTGATCTTCCGCCGAACAAGGTGTGATCAGGTCGCCTGTAGCTCCATCTGTTTTCTCCAACGCAGGAGACCGGCGACCGCCAACATGATGTACACGATGTTGAGGAACGCATAACCATCATAACCGATCCAGTGGTTGTATGCCACGGCCACAAAGTCGCCGATAGACCAGTAGATCCAGTTCTCCAGCGCCCTCTTGCTCATCAACCATGTGGCCACCATGGCGAAGGCGGCAATGAAGGCTTCCATGCCGTGGTACTTGCCGGGCACTTCGAGAGCATGCATGAGGTATGCGAGCATCAGTGTTGAAGCAATGCCGATGGACAGCAGCAGGACATGCGTGCGCCACCCGTATCGAACAATGCATTGATCGATCGAGCTGCGGCCCCAACTCCACCAGCCGTATGCTCCCATGATGGCATAGAACCCGTTCAGCGCTGCCATGAGCCAGGCGTCCTGCGCCACATAAAGCAAGACACCGAAAACGGCCGCAACGAAACCAAGCAGCCAACCGATCCTTCGCTCAAGGGCGATGAGGATGGTGAAGCCGATGTTGAGCGCAACAGCGCTCCACTCGAGCACCAGAGCCAGTTCAGGAGATAGTATCACGCGGCGAAGGTGGGAAGACATGTGCCCATGTGCTCATTTGCTCATGCGACCATGTGCGCTCGAACCCAAAGCCTGGCACTTCCATGGCCACATGAGCACATGGTGGGTCGGCCTGCACGCAGACACATGGTCACATGTCCTCACGGCTGCGCTCCGCAATTGCACGGCTGCGAGAAGTACACCTTGGCGCGCGGGAAAAGCCCGTCGATCCGTTCCATCTCGGGGATCTCGAACTGGATGTTGCGCAGATCGAGAAAGCGCAATGCTTCCATACCGGCGATCTGCGCCGGGAAATCCATGAGGTCGTTGTCCCAAAGGTCGAGCGATGTGAGTTCTTTCAACCCACCCATGCACTTGGGCAGGCCAGTGAGGGCATTACGGCTCAAGTCCAATCGCTTCAGGTGGCTCAAGCGACAGATGCCTTCCGGGAACTCCATGAGCTTGTTGCGGGACACGCGCAATTCCTGAAGGTGCGGGAGTTCAGCGATCCAGGTCGGCAACGCACGCAGCCTGTTGTGCGAAAGGTCCAATGCGTTCAGGTTCTTGAAGCGACGCAGGTCCGGCACTTCCTTCAATTTTTGATCGCTCAGGTCGAGGCGGAACACATTGTCGGGATCGAGCATCGCCCGCTCCAAGGAACGGAACGTACGCACGGAATCCAGTGCTGCCGCATCGAGCAACTGCGCGCTCACGGTCGATGCGAACGCACCCAGGAAGGCCATCAACCCAATCCTCCAAGCGTGACCTATGCATGCGAACGATCATGTGACTTCAGGCGATCCAGTGCCGCTTCCTTATCGTGCGCCAGTTGTGTCCTCATCGCATCCATGCCGCTGAACTTTTCCTCGGCGCGCAGTCGTTCCAACAAACGGACCGTGATCGGTTCGCCATAAATATCGCGGTCGAAGTCGAACAGGTTGACCTCGATCGTGCGGTCGAGTCCTTCGCGCACCGTTGGACGAACACCGATGCTCATCATCCCTTGATGCATACCGTCCTTCAGTTCCACAGTGACCACGTACACACCGTTCCCCGGCACGAGCTTCAACGGATCGATGCCGCCGATATTGGCCGTGGGGTATCCGATCGTGCGACCCAATTGATCGCCCTTCACCACCAGACCGCTCAACTGATAGGGATAGCCCAGCAGGTCGTTCGCCGTTCGTACATCCCCCAGTTCCAGCGCGTGGCGCACTTTCGTGCTACTCACTTTCACATGGTCCACTTCCTGCGCAGGGATCTCCTCCACCTGGAAATCGTAGGCCTCACCAAGTTGGTGCAGAAGCGATAGATCGCCCTCCCGGTTGCGGCCGAAACGATGATCGTAGCCGATGACGACCGCATGCACTCCGATGGCACCCACGAGCACATCACGCACATAGTCCACCGCATGCATTCTGGAGAATTGGCGAGAGAAGGGGACCACCAGGAGATGGTCGAGTCCGGCGGCTTCCAGCAAGGCGATCTTCTCCGGTTGCGTGTTCAAGAGCTTCAGGTCGTTGTCCCCGGGGAACAGCACCATGCGCGGATGCGGGTGGAAGGTGAACAGCACGCTCTCTCCGTCCTCCTTTTTCGCACGTTCGGTCAACCGGTCCAGGATGCTCCTGTGGCCGAGGTGCACCCCATCAAAAGTGCCCGTGGTGAGCACCGGACGCTGGACGTCCTTGAAGCTGCCTATATCGGTATGGACCTGCATCGGGCGCTAAGGTCGCTAGTTGTCATGGTGAGCCTGCCCGCATTTGACATGGTGAGCTTGGCGAACCGTGACTTGATCGGCTCACCGTTCCGACAGGCATAGGGTGACCCATCCTACATCTTCTCAACTCTCTATCCACAACCTATCCACACCCTTTTGCCCATCAGCGCACAAGCCCTACTTTCGCGGCCGCAAAACGAGGCTCTGCCTCCAAGAACAGCCCAACTCCCTCATGTCCAAGCACATCGGAAAGGTCGTACAGGTCATTGGACCCGTGGTCGACGTTCGCTTCGAGGCCGGTAAGGACCTGCCCAACATCTATGACGCCCTCCACATTGCCCGTGCGGACGGCTCGTTCCTCGTACTGGAAACCCAGCAGTTGATCGGTGAGGACACCGTGCGCGCAGTGAGCATGGAGAGCACCGACGGTCTGGCGCGTGGCGCTGATGTGATCGGCCAAGGCCAGCCCATCAGCATGCCGGTAGGTGATGCCATCAAAGGCCGCCTCTTCAACGTAACGGGTAACGCCATCGACGGAATGAAGCCGGTGAACACCGGCAAGACCTACCCGATCCACCGCGAGGCACCGAAGTTCGAGGACCTCAGCACCAGCACGGAAGTGCTCTTTACCGGTATCAAGGTGATCGACCTGATCGAGCCTTACGCCAAGGGCGGTAAGATCGGTTTGTTCGGTGGCGCCGGTGTAGGCAAGACGGTGTTGATCCAGGAGCTGATCAACAACATCGCGAAAGGCTACAGCGGTTACAGCGTGTTCGCCGGTGTGGGCGAGCGCACCCGCGAAGGGAACGATCTGCTGCGCGAGATGATCGAAAGCGGCATCATCAAGTACGGTGATGACTTCGTGCACAGCATGGAGAAAGGCGGTTGGGACCTGAGCAAGGTGGATTACGCCGCGCTCGAGACCAGCCAAGCCACCTTCATTTTCGGTCAGATGAACGAGCCACCCGGTGCGCGTGCCCGTGTTGCATTGAGCGGTCTGACCTTGGCCGAGTACTTCCGCGACGGCGATGAACAGAGCGGCGGTCGTGACATCCTCTTCTTCGTGGACAACATCTTCCGTTTCACGCAGGCGGGTTCCGAGGTGAGCGCGTTGCTCGGTCGTATGCCGAGCGCCGTGGGTTACCAGCCCACGTTGGCGACCGAAATGGGTGCCATGCAGGAGCGTATCACCTCCACCAAGCGCGGTTCCATCACTTCTGTGCAGGCGGTCTATGTGCCTGCTGATGACTTGACCGATCCAGCGCCTGCGACAACGTTCGCGCACTTGGACGCCACCACCGTATTGAGCCGGAAGATCGCTGAGCTTGGTATCTACCCTTCGGTGGACCCGCTCGATAGCACCAGTCGCATCCTCACCCCCGCCATCGTGGGCAATGAGCACTACGATTGCGCACAGCGCGTGAAGGCCCTGCTCCAGCGTTACAAGGAATTGCAGGACATCATTGCCATCCTCGGCATGGACGAATTGAGCGAGGACGACAAGCAGAGCGTATTGCGCGCACGGAAAGTGCAGCGCTTCCTCAGCCAACCCTTCTTTGTTGCGGAACAGTTCACCGGTCTGCCCGGCGTGATGGTTCCCATTGAAGAGACCATCAAGGGCTTCAACATGATCATGGACGGCCAGTTGGACGATGTTCCCGAGAGCGCCTTCAACCTGAAGGGCAGCATCGAGGACGTGATCGCAGCCGGCAAGAAGTTGATGGCGGAAGCCGCCAAGGCCTAGGACATGCGCGTAGAGATCATCACACCGGACAAGGAGCTCTTCAAGGGCGAAGCCAAAAGCGTGACCGTGCCCGGGGTGGACGGCAGCATGGGCTTCCTGAACAACCACGCGCCATTGATCACCGTACTCAAAGCCGGGGACGTGAAGGTTAAGACCGAAAAGGGTGAAGAACTATTCTCCGTGAAAGGCGGTGTGGTGGAAGTGATGAACAACACCGTACTGGTGCTCGCCGAGTAACCGTTATCCATCGTATGATGGCGGAACTGACGGAGTAAAACTCAGTCGAGGTCCACCATACAGAAGGGCGTCCGAGAGGGCGCCTTTCGCTTTGGGAAAAGAGGGGCAAGTGATCCTCCAACTAGCTTCGCAGTGTGAGTGGACGAACGCATCGTCTTCTTCGATGGCGTGTGCGGCCTTTGCAACCGCTTCGTGGACCGCCTGCTTCGGGTGGGTCGAAAAAGGGTCCTGCGTTTCGCGCCCCTACAGGGACGCACCGCGCAGGAACGACTGCCCGCTGGCATGGCGGATGCCTTGGAGAGCGTGGTGTACCTGCGCGACGGAGCCGTGATCCAACGGTCGGATGCAGCTCTGTGGATCCTGATCGATCTCGGCGGATGGCGCGTGATGTACCGGGGCTTCTTCATCGTGCCCCGTTTTGTCCGCGACGCGGTTTACGACTGGATCGCGCGCAACCGCTACCGCTGGTTCCGCAAGTATGAGACCTGCCGTTTACCCACGCCGGAAGAGCGTGCGCGTTTCCTGGACTGAGCCGATCACACGAGCGGCAGGCTTCCTCGTTGAGCGGATCGGTGCCCACGGGACCGTCCGGCTACCTTCGGCGCCGAACAACGCAGCATGCTCCAGGTAGAAGGTGTCAGCAAACGGTTCGGAGACTTCATCGCCCTCGATGGCATCACCATGGAGGTGCCTCCGGGACAGGTCTTCGGACTGCTAGGCCCCAATGGTGCGGGCAAGACCACGCTCATACGCATCATCACGCGGATCACCGGTCCCGATGCGGGACGGATCCTGCTGGATGGCAAACCCATGACCCAGGAGGATGTCGCCCACCTCGGCTACCTGCCGGAGGAACGGGGCCTTTACAAGAAGATGAAGGTGGGCGAACAAGCGCTCTACCTCGCTCGCTTGAAAGGCCTTACAAAGGCGGATGCGACCAAGCGACTGAAGGACTGGTTCGAGCGATGGGAGATCGATGGATGGTGGAACAAGAAGGTGGAGGAACTGAGCAAGGGCATGGCGCAGAAGGTGCAGTTCATCATCACGGTGCTGCATGAACCGAAGCTCCTCATCCTGGACGAACCCTTCAGCGGTTTCGACCCGATCAACGCGGACCTTGTCCGTAGCGAGATACTACGGTTGCGCAACGAAGGCGTAACGGTGATGCTGAGCACGCACAGCATGCCCAGCGTGGAGGAATTGTGCGACAACATCGGCCTGATCGACAAAGCACGTTTGATGTTGCACGGCAATGTGCGCGAGATCCGCAAGCGGTATGCGACCAACACGTACCGCATCGAGTACGACGGCAACCGTGTGGCCTTGGGCAATGCACTCTCCTTCACCGGTGAACTGGTAGGGGCCGAGGAACACGAGGACCACAACATTGCGCGTGTGCGCATCACGAAAGGCTCCACGCTGAACGATGTATTGCGGCAACTCCTCCCCTCCGTGACCATTCACGGTGTGCAGGAGGAAGTACCGCGCATGCACGACATCTTCATCCGTGTGGTGAGCGAACACCAGCCCGAGGCGGTGGCCGCTGAAATGACCGAGTAAGCCATGAACAAGATCCGGCTCATCATCTGGCGTGAATTCATCACGCGCGTGCGCAAGCCCAGCTTCCTCATCATGACGATCCTGGGGCCGTTGCTGATCGCAGGGGCGATCCTGGGCATGGCATGGATCGGTACGCAGGAAAGCACCAAACAGCAGGTGCTGGTGATAGACCAGGAAGGTGTCATCGGCACCCGGCTGAAGGATTCCGACAACGTGACCTTTTTCTTGGATGGGCATGCCTGGACCGACTCGATGTTCAAGGAGAGCCCGTACACCATTCGGCTGAACTTGTTGCCGGACATCCTGAAAGACCACCCACGCGCGGACCTGTACTTCAAGTCCGCACCCAGTGAATTCGCCATGGCGACGATCCGCTCCGAACTGGAGAAGGCGATCGAACTGGCCAAGCTGCAGGATACGGGGATCAACAAAGAGGATTACGACCGCGTCCGCAAGCCATTGGACATCGATACGTTCGATATCGAGAAGGTCGGGACACAATCCTACGCTCAGGAGCGTGCGCTCATCGGTTTCTTCTTCGGCTACTTCATGTTCATCTTCATCTTCATGTACGGTGTACAGGTGATGCGCGGCGTGATGGAGGAGAAACAGAACCGCGTGGTGGAAGTGCTCATCAGCAGCGTGAAACCCTTCCAGCTGATGATGGGCAAGATCGTGGGCATCGCGCTCGTGGGCTTCACGCAATTCATCCTGTGGATCGTGATCACCGGTACGATCACGGTGGTGGGCATGACCGTGCTCGGTGCCGACAAGTACGACCCGGCAGCGCTGGCCCAGCAGGGTATGACCACTGAAGTGCGCGAGCAGATCTTGAAAGAGCAAATGCCTGCCGAAGCCTCCGGCTTCGACCAGGAAAAGGTCACGGACATCATCACGCAGGTGAACATCCCCTTGGTGCTGATCACCTTCCTCTTCTATTTCATCTGCGGTTACCTGCTCTACAGTTCGTTGCTCGCAGCGATCGGTTCCGCCGTGGATAGCGAAACGGATACCCAGCAGTTCATGTTCCCGGTCACCTTGCCGATGATCATCGCCATCGTGGTGGCGCAGATCGCGGTGGTGAACCCGACCAGCCCCGCCGTGATGTGGTGCAGTTTCATCCCGTTCACCAGCCCCATCGTGATGATGGTACGTGTGGCCATGGGTAGCGCACCCGTATGGCAACTGTTGTTGAGCATGGCGCTGCTGGTCGCCACCTTCGTCTTCACCACCTGGCTCGCAGGCCGCATCTACCGCACAGGCATCCTCATGTACGGCAAGAAGGTCAGCTGGAGGGAGTTGGGACGTTGGTTGTTCTACAAGGGCTAGGATCATGTGGGCACGTGGTACCTCGCGCGTCGTCCTCACCGCATATGCTCATGTGCCCATGTAAACGCACTTGCACGGCATTCATGGGCACATGTCCACATGAACACATGGGCACATGATCAAGCCGGCCATGCGCGCAGCCATAATCGATCTCGGTACCAATACCTTCAACCTGCTGGTCTTCGAGCGCGGCGGGGAAGGCTTGCGGATACTGCATAGTGAAGAGCTGCCTGTGTTCCTGGGCAAGGGTGGGATCGAGAAAGGAACGATCACGGACGATGCCTTCGAGCGCGGCTTGGAAGCGCTACGGAAGCACAAGGCCACCGCCATCGCTCATGGCGCATCAAGGATCACGGCCTTCGGCACCTCGGCCTTGCGCAACGCAGGCAATGGTGCGGACTTCGTCCGTCGCGCAGAAGAGGGCTTGGAGATCACCATCAGCGTCATCCCTGGTGATCAAGAGGCCGAGCTGATCCTCGCAGGTGTTCGACTGGCCGTACCCTTCGGTCCGCAGCCTTCGCTGGTGATGGACATCGGCGGAGGAAGCACCGAGTTCATCTTGGCGACGAACAAAGCACTGATGTGGAAACGCAGCTTCGAACTCGGCGTCACGCGCCTGCGTGAGCGGATCCCGATCAGCGATCCCATCACCGTGGAAGAAGAAGCCCGCATCGCTAGGCACCTTGATGATCGACTGGAAGCGCTCTACGCCGTGGTGGAACGGCAGGAACCGCACGTGCTCGTGGGCAGTGCGGGCAGCTTCGATACACTGGCGCACATCATCGCTGCCGAGCAAGGCGTTGCGCTTTCTCCCGATGCCACCACCCTGCCCTTCTCTGCACTAGAATTCGATGCGATCAAGGACCGACTGCTGCGCATGACACGCGAGGAACGCTTGCGTGTTCCTGGGTTACCGGAGCATCGCGTGGAAACGATCCCCTACGCGCTCATCAGTATCGAGCGTGTGCTCATTGCGGGCGAAATACGCGAACTGGCTTGGAGCAAATACGCACTGAAGGAAGGCGCGGCCGCGAGGATGATCACCGGTTAGGGAAGCTGCTGAACACGCGACGCCGTAGGCACCGAGCCACCCACCGTCTGCAGGATGGGATCGCGGTCGTTGTTCGCCCCCACATACTTCACCAGGCCATCCATGTTCACATCCGCACCCACATACGTGTTGGCTACCGTGTTGGTGGGGACGTTCCCGCCGATCGCAACCAAGATAGGATCCCGATCATTGTTCACGCCCACGTAGCGCACCGTGCCATCTGACGTTACCTCGCCGCACCACATTGTCATCTTCGTTCCCACCTGCTTCTGCGCATTGGTCCCGTAGGTCGCAGTGACAGGGTTGGTGAAGTCGACCGTAGCAGGCAACGACGTGAGCGCAACCCCAGCGCTGGTCATTACGCCCAAGTGGTTGCGGTGGCGCAAAGCAATGGCATAGTTGCCGGGAGCCGCGTCGAACACCACGGGCGAGGTTCCATCCGTACCCACCACATCACCATCGCGCTGTACCAATGCAGTTCGCGTGGCGAGCACTGCATATGGCGAGGACGGCTGTCGCAATTCAACCACCACCCAGTCGGCAATGGCGTTGGCCCCCGTTCGTGCGATCACTCCGTTCGTGATAACCGTGCCAGTGCCACCGGTAACCATTGTGTAGGACAGCGATGTGTACGGCTCGAGGCCGGGTATCAAGCTCGCACCACGCAGGGCATCGTTCATCAGCAGGTTCGCCTCCACGTAGGGTCCATCAAGGAAGACCTTTGGAGCAACGGTGATGCGCGGCGCGCACGGTGTGCCCGACGTGTAGAGTTGCATCACCTCCCCTGCCGTGAGTTCGCGACGGTGGAAGGTGAGATCGTCCAAGGAACCGTTCAGATGGAAATTCGGCAGGAAGAATCCACCGATGTACAAGGTGCGGTTGAGGTCCGTGAGACCACCCGCGTGCTGCTCGTTGTCGAACAAGCTGCCGTTCTTGTAGATCTTCATGGTGTTGGACACCGCGCTGGAAGTGACCACGTAGTGCTCCCATTCGCCGTAGAGCGGGTAGCCCGTGTAGTAGCAGCGCCCCGTACCATCGTAGGTGCCGAAGGTCCACGCGAAGTCGTTGGAGCCTGTATGGAAATAGTGCGGGCTCACCAGGAAACGATCGCTGGCGATATCGGGCCATGCCCACACGATGAGGTTGCCCTTGCTCTGAACAGCCTTCACCCAGAAGCTGATGCTGATCTCGTTGCTGATGGCCCAGGTGTTCAGGTCAGTCACCGCGATGCGATCGTCCACACCATCGAAGGCGTAGGCCGCGTTCGGAACGCCGTAGCGATCAGCTGTGGGCAACGGCCCATCCAAGGTGCCGTTGTGCCCATTGCCAGATGCATCGTTCGGCGAGTTATTGAACGGGTAGCAAGCCACAAGTCCATCACTCAAGCTGTTCCCTGCCGTGGTGAACCCGGCCGCAGGCGCATACACGGAAGCACCGCCGGAGCAGTTGGTCTTCACCTGGAAGGTGTAATTCGTCCACGCGGTAAGCCCCGACAAGGGATACGATGTGCCAGCGATCGCGAGCACCGTGTTCCAAGTGGGCGCGCCCACTTGTTTCCATTGAAGGTCGTAGGAGACCGCACTGTTCGCTGGCATCCAATTCAACAAGGCCGTGGTCGTTGTTATGCTACTCGCGTTCGATCCGAAAACGGTGCCGCACGCCACGGCAGCACACGTGATCAGGCATGGCGCGGCAGAAACAGAATTGGTGATCACCGCCAGCGGCTGCGGACCGAAGCCATTGTTGAAGTTGATGCCCACGGCGTTCAGGTGGCAATAGCTCATGATGGTGCCACCGCTCGGCGGAATGGGCCCCGTGGCGCAGGTCCCGCCCTCCGGGTAACCGGCGGTGGGCCCACAACCATCGATCTGTGTGTTGTTGCCGTTCCAAACGCAGGCATGCGTGTGGTTCGATCCCAGCAAATGGCCTTGCTCATGGGTCACAACGAACACGCTCGATGAATAGGTGGGTACGTTCAGGAAGGTGGTGCTGATGTTGCTGTAGCACATCGAATTGTCGTTATCGATGTTGCACAGCCCGGCAAGGCTGGCGGCGCGACCGCCACCACCGGTGAGTCCGACCAGGTGCGCGAGGTCGCCATTGAAGGAGTTGCGCGCGTTCTGGAAGTAGGTGAGCTGCTCCAGCTGCGTGGTGCCGACGTACGGGCTTGGCACATCCCACACGTACACTTCGTTAAGTACCACACTGATGCCGCCATTGGTGTACAAGGCGGCGCTCTGGTTGAAGAGCGCGGTGATGTAGTTCACGGTGTTCACCACGCTGCCCTTGGCCAAGAAGACATCGTAGTTCACCTCCCAGTAGAAGCGCACGCACTTCAGCGAGCGATCGCCACCGCCCTCCTGTATCCCGTCCTCTTCATCCGGAGCAGCTCCTTCCGGTGTATCGCACACGAAGGGCTGTGGCGGCAGATCCTTCGTAGCGTAATAGACGTGCGCATCCCTTCCCTCCATCGGCCCTAGGACATGATCGCCGTGGCCATCGCTTACGATGCCCATCACCTGGCCGGGAAAGATGCTGATCGCTGCGAGCGTGTTCGGATCATCGTTCACGATGCCCACGTAGTGCAAGCCGGGCGGCGCCTCGATCGGTCGTCCGGTGCTGGCGAGAATCACCTGGAACTCATCCGTCATCCGGTCGGAGACCACAAGGCGCAAATGCACATCACCCTGTCGGGCGGGCACGATCAGCTCAAGCGTGCGCGGACTTGTTCGCAGGAGTTCCTCCAAGACGCGATCGTTCGCGGAGAACATCGACGCACTTGGGAAAGCTCGTGCTGTGCGCGCATCAACAGGCATGGTGGAAAAGGGGCGCACCACATCAGCGCCACTGGTCCGGGGTTCCGCGGCGACCCGCGCGGCCACACCCCGCGGGCTGGTGCCTTGCGCCCATCCCGCGGCAGGGAGCAGGATGCACAACATCAGCACGACATCGCGATGAATCGAGGGTCTATATGGATGCATTGTGGCTTATCCGCGCTGTTGGCGACCAACCTGCGCCTCACGGAACACTGGAAAGACGGCGCTGACACACTTTAGTTGTCCGCAATCCTATTGCACGCTCACACTCGGCCTGCTTCGGAACGCCCTCCCGACCATCCGGATCATGGCAACTGCTGCACCCGCGTATTCGTGGGCGTGCTCCCGCCCACTGTGGTGAGTATCGGATCACGATCATTGTTCGCGCCCACGTAGCTGATGACCCCGTTCATGTTCACATCGAGCGGGCTGTACACATTGCTCACCGTGTTGTTGGGCGAGCTGCCGCCGATGGCCACGAGGATGGGATCGCGGTCGTTGTTGGCGCCGATGTAGCGGATGGTGCCATCGCCCGTGACATCTCCAGCCCACAGGCAATAGTTGCCGCTTTTCAGCACGCGGGCGTTCGTGCCGTAGGCCGCCTGCAACTGGCTGCGGAAATCAATCGTGGTGTTCATGGGATCGACACTTAGCGGTATCGCAGCGGCCATCATAACCGCAAGGTGATTGCGATGTCGCAGTGCGACGTAGTAGCTCCCGGCAGCGACCGGCACGTTGATGTACACGCTTCCGTCGGTATCCACCACATCGCCATCACGTTGCACCAGCACGGGCCTTGAGTACACCACCGTGGCAGGCGATGCGGCACTGCGCAGTTCAACCACCATCCAATCGACGATGGCGTTGGCGCCGGTGGTGCTCAACACCGTGGGGGCGATGGTGAGCCCGGAAGGAGATCCCGTGTATGCGTACCCGAGCGCGGTATAGGGTTCCGTGGTGGGGATCAATCCGGCAGCACGCAACCCGTCGCTCATCAATGTCCCGCTGACATAGCAGCCATCGAGGAAGGCGCGCAGGTTGAAGTTGGTGCCGCAATCGCCGGGCGTTACGCTCTGCGCAACGAATGTGATCAGGCCGGTGGTGCTCAAAGCCCAGCACTGCGTGAAGCTTCCGCAGTTGTAACCGGGATAGGCCGTCGGCGTTGCATCGATGCCGAAGGTGTGCGTGCCCGCAGCGAGAAGCGTGTTGTACCGCCACACTGCGGCGCTCTCCTGCGTGAAGCCGCTTGCAACCGTTCCTGTACTGCCGTCGACGGTGTAGGTGTGACTGCCCGCGCTGCCGCAGGCGATATTGGCATTGGTCCAGCGCAGTGCGCGAAGCCCGGTGCTGCAATCGAGCGTAAGCGAGTATTGCAGGTCCATTACCGGCCGGTTCAAGGTACCCGTCCATGCACCGATGGATTGACAGGCGGTGGGGTCATCGAACGCGGTGACGTTGACCGCCGTGACCACCGGATCATTGGTCCAGGGCACGTGGTAGGTATAACCGTTCGAGCCCGTTCCGCCCGACAGGTACACACTGCCATCATCGGTGCTTATCGCGTAGGCGTAGCTGGTCATGGTCGGCGTGCCGAAGAACTGGACCACCACATCGAAGCCAGAGCAGTTCACGGTCCCGATGGTGACCACGCTGGCCACGTTGCATTGGGAACGTGCCTTGTGCGCGATCGCAATGCCCAGCACAAGGACCAGAGCAGATCGTGCGATGTACTTTAACAGGACCATGGTACAGGCAAGATTTAGGGCAGCTGCTGCACCCGTGTATTCGTCGGCGTGCTTCCGCCCACCGTGGTCAGGATCGGATCGCGATCATTGTTCGCGCCCACGTACTTGATCACGCCATCCATATTCACATCCAGCGGGCTGTACACGTTGCTTACCGTATTGGTGGGCGTGCTGCCGCCGATGGCGATGAGGATGGGGTCGCGGTCGTTGCCGTTACCTACGTACTGCACGATGCCGTTGCCAGTGGCATCACCAGCCCAAAGGCATAGCACACCATTCTTGTACCTGAGTGGGGCCGTACCATATGCCGATGTCGATCCGACGCGGAAGTCGTATGGATCGGAATGCGGGTCGAAGAACAAGGGTTGTGAGAACTGGGAGATTGCTCCCAGGTGGTTTCGATGTCTCAAGGCGACGTGGTAGTTGCCGGGAGCAACAGGGAAATTCACATACGGGTCTCCATCCGGATCGATCAGATCGCCATCCCGTTGAAGAAGCACCGGCTTGGAATACACGACCGTGGTGAGGGTGGGACGCAACTCGACGATCATCCAATCCACGCATCGCATCATTGCCTGTAACGGTCAATAGACCCGGTGCGATCGGCGTCATCGGTCCAGCACCAATGTATGTGTATCCCATCGCACCATATGGTTCGCTGGAAGGAATGAGGTCTCCGGTACGGAGCGCGTCGTTCATCAGCGGTGGTGTTGCCAATGGGCCGTCCAAGGCGGTCCGGATTCGTGCATTCACCCCGCAATCACCAATGCCCAGATTGAGCACGAGGAAATCCATGGGTTGCCAGCAATCATAGAACCCGTTCGCAGGACATTGGTTTGCACCTTCGCTCATAATGAGGCGATAGGCCCCGTTCGGCAATGGTGGCAGAACGAAAGTGCTGGGTCCTGCAACGGGCAAAGCACTGATCGCACCGCTAGCCGCGATCTGCCAGGTGACCGTGTTCTGAACGCTGTAGGTATAAGTGCCCGGCAGGGAACATGCCGTCATGAAGAACTGGAGCCGGATCGACGTGCTACCGGTAGCGCAATCCAATTCACGGTTAATGTTGAGCGACCCCTGGCAGGAAAGTATGTTCTGCACCAGGATGGTTGTGATGCAACCCATGCCATCGGTTACCGTCCATTCGGAGTAGTTGTTAGTGGATAATAACCGGCCCAATCTAGCTGCAGCGTGAACGCGGAATTCGAATGACCGGCGACGAAAACGTTGGGTTGGATGCCCCAGTCCGATTGTATCGTGTACGGCCCCGTACCGCCGGTGAATTGCAGGGTGATGGAGCCGGGCTGGACAGAGCAATCGGCGAAATTGAAGATGCCGGATCCGGTCAACGTACACTGTCCATGAACGAAAACGGAACAGAACAGGCTTAAAAGGCAGATGGTCCTCATGGAAGCTGCGCTGTCCGCGTATTCGTCGGCGTGCTGCCGCCCACGGTGGTCAGTATCGGGTCGCGATCGTTGTTCGCGCCTACGTATTTGATCACACCATCCAGGTTCACATCGAGCCGGCTGTACACATTGTTTACCACATTGGTAGGCGCGCTGCCGCCGATGGCCACGAGGATGGGATCACGGTCGTTGTTCATGGTTGCATTCGACTTGAGAAAGACGCCAGACGCGATGCCGGTTGCCGCAAGCTAGGCATCCGCTCCCATCCGCATCTTTGCCCGTTCCCGTCTAGCCGGGACCAAGACCCATGGCCAACATCCTCATCATCGACGACGAGAAAGCGATCCGCGCCGCGCTGCGCGACATCCTGGAGCACGAGAAGCACAAGGTGGATGAGGCCGAGGACGGCATGGCCGGGCTCGAGAAGGCCATCAAGGGCAAGTACGACCTTGTGCTCTGCGACATCAAGATGCCCAAGATGGACGGGCTGGAGGTGCTAACGAAACTGCAAGCGCACAACGAGGAACTACCGGTGGTGATGATCAGCGGGCACGGCACCATCGACACCGCCGTGGACGCGCTGAAGAAGGGCGCGTTCGACTTCATCGAGAAGCCACCCAACATCAGCCGGATCCTGGTGAGCGTGCGCAACGCATTGGACCGCGGCAACCTGGTGCAGGAAACGAAAGTGCTGCGCCAGAAAGTGGGTAAGTCCAAGGTAGGTGGAGTCCAGATGATCGGCGAAAGCAAGGCGCTGGGTGTGATCCGCGAGATGATCGAGAAGGTGGCCCCGAGCGATGCACGCGTGTTGATCACGGGTGGCAACGGGGCCGGCAAGGAAGGCGTGGCCCGACTGATCCACGAAAAAAGCCAGCGCGTGCAAGGGCCTTACATCGAAGTGAACTGCGCGGCGATCCCCGGCGAGCTGATCGAGAGCGAGCTCTTCGGCCACGTGAAGGGCAGCTTCACCAGCGCCATCAAGGACCGCAAAGGCAAGTTCGAACTGGCCGATGGGGGGACCCTTTTCCTGGACGAGATCGGCGACATGGCGCTGGCGGCACAAGCCAAAGTGTTGCGTGCCTTACAGGAAGGACGGATCACCCCGGTGGGCGGTGACAAGGACATCGTCGTGAACGTGCGCGTGATCGCTGCCACCAACAAGGACCTGAAAAAGGAGATCGCTGCAGGCAACTTCCGCGAGGACCTCTTCCACCGACTGAGCGTGATCCGATCCAGTGCCCAGCCTGGCGAACGCCTGGAGGATATTCCGCTGCTGACCGACCACTTCATCAACTTGGTCTGCACCGAACAGGGCATCGCGCCCAAGAAGATCGCGGACAAAGCCGTTAAGGAGCTCCAGAAGCTGCCTTGGACCGGAAATGTGCGCGAGTTGAGGAATGTCGTGGAGCGCCTGGTGATCCTGAGCGGTAAGGAGATAACCGATGGGGATGTGAAGGCGTACGCCACGCCACGGGGCTGAGTTCGGCAGGAAAAAGGCCCCGGCTCGTCCGAGATCGGCGACCTGCTACCGTTCGTAGGGCCGTTCCGGCCCTTGGCCGAACACACATACCAAAGGGGACAAAACGGCGTGTTTGCTAGGCAACCGTGGTCTTTCCCCGCCGTCTCTTTGCATGGAACCACCTGCTTTCGCGGCTGCGGCCGCACCACTAAACCTGCACGCCATGGACTATTTAATGGGCATCCACGACTACTTCTACAAGACGTTGGGCATGGGGAACGCCTTCTACTATGCCATCGGCTTCGTTACCATCATAGCGCTACTGGCCCAGTGGCGCTTGTACGAAAAGTGCCGCCTCCCCGGACTCGCCGCCTTCGTTCCCATCTGGAACATCGTGGTCTTCCTGCGGATCGTCGGTCGTCCGGCCTGGCAGGGTTGGTTGTTCCTGGTCCCGGTCTATGGCCAGCTCTACTTCCTGCCCAAGGTCTGGATCGAAGTGGTGCAGTGCTTCGGCAAGCGTAGCATGCTGGATTACATCCTCGTGATCGCGCTCAATGGCCTTTACGTGATGAACCTGGCCTTCGGTGAGAATGAGCAGTACCTCGGCCCGAAGTTCAACGCGGTCCATCTCCCGCCCCCAACAAAGCTCAGCAAGGGCGGTGCCCGCCCTCAGTTGGCGTGAAGTAACACAAGGTGCTTCACGTCGCACCGAGGCCCTTCCCCGATGCGTCGCGGAGGGGCTTCGTTGTGTTCGGGCTGTTTCAGGAGAGGATCTCTTCGGCCTTCTTGAGCGCACTGGCCATACCACCGGGCTCTTTGCCTCCGGCGGTGGCATAATCCGGTTGGCCACCACCACCACCCTTGATCTCCGGGCTTATCTGCTTGATGATGTCCACGGCCTTCAAGCCCGTGGCATCGGCGAAAGCCTTGCCCAAGGACACGGCCAGCAGCGGCTTGCCATCGATCGCGGAACCGACCACGAACGCCAGGTCCGAGTGCTGCTCACGCAAGGCGTACCCGAGGTCCTTCAGGCCTGCGCGTCCAGGTCGATCTGTTGTACCAAAAACTTCAGGCCCTTCCCATTGGCCTTCGCCTTGGCGGGAAGCGAGGAGGCATAGCCACGTACTCGCTCCTTGCCCGCCTTTTCCATTTCCTTGCCCAGCGCCGCGTTCTGCTCCAGGAGCTTCTCCACTGCGTGGACGATGTCGGCCGGGTGCTTCAGCAGTGCATTGATCGCGTCCAGTTTCGCGAGCTTCTCGTTGATCATGCGCTCTGCCTCCACGCTGGTGATGGCTTCGATGCGGCGGATGCCGGCCAGCCAGGGCGCTCTCGCTCACGATGCGGAAGGGGCCGATGACACCCGTGCGTGGCACATGGGTTCCGCCACAGAGTTCCACGCTCGGTCCGAACTTCACCACACGCGCGCTGTTCGCCGTACTTCTCACCGAAGAGCGCCATGGCTCCCATTGCCCTGCTTCAGCAATGGGAACATTGCGTCGATCATCGAACACGATGTCCTCGGTGATCATCGCGTTCACTTCGCGCTCGATGGCCGCGAGCTCCTCGGGCGTGACCTTGGCGAAATGACTGATGTCGAAGCGCAGGCGGTCCGGGGCGACCAATGAACCCTTCTGTTCCCATGCGTGCCCAGTTGCTTGCGAAGCACGTGGTGGAGCAAGTGCGTGGCGGTGTGGTTGCGTGCAGTGAGGTTGCGGCGCGATGCGTCCACCTGTGCGCTGAACGAAGCGTTCACATCCTTCGGCAGCGCCTTGGTGAAGTGAACGATGAGCTGGTTCTCGCGCTTCGTGTCGAGCACCTCGACCCTTTCGTCGCCATTGATCAGCCAGCCTTGGTCGCCCACCTGTCCTCCGCCTTCGGCATAGAAGGGCGTACGGTCGAGGACGATCTGGAATTGGTCCCCCCCTTGCCGCTCACCTTTCCGGTAGCGGAGAATTCGTGCTGGGCTGCTCAACTCGTCGTAGCCAACGAATGTCGTTTCGCCTTTCGCCAGATCCACCCAGTCTCCGGTGGTAACGGTCGTGGCTGCACGTGAACGCTCCTTCTGCTTTTGCAGTTCCGCTTCAAATCCTTTCATGTCCACATCGCGGCCTTGCTCACGCGCCATGAGTTGCGTCAGATCGATGGGGAAACCGAAGGTGTCGAAGAGCTCGAAGGCTTTGTCACCGGGGATCGTTCCCCTTGGCGGCTCTCCGAGAGGGCTTGCTCCAAACGCTTGGTGCCCTGCTCCAGCGTACGCAGAAAAGCCTTCTCCTCCTCCAACATCACGTTCTCGATGATGCCATGTTGCTTCCTCAGTTCCGGGAACTGATCGCCCATCTCTTTCACCAGCGTTGCCACGAGCGCATGCATGAAAGGTTCTGTGAAGCCCAGGAAGCTGTAGCCGTATCGCACCGCACGACGCAGGATCCGACGGATCACATAACCCGCGCCCGTGTTGCTCGGCAATTGTCCATCGGCAATGGCGAACGAGATCGCGCGCAGGTGATCGGCGATCACACGCATGGCGATATCGGCTTTCACCCGGTTGACTGTTCAGGGTCGCACCGTACTTCCTGCCACACTGCTTTGAGACCGGCTGGATCAGCGGCTGGAACACATCCGTATCGTAGTTGCTGCGCTTGCCTTGCAGCACCATGCACAGGCGTTCGAAGCCCATGCCCGTGTCCACATGCTGCGCTGGAAGTGTGTGCAAGGAACCATCGGCCTTGCGCTCGAACTGCATGAACACGTTGTTCCAGATCTCGATCACCTGCGGATGATCGTTGTTCACGAGATCCCGACCGGGCTTGGCCTTCTTCTCTTCCGCGGTCCGCACATCCACATGGATCTCGGTGCACGGTCCGCACGGACCCGTATCGCCCATTTCCCAGAAGTTGTCCTTGCGACTGAACGGAAGAATGCGCTCCGCAGGAAGGTACTGCAGCCAAAGCTGCCTCGTCTCCTCGTCCGCCTCCAGCTCGTCCGCAGCGTCGCCGCCGAAGTAGGTGACGTAGATGTTCTCCTTGTCGATCTTGTACTCGTCCACCAGCAGTTCCCACGCCCACTGGATCGCTTCCTTCTTGAAGTAATCACCGAAGCTCCAGTTGCCGAGCATCTCGAACATCGTGTGGTGGTAGGTGTCTATACCCACCTCCTCCAGATCGTTGTGCTTGCCCGAAACGCGCAGGCACTTCTGCGTATCGGCTATGCGTTTGTCCTTCGCGGGTCGGTTACCGAGAAAGAGGTCCTTGAACTGGTTCATCCCGGCGTTGGTGAACATCAACGTGGGGTCGTCCTTCACCACCATGGGTGCGCTGGGCACGATGGTGTGGCCGCGCTTGGCGAAATGATCGAGGAACTTCTGGCGGATCTCGCGGGAGGTCATGCGTGCTGAAAAGAGGCGCCGAAGGTACCGAGCGCGCATCTGTCGTGGAGGCGCAAGCAATGCCCGGTCGATACACATTCTTTAACAGCCGCCCGTCGAACGGCACCGGACGATCCACAGTGCCCCGGCTATCTTCGGTGCCCGCCATGGCCGAGCAGAAATACCGCTTCAATCCGAAGACGCTCAACTTCGAGCGGATCCGCCTGAGCGCGTGGCAGAAGACCAAGCGCACAGCGCTGATGCTGCTGCCCGGACTGGCCGTGGGGTTGTTGGGCATCTTCCTCACCTACCAGTTCATCGATTCACCCAAGGAGAGCGAGCTGCGCCGGGAGAACAAGCAACTGCTCGTGCAGTACGAGCTGCTGGACAAGCAATTGGCCGAACTGGAAGGTGTGATGCGCGATGTGCGCCGCAGGGATGACAACATCTACCGCGTGATCTTCGAAGCCGATCCGCTGCCCGAGAGCATGCGACAGGCGGGCGTGGGCGGCATCAACCGCTACCGCGATCTGGCCGGTTACGCGAGCAGCGACCTGGTGATAGAGACACGCAAGTGACTGGACATGCTCACCCGACAAGTGGTGGTGCAATCGAAGTCGCTGGATGAAGTGGCCTCCCTGGTGCTGCGCAAGCAGGAAATGCTGGCCAGCATACCGGCCATCCAACCGATCCCGAACGAGGACCTGACCCAGACGGCCGGTGGCTTCGGCTGGCGGATACACCCCATCCACAAGATCCAGAAGTTCCATGCGGGCATGGACTTCACCTGCAAGCAAGGCACTCCCATCCACAGCACCGGCGACGGCCGCGTGGTGTATTCCGAATACGGAACCAACGGCTACGGCATGCACGTGATCGTGGACCACGGCTTCGGATACCAAACCCTTTACGCGCACTTGAGCAAATTGCAGGTGCGCAACGGGCAGCGCGTGAAACGCGGTGATGTGCTAGGGCTCGTGGGCAACACGGGGCTGAGCGTGGGACCGCACCTGCACTACGAAGTGCATCGCAACAACGAGGCGGTGGACCCGGCCAACTATTACTTCAACGACCTGAGCCCGGCGGAATACGTGCGGATGCTGGAGCTTTCACGCAACGCGGGGCAGGCGCTGGATTGATCGGTACATTTGGCACACGATGCCGCTGAAACCGAAGACCATCGAAAAGATCTACTGGACCATCGGTGAGGTGGCTGATGAGATCGGTGTGAACACCTCGAGCATCCGTTTCTGGGAGAAGGAATTCGGCACGATCAGTCCCAAACGCACCAATCGCGGCGACCGCTTGTACACGCGCAAGGAGATCGATCAATTGCGCACGATCCAGCACTTGGTGAAGGAGAAAGGCTACACCCTCAGCGGCGCCAAGACACAGCTGCGCAGGCCCGATCCAGCGGAAACACCCGTGTTGGACGTGGAGCATTGCGCGACCGCTTGTTGAAGATGCGAAGCATGGCAATGGCGTTGCGTGAGAAGTTGGTGCATCAAGACTGATGGCGCACGGCAGATATTGCAATCCGCTCACGTGGTTCTTCCTCCGAGCGCTCAAGCACACGGGCCTGTTGTCGTATTTCAATTTCAGTGTACGCGCGAACATTGGTGGTCATCGCCTCCGGGTGCCCATCCGCCAAGGGGTTGGGATCGACCTGTTGGTGCAGGATGAACCTTGGATGCACCCCCTTCTCCGAGGGCTGCTAGCGCAGTTCCCGGTCACCTTCGTTGATGTCGGGGTGAACGTGGGCCAGACCTTGTGCAAGCTGAAGTCCATCGAACCGCAGCGCACCTACGTTGGTTTCGAGCCGAACCCGGTGTGTATCCACTATGCCCAGGAACTGGTGCTCCGTCAGCAGTATGCGGACGCCCGCATCGTACCAGCGGGACTCGCCGACCGCGATGGGCTGGTACACATGGAGCTCCACAGCAGTTCCATCGTCGACTCCGCCGCTACGATCGTGAGCGATTTTCGTCCGGGCTTCACGGTCTTCCGCAAGTTCATCATCCCCGTTCTTCGATTCGACACCGCAGCGCACGATCTCGGCAGCCTCTCATTGGGCATTGTCAAGATCGACGTTGAAGGAGGTGAACGCGATGTGCTGCTCGGTATGGAATCGAGCATCGTTCGGGACCGACCGGCGGTGGTGGCGAGATCTGCCTTCCCGTGGGGAAACAAACCCGCGCCTGCCCAGACAGGAAGAGGTGGAAGCGCTCTTCGCACGCTCCAACTATCGCTTGCACCGCATCGGCATGCGGGATGGTACTCTTCGGCTTGAAGCGATGACCGCATCCATCGGCGTACACGACGATCAGCGACTCTCCAACTATCTGGCGCTTCCTGCAGAGCGCACCGAAACCGTTCTAGCCTCCTGCAGGGCGCACCTGTTCACATGTAGTGCCCGGGAACCAGGTAGTTCTTCACGTAATCGCCCACCCCTTCCTCGAGCGTGCTGAAGGGCTTCTCATAACCGATCGCACGCAACTTCTCCATGCGCGCTTCCGTGAAGTACTGGTACTTGTCGCGGATGTCCACCGGGGTATCGATGAAGGTGATGTTCTCCTCCTTCCCCATCGCCGCGAACGTGGCGCGTGCGAGTGCGAGGAACGTCCGGGCGGTGCCGCTGCCCAGGTTGTACAGGCCACTTTTCTTACGATGCTCCATGAGGAAAAGGCACACGTTGCACAGGTCCTTCACGTACACGAAGTCGCGCAGTTGCTCCCCGTCCTTGTAGTCGGGTCGGTGGCTGCGGAAGAGCTTCATGCCTCCTGTTGCATTGATCTGGTTGAACGCATGGAAGACCACGCTCGCCATGCGGCCTTTGTGGTATTCGTTCGGTCCGTACACGTTGAAGAACTTCAAACCGGCCCAGAAGTAGGGCTTGCGTTCCTGCGCGAGCGCCCACTGGTCGAATGCGTTCTTGCTCTCACCGTAAGGATTCAGCGGCTTCAGGCGCGAAGGAGCGTATCGTCGGCGTCATCATAACCGGAGCGCGCCATCGCCATAGGTGGCTGCGGATGAAGCGTACACGAGCGGGATGCCGTAACGCACGCATCGCTCCCACACTTGCTGGCTGTAGCGCACGTTCAGTTCATCGAAGATCGCCTTGTTGAATTCAGTGGTATCGGTACGCGCACCCAGATGGAAAATGATCTGCACCAGCCTCTCGTTGGTATCGAGCCAGGTGAAGAAGTCCCTTCGCTCCACGCGTGCGGTGAGCTTCTTGCCTTCCAGGTTCGGTGCCTTCCCAAGTTTGCTGAAGTCATCAACAGCAACGATGTCCTGCCAGCCCTGCTGGAGCAGTTCGCCCACAAGGGCACTGCCTATGAACCCCGCTGCGCCGGTGACGATGATCATGGTGCGAAGATGCGACGGCCCGAACGATCGTCAGCGCTAGCGCTTGATGGCGAGATAGTTCGCCGTATGGAACACTTCGAGATCGGGCGCGTAGGTGGGCAGCGGCCAGATACCATCCGGCAGAATGCGGTGGACGAGGTAGCGCGGCGAAAGGAAGGTGAAGAGGTCGCGGAAGTACACGCGAGAGTCCAAATGGCATTCGCCGAACTCGAACTGGATGAAGTCCACCTTGCCTTGCTCGATCATTTCATGCGCACCCTTCAGCACAGCTAGTTCATGCCCTTCCGTATCCACCTTCAGGTAATGGATGCGCTCATCGCCCTGCTCCCCGACAAAATCCATCCACGGTCCGCAGCTCGATACGGTCCACCACCAAGGCACGCCCTTGCATCTCAAAGGTGGTCGCATGCAAGGTGGCGATGCTCGATCCGCTGGTGGGCGCATGCAACATCGCCACACCCGTTTCATCACTGAACCCGAAGCGATGGAGCTTCACCCAATGGATCATTGCCCACCGTTTCGAGAAAAGTCCTAGCGGCCGTGGGCGAAGGTTCGAAGGCATGCACCAGGACCGCTCGCGGAAAAGCGACCAGTGCCGCTTGGGTGAAATCTCCGTTGTTCGCCCCGACATCGAACACCACCGGATGCTGGACATCGTGCAGCTTGGCGGCCGCGTGCTTCAACGCCCAGCGCTCACCGCTCCCGGCCACCTCGGCACCGCCCCAGTAGTTCATGCCCACCTTGGCTGCGCGATGCAGCCTGATGTGCAGCGGCTGCAGGGCTTTCTTGCGCGCCAAGCGCACCAACCACGACGGAAGCATGGCTGCCAAGGTAGGGGCGTGCGCACAGGGGTACGACCCGGGCTCGAAGGCCGTGGTGACACGCGCCCCTACCTTTGGCCTCCCTTACCAGGACAATGCCCCTCGTACACATCACCCGCCGCGAACGCTTCAGCGCAGCCCACAAACTGGCCCGGCCGGAATGGAGCGTGGAGCAGAACATGGCCACCTTCGGCAAGTGCAGCAACCCGAACTGGCACGGCCACAATTACGAACTGTGGGTAACCGTGAAAGGGGAGCCAAGCCCCGAAACGGGTTTCGTGGTAGACCTCTCCATGGTGAGCCGCATCATCAACGAGCGCGTCATACACAAGCTCGACCATAAGAACATCGACCTCGACGTTGATTTCATGAAAGGCCGTCTCAGTAGTACCGAGAACCTGGCCATCGCCATTTGGGAACAGCTTGCGGAACCGATCGCTGCTCTCGGGTGTTCACTGCACTGTATCAAAGTGCAGAGACCGAGAACAACAGCGTGGAATATCATGGCGAACGGTAAAGTGAAGAACAAGAGCTACAAGCGCAAGGATGTGAGCGAAGGCTACGAGCGCATCGATACGTTCGACGCCAAGGGCATCGCGCGCATCGGTGGGCACTACACCGACATACTCAAAGCCATCGGCGAAGACCCGAACCGCGAAGGCCTCAAGCGCACCCCGGAGCGCGTGGCCAAAGCCATGCAGTTCCTGACCCACGGTTACGACCTGGATCCCGCCGCCATCCTCAAGAGCGCCATGTTCAAGGAGGAATACAGCCAGATGGTCCTGGTGAAGGACATCGAGGTCTACAGCATGTGCGAGCACCACATGCTGCCCTTCTTCGGCAAGGCGCATATCGCGTACATCCCCAACGGGTGCATCACGGGCCTGAGCAAGATACCCCGCGTGGTGGACGCCTTCGCCCGACGCTTGCAAGTACAAGAGCGTCTCACGAACGAGATCCGCGATTGCCTGCATGACACCTTGAAACCGCTGGGTGTGGCCGTGGTGATGGAATGTGCCCACCTATGCATGCAAATGCGCGGGATCCAGAAGCAGAACTCTGTCACAACGACATCCGCCTTCACTGGTATCTTTCTTGATGACCCCCGCACGCGCGAAGAGTTCATCAAGCTCATCAGCGCCAAACTGCACTAGAACATGGAACCCAACACGCTCCAACAACAACCAACCACCATCTATGGACCGGAAAGCGGGTCCAGCACACGCACCTTCCTGGCAAGCGTGTTCAGTTACATGGCCACCGCGCTGGTGATCAGTGGCGTTATGGCATGGTGGTTCGGTAACGACGCGGGTATGCAGGCCTGGATCCGCCACATGGACGGTCCGAACGTGGGTGGCCTCACGGGGCTCGGTTACGTGGTGATGTTCGCCCCCTTGGTGCTTGTGTTCGCCATGAGCGGCTTGGTGCAGCGCCTGAACAGCACCCTGCTGCTCGGGATCTTCCTGCTCTATTCCGCGCTTACCGGCATGAGCCTCTCGGTGATCTTCCTGATCTACCCGATCGCGGCCATTGGCAATGTGTTCTTCATCTCGGCCGGCATCTTCGGTGTGATGGCCTTCGCTGGCTATACCACCAAGACCGACCTCACAAAGCTGGGCAGCATCCTCATGATCGGCCTCATCGGCATCGTGATCGCTTCGCTGGTGAACATGTTCATCGGCAGCAGCACGATGGACTACATCGTGAGCATCATCGGGGTCGTGATCTTCACCGGCCTCACCGCCTACGACATGCAGAAGCTGAAGCGCATGGGTGAGCAGGTGGCCACCGGCACCGAGACCGCGCAAAAGATGGCGCTCATGGGGGCCCTCAGCCTCTACCTGGACTTCATCAACCTCTTCCTCATGCTGTTGCGGTTGTTCGGGGGAAGAAGGGACTAAGCTTCAGAAGTGGAAAGGTGGAAGAGTGGAATGGTTAGCCACTCTTCCACCTTTCCACTTTTCCACCCTGTGACCTCCTCGCCTATTTTCACCCCTCATAAGCTCTTGCAAGCATGACCGCTTACGTTTTCCCCGGACAAGGCAGCCAGTTCCCCGGCATGGGCAAGGACCTGTACGATGCCGATAGTAACGCGCGCATCTGGTTCGAGCATGCCAACGATCTGCTGGGTTTCAACCTCACCAACGTGATGTTCAATGGCAGCGAGGCGGACCTGAAGCAGACCAACGTAACGCAGCCGGCGATCTTCCTGCACAGCGTGGTGAAGGCCAAAGTGCTCGGCGATGCCTTCCAGCCGAACATGGTGGCCGGGCATTCGCTGGGCGAGTTCAGCGCGTTGGTCGCTGCCGGTGCCATGGAGTTCGGTGATGGGATGAAATTGGTGGCCGCGCGTGCGAACGCGATGCAGAAGGCCTGTGAACTTCAACCCAGCACCATGGCCGCCATCCTCGGCATGGAGGACGCCAAGGTGGAGGAGATCTGCAAGACGATCCCCGGCGTGGTCGTTCCTGCCAACTACAACTGCCCCGGCCAACTCGTGATCAGTGGTACGGTGGAAGCCGTGAACGCAGCCTGCGAAGCATTGAAAGCAGCCGGTGCGAAACGTGCGCTTGTGCTACCAGTTGGTGGTGCCTTCCACAGCCCGCTCATGGAACCGGCACGTGCCGAGCTTGCCACCGCGATCCAGTTCACGCCCATCGTGAATCCCCGCTGCGCCATCTACCAGAACGTGGACGCCCGGCCCCACACCGAACCGGCGCGCATCAAAGCGAACCTGATCGCGCAGCTCACCGCACCCGTGCGCTGGACGCAGACCATGCAGAACATGCTCACCGATGGCGCAAAGAAGGTGGTGGAGGTAGGCCCCGGCAATGTGCTGCAAGGACTCTTCAAGAAGGTGAGCAAGGAGGTGGAGACAGCTGCGGCTTAGGCCGACCCGACCTCACAACCCCGCGTTCAGCAACTTTCCGCTCGCGATCAACTTGTGCAGGTATGGCCGCGTGAGTGTGTGCTTCATCGCTTCCACATGGCCCATGCTGTGGCAGTCGCTGCCGATCAACTCGTAGGCCCCCGCGTCTATCAGCTTCTCGGAGATCTGCTTGGCTTGCGGGCCGTACGCACCGGATAGCGCGATCATGTTCAGTTGGAAGAGCACGCCGCGCTCCTTCAAGCGCTCGTACTTGGAGAAGTCGTTGTACCAGAAGCTGTAACGCTCCGGGTGCGCAAGCACGGGCTTGTAGCCCGCCGTCTGCATCAGGAAGATCACGCTCAAGAGCACCTGTGGCTCGCTGAGGAAAGGCAACTCGAACAGCAGCAGGTTGTCGCCAAAAGTGAGCACTTCTTTCTCCGTCACTTTCCGTTCCAGCTCGTGATCGAGGTAGTACTCGGCGGCGGCATCCACTTCAATGTCGAGGCCCACACGAGCCACCTCGGCGCGCACTTTCGCCAAGCCACCGAGGATGATGTCCGGGGTGTTCTTGTAGCCATCGGCCATGCTGTGCGGCGTGGTCACCACTTTGCGATAGCCGAGTTCGCGCATGGCGGTGAGCATCTCCATGCTCTGCTCCAAGGTTTGCGCCCCGTCATCCATACCGGGGATGAAATGCGAGTGAACATCGCAGCGCAACACACTGAGGTCGGCAGGTGGCATCACCTCCTCTTTCTTGCCGAACAAACTGCGGAAGACGCCCATCAGCGGTGCGTGTATTGGCCTTCGTAGTAGCTGCGATAGGCGCCACTGGTAACGTGCTCCAGCCACTCGGTATTGGCCAGATACCAATCCACCGTGCGCTCCAGTCCCACCTCGAAGGTGATGCTGGGTTTCCACCCGAGCTCGCGCTCGATCTTGCTTGCGTCGATGGCGTAGCGCAGATCATGGCCCGCACGATCGGTGACGTAGGTGATCAGCTTCGCGCTCTCCCCTTCCGCACGACCGAGCTTCTGGTCCATGATGCGGCAGAGCAAATGCACCAGGTCGATGTTCTTCCACTCGTTGTGCCCTCCGATGTTGTAGGTCTCACCGTCCCCGCCCTTGTGGAACACCGTGTCGATGGCGCTCGCGTGATCCTCCACCCACAACCAATCGCGCACGTTCTCGCCCTTGCCGTACACCGGTAGCGGCTTGCTCGTGCGGATGTTGTTGATCATGAGCGGGATGAACTTCTCGGGGAAGTGATGGCTGCCGTAGTTGTTGCTGCAATTGCTCAGCACGAACGGCAGCTTGTAAGTATTGCCGTAGGCGCGGACGAAGTGATCGCTCGCCGCCTTGCTCGCGCTGTAGGGGCTCTGTGGATCGTAGGCCGTGGTCTCCAGAAAGAGGCTGTCGTCGTGGAGGGAGCCGTACACCTCATCGGTGCTAACATGGTAGAACCGCTTGCCCTCCATCGCGCCCTTCCACGCTTCGCGCGCGACGTTCAGCAGCGTGACGGTACCGATGACGTTCGTGTTGACGAATGCCATGGGATCGGTGATGCTGCGGTCCATGGCTTTCGGCCGCGAGGTGGATGATACCGTCGATGGCATGCTCCTTCATCACTGCCGCAACGGCATCCGCATCGCAGATATCGGCCTTGACGAACGTGTAGTTGGGGGCGTGCTCCACATCCCGCAGGTTCTCCAAGTTCCCGGCGTAGGTGAGCGCGTCCAAGTTGACGACGCGGTACTGCGGGTACTTCGTAACGAAGCGTCGCACGACATGACTGCCGATGAAACCCGCGCCGCCGGTGATGAGGATGTTGCGTTGCATGGATGTGTCCGATCAAGCCGCAAAGGCGCAGAGGCGCAGAGAACCCAGAGTGCAGCGGGCATGAGCAAGACGGACAACGTCGACTAGCACCCCTCTGCGCCTTTGCGTCTTTGCGGCCAACTTCATCACAAGCTCCAATACGTGAGATCCTTGATCTTCTTTCGGAAGACGCCCTTGAGGTCCACCAGGACGCCCTTTGGCTTCAGCATGCCCTTGAACCAAGCCTCGTCCTTGTTGGCGTACTCTGAGTGGTTCACAGCCACGATGATGGCGTCGTAGGGGCCCTTCATTTCCGGTGCGAGCTTGTAGCCGTACTCGTGCTCCACCTCGGCTGCATCGGCATGCGGATCGGTAACGTCCACCGTGCAACTGAAGCTCTTCAGCTCGTTCACCACATCGGCCACCTTGCTGTTGCGGATATCGGTGACGTTCTCCTTGAAAGTGGCCCCCATCACCAGCACGCGCGCATCCGCAGGGTTGGTGCCTGAAGCGATGATCTTCTTCACCGTCTGCTTCGCGGTGTAGCCCCCCATGCTGTCGTTCACGAAACGGCCAGCATCGATGATCTGTGCGTGGTAGCCCAGCTCCTTCGCCTTGTACACTAGGTAATATGGGTCCACGCCGATGCAGTGGCCGCCAACAAGTCCCGGTTGGAACTTGAGGAAGTTCCACTTGGTACCCGCTGCTTCCAACACATCATAGGTATTGATGCCCATGCGGTTGAAGATGATGGAGAGCTCGTTGATCAACGCGATGTTCACGTCGCGCTGTGTGTTCTCGATGATCTTGGCCGCCTCCGCCACTTTGATGCTCGCGGCGCGGTGGCACACCTGCCTTCACCACCAGCTCGTACACCTTGGCGATGATCTCCGCGCTCTCGGCATCGCACCCGCTGCTCACCTTCACGATACTCTCGAGTGTATGCTCCTTGTCGCCCGGATTGATCCGTTCCGGTGAGTAGCCCACCTTGAAGTCCTCGACGAACTTCAAATCGCTCAAGCGCTCCAGCAACGGCACGCAATCCTCTCGGTGCAGCCGGGATACACGGTGCTCTCATATACCACGTAGTCGTTCTTCTTGAGCACCTGCCCGACCGTGCGGGTGGCACCAAGCAGTGGTCCGAGGTCGGGAATGTTCTGGCTGTCTATCGGCGTGGGTACGGCAACGATGAAGAACTCCACGCTCTTCAGGTCGTTGAGGTCGGCAGTGAAGTGGATGTCGCACCCATCGAACTCCGAGGCGTCCAGTTCGTTGCTGGGGTCCTCGCGACGGCGCATCATGTCCACGCGCTTCTGGTTGATGTCGAAGCCGACCACCTTGATCTTGCGGGCGAATGCGAGCGCAATGGGCAGTCCCACGTAGCCCAAGCCGATCACAGCGAGTTTCGCCTCCTTCTTCAGCAGGCGGTCATACAGGTTGCTCATCCCTCTTCTGATAAATGCGTTCGATGATCTCCACCACCTTCAGGCCTTCGAGGGCGTTGGTGGTGAGCGTCGTTCGTCCTTTGAGCGTGTCCACCACGTTGTCGATGATGTAACCGTGGTTGTTCGCGCTGCCTTTGTAGGCACCGTAGTCGTTCGCCGGATTGGTGGGATCCAGTTCGGGCATCGTGTATCCCTCGATGTGGCAGTGCTCCACCTGGTCCATGTACTGTCCGCCGATCTTCACGCTTCCCTTGCTGCCGATCACGGTGAGGCTGCTCTCCAGGTTCTTGTCCCACACGGCGGTGCTGTAGTTGATGCAACCCATGCCGCCATTGAGAAACGGAAGTTGACGATGCCGCTATCCTCGAAAGCCGTGAGGTTCTTGTGGTTGAAGTCGGCGAACTTGCCTTGGATATCGGTGATGTCGCCGAAGAGCCAGTAGAGGATGTCCACGAAGTGGCTGAACTGCGTGAAGAGCGTACCACCATCGAGGTCTGCGCTGCCTTTCCAAGAGCCCGGCTTGTAGTAGCGGTGGTCGCGGTTCCAGTAACAGTTCACCTGCCATGAACACCTCGCCAAGTAGCCCTTGGTCCACCACACCCTTGATCCATTGGCTCGGTGGTGAGTAGCGGTTCTGCATAACCCCGAAGACGGTCCGATGCACTTGCAGTGCTTTGTAGAGCACCGCTTCGCAACTCGCCTTCGTGAGGGGCCATCGGCTTTTCGCAGACCACGTGCTTGCGGGCTTCTAGCGCCTTCAGGCTGAAGGTGGCGTGCAAGCCGTTGGGTGTGCAGATGTTCACCACTTCGATCGCCGGGATCTCAGCAAGCATGACATCGACATCGTTGTAGAAGGGCACACCGAAGGCATCGCCGCCGGTCTCCTGCGCGGAACGGATGTCGCACACGGCGAGCAACTCGGCATCCGCATGCCGCTGGATCATCTCCGCGTGCCGCTTGCCGATGTGGCCGCAGCCCACAACCGCGAACTTGATCTTGCCGCTCATGAGGGGAGGGAATGGCCGCAAAGGCGCAGAGGCGCGAAGCAGTTCAATTGGAACGCCCTGGCAGCGGCATTTTCCTGGCGTCTTTGCGTCTTTGCGGCCATCTATTGATCCAGCTTGGCCACACGGCCGTTCTTCAACTCATAGCGCTGGCCGCTCTCGGGACAAGTCGCCTCGCTCTGCTCATTGAACTTGAGCTTGTGGCCGTACTCGCTCATCCATCCGGTCTGGCGGGCGGGATTGCCAACGACGAGCGCGTAGTCCGGCACTTCCTTCGTCACCACCGCGCCTGCGCCGATGAAGGCATACCGACCGATGTCGTGCCCGCAAACGATGGTGGCATTGGCCCCGATGGAAGCACCTTTTTTCACGAGCGTCCGAAGGTATTGGTCCCTCCGGGCAACGGCGCTACGCGGATTGATAACGTTCGTGAAGACCATGCTGGGACCGAGAAAGACATCGTCCTCGCACTCCACGCCGGTGTACAGGCTCACGTTGTTCTGCACCTTCACGTTGTTCCCCAAGGACCACTTTCGGGCTCACCACCACGTTCTGGCCGATGTTGCAGTTCTCCCCGATCGTACATCCCGGCATGATGTGCGAAAAGTGCCAGATGCGGGTGCCCTCACCGATAGTACAGCCCTCGTCGATGACGGCGGTGGGGTGGGCGGTGTAGGGCATTGGAAGAGGCTCTGAGAAAGGGGTGGCGAAGGTACAGGAGCCAGAGCGATGGGACTGCCCCCGAGGGCGGTACAGGAGCTTCAGGCCACCAATACGAGGCGGGCGGCAAACTCGTCGGCTTCCTCCTTAGTGAGCATGCCCACACTGAGCAAGGTTTCCACCACGCGCCAAGCCATCAGCATCCACCTTCCCATCGGTGTTCCACTTCACACCCGCGAACCAAGCCTGCGCATCCTCCAACTTCATCTTGTAACGCTGCACGATCGTCTCCGGCGCGGTCTTCTTCTCCATGAGGCCGGCGGCCTGGTCACGGATCGCCTTCAACAGGCGCTGCACTTCCTTCGGGCACTCGGCCAACATGGCTTCGGTAGCGACGATCACGAACGAGGGCCAAGGCGAGCAGTGCTCATCCACTCGGCGAAAAGTACCCGCATCCACCAAGTGCTTCGTGGTGTACTTCTCCCAGAGGAAAGCGATCGGCCCACTCCCCTTCAGTCGCTCTTCGGCACCCTTCAGGTCATTCACCACAACGAGGTTCGGTCTCCTTCGGCGTCCAGCCATGCGCCTGTGCATAGGCCATTGCGGCCAGGTGACTGCCGGAGTTCAAGCGACTGATGGCGAAGGGCACACCCTGTAGTTCACTCGCCGATACGATCGTGGAGTTCGTTCCCACGTGCACACCCCACGTTAGCGGTGTGTCGACATAGCTACCAACTATGCGACATGGGTTCCCGCGTAGGATGTCGCGCACGGCGCCCTCAGTAACAAGCACGGCAAGATCCACTTCGCCGCTGTTCAGCATGGCGCACATACGGCCGGTTCCTTCCGGTACGGTATTCCACTTCAGCTCGATGTTCGCACGAACAAAGGCGCGCCGCTCCAACGCCAACAACCACGGTAGGTTGAAATGCTCAGGAACACCCGCGATGCGCAGGGTGATCGGTTCGCTAGCGGGCTCCTTGATCACTTCCGCGCGTATCCTTCGAAGGAGAAGTGGTCCTTCTCGTTGAGCTCTTCCGGCGTGAGGCCCTTGAAGTAGTCGTAGGTGATCTTCAAGCCTTCGGCGCGATCCACTTTCGGTTCCCAGTTGAGCAGCTTCCGCGCCAGGGTGATATCCGGTTGGCGCTGCATGGGATCATCGGTAGGCAACGGCTTGCAGATCGCCTTCTGCTTGGTACCGGTCAGCTTGATCGCCTCCTCGGCGAACTGCGCAATGGTGATCTCTCCGGGGTTGCCCACGTTCACAGGACCGGCGTAGTCGCTGAGGAGCAAGCGGTAGATGCCTTCCACCAGATCGTCCACGTAGCAGAAGCTGCGCGTCTGGCGACCGTCACCGAAGACGGTGAGGTCCTCGCCGCGCAAGGCCTGGCCGATGAAGGCGGGCAACACACGACCATCGTTCAGTCGCATGCGCGGGCCGTAGGTGTTGAAGATGCGTACGATGCGCGTCTCCAAGCCGTGGTAGGTGTGGTAGGCCATGGTGATGGCCTCCTGGAAACGTTTGGCTTCGTCATACACGCCGCGCGGACCAATTGGATTCACGTGGCCCCAATAGTCCTCGGTCTGTGGGTGCACTTGCGGATCGCCGTAGACCTCGCTGGTGCTGGCCACGAGGATCCGCGCGCCCTTCGCCTTGGCGAGACCGAGCAGGTTGTGCGTGCCCAAGGAACTCACCTTCAGCGTCTGGATCGGGATCTTCAAATAGTCGATCGGCGAGGCGGGGCTGGCGAAGTGCAGGATGTACTTCAGCGGCCCGGGCACGTGCACGAACTTCGCTTACGTCGTGGTTGTAGAACTCGAAATCCTCGCGCTTGAAGAGGTGCTCGATGTTCTTCAGCCGGCCGGTGATCAGGTTGTCCATCCCGATCACGTGGTAACCTTCCTTCAAGAAGCGGTCGCACAGGTGCGATCCGAGGAAACCGGCGGCACCGGTGATTAGGACTCGTTCGCTCTGGATCGGAAAATTAGAAACGGAACAATGCGCGATGGTCTGATGTAGGCTTTGACCGGACGGCAGGGGCGGGTGCATTCACCGGCTGGCGACCCACGCTCATGTAGAAGAAGCCGAGCTCCTTCATCTCGTCGAGGTCGTAGAGATTGCGGCCATCGAAGATGGTCTTCTCCTTCAACAACTCGCTCACGCGCTTGAAGTCAGGCGTGCGGAAGAGCGCCCACTCGGTGGCGATGATCAACGCGTCAGCACCTTGCAGCGCTTCGTATTCGTCCTTCGCGAAGTTCAACTTGTCGCCCATCAACTTCTTCACGTTGGGCATGGCTTCGGGATCGAAGGCGGTGACCGTGGCACCAGCTTCAACCAACGCCTCGATCATGTACAAGGCGGGCGCCTCGCGGATGTCGTCGGTGTCGGGCTTGAAGGCCAGGCCCCACATCGCGAAGTGCTTGCCCTTGATAGAGCCGTAGTGTTTCAGGATCTTGTCGGTGAGCGTGGTCTTCTGGCGTTCGTTCACGTCCATCACGCTCTTGATGATCTTGAAATCGTAGCCAACATCGTTTCCGCTCTTGGCCAGTGCCTGCACATCCTTGGGGAAGCAGCTACCGCCGTATCCAATACCAGGGAAGAGGAAGCGCTTGCCGATGCGTGTGTCGCTGCCCATACCGATGCGCACCTTGTCCACGTCGGCACCGACCTTCTCGCAGAAGTTCGCGATCTCGTTCATGAAGGTGATCTTGGCCGCGAGAAAGGCATTGGCCGCGTACTTGGTCAACTCCGCGCTGCGCTCATCCATGAAGATGATCGGGTTACCCTGGCGCACGAACGGCTTGTACAGGTCCTCCATCAACTTGCGTGCACGCGGACTGTCGGTACCGACCACCACGCGATCGGGCTTGAGGAAATCGTCCACCGCGAAGCCTTCGCGCAGGAACTCCGGATTGCTCACGATATCGAATTCCACCTTGGCATGCTTCGCCACCGCGGCGTGCACCTTCTCGGCCGTACCCACCGGCACAGTGCTCTTGTCCACGATCACCTTGTAGTCGGTGATGATCTTTCCCAGGTCATCAGCCACACCGAGCACGTATTTCAGATCGGCACTGCCATCCTCGCCCGGAGGCGTGGGCAACGCGAGGAAGATGATCTGCGCACCGTCGATGGCGCTCTTGAGGTCGGTGGTGAAGCTCAGGCGGCCCTGGCGGATGTTGCGCTCGAAGAGCACATCGAGGTGCGGCTCATAGATCGGCACCTTGCCGTCCTTCATCATCTGCACTTTCTCCGCGTTGATGTCCACGCAGATCACATGGTTGCCGGTCTCGGCGAAGCACGTTCCGGTAACGAGTCCAACGTATCCTGTTCCTACTACTGCAATGTTCATGGGCTGGTCGGGGCAGGAAATTCCCTGCCCTTACTTGGTTACTGGTTGAAGAAGCTCTTCACCGATGCGGTGATGTGCGCGAGTTGTTCGTTGTCGATCTCGGTGCTCATGGGCAACGAGAGCACTTCGTGGGTGATGGATTCGGTCACGGGCAATGATCCTTCCGCGAAGCGGGCGGTCTTGTACGCATTCTGCAGGTGGCAGGGTACGGGGTAGTAGATCATGGCAGGCACACCGCGGTCCTCGAGGTGTTTCTTCAATGCGTCACGCTTGCCGTTGGTCACTTTCATCGTGTACTGATGGAAAACGTGCGTGCTGTTCGAGCTGCGCTCGGGGATGGTGAGTCCTGTGATACCGGCGAACGCTTTGTCGTACGCAGCTGCCACGGCGTTGCGTGCGGCAGCGTACTCGTCCAAGTGGCGGAGCTTGATCCGCAGCACGGCGGCCTGCAACGAGTCCAGACGGCTGTTCACGCCGATCACTTCGTGGTAGTAGCGCACATCGCTGCCATGGTTGCACACGCGACGCACCTTCTTCGCCAGTTCGTCGTCGTTGGTGAAGAGCGCACCGCCGTCGCCGTAGCAGCCCAGGTTCTTGCTCGGGAAGAAGCTCGTGGTGCCGATGTGGCCGATCGTTCCGCTCTTCTGTTTCCGGCCATCGCTGAAAGTGTAGTCGGCTCCGATGGCCTGGCAGTTGTCCTCGATCACAAAGAGGTCGTGCTCCTTCGCTATGGCCATGATCGCATCCATGTCGGCCGTTTGGCCGAAGAGGTGGACCGGCACGATCGCCTTGGTCTTCGGCGTGATCTTCCGCTTGATGTCGGCAGGATCGATGTTGAAGGTTCCGGGCAGCACATCGGCGAATACGGGCGTGATACCCAGCAAGGCCACCACTTCCACCGTGGCCACGAAGGTGAACGAGCAGGTGATGATCTCGTCGCCCGCCTTCAGCCCCAGCGCCATCATGGCGATCTGGAGCGCATCGGTGCCGTTCGCACAACCGATGGTGTGCCTTACGCCCAAATAGGCGCTCAACTCCTTTTCGAACTCCTTCACCTCGGGTCCATTGATGAAGGCCGCGCTTTCGATCACGCGCTTTTGCGCAGCATCCACCTCGGTCTTGATCTTCTCGTACTGGCCGACGAGGTCGACCATCTGGATCGGTTTCATGCGCGTCTTGGTCTCCACGGTGGCGGGTTGCGGGGCTGGCGAAAAGCGGCGGCGAAGATAACGACGTCCCCTTGCGGCGAGGGCAATTCCCATGGACAACACGCGTTCACCAGCGGTTACTTTCGCCTCTCCATGCGGACGATCATCGCCCTGCTCCTGTCGTGCTCCTGCTTGCCCGGTGCCCTGGCCCAAACCAACATCCGGGACACGACCATCGCACTGTTCTCGGTCCATCCGAGTTATGCCTACCAGCTGCCCGGTGGCGATATGGCGGATCGTTTCGGTGGCAACAGCAACATCGGGGTGGGCACCTTTCGCAAGTGGCGGAGCAATTTCCTGATCGGGGTGGAAGGCAGCTTCCTCTTCGGGAACGAAGTCGTGGAGCCGGGTGTGCTCAGCAACGTGATCAACAGCGCAGGACAGGTGGTGGATCAGGATGGCTTGCAGGCGGACGTCTTCCTGTACGAGCGTGGATGGACCGCTTTCGGGGTAGCGGGCAAGCTCTTTCCGGTGATAGGGCCCAACCCCAACAGTGGAGTGGTCGTGAAACTCGGTGCAGGCTACCTGCGGCACAAAGTGCGTGTGCAGACACAGAAGAACGTGGTGCCGCAGTTGGAAGGCGACTACCTCGAAGGATATGACCGCCTCACCGCCGGACCGGCTGCCCTGGCCTATATCGGTTACCAGCACTTCGGCAACCGACGATTGGTGAACTTCCACGTTGGTCTTGAACTCATGGCGGGGTTCACGGAATCGCTCCGCGCCTTCAACTTCGATACGGAGCAATACAACATTGCCAACCGCACGGATCTGCTAACGGGTTTGCGGGTGGGCTGGAGCCTGCCCATTTACCGGCGCTTGGACGACCGCTTCCACTATTGACATGCCGCTGATCTACGATATCGGCCTGGGGCTGTACCATGCCGGTATCCGGATCGCAGCACCCTTCGTACCCAAGGCGAAGGCTTGGGTCAACGGTCGCAAGGGAACTTGGCAGCGGCTCGAAGCGAAACGCGAAGCTCTGCGCGGATGTCTATGGATGCACTGTGCCAGCGTGGGCGAATTCGAGCAAGGTCGTCCCGTGCTCGAAGCGTTGAAGGCGAAGCACCCGGCGATGCCGGTACTGCTCACCTTCTACAGTCCAAGCGGCTACGAGGCCCGCAAGGACTTCCCGCTCGTAACGCATGTCGAATACCTGTCGGCCGACGGCGAGATGAACGCGAAGCGTTTCTTGGACCTTGTTCAACCCAAAGCCGTGCTGTGGGTGAAGTACGAGTTCTGGTACCACTGGCTGCACGCTTTGAAGCAGCACAACATCCCCGTCTTCCTGATCTCGGCGATCTTCCGAAAGGAGCAAGCCTTCTTCCGTTGGTTCGGTGCCGCACACCGCAGCATGCTCAAGTGTTTCACGCAGCTCTTCGTGCAGGATGATGCATCACGTGGCCTGCTCGCTTCGATCGGGGTGACGAACACGGTGGTGAGCGGTGACACGCGTTTCGATCGCGTGGCGGAAATAGCTGCTACGAACGAAGAGTTGTCGATCGCTGCTGGTTTCAAGGGGACGGTCCCCGTGATCGTTGCGGGGAGCACCTGGCCCGCCGATGAAGCACTGCTTATCGAGGCCTTCGCGTTGCGGAAGCACGCCCCCAAGTGCATCGTTGTGCCGCACGAACTTGATGCCGACCACTTGAAGGCGATCGACGCGCGGTTCCCAAAACCGCTCGCACATTGGAGCGAACTGGAAGGTGCTGCCCAGGCGAACATCGCCAGTACGCTCGGCCATCAAACTTCCGCAACCTTGTTGGTGGATCGCATGGGCTTGCTGGCGCGATCCTACAGGTACGCGGATGTCGCCTACGTAGGTGGCGGTTTCGGGGATGGTATCCATAGCCTGCTGGAAGCAGCGGCATGGGGAAGACCCGTGATCTTCGGACCGAAGCACCACAAGTTCGCCGAGGCCCAGGGGCTGATCGCTGCCGGTGGCGGTTTCGAAGTGAACGACGCCCACGAATTACGCAATGTGCTCGATCGGCTCCTGGATGACCCCAACGCGCTGGCAGCTGCTTCGCGCTGCGCGAGCAACTATGTATGCGAGCGCACCGGGGCGACCGGTGTTGTTGTTCGCGCGATCTCCCCGCTGCTCGCGTAGTTACTTCTTCGTTTCCTTGATGAAGTCGATCCGCACGGGCAGGAACTTGCCGCTGACCAACTTCTCCGTGCCCAGCGCGATGTACTCGTCACGTCCGGTGCGCACCAGGTTCCAACCGCTGATGAAGTCCTCGTCGGAATCGTTCTTCAACACGGCCTTGGTCCGGTATCCTCCTTTCTCGTCGAAAACGGTGTAGGCGGAGTAGGGACTACCAGCGTGTTTCGGTGCAATGCGCAGCCCTTCTTTCCGGCGTTCGGCCATCTCCTCACTATCCCACAGGAACAGATAGAGTTGATCATTGAACTCCGCAGGGAACACACGACCAAGGATGGGACTGCCGCTCACGGTCCAGCGACGGAAGATGGTGCTCCATTTCTCGGTGCCGTCCTTTTCAAAGCATCGGGCCTGCACAGGACCATGGTAGAAGCGCTGGTCACGGCGGCCGCTTTGCATGTTGGTGTATACCGCCGAATAGTTCACCTCGTTCACCAGATAGAATCCACCGTTCACGCGCGGCAGGATCGCGATCACATCCGTGTTCGCGTTCATGCGCTTCTTGTCCTTCTGTTCGGCCTTGGTCGCGTCCTCCTCCTCTTTCTTCTCCTCCTTCTCGTTCACGACCTCCTCCTCGGCGAGTTCCTCGTTCAGATCGCCCTCACCGCTGAAGGGCATGAGCTGCGGAAAACCCATGCTCGCGGAATCAGCATGGAGAAATGCGATGAAATTGCCCAAGAGCTTGCGACCTTCCACTTGCGCATAAATGCCCACACAGGCCACACGACCATCGGTGAGCGTTTGGAGGATGCCACCCGTTGGGTAGTAGCCCGCATCGAAGGGGAAAGGTGTTTCGGTGATGTCGTTCGCGTTCACCTTGTGCAGCATCACTTCGAAGTTGACAATGTCCCCCTTGATCTCGCGGCCCTTGAAGCGGTTCTTCACCAGCAGGAAGGCCGTGCCATTGTTGTCGATCTCCACGTCCAGCGCCTCGGTGCGGTTGTACTTGTCCGACAGGCGGAGGATGTGCTGCCATTCCACCGTGAGGTCCTTGTTCACCATGGCCAGCAGGATGAAAGCGCCGCCGTCATCGGTGTCCTTGAGCTCCGGGCTGTGGATGAGCATGCGTGTGCTATCGGGAGAGAAAGCGGTGTACCAGGGTTCGCGCGTGGCGCTGCCCGCTTGTACGATCACCGCGCGGTGTTCCTTCACCTGCACAGGGAAGCTGCACAAGCGGTCGAAGGCGGGTGGTTGCTTGGTCAGGTGCGGATCGACGTACTGTGTGTACAACACAACTTCCTGGTCACCTCCGCCGCGCGCAACGAGCATGGGTTTCTTGTTGAAGAGCACGAGGTCTTCCAGCAGCAGCTTCTCCTGGTGCAACCGCTGCATGACGGGTTCCATGCTGCGGATATAGGTGAGCTTCTCGCGGTCGTACAGGTCCAGTCGCGGGGTGAGCTTGGTGAAGGCGCGCACATCGAACTCGGGGCTGCGCAACATCATGATGCTCGTGGGACTGCTGCGGATGATGCTGTAGGGCATGATACGGGCATCGGCATCCTGATCACCACTGATGCGGACCTTGACCTTCACCTTGTCGGTGGCGGCAGGTTGCGCAGCAACATGAAGGGAGAAGGTGGTCGCGAGCAGTGCGAACAGCGTGGTGCGAAAATGGAACATGGGTCGTTCGTTCGTGCGGGGCGTGAAAGTAGCGGGTGCCCGCCTAGCGAAGAAGATGCCACCGTTGAGGAAGCTCCAAGTGACGCCTCGGAAAGGTCCATCGGAGCGTCCTCACCGGAGCTTCCGATTGCGCTTGTGCCGTTGCCCATCCCTCGTGTTCCTCTTCTTCATGCCTGCCTGCCACGCCGCTTGCAGATCGGTGCCGGTCTGGTTGGCGAGGCACAGCACCACGAAGAGCACGTCGCTCAGTTCGTCGCCGAGGTCCTTGGCGCGATCGCTCGCCTTCTCGCTCTGCTGCCCGTAGCGCCGGGCCATGATGCGGGCGACCTCCCCCACCTCCTCGGTGAGCATTGCCATGTTCGTGAGCGGGTCGAAGTAGCGAACGCCGGTGGTACGGACCCATTTGTCCACTTCCAAGCATAATTCTTCAACCGGGCCTTGTGTGGTATTTGGGAGAAGTCTATTTTTCCGGGGCATGTTCATGTGGGTCTTTCAACGGGGGGGTACGGTGGCGCTAAAGATGGCGCTGTTGATGGTGTCTTCTCTCGCCCTGAACGCATTCAGCGTTGCACAGGAGCGCCAGCAAATACAAGCCATTGTTGTTGGCTTGACCTCGACACAGCACGCCTATGAGGTGAACGAAGTTCTTCGGGTGCTGCCGGGAGTGACCATGAGCCGGTTGGACCATCACACGAGCAACTTGCTCATGCATCTGGCACCTGGAGCTCTGGTGGATGCTGCCACTATCAGGACCGCCCTTGGTCCCTTCGGCCTCGCATTACGGTGCTTCCAACCTGGCGAAGTAGGTGCTGCCCCGTTCCGGCACATCGATCCCATTAGATGCGACGACCAACCATTGCGAGAGCGATGAACCGTTTTGTGCATAGCCCGTTCGATGCTGCGTGCAAACGGGCACTGACGTGGATCATGGTCGGTGTAGTTGGTTGCGTGACCGGCACGGCGAGCGGTCAATGCACCAATGCCACAGCCTTCGGCACGGCAGCCGCGCCCTCCACCACGGCGCCGGTCACGATCAGCACATGTACCTTCCAGAGTGAATACAACACCGTCACTGGCATAGTAGCGGGAGCAACGTATTCGGTCACCAGTTCATGCGGGGGTTACATCACCGTGAGGCGGGGAACGTTCAATGGCACGCTCGTCGCCAACGGCAACCCCGAGCTTACCCACCGGTCGCGGCCACCCGCGGGCTCGGCGGTACCCCACCGCACCCCCCGGGCAGCGGATGTGAACGCCATGGCACCCCACCACGCCAGCGCCAGTAACCTTCGGTCCAGTGAGCACATCACCGGCGTTGTGGCAGGGCGACCATCCGAGGGAGCCCTGCGGCGGCTACGTTACAGTGCGTCATACCACGGCAGCAGGTACGCTGGTGGCGCAAGGCAATGCTCCGTTATCGTTCGTGGCAACCGTGTCCGGTACGTACTTCCTGCACTTCAACACTAACGCCGCGTGCGGCACCGCATCCATCTGCTGCACCACCACCATCACTTGCACTTCCTGGCGCAGCTGGTGCACCCTGCACTGCCGTGAATATTCCAAGCCTGCCGGTTACGGGCCAGGCGGTGGTATGCCACAGGTCCAACCTGCTTTCGAGTGTGAACATCGCCAGCATCTGTGGCACTGCCAGCACGCTCTACCTCGATGGTTACGAAGCGTTGTACACCGTGACCCCGACCACCACGGGCACTTATGCTATCAATTACGCGGGTCAGACGTGGAGTTCCATTTGGGTGTTCAGCGGTGCCTGTCCGGCTTCGGGTGGGATCTGCCAGGGATCGGTGAGCAGTTCCACTGCAACTCAATCGCTTGTAGTGACCATGACCGCAGGTGTCCAATACTGGATCCTTTTCGATACATTTCCAACACCGATAAGCCCCTGCCCCGGCACGTTCAGCATCTCCGCATCCACCGTGCCCGTACCTGTGGTAGCGAGCGACTGTAATCAAGCGGTCAACGTGTGCACCAACATCAACTTCCAGATCGACCCGAACGGCTCTGGTAGTGTTTATGAGATCCCACCGTTGGGTTCATACGGCAATCCTGATTACGGCCTGTTCTCGTTGGTACCTCCCTACTACAATCCGTGGGGAACGACCAATGACGGTTGCTTGCGGGCTGGAGAACTGAACAGCACATGGATGGTGGTGAACGTGCTCACGGGCGGATCCTTGACCTTCACCTTCGGCGGATTGGGCACGCAAACCGGGTTCTACGATTGGATCATGTACCCATACAGCGCCACGGCATGCGCGCAGGTAGCCGCCAATACATTGGCACCGGTACGCTGCAATTGGAACGGAGTGGCGACGGGCGGGACCGGATTGGCAACCACGCTGCCAGCAGGTGGGAATGCGACGAATTTCGAACCGCCGCTGAACGTGGCCGCCGGCTCACGATGGCTCATCTGTTTCAGCAATTGGAGTTCGGTAACAACAGCTGTGCCATTGCAGTTCGGAGGGACTGCTGTGGTCAGTTGCTCCCCCTTACCCGTGGAATTGCTCGCTTTCGAAGCCACCGTCAACGGGTCACGGGTCTCCTTGGATTGGGTCACGGCAAGCGAATCGAACAGCTCGCACTTCGATGTGGAACGATCCGTCGATCTGGAAGGATGGGAGAAGGTGGACATGGTGGAAGCCATGGGCAGCGCGCACCTGCAAACCGGGTACGCGAGCACGGATCACACGCCGCTTGCCAACCTGAGCTACTACCGGCTGCGCATGGTCGATCTCGATGGCAGCTTCTCCTTTTCTCCCGTTCGTGCGGTGCGCATGATCGAAGATGCCTTGGTCTGCCACCCCAATCCGACCAATGGATCGTTCACGGTGCTGGATGTTCCCGAAGGTGCCACCATCGAAGTACTGGACATGCTCGGCCGAACGGTCGCAGCGGATGTGCGCATGGATCCCTTGCGCAAAGCGCGTGTGGAACTGAACTCACCCTTGCCCGGCCTTTACACGGTTCGAATGGGACATGGTGCCTCCGTGGCGATGACCAAGGTGCTCGTCGCCGAGAAGTGATCCTTACTCCTTGATCCGGCTGTCGATGATGATCGTCACCGGTCCATCGTTGACCAAGGACACCTGCATGTTCGCCCCGAACTCTCCGCTCTTCACCGAGCGGCCGAGCATTTCCGTGAGACGTTGTTTGGCGCGCAGGTAGAGCGGCACCGCTTCTTCAGGACGCGCCGCGCGGATGTAGCTGGGACGGTTGCCCTTCGCCGTGCTCGCGTGCAAGGTGAACTGGCTCACGAGCAGGATCTCACCGCGCACTTGCATGACGTCCAGGTTCATCACTTCGTCCGCATCGGGAAAAACGCGCAGGCGGATGATCTTCCCGCAGAGCCACTCCAGATCGGTTTCGGTGTCACCCACTTCAATGCCCAGCAGCACGAGCAGGCCGTTGCCCACGTGCGCATGTGGGCGACCATCGATCTGAACGCCCGCTTCCCTCACGCGTTGGATCACTGCGCGCATGTCAATAGCCGTTCGCGTCGAACCAGGCCTTCATGCGTGCATGTTTCTCCGAATCTGTGCCTTTTCCTTGAATGGCGTCGCGGTACGTACCGTACATGGGATTGGGCAGCAGGATGAAATAGCGGAAAGGCTGTCGCTCATGGCATCCACCACGTCCCGGCCATGGTCCACGGTGCGATCCTTGAAGCGCTCATCGAAGTCACGCAACTGGTCACCCACAAGGAGGACGACATGATATCGTGCTGCCACGCGTGCTCGTCGTTCGGTCTTGTCACTGGTGCCCTCCATCAACAACAAGTGCGCTTCGTCGGCGAACGGGAATCCCAGTTCACCTAGGTTTTTCAACGTACTCGCCTTCTCCCGCACATCGCGGTTGGTGATGTAGAAAACCTCGCAGCCCCAATACTGCGCCTGTTGAAGGAACTGCAGCGCCCCCGGTGAAGCCTTCGCGATCGCCTTGTCCGTCCACTCCTTCCATTCCGCCTGATCGAAGGTGCGGCCGCGTCTTACGGCATTCACCTGATAAGGACTGTTGTCGAGCACGGTCTCGTCGATGTCAACGACCACGGCCAATGGTCGGCGATCCCACTCAGCACTATCGACCATCTGCTTCTCGGCATCAATGTCCTGCAACCTGGCCTCCAGCTTCCAGGTCGCGTAGTCGTAGCTCTGCTGGTAAAGCCAGTAGGCCTCGGCCGATGTGTTTTGCCACACCACGGCATCGACCCCTTGCTGGGACAGCAGCGCCATGTGGTCGGCAGGTGCGGGGGTATTGGCCGAATAGCGCACGCCGACACAACCGGTCAACAATGCCGCGAGCAATATGGTGACATTCCTTCTCATCCGTTGATCTCGTTCGGGCGTTCGTTCAGTCCACGCGATACGGGCTTTCCTCGTCGACCCCGTTCACCATGTCAAGATAACTGCGGTAGCGGCTTTCGGCGATCGAACCTTCCTCCACCGCTTTGCGGATCGCACAACCCGGCTCTTCCTTGTGCATGCAATCGTTGAAGCGGCAACCGCCCTTCAGCTTGAACATCTCCGGGAACTGGTCGCCGATGTGCTCAGCCTGGATATCCACGAGCCCGAAGCCCTTGATGCCGGGAGTGTCGATGATGAAGGTCGGAGGAACGGTTGGAGGGTGGATCTCGTACATCTCCGCGTTCGTCGTGGTATGCACCCCCTTTCCGCTGGCTTCGCTCACCTCCAGTGTGAAGAGGTCCAGCTCCGGATCCACAGCATTGATCAAGGTGCTCTTGCCCACACCACTATGGCCTGAGAGAAGCGTCACCTTGCCTTTCAGCACTTCCTTCACCTCCTTCACACCCTTGCCCTTCAGCGCCGAGGTCATGACCACACGGTAACCGGCTTGTTGATAGATGTCCACCAGATCGAATAGCAGTTCCTGCTCCTCCTCGTCGAGGTCATCGATCTTGTTGACCACCACAATGGCGGGCACTTGGTAGGCTTCCGCAGTCACAAGGAAGCGATCGATGAAACCGAACGACGTACGCGGTCGTGCCACCGTAACGATGATCAACGCCTGATCGAGGTTCGCCGCAATGACGTGCTTGTGGTGGCTCAGGTTCACGCTGCGCCGCACGAGGTAGTTCTTACGATCGTGCAGTTCGATGATGGCTCCCACCGCATCGTCGCTGACCTGGGGTATGAAATCCACACGATCACCGACCGCCAGCGGATTGGTGCTGTTCCAACCCTTCACGCGCAAGTTGCCCTTGGCCACGCAATCGTGCAGCACGCCATCCTCGCTACGCACGATGTAGCGACTACCCGTACTCCGGACAACGAGACCGATGGACATGCTGGGTGGACCGTACCCTGTTGCAAGGGGGTGGACAAATGTCGGCAAGCGAGGGCCGACTACTTTCGCCGCCATGTCGATCTCCGTCCGCAACATCACCAAGCTCTACGGTTCGCAGCGCGCATTGAGCGATGTCTCCTTCGAGATCGGCAGCGGTGAGGTGGTCGGCTTTCTAGGACCCAATGGCGCGGGCAAGAGCACGATGATGAAGATCCTCACCTGCTTCCTGCCCCCCAGCAGTGGGGAGGCCGTGGTGTGTGGATTCGATACGCGTGCGAAGAGCATGGACGTGCGCCGGAACGTGGGCTACCTGCCTGAGAACACGCCTCTTTACGTGGACCTCTACGTGCGCGAGTACCTCGACTTCATCGCCGGGGTCCATGGCCTGAAGGACAGGACGGCGCGCGTGAACACCATGATCGACCGGGTTGGTCTGGGTCCCGAACAACACAAGCGCATAGGTCAATTGAGCAAGGGCTATCGCCAGCGCGTGGGACTGGCGCAAGCTCTTGTCCACGACCCGCAAGTGCTCATCCTGGACGAACCCACCAGCGGGCTAGACCCCAACCAGCTGGTGGAGATCCGCTCGCTCATCAAGAACCTGGGGCGCGAAAAGACCGTGATGCTGAGCACCCACATCATGCAGGAGGTGGAAGCCATCTGCGACCGCGTGATCATCATCGATCGCGGCGTTGTGGTGGCCGATGACAAAGCCAGCAACCTGCGCAGCCGCCAGCAGCAGCGCGAAGTGGTGGAAGTGGAGTTCGACCGGGCCATCAATGCCAACGACCTGCTTGCCATCAGCGGCGTGCTTCATGCCAAGCACAAGGAGGGCAACTCCTGGCTGCTCGCGCACGATGCAGAGAACGATGTGCGCCCGGCCGTCTTCCAGTTCGCGGTGGACAAGGGCATCAAGGTGCTTGGTCTGCAGAAAAGCGAACGTGGGCTGGAAGAAGTCTTCAAGGAACTCACGCGTCGATAGTGCGTATCACGTTTTCCGCAAACACGTTCCTTTGCGCCGCGAACAAAAAGCCTCATGCCTTACCTCTTCACCTCCGAGTCCGTCAGCGAAGGCCACCCCGACAAGGTCGCCGACCAGATCAGCGATGCCCTCATCGACCACTTCCTCGCCTTCGACCCGAGCAGTAAGGTCGCCTGCGAAACGCTGGTGACCACCGGTCAGGTGGTGCTGGCCGGTGAAGTGAAGAGCAAGGCCTACTTGGATGTGCAGGAGATCGCGCGGGACGTGATCCGCCGGATCGGCTACACCAAGAGCGAGTACATGTTCGAAGCGAACAGCTGCGGCATGCTCAGCGCCATCCACGAGCAAAGCCCGGACATCAACCAAGGCGTGGAGCGCAAGAAGCCGGAAGAGCAAGGTGCCGGGGACCAGGGCATGATGTTCGGCTACGCCTGCCGCGACACGGATACTTACATGCCGCTGCCGTTGGAGTTGAGCCACATGCTGTTGCGCGAACTCGCCGCGATCCGCCGCGAAGGTAAGGAAATGACCTACCTGCGCCCCGATGCGAAGAGCCAGGTGACCATCGAATACAACGATGACAACACCCCAAAGCGCATCGATACGATCGTTGTGAGCACACAGCACGATGATTTCGTAAAGCCGAAGGACGCGAGCAAGGCTGCCAAGCAAGCCGCGGACGATGTCATGCTCGCCCGGATCAAGAAGGACATCATCGGCATCCTCATGCCCCGCGTCCTGGCCAAACTGCCCAAGCGCACGCAGGCATTGTTCGGTCGCAACATCCAGTACCACATCAACCCCACCGGCACCTTCGTGATCGGTGGCCCGCACGGCGATACCGGCCTCACCGGTCGCAAGATCATCGTGGACACCTACGGTGGCAAAGGCGCGCACGGTGGTGGTGCCTTCAGCGGAAAGGATCCCAGCAAGGTGGACCGCAGTGCGGCCTACGCTGCTCGCCACGTTGCCAAGCATCTGGTGGCTGCTGGCGTATGCGATGAGGTCCTCGTGCAAGTGGCTTACGCCATCGGGGTGGCAAAGCCGGTGGGCTTCTATGTGAACACCTACGGCACTTCCAAGGTGAAGATGAACGACGGCAAGATCGCTGATGTGATCAGCAGCCTGCCCGAGTTCGACATGAGGCCCTACTTCATCGAGAAGCGTTTCGCCCTGCGCACACCGATCTACAGTGAAACCGCCAGCTACGGCCACATGGGTCGCAAGAGCAAGGTGGTGACCAAGAAGTTCGAGAACGCGGGCCAGAAGGTCACGGTGAAGGTGAAGCTCTTCCCGTGGGAGGAACTGAACGCCGTCGATACCGTGAAAAAGGCCTTCAAACTGGCTTAAACCTCAAGCTCGCCCTCCTTTCAAGTGCGGCTTCCTGATCGGGCGTTTGCCGGATCGGAATATCGCCCTACTTTCGCACCCCATTTCCCGGAAAGCCCCATGTACGCCATTGTCGATATCGCCGGCCAGCAATACAAGGTCGAGAAGTCCAAGAAGTTGAAAGTGCACCGCCTCGAAGCCGAGGAGGGCAAGCACGTGGAGTTGGACAAAGTGCTGCTCGTGAGCGACGGCAAGACGATCAATGTCGGCACTCCTACGGTGGAGGGTTTCCGCATCGCGGCCAAGGTGCTCAGCCATGGCAAGGGCGATAAGGTCCTGGTCTTCAAGAAGAAGCGCCGCAAGGGATACCAAAAGATGAACGGTCATCGCCAGTACCTCACGGAACTGTGGATCGAGGCGATCCTGGGCAAGGGTGAGAAGTTCGACACCAGCAAGAGCAGCGCTCCTGCTCCGCGTGCCGAACGGAACGCCCCCGCCAAAGTGAAGAAGACGGCCGTGAAAGCTGAAGCCAGTGAGGCACCAGCCAAAAAGGCCGCCCCGAAGAAGGCAGCACCCAAGAAGGCCGCTCCCGCCAAGAAAGCAGCACCCAAGAAGAAGTAATCAATCCCGTTGTCGCCCTGAGCTTGTCGAAGGGCGCACCAGAAAGACCACACAGCCATGGCACACAAGAAAGGTGAAGGCAGTACCCAGAACGGCCGCGAATCGCACTCGAAGCGCCTCGGCGTGAAGATCTTCGGCGGCAGCAAGGTCACCGCAGGCAACATCATCGTTCGCCAGCGTGGCACCAAGCACCACCCCGGTCGTAACGTGGGCATCGGTGTGGACCACACCCTTTTCGCCCTCACCGATGGCGTGGTGGAGTTCCGCACCAAGAAAGGCGAACGCAGCTACGTGAGCGTGCTTCCTGCCGAGTCCGCCAACTAAGAACAACCTATTGCTACGGACCCCGCCGCTGTTCGCAGCAGGCGGGGTTCGTGCTTTTTATGACCACATGGGCACATGGCCTCATGGTCGCATGAACCTGCACCACCCCGCTACCTTTACCCACCCCGTTCTTGGGGCCAACGATACCGTGCATGCTGGAGCTGAGTTTCCTGAGAGAACACCGTGAAGAGGCCGAGCAACGACTCGCCAAGCGGAACATCGATGCGAAGGGTCTGCTTGATCGGGCCAGTGAACTGGACGAGGTCCGTCGCAACACCCAAACCGAACTGGACGGCCGCCAGGCGGAGCTGAACGCCCTGAGCCGCTCGGTGGGAGAGTTGATGAAGGCCGGCAAGAAGGAGGAAGCAGGAGCGGCCAAGGCAAAGAGCACGGAGCTTAAGAATGGCATCGCTGAACTGAAGGACAAGCTCGAGAGCGCCGAGAAAGCACTTCAGGACCACCTCGTCACCATTCCCAACGCACCGAGCGCGAAGGTGCCCGTCGGCCGGACACCCGAGGACAACACCGTGGTGATGCAGGAAGGCGCGATCCCCGAATTGGGTCCGAACGCCAAGCCGCATTGGGAACTTGGTGAGGAGTACGGCTTCCTACACATGGACCTTGGTGTAAAACTGACCGGCGCGGGCTTTCCCGTGTACAGCGGACATGGTGCCAGACTCCAACGTGCCTTGATCGCCTTCTTCCTCGATAAAGCCACTGAAGCGGGGTATCGCGAGATCATCCCGCCGCACATGGTGAACGCCGCCAGCGCTTTCGCCACGGGCCAATTGCCGGACAAGGAAGGTCAGATGTACCACGCCACGGTGGACGACCTCTACCTGATACCAACAGCGGAAGTACCGATCACCAACCTCTACCGCGACGAGATCGTGGAAGCGGATCGGCTCCCGATCAAGAACGTGGGCTACACACCCTGCTTCCGCCGCGAGGCGGGGAGCTACGGTGCGCATGTGCGCGGGCTGAACCGTGTCCACCAGTTCGACAAGGTGGAGATCGTGCGGGTGGAGAAGCCCGAGAACAGTTACGCCGTGCTCGAAGAGATGGTGGAACACGTGAAAGGCCTGTTGCGTGCGCTCGAACTGCCCTACCGTCAACTCTTGCTCTGCGGTGGCGACATGGGTTTCTCCAGCGCCATGACCTACGACATGGAAGTTTTCAGCGCCGCACAGCACCGCTGGTTGGAGGTGAGTTCCATCAGCAACTTCGAGACCTTCCAGACCAACCGCCTGAAACTTCGCTACCGCGGCGAGGACAAGAAGCCCCGGCTGGCACACACCTTGAACGGCAGTGCGCTCGCCCTTGCTCGCATCGTGGCAGCCATCCTGGAGAACAACCAGACACCCGAAGGCATCCGCATTCCCAAAGCCCTACAAGCCTACACGGGTTTCGCGATGATCACCAAATGATCCACGGCATACGCACGGTCCATCTGGCAACGTTCGCCTCGTGCGCGCTTTTGGTGGCCTGTCGCCAAGCCCCGGATCCTGCGCAATTGACCGCCGTGGACCAGTTGATCTCCGCTACCGACGCCGCCGTGCTCACCTTGAACGAGCTGGACCGTGGCCGCTATCGTCGCAGCGATTCCCTGTTCCGCGATCAACAAGCCGGTTTCGCTTCCCTTTTCGAGGACACGCTCGGACGCCATGCGGCAACCGTCCTGGCCGATCAGTACATCGCACTGAGAGCGTCAGCCGCGATGGGTTCCGATCACGAGCGCTTGCTTGCCGACATCACCTCATCGAGCGAACGACTGCGCGTGCTGCGCTCGGACCTGAGCAATGGGTCCATCCAGAAGGAGAAAGGTGCGTTGCTCATCGGCCACGAGCAACAACGCCACACCGCGATCATCGAAGAAGTGCATCATGTGATCGACAACTATCGAACATTGCAGCAAGCTTGGGACCGTCGGGATACCGTGGCCGTATTGCTCAGTGAGGCCAACCCATCCACCGCGCCATGAAGAAGTTCCTTGCTCTCCTCGCGCTGTTGATGTGCTCGTTCCCCTTGTTCGCGCAGCCGGGCATGGACGAACAACTCGCCGCGCAGTACTTCCAACAAGGCGAGTACGAAAAGGCCATCCTCTACTACGAGAAGCTCTACAAGCAGCAGCCCACGGACTATTACTACGAGCAACTCTTCAAGAGCCACATCGGCCTGCAGGACCTGGAGGCAGCACAGAAGTTGGTGAAGGACCGCATGCGTCGCAATGATGCGGATCCGCGCTACTCCATCGACATGGGCAGCGTGCTCAAGATGAGCGGTGAAACCGACAAAGCGCAGAAAGAGTTCGAGAAAGCGTTGAAACTGATGCGTGCCGACCAAGCGAGCGTGCGATCGGTGGCGACGAACTTCCAGCGGGTGGAAGAACTGGACCTCGCCCTGCAAGCCTATGAACGCGGACAACGGATGCTCAACGACCAACTGAGCTTCCACTTCGAGATCGCCAGCCTCCACGCCCAAAAGGGCGATGTGCCCAAGATGGTGAACGCGTACATGGACCTGCTCGCAGTGAACGAAGCATACATCCAGGCGGTGCAGAACGCGCTGTCACGCTTCCTCGACTTCACGGTTGCCGATGTGCGCACGGAAACCCTGCGGACGGAACTCTTGCGCCGGATCCAGCGCGATCCCAGCAAGACCATCTTCCAGGAATTGCTCATCTGGATGTACATCCAGCAGAAGGACCTCACTGCGGCCTTCATCCAAAGCAAGGCATTGGACAAGCGCAACGACGAAGGTGGAATGCGCCTGATGGAACTCGCACGCATCGCTGCAGCGAACAAGGACCACGCGGCCGCTTTCAAGAGCTATGACTATGTGGTGTCGCTTGGCCGGAACGATGGGAACTACCTGCTCGCCCGCACCGGCTCCGTTCACACCCGCTATTTGGAACTGACCGAACAGGCGGAACCAGCGATCAACGATCTGCAGGAACTCGACCAGCGCATGGCGAACACCCTCGCCGAACTCGGGCTGAACAAGACCACCCTCGATCTGCTCCGCGAACGCGCGCACCTGAAAGCCTACTACCTGGACCAACACCCGGAAGCCATCGCCTTGCTGGAAGAAGGCATCTACCTCGCAGGGATCGATGCGAAGTCACAAGCGCAGCTGAAGCTCGACCTGGGCGACGTCTACCTTTTGAGCGGTGAGATCTGGGAAGCTTCGCTCCTCTACTCCCAAGTGGACCTCGACTTCAAGTACGACGTGATGGCACATGAGGCGCGCCTGCGCAATGCCAAGGTCTCCTTCTATTCCGGCGATTTCCTCTGGGCGCAGGCCCAACTCGAAGTCCTGAAGGCGAGCACGAGCAAGCTCATTGCGAACGACGCCATGGAACTTTCCCTGCGCATCACCGACAACCTCGGCCTCGACAGCAACAGCGTACCCCTCTCCTTCTTCGCGCGCGCCGAACTGTTGCGCGTGCAGCATCTCTACGATCGCTCGCTCCTCACGCTCGATTCACTGGACAAGGAATACCCCATGCACAGCCTTGGTGATGATGTGCTCTACGAGCGTTTCCATATTGCGAACTCCCGCCGCCAGTATGCCGAAGCTGCCGGCTTCCTCGTGAAAGTGCTCGAACTATATCCGCTCGACATCCTCGTGGACAACGCGCTGCTCGACCTTGGCAAACTGTACGAAGGCCCGCTCAACGACAAGGTGAAGGCGCAGGAGTACTACGAGAAACTGCTCTTCGAACAGACCGGGAGCATCTTCGTGCCCGAAGCACGTGAGCGCTTCCGCATCCTGCGCGGAGACAAGTTGGAAGCACCGCCGGAGCCGCCACCACCTACGCCGCAACCATGATCGTGTACAACGTCACCATCAACATCGACCACGCAGTGCACGATGCTTGGTTGGAATGGATGAAGGACGAGCACCTTCCGGATGTGATGTCCACTGGCTTGTTCGTCAACAGCCGCATGATGCGTGTGCTCGCTGATGACGATGGTGGCATCACCTACGCGATCCAATACACGGCTGCGGACATGGTGAGCTACGAGCAATACCGCGACGAACACGCCCCGCGCCTGCAAGCCAAAACACAGGAACGCTTCGGAGGTCGGTTCGTCGCCTTTCGCACGCTGCTCCAAGTGGTGCATCCCTTATGAGCAGCGTACGTGCCAAGAAGTTCCTTGGTCAGCATTTTCTCAAGGACGATAGCATATCGGAGCGGATCGCCAACAGCCTCACCGGCCATGGTGGCTATCGCCACGTGATCGAAGTAGGACCTGGCACCGGAGCGCTCACCAAGCACCTCCTCGTTCGGGGCGACATCGACCTCACCTGCTATGAGGTGGACACCGACTCGATCGCCTACCTCGCGGCACACTATCCGCAGTTGAAAGTGGTGCAGGGTGATTTCCTGCAAATGGATCCAACACGCCTCACGGACGCCCCCCCTGCCTCAGCGGCAGGCAGGTTCGCTGTGGTCGGCAACTTCCCGTACAACATCAGCACGCAGATCGTCTTCAAGGTGATCGAGCACCGCGATCGTTGCACGGAACTCGTGGGCATGTTCCAGAAGGAAGTGGCCGATCGCTTGTGCGCCGGGCCGGGCAGCAAGACCTACGGCATCAGTAGTGTGATCGCGCAGGCTTGGTACACCATGGAAATGCTCTTCATTGTGGAACCCGGTTCGTTCATCCCGCCTCCCAAGGTGCGCAGCGCGGTCATTCGCATGAAGCGCAATGAGGTGAAGGCATTGTCGTGTGATGAAGCCCTCTTCTTCCGCGTGGTGAAGACCGCCTTCAACCAACGACGCAAGACCTTGCACAATGCGCTCAAGAGCTTGCCGGAGGCGCACAAGGGTGTACCGGCTGACTACGCCAGCAAACGCGCGGAGCAATTGAGCGTGGCGGATTTCATCGCATTGACGCACGCGTTCTCGTCTTGATCGGAAAGGCACTTCGCGGCACCTGTCTTCGTAGCTTCGGCCGCCCTTACAAGGAGGGCCTCATGGAAGACCGACCCGCATGTCCTTCGAGGTCACCAAACCGCTACTGGACAGCATCCGAACGGGTGTGTCCGAAGGACGCGATAGCGCCGTAGAGGCGCTGCTGAGCGAATTGCACCCGGCCGATATCGCGGCCATCATGGACCGGCTGGACCTGGACGATAGTGTCTACGTCTATCGCCTGCTGGAAGGCGAGCAGGCTGCGGACGTGCTGATGGAGTTGGACGAGGACCGGCGTGAGGACCTGCTCGCCTCGTTCACGAGCCGGGAGATCGCCGAGGACGTGCTGGAGCACATCGATAGCGACGACGCTGCCGACGTGATGGCCGAGCTGCCGGAGGAGAAGCAGCGCGAGGTGATCGCCCTGATCGATGACGTGGAGCAGCGCGAGGATATCCAGGAGCTGCTCACCTACGCCGAGGGCACTGCGGGCGCACTGATGGCAAAGGAGCTGATCAGCGTGCGTGCCGATGCCACCGTTGCGCGCGCGATCGTGGACATGCGCCAGCAGGCCCGTGAGGTGGAGCACGTGTACACCATCTACGTGGTGGACAAGGACGATCGGCTCTTCGGATTGCTCGCCCTGAAGGACCTGCTCTTCAGCCCGGAGAGCACGCGCACCCTGATCAAGCACATCTGCGAAACCGATGTGGTCTCGGTGCGCGTGGACACCGACGTGGAGGAAGTGGTGAAGTCGATGAAGAAGTACGACGTGGTGGTGCTGCCCGTCGTGGATGATGAGGGCCACCTCGTGGGCCGCATCACCTTCGATGATGTGATGGACGTGATGACCGAGGAGGCCGAGGAGGACTACCAGCTCGCCAGCGGTATCAGTGAGGATGTGGACGCCTCGGACAGTCCGGTGGCGCAAGTTCGCGCACGACTACCCTGGTTGTTGATCGGTCTTGCCGGCGGCATCCTCTCCTCCCAGATCATCGCTCGCTTCGAAGGACAGTTACGCATCGATCCGAAGATGGCCTTCTTCATGCCACTGATCGCGGCAACAGCAGGCAACGTCGGTGTTCAATCCAGTGCTATCGTGGTGCAGGGCCTTGCGTCCGGCATGTTGGAAGGCGTGAACATTTTCGCCCGGCTGTGGAAGGAATTGCGTGTGGCGGTGATCACGGCGCTCGTCTGCGGCCTGCTCATCTTCGCTGTGAACTTCGCGTTGGACCAAACGCAGGCGCTCACCTATACCGTGAGCATCGCGCTCTTCACCGTGATCCTCACCGCCGCGCTCTTCGGCACCATGATCCGCTCGCGCTCAACCGCATGAACGTGGATCCTGCGCTCGCCACCGGTCCGTTCGTTACCACCCTCAACGATATCTTCGGACTGCTCACCTACTTCACGGTAGGGCACTTGATGTACGACCTCTTTCCCTGAGCCCCGCAAAGACGGGTGGAACACATGCGAATTGCCTTCATCGACAGTGTGCATCCCCTGCTCGGGGAGAAACTCACCGCCAGCGGACACGAGGTGGTGATGCATCACACGGTGGATGATGCCGGACTACCCGCAGCCTTGAGCGATGTGCAAGGCATCGTGGTGCGGAGCCGACATGTTGGAAGCGACCTGCTGGCATGCGCAAAAGACCTCCGTTTCATTGCGCGTGTTGGGTCCGGCTTGGAGAACATCGACACCGCTTACTGCAGGCAGAACGACATCCGCGTCTACAACTCACCGGAAGGAAATCGCGATGGCGTGGGCGAGACCTGCGTGATGCTCCTGCTCGCGCTGATGAAGGCACTGGTGCGCGCGAACACACAAGTGCATAGCGGCCTGTGGATGCGTGAGGAGAACCGGGGCACGGACCTGCGCGGCAAGACGGTGGGCATCATCGGCTACGGGCAGATGGGCAGTGCCTTCGCGGAGAAGCTTCGCGGCTTCGGGGTGAAGGTGCTCGCGCACGACAAGTACCGCAGCGGCTTCGAACGTGCTGGGGTCCGGGAGTGCCTGCTGGAACGCCTGCTGCGGGAAAGCGATGTGATCAGCATGCATCTTCCCTTGTCGAAGGAAACGTACCACTACGCCGATCACGATTTCTTCCTGCGCCTTGGCAAGCCGGTATGGTTCCTGAATACGTCACGCGGCGGTATCGTGCATACAGCAGCGTTGCTGGACGCCTTGGACCACGGCCGCGTGATCGCTGCCGGTCTGGATGTGCTGGAGTTCGAACGTGCCGATCTCAGTGGTGTGGACCCTGCGATGGAACCGGCCACCCAGCAACGGCTCTTCGGTCACCCCCGCGTGTTGCTCACACCACACATCGCCGGTGTCACGCACGAAGGCCGCTACAAGATGGCGGATGTTCTCGCCCGCAAGATCCTCGAAGCCTTCCCGAATGGCACTCCATCCTAACGCACCGGCGAGCGCGCTCCTCACCGCCGGGCTCTTCCCCGCCTGCATGACGCACAACCCACACCCCTAAGTGCATGGTCACCGTGGTTGCCGCGGTCTCCTGCCCGAGAACACGCTACCCGCGTTCCTGAAGGCCACCGAGTTGGGTGCGGACTACCTGGAACTGGACGTGGTGATCAGCGGCGATGGGCAGGTGGTCGTTTCCCATGAGCCATGGATGAGCCATCGACTGTGCCTGCAACCCAACGGGGACAGCATTGCCGAGGCGGTCGAGCGTTCCTTCAACCTGTTCAAGATGAGCGTGCGTGAGATCCAGACCTTCGACTGCGGAAGACTGGAGCAAGCGGACTTCCCCATGCAAGAGCCCAAGCGGGCTTACAAGCCTTTGTTACGGGAGTGGTGGAAGCGGCGGACGAACATGCCATGATCAGCGGTGTCCCCGCGCCAGGTTATTCCATCGAGATCAAGAGCGACCCCGCCCTGTATGGCAGCCATCAGCCGCCACCCGCCAAGTTCGTGCGCATCGTGATAGAAGCTATCGACTCGTTGGGCCTTGCCGATCGATGCATCATCCAATCCTTCGACCCTGCGGTCCTTGAAGCGGTACACGCGGAGCGTCCGGACATCTCCATCGCATTCCTTGTGGAGAACCAGGACGGCTGGAACGAGAACCTCAAGCGCCTCTCCTTCGCGCCCACCATCTACAGTCCGTGGTTCGGCCTGATCGATGCCAACGATGTGAAGCTCCTGCACGAGAAGAACGTCGAGGTGGTGGTGTGGACGGTGAACGAAGAGACCGACATCCGCAAGGTGATCGCCCTTGGTGTGGACGGCATCATCAGCGACTACCCCGACCGGGTGATCCGGTTACTCGAAGAGAATTGACCTAGGAGAGCAACTGCTCGATCGAGCGCTCCAGCAGATCGAGGTCGGTGTTCAACTCCTTGGGATCGCGCGACGCATCGCCAACTGTGATCCGTATGCACAAGGCACCCAAGCCGTTCTCGTCCAGCGCGACAAGCTGGGGCTTGAGCGTGTGTACGACGCGCGCCACTTTCTCCTGATCACCGCGTGCGCGTGCATCGCGCAATGTGGCCAATCGTTCGGGTGCCCGCTTGCGAAAAAGCGCCAGCAATGTCGCGTCCATGACGGACGTATCCGCCCCGATGGGTTCCGCCTCTGCTACAGCATCGACAGCCACAGGCGTCTCGGTCACACGCACAACCGCAGGCTCGCGCATTCGGTTCTTCGGCGCCTCCTTCATCGCCACGATCTCCGCACGCAGCGCTTCGATCTCCTTGCGCGTGCGCTTGTTCTGGCGGCTCCCACGCACCAGCACGATCAACAGCATCAACATCAAGGCCAACGCAAGGCCCAGCGCGATGAACATCCAGCGCTCAGCGGTCGCTTCCATGTGCGACTCGCGGTGCCTGGCCTCTTGAAGTTCTTCTTGCCAGTTATTTATCAAGCTGTCACGCTGCTCAGTCGTCCGGGTGAGAGCACTGTCAGTGCGGGCCTCGAGGAACAAGTACTGTTCGGCCAGGCGCACCTCGTCCAAAGCAGTTACATGCATGGCTTCCTCAAATGCCCGAGCATGTTTGCCGGACTTTGCAAGAGCCTCGGCCAAGCGCTTGCGAACGACCACTTCGAGTTCCAGCAGATCCGCACTCTGGGCACCCGCGGCCGCATCCTCCAGCAGGTCCAAGGCTTCATTCGGCTTGACAACGGATGCCAGGCTCAAACGCGCATCGATCGCATCGCGCACATCTCCCGTTGAGTCGGCAGCATCCATACGCAGGCGCAGATCACCGACCACCTTCTTCAGGCTGTCCCTCCTGGCTTGTGCCGACTGGGCAACCGCGGCTGGTGGTGCAAGCATCTGCACAATACCAAGCCGATCAGCAGCATTCCACGAAGACCTCTGGATAGGAACATGCGGCGAAGCTATCGCACCGTAAACCTCCTACTTCACCACGAAGCGCGCGGTATTCCGACTGCGTTGTTCGATCAGCACCTCTTTCCCGCTCGTGAGCTTCGTGAGCGTGGGCTCATCGAAGTGCCGGACGGTCACCAGCTCCAGATCCTCGTTCCAACGCACTTCATAGTCACGGCGCAGGTCCAACACCAGTGGTTTCACACGGTTGTCGTTGTCAACACATACCGTGAACGCCACGGCGCTGTTCTGCATGAGATTGATGCGGACACCGTGCTGAGCGAAGACGGAGAAGATGTCGCTGAGGTTCTCCTCCACGATGAACGAGAGGTCCCTTGGGGTCATGCTGATGAGCACCTGCCCGGGCTTGATGATGAAGGACGGAATGAGCGAATCGTTCTCGCTGCGATCATCGATCGTGCTGCCCGCAGCTGCCAGGTCCACGAACGAACGTACGTAGAGCGGGATGTGCTTCTTCTGCAAGGGCTGAAGCGTCCGTGGGTGGATCACGCTCGCCCCGAAGTAGCTGAGTTCGATGGCTTCGCGGTAGCTGATGTGCGACAGGAGCTTGGTATCCGGGAAGCGCTTGGGGTCCGCGTTGAACATACCGGGCACGTCCTTCCAGATCGTCACGCTCTCGGCATCGAGCAAGTAGGCGAAGATGGCTGCGCTGAAATCCGAGCCTTCGCGCCCGAGTGTGGTGGTATCACCTTCACTTGAGAACCCGATGAAGCCTTGGGTCACGATGCGCTTGGGGCTCCCCGTCACCTCGGCGAGCAGGGTGGCTGAACGACGTTCGGAAGTTTCCCAATCAATACGTGCACTACGGTAGGTGTTGTCCGTCCGCACCACGGTGCGTGCATCGATCCATGTGTTCGGAATGCCGGTATGCTTCAGATGCGCACCCACGATCAGGGTGCTCCAGTCTCGCCCTGTGAAACGATCTGATCGTAGTCCCGATCGACATTCCTGAAGGTCCCTTGCCCAGCACTGCGCTGAGGCGGTCGAAATGCAGGACCAGCTCTGCGGCCGCAGCCACGTCCACAGGGGCCACCTCGGCCAGCACGCTCAAGTGGGAAGCCCGCAGGCGTTCCAGCATCTCCCGGGTACTCCGTCCTTCGGCGTGGGCCCAAACCACTTCTTCCAGCGCGTTGGTGGTCTTGCCCATCGCACTCACCACGATGAGCAGGTCGTCGCTTGCGAAATGCCTGAGCACACCTGCCAAGTTGCGCACGCCAGCAGCATCCTTCACACTCGCTCCGCCGAACTTGAAGACCTTCATTGCGCTGCCAAGTTGTGCAATTGCTCCTTCGTCAGCTCACCGTTCAACCAGCCCGGCGAAATGCTCGCCCCGAAGCGTTCGTAGAACCGGATGGCATCGGTGTTCCAATCCAGCACCTGCCAGCGCATCCAGTTGTAGTCGTTCGCGGCGGCATGCTTCACGCATTCGCGAAAGAGGCGTTCACCCACTTTCTTACCACGGCCGGCCTCGGTCACCACGATGTCCTCCAGGTAGATCGTCCTTCCGCGCCAGGTCGAATAACGTGTGTAGCACACCGCCATGCCGAAGACCGTGCCCTGTGACTCGGCCACCCAACCGAACCATACAGGGGCGGCACCAAAGCCGGCATCGAGCATCTCGGCTTCCGTCACGGTCACCGCCTCCGGCTCCTTCTCGAACGTTGCCAGTTCACGCACCAGCGCAAGCATCTGCGGCACATCGCGCGCTTCCGCTCTTCGAACGATCACCTCCATGCACACAAAGAAAGCGGTGGATCCCATGAGCGAGGCGAAGGGTGCTTCGCATCTTTGCGACACATGGCCCAGATCAAGACCCTCGCCGAGTTCATCACCGAACGCCAGCACGAATTCACCTATGCCACGGGCGAGCTCACGCAGCTGCTCACCAGCTTCCGGCTGGCGGGTAAAATGGTGAACCGGGAGGTGAACAAGGCCGGTCTTGCAGAGGACATCCTCGGTGCACAAGGCACGGAGAACGTGCAGGGCGAAGCACAGCAGAAGCTCGATGTGTATGCCAACGACCTCTTCATCCGCCTGCTGCGGAGCCAGGGCGAGGTGTGTGCGGTGGCCAGCGAGGAGAACGATGACATCGTACACTTCGACAACGGAGGGAAGTACGTGGTGAGCATGGACCCGCTGGATGGCAGCAGCAACATCGACGTGAACGTGAGCATCGGTACGATCTTCAGCATCTACCGCCGCGTGAGCACGGGTGACAAAGCCACGATGGAGGACTTCATGCAGCCCGGCACCGCGCAGGTGGCGGCGGGCTACATCATCTACGGTAGCAGCACCATGCTCGTGTACACCACGGGGCACGGGGTGAACGGGTTCACGCTGGACCCCAGCATCGGCACCTTCTGCCTGAGCCACCCGGACATGAGGACGCCCGAGGAGGGGAGCATCTACTCGGTGAACGAGGGTAACCTGTACGATTTCCCCGCAGGCGTTCAACGCTACATCGATGACTGCAAGAAGCAGAAGATGAGCGCCCGCTACATCGGTAGTTTGGTGGCCGACTTCCACCGCAATTTGCTCAAGGGCGGTATCTACCTCTACCCCGCCACGGCCAAGTCACCGAAAGGGAAACTGCGCCTGCTCTACGAGGCCAATCCCTTGGCCATGATCGTGGAACAAGCTGGCGGCGTTGCCACCGATGGAGCACACGCATCCTGGACCTTAAGCCGACCGAACTGCACCAGCGCTGTCCGCTGTATATCGGCAGCAAGGGGATGGTGGAGAAGGCGATGATGCCTAAGAAGGCATCGGCATCAATGACCGGCCTGTCCATTCCTGGCCTTACGGGATGCACCGGCTGCGGAGCAACTTTTGCGATACTGAAGGTTCTGTGCAACTTAGTGGCCCCTGCGCATCAGCGCGCATGGAGAGCGAACCCTCATGAAGCGTACGATCCGCGCCGTTGACGATAACACCTCCGGCACCCCTTATACACCTGCCATGGAAGCGGGTGGTTTCATTTTCCTCAGTGGCCAGATCGCCAGCGTTGGCGGTACCCGCCAGTTGCGGACGGGTAACATCACCGAGGAGACACAACAGGTGATGGAGAACATCGGAGCGGTGCTGAACGGTGCCGGCCTGGGTTACGAGCATCTGGTGAAATGCACCGTGTACATCAGCAATCTGCAGTTCTACGCGGAGGTGAGCCGGGTGTACCAGACCTACTTCCAGGGTGATCCCCCCGCTCGCGAGACGGTGGGTGTGAAGGAACTTCCGCGCGGGGTGAACCTGGAGATAAGCGCGATCGCGATCCGGGGCTGAGCCCGCCCGTCGACGTAGGAAGCTGCTACCGACCGAGGACGTGAGAGCGATGGCGCTCGGAAAGAAATGATGGAACCGCGCACACAACGGATGATCTCCGGCGGGGTGTTCGCGTTGCTGATGACCTTGCTGGTCTCGTGCGGTGGGCCGGAGCCGATCGCCGACAAGAGGACCACGAAGCGCTCCGTTACCTGAAGGAAGTGGAATGGTCCACTGCCTATCGCGAACAGGACACTGTGCTCCTGGACAGGATCCTGCATGGCGACTTCCAAATGATCGATGCGGAAGGCAACACCTTCACGAAGGCCGATGAACTGGAGTGAATCAAGAAGAACGAATGGAAGGTGGACTCGTTCTGGTACGAGATCAAGCGACTCGAGACCTGGCCCAACGGAACGGCGATCGTCAGCGGCATGGGGCACATGATGTCGGACTCCACAGCGAGCACGTACTGGTCGAGCAACGTGTTCATCAAGACCGAGGGCCTGTGGAAGGCCGTGTCGTCGCATGTCTCCGGGGGTGAAGGAGATGAAGAGGTGAAGGCAGCGCCTTCCCACCCGTAGCTTTGCCCCGTTCCCGAACCCGATGCCCGGAATCCCCGGCACCGGGTTTCGGGCATTTTGGCGTCCATGAGTTTGACCTCCCTCCCCGACCTCCTCTCCCTCTTCCGCAACGATGCGCGTGTGGCGCGGGTCGCCGAAGGTTTGCAACCGGCGAACGCCCGCGTGCAGATCGCCGGCACCATCGGTTCGTCGCAAGCGCTGATCGCGGCATCGGTCATCGACCGCATGAAGGGCGTGCATGTGTTCGTGCTCACCGACAAGGAAGAGGCGGCGTACTTCATGAATGACCTGGAAGCGTTGCGAGGAGGGAAAGAGGGTGATAGGGTGAGAGAGAAGAAGAACGAAGACCTGTTCTTCTATCCGGCGCCATCGCGTTCGCCGTACGATCCAGATGGCCACCACGACGGTGAACGGGTGACCCGCACGGAAGTGCTGGAGGTGCTGATGACCATTCGACAGGCTCAGGGTGACAAGCACTTGGTGATCGTGACGTATCCGGAGGCGCTGGTGCCGCTGGTGGTGGGTCAGGAGACGATGGTGAAGAACACGCTCACCGTGAAGCGCAGCGAGGAACTGCCGATCGACGCGCTGGAGGAATGGCTGCACGAGACGGGTTTTTCCCGCGTGGAGTTCGTGTACGAACCCGGGCAATTCAGCGTGCGCGGCGGGATCGTGGACGTGTTCAGCTACGGCAGCGACAAGCCTTACCGCATCGAGCTCTACGGCGATACCGTGGAGAGCGTGCGCCGCTTCGATCCGCAGGACCAGCTGACCGTGGAGCGACTTGCGGAAGCGGTGATCGTGCCGGATCTCCAGGATGAGGATGCTGCGCGCCAACAACTCTTCTTCGCGCAATTGCCGGAGAACGCCACTATCTGGTTGCGCGATCTGCAAGCCATCGGTGATGCGGCCACGAAACAATCGAAGCTGCTCGGCGAAGCGTACGAACGTCTTCCCGACAAGGACAAGCACGCAACGCCCAGCGATCTTCTCGCGACGGATGGCGCGCTCATCAAGGGGTTGCTCGGGTTCCGCAAGGTGTTCTGGGGGAATGCGGTCACGGAGCACAGGCACAGAGAAGCACCAAACAACCAGACGCGCGGTCGTTGTGGACTTTCAACAACGCCCGCAGCCGACTTTCGCCAAAGAATTCAAGGTCCTCAGCGGCGACCTGCACAACAAGCAGAACGCGGGCTACACCAACCTGATCGCGTGCAACAGCGCGAAGCAGAGCGAACGCCTCTACTCCATCTTCAACGACATGGAGCACGAGGTGGCCTTCACGCCGCTGGTGCTCGACCTGCACGAAGGCTTCATCGACCCCGAACTGAAGCTGGCGCTCTACACCGACCACCAGATCTTCGAGCGTTACCACCGCTTCCGGCTGAAGGAGGGTTTCCGCAAGAATTCGCAGGCGCTCACGCTGAAGGAGCTGACGCAACTGAAGCCCGGCGACCTGGTGGTACACATCGATCACGGCGTGGGCGTGTTCAGCGGACTGGAGAAGATCGACGCGGGCGGTTCGATGCAGGAAGCGATCCGACTGATCTACCGCGACAACGACATCCTCTACGTGGGCATCCACAGCCTGCACCGCGTGAGCAAATACAGCGGCGAGGAAGCAGGAGGCGCGCCGAACGTGAGCAAGCTCGGCAGCCCGGCGTGGAAGAACCTGAAGGAGCGCACGAAGGCGAAGGTGAAGGCGCTGGCCTTCGATCTGATCAAGCTCTACGCGCAGCGCAAGAGCAAGCCGGGCTTCGCGTTCCAGCCGGACAACTACCTGCAGCACGAACTGGAAGCGAGCTTCATCTACGAGGACACGCCCGACCAGTTGAAGGCCACGCAGGACGTGAAGCGCGACATGGAAAAGGCCACGCCGATGGATCGGCTGGTCTGTGGCGATGTCGGCTTCGGCAAGACGGAAGTGGCGATGCGCGCGGCGTTCAAAGCAGTGTGCGACAGCAGGCAGGTGGCGGTGCTGGTGCCCACCACCATCCTCGCCTGCAGCATGCCAAGAGCTTCGCGGCGCGCATGAAAGGACTACCCGTCCGAGTGGATTACATCAACCGCTTCCGCAGCAGCGCCGATCAAACGCAGATCCTGAAAGACCTGAAGGACGGGAAGATCGACATCATCATCGGCACGCACCGGCTGGTGAGCAAGGACGTGGTGTACAAGGACCTCGGCCTGCTGATCATCGATGAAGAGCAGAAGTTCGGCGTGAACGTGAAGGACAAGTTGAAGACGCTGCGCGCCACGGTGGACACGCTCACGCTCACCGCCACGCCGATCCCGCGCACACTGCAGTTCAGCCTGATGGGCGCGCGCGACCTCAGCATCATCAGCACGCCGCCGCCGAACCGCTATCCGGTGAGCACCATGCTGCAGCCGTATGATGAAGTGACGATCCGCGGTGCGATCGAGTACGAGCTCTCGCGCGGCGGCCAGGTGTACTTCCTGCACGACAAGGTGAAGAACATCGAGTTCATCGCCGACATGATCCGCAAGCTGGTGCCCGGCGCGCGCGTGGGCGTGGGCCACGGTCAGCTGGAAGGCCACAAGCTGGAGGAAGTGATGCTCGACTTCATCGAAGGCAACACCGACGTGCTCGTGTGCACCACCATCGTGGAGAACGGCCTCGACATCCCGAACGCGAACACGATCATCGTGAACGAGGCGCAGAACTTCGGCCTCAGCGATCTGCACCAATTGCGCGGTCGCGTGGGCCGCAGCAACAAGAAGGCCTACTGCTACCTGCTCGCGCCGAGTCCGCACCTGCTCCCCGACCTGTCGCGCAAGCGCCTGCAAGCCATCGAACAGTTCAGCGACCTCGGCAGCGGCATCCACATCGCGATGAAGGACCTCGACATCCGTGGTGCGGGCGACCTGCTCGGCGCGGAACAGAGCGGCTTCATCAACGACATCGGCTTCGAGACCTACCACAAGATCCTGGAGGAGGCCGTGCGCGAATTGAAGAGCGAGCACTTCGCGGAGCTCTTCGAGGACCGCCAGCTCGCACGCGGCGGCACCCGCGACCAGAGCGACGATTGCATCATCGAGACCGACCTGACGATGCTGATCCCGAACAGCTACGTGAGCGAGACCGCCGAACGCCTCGCGCTCTACCGCAAGCTCGACGACATCAAGGACGAGAAGGAACTGCAGAAGTTCACGACGGAAGTCACGGACCGCTTCGGGCCGATACCACAACAGGTGATGGAACTGATGGAGGCCATCCGCCTGCGTTGGCTGGGCCAGCAGATGGGCCTGGAGAAGATGGTGCTGAAGAAGGGCACGCTCATCGGCACCTTCATCGCGGACCAGAAGCATCCGTTCTTCGCCGGGGATGGGTTCCATGCGGTGCTGCGGGCGGTGCAAGCGCAACCGCGGCGCTTCAAGGTGTACGAGAAGGCGGGACGCTAAGGGTGAGCGTGCAGGATGTGAAGAACGTGCAACAGGCGAAGGTGGCGTTGGAGAGTGTTGTGGGCACAACGGTACAGCCAGCATAGGATAGGCATGGAATTCACAACGTTCAGAGAGCAACTCAGCAAGCGGATCATGGGCATGACATCCGATGATCAACTGCGGCTTGCCCTCACGATCTGCGAGCGGCTGTATCCGGATTATGCGAGCTTCTATGACAAGTACAAATGGGGAAACGCCGAACTGCTGTTGGATGCCATTCGCGCATGCGAGGATGCCCTTCAAGGCCGGGAAGACATCCAAGTGGTTGTCGGCCTTCACGAATAGATGTCATGCTTCCGGACACCGAGGAATTCGGCGACTACGACGGTTCATGCGCACTGAATGCGAGCGCAGCGACAGCGTACACGTTGCAGTTCGTTCTTGACCGGTTAGCGGAAAACGTCTTGCACGCGGCAACGTTGTACTACGACACGATCGATCTCAGAGTGAACGCATCAGGGGTATCGCAAGAAGTGGATATCGACCGTCATCCGATGATGGAAGAAGCCCGACGATTTCCTCGCTGGCCGGAGGGGGGTGAGGCGAGAAGAAGGACGGCGAAGGTGGCGTTGAGGCGTGGGGGGGTCAGTGGCTCGACTACCGGTCATATTCTGGCTGGGACTTGGACGATTTCGGCATTGAAGAGGAGTTGAAAGGAAAGACAAGGAACTGGCGGACATTCCAATGGCCCCAGGCGGGCGGCTTGACACGGTCCCCGTAGCAGAAGCCACCGCTTCTTCGAGGATCGTTCGCGGCGCTGCGCGGTCGGCGAAGCGGGGCGCCGGTTGAAGATTATCAGTAGCGTAGCTGAACTATGCTCTAGCTTTGGTGTTTCGGATGTAACCGCGCTACCATGCGCATAACGCACAAACCATGGAACCAGTACACTTGTTCGCTTGTTTTTACCGGGCGGTGCCTTCCGCTGCCGATCCCAACGGCGGATTCGAGGACTGGGTGGATGAGGACGGTTCATGGAACCCCGTTGGCTGGGTTACCACCAACGGTGATCCGGATGTTAGCGTAGAACCTTTTTCCCCCGCCTGTCAGGGGGCGACTTCAATGTTGGTACGTACCTGGGACCCCGGGTTCATGACCATCAGTGGCACGGCCATGTCGCAGTTCGCATACACCGAACGTCCCACCATCTTGAGCGCCTGCCTGAAGAGCCAGTGAGACGGGGCAAGGTCTTCTTCTCGTCTCTTTCAGCCGGTGATCCCATCATTCTCCCCTGAATTGTACGTTCTGGCTTGATACGAGCGTCACGGCGTTCACCACCTTGAGTTCCCATCACCCACAACCAGACCTCATCCCTGATTGCGAACATCATCGTAATGGGCCGGTGCCTTCGGCACGCTCCAACTCGGAACAGACATCGTGGATGAACTCGCCTTCGGTTTCAGTACGGGCCTTCCAGGACCCCTCGGCCTCACAGGCTGGCACCTGACCCGAACCCGGCCAATGATGTTCTCACGCTGGAAGTTCCACGTTCATCCGGTGGGGAGCAGTGTAGACTTACGTTGTTCGATGCGCAAGGGCAACGTGCGCTCGATGACGTCCGGCACCCTGTCCGATGGGTCTCGCACGGTGACGATCGCCGTGCAGGACTTGGCGGAAGGCGTCTATCACTACAGTCTCGTGGGCGGTGCGTGGAACGAGAAAGGCACCGTGGTGGTGCGTCATTGACCACCATCCGCCTTGGCTGGTGGTTCCCTTTGATCGGGTTACGGCAACGAATATCTCGCCTTAGGTGCTTTACGGAACAGGTATGTGCCGAGCAATGGCGGTGGTGGCATAAGAGGGTGCGGCGTGGCCGTATGGTTTGCGATGTGACCTTCAATGCCTTCACCCCGATTCCGCACTGCGTCCTTTCATCCAGCAGTACTGGCTAATCACGGGCCGACAGGAGCGGCAGGAACCAATCGAGTTGCTGCCCGACGGCGGGGTGAGCCTGGTGCTGAATCTGGGCGATGGCATCAAAAGCTCCCGCTTCGGTACGCGCTGGTGTGAAGAGGGAGCGTTGATGCGTGGGTGCTCAGACCCATGGCGATACGCAGGTGCTCGCGGGCGAGAGCCTGATGTTCGGGATCACCTTCAAGCCGGGCGGCTTCACCTTCTTCCACCGCTACGATCCGATGGATCGTATGGCCGATGATGTGCAACCCTTCGACCGGTCGCAGTTCCCGAACCCGGAGCTCATACTTCGGCAACCGGCAGCTTACGTGGACCGCTTCTACTTGGAGCGTCTGGAGCCGCCGCGCTTCTCGTTGGTGGAGGTCGTGGCGAGCGTTGAGGAGCGCCTGGGCCGTGTGCGCATTGATGATCTGATACGCTGGCATTGCACCACGGCAAGGCAACTGGAGCGCCAATTCAAGCAGCAGCTCGGCATCACGCCGAAGGAGTTCATCGACCTCACGCGTTTCAACCATGCGTTCGGCGTAGTAGCGCACCACGGCGGTACACGCAGCCTGATGGACATCGCCTGGGACTGCGGCTATTACGACCACGCGCACATGGCCAACGCGTTCCAGAAGCACATGGGCCGACCGCCCGGCGCTTTCGTTTTGTCGGATTCTTCCAAGATCACGTTGGCCTGAGCCCGGTAGCCTTGCGCCATGGACCGTTCAAGTCCCATGGCGAAGACCTACCGCAGCATCGTGCTGCTGGTGATCGTGCTGGTTCCGTTGAGCTACTTCGGTTTCCGCACGAGCTATTGGGACTTCTTCCCGCGCTTCGGCGGTGTAGGCTGGGAAGTGCATTTCCATTTGCTCACCATCGCGGCCTGGCTGGTCATGCTGATCACTCAGGCCTTCCTTGCTGCCAAGGGGCTGATCGAACGGCACAAGCGCATCGGGCGCTTATCCTACCTCCTCGTTCCGCTCATCGTCGTCGGCTTTATGGCCGTAACCAACTATGGCCAGTTGCGCCACAAAGAAGCCGCGCTGCTGGGCGCTTCCTTCTTCGACGGTGGTGCCTTCCTGGCGTTCTACGCATTCGCCATAGGGTACCGCAGGAACACGGCCTATCACTCGCGCTACATGATGCTCACGGCGGTGCCTTTCATCAACCCTACGCTCGGTCGTGCGATCGCACCGGAAGTAAGCGCGACGGTCGAACTTCTGCTCATCATTAGCCTGCTGATCGCTGCACGCATCCGCAAGACCGCATGGCAACCTTTTCTGGTCGCGCTGCTGGTCTTGATCGGGCTGACCTTGCTCATCGTGTACATATCGGTGATAGAGCCGAACATCATCGAGGGGCTTTGGGAGGCTGTCTGGGGTTAGTCCTCAACGCCGCCTGACGTGCAAATGGGGGCATATGGCGGCGTGACCGCTTCCTTTGACCCATGAAGAAGTGGTTGCGCATCGCTTTACTGTTGTTCCCGATCCATCTTTCTGCCCAGGACACGTGCTCGTGTTCGCGCAACCTCGACCTGTTCATCGAGAAGGTCACGCACAACTATGCCGGCTTTCACGACAAGGTGAACACGGCCACACGCACACGTTACGATGCGTTGGTTGATTCGGTGCGCACAGCCGCCGCAGGCACCACGGACAAGTCGACCTGCTTCACGCTGCTGGACACCTATCGGGCCTTCTTCTGGGACAAGCACCTACAACTGGCAGGCAGCTTTGCGCACACCAGTGGTGGCAGCGCGCCCACACCACCGCGCACGACCGCGTGGACGAGAGCGACACTGGACCAGCACTTCAGCGTGCATCGGGAGCAGCTACGCACCCTCGAAGGGATGTGGTCGCTCGAAACGTACCGCGTGGGTATCGTTTACAATGACAGTCTCGGTGCGTACGATGCGATCATCGTGTTATCCGAGAACCCGAACTGGAAGGAAAGCATGGTGAAATTCACGGTGACGGAACCGGTGGACGGCCGATGCAATGTGCGCTACGGACGTGGGGACATGAAGCTGATCGAAACGACCGGCACCCATGCGCCCGGACATCTCGCCATGAAAGGCATCGGCACTTGGCACGCAGTGGCTCCACCGATCGGCGCGATGGACCCGCGCACATTCGAACTCACCTACGGCGAGGAAGTGCAATGGAGGATGCTGGACGACACCATCTTGTACATCAAGCTGGGCTCTTGCGACCTGAAGAACAAGGCGGTGCTCGATAGCCTGGTGAAGGTCCATACGGCGGATCTGGAGCGCATCCCGAACTGGATCGTGGACTTCCGGGGGAACGGCGGTGGATCAACGGATGTGTTCCTCAGCCTGTTGCCCTATCTCTACACCAAGCCGTTCAAGGAGTTCGGGGCCAACCACTGGATGAGCCCGGAGAACACCGCCTTGCTGAAAGCGTGGCGTGAGAAGAACAAAGACATGCTTAGCGGACGATCGGCGGCGCGTATCGACAAGTGGGTGCGCCACGGAAAGAAAAATCCGAACACCTGGTCCGTGGGGCACGGCAGCACCACCCGCTTCGGCCGGGGGAAGGCGATGCCACGTCGGGTAGCGATCCTCGGTGATGCAGGCACGGCCAGCAGCGGCGAGTCGTTCCTGGAACTGGCACGGGGCATGAGCGGCAAGTCCGTGATCTTCGGCGAGAACACCGGAGGCTTCATGGACTACGGCGACCTGATGAACCATGACCTGGGCTGCGATGGGCTCGTCGCTTCCATCCCCACCAGCCGGATGAACCGGATCGATCACGGCCTGTCCTATGATCGCAATGGGATCACGCCGGACGTGCGTATCGGACCGGAGGAAGGCGACTGGATCTCTTTCGTTCGTCGGCACTGGGCCAAGCAACGCTGACCCATCATCCACTTCCTGCTAGCGCCATCCACCCCCTAACGCCTGGTACACTTTCACCATCGCGTTCAACTGCTGCTTGCGCGTTTCCACCAGTTCAAAACGTGACTCAAGTGCATCGCGTTGGGTGAGCAGCACTTCCATGTAATCGGCGCGGGCCGAACGGAAGAGGTTGGTGGAGATGGTGATGGAACTGGAGAGCGCATCCACCTGTTGTGCGCGCAGGTCATAGCTGGTGCGCAGGTTCTGGATGTTCGAGAGCTGGTTCACTACTTCGACGTAGGCATTGAGCACTACGCGCTCGTAGTCGTACACGGCTTGCAACTGGCGCGCATTGGCACTGACATAGGTGGCCTTGATCGCGTTCCGGTTGATCAGCGGGGCGACCAGATCACCGGCCACATTGTAGAGCAACGAGGCCGGGGTTTCCATGAGCCTTGAAGCATCGAAGGCGTTCAGCCCGATGCCAGCGGTGAGACGAAGCGATGGGTAGAAGTTCGCTCGCGCGGACCTCACATCGAGCTTGGCGGCCGTCAATTCCAATTCCGCCTGGCGGATGTCAGGACGCTGGGTGAGCAATTGCGATGGAAGCCCCGCGTAGATGGTATCGGGAATGAGGCTGGAGAACGCCTGTGAATTGCGCGCAACGGGTTGCGGATAACGGCCCACCAAGAAGTTGATCCGGTTCTCCATTTCCACGATGCGCTGCTGGATGTCGAACTGGTTGCTCCGGTTCTTGAGCACCTCGGCCTCGAAACGCCGCACGGCGAGCTCCGTGACCTTCGCCGCCTGCTTCTCAAGCCTCACGATACCCAACGCATCCTGCTGGATGGCGATGTTGTTGCGCAGGATCTCCAGCTGGTTGTCCAGCGCCATCAATTCGTAATAGGCGTTCGCGATCTCCGCGACGAGGTTGGTGACCATGAAGTTCTTGCCCTCTAGGGTTCCGAGGTAGCGCATGACGGCCGCTTGCTTGGCGTTCCGCAGCTTCTTCCAGATGTCCAGTTCCCACGAGGCGCGAGCACCTAGCATGAAGTCCGGCAGCGGTTCGGGGAACTTTGTGTCGTGATCGATCTCCAGGTTGTGCTCCACGGCTCCGTTGCGCGTGAACTCGCCCACCTTCTCCACACCGGCAGCGGCACCGAAGTCCACGAAGGGCAGGTACTCGCCTTTGCGCGCGCGCACCTCGCTCTGCGCGATGGTGATCTCCTGCAGCATGATGTTCAGTTCCTGGTTGTTGGCCAGGGCACTGTCGATGAGCGCACGGAGGTTCGCATCCGTGAAGAACTGCTGCCAGCTCATTGTTGCGGCGTTCGTGGTGTCCATGGAACCGGCGTAGCTGGCGGGCTGGGACTTTCGCGTTTCGCGCACCTTCAGCGCAGGTACGCATGACGCGAGAGACAGCAATGCCAGCAGGCAAGTCAGCTGGAAGAATATTCATCGGTCGGCGCATGGCTATGGTCTTCTATCAGTCCTTCTTGCGTTTCAGGATCTCCTTCAGGCGTGCGTTCAGCATCCTGTAGGTTTCGCGGGTCCTGCTCACTTCCTCACCTGCGCGCACGAACTCCTCCGATACGGGTTCGTCGCGTTCATCGCTGATGAGCTTCCGGCCCTTGATCAGGGTGGCGAAAACGTAATAGAGCCCGGGATCACCAGCACGCCGATCACCGTACCCACGAGCATGCCACCCAGCGATGATGAACCGATGGTGCGATTGCCGATCGCGCCGGCGCCCGATGCCAGCACCAGCGGGAGCAGACCCGCGATGAAGGCGAAGGAGGTCATGAGGATCGGGCGGAAACGGGCCTTCGCACCTTCGATCGCTGCTTCCAACACGGTGGCACCGGCGCGTTGCTTCTGCACGGCGAACTCCACGATGAGCACCGCGTTCTTGCCCAACAGCCCGATGAGCATGATGATGCCGATCTGCGCGTACACATCGTTGGCCAGGCCCATGGCCTTCAGCATGAGGAAAGAACCGAGCACACCAACCGGTAGTGAAAGGATGACCACCAGCGGAAGAACGAAGCTCTCGTACTGGGCGGCGAGCACGAGGTACACGAAAATGAGCACCACGATGAAGATGTAGATGGCTTCGTTGCCACGCTTAGCTTCATCGTACGAAAGGCCCTCCCAGGCGATGTCGTAGCCGCGTGGCAGCGTTTCCCTGGCCACTTCCTGGATCGCCTTGATGGCGTCGCCGCTGGTGTATCCTTCCACCGAAAGACCACGGATGGTGGCCGAGTTGTACAGGTTGTAGCGTGTGATCTCGTTGGGGCCGAGGCGCTTCTCGAAGTGCATGAACGAGGAGTACGGCACCATCTCCCCTTCTTCGTTCTTCACGAAGAGACCGGTGAGATCCGTGGGGTAGCGACGATACTCCGGAGCCGCCTGCGCATACACCTTGAAGAAGCGGCCGAAGCGGATGAAGCCTTGCTCGTAGGTGCTCCCGATGAGGATGTTCAGGTTCTCCACCGCCTTGCCGATGGACACGCCCTTCTGCATGGCCAGACCGTTGTCGATGATCATCTCGTACTGCGGGAAGTTCGCAGCGTAAAAAGTGAACAAGCCGGTAAGCTCCTTGCGTTTCGCCAGCGCGGCCATGAACTCGTTGTTGATGCGCTCGAACTCGTGGTAGTCCGTGCCGTTGGTCTTGTCCAGCATGCGCAGCGAGAAACCCGCCGATGAGCCGAAGCCGGGAACGGCGGGCGGTTCGAAGTATTCGATGACGGCACCGAGGTCCTTGGTCTTGTGCTCCAATTCCTCCATCACCTCGTGTACATCCTTGTCGCGCTCGTGCCACGGCTTCAGGTCGATGAGGCAAGTGCCCGCGTTCGATCCGCGGCCTTCGGTCATGATCTCGTAGCCCGCGAGCGAAGAGACGGATGACACTTCCGGGATCTCCTCGCAGATCTTCTGCAGGTCATGCGCCACTTTGTTGGTGGTCTCCAGCGTGGAGCCCGGCGGCGTTTGCACGATGGCGTAGATGGTGCCCTGGTCCTCGCTGGGGATGAAGCCCGCGGGCAGCACCTGGTTAGTGAGAAAGATGGCCACGCAAAATCCGGCGAGCAGACCGAAGGTGAGCACCCGCCGCACGACGATCTTGTTGAGGATGGCCACATAGCGGCCGGTCAATCGCTCGAACCAGCGGTTGAAGCCATCGATGAAGCGGTCCATGATCGACCGCTTGCGCATGCCATTATGCGGCTTCATCAACATGGCGCAGAGCACGGGCGTAAGGGTGAGCGCTACGATGGCAGAGATGATGATGGACCCCGCCATGGTGATGGAGAACTGCCGGTAGAACACGCCGACCGGACCGGTCATGAACGAGATGGGAATGAACACCGAGACCATCACCAAGGTGATCGCGATGATCGCGCCGCCGATCTCGCCCATCACCTCCTTCACCGCAGCGTAGGGCGTGATCTGATGGTTCGCCTCCATTTTGGCATGGACAGCCTCCACCACCACGATCGCGTTGTCCACCACGATGCCGATGGCGAGCACCAATGCGAACAACGTGATCAGGTTGATGGACAATCCGAACAGCTGCATCACGAAGAAGGCACCGATAAGGGACACCGGTACGGCGATGATCGGGATCAGCGTTGAGCGCCAATCGCCCAAGAAGAGGAAGACCACGAGCGCCACCAGGATGAAGGCATCGCGCAGCGTGTGCAGCACCTGCTCGATCGACGCATCGAGGAAGGTGGAAACGTCGTAGCTCACCTTGTACTCCATGCCCGGCGGCATGAACTCAGCCTGCTCCTTCAGCTTCTCCTTCACTTGCGCGATCACCTCGCTGGCGTTGCTGCCAAGTGTCTGCTTCAATACGATCGAAGCGGAGGGTTTACCATCGAGGTTCGAGTAGATGTCGAAGAATTCGCTGCCCAGTTCCACATCGGCGATGTCGCGCAGCTTGATCATCTCGCCCTCCTCGTTCGCACGGATGATGATGTTGCGGTACTGCTCGGGTTCGTTGAACTGGCCTTGGTAGACCAGCACATACTCCAGCGATTGCGATTCGATGCCGGAGCTCTGGCCCAAACGACCGGGTCGTGCGATGAGGCTCTGTTCCTCCATGGCCTTCATCACTTCCTCCGCGCTGATGTTGTAGGCCCGCATGCGGTCGGGTTTCATCCACACGCGCATGGCGTACTTGCGGCTGCCCAGGATCTGCGCCTGCGCCACGCCCGGGATCCGTTGGATCTCAGGGATCAACTGCGTGAACGCGTAGTTGTAGAGGAAGAGCTCGTCGGCGTCCTCGCCGTTGCCGTAGAGGTTCACGTACATGAGCATGCTGGGCTGCACCGGCGTGATGATCACCCCTTCGCGTTGCACGAGCAACGGCAGGTTAGGCATCACTTGATCCACGCGTGTCTTCACGCGCACCACAGCTTCGTTGGGATCGGTGCCCGGCTCGAAGATCACGCGGATGGTACCCTCGCCCGCGCTGGTGGCATCGGAGGCGATGTAGCGCATACCCTGCACGCCGTTGATCGCCGTTTCCAACTGGATGATCGTGGACTTCGTGAGCACGTCCGCGCTGCTGCCCGGGTACGCGATGAACATGTTCACTGTGGTGGGCGCGATCTCCGGGAACTGCGCAGTGGGCAGTTGCTTCATGGCGAGACCGCCGACGAAGAGGATAAGCACCGAGATGACGATGGCCAGTACCGGCCGTTGGATGAAATTCCTGAACATGGCTGAGCTGGTTTTCTGCTGTTACTCAGCGTACAGGTCCAGGTGCTTAACCACGGAATCAGGGGTGATGAACTCGAAGTCCACCTTCTCCTTGTCCTTCACTTTCCGCAGGCCTTCCAACAGGATGCGATCGTCCTTCGCGATCCCCTCCTTCACCACGAAGAGGTGTTGCATCTCTGGACCGACTTCGATGCGCGTGCTGTGGATCACGCTGTCCGTGCCGATCACATAGACATAGCGATGATCGAGCACTTCGAAGGTGGCCTTCTGCGGGATGATCAGGACGTCATCCAATCGGGACTCCATGAGGATGCTGCCCGTCTCCCCATGACGCAGCAATCGCTGTGGATTCGGGAATGTGGCGCGAAAAGCGATGTTGCCCGTGGTGTTGTTGAAATCGGATTCGATGGCGGTGATCTCTCCTATTTGATCGAACTGTTCGCCATTGGCCATCCTCAATTTCACTTTCGTGCCATTGCCAGCCAGCGCGCTCTTCTGGTAGGCCAGGTATTCGGCTTCGGGCACGTTGAAGTAGATCCACATCGTGCTGTTGTCGGAGAGTTCCGTGAGCAGCTCGCCTTCGTCCAACAAGGATCCCTTCCGTACATGGAAACGGCCCACGATGCCATCGAAGGGCGCATGGATCTCCGTGAAGCCCAGGTGTGCCTGCGCCATGCTCAGTTCGGCCTTCGCTTTATCGAGACGCGCTTTGGCCATCGCCAATTCATTGGGCGATACCACGTTGCTGTCGGCCAGGCTCTTGGTGTTGCGGTATTCGATCTCGGCGAACTCGGCCTCTGCCTGTGCTCGTTGTACCTCGGCCAGGTAGAGCACCGGTCTTATCCGGAACAAGAGTTGACCTTCCCTCACCTGCTGGCCTTCGTCCACCAGCATATCCTGCAAATAGCCCTTCTCCAGCGCGCGCAACTCGATGTGCTGCACGGAGTGGATCTGGCACACATAGTCCCGCGCGACGACAGTATCTGTCAGGAGCGGAGTGGTGACGGGATAACGACCTTGCTCATGCCCTTCGTGCTCATCTTCGTGGTGAGCGGCGCATCCAACGAGCAGCGCGCCAAGAACGAATGCGGGGAACACACGCCGGTGCAGGAGCGTAGTGATGTGCTTTGATGCAGCACGGTAACAAGAGGTCGAATGCGGATGAAGCATGGGATGTGGGAAATGCTCTACTCGAACGAAAACATGCATGAGCTCAACACCGGATGGGTGGAACCCTGGTGATGCGCATCAGGTCCGAACGGACCACGGCACATCGATGCGGAGACGATCAACGTCGCACCGCATTGCCCGGAAATAGTTCCGGGACTTGGGACGACTTAGGGAGCGGATGGCTGAAGCCCTGCAACCGGCAACAGCGATAGGCCGCTGCGATCGGATCCAGGAACATAGTCCACCAGCGCAGAGCACTGTCCGAAGGCAGCGCGCAAGGACCAACCTTGAAATGCAGCGATGTCGGGATCTGGATCCCCGTCCAGCCCTTCGTTCTGGTCTTCGGCCTCTGAAGGCAAGGCTCCCAGTTCGAAACCCGCGGTGGGCAACTCGGCAGCATAAAGACCTATGAACCAAGGCTGCACACCCAGCAAGAGCAGGCACGTCAATAGCCTGATGAGCAACGTGTTCTTCGTTCGCTGGGGCATGAGCACTTTTCCGGGCGCGAACGTAGACCGTGATCAGGTCCCCGAGTAGGAATTAACAGATCCTTAGAGAAATGGTGAGGCGACCATCCGTGGCCTAGCTCGTAGTCTTCCCACCCTCCAACTCCTCGATCGTCCTCCGCGCCGCCTCCAAC